>JAEZRE010000009.1 GCA_023412915.1 Bacillota bacterium
GGCCTCTTAAAAAACGAGAAACTAAAATTAAACGCTAAGAACAATAACGTATCTTACGCTTTAGCAGCTTAATCGCTGCTAACCGTCGGTCTGAGGTTCCTGCACCTTAGGTAGCCGGCGTCATTAAGTCAGGCCTTAGGAAGGGGAAGGTCAAATTCCGGAACTGGTTCAGTCGTAGCCTTGAGCTGAACAGGAATTAAAGGCTACCGAAAGTGGAACTTTGATTGCAGAGGTCCTCCGTAGGGAAACGCGGGGCCAAGGTCCGTAAGGAAACCGGGTCAGGCATAAATTACAATCTACACCCGTAGAAGCGCTGGAGGATATGGTTTCGGACAGGGGTTCGACTCATTAAAAAGAATCGCCCTGCTTGGCGACAGGCAGGTGAAAACCCGGCTTTATCGGTGAAACCGTAACGGGAGTCAAGGCAGCGAAAGCTGTGGGACATTCAGAAAGGGACATTTCTCACTTGGTGAGAAGGCCTGTAAATCTGAGAGATGTGTCCCTTAACCTGATACCGACGGCAATACCGAGAGGTATGTGAGGAAACTCAACAGCCTTGTATCGACTTATAGGGATCTTTGCATTCGGATGAATGTCCGGTTCGATGATCCACTAGGATGGGAAGCAGCGGAGCAGATGGCTCCGGATAATCAATTCCCATAACACGCCGGGGGACTCGGGAAGCTGAGTTCAAGATATAGTCAGTGCCAATGGAAACATTGGAAGCACATGTCCCCTCGCCTCCACCAAAGAAAAAGACTGTAGACTTCATAAACGAGTCACAGTCTTTTTTATATGCTTATAAAGCGATTATAAAGATCTTGTTTTGCATGAATGAGATCACTTGAATAACGCCCATTTCTGGGGGTCAATTGCTTATACTCATTTATTATCATTTGTGCACGTTCCTTTTTCGATGGTATTATTAAGTAAGGTTCTATCTTTATCAGAAGATCGATAGCGTTATTATATCGAACAGTATATGTATACGAATTTGTATGTTTTAAGGGTTTGTAATTCTTTTTTGATTTTATTACACCATAGCCTGATTTTTGCTTAATCCATTCTAGTAACTCCAAAGAAGTCGAGGCAATACTTACGCAAGGTGAGGGCAATCGATTACAATGGAATTTTAATAGCATTATGCTGCCCTCACCGTCTATAATTCCTGCGATATAGGAGATTTCTTCCGATGTCATGTTCGTAACCTCCTTCTATCAAACATATGTTCTTAACCATTATATCATAAACATTTCGTTGGAACAATTCTTAAACCTCTCATTATCTACCGCCAATTAAAAATATTGACAAAACCTTGCAACCCATTTAGACTAATTTTTGCAAGTCTTGTATACAGCTCTGGTATAGATCAGATGCATGCTTTGGAGGACGACATAATGAAAACTAAATTGGCTTCTGTGGATTCTAAAGTTAATTCTTATTTAATTACCTCTTTAAGTATAGTTACAGACGCAGGTAGTGGCTTTCTTGAGCTTACTGGGTATTCTAAGGATGAAATTGTAGGCAGGAATATATCTGAAGTGTTTTCAAGTTTATTAAGATTACATAAGAATAAATTTGAACAAATTGGCATTGAAAACAACATGGAATGTTACATATTCACTAAAGCCTTAGTGGCAAGAGAAGTGACAATTTCTTTTTTAGAAGGTCAAGATTTGTATAGTATAATTTATACTATTATTGAAATGCCAAATTCCAGACTTGATGATAAACTTATTTTTGAAGAACAATTATTTAAAGATAACAAAGTAGGCTGTTCCATTTATAGTGTGCCAGATTTAATCCTGTTAAAATCCAATCATAAATATCTTGATTTTATGGACAGACCATACAATGCAATGGAAAAATGTATTGGCTTATCATTGTGGGAAAGCATACCTGGATATAAAGGAAGTAACTCGGAGGAACTTTTCTTATCTATAATTAAAACAGGTTTGCCAGGTTATTATAATGAATTCAAATATGACCATTATGATAGAGGAATAACATATTGGGATGGTTCCGTAGTACCAATATTTTCAGATAGCAAGGTTAAATATATATATCAAACATGTACAGAAGTAACCGATAGAGTAGCAAACAGGATTCGTTTTGAAGAACAGGCAAAGGTTATTATATACCAAAATGAACAACTTAAGCACCAAAATAACTTGTTGAACAGGCAAGCAAATTTATTAAACCTTGCCAATGAAGCTATTTTTATTTGGGATTCACATGGATCTATCAACTACTGGAACAAGGGAGCAGAGATAATGTATGGATATAGCAGTGAAGAAGCTATTGGCTGCAGAAGCCATGATCTGCTTAAAACCGTACTTCACTGCAATGTCAAAAGTTATAAATTAAAACTTGCAACGGACGGAGTTTGGCATGGTGAAGTGGAACATGTCTGTAAGGATGGTAGAAAACTTATTGTTGAGACGAGTCAACAAGTCATTTTGGATGAGTTCGAAAATAAGATAGTGCTTGAAACAAATCGTGATGTCACACAGCGTAAGCTGGCAGAAGAAAAAATGTACTGGAATAAGATGAAGGCTGAAATTCTGTGTGATATATCAATCAGTCTCCTTGCCAGTGTTCGGCCTCTGGAGATAGTTAGGCAATTGTGCTTTAAGGTTATGGCATTTCTGGACTGTCATGCATTTTTCAATTATCTGATAGACGAAGATTTAATGCGGTTACACCTTAACGCTTATGGAGGAATCCCTGAAGAGGCTGCCAGAGAAATAGAATGGCTTGATTATGGAATTGCAGTCTGTGGTTGTGTTGCACGAGATGGATGTAGAATAGTTACAGAGAATATCCAGGAAACATCGGATACAAGGACAGAACTTGTAAAGGCTTATGGAATCAGAGCATATGCATGTCACCCTCTTATGGAACAAGGTAGGGTTATTGGTACGCTTTCATTTGGTACACGGTCAAGAGATACTTTCAATGAAGAAGAGCTTGCACTCATGAAGGGAGTAGCTGCCCAGGTTTCAGTTGCAATGAATCGGATAAGAATGGCGGAATCACTAAAAATTCAACAACAACAATACTTGGAAATCGAAAAAGAAAAGAATTTAGCCCTTCTAAAAGTTATCGATATGAAAGATGAGTTTCTTTCACTTATTTCGCATGAGTTTAAAACCCCTCTAACAGTTATTAATTCAGCAATACAAGCTATAAATCTAATCTGTAAAAACGAACTTTCAGATAAAACGAAAGGATTTCTTCAAAAAATCAACCAAAACTCCAACAGACAATTAAAGTTGGTAAATAACCTTTTAGATATTACCAGAGCGAATGCAGGTCATCTTAAATTAAATTTGAAGAACATTGACATTATTCCGTTAACGAGGTCAATCACAGAATCAATATCCACTTTCGCAGAGAATAAGGGTATTAAGTTATCATTTTCTTCTACTTTGGGCAAAAAAATAATTGGAATTGATGAAGAGAAATATGAGAGAATTCTTCTTAATCTGCTTTCAAACGCAGTCAAATTTACACCAAAAGGGAAATCAATATCTGTTAATGTGTCGCAGAAAATAGTTAATAGAAAATGTAAGGTATGTGTACAAGTAAGAGATAAAGGAGTCGGAATACCGCTGGATAAGAAGGAGCTGATTTTTGAGAGATTTGGACAAGTTGATAATTCTCTTACCAGACAAGCAGAAGGAACGGGTATAGGTTTATATCTTGTCAAGATGCTTGTAGAAATGATGTGTGGGGAAATTACCCTGGAAAGTATTGTAGGTAAGGGTAGCACATTTTCTATCCTACTACCCACAACAAAAGTAAAAGATACCGCAACTGAACAAATGATTCAGGAAATCTCCTGTAACCGGCTTATACAGGCAACTACCATTGAGTTTTCGGATGTTTATATGTAACAATGCATTTTATGTCAACTGAATAGAATCCCTATTGTACGCATTATCTGCTTCTTGCTTCCGGCTGTCGTTAAGCTTTTGCATAAAGCGCTACATGAACATGGCTAGAATCGATAAACTTAACCGGGAGGAGGAATTCATAGCTTCTGCCGGCTGATTCCCGGCTACCAAGTGGCAGATTCAAATTTGCTAAAGATTATTGACAGTACCCGCCTCCACCATTTGATGTGGCCGATAACCGCTAAAATATTCTAGTATTTTTTTACCGTAGCATACGACTATAATAGGCCCCCGTCTTAATTGAAATGAGTAAAAAAATAGTATATAATTAATTTGGCAATTTAAGGCAGGAAATAAATTATATGGTGGATTATGAGTATAAAAAAGCTGAATATAATGCATTCGGACCTTGGATTATAGAAATAACTGACCAATATCCGTTGCCTCCTTTATTTATTCCATATTATAAAGAAGACGGCATTGACCTGATGAGGATAAAAATACCCAGGAATATCGAACGCAGAAATGCTAATCCTGATATGGATTTATATGATTATGTCATTGGTTTATATGAAAATCGTATTTATATTTTAGAACGGCTCGAAAATGATGTTAAAGAGACAAATATTTTATATGATGAAATTGAAGGCTTGGAAAATTTCGTAGACTTTCTTTCCGGTAGACTTACTCTTTTCTTGAACGATAGAAAAGTCATTATTCCATACAATGCAGTATCTGAGCAAATTATCAACAGCATGATTAGAATTATAAGAGACCGGTATATCGGAAAATCTTATCAAAAATTGCATAGCCCTTATGATGGAGAAAAAAACAATATCAAAGAAATGTTATACATAAATTTACTAAATCAAATGCGAATAAACAGTGAAACATTTGATATTATTGTTATTCAGCCTTCAGTCATGTTACAAAAAGATAAAAAGGGGATAGGCCAAAAGGTTTTACAATTTCTATACGGCAAGAAATTATTAGGTTCACTTCATTTGGCAAACGAGAGCGAAATATTGGTAATAAGCAGAGGGAAGCCTTTTAAAACGCGGACGGATGCAATTTATAGCCATTCCCATATCTATATCCCAATAGAAAAGCTTCAAGACATCATTCTTGAAAAAGATGATTACTTTGACAACTTACAAAGGCTTTACATGAAAACAAATAAACATACATTTATGTTTTATTTCGATGAAAGCAATAAAGAGTCTAAGGACTATTACAGAAATTTAGGCAACATATTAAATACCTGATATTTACACTGCTGTGCATACGGCGTGCTTCCGGATCCGTTAAAAAAACTGTCCTTATTACCCAAAAGGGCTGGTTTGCGGACTTAGGTACATTGGAAGCGCATGCCACCTCGCCTCCACCAAAACAAACCCATAAATTTTCCGTTTGGAAAGGTCCTTTCATAATAAATTGACCTATCCACTTATAGTCAACTTACGATATTTAGAACTGTTTCACTTAACAATGAAGCTTTTAAAGACCCTAAGCAATTATTGAATTCACAAAGGTATATTGTTATACTGACCCTATAATATAGAAAATTATAGAAAAATAAATTTTTCTGAGCCGGTTAAATCCGGGAAGTCATCAACCAAAGCACTTGATCTACAGTTGAGGAAGACCGAGAGAGAGCTCCATATGGACTAGCTAAGTCTCTTTCCAGACAGGCTGAAGGGACAGGTATCGGCTTGTCGCTTGTTAAAATGCTTGTTGAAAGTATGGGTGGCGAGATAGCAGTAGAAAGCGCGATGGGGAGAGGCAGTACGTTTATGGTCACATTCCCTGTAACAAAGATAAAAGAAAAACCGACAGAAAAAATGCTGCAAGAGGTAAATGATAATCGGCTAATCCAGGCGACAGCCATTGAATTTTCGGATATTTATAATTAAAATAATAATCAGATTGATCGGTGCTCTCAGATTATCCCGGTATTTTCGGTGGGATAGTATGACCAGGTTCAAAATTCGCGAAATTGTTGAGCAATATGGCTCCATAGTCTTTTGTCTGTCAATCATCTAAAAGCCGTAATTGTTAAAGGGGATAAAAAAATGGATGAAAAATTTATTGCTTTACGGAAGTGCCCTATTTGTGGTAACCAGTATATTTCTGTTCTTTATAAAATGAAGATGGAGCTTATCAAAGGTTTCCCTCTGCCTTCTGATTTTTCGATTTCATGCTGTACAGCATGCGGGTTTGTTTACCATGATACCTCCGCGAAATTAAAAGACTACGAAAATTATTATGAACAATGTGGGAAATACTACACAACCCCTGTTATTGCAGAAGAAACCGCTGCTGTTATTATGAAGCATATTGAGGTTATCAGCAAATTTATAAAAAAAGACGACCAGATCCTTGATATGGGATGTGCATCAGGCTTATTGCTTACATATTTAAAAAACAACGGTTTTTACAATGTTACAGGAATCGACCCGTCAAAAGAGTGTACTGACTACATGAATTCGCATGGCATTACCGCATATCAAGGCGGAACTTACTCCAAATTTGAGAGACTGCATAAAAAATTCGATGTGATTATTTTATCATCCGTACTCGAGCACATTTATGATCTGCATAGTTCAATTGAAGCTTTGGAATATATGTTAAAAGATGATGGAATATTTTATTTTAACGTACCTGACGCGGTGGGGTATGGAGAATATTTCAATCCGATTGGCAATTATTTTAATCAAGAACATATCAATCATTTCAGTACAATATCTATTGACAATTTGATGGGCTTTCATCAATATCGTTGCGTTTATACCCAAAACGATTTACTGAAAACAGGGGACTCGTTTAATTTGGAATTGACAAAAGTATATAAAAAGGATCAGGGCTCATTTATAGTTAAAAAAGATGAGTTATCAGCTAAGAGCGTAGAAAAATATTTAGACACACTTTTACACTCGGAAAAGCACACTGCCGACTTAATTGACAGTCTTTATAGAAATAATGAGGAAATAATGATTTGGGGCGCTGGAGCCGTCGCAATGGGTCTTTTTGCAAATACAAACCTAAAAATGTGCCATATTGAAGCTTTTATAGACAAAGATTCCGGAAAGCACGGAAAGACCATCGGTAATATCGTAATTTGCCCGCCCGATAAGCTTAAAAACTTTTCGGGTACAATCGTTGTTTGTTCTTCATTATTTTCAACTGAAATCGTAAATGAAATCCACTCCATGGGCCTTCACAATAAAATCGTGATTTTAAAGTAAGGTTTTTTTTGTAAATCTTAGTGGGACAATGGCTTTACTGAACTTAATATTTTTATCCATGCTGTGACTACACATAATGAGTCACAGTCTTTTTTATTTGTCTATAAAGCGATTATAAATCTGTTTTTAGCAAGCATTTGCCGTCCGAAATAACGGTATATCAGCATAAAACGGTCTGTTTTCATTGCTCAGGAGGGGCTTGAGTTGTTATAATGAGGTTAAACTTTCCATGGCAGAGAACTCAATATTGTGTTGAATGAAAGCTTTGAATACACAAATGAAATGTTAAACAACCTAGTACCAAGGAACTAATAACTTAAAACATCAAAGGCTGCAAGGAGAATCAATATGGATAATGGGAAAATCCAGGTGGCTATTCTTACAGGAGGTCACCCATACGATGTAATAAGCTTCAATAAACTGCTTGGAAGCCTCCCCGGCGTGGAATATTACATTCAGGCAATCGAGGAATTCTGTACGGATCCCGGAAAATGTGCGGATAAGTATGATGTTATAATGTTCTATAACATGACAAGCAGCACGCCTCAGGATACAGAAGCCTGGAATACTGTATATAAACGGCCTTTGGAGGAGATTGCAGAGAGGGGCCAGGGAATATTTGTACTGCATCACGCAACGCTGGCCTTTCCCGAGTGGGATTTCTGGGACAGGATCACAGGCCTTCAGAGAAAAACCTTTACATATGAATTCGATCAGAAGGTCAGGTTACATGTTGAGGATCCGAACCACCCGATTACGCGGGGTCTCAAGGATTGGGAAATGATCGATGAGACTTATTTTCTCACAGGTGCACGGGAAGGAAGCCATATCCTGATCACTACGGACAATGAAACCAGTATGGATACAATTGCCTGGACCAGACAGTGCGTAAATTCGAGGGTTTTCTGTTTTCAGTCCGGGCATGATAAGCAGGCTTATGGGAACGAAAGCTTCCGTGAGGTCATTATCAGAGGGTTGAAATGGGTAAGTACCAGGATATAAAAAGCAAATAGAAACCGGAATGGGATGTGAATAGATTGAAATATAAAGTGATACAGGTAGGTACGGGAGGTTGGGGAAGCTGGTGGTGCGAGCATTTTCTGCCCGCTAATATAAAAGATGGTCTGATAGAAGTGGTAGCGGCTGTTAATAAGACTCCGGAGGCCCTGGAAAATGCGCAGAAGTATCTGGGACTGGAAGCTGGACAGTGCTATACGGATGTCAGGAAGGCATTCGCCGAAAACAGCGCCGATTTTTGTACGGTTGTGGTACCGCCTGCTTTCCATGAAGAGGTTGTGGACATCGCCTTGGAATATGGTTTACATATTCTTTCGGAAAAACCGATTGCCGACACACTGGAGGCGTCTATCAGGATTGCCGAAAAGGTCAGGCTTGCCAATAAAAAAATGGGCGTTACCATGAGTCACAGGTTTGACCAGGATAAGACCACATTGCGGAAGGAATTGCAGTCAGGGCGTTACGGAAAACCCGGATATCTTGTTGGACGCTATGCGTGCGACCTCAGGAAATATGGAAGCTGGGGGGAATTCAGACATAAGATGGACAACCCTCTTTTGCTCGAAGGAGCCGTACATCATCTGGACTTGTTGGTTGATATGGCGGGGGCCAGATGCGACACTATTTTTGCGAATACCTGGAATCCGGAATGGGGAGAGTATAAAAACAATTCCCAGGGACTTATATTAATGGAATGTGAAAATGGCGTGCGTATCATGTACGAAGGAGCAAATACAAATGCCGTAGGCTTAAGCCCATGGGGGCATGAATATATCCGTGCAGAGTGTGAAAATGCAACGCTCGTACTATCGCACAGGGAGATCGAGGCTTTTACCTACGATCCGGCACAGACCTGGCGCAAAGCAAAGGAAGGCGAGGGTGTGGGGATCGAATTGCTGCAGCGGGAGAAATGGGCTAATGCATGGTTAATTGAACAGTTTGTCAGATGGCTTGATGGCGGCGAAAAAATGCAAACCAACGTGGAGGACAATCTGCAATCCGTAGCCTTGGTTTTTGCTGCAATTGAAAGCAGCAGGACGGGAATGCCGGTCAAAGTGCAAGAGCTTCTGGAGCAAACGCGTAAAAAGGTGCGGGAGGAAATGAAGCTGGATCGATAAGGCTTAAATTCATTTAGCCAGCTTGTGGTCAAGCTCACATATGCTAATCTCGGCACCCAGGGATATGAACTTCTCCAGCGACATCTCCACTTTGGCGGGATCTGTGTTCAGGTAGAAATGACCCAGGATGCGTTTTCCAGTAGTTTCATTTTTAGGTGAATCTTCAAATTATCAAGAGCTTCCTCCCGCCCAAGGGGATTGCCTTTCGCATCCTTATTCATCCAAGCCGGCGTTTGCCGGTCACACACCAGGGTAAGTCCATACAGCTTGATCCCTGCTGCCGATACCTTATTCACAATCAGCTTACTGCCCAGGCTTTTGTTTATTTTGCAGTGCTTATAATAAATTGCAGTTTGTTTTTGCATACTAACGTTAAACATAATCGAGGAGGCAAAATGATTGCACAAAAAATTATTGGTACTACTTCTATCAGTGTTTCTGTTTGGAGATTTTGCTTCAACCGGCGCATTTGCAGCTGAACTTTCCGTAAACCGTAATTACAGTACTTACAGGGTAGTATCCGGTGATAATTTGTCACGAATATCCCATAAATTTTATACTACTGTGGCATATCTTAAAAGTTTGAACAAGCTGAGTTCTAATATGATTTATGCAGGCCAGTCTCTTAAGGTTCCCTCACAATCAAACGTAAGTAAATTGTACTACACAGTTCAGTCCGGAGATAATCTATGGTCAATAGCAAACCGGTTAGGCGTTACAGTCAGCGGAATAAAAGCAAACAATAGACTAACTTCCAATACCATATATGTTGGACAGGTGCTGACAATTGCTTTCAGAAACCCGGTGACCACGGTAAACTACAGAGTAGCTGCCGGTGAAACGATATGGGATCTTTCCAGAAAGTATAACACCTCTATTGATGCAATTGTAAAAAGTAACTATATAAAGGTCGATTACTTCATGCTCAAACAAATTGTTACAGTGCCGCTGAATTCAACCCGGTATGTAAGACCAATTGGCGTTACCATGTTGAGACGTAAGGCAAATATGTACTATGGCGACATTTATACCTGGGATATTGGAAGAAGGCTATTTACTGTTGGAACAAAAGCAGTAGCAATGGACGTAGCTACTGGCGCCAGGTGGAATATCAGGTATTATGGCGGATCAAATCATGCAGATATCGAACCACTGACTCAAACGGATACAAATACTATGTACCGGGTTTTCGGCTACAACTGGTCCTGGGCAAATAAAAGGCCAATCGTAGTATTTTTCAGCCAAGGCGGGATAAAGTATCAGATTGCTGCCAGCTTGATAGGAATGCCTCATGCAGATGATGCAATGCAAATCAAGGGCAATGGAATGGCAGGCATCTGTTGCATGTATTTCTATAACTCGGTTGGACATGCCGACCCGCAGATTGATCCCGTCTCTCAGCAGAACGTATTAAAGGCAAATGGTCAATAAATCTGCGGGACAGGTTCTAAGACAACCTTGATCAGAACCCGAAAAATGACTGCTGAAGCCGGAAAGGCCATAAAAAAATCATGGCCTTTTTATATGTGTTACAATAATGTAATAGATACAGGTGGAAAGAGAGAATGCAATGGGTAATGAAAAATTCGAAGACTACAGGCTGGATGACGCTTTGCTGAGATCCCTCGGCTTATTGCATTACATGGAGCCGACAGAAGTCCAAAAGCAGGTGATACCGGCTTTATTGGAGAAAAAGGATGTCATTGTCAAGTCGCAGACAGGGAGCGGAAAGACTGCGGCGTTTGCCATACCCATCTGCCAGTTGACAGAGTGGGATGACAACAAACCTCAGACCTTGGTGCTTACACCTACAAGAGAGCTTGCCCTCCAGGTCAGGGAAGAGATCTTTAATATAGGCAGGTTTAAAAGGCTGAAGGCAGCTGCCGTTTATGGCAAATCCCCATTCTATCAGCAGGAAAAGGAATTGAAACAGAAAACACATGTGGTGGTTGGAACGCCGGGGCGCATTATCGATCATCTCGAAAGAGGGACCTTTGATACCTCCAACATAAAGTTTCTTGTAATGGATGAAGCGGATAAGATGCTCCAAATGGGATTCATAGAGCAAATTGATACCATCCTGGAGAGGCTGCCCGGTGAAAGGGTAACAATACTGTTATCCGCGACTATGCCGGCAGATATCAAGGCATTGTGCAACAAATATATGAACCGGCCCCTGCAAGTCGAGGTGGAGGAGCAAAACCCGGCAGCGGACAGAATCCTGCAGGAAAGCTATCATGTAGAACAAACAGAAAAAACAGACCTGTTAAAAGATATCATCATTGTTGAAAATCCGGATAGCTGCATGATTTTTTGCAATACAAAGCAAAGGGTGGATGAGGTTTTCGGGGAACTGGAAAGCTTGCGCTGTGCCTGTGAGAAAATTCACGGCGGAATGGAACAGCGTGATCGGTTAAGAGTCATGGAGGATTTCAGAAAGGGGCGCTTCCGGTATCTTGTTGCAACGGATGTGGCGGCCAGAGGGATAGACATCGACAATATTACACTTGTCATCAATTACGACGTACCGCAGGACAGGGAAAACTATGTTCACCGGATCGGAAGAACCGGACGTATCGGAAATACGGGCTGTGCAATCACTTTTGTGGCAAAGGATGAAATCGGCTACCTTCAGGAGATACAGCGGTTTATCGGCAGGGAGATCCCGATCAGGGAGAGACCGGGTAAGGAATCGGTGAATGAAGCTAAACAGGAATTTATGGAAAAGCTGGCAAGCAGACCGGAAGTCAAGGAATTAAAGGGTGCGCAGCTTAGCAGGGAAATTACGAAATTACATATAAATGCAGGTAAAAAAACAAAAATGCGGCCGGTGGATATAGTGGGTACCCTGTGTAATATTGAGGGTATGACCGCGGAGGATATCGGTATTATCAACGTGATGGATATTTCTACTTTTGTTGAAATCCTGAATAACAAGGGGGATATGGTTCTGAGCAAGCTGCGGGAGACGCCTATCAAAGGCAGACTTCGCACAGTCAGTAAAGTGGAAAATGAAAACCTGGCTAAAAGATTTCAGCCGAAATGGAGTAAAAAATGATTGAACTAGGAAAAATTCAGAAGCTCCGGGTTATAAGAAAGACCCCTATTGGACTGTATTTGAACACGATAACGGATAGAAGCGAAGAGGATATCTTGCTGCCCAATAATCAGGCGCCTTCTGGCGCTGAGGTTGGCGACGATATAGAGGTGTTTGTTTATAAGGATTCAGAAGACAGGCCTATTTCGACATTAAAGAAGCCAAAACTGACAGTAGGCGATATTTCTGCCTTGCAGGCAGTCGAGGTTACTAAAATAGGCGCTTTCCTGGACTGGGGCTTGGAGAAGGATCTGCTCCTGCCTTTTCGGGAACAGGTGGGCAAGGTTGTAAAAGGCGGTACTTACTTGGTTGCACTGTATATTGACAATAGCGACAGGTTATGCGCAACGATGAATATTTATAATACGTTAAGCAGCGAATCACCCTATAAGGTCAACGACAGAGTCAACGGGACGGTTTATAGCATCAGCAAGGAGCTTGGCGCCTTTGTTGCGGTGGACAACAAATATCAGGGCTTGATCCCCAAAAAGGAATTGTACGGCAGCTTTAAGGAAGGCGACAGGATAGAGGTGCGGATCAAGAAGGTCAGGCAGGACGGAAAGCTGGAATTGAGCGTAAGAGACGAGGCGCATAACGAAATCGAGAAGGATGCGCAAAATATTCTGGAGAGGCTGAAACGAAATGGAGGCAATCTCCGGCTGAACGACAGCAGCTCTCCGGAGGAGATAAAGGCGGAATTGAACATAAGCAAGGCAGCCTTTAAAAGGGCTGTCGGAAGGCTTATGAAAGAAGGCGCAATCGAAATTACAGCAGAGGGGATAAGGCTAATGTGGTAGGCTTGTATTGCTGTCCGGCCAATTGGAATCGACGGGGCAAGGTGAAAATGAGAGGGAAAGTGTTATGTTGATACCACCGTATCTGGTAAATGAAAGGTTCGATGATCGCTATTTTGACGTGGTTAATGCATTGGACGAAGCACAGCAGATCTATTTCAGAAATAATAACCTGATTGAGCGGCTCGTTCTGGCAAAAGAAGCGGGAAGTCCTTTAGTAATCGGTGAGACAGGCTTTGGCGCCGGGCGTGTAGTCGTTTCGCTGATGGAATTCCTTTACAAAAGCGGTTTGAAAGACATTTCTATTGAGTATAATTCAGTAGAATTGTATCCTGTGAGTCCGGAGAGGATGCTTCAGCTTCTGAGCGGCTTCAGGGAGCGGGTCGGCGCCGAAATTGATACGCTTGTTGAGGCATATCGAAGTATCGATATCACCAAGGCCGGGTGGCATTCAATAAAGCTTCGGCGTTCCTTCGGAACGCTCAGGCTTAATCTTTGGATAGGGGAAGCGCTTGAAATGGTAAGCGCTTTGGAAAAGCCCTGCGACGTATGGTTCCTTGACGGTCACAGTCCTAAAAAAAATCCTTCCATATGGCGGGAGGAGCTGCTCATGGCAATCGGGGGAAAAACAAAAACCGGAGGCGCCTGTGCCACCTTCACCGTATCTGTTGCGGTAAGAAAAGCCCTGGCGGCGGCAGGCTTTACACTGACGCTGCTCCCTGGCTGCGGCGTGAAAAAAGAGGTGCTGCAGGGAATAAAGGATGTTCCGGATGTAACCTGACTGCCGGAACCGGTATAGCGGGCTGTATTCTCTTGATGAAGCGGCCATTATGTGTTAAGGTACGATTATTCCCATATATTGCGCAGTTCAGGAGATTTCATACGGCGGAAGATGAATCCGCGGCAAGATTCGGGAGGAATGGAGGTTTTGTAAAAGTAAACTTTGTACATAAGTAGAGCGCTTTGAAGTGTATATTCTATCAAATAACAAGGGGATTAATCATGAGGGGAAACATTAAAGGAATACTTTCAGTAATGCTTCTTATCAGCGTCTTATTTACAGCAACACCTGTCATTTCGTACGCAGAAAACACATCACTTCCTGTCACATGGTTAACGCAAAGCTATGATGAAGTATATGACTTTTACTACGGAGCGGCTAGAGTGAATAAGGGGAATAAATGGGGGCTTATTGACAAAACCGGCAAACAAATAGTGCCATTAAGTTATGATGTTATTTTAGGCTTTGAATATGAATTTAAAGATGGCATGGCTTTAGTAATAAATAAAGGTAAATATGGATTGATAAACAGCAAAGGGAAAGTAATAGCGCCCGCTGTTTATGATCAGATAGAGCCATTTAGCGAAGGTCTGGCGAGAGTTTCCAAAGGCGGAAAGCTTGGCTTCATTAACAGTAGCGGAAAAGTCGTAGTACCAATCAAGTATGACAGAGCCAATCTTGGCTTCAAGGAGGGCCTTTCAGCTGTGGCTGTCAAGGTTAGCAATGAACGTACGGGTTATAAGTTCGGTTATATTGACAAAAGCGGTAAAGAAGTAATTCCCCTAAAGTATACATTCGCCAATGATTTCAGCGAAGGATTGGCCTGGGTGGCGACAGGAAAAAGCTTTAATGTCAAATATGGCGCAATTAACAAGTATGGTAAAACAATAATCCCTTTCAAGTATATAGAAGTTCGGGACTTTAGTTCAGGAATAGCCAGGGTCGATGAGGGCGGGAATAATGATCATTACATTGACAAAACCGGAAAAGTTGTAATTCCTTCAGGTTCCGACAGCGCGGTTTCTTCAATTTACGACAGCGAGGTTTCTTCAATTTCCGAGTTTAAAGATGGCTTGGCATTGGTTCAGAAAATTGTTGATGGCAAGGCAAAATACGGGATGATTGATAAAACAGGTAAGGTTGTCATACCTTTTATGTTTGATAGCATAAATGAATTCAGCGATGGACTTGCTGAAGTTAGAACGGGCCAGGAAATCGGTTTCGTAGACCGAACAGGGAACCTGGTTCTGCAGGTCCCGTATTATTCAACAAGATCGTTCAGGGAAGGGCTTGCCGTTGTACACGAAGGCATGCACGATGGGGTGATAGACAAGACAGGTAAACTGATAGTTCCGGTAGTATATCAGAATATTAATGATTTTAAAGAGGGAAATGCAATTGTCACCGACGATAATTTTAAGGAAGGCGTTGTCGATAAGCAGGGGCAAGTAGTTGTACCACTGGATTTTAATGAAATAAGAGACTTTAACGACGGGATGGCTATTGCAAAAAAAGGTAATAAATGGGCCATTATAAAAAGTCCTGGCAAATAATTTTTATGCCATAGTTGCCAGAAAACATAGAGGGATACGGCCGAAACAAAATGATGGCCGAATCCCTTTCTTTGTTGCGGGGTGAGCGTTAACGCTAAGACACTAAGACTTTAATTGCGGACTGCGACTCATGTACCTGTCGGTAAGCACAGCTGCCTGCTGGCGTTCCGCGGACCCTTTGGCGTTAAAGCTTCCGCTTCCGACGCCCTCCATCAGGCCGCTGGATAGCGCGTATTCAACGTAGCCCTTAGCCCACGGGGATATTTTATCCTTATCATAAAGACCGTTAACATACCCGAAGCCGGCGCTACCGTCCAGAGTAACCGCCATGCCTGTATCCCTGGCGCTGAGAGAGCGCACGAACATGGCTGCCATTTCTTCCCGTGTGCATAATTGTCTGGCACCGAACAGGTCATTCGAAATGCCGTTGACAATTCCGGCTCTGTAGGCGGCTTCGACATAAGGATAAGCCCAATTGCTCTTCGGAACATCCTTGAAAGTCGGCACATCAGGTAAATCAGACATGTCGATACCCAGAGCCTCCACAAGCAGCTTTATCATTTCAGCGCGGCTTATGGCACGGCGTGGATTGAAATGGCCGTTATCATCACCGGAGATGATATTCTTTGCAGCCAGGTTGATGATGGATTGTCTGGCATAATCCGAACAGGAATCAATGTCTTTTATGGAGGTGGTCTTATCTGCAGCATTTCGCGCCGGCAGCTTCTCCTGTGGCAGTAGTTCGACATACTTCATCGGGATTTGGGTTGTTGTGTTTCCGCGTATCAGAACCCTATATTGGCCGTATTCAGCTTCGGTGGAGAGTACGGTAAATTCTTCTCCTTTTACCGCTATATATCCTGAACCGGAAGGATTCACACCAAGCTCGATGCTGTCTGCCGTTACCCTGACCTTTTGTACGGGCTGGGGTACGATCAGCTGCATTCCGCCGGTGAGCCGCACCTTCGTGGTTTTAATCATGATGCGGCCGGTATAATTCACATCATTGTACGCATAGACCGATATATAATAATCGCCGTTGTACAGCTCGGACCCATAGTAATTACCATAGAAGTCATAGCCACTGTTCTTTCCGTCCCATGAAAAGGAATACGTACCCGGCTTTGCATCCTTTAAGGTCAGTCGGGAACTACCAACGGGAAATCCCATTGAATCGCATATCCAAACCTCAACATGCTTCATTCCTTTTGAAAGGGTGACCGTACCGGATACTGTGTCCTGAACACCGTTTGCGTCGGGCGATATTACAAGGCCGTCAAATGAAGCGCCGGTTACTATTTGCCTCATTTCTGCCTGAGGTATGCCCCATTCGGAATCCGTTATTGCCAGCGTGACAGGCGCCCTGTATACCTGGACGAATTCGTCCGGAGGGCCGCTCAGCTCATATGACTTGAACACGACGTAATATCTTCCTTTTGGCGGAATCCTGCCGTTTGCATCTCTTCCATGCCAGGTCACTTCATGCACGCCCGGTTCAAGGGTCTGCCTTTCGCTGTTGAACAAGTTGTCCCTGGCGTCATAGGAGTTTTGGTAAACGCTTGCAAGCGCTGTCTCGACTTCTGCGGGTCTGGTCAGTGTGAAACGGATGGTAACGGTAATATCGCTGCCGCTCATGATCGAAACAGCGGTCGGGGTGATGGAGACATTTTCAAACAAAGGCTGGCCGGCCCATGAGGCGGGGAGGGAATAGCGTATTCCATCGGCCCAGGCAAAGGCGTTTGACGGAATTACTGTCAGTATGAGTAAAAATACTAGAATGGCAGCCGAAATTTTTTTCATTTTGTCATATCCCCCTGTGATGATGCAGTAATAAAACATCGATAACGCCGCTTTCGCCTGATTATATAATTACGATAATAGAACGCATCGTCCAGTTCAAGCTGTAAAAAATGGGTTGGCTCTGTGCAAGACTATCGTAAGCTGGAACTATTTGCGTGTATATCTTGTCGGTACAGCGTGCTAAAATTCTAGCTGTCTAGTATTAAGCATTATCCTCATTTTCTTAAACCGGAGAGTTAATATGTTCACAAAAATGGAAAGCCCAAAAACGTCTTTTCGCCTTGTCATTTCTACCTTGGCTCTGGTATTCGTCATCGGACTGTTCTGCTCTGAGGCCTATGCCGCTACTTTCAAGGATATCGACAAAAGCTCGTCCTATGCAAGGCAGGCTATATTAAAGCTGGCGGACATCAATATCGTCAGCGGTGACAAAGGGAGCTTCAACCCGAAGGATACGGTAACCAGAGCACAGATGGCGGCTTTCCTGGTAAAAGGGTTAGGCCTGGATACTGCCAGGATACCCCAAAATCCTACCTTCAACGATGTTCCCAAAACGCATTGGGCCTATAAATATGTGGAGGCGGCCTATAGAGAGGGTATAATCGATGGGATCGCCCCTGGGAAATTCGCACCGGACCAGAAATGTACGAGAGAACAGATGGCGAAGATGTTTGTGAACTCCCTCAACAATACTGCTGCTAGTCAGACGCCCCAAAACAGCTTCCCTTCACTCGACAAATTCAAAGACTCGTACAGGATTTCATCCTGGGCGAAGCCATATGTTGCAGCTGCAGTGCAAAATGGGGTGATGGAAGGCACAAGCAACGCTACTTTTTCTCCGGAGCTTTCAGCAACAAGAGAACAGACTGCAGTGGTTACTGACAGGTTTATAAAGCCTGATCCTGCAAATGACACAGACACGTCGCCGGAAATCGCGATAGACGCCCACCAGAATGCGATTGTTTACAATTTTGCCAGTCCTGTGAGCAATCTGAGCATCCATAAAATAACGGACTCCAGCGGTAAGGAGATTCAGGGCGACTTTCTCTACCTCTATGGGATCAAAGGAAGCGGTGGGGGCATAACGCCGCTTGAAAGCGATGGGCCTCTGGTACAGGCGGTGCCGCAGGATTTGATGCTTGAGAAGGGCCGGACGTATAACATCGTTTATTCATATATAACCATGGACAGTGTCAAAAAGATAATCTATACCGAGAAAACTGTTACCCTGTCGGACGAATTGTATCCATCAGAACTCCTGGCTTATATGAGTATACCGGCGGGCGATAACGGAGGGGGCTTGCCGGCGGATGGAAACGCAAGCAGCTATGACGGCAATTATGCCAATTGGGGACTTGCGGCTTCGGATGGAGTCTGGACCTACTTTTCAGATCCGGTTTTAAACCAATCCAAGGTATCGGGGATGGATGCGGATGGCTTGTTCAAGATGAGGCCGGACGGAAGCGGCCTTGCGAAAATAAGTGATGACAATGCCATGTACATCAATTTCTCGGATGGCTGGCTCTATTACAGGAGCCAGAATGACGGCGGCCATATATGGAAAATGAAGCCCGACGGGTCTTCGCGATCCCGCCTGAATACTGATAATTCAACCAACCTGTTGCTTTCAGGCCAATGGATATATTATACCAATTCCAGCGATAATGGAAGACTTTATCGGATCGGAAAGGATGGCAACGGCAAAGTACCTTTGAATAATTGTAATACCCCTTACGCTGCGCTGGAAGGCGACTGGATTTACTACAGCAACGCAGCGGACGGGTACAAGCTTTATAAAATTAAAACAGACGGCTCGGGAAATACCAAGCTTGGCGATGATGGCGCCAGGGAAGTCAATGTGGCAAACGGCTGGGTGTATTATATCCAGTCGCCTGTGAACAGCGATCCTGCCGCCGGTTACCGCTTGTATAAGATCAAAACGGACGGTACGGGAAGAACCCAACTCAACAATTACAGAACAGGCACATTGAATGTTTCCGGCGGGTGGATATATTATACCCTTTTCGACACGCTTATGAACAAGTTCGGCGTATACAGGATGAAACCGGATGGCACAGGGAGTGTAAAGCTTTTAAACAAGAACTCCGATATCAATATCTCTTCAGGCTGGCTATACTTTGAAAATGGCCGTGACAGCTATTGGAGGATGAGGACGGATGGCTCGGAGCCACAATGGATCGGGATTGGAAAAGAAGGAACGGCACCGGATCCGGTGACACCCGACTATTTACCCCTGCCCGGCGCTGCCTTTACTCTTGGATCTGCCGAGGATGAATTAAATATACTCATGGGTTATGGGAGCGTATACGGCGGTGTCATCTATGACGGGAACATCAACTCCGAGCCAAACTTGGTACACGTTTTA
This sequence comes from Bacillota bacterium, assembly GCA_023412915.1. Classification (GTDB taxonomy): domain Bacteria; phylum Bacillota; class Clostridia; order Acetivibrionales; family DTU013; genus JAEYOM01. The sequence goes on from JAEZRE010000009.1 coordinate 19,691, forward strand.
AGCTACCCTGACGGTTCAACAGTGACCATAATAAAAATCAATAGTAAAAATGTAGTTGGGGGCTGGAACAATAAAGGCTCGCTAAAGGTCGACATGGGAAAGGCCGACCTTGATGCGGCGCCCTTTACGCTGGGCTCGGATATGTACTCTGTCGTAAAAGCCATGGGTACTCCCGATTACCTTGAGAGTGGAGTATGGAGGTATAACGGCAAGGGAGAGATACGTTTCGACGAAAACTCAAATGTAAAGGGTTGGGATAGCATTAACAGCGGCTTGAAGGTAACACTGGCGGAAAAAGTGCAGGACGCGCCTAACTTCGGCCTTGGTTCAACCAAAGCTGATGTTTTGGCGGCGATGGGAACGCCTAGCAAGGTGGGCACATACTATTTAAACAGCGCTATTAACGGTGAATACGGTTTCGGCGACTCCTATGTCGTATTTGATTCTGACGGCAGGATTATTAAAATCTACAACATAGGAAATAATCTGCATATTGACGGGCCACGGGATCCGGATGCCCCGCCTGTAACAATCGGATCGACAGAAGACGATGTTCTGAATGCCATGGGACCACCGCATTTTATTGATCGGAACTCCTTTTGGGATTACGAGGATTCGTTTATCCAATTTGATCAAAATGGTCTTGTTTCATATATTAATAATACCGACGGAAATATCAAGGTATCAAATGCCGGATTTGATCCAAAGGCGCCTCCCTTTACAAGGGGATCGACCATGGAGGATGTGGCAAGAGCGGCTGGAGTGCCGGAAACTATTTACACCTATAAGGACCTCCTCGGGAATATTTATACCCAATGGCGGGCTTATGGGAATAATGGAGATTACAATGTATATTTCAACCGGGAAAACAAAGTTGCATATTGGTTTGCAGGCAGTTATGGATCAACCGCCTGGACACCGGATCCGAATCTGCCGCCGGTGAATGTAGGGTCTGACAAGGATGCTGTCGCAGATACTCTGGGACAGCCACAAAACTGGAAATATGAAAGTGCCATCTGGTATTACGGCAGTTCTGCCATACATTTCGATAGCAAAGGCAGAGTCTGCTCATGGGAAAACTATGACAACCTGAAAATAGGCATATCACGGGACAGTAACCCGGCTGCAAAGATTTATCCCGGCTCTGACCTGGAAACTGTGGAGTCTGTTCTGGGAGCTCCTGCCATACTCAAGGTCGACCTTAATAATAATTATACCTACGATGCAGTATACGGCAGTTCACATGTTTACTTTGACGTTAACTGCAAAGTTATTGGCTGGTATGATGGAGGAGACCTCAGACAAAGTTTGCCTGAAAGTACGGGAGAAAGCATTCCGATCAGGCTGGGCACTGCGCAGTCGGATGTTTTGAAGTCGCTCGGCGCACCCGATTCGGCATATCCGAAGGACCGCTTTGAAAGAAGCGATGCGACCTGGAACTATGGAGATTCCAATATCAGGTTTGATACAAATGGCTTGGTAATAGGCTGGGACAACATGGGAAACCTCAAACTGGAACCGGATAGCTCTGAACCGGGGGCGCCTTTGATAAAGCAGGGCTCTACTGAAGACGATGTAGAGAAAGCTATGGGTACTCCCGATGGAGTGGGCGGGATCACGGATCACAAATTCGTTTATGGTTTGGCGGGCAGCGTTAATCGGGACTATGCCGTGGTGACAAAAATTATTTTCAGGTATGGAGATTCCTATATAGGCTTTGATTATAATGACAATGTATGCGCATGGATGGATACGGGAAACTTAAGCATAGAGAGAGTACAGCCTGACCAATCTGCGGCAAATATAACTGTCGGGTCTTCGAAGCAGGACGTTATAAATGCTATGGGAACCCCTGATAATTTATACGGCGATGTGTTTTATTATGGTCAATATTTTGAGATTTGGACCTACGGGACATCATATATAGAATTTGATTCCAATGGAAGGGTAAAGGCTTGGAAAAACGACGGCGGACTTAAGGTGGCTGCTTAACAGGCACCCTCTTCCGCCATTGAATTTTAATAGTAGAATCGACAAAAGCAGCGTGCCTCAGGTACCCTGCTTTTTTGATTTTGGCATCACATCGCAGTAAAAATAATCTTGTGTCATTTCACATCAGGAGGATTGCTCTTCAAGGCCTATCGCTTAAGCTTGTAAAGAGAAGGCTTAAATGGGCGGAATCTGATGATGTGCTTTTGGGATGATATTATAAAACAGCCGCCCATGAATTGAAAAGTTGTAGGAGGTAAACATGAAAAAATCTTATCGTTTTATCGTACTTGCGGTTATTGTCGCATATATGCTTTTGCTGTGCTCATGTATCCAGCTTAAACGGGTCAGTGGAGACGCACAGCCGGGCATGGCCGGCGCGGCTACGGTATCTGAGTCGATTGATCAGTCGGGACACGACGATGTTGAGGCAGTAACGGATGATAAGTCAACATTGCCACCCGGGCTTTCCGAAAGCGTGCTGGGGAGTGTCAGCTTCACGCCGGATACCGCGCGCGCTGCAAAAGGCGAATACCTCCCCGGCGAAGACGGACTAACGCTGGAGGTCACCGATGCGCAGGGTATCAAATGGAGTCTGGAGATTCCGGCCGGCGCGGTTCCCTCTGAGGAGACCGTCTCTATGACTGCGCTGGGAGGTATAAAGGGAGATGTGCTGACCAAGGTGAAAAGCGGCGTATTGCTGGAGCCCGACGGGCTGCAGTTTGTCAGAGCCGCCAGGCTGACCGTTTCAGGGCCGGGTATAGACGATCTGGTGCTGCTGACGGCAGATCATGGCGGTGGCCGGCTGACAATTGAGCCCGGCGTACGGAGCGGCGGCAATGTAACTATAGGGCTTCTGCATTTTTCATCTTCCTTTGCCGGCGATAAGGACGATCCTGCCATGGACGGCAAGAAATCAGAAATGACAAAGGCGCTTAAGGAATCAATGAAGAAGATAAAGGAATATCTTGGAGAACCTGTCGATGCTCCCGCCCCGCCTGATATTTCTTTCAAATGCAGTGAGAATAACTGCGCCGAGCCGGACATGACAGCACTCGATGCATATATGAAGGCCTTTATGGAACCTGAGCAGCAGTATGCAGAGGAGCTTCACCGGGCTGCTACTAGTTATGGGTTTGTCGTGGGTACCGATGGCATGTACAATGAGGCGATGGAACTTCTTAAATCATTATCTTCCCGTCTTGCAAAAAAAGCGGATAAACTGATACAGCAATACAGCTATCAGCCTGAAAAATGTCTGGCAGTGAGCAGGGTGGTGCTCAAGGGTCTGACCTGGTGTCAAAATTATGGTGCCGAACTGGATTACGACAGCTACTTTCAGACCATTGCTACGTGGCTTGATAAAACGGCGGACAAATATCTCAAGGACCTCCGGGAACAGCACGATTTCAAGGCTGTACATGCCATTCTGCGTGTGGGAAGGGAAGCTGAGCTGCTAGGGGGAAAAGGCCGCGATTATATCAGTGAAGTAGAAAAGGCTATGCGGATGATGGTCCGGTTCGATACGACTATAACAGTCGGGGGGGCAGACTTAGTGTATGACCTGAAAGGTGAAGCGGAGGTTCCGTATGTATTTTCGGCAGCTTACCAGACTGGGACCGGCACTGGCAGATACACGGGCTTCAAGACGCCGGAGGAGGATGTGCAGCTTGTGCTGTCCGGCTTTGATGTGACGGTGTTCATAGAGGATTTCAATCCCTGCAAGGCTGAAGAAATAAAAGTATACATCGACAAATTCGGGCCCGAAATGGATACCTATACCGCTAAAGGATACTCGGCGCCGGCCGGTACCGGACTGGCCTGGACCTCCGGCAGGTGGGCATTTTCGGATAAGGCCGCTCAGGACGTGGCGCAGGCGGTCGGCTCATCCGACATGCTTTTCCGCTTTGAACTGCCCTTCACAAACGGCAGCCAGATCATGGCCGAACAGGAGTACAACGTGCCCATAAGCGAAGCGAAGTTCAGATACCATCTCGTACTGGAGCATAAGCCGCAATAATATAGGCGGGGGGCGATAACGCAAGCAGGGACGGTTTGATGTGCCTGTTGATCTGAGAGGTGTTCCCACGACGCAGAGTTCAAGATATCGCAAGTGCTATTAAAAGACTGAAATCCAGTACCTGATTTCAGTCTTTTATATTGCCATGAAGTCTTCGATACATGTTTACATAAATCATCAATTATGCTTGACAGGACGCCCCCCTGTATGAGCTCATAGCTATTTACTTATGATTTATTCCTTTATCTCAAATATCTCCTGTTATAGCCAAAACCTCTTCTATATTTCAAATTGCTGAAATCGGCTTTATGCACTTTGATCTGTTGGTTTTGCAGCAATTTTAACCGTACGCGTATCACCATTTTTTCTACCAGGCAATCAAAAAGATGTTCGTTGGGCATTAGGAACTTTGAAGGGCCTTTTTTAATATCCACTTCCGTAATTTTCGCATCCACCAGTTCGCAAAATACTTTTTCCGAGAAGCGTTCATAGTGTTCATATTCGTATTCGCAAGGGTCATGCCCGATGATCTTCTCTTCACACGGAGAGCACTCATTCTTCATATGACCGAATATTTCGAGTTCCTTTGTGAAACCGGGTTCATAAAATTCAGGAGAACTAATGAAATCAACTTCTGTTACACATTCAAACGGTACCATGACTGTTGTATGGCGAATATCTCCGCATAAGCCGTAACCAGTAGGTGATTGGCCGGCCGCTGTAGCGTATTCGATATTCTTCCTTACAAACCCGCCGATGAACAGTTTTCCTTTTCTGCATTTATCAATGTTGATCAATTTGCATTGGTTCAAAAACAGATTTTTCTTTATCCGTTTGATTTCTAATGCAGGCTCATCTAATGATATTTCGGCCTCGACATTGATTTCAATTTCAGGCTCCGCTATAAGAACAGGTACTTTAGCTATGAGCCCGTCACATATGTCATAACAGTGTACATTCTTGCTTTCACTTTCAGGCAGCGTTTTCGCATTATAGACTTTGGATTTGCATACCTTTCCGTCAAGGCACTCTTTTCCGAAAGCATCATTTTCCATCATATCAAAACCCCCTCTGTTCTAAAATAGATATTGGTGTTGTATTTTATAGTATGTTGGTTTCCCATAATATGTGATTATGTAAACTTTCACTCAATTCATCGATATAAAAGGATTTCTTAATGTATTAACATAATTGTAAATTCATGAATAGTATGAATTATGATATCGTTTGGCGCGTGATGTTATGTTCCGCGAATGGATAATTTATTTATTCCTTTTCTCGCTATTCTGCTTAGTAATTTTTTTGACTTGGAGGTTATCTGCCAAGATCCGTCTTTGGTTTCCCAAAGTAAAGTCAATGCTGAAAACACTTTTGTTTTTTTCGGGACTGCATAATAGTAAAGATATGGCTTCCATAAATGAAGCATTGGAAAAGGCAGGGTATGCATATGATCCGGATAAGGACATATTCTATTCTATTCTTTATCCCTGGCAAAGGAAATACGGATATTGCAGGGCCTATGATGAAGCTGCGGCGCCTATGGGGATGATAATCGATTGCGAGCCCGTTTATTTTGAATATGCCGGAAAGAATTGGCTGATAGAATTCTGGAAAGGCCAATATGACTTGGCAACCGGCTGTGAAGTCGGAATATACACTAGCAGCCGGCCTGTTTTGAATATTCCCGGCATATTTTTCGGCACGTTTTACGACTCCGCGGATAAAAATGACTTCCTGACCATGTCTTATTCCCTAAGGAAAAAAGATAGGACACTCTTTACGAGACAGGGATTACACTGGTGGCTTACGGGCTTCAAACTGGGAGAATTTTCAGAACCGTCGGAATTAAAGATGTTTGTCAATATTTCGTTGAAGGATACGTTAATGCGGGATGCATTTTTGCGAGGATTAAGGATGGCAGGATATGATGACCGCAAAATTGACGTCGATGGCAATACGGTGAGCTTTTTGTTTTCAAATCCTCATACCAATCAGCCGCTTTCACGAACCAAAGCGACGGATGAGATAATCCAAAAGAAAAACAAACTGTTATGCGACCAGTTCATCGAAATAACCAGGGGGTGTAGGACATTACAGGAGAAGCTTACGGCAGTAAGTGAGAAATCGCCGGATCTTTTGGAACATGTTTTGAGTATGGGGAGGCCATTAAAATTATATGACCAGTATAAAAAATTCTGGAGTTCAAATGACAGATGAAAGGAATCGATTATCCCAGGTTTTCATCAATGCGGAGAAGCTCCCGTTTGATGATTTCTCAAGGATCATCCTATTCAGCGATTGCCACAGAGGTGACGGCAGTTGGGCGGATGATTTGTCAAAAAACCGGAATATCTATTATGCCGCTCTGAACCACTATTTCAGAAATAATTTTACATACATAGAAATCGGCGACGGAGACGAATTATGGAAAAATAAAGATTTTTCAGAGATCATCCTGGAGTATGGGGATGTTTTTCAGCTCATATCAAAATATATAAGAGAAGATAGGTTTTATTCGATATACGGCAATCATGATTACGAAAAGAAGAAATGGAACGCGTCACGGTCTGGCAGTTCTAAAAGACTTGATGAACACGAAATTGAAACTTTTCGTACCCTTACGGGAATCAAACACCATGAAGGCTTGATCCTATGGCATAAGGATACCGGCTTCAAGCTGTTTCTTGTGCACGGGCATCAGGCGGATTACTTCAATGATCAATTGAAATGGCTCAGCAGGTTCCTGGTGAGGTATATTTGGAGACCTCTTGAGATTTTAGGCTTTAATGACCCGACAAGTCCGGCCAGAAATAACAAGAAAATAGCGGCAGTCGAAAGGAACCTGCTTGACTGGATCAGAAAAGAAAGACAACCGTTGATTGCGGGGCACACCCATAGGTCCGTTTTCCCGGCAGAAGGAGCGCTTCCATATTTTAATGACGGAAGCTGCGTCCATCCTGATGGCATAACGGGGATTGAGATCGCGGAAGGGAATATCATGCTTGTCAAATGGAGATTGAAGGTAAGAAATGATGGAACGCTCTTCGTAGGGAAAGAAATACTTACGGGTCCATGCAAGCTCACTGATTACATATCGCATCAGTAAATCGGAAGAATAAGGGCTCAATGCCTGCTTCCGCGGACAATAAGCCCCACTGTGTGTTTCATGGAAGTACAAAATTATATAATGTGTTCTGAAATTGAGAGAGTCAGGCCACATGGCCTGATTTTTCCGTTCCCGGAGATTTGTTTCTATCGAGGCGCATTGCTTTTGTGAGTTCCAGTCCAAAGGCATTGCGTGATATGTGTATTAATATATTCAGGTATAAATGATAGAAAAATGAACCAACACCGGAAAAAAATCTATTGCAGATCATGGAAATATGTTAAATAATAAATGGGGGTTTATATTCAATGGAAAGGCATGACACATCTATTGGAAGGGAAGACAACATGTTTAAGGTCTTTCTTGTCGAGGATGAGATCGTTGTGCGCGAGGGCATACGCAAAAACATTCCTTGGGAGCAGTATGGCTTCGTTTATACCGGCGACGCTTCGGACGGAGAACTCGCTCTGCCCATGATCCGCCAGGTACAGCCCGATCTTCTGATTACTGACATCAAAATGCCGTTTATGGATGGACTGGCGCTGATTGAACTGGTTCGGAAGGAACTGCCGAGGACAAAAATCGTAATCGTCAGTGGATACGACGATTTCTCATATGCGCAGCAGGCTATTCGCATGGGCGTGGAACAATATTTGCTCAAGCCGGTCGTAAAGGGGAAGATGGTGGAGATTCTGATTGCGCTGCAGAGCAAAATGGAAGCGGAAAAACAGCAGCAGGAATACCTTGCCAGGTTCCAGCGGGAAGTCCAGGAGTACGAAACCTTCTCGCGCAGGAGATTTTTCGAGCAGATCGTCACCGGGGGCTTAAGCGTATTGGAGATTTCCGAGACCGCGAAGACGATGGGCATCAACGTTAACGCCCCGTTCTATAATATTGTGCTTTTTTCTCTGAATAGCGCCGGATATGACAGAAGTGCGCCCGAGAGTTATACGGACGAGCTTGCGTCGATACAGGACAAAATCATGCATTCTATAGTCAGCCATCCGGAACTAATTCTATTCAGATGGGATATCACAACCTATGCCGTCTTGATTAAGGGCACGCAGGAGGATATCACGCGGCTAACCGACGATTGTATCGAGAACATACATAGCTGCTGTGAGATGGCCGGCCGCGACGCAAACTGGCATATTGCGCACGGCACGCCGGTATCGCGGCTCGGCGCCATTCCGACCTGCTTTACGGAAGTGAGCCGCGTTTTATCCTATCGTTTTCTTTGCCCGGAGGAGCATATTCTGTCTAAAGAGCGCATTCGTGATTTCCGGACAAGGGACGGTTCGGTAACGGACTCAGGCAAAAAGGAAATAGATCAGGAATGTATCCGTAACTTTCTAAGTAATGGAGCGAGAGAAGAAATCGACCGCTTTATCGATCAACTGCTGCAAAGCGCTGAAGAAGAAGCAATTTCTCAGTCATTGTTCTGTAAATATCTGACTATGACGATTTATTTCGCGGCGGTGAAGTACCTGGATTCGATCGGCTGCCGTACGGAAAGCTTCTGGACGCTGGAGCTCCGGCCGAACGACACTATGTCGACGCCTGAGGAAGCGCGGCAGTATGCACGCCAGATCATGGGGCAGGCGATCGAGCTGCGCGACCGTGAAAGTAAAAAGCAGCAGCGTGATATGCTGACCCAGGCGATCGGGTTTATCGACGAACATTATCAAGAGGAATCGATTTCGCTTGACAGGGTGGCTAGAAAAGTGAATGTCAGCCCAAACTACTTTTCGGCTATATTCAGTCAGGAAGTCGGACAAACCTTTATAGAATACCTTACCAACAAACGGATCGACGAGGCGAAACGCATGCTCCGCCTAACGGACAAGCGTTCCAGCGAGATCGCATTCGCCGTCGGGTATAAGGATGCACACTATTTCAGCTTCGCGTTCAAGAAAATTTCGGGCTGCACGCCCAGTGAATATCGCAAGGGAAACAAGCAGTGAGCGTAAATTTCCCGGGAGGCAAAAAGAAAAATGACCATGCAGATCAAGCTCTGGAAGATGATCCTGATTGTCGCGTTACCGTCGATGATCGTCATAATAGCTGTCGCGTTCATCGGGATCGGGTATGCGCTGCAGTACCATGCAATCCTGAATAATGTTACGGCGGCTTCGGATTTCAACCAGAATTTCAAGGACGACGTCGATCTGAAAATGTACTATTACGTGATCGAAAGCCAGTATTCGGACGGCTTGCCGACCGAGGAGGTTCGGTATGCGGAGGATATCTCGCGGAAGCTGATCGATACGACGACTGAAAAAGATAGTCTCCGAGCCATCAGCAGTGTGCTAAACCTGTGCCGCAATCTGGAGGAGAAGATCCAAGATATCGCGGATACGGCGGAGTACGATTCCCGCATGGATCAACTGGAAAACAACATCTATATTCTAACAGATCTGATCCAGAAATACATGTATACCTATCTTTATTACGAGGCGGCGCATTTAAACGCACTGCAGACGACTATGATAACGAACATGATCGTTTTAATGTGCGTAGTCGTTGTTTTATCGCTGGGGCTGATGTGTTTCCTTTTAACCAATTCGAGAAAACTCTGCCGCAGAATCGTCGACCCGATCGACAAGATCTGCCAGCGTTTGGAAGACATCGGCAAGGGAAGCTTGCTGGTCTGCAAACCTATTCAGGCGGACGTAGAGGAAGTGCAGCTTCTTTCGGATGGCATAGAGAACATGGTCGGTCGTCTGAAGCTTCAGATCGAAATGAATATCGAGCAGGAAAAACAGCGCCGGGGGACCGAATTAGCATTGCTGCAGGCGCAGATCAACCCGCATTTTCTTTATAACACTATGGATACGATTATCTGGCTGATAGAGTCCGGGGAGATCACCGAAGCGGTCACGATGATCAACAGCCTGTCGAATTATTTCCGTTTTTCACTGAGCCGCGGACAAAACGTCATCACGCTTGCGGAGGAAGAACAACATATTAGAAGCTATCTGGAAATCCAGCAGATACGTTACCGTGATCTGATGGAATACGAAATCGTGATACCGGAGCAACTGAAAAAATTCATCCTGCCGAAGTTAACCTTGCAGCCGCTGGTTGAAAACGCGCTGTATCACGGAATAAAAAAGAGCCGCCGCCAAGGCGTTATCCATGTGACCGGCAGGGAACAAAACGGCTGCATTGTCCTTGAAGTGGCGGACGACGGGATCGGTATGACCCGGGAACGCCTTGACGTGATAAATACGTCTCTAAAGGACGGCCGGTGCGAAGGATTCGGGCTGAGAACGGTACACCAGAGAATTCAAATACTATTCGGCGGGGAATACGGTTTATCTGTAGAAAGCATGCCGGATGCCGGCACAAGAGTCAGCGTAACGATTCCGATGCAGACTGCAGAGGAATCCATTTACTTAAAAGATTTCGCTACGGACTTTGGAAGTCTGAAAAGTCAAGCGTTTCAGTTGTAATCGCCCGGTGGGTGCGAACTTATTGAGGCAGGGGATGGATGTATGAAGAAAAGAATGCTTGCGATTGCTATCTGTTTTGCGTTTTTACTGTGCGGCTGCGCAAAAGAACCACAACCCACGGAGAGCGCTTCTAAAGATAACCTGACCGTAGTCGGGTTTTCACAGGTCGGCGCGGAATCGGAGTGGCGCGTGGCCAACACCGAGAGTGTGAAGGCCGCGCTGAGCGTTAAAAACGGATATGAATTGATTTTTGACGATGCGCGGCAGAAGGAGGAAAACCAGTTCCGGGCGATCCGCACCTTTATCCAGCAGAACGTGGACTATATAGTTTTCTCTCCGAAGCTTGAGACGGGCTGGGATTCAATTCTGCAGGAAGCGAAGGAGGCCGATATACCGGTAATCATGATCGACCGTGATATCAAGGTTGGGGATGAAAGCTTGTATACGGCGTATGTTGGCTCCGACTTCCGCAAAGAAGGTGAAAAAGCCGTTCAGTGGCTGGAGAATCTGTTGGAGAAACAGCAGAGAACGGAGGATCCCATCCGGATCGTCCATATTCAGGGGACGATGGACTCCTCCGCGCAGATAGGCCGGACGGCGGCGCTGGAGCAGGCCATCCAACGCAACCCCAACTGGAAAATGGTAGCGCAGGAATGCGGCGATTTCACAAGGGCTAAGGCTTATGAGGTAATGGGTGCAATTTTGAAGAAGACAAAAGATATCGATATAGTTTATTGTGAGAACGACGGAGAAGCACTGGGCGCAATCGACGCGATGGAAGAGGCGGGATTGGAATGTGATGCGAACGACGGTGTTATAGTCATATCGTTTGACGCGACTAAGCTCGGACTCCAATACTGCAAGGATGGAAAAATCGGTCTGGATGTAGAATGCAACCCGCTGCAGGGTCCTTATGTCGACAGAATAATCAGACGTCTGCGGCGCGGCGAATCGATTGAACGGAAAACACTTATCGATGAGGCCCAGTTCGACTGTTTCTCAATCACACAGGAGATGATTGACGGCAGGAAATACTGAAAGTACTGCCTTTGCCCTTATACCGCCGCTTTTAGCGGCGGTCATTTTTTTATTGTAAAAGTTTAAAAAATTACGATTGCCAAGACACTATCACATCCAAAACTTCCAATAGTTTGCTATCTAATCAAGATAGTTGGAATTCTTACGCGGTTCTTGTTGACATATTGTTTTTCATTTTTACAGTATGATATAAAACAATCAGGAAGGTATATCTTCAGCATACTAAATATTAATTATTTGGAAAGGAAAACGAAACATGAAAAAATTCTTTGTCGTTATTCTTGCTGTGGCATTAGTACTTGGACTGTGCGCATGCGGCGGTACGCAAACTCCGTCAACCGACACGGCAGCTCCGGCTGCAACAGTAACAGAAGCTCCGGCAGCCACCGAAACTCCGGTAGCCGCTGAAGCATCCCCGGCAGATACTGCAAAAGGTCCCATTAAAGTTGGTATCGTCAACAACCCGCCCTCCGAGTCCGGATACCGCGCAGCGAACGTTGCGGACTTTGAGAAAGTCTTCTCAGAAGCAAACGGATACAAGGTATCGACCTTCTACAGCCTGAAGAATGATGAGCAGTTGAATGCAGCTCAGCAGTTTGTCACCGATGGTGTGGACTATCTTCTTATCTCAGCCGCTGCTACAGATGGTTGGGACACTGTTCTTAAGAGCGCTCAGGAAGCCGGCGTCAAAGTATTCCTCTTCGACCGTATGATAAAATGCGATGAGAGCCTGTATGAAGCCGCTGTTGTTTCCAACATGGCAAACGAAGGCAAGACAGCTGTAGATTGGCTGAAAGCTCAGAAACTGCCCGAGTATAACGTAATCCACATTCAGGGCGCAATGGGTTCCGATGCTCAGATCGGCCGTACAGGTGCGTTGGATGCAGAATTTGCAGCCGGCACAATGAAAAAGGTTGTACAGCAGACCGCTACCTGGGATGAAGCCACTGCAAAGAAAATCGTGGAATCCGTAATCAATTCCAAGGAAAAATTCAATGTTATCTATGCTGAAAACGATGGTATGGCAAAGGGCGCAGTTGCAGCTCTTGACGAAGCCGGTATCACCCACGGCGTAGGCAAGGATGTTGTTGTAATGGGCTTCGATTGTAACAAGTGGGCACTCAGGGAACTGCTTGCAAAGAATTGGAACTATGATGGTCAGTGCAGCCCCTTCCAGGCTTCCGTAATCGAAGGCATGATAAAGAAGCTTGAAGCCGGCGAGACTCTTGCTGAAAAGAAAGTTATTTCTGAAGAGAAGGGTTTTGACGCAACGACTCTTACCCAGGCTGATATTGATACATACGGTCTTGGTGAATAATCATTCAATCTCCACCTGATAACAGGAAGTACGATCAAGTATGTGCGATGCGGTGTATGCGGATATTTTCCGCATACACGCACCGCCATCTTTATAAAAGCTTCCAAAACATAAAGGATGGGTACCTATGCAGAACGATATCGTTTTATCCATGCGGAACATATATAAATCATTTCCAGGTGTACGTGCCCTGCAAAATGTGGATTTCACTCTTCGCAAGGGCGAAATTCACGCCCTGATGGGTGAGAATGGAGCCGGCAAGTCAACCCTGATCAAAGTATTGACAGGCGTATTCCCTAAAGATTCGGGGCAAATCTATTTAGCAGGCATTGACAGGGAAATTAACGTAAAATCTCCTCAAGACGCTCAGAATTTAGGCATCAGCACGGTTTATCAGGAAATAACCCTTTGCCCGAATCTTACCGTTGCCGAAAATATATTTATCGGGCGGGGCAATTACCGTTTCGTAAGCTGGCGCTCGATGGAAAAGAAGACTACGGAAATCCTTGCCAGATTGAATATACCTGCGAGAGCCTCCCAACAGCTTGCCACCTGCTCGCTGGCCGTACAGCAGATGGTCGCCATTGCCCGTGCAGTGGACATGGACTGCAAAGTACTTATACTGGACGAGCCGACCTCGTCTCTGGACGAACACGAGGTGGAAAAGCTCTTCGCTCTTATGCGGGAATTGAAGTCCCGCGGTGTCGGTATCATATTCATAACGCATTTTTTGGAACAGGTTTACGAGGTATGCGACAAGATAACCGTTTTACGCAACGGCGAGCTGGTCGGAGAATACGAAATAAAGGATTTACCGCGCGTACAGCTCATTTCAAAGATGTTAGGGAAAGAGCTTGACGACATTTCGGCATTGCAAAATCGAAAGGGATTCCAGGCAGTGTCGGACGCCGCCCCGGTTTACGAGGCATTTGGGCTATCAAGCATCGAGAGGACAAAAGCATTTGACTTTAAAATATGTCAGGGAGAAGTAAACGGGTTTACCGGGCTGCTCGGTTCCGGCCGCAGTGAAAGCGTACGCGCCATATTCGGCGCCGATAAGGTTACAGGCGGCAGGGTGAGGGTAAACGGGAAAAACGTTAAAATAAAGAAACCCAAGGACGCAATGAAGTCTGGGATCGGGTATCTGCCCGAGGACAGAAAACAGGACGGTATTATTGAGGATTTGTCCGTACGTGAAAACATCATACTTGCCCTGCAGGTAATGAAGGGCTTTTTCCGGCCGTTTTCCAAAACGGAGGCGGAAGCCTTTGCAGATAAGTACATCAAATTATTAGGGATCAAAGCCGCTTCGACGGATACGCCCATAAGACAACTCTCGGGCGGTAATCAGCAAAAGGCAATCCTTGCGAGGTGGCTGCTCACAAATCCAAAGTATCTGATCCTGGACGAACCGACGCGCGGTATTGACGTTGGTACAAAAGTGGAAATACAAAAGCTTGTACTCAAACTTGCCGAAGACGGCGTCAGCGTCACGTTTATTTCATCCGAAATAGAGGAGATGCTCCGCACTTGCTCGCGGCTCATCGTAATGCGGGATCGCAAAATAGTCGGCGAATTGAAGGACGAGGACATGACACAAGCTAAAATTATGCATACAATAGCGGGGGAGGCAGCTCAAAATGGTTAACGGTTTCAATAAATTAATGAAGTCTCAATTGGTTGTCCCGCTGTTTGCGCTTTTTTTACTGATTGTATTCAACTTAATCCGGGATATTGGATTTTTCTCAATATCCATTATCACCAACAATGACGGAGATACCGTTCTTTCAGGGAATCTGATCAGTATCATAAACGGCGCCTCCGAGCTTGCTATTTTGGCTATCGGTATGACGCTGGTAACAGCATCTTCGAGAGGACAGGATATCAGCGTTGGCGCAGCGGCGGCAATCGCGGGCAGTATTTTTGTCAGCGCGCTTCGCGGAACTCAAATTACAATAACAACGATTCTTCTCGCCTTTTTGGCAAGCTGTGTCGTTGCAGTTCTTTTCGGCGTATTCAACGGCACATTGGTTGCCGCGTTCAAAATTCAGCCGATGATTGCGACATTAATACTGTTTTCAGCCGGACGCTCCATCGCTTATTGGATCAACGGCGGGGCAACGCCTACTGTTTCAAGCCCGCTGTTGGAAAGTATCGGAGGTTTTATTCCAGGTATCCCCATACCCACACCCATTCTAATCATGGTCCTATTCGGGGTGTTGATCTGGCTTATCTTAAAATTCACCAATCTCGGGCTATACACACAAGCGGTTGGAATTAACGAAAAATCAGCGCGCTTGAACGGAATCAATGCCGCCTGGATAAAACTGCTATCCTTTATGATACTAGGCGTTTGCGTTGCAATCTCGGGATGTGTGAACGTTTGCAGAATTGGACTAATCAACCATGAAAGCCTTCTTATAGATATCGAAATGGACGCTATTCTGGCGGTCGCCATCGGAGGCAATTCACTGGGCGGCGGAAAATTCAGCCTGGCCGGTTCAGTGATAGGAGCGTTCATAATTCAGGCCCTGACGATTACGCTTTATGCCATGAAGGTTCCTTCAACAGCGGTAAAAGCCTATAAGGCAATTGTTATTATAGCCATCGTAATACTTAGTTCGCCAATTGTAAAGGAATACGCCCTTCAACTGCGTGGCAAGCTGGTTAAAAAGCCTGCGAAAATAACGGAAAGCCTGTAAGGCAAAAACGAAAAAACGGAGAATGAATGATATGACAAATAAAAGTGATTTGTTAGCCGGATTACCAGGCAATAAACACAGGGAGCCGATCTCCAACACCAGTTTGCTCCTCCGAATAACGATCTGCACCTTCATCGTCATGTACCTGTTTGCTATGCTTGTCTGGCGCGGCGGGTTCCTGAATCCTCAACAGTTCCTTGATCTTTTCAATAACAATGCGTATTTGATTGTTATTGCCTGCGGACTGACTGCAGTTATGATAGCAGGCGGGATAGATATTTCGGGTGGAGGCATAACTGCTCTTGTGACAATGATTTGTGTTGTTTATCTGGACCGCCCTGGCGGCAGTGTACCAGGCTCGTTGGGTATCGCTTTGGGTATAGGGCTGGCGTTCGGACTGATCCAGGGAATATTGATAGCATACTTGGATATACAGCCCTTTATAGTCACTTTAGCCGGTATGTTTTTTGCAAAAGGCATGATAACCATTGTCAGCCCTGTTCCGCACACGGCGGCAAATCAAGCCTTTCTCGCCCTGAAGCAATTTCGGTTTGAAATTCCGTTTATCGGTTTTTACGGAAAAACCGGCAATTTTATTCCTGCTAAAATTGAGATCGGCGTAATAGTCGCCATTGTAATAGTTTTGGCTATATGGGTAATTCTGAAATGGACGCGATTCGGGCGCAACCTCTATGCGGTGGGCGGTCACAATCAAAGTGCGTTAATGCTCGGCATAAATGTAAAACGAACAAAATTCTATTCCTACTTGCTGGCCGGGTTGTTATCAGGAATAGCCGGTTATGTCTATATGCTGCATACTGGAGCAGGAGATGCCGCCAATGCTACCGCCGCGGAAATTCAAGCAATTGCATCTGCTATTATCGGCGGGACATTATTGACCGGCGGCGTCGGAAGTGTAATCGGAACTCTTTTCGGGGTGATGATTTTAAAGACCATGACCAGTATCGTGGTTACCTCGGGGCTTAGGGAGCCGTATTGGCAGAGCATTACCACGGGGCTTATGCTGTGCTTCTTCATTTTACTCCAGAGCGTCGTTCTGGCCCTTCGTGAAAAGGGCGGTTTTAAACTGCAGCTGCCGGAATGGATGAAATTGAAGAGCAAAAAATCAGAAAAAGATAATACACCCGGAAAAGACTTGACATAATAGTACTTTTATCCGGGAAGAAAAGTTGGACAAGTCGGTAGAACTGAAATATTTGCTTTCTACCGACTTAAACAACTGATCAAATAAAAGCTTCCGATCTTAAAGCGATTATTGATTAAATCTATCGATATGGCAGGAACAAGTTCAGAAGTATTTTTTTACAGGACATAAAAATCAGTTCGTGAATGTTTCCTTATAATGGTTAGACTTTTTACAAATTGAATGATATTATGTATACGTATATCTGTTACGGTTTGATTACTCCTTATTAAATTATCCATTGCATTTTTAGAAAGAAGGTAATTTATAATGGCGATTTTCAAAGTGACATCGGAGTTTTTCAAATCTGTATTTAATTTTATCTCGAGTATCCTGACCAAATTTATTAAAATAAGAACAATACGAGTAAAACTTATATCCGCGTTTGCCGTCCCGATTATTTTTCTGATGATTCTCGGTATAATATCCTATTCGAGCGCGTCAAAAGCCGTACGCAAGGTAGCGCAGCAATCAACTGTCGCAACGATGGAAAACGGCGGCAAATATTTGGACGTCGTTTACTCGTCAATAGATGACCTTAGTAAACAGCTTCTTATAAAAAATAATATTCGTGATTATCTCTCGGATACTTCAGCCGGCAGCAATGACCCGGCTGCAGCAGCTGAACTGTACAGGAACGTGTCCAATGATTTGTTGAATATTTCGTCTTCCAGCAAGTATGTTTCAAACATTTATTTGATAGGCGACGGCAATAAATCCATACTGCCTTCCGGCTCAAAATCGTCCTCGGATTTTGACATAGGCTCGGTAAAGAATTTTGATATGTATAAGGAAATGGGCAAAATGAAGGGAAGAACCGTATGGCTCGGTTCGCATAAAGAAATTGACGATAAGCTGGGAATTATCGCGAAAAATAACTCGGTTACTGCCTTAAAGGAAATAAAAAGCACAACGACCGGAGATTTGATAGGCATATTGATTATCGACCTTAAAATGGATCTGATACAGGAATTCCTGGACGGCATGAATCTCGGCAAAGGAGGGGAAGTACATCTTGTAAGCTCGGATAAGACTGACTTTGCAAACAACGGTATAGATAATAAAAGTGTTTTGATTGCGAATGAGAAATTTTATAAAGATATTATATCAAGTCAAAATGAAAACGGTTCTTCGGAAGTAGATTACAAAGGGGAACTGTACCTTATGACTTACTCCAGGATAGGCAATTCAGGATATACTATTATCGGCCTGATACCGACCTCCGAATTGAACGCTTCCTCAAAACAGATCATAAGTACAACCGTTATTTTCATCCTTCTTGCCGTCATAATTGCCGCGGGGATCGGCATGCTGATGGCAAACAGCATGAGCAGGACTATAAACGGGATCATTAAAGCCTCTGGACAGGCTGCTTCCGGTGATCTCACCGTAAATCTGTCTTCCAAACGGCAGGATGAATTCGGTTTTCTCACTAAGAGCATAAATTCTATGATTTCCAATATGAGACGTCTGATCGAACAGACGTCGGGCATTGTTCATAACGTTAACGAGAATATTCTCATATCATCTGACAATTTAACCGAATTGTC
Organism: Bacillota bacterium; assembly: GCA_023412915.1. Classification (GTDB taxonomy): domain Bacteria; phylum Bacillota; class Clostridia; order Acetivibrionales; family DTU013; genus JAEYOM01. The sequence goes on from JAEZRE010000009.1 coordinate 38,073, forward strand.
GGAGAGAATCGCCGAAGTAACGACCACCACCGAAGAGATGTCCGGGGTGACCGAGGAAACGGCAGCCACCGCCGAAGAGATGAATGCAACATCTAGTGAAATTGAAAGCGCGGTACGGTCTATTGCTGAAAAAGCTCAGAACGGATCGGCCGTAGCCGGAGAGATAAGCAAACGCGCCCAGTCCCTGAAGGAAAATGCTATTGTTTCACAAAATGCGGCTCATGATATACGCAATGATTTGGATTTGGAAATGAAAAAGGCATTGGAGCAATCCAAAGCGGTAGAGAAAATAAATGTTCTTACAGGGTCGATACTTCAGATAACAGAGCAGACAAACCTGCTTTCGCTGAACGCCGCAATTGAAGCCGCCAGAGCAGGAGAGGCGGGCAAGGGGTTTGCGGTCGTAGCCGATGAGATACGAAAACTTGCGGAACACTCAAAGAATACCGTCAATAAGATACGGAATGTGACCGCGGAGGTCATAACATCGGTTGGAAACCTTGCGTCAAGCTCTGAGAAAGCTTTGAACTTTATTGACACGAAGGTTATCGGCGATTACAAAACGATGGTGGGAATCGGGGAGCAGTATTACAATGACGCGGCGAGGATTCAGGACCTTGTTGCCGATTTTTCGGCAACTTCGGAAGAGTTGCTTGCTTCAATACAGAATATGGTCAGAGCAATAAATGAAGTTACCGTTTCCAACAGCGAAGAGGCCCAGGGAACGCAGAATATTTCTCAGAAAGCTTTGGACGTAATGGAGAGAGCGACCAGGGTCTCGGAATTGATGAAAGCGGCGAAGCAAAGCTCCGAAAGTCTGGCAGAGAGTGTTTCAAGGTTCAAGGTATAGTTTCGGGATTAAAGCCAATAGCGAAGTAAAAGCCTTGTTTTGCAGGGCTTTTCTTTTTTTGGGGGGATCGACGCCGTATATTAACACAAAACGGGGAAAATACGTTATAATTATGTAGAAAAGGAGGCGGTTGAAAATGAAAAAACAGGGACTGAACCCTTATCTTCCCTCGTGGGAGTATATTCCTGACGGTGAACCGTATGTTTTCGATGGTAGGGTATATGTTTACGGATCTCATGACCGTTTTAACGGGTATGTTTATTGCCTGAACGATTATGTATGCTGGTCGGCTCCAGTCGAGGATCTGGGTGACTGGCGGTACGAAGGCGTTATTTATAAAAAGACGGATGATCCGCTGAATCCGGACGGCAGCATGTGCCTATACGCGCCTGATGTAACAGTCGGCCCGGACGGACGTTATTATCTTTATTACGTTCTTGACAAAGTTTCTATTGTGTCTGTGGCAGTCTGCGATACACCTGCTGGAAAATACGAATTTTACGGGTACGTACATTATCCCGACGGTACGCGTCTTGGCGAAAGAGAGGGCGACCAGCCTCAGTTCGATCCCGGTGTACTTACTGAAGGGGACAAGACCTACCTTTATACCGGCTTTTGTGCAAGGGGTGACATGTCCAGGAAGGGTCCAATGGCGACTGTGCTGGGACCGGATATGCTAACGATCACGGAAGAACCGGTCTTTATCGCGCCAAGCGAGCCCTACGCCAAAGGCAGCGGATATGAAGGACACGAATTTTTTGAAGCTCCTTCCATACGGAAGAAAGGTGATACCTACTATTTCATCTATTCGTCCATTGTCTATCACGAGCTGTGCTATGCCACGAGCAAGTACCCGACTAAAGGCTTTGTCTACCGGGGAGTGATCGTCAGCAACAGCGATCTGCATATCGACTCCTACAAACCCGCGGAAAAGCCCATGTTTTACGGGGCTAACAACCATGGCAGCATCGTAGAGATCAACGGTAAATGGTACATTTTCTATCACAGGCATACCAACGGGACTAATTTCAGCCGGCAGGCCTGTGCGGAGCCCATAACCATCCTGGAGGACGGCTCGATTCCTCAGGCGGAGATGACCTCCTGCGGTCTCAATGGTGGGCCGCTTGAAGGCCGCGGCGAATACCCGGCGTATCTGGCCTGCAACCTGTTCTGCAGCGAAGAGTCGCTATATACGGATTGGACTGCTTCATGGATGAACAACCAGTTTCCGAAGATCACCCAAGATGGAAGGGATGGAGATGAAGAAACGGGTTTTATCGCCAATATGAAGAAGTCGGCGACAGCCGGGTTTAAATATTTTGACTGCAGAGGCGTTAAAAAAGTCAAAATAAAGGTACGCGGTTACAGCAGAGGAGATTTTGAAGTAAGAACCTCCTGGGATGGCGAAGTACTCGGAGTAATAACGGTTGGTTTTACGAATATATGGAAGGAATATTCGTCGGATATCGCAATTCCCGACGGCATACAGTCGTTGTATTTCACCTTTGCCGGCCAGGGCAGCGCCAATCTGGCTTCCTTTACACTGGAATGCGGCAAGTGAGCCGGCAATTTTCGGTGAAGGTATGACCCGAAGGCTCGATACGGACTTGGTACACCGAAAAGGGATGGAAATACTCGCTGAACCCGTGCAATTCCTGGTTCGGGAGTTTTTGATAAAAAGAGCGGTAAGCAGGATGGAAGTGATCCGTTTCTGGAGAAACTATGTGTACAAAATCACAGGAGTGTGACTATGACACATATTCAATATGGCATCGAGAAGTTCGGGAGACTGAAAACAGTTATGGTCCATTACCCGGAGCAGTCTCTTTCCAGAATCACGGAAGACAACCGGGAGTATTTCCTTTTTGATAAGGTGCCGGATGTTGACAGGTATCTTGAAGAACACCGACAATATTGCACACTGCTCAAAGCTCAGGGAGTCGGTGTGCATTATTTGTCGGATCACGTTCATCGCAACGTGGATCTGCTGGAGCGATTGCCCAATCTGGCATATATGCACGATATTGCGGTGGTTAGCTCTCATGGGGCTATCTTGTCCAAAATGTCATCCAGGGGGCGCTGCCATGAGGAGATCGTCGTTAAGGAAGCTTTGACCGACCTTGGCATACCAACGCTTTATGAGCCATGCGAAGGAGAATCGTTCGAGGGCTGCCTTCTGCTTTCGCCAAAGACTGTATTTGTCGCAGATACGGAGCGTCACAGCAGGAAATCCATTGAAAGATTCATTGATTATATTCTCCGATACTTCGAAGAAGTGATATATGCTCAAATACCCCAGGATAGAAGGTTTATGCACCCCGATATGGTTCTCAACCGCGTGATGGATCATCTCATGGTCTATTATCCTCCGGCGTTTCAGCAGACATTTCATATCACAAGGGTGAAAAGGGCACAAATCAGTCTAAAAGTATGGATGAATGAACAAAAAATCGAGCTTATTCCCTTATCTGACAGGGAACAGCGGCATTGGGCCAGTTCGTTTGTTCCGTTGCAGCCCGGTGTCATTATTTGCTATGACATCTCATATGATTCCGGAACGATCACATTATTGGAGCATGAAGGAGTAAGACTTATCTTTTTTCATCCCGATGCGCTCCTGGCGGGCGGAGGCAGTCTGCGCTGCCTGACGATGAGATTGCACCGGGGCGGCTGAACATTCGGGCACATATCGGCTGCCGCCGGAGAGTATCAATATAATTTGAAATCGAAGCAGGAAACGGGTCATTTGTTGTAGTATATTACAATAACCAACAAAATGTAACACGGGCATTGGAGAAACATATGACCCTTCATTCGATTTTATATATTTCCTATTCGAATATATCCATAACAATATTGGTCGTTTTAGCTGTCTTGTTTTGGAGCCGACGGGATGAAGCAGGGGCAAAGTATATGTCTCTCATGATGTTTTCGGCGGCGTTGTGGGGCTTGTCCGATTTAATTTCGGATCTGGCGGACAGCGGTACAGTAAAGATTTATGTGGATCGGATTTCTTATTTGGGCGTTGTTACAATACCGGTCGCATGGCTTATTTTTGCCAGCCGGTTTACAAAATCCGAGAGGTATTTGAGGCATAAAAAATCACTCCTTCTTTTCATCATACCGGCAATAACTATTCTGTTGCTGTGGACCAATGAGCATCATCATTTGATGATATCCGATTTTGGTTTTGTAAAAGTAGATCAAATGACGATCCTGGATACGACTTACGGTTCCTGGTTCTGGGTCCACGCCGTCTATTCCTATTCGTTGTTTTTACTCGGCACGCTACTTTTGGTAAAAAGGCTGGTAGGCTTGTCACAGATACTGCGAAAACAGTCTGTGCTTATATTGATTGCCATTTTGGTCCCTCTTGTTATGAATATCCTCTATACATTCAGGCTCTGCCCTACCTATCCGATCGATCTGACGATATTATCGTTCATATTTACGGGCGTGCTCTGTTTTCTCGGAATGTTCCGTTACAGGCTCTTCGATTTGATACCTGCGGCACGGAATGCGGTAATTGAGGATATGAGCGGCATACTGATCGTTCTGGACAATAAGAACCATATTATAGATATGAATTCTGCGGCAAAAAACATTATCGATGTCAAGGACAAGGATTTTATAGGGAAGCTTGTTTTCGATTTTTTAGGAGAAACGGTATCATATTTCATCAAGTATGAGCATGTGCTGAAAGCCGAAGAAAAAATATGCGTAAGGCTGAATGGCAGCAAGAAACATTATGACTTGAAGATAACTCCGCTATACGACAATAAAAACAAGCTAATCGGAAAATTCCTGATTTTGCATGATATTACGATACTCGAGGAAGCAATCGAGGATCTGAAAGAGTCCCGCAAGGCGGCAGAGGACGCAAGCAGGGCAAAAAGCCAGTTCCTGGCGACGATGAGCCATGAGATAAGGACGCCGCTGAACGGTATCATCGGTATGACGGAATTGCTCGCTCCTTCAATTCATACGGAGGAAGACAGGGAATACCTTCAGACGGTACAGAGCTGTTCAGGCTCGCTGTTGGATATAGTGAACGACATTCTGGACTTCTCTAAAATCGAAGCTGGCAAAATGGAACTCGAGAAAGCGGACATCGACCTGGACAGCCTTATGGATACGACTGCAAAAGCCTTCGCCCACAATGCAAGGGAAAAAGGCCTGGCATATTCGTGCAGCATAGACCCTGCGATACCCAAAAAGCTGATCGGAGATGCCGTAAGGGTCAGGCAAATCCTTGTCAACCTGATAGGAAATGCTTTCAAATTTACCGAAAAGGGCCGGATCGTAGTGAAAGCAAGGCTGATCAAACATGTAGAACAGCAGGCAGTAGTGGAGTTTTCGGTGAGCGATACCGGCATAGGTATTCCCGAAGATAAAATAGCCGGTTTGTATGAAAGCTTCCAGCAGGTAGACAGTTCCACCACGAGAAAATTCGGGGGGACTGGGCTGGGACTCGCGATCGTTAAGAACCTGGTCACGATCATGAACGGGCGTATCGAGTTGGAAAGCAGATTGGGCGAGGGGAGCACCTTTATCTTCTCAATTCCTTTCGAAGTATCGGAAAAAGAAGACTTGAAGGATGTTACAGGCGCCGAGCCCGATTTTATCGGCATAAATATCGATGTTTTACTGGTCGAGGACAATAAAGCAAATCAAATGCTCGTGAAGCGACTGCTTGAGAAGAAGGAAATGAAAGTCGAGGTGGCCGGGAACGGAATAGAGGCGCTCCGTATGCTGGAGGAAAAAGCTTTCGATCTGATCTTTATGGATATCCAGATGCCTGAAATGGACGGATACGAGGCAACGACAGCCATTAGAAAAATAGAATCAGTCACAGGTAACCATACACCTATCATAGCGTTGACGGCAAATGCGGCTGAGGATGATAAAAACGCCTGCCTCAAGGTCGGAATGGATGATTTTCTGACAAAGCCCATCCGGAGCGAAAGCCTGTACCGGTGCGTATATAAGTATACTTCCGGTTGCGCTTGATATAAGCTTCGCACGAGAAAGACTTTCTTAGTTGTTCCTTCGGAGGTAGACCCAGTCGAAGCACACGTCGGCTGCTTGCCGGAATCACTTTAATTTGGCGGATCTGAGCTTTGAGGGTGTACAACCGTAAGATTCTTTAAACATGCGGTTGAAAACCTTGTAATTAGTAAAGCCGTGCCGTTCCCGAATGCTTGTGATATTATCATCAATATCCAGAATGTCGCTATGGATATGGGTAAGCCTGACCAGGTTAACATATTCCATGAAAGTGAAGCCGGTGTGTTTCTTAAAGAACCGGCAGAAATATTCCGGATTTAATGCCGCTAAAGATGCTGCCTCTTTTAAACTTAGCGGTTCCATATGATTTTTTTCCACGTAATCTATTACTTCCTTGAGCCGCGACAGATGTTTAGCGGCTTTATTCTTTTCCATAGGATTTTGTCGCACGGCATAATGACTATATAGCGTATGGAGAAAGAGATTAAGGTTACTGATAAAAAGAAATTGGTAGGCGGCCTCACCTTTTTCATAGAGCATTTTCATTGCAAGCAAGTATTGAATCAACTTTTGAAATGCGGGATCCCCACTTAGCTCGCTTTTAGAGTAAAACTCTCTGAAACGTATTGTCGCGCACTCGGGAATGGAATGGCTGAAGAGCTCGTATGGAATTTGGAGCAACAGAACCTCTATGGCGCCGGGACTTCTGGTCAAATGTATATCGCCTGAATTAACTACGAATAGATCGTTCTCATTGATTATATATTTTTCATCATTACGCATGATATGCATGGTGCCTCGGAAAATATAGAGAACTTCCAGGTGGTTGTGCCAGTGGCTGGGAATCAGCTGATTGTAAGATTTGTAAATATCAAAATAAACAGGAAGTCCGGTATTGGGAGCGATGATTTCATGGGTCGGCATTGACGTTAATATCCTTCCTTGCCAGGCGTTTAAAGGTAAAAATTATATATGTGAAAAGTATCATGGATTATAGAAAAAGTCAATATCGACATAATGAAAAGTCAGAAAGATTACTTGTTATCTATTTTAGCACGTAATAAGATAAATATTAAAAAGGCGAAGCTACGAGGGGGATTACGATGAACAAATGGCAAAGGGTACGTTTTCAGCCAAGTATACCTTTGGGTGGGGATGGAAGGAAGATCACGGCATCTAAAACTCATAGAGAGCTATCGAAGAACGCGGCCAAAGAAGGTATGGTTCTTCTTAAAAACAGCGGGAATGTCCTTCCGCTGGCTAAAGGTTCGAAGGTTGCCTTGTTTGGCAAGGGTAGCTTTGACTATGTCAAAGGCGGTGGAGGCAGCGGAGATGTAACAGTCGAGTATATCGTCAACCTTTACGATGGAATGAAGGCTCTGAAGGAACATGTCGGTATTTTTGAAGAGTTATCTGATTTTTATCGCCAAAACGTAGAGAACCAGTATGCAGGCGGAGCTGTACCGGGAATGACAATTGAGCCCGCAGTTCCCGATGCTTTGTTGAAGAAGGCAAGAATATATACCGATACGGCGGTTATCACTATTTGTCGTTTTTCTGGGGAAGGGTGGGACCGGAAAAGCGTTACAGACACAAAAAATAAAAACCTCTGGGAGCAGGAGAAGACTCTGACAAAGAAGTCGGGAGAGCTCTTCGAAAACGGCGACTTTTATCTGACGCGTGCAGAGTCCGATATGGTGAACAGGGTCAAAGAGCACTTCCCGAAGGTAATTGTCGTGATGAATGTCGGAGGCATGGTAGATACCGGTTGGTTTGTCAAAGACGATAGAATCCAATCCGTACTGATGGCATGGCAGGGCGGTATGGAAGGTGGACTGGCTGCCGCCGAGCTTCTTTGCGGTATTGGGAATCCTTCGGGCAAATTGTCCGATACACTTGCGAACAGATTGGAAGACTACCCGTCAACTTACAATTTTCATGAATCTGAAGATTATGTGGATTACACCGAGGATATTTATGTAGGATATCGTTATTTTGAGACTATTGCAGGCGCCTCTGACAAGGTAAATTATCCATTCGGTTTTGGTTTATCTTACACGAGCTTTCACTGGTCGGTGGTTTCCGCAAAGGAACAGAACGGATTGATACAGGTTCAGGTTAACGTAACCAATACAGGCCGCTTCGAGGGTAAGGAAGTCATCCAAATATACGTGGGAGCGCCGCAGGGGCTTCTCGGGAAACCGGCAAAAAGCCTGGTTGCCTTCCAGAAGACACGGTTGTTAAAAGTCGGAGAAACTCAAGCCTTATGCCTCGAATTTTCAGTCGATGCCATGGCTTCCTATGATGATCTGGGTAAAGTTCAAAAATCAGCATATATATTGGAAGCCGGAGACTACGAGTTTTTTGTCGGGACTTCCGTGCGGAATGTGGAAAAGCTCGGCTATGTTTATACTGTTTCGCAGAATATAGTTGTCAGGCAGCTAAGCGAAAAAATAGCGCCGACTTCGTTAAAGGAAAGAATGCTGTCTGACGGCAGCTTTGAAAAGCTCCCTCAAAAAGAAGCGAATGATCCCAACGCCTGCGGTCTTAAAAAAATGCCGGCGGAAATGACGGAAGGAGTTGCACCGGGAGTACGGGCAAGACAGAGTCATCAATTTAGAAAAGAACCGTTCAAGAAGGGAACTCGAGATTTCTCTGAGGTAGCCGAAGGCAAGCTGACGATAGATGAGTTCCTGGCGCAAATGGAAGATGAAGAAGTGGCTCATTTATTGGGTGGTCAACCCAATACCGGGGTCGCGAATACTTTCGGATATGGTAATATGCCGGAATATGGCATTCCAAATGTCATGACTGCCGACGGACCTGCCGGACTTCGAATTGCTCCCCAATGTGGCGTCAATACTACCGCTTGGCCTTGCGCAACCTTGCTGGCCTGCACGTGGGACAGAGATGTTGTATACGCGGTTGGAGAAGCCGGCGCAAAGGAAGTTAAGGAAAATAACATTGCGGTCTGGTTAACGCCGGCAATTAACATTCATAGAAGTCCATTATGCGGGCGTAACTTTGAATACTATTCCGAAGATCCATTCCTGACAGGTAAGATGGCCGCCGCTATGGTAAAAGGCATTCAATCCCAGCATATTGGAGCGACTGTCAAGCATTTTGCCTTAAACAACAAAGAAACCAACAGGAAGAACAGCGACTCCAGAGTAACGGAAAGGGCAGCTAGAGAGATATACCTGAAGGCTTTTGAGATCGTGGCCAAAGAAGCGGCTCCGTGGAGCATTATGTCCTCCTATAATATTATTAATGGCCATCGCGCGTCAGAAAACAGAGAGTTATTGGAAGACATTTTAAGAGGCGAGTGGGGCTGGGAAGGCATGGTAACCACGGATTGGTGGACCTGCGGAGAGCATTATAAAGAAACCAAAGCCGGGAATGACGTCAAAATGGGCTGCGGCTATCCGGAGCGTCTGCTTGAAGCCAAAGCGTCAGGCCTTATTTCCAGGGCAGAGATGGATGCTTGTGCGACCAGGATTCTTGAACTGATCTTGAAGGTGGATTAAGCATAGAGTGGGAAGCTTTTGTAAGATAAATATTTTTATGCCCGCCGGCTGCGTTTTTATTTTCTGCTTCATAGCTGTAGAAATGACATAACATGCAAATTGTTAGATTCCTGACTTGCTGGTATTATATATGTATCGACATAAAAGGATATAACGGCTTATGAAGAATTTGGTCATCGGAATATTGGCGCATGTGGACGCGGGAAAGACGACATTGTCCGAGAGCTTTCTATATTTGAGCGGTAAAATACGGAAACTGGGCAGGGTGGACAATAAGGACGCCTATCTGGACAACTTTGAACTGGAGAGGGCCAGGGGGATCACGATCTTCTCCAAGCAAGCCATGTTCGAGGTGGATGATACGCGGATAACCTTACTGGACACCCCGGGCCATGTGGATTTTTCGACTGAGATGGAGAGAACGCTTCAGGTGCTGGACTATGCCATTTTGGTGGTTAGCGGGGCCGACGGCGTGCAGGCCCATACGAAAACCCTGTGGCGTTTGCTTGAAATATACCGGATACCGGCCTTTTTATTCATTAATAAAATGGACCAGAACGGTACCGATAAAGATAAGTTGATGGAAGAATTGAAAAGGCAGCTGGGCGATGGGTGTATCGAATTCGGACAAGCCGTAAGCGGGGATTTAAACCGGGAATCACGACAAGATATAAACGAGAGCTCCTACGAGCGCTTTAATGAGAACTTCAACGACCAGCTGGCCATGTGCGATGAAGCGTTGCTGGAAGCCTATCTTGAAACGGGGCGTATCGGGCTCCCGCAGATCAAGGAGGCAATCAGGGCACGAAAGGTTTTTCCATGCTTTTTCGGTTCGGCTTTAAGGCTGGAAGGCGTCGAAGCCTTTATTCAGGGTATCGTGAAGTATGCCCGGATACCCGCCTACCCGGACAACTTCGGCGCGAGGATATACAAAATCGGAAGGGACGAGCAGGGAAACCGGCTCACCTATATGAAAATCACAGGCGGAAGGATCAAAATAAGAGATGTTTTGACCAACGGAGCCTGGGAGGAGAAAATCAGTCAGATCCGGTTCTACTCGGGACAGAAATTTGAAGCGGCAGGCGAGGCGGAGGCTGGCTCCGTATGCGCGGTGACAGGACTTAGCCGGACAAAGCCGGGAGAAGGCCTGGGTATCGAGGAGGCTTCAAACACACCGGTATTGGAACCGGTATTGTCATACCGCATCATTTTACCGGCAGACTGCGACCCGAAGATGATGCTTCCGAAGCTGCGCCAGATCGAGGAAGAGGACCCGGAGCTTCACATCGTATGGAACGAACAGCTTCAGGAAATACAGGTACAGATAATGGGCGAGGTCCAGATCGAAATACTGCAAAGCGTTATAAACAGCCGCTTTGGAGTAATGGTAGCATTCGATTCGGGCCGGATCGTCTATAAAGAGACTATTGTCAACGTCGTGGAAGGCGTAGGGCACTTCGAACCCTTGAGGCATTATGCGGAGGTCCACCTTATACTGGAGCCGGGGGAACGGGGAAGCGGCCTTCGGTTCAAATCCGATTGCAGCGACGATATACTGGGTAAAAGCTGGAAGAATCTTATAATGACCCATCTGGAGGAAAAAGTCCACAAAGGGGTGCTCACAGGCTCTCCGATAACGGATATGACGATCACCCTGGTGTCCGGAAGAGCTCATAACAAGCATACGGAGGGCGGCGACTTCAGGGAGGCCACCTACAGAGCCGTGCGACAGGGCCTGATGGAAGCGGAAGCCATACTGCTGGAGCCCTACTATGCCTTTCAGCTCGAACTTCCTGAAAATATGGTAGGGCGCGCCATGACCGACATCGAGAAAATGTCCGGTATATGCCATATCTCGCTTATAGAGGGCGGTATGGCGGTCCTGACAGGGAGTGCCCCTGTTGTTACCATGCGAAACTATCAGAAGGACGTAACAGCTTATACCAAAGGGGCCGGAAGGCTCTTTTGCACTCTCTCGGGGTATGGACCCTGCCACAACACCGAAGAGGTCATTGAAGCAATGGGCTACGATCCCGAAAGAGACGTGGCGAATCCGGCCGGTTCGGTGTTCTGCGGGAACGGCGCCAGTTTTTTGGTCGACTGGTATGACGTAAAGAGCTTTATGCATATTGAAAGCTGCCTTCAGACAAGGGAAGCTTTATCGGAAGAAACAGCTGAAAACAGGTCTTCCCACACGGAAGAGAAATGGCTCGATCCGGAAGAGGTAGACAGGATTTTCAAGCAGACGTATTATGCAAATCAGGGGAAAAAGTCCGGCTGGCAAAAGCGAAAAGCGGAACCCGAGCATTATTACAGCCCCAAAGCCTATGTTGGCAAATTGAAGGTAACCAAAGCGGAATACCTTCTCGTAGACGGCTACAACATCATCTTTGCATGGCCTGATCTGAAGGCGCTTGCGGACGGTAACATGGACGGCGCGAGATCGAGATTGCTCGATCAGCTCAGCAAGTACCAAGGAATCCGAAAATGCCAGGTCATTGCCGTCTTCGACGCCTATCGCCTGCAGGGGCACCCCGAGGAAGTATTCGACCACGATAATATTCATGTGGTGTTTACCAGGGAGGCCCAGACAGCAGATCATTTTATTGAAAAATTCGCCCACGATAACCAGGAAAAATACGATATAACCGTCGCTACCTCGGACGGTCTGCAGCAGATCATCATCAGGGGGGCAGGCTGCTCCATATTGTCCGCGAGAGAACTGAAGGAAGAGCTCATCCGGGTCGATGAAAGAGTCGTCCAGGCCTATCTTGAAAACCAGCCTGCGGATCGCAACTATCTTAAGGATTCGTTATCCGCCGGTACCAAGCGGCAGATGGAAGAATTAAAAAAAGATGACTAAGGAATACCAAAGGGCTGTGGAGCATACTCCGCAGCCCTTTATAATAAAGGTTCCAAGCATTTTCAGAACAGGATGTCCTTTGTACCGACGGTTGCTTTTGCTATCAAGCGGCCTTTGTTGTAGGAGTATAGGACGGGTGAATTGTAGTTGAGCGCATCGTAGTAATTCCTGGCGTCAAGTATGATAAAGCTTGCCGGATTGCCGGTGCGGATGCCGTAGGAATCACCCAGATGCAGGGTTTTTGCCGCGTTGGTTGAAATGAACCTGTATGAATTCAGGATGTCCTCATACCCCATCATCTGACATACGTGAAGCCCCATAAATACGACGTCGCGCATGTTTCCGTTGCCTAACGGGTACCAGGGGTCGAAAATATCGTCGTGTCCGAACGAGACATTGATCTCCTCCGCCGTCAGCTCCTTTACGCGTGTAACGCCTCTGCGCTTGGGATAGGTGTCCATACGCCCCTGCAGGTGGGTGTTGACAAGCGGGTTGGCGACAAAGTTTATCCGGCTCATCTTAAGCAGACGCATGAGCCTGACAACATAGGCGTTATTATATGAGTGCATGGCTGTTGTATGGCTGGCGGTGACACGGTCGAACATCTGCAGTTCATAAGCTCTCGCCGCCAGTGTTTCAAGACCGCGGGACGCTTCGTCGTCAATTTCGTCACAGTGCACGTCTACAAGCCTTTCATACTTGCAGGCGAGTTCCATGGCAAAGTTCAGGGATTCAACGCCGTACTCCCGTGTGAACTCAAAATGGGGAATGGCGCCGACCGCATCAACCCCCATCCTGACGGCGTTTTCCATCAAAGCCTTGCCGTTAGGGTAGCTGAGTATGCCTTCCTGGGGGAATGCCACGATCTGAATATCCATATAGTCCTTCAACTCTTCACGAAGTTCAATCATGGCTTCCAGGGCCGTAAGCTTCGGATCGGTTACATCCACATGAGTACGCACGTGCTGGACTCCGTTTGCCGCCTGCATTCGGACAACGCGGTTGACACGCTCCTTCACATCCGGCTTGGATAGCTTTTCCTTACGCTTGCTCCAGCATTCGATCCCTTCAAACAGAGTTCCCGAAAGGTTCCAAACAGGATCGCCGGCTGTGAGGCAGGTATCGAGGTGGATATGAGACTCGATAAAGGGCGGAAGAGCCAGCTTCCCGTTGAGGTCAAGCACCTCTTCGCCGGGCTGGGGCGAAAGTCCGGCATTGATTTCAGCGAATACGCCGTTTGTTACGCGAATATCCGAGAGTCTATCCGAGTTTTCGATATAGACATTTTTAATTAACATTCGTACCACCCTCTATTTTTTGGTCCGCCTTTTTCTGGAAGAGTTCGGCTGCGATATAACATACGCATGCCACCACCATAGCGTTTATGGCGGCAATTCCGAAAGGTGCGAAGTTACCTGCAAGCGCGCCGAGTATTACGCCTGCGATTGCTCCGAAGTTGAACTTCCGGTTTACAGTGGAGCCTGCCTTGTAATTTGCCTTATGCAGGAAGAAATCGAGTGCGATGATCGCTCCGATCGGAGGCAGTGTTGCATTGAGGAAGGCCAGCCAGCTTACAAAGTTGTTATACAGCCAGATAGCGGCGACTGTTCCAACAAAACCTGCTATCAGTACCATCGGACGCTTGCGGAGCTTTGTGATGTTCGATAGGCCGAGTCCTGATGTGTACAGAGCATTGTCGTTGGTAGTCCATATGTTTGCACCGAGTACGATGAGGGCAGGAATGGCAAGACCCTGGGCAATCATGACATAGAAAATATCATCTTTCCCTGTAAAAGCTCCGCCGACAGCGCCGAAAGCGAACATGAGAGTATTTCCGATAAAGAAGGCGATTACTGTCGTGATAATGGCTGACTTATTACTTTTTGCAAAGCGGACAAAGTTGGGTGTGGCTGTACCTCCGCTGACGAATGAGCCAATGACCATACCGACCCCGGCCATTACCGTTATAGATCCGGAGCTTTTTGCAAATATGGCAGAAAGCCCGCCGCCGGCTGCAGTCGCCGTAACCATCGAATATATGCCGAGGGCTGCGACAAGAGGGACTGCAATATAGCTGACGATTTCGAGTCCCTTTATCCCGAAGTAGGCAGAGGAAGTCATGCAGACACCCGCTATTATAACCAGGATGATCGGGCTGATTCCAAGCAGCTCCGATGCAGGGATTGCGAACATTGCCACGCCGACGCCGAACCATCCGATTTGTGTAAAGCTGATGAGTGCGGAAGGAAGGTATGAACCTATTTTTCCGAAGGAACGTTGTGCAAGCAGATCAAGACTTAGGCCTGTTGAACTCCCGATATAGGCAAGTACACCGGTATATGCGGCCAGAATACAGCCGCCGATCAGTATCGCCCAGACGAAACCGGTCAGGTCAAGACCGTTACCAAGCTTCGCGCCTACGCTCATGCTGGCGGAAAAAAATGTGAAGCCGAGCATGATGAAAAACATTGGCCAAAAGCCTTTACGGGCACTGGAAGGCACGTTTTCCAGTGAATAGTCCGCATCGATGTGTTGGGTGGTTTCCTTTGCCATAATTATTACCCCTTTTCTAAAAATATTTTATATAATGAGAAGTGCAAGCAGTATGCACGCTCCATATACCGTTTGAGACTGTTCAGGGTAATAAAAAAATCCTGCAAAAATCCGCAAGATTTGAAGACGTCTTCATTGACGCGCGTTGTATGCAATCTTGTCGGTATCTCTGTACCGAGATTAAAGATTTTTTTATCAAATAAAATATTATCATTGTTATTTGGCTATTGTCAATTATCATATATAATTTATGAAAATTTATTTAATATACTTAGTGAAATACTTTAGTTTGTTGATTGCCTATCACATAATTGAGTGATACTATTTATCAAAAATCCTGTTCAATGGAAGGAAGGACGAGCACTATGCAATATGGCAAATCAATTTTTACTGTCAGGCCGAATGATCCTATGGCCTGTGTTTTCACCCCCCGGGAGTTCGGCGCCGATCCCGGCGGCAATGGCGATAACACCTGCGCTCTTCAAACGGCAATAGACAAGCTGGAGGCAGAGGCGCAGAACGGAATTATCTTCATCCCGGAAGGCATCTATCGTTTTTCGGGGACCGTTCAATTGTGGCGAGGCATCCGACTTATCGGTTTCGGAGACAAACGTCCGGTATTCACTGTGGCAGACAATACCCCGGGCTTTCAGGGACCGGATTCCAAATACATCTTCCACTTCCGTGTGAACAAACCCGGCCCAGACGAAGAGCTTCGGGATGCGCAGAACACCACTTTCTTCAGCGGTATTCGTAACATAGACTTCAAACTGGGCAGAGGGAACCCCGGACTGGTTGCCTGCCGTTTCAGGGTAGCCCAGCTATGCTCAATAGAAGATGCCGATTTCTATATGGAAGACAACCGTGCAGCTGTCGAGATGGTAGGCAATGAAATTGAACGCTGCCGCTTCTTTGGAGGACAGTACGGCATTCTTACCGGCGAAACCGTCCCATACTGGCCCTTCTATCTGGGTGACTGCGTTTTCTCCGGCCAATCCAGGGCCTGCATTTCGACCTATCGCGCCGGAATGACAATGCTTCGCAACACGCTCTCCAACGCACCCTACGGTGTGTATGTACCGAACAAGGAGCGTGACAACCATTACATCGAAGAATTCGAACGCCTGTACATGCAGGATTGCCGCCTGGAAAACCTGTCGGAAGCCGGCATCAGCATGAACATGGTGCGTTATCCCCAGAACTGGCTGCATGCCAACAAAATATTCTGCAGGAATGTGCCGCGGTTCCTTGAATCCTTCGGGTATCAGTATAACCATCACATCGGGGTCCCCCATATCGAGCCGGAAACGGAATGCTACAGCGTAAACATAGATATGGGTCTGCGCATCGACGTGGATAACGAGGACGTCAACCGACGCTTTGATCTGCGCTATTGCATTCAACCGGAAAAAGACCTGCCTGCCCCCTCCGATCCCGACTATGTACTCATGCCTTCAGTGACGGATTGGGTCAATATCAAAGATCTGGGCGCTAAAGGCGATGGAGTGACCGATGATACGCGTGCATTTGAAAGGGCTATTGCTCAGCACAAGGCAATATATCTGCCCCAGGGCAAATATATGATCTCGTCCGGGCTTGAACTGAAGCAGGACACCGCTATTCTGGGGCTGCATTGCAGTATGACCAGACTTTGTTTGAAGGATCACACCCCGGGTTATGATAACGACAAAATACCGGCTGCAATGTTCAAAATACCGGAGGGCGGTTTGAACCATATTTCTGGTGTCTGCTTCGACGGCGGCAAAAACAGGGGGGTAATCCAGGTGGAATGGATGGGCGATCCATCCTCAATTATGGAAGACTGCCTTTTCGACTTCGGCGGACACGGCGGCGTCAGTAAAGGCCGTGACCGTTACTATGGCATTTATGTGCATGATAATGGCGCCGGTGTGTTCAAGAACATATGGATGCCCGACGTGTGGACGAGGGACGGCTTCCATATCAGTAATACCTCCGCTCCCGGCCAGATCTGGATGATTTCCGTCGAACACCATCTGGATGTCGAAGTTGTGCTCGAGAATGTTTCCAACTGGAAAATTGTCGCGCTGCAGACTGAGGAGAACCTTGGCAGCGAGTACGCTTCATCGCTTCGCATCGAGGACTGCCGGGATCTCGAAATCGCCAACCTGTTTCAATACAGAGTACAGGCCATCGAGATTCAACATCCTAACGCGACTTCCATTAACAATTGCAAGAATCTGACCATTAACGGCATTCACTGCTTCAGTATCGGACCCACGCCCTTTACCAACTCCGCCCTGATAGACGGAAGGCTGTATATCAAGGATCAGGAGATTGGCACTTTGCATGTGAATTGCTAACAACTTTATTTATTCATATAAAAACTAAAGTTTTTACCGTTTTAACATTTGCCGCCTATTTATATAATTAGTTTGTCAGAAGTATCAGAGTTTTTTCCGGAGAAACCCTTATACATGACAAAAAGGAGGATATTTTATGAAAGCAGGCCGCATTTTAACTCTCGTAATAGCAGTTGCATTGTTATTGACGATGTTCGCAGGCTGTCAGCAATCAGGGGATACGGCAAGTGAGAAAACAGTGACCACCGATGCCAATTCAACAGCTGCAAGCTCGGCTTCTACTGCCGAGAAACCGAAAGAAATCAAGACCTACACCGCATTTGTAAACGGTCCGGCCTTGATAAGCGGGGATGATTGGGATACTCCCGTCGGCAAGAAAATTACCGAATTATCGGGTGTAAAACTGATCGTCGATCGTCCGGTCGGTTCCGACACAAGGCAAAAAGCAGGCGTTATGATCGCTTCGGGCGATTACCCGGATATGATCTGGGGCGGCGAGGCCATGGGTGAATTCCAGGCGGCACAGGCGCTTCTTCCGTTGAATGATTTGATCGACAAATACGGAACGAACATAAAACAATCATACCGCCCGTCTGAATTAAACCTTTTGAAGCAGAAAGACGGTAATATTTACTTTATAGGAACGCTGAGAGCCTCTGTCGACAATCTTTATCCCGCGGCTGGTTACTATCTTACCAGGGATGTGCTTGAACAGCTGGGATGGCCCAAAATAAAGACATTAAGCCAGTACAAGCAGGCGATAAGGGATTATGTGAAGAAGAATCCCGAGTCCAACGGCGTTGCCAATATAGGCTTCTCACTTACAACAGAGGGCAGCAGAATATCTTCGCTGCAGTATGGCGCTCCGAGATACCTTTCCGGAAACCCGAACGACGGCGTAACGGTCATAGACCCGAATACCTTCCAGGCAAAGGTGGTTTTGACTCAGGATTTCAATCTTGAATACCTGAAGTTCATGAACGAATTCTGGAAGGAAGGTCTTCTCGACAAGGAAATCTTCATGCAGACCACCGAACAGTACAATGCTAAGATCAGCTCCGGACGTCTTGTCGGTTTCTTCGACCAGAGATGGTCCATAAACAATGCATTGATTGCTGTTGATCAGCAGAAGATGTACAACAAGTACCCGGTCGCGTTGCCAATCGTATTTGACAATGTCCAGCAGGAAAAATATCAGGGTCCATTGTCCTTCGCTACATCGAATGGTATAGCCATCAGTAAGAAAGCAAAGGATCCCGATGCAATCATGCAGTTCCTCGATTGGATGTGCTCCGAAGACGCCACCAAGCTGTATTATTGGGGTGTCGAAAATGTAGATTACACTGTTAAAGACGGAAAACTGGCAAAGACTGAGGAACAGTGGGCTAACTTCAACAGTCCGGATTACAACAATAAAGAGGGTATAGGCATATTCCAGTATCTGCCTGTAAGAGAAGGCCTCGCCAATGATTTCGGCAAGCTTTCAGACGGCAGCTGGGTCAATCCGAAAAACAGTGAAGATTATATCAATTTGAAGTACAGGCCTGACGAGAAGGAAATCCTGAATGCATACAACATCAAGACGTTCAATGATCTCTTTGCTCCCAACTATCCCGCAACCTACGAAGTAGGCTGGTCGCTGCGCTCCAAGCTGCAGTCCGATCATCCGGGAAAGGTGGCAATAGAGAAGGCGCTTGAGACATCGACTCAGTACATTCCGAAGATAATCATGTCGAAGACCCAGGATGATTTCGACAATCTGTGGAAAGAGTACCAGGGCAAGCTTGCTAAACTTGATCTGAAGGCATATGAGGATGCAATCAGCCAGATGGCCAAGGATGGATCCGTATATTACAAAAACTAAAGCGCGCTAAAACGGGACTTAAAGGATAAAGGCGGAGCAGGCAGGAGAAGTTCGTCTTCTGCCTGCTCTGTATAAGTGCCGATCTATCAGGCAGGAGGATAATTATGCAGCAAATAGTCAAATCAAACGAAAGAACAGATATCGCACCTGTCCGTAAAGGTACATTGCTGCGGAAGTTGATAGAGCAAAAACAGCTTGTCGTGTTGTCGGTACCTTTTATGATCCTTGTTATAATATTCAACTACGTTCCTCTATGGGGATGGCTGATGGCGTTTAAGGATTATAAACCCGGAGTATATACCGTACTGAATGCTCCCTGGGTCGGTTTAAAAAACTTCCAGGAGCTTTTCAGCGATTCATATTTTTACCTGGCACTTCGCAACACCCTTGGAATCAGCAGCCTTAAGCTGATATTCGGCTTTGTTGCCGCAATAACCCTGGCAGTGATGTTGAATGAAGTAAAGCTGAAGGTTTTCAAGAGAACTGTTCAAACAATCTCATATTTACCGCATTTCATATCCTGGGTCGTAGCAGCCAATATAGTATTTATGTCGCTTTCACCTGACGGCGGCATAGTGAATACGGTTCTTGTAAACCTTGGGCTGGTTAAGGAAGCCGTTCCGTTTATGGGAATGAAGGAATACTTTTGGCTGATAATCGCCATCTCAAACGTATGGAAGGACGTCGGCTGGGGAGCGATCATATATCTGTCGGCTATGGCCGGCATAGACCCATGCCTTTACGAGTCGGCTGCAATAGACGGAGCAGGAAGACTGAAGAGGATTTTCCATGTTACGATTCCGTCCATAGCTCCGACAATAAAGATACTGCTGGTACTGAATATCGGATGGATCCTGTATTCAGGGTTCGAACAGGTTTACCTTCTCGGAAATTCCTCTGTGGATGAAGTCGCACGCACCCTGGAGATCTACGTATACAATTATGCAATGAAATACTTCCGTTTTTCCTACGGTACTGCAATAGGAATATTCAACTCGGTTGTATCATTCGTACTGATAACGATTGCCAACAGAGTATCAAAGAAGGTCGACGGGGAAGGCATTTTCTAAAGGAGGGATGGTATGGCTCGTATTCGTATTTCTATCAGTGAAAGAATGGAAAGCGTCATATTTGATACATTGAACTATACTATATTGGTCTTTATATGTATAGTAACGCTTTATCCGTTTTTAAACACGCTGGCAATTTCCTTAAACGACGCAATCGATACGGTGCGCGGCGGCATATATATATGGCCGAGAGTGTTTTCGCCGTATAACTATATAAAGTTATTCTCGGAGAACAAGAGTATAGTGAACTCCACTTTTATTTCAGCATCCAGAGCGGTCGTCGGTTCGGCATTGGGCGTATTTTCCTGTATGTCCCTGGCCTTTACTCTTAGCCGGAAGGATTTTGTACTGAGAAAAGTATTCACCAAGCTGCTGGTTTATACCATGTATTTCAGTGGTGGGATCATACCGGTATATATGCTGATGAGGTCGCTTGGGCTTATAAACAATTACCTGGTATATATTCTTCCGGCAATTATCGGCGCTTACAATATCATGGTTATCAGGAGTTATATAGACGGCCTGCCCGCAGGCTTGATCGAGGCCGCCAAAATCGACGGCGCCAGCGAGTACAGGATACTATTCCAGATTATTTTCCCATTAAGCCTGCCGGTACTTGCGGTCATCGTACTGTTTATCGCAGTCTCACAGTGGAATTCGTGGTTTGACACGATGCTGTACTGTTCGAGCGCAAAGAGTCTGAGCACGCTTCAATTTGAACTTCAGAAAATACTGATGGCTTCAAGGATGCTGTCTGAATCGGCAGGCGACGCGGCAACATCAATGTCGTCGTCAATGGATGTGTCGGGTATGGTTACGCCGACTTCCATCAGAGCGGCTATGACAATGATTGCCGTACTGCCGATACTGTGCACATACCCATTGCTCCAGAAGTATTTCATATCGGGACTGACACTCGGAGGAGTCAAAGGATAATTTGTTAGATGGGACAAAGTCGGTTTTCACGCATCATTCGTGCGAGAGAACCGACTTTCTGTATTGTGTGGGCGACATGCCCGATACTTTCTCAAACTTGCTGCCGAAATAAGTGTTATCGGTATATCCAACCATGTATGCAATTTCATATATCTTCAGCTCAGTCATCTTTAAAAGCCTCATTGCCTCTTCAATACGCAGCTTGTGCAGATAATCGTTGAAATACATCCCGAATTTCTTTTTAAACAGCTGCCCGAGATATACCGGATTGATGTAGAAGGTCTCCGCAATACTTTTTAGTGAAATATTGCTTTTAAAGTTTTTTTGTATATACGATTCGATATCGCACAATATACCGCTTGATTTGTTTTCCTTCAAGTGTCTCAAATAATCGGCGCATTCGATACAAAATTCTAGAAGGCTTTTCTTAATAATATGGATACGGGTTTCATTGATATCGGGAAAGGCTATTTTCTCGGATAACTCGTTTGCATCCCTCTGCCACCGGGTGATATTCATGCACGATGCAAAGACGTCAAACTCAAATTTAATAATGTACGCTTTAACAAGATTGGGAGCAATCAGCTTTTCCTGTATTTCGTGGAACAGATCCTCGACATGCTGTTTAACAGCATCCTGCCTGCCGTTTTCAATATCCTCCTGTAAAATATGAAAAGACTCTATGTTTCCTATATCATGGGAAAAGGTCATGTCCTTCTGATCGTCATAATGAAAAATGCGGCATTCCTGTTTGTAGAAATATGAATTTCGATGGACTTCAAGGCAGGTTTTGAAGGATTTTTTTATTTCGGCGATACTATTCACCATAGTGCCTGCACATACTGTGACTTTCATATCCCCGATGCCTGTAAAGCCTTTATAGAGCCTGTCTGTAAACACTTCTATCCTGCCGTCGTATCTGGAAAGATTATTTTTTCCCACAATCATTCCATATCTGTATACGAATTCTCTATGGATATTAAGAGCGTTTTCCTTGCCAATAGCTTTGAAAATAGTTTCCTCGATAAGCTGGCTGCTTCTAAGCATCTCCTCATCACTCAGCTTACCGGTCCATTCATCATAATTGTCTATCTCTACAAGCACATAATGAATATTGTCGCCTTCGGTCAGACTCAGCCATTGTCTGGCGTTATCCAGCACTTGTTCGTTAATCTCGCCCTCTTCCAGCCTTATTACGGTTTCGGTGGCAATTGCCCTGGCGCTGCTATAAAACTCCCCGTCCTTGGACAGTTCTCTGTATATTTCCTGACGGAAACGGTCCAGTATCCCGAGTAGTTCATTCTCTTCAATGGGCTTTAAAATATAATCCATCACATTATACTTCATGGCTGTTCTTGCATACTCAAAATCATCATAGCCGCTCAGTATGATGAATTTAGATGAAACCTGCATTTCCTTTACGGCTATCCTTATCATTTCCAAGCCGTCTATTTGCGGCATTTTTATGTCGGTAATCACGAGGTTGGGAGAATAAAGCCGGATCATTTCGAGCGCTTCCGCTCCGTTTTCCGCCTCGCCGCAAACATAAAACCCATATTTCTCCCAATCGATGATAGCCAAAAGATATTGCCTGACATATGGCTCATCGTCTACGATCAGTACCTTCAGCATGGACATTTGGCTTTACCCTTCCTATAAGATTGCCGGAATTTTTATATAAACCTGGGTTCCTTCATTTTCAATACTTTTTATATTAAACTCGAATTCGTTACCATAAAATAGCTTCAATCTGTTGTACACATTACGGATGCCGATATTAGAGCCTTTCAAATTTCCTGTCTCAACCACGCTATTCCGGATTTCATCGAGCTTTTCGGAGGGGATTCCGCATCCGTTGTCTTCTATCAGTATTTCCAGCTTATCCTCCACTTTTTTAACTGTTAATGCAATCTGGCCGTTTCCGATTTTCCCTTCAATTCCGTGTACACAGGAATTCTCGATAAACGGCTGTATTGCCATTTTGGTTATTTTATTCTCCAGGATATCCTCCGGAACGTATATCTCATAACTCAATTTTTCCGAAAATCTGTATTGCTGAATTTGCAGATAATCTTTTATATATTCTATTTCCGACCTCACAGTAATCAGGTCGTTACCCCAGACAAGCATTCTTCTGAAGGTTTTAGACAGGCTCTTTACGATCTCCGCCGTTTCGGTCTCGTTTTTCATAAGACTGCGGATACGAATGGATTCCAGAGTATTGAAAAGAAAATGGGGATTGATCTGGCTTTGAAGTGCATTCAACTCCGCTTGCTTACGTTCCAATTCCAGATTCTTTTTCTGTATATCAGCCTCATATACGTCCTGGATCAGCTTTTTGATTTTAAGCGCCATACTGTTGAAATCCGCCATAAGCTGTCCTATTTCATCGGCGCCGCCCATTTCTTCGATCAGGTCAAATTGCTGATTCTTAACCTTTTCCATATGCCGCGATATCGTGATGATCCTATGGTTGAAAGACCTGGAAATCAGTATGATTGCAAGGCTCGCGGCCGTGAGGCTGATTATCGCCAGTAAGGATACAAAACTAAGAGCGGGATAAATCGCTCCCGTTATTCCACTTTCGTTGAAAATACCTACGATCTTCCAGCCTGTGAGGCAGGTTGTATCGCTGAGATCCATATTTATAACGAATTTGCCAGGTCCCGGCTTAACCTCGTCGAAAGGGGTAAAAAAATTATCGCTGGCCATATAATCAGGGTCTGTCGAATATATTATGGCATTATTGTCATCCACCAGAAATATATCCCCATCCATATTCTTGTCGGAAATGATCATTCCGATCGTTTTATAATTAAGGTCGATTTTCAGGATGTTCTCATAACCATCATTTATCTTATCCAGCTTCCTTATGATGCTCACTTTCCTTTTAGATGCCAGGGTATTGGATTGTATGCCGGAATATACCAGAATCTTGTTATTTATCCTCTGCAGCTTTGAATACCAGATGCTTTGCCTGATTCCATCATTGAGGGTGTAGTAGGTATCCGCGGAGGCTATTGTGTCATTACTTGTATAAACGTTGATATCCTCTATATTATCGTAAGCGAGGAGATACTTTTTAAGCAGGTCGCGCAGATATTTATTGAAGTATATAAAGTAATCCTCAACACCTGTATACTTCTTTTCCAGCAGGTCAGACAGGTTATTGTCCTGATATATGGCATGAGAAAGCGTTATGCCCGAATTAATAAGCCTGGTGAACTCGTTTTTGGTTTTTTCCATTGATGCTGTTATCTGATTTACGTTTTGAGTCCTTACATTATCCGAAATTTTTTTGTAAAACAAAGCATTAGTGCAGACAATAGGAATAAAGAGCAACATTATATAAAGGATAAGAAGCTTGTTGCTCAGTTTAATATCATAAAGCTTTCGGGTGAAGAATTTAAATGCTTTCATATTTTTCCCCGGTTGAGTTGATAGTTTTTGAGCGTTAACATAATTATATCATAATTAAGTTTTAAAGGTTCGGTGAAATTACTGGAATGACGCCGGGAGTACAGGCATTGACCGTACTTCTTCGGAGGTGAGTAATTGGATGTCTAAAGAATTGAATGAATACAGGCGCAAGAGAAACTTTGAAAAGACCGGGGAGCCTGAAGGAATAGCGGAGGATTCCTCGGAACGCCTGAGGTTTGTTGTCCAGCACCATTTAGCCAGTAGGGATCATTTCGATTTTCGCCTCGAGTGGGACGGGGCGCTGTTAAGCTGGGCCGTGCCCAAGGGACCCTCTTACAATACGAGCGACAAGAGGCTCGCCGTACAGGTGGAGGATCATCCGCTGGAATACAGGAATTTCGAGGGTAACATCCCAAGGGGCGAGTATGGCGGCGGGGTTGTAATGCTTTGGGACGAAGGGTACTGGGAACCCCTGTCGGATGTGGAAGAAGGACTCAGGAAGGGTTCGCTCAAGTTCGTCCTTAAAGGAAGAAGGCTAAAGGGGAAATGGGCACTGGTCCGGCTGAAAGCGAGAACGGAAAAAGAAAAGGATAAGGCTGAGAACAACTGGCTTTTGCTGAAAGAGAAAGACGACCTCGCCAAAACGGACGACGGGATCGCCGGCCTTAACACGAGTGTCAGGACAGGACGCACCATAGAGGAAATCGAGGAAGGTGCGGCTGAAAAAATTGATGTTGTCGGAAATCCCTTCGAAAAAACGGACATACAGTTAGCCAAACTGGTAAGCAAGGTCCCAGAGGGCAAGGATTGGCTTTACGAGGTGAAATACGACGGCTACAGGATCGTCGCATACCTGGAGCGCGGAAATGTCAGGCTTATGACCAGAAACGGAAAGGACTACACGAAGCAATTCCGGGAAGCCGCCGATTCACTGAGCGATTGGTCAGCCGGGAGGGCGATGGTTCTCGACGGAGAAATGGTAATCACGGACGCGCAGGGGAAATCGGATTTTCAGGCTTTGCAAAGCTACATGAAAAAGCCCGGCGGCAAAAAGCTTGTCTATATCGTATTCGATCTCCTGGCGTTGGATGGAGCCGACCTGAGAGGGCGCCGACTGACCGACAGAAAAGAAGCGCTTGAAGCGCTTATGAAGGATTCGCCTGAAAACCTCCATTACAGCAAACATGTCATAGGAAATGGAAAGACGGGTTTCCTCGCGGCTTGTAAAGCAGGCCTGGAAGGTATAGTAGGAAAAAAGGCCGATTCCGTATACAGCGGAACCAGAAGCGGCGACTGGATCAAGCTGAAATGCGACAACAGGCAGGAATTCGTCATAGGAGGCTACACGCTCTCCGATAAAAAAACGAGTGGAGTAAGCTCGCTGCTCCTCGGAGTCTACGAGGGGAAGGAGCTGATCTATGCCGGACGTGCCGGAACGGGCTTCACCTCGCGCAGCGAGAATGAGTTGGAGGAAAAATTCGAGGATATAAAGAGGAGCGGGACTCCCTTCAAATATGCGCCAAAAGCTAAGAAAGGTGAAAAAATAATCTGGCTGGAACCCATACTGGTCGCAGAAATCAAATTTGCGGAATGGACCGGGGACGATCTCCTAAGGCAGGCGAGCTTCAAAGGCTTGCGCACCGATAAGGCTCCGGAGGACATAAAAAGAGAAAGCGCAACGGAGAAAGTCCAGGAAGCTGAAGCACAATCGGAAGAAGTACAGGTAGTCGAGGCGGAAAAGGTAAACGCGCGGGCAGATAATTCAAAGCCAGGTAAAGTGCGGGAGGATAAATCAAACTCTCGTAAAGCGCGGGCGGATAAAACACAGGAAGAAATACGGGCGGTTGACAAACAGGCAGACGCAGCGCCTGAGGAGAAGCGGTCACCCGCCGAAGACACGGAGATAAAATCGATGAACGTAAAAGGAAAAAGCATTACTATAGGCGGAGTAAAGATCACAAATCCGGACAAGGTGATATTCGTAGACCCCGATGTCACAAAGGCCGACGTGGTCCGATATTATGCAAAGGTATCTGAGCGTATGCTGCCGTATGCGGGTAACAGAATATTAAGCATCATACGATGTCCAAAGGGAATATCCGAGTCATGCTTCTTCAAAAAACACCCTGGCCCAGGCAGCAAAGGGATCGTCACACTGCCTGTCACGACCGGCAGCGGAGAGCAGGAGGAATACTTCTATATCGAGAATTCTTCGGGCCTCATATCCGAAGCACAGATGGGCACGGTGGAATTCCATACCTGGGGAAGCCGCGCAGACGACCTGGAGAAGCCGGATATGCTGGTGTTCGACCTGGATCCGGACGAGGGAATGGAGCTGGAACAGATACGCCAGGGCGTAAAAGACACAAAAGAAATTCTGGATCAGCTTTCTCTGGCCTCGTTTCTGAAGACCAGCGGAGGCAAAGGATACCACGTGGTGGTTCCACTGAAACCATCTGTCGGGTGGGACGCGTTTCACGATTTTGCCAGACATATTGCCGAAATCATGGAGCAAAAGTGGCCTGACCGCTATACAAGCAATGTGAGAAAGGATAAGCGCAAAAACAGGATATTCATCGACTGGATGAGAAACGGCAGAGGCGCCACAAGTATTGCGCCGTATTCCATAAGAGCCAGGAAAGGGGCTCGCATTTCCATGCCCATCACCTGGGAGGAGCTTGGAACGGTGACTCCCGATGGCGTCGATATGGCGGGTGCGTTGACGAGGATCGGCGGCGGCGATCCGTGGAAGGACTTTTATCAGCTCGAACAACGGCTCAAATGAGGATAGTGGACGCAGGCGAACACGTGATCTTTATAAGACAGTTTTTTTGCGATAAAATGTAGATATACTAAAAATTTGCGAGGTCGATATGATCTATACCGTAACCGGCCCTGTGGACAGGAAGGACGTCGGCATGATGCTGGCGCACGAACACTTCAACTGGGAAAATGACGAGTATCTGGCCAGTGATATGTATTTCAACAGGCAGTACGATGAACAGCATAATCAAAAAATTGCAGAGAAGGTGCTGCCCATTGTAAAGGCGCTGAAGGCATCGGGCTGCGGCGCCGTCGCGGAAGCCTCCCCGCCGTTGGGCGGACAAAATCTGAAGCTGCTTTACGGGCTTTCAAAGGCTTCGGGGTTGAGGATAATTCCTTGTACGGGTATGAGCATTCCCAAGTATACCTTCCGGATATTCAAGGAAGTATTTGAAACACATTTGGCGAACAGATGGATAAAGGACTTTGAAGAAGGACTGGACGTCATTGGCAACGTCATAATCAAGCCGGGTTTTATAAAGCTGCTTTTTGACCGGGGAGAAGTCTGCGATGCGGATAAAGCTATGCTAAGGGCAGCCGCCCTGGCTTCGCGGGCGACAGGGCTGCCCATTCACTGCCATGTGATGGAGGCCGAAAGGATGGAGGAGGTAATGGCGATCCTGCAGGAGATGAAGGTGCCGCCTCAGAAATTTGTTTGGGCTCATGCGGATCATGAAGGCGACCTTGGGAAGATTTCTGCCGTGACGCAAAGAGGATATTGGGTGGGCTTCGACAGCATCAAAGAGGGAACTTATGCGGATCGGCTGAACCTGCTGCGGCACGCCTTCGCACAAGGCTACAGTCACCAGGTATTGTTATCGCAGGACTACGATATGGGGGAAGAAGGCGACAAGCAAGATGGCATACGACGCTATTGCGCATTGTTCAAGGAATTTGTCCCGTACTGTCTCGAACAGGGATTGTCCATGGTACAGATGCATAGCCTTCTGGCGGACAATCCCTCGCGATTCTATGATTTTTAAAAGGAACCGGGAGCTTTCTTCCTGCTATTTCCTTCCCAGCAACTTCCTTGCAAGAGGTTTTTTGATCTCGATGGCGCCTTCGGGGCACAGCTCCTGGCAGCAGTAACAGCGTATGCACTTATCGTACCTGTGGGACGGGGGATTGTTTCTGTTATTGTCCTGCCAGTCAACGGCTTTGGGCTCAACGGGGCACATTTTGACGCAAACGCCGCACTTTTTGCATTTCTCCTTAACAATATACGGCTTTGGAACGATAGCGTTATTTACAAGCTTCATAAGGCCCCCGCCGATCTTCAGGCTTTTTATGGGTTCCCTGTCGACCTTGAACTGCAGGTTCTTGAAGCTTTCAACAGGATCTCCGACCAGCTCGATCTCCGCTTCGGAATAAGTGCCGAGACCTGCTTCCTTGCCGAACTTGACCGTAAGTGAATACTCCGGGTCGACGCCGATTATCCGGCAAACCGTCGCATCCAGCGCCACAGGATCTGCAGAGAACATGAGCAGCCCCATTTTAACCGGGTCGCCGTTCATCGGGCCATTGCCCTCCATGCCTATGATTCCATCCATGATAAAAAGCCGCGGCTTTATGAAGGAGTTGATATCTACAAGCATTTTCGCAAAATCAGAGGGATTGGGGAGCTTTACATGAAATTCTCCTTTCAGCATTCCAGGTACGCAGCCGAATTGGTTTTTTATCGAGCCGGTCAGCTTCAAAAAGCCATGCGTCTTTAATTTCGGGAGGCTGATAAGTCCGTCGCTTTCCAGCACACCGTTGGCAAGGGTCAGTTTCTTGTTCTGTATGGCTTCGTGGAACACCACTTCTTTACCGGCGTTAAAATCAGCCAGAGTGAGCCCGAGGTCATTTGCCACATCGGCACAGCCGGTCTTTTTCGAGGCGTGCTCGGGAGAGCCGAAGCCCGGGGAGTCTCCGTAAGTTAGCCTGACACCGGTATTCAAAAAAATTTCGGCAACCGCTCTAAATACTGTCGGATTGGTTGTCGCGGCCTTTTCGGGGGCTGCGGACATGATCCAGTTCGGCTTCAAAAGGATTTTTTCCCCGGCTTTTACGAAAGCCGAAGGACCGCCAATCAGATCGATACCTTTTATGACTGCTTCCTTAACTTCATTGTAGTCGTAAGTATTACATCTTATTAATGCGACTTTTGACATGGCAATTGCCCCATTTCATTCAAATTAATAATTTTATTATAGTACAAAGATATGTTATTATAAATAAATGATTTGAATTCCGAAGAATTGTTATCGGAACCAAGGCTGAACCCAAGGGAAGCGATGCGCTGATGATTTTACGGGACCGTGACATGGATATGTGCAGCGGGCCGTTGTTTAGTAAGATATTGATTTTTGCCCTGCCGATTATGGCAATGAATATATTGCAACTGCTTTTCAATACGGCCGATATGGTTGTCGTCGGGCGCTTTTCAGGCAGCGATGCGTTAGCGGCGGTAGGCTCAACAGGTTCACTCATAAATCTTATCGTCAACCTGTTCATGGGCCTGTCTGTAGGAACAAGCGTCGTTGTGGCGCAGGATTGCGGCGCCGGGAACCAGGACGATATTAGCCGGTCGGTTCATACTTCCATCGTGATAAGCATAATCTGCGGATTGGTTGTCATGGTTCTGGGCCTTGTCCTTTGCGAGCCTTTGCTTGTTTTTATGGGAACTCCCGGAGACATTTTAGACCTGGCCGTATTGTATATGAAGATATACTTTGTCGGCTTGCCCGCCCTCATGGTTTACAACTTCAGCGCGGCGATAATGCGCGCTGTGGGCGATAGCCGACATCCAATGTATTATCTGGTTGTCGCCGGAATAGTACATGTTATATTCGACCTGTTCTTTGTGATCGTGCTGCACATGAGTGTGGAAGGCGTCGCCTGGTCCACTGTCATTTCCGAGTATCTCTCGGTGGTGCTGATAATGATCTGTCTGTACAGGTACGACGGAGCCATTCGCTTCATACCCCGGAAGATGCGCATCGACGCCCGGAAGCTTAAGGAAATTGTGAAAATCGGCTTGCCCGCAGGGCTGCAGAACTTGCTGTTCTCCATTTCCAACGTACTTATCCAGGCGGCTGTCAATTCCTTCGGTACTATCATGGTGGCGGCAAGTTCCGCTGCGGGTAATGTCGAGAGCTATGTCGGGACTACGATGAACGCCTATTACAACGCGGCCATCACTTTTACCGGACAGAACATAGGTGCAAAAAAATATGCCCGGATTGACACGGTTGCAAAGGTGTGTACAATATTGATCTTCACTACCTGGATAATCATGGGCGGGGCGACTGTGTTTTTCGGCAGGCCATTGCTGAGTATTTTCACAACGGACTCGAAAGTCATTGAACTGGGTATGATGCGTATTAACATCATGATGGTGGCATATTTCACATGCGGCATTATGAGTGTCTATCCGGGTCTGACCCGAGGAATGGGCTATTCGATAATGCCTATGCTTTCTACGCTGGTTGGAGCCTGCCTCATGAGAATTGTCTGGCTGGCTACGGTCTTTGCCTGGTATCCCACGGAGGTCATGCTGTTCGTATGCTATCCCGTGACCTGGGCTTTGGCAGGGCTGGGACAGGTGGGCAGCTTTTTCTATGCCCGCAGCCGTATCCGCAGAACCTCCGCAAATGAAGCGAAAGCTGTGGAAATGGAAATGTCCTGAGTCCCGCCGGACAAAGCTGTATAATTGCATTTGATTAAAAACACCGGAGCCACTTTATTCAGTGCCTCCGGTGTTTTTTCGAAGTTCAGGCCTTCTGGCTGTTTTTCGTGTGCTCCAGCAACTCCGAGGCTTCGGTTACGTTCATATTTTCATGGATAAGTCCCGATACCGCAGCCATCAACGCAGCTGGATGAGGACTCTGCCAGACGTTTCGCCCCATTACGATACCTTTTGCTCCGCCCTGCAAAGCGCCGTATATCATATTCAGTGTATCGAGGTCCGTCTCGCATTTCGGCCCTCCGGCTATCATTATCGGCACGGGGCAGCCCGCGACTACCTTTTCGAAGTCCGTTTCCGTGTAATAGGTCTTGACGATGTCAGCGCCATGCTCTGCACACACGCGAGCGCCCAGGGCGATAAACCTGGGGTCCTTTTTCTTGTCTTCATTTGTCTTGCCCAGACCTACCACCCCGAGCAAAGGCACATTCCATCTACGGCAATCGCCTGCCAGCCTTCCCATATCCGCCAGGGTGTCATGCTCATATTCGGACCCAACGAAAGCGGAAGCGGCAACTGCGTCAGCGCCAAGGCTCAACGCCTCCTCTACCGATGAAGTTATCCCCTCGTGCGTCAGATCCGGTCCAGCAATTGTTGCGGCGCCGCTCACGCGCATAATGACTCCGGGGCTTCCGGCAGGTTCGAAAGCATATGTGTACATCCCTTTAGTGATCAGCCAGGCATCCACCTTGCCGGTGGCGTCGAGTTCATCGACTGTCTTTTTGAGATCGGCTATGCCGGTCATCGGGCCGAGCGCCATTCCGTGATCAACGGCGATCACGAGGCTTCTGCCCGTGTCCTTCCTGATGATTCTCCTCAATCTGCTTTGCATTCCGTTCATGAAAACACCTCTTATCTTATATAATAACCAAACCCTTTATCATATCCTGCTTCTTGGCTCTTTCCACCGCATCCAGCATACTGTCGAGGGAGAAACGGTCCGAGATCATGTCTTCCACTTCGATATCACCCTTGGCTATCAACTCCAGAGCTTTACGGAAATCATCGGGAGTGGAAGCGAAGGACCCTGTTATATTTATTTCACCATAATGCACAAACCTGGGATCAATCGAAATAGGTTGATTTGCAGGCGGACCGCCGAAAATGTTGAATACTCCGCCGTTGCGGACCAGCTTCAGACTCTCCTCAATAACTTTCGGAATTCCCAGAGAGGTGATGACGACCTCCGCTCCGTTTCCCCCCGTCAGTCTCTTCAGTTCCTCCTCCAGGTTTGCCTGCGATACGTTTATGCAATGGTCGGCGCCCATTTTCGCCGCGATTGCAAGTCTTCTGTCCATCAGATCGGCCATGATCACTCTCGCACCTGCCCACTTCGATACCTTCAAATGTATCAGGCCCATGGGACCGGAGCCGATTACCAGAACCGTGTCGCCCGGCTTGACCCTGTTGGCTCTCAATGTCGCCAGCCCACAGGACAGTGGCTCCGACAATACTGCTTTTTCATAGGACAACGCTGCCGGTATCGGCAACACTCCGCCTATCTTAACGATCTGCCGCGGTATTCTCACGTATTCGGCAAATCCTCCGTCAATCCCGTGGCCCAGTCCAAATTCCTTTGTGCAAAGATTGTGACGGCCCCTCCTGCAAAAATAGCATTCCCCGCAGACGGCAATAGGGTAGACCGCGACCCTGTCGCCAACGTTGAAACCTGTCGTCCCTTCGCCGAGTTCATAGACCTCTCCCACCACTTCATGCCCGAGAATTGCGGGCAGATTTTTTGGCAAGCCCTGTCCAAGCAGTGTCTTGACGTCCGTTGCACAAATTCCCGATACGGCTATTTTAACTACGATATCTCCCGCATCGGCCTTCGGAGTCGGATATTGCTCGATTCTTATATCATCCTTGCCGTAAACCACCGCTGCTTTCATTATGCTTTCCCCTTCCTTTCGATGCCCCTTACCGCATCCATCAACGCTATTACCTTGTTGTTGTCCCTTTTGCCGGGAGCGGACTCGACGCCGGAACAAAGATCGAGTCCGTCGGGATCCACCTCAGCCAGCGCGGCTGCGGCATTGCCCGGATTAATCCCTCCTGCCAGCAGCACCGGGACTCCGGCCTTTATTTCCTTCATAATATTCCTGACGGTGCCCCAGTCCGAGCATAAACCCGTTCCACCGTATTTCTGTCTGCCGTTTACCGTCGCGACCGTATCGTAAAGCAGCAGGTCTACTCCCGCCGCCAGATACTCCGAGATCGATTTTTTTATACCGGCCAGGTCCACATTTCCGCCGGCTTGGGGCAAATGGAGAGATTGCCACATTTCGACCCCGGGATATTCAAGCTTGAGCTTTTTTATCAACTTGGGCGCCTCCTGGCTCAGAAACTGTACGGCATGCGGCCTGAGTGTCCGAATAAGACGACGCAGCCTTTCCTCGCCCATATGAAAAACGAGCGCCACTGCAGGGATGGGGGGAGAGGAGAACAATTCCGCGGCCCCTTCAATAGTCAAAGAGCGCGGCGAGAAATCCACCTCTATTACCACGCCGAAGTAATCGGCGCCTGCCCTGGTTGCCATTAAAGCGTCTTCCATACTTGTCGTGCCGCAGAGCTTAACCCTGTAACCAGCTTTCACTTTGAAACGCCCTTTCTACTCCGTTTTCAATCAATTTCCCGCCTACATTGTCGACAAAAGTCTCGATGATGCGGCTTTCGGGTATGTTTTTAGAGCGCAGGTATCTTAAAATCCTGTCATATACGTCCTGCTTCTGTGTCAGTGCGAATATCGTGGGTCCGACGGAGCTCATTCCCGCTATTTCCGCGCCGATCTCCCTGAAGGTGGTGATGTAGTTGTATATCGGTCCGCCGAAGGAACCGTGCGATTCGCACTCCGCCCGCTTCGAGCCCAGAAAGGAAATATCGAACATGGCGTCGCCCATGCCCTTCAGATCCCTCTTGATCATTGCGGGCAGCAGATTCATCAATACAAGCTGCGACTTCACTCCCGCCTGTATATTATCCAGATACCTTCCTCTGTTCATCAAAAGCTCCGCCTCGGATTCCGCGGCCGTATCGGTTCCGGTGAATTCATCCGAAAGGCTGGGAACATCGGGTATAAGCACGATAACCTTGGTATCCGGCAGATCCACCCTATAAACCAGCTCGAGATCGTCGGTGCCCAGCACGAAGCCTCCGTTGACGCTGGCCATCGCGCCGATGCCCGTTTCGAATGCGGGGATCAGATAGCCGTTTCCGGTGGCGCTCTCTTCACAGGAATGATATCCGAGTATCCTTCTGAGTTCACGTCCGGTGAACGGATTCCCGAGTACTTCGTTAATTCCTATGCAGGCCGCGCACATGGAGCCTGCGGTGGAACCCATGCCCACATGCCTTCTTTTATGGTCGTAAAGCTCGATCTCAAAGCCTCCCGGGTAATTGGTCAGCTTTTTGAAAACATGGGCAAAATGCTCCATGATCAGCGTTCTTTCGCCCTTGACAACTATCTCGGGCTTCTTTGTCGACTTGACGTGCGCGTGAAAATAAACTCCTATCGCGATCCCGACTCCTCCTCCGCCCGCGCGGTTCAGGTTGAACCGGTTCATATCGAGAACAGTTGGATGGAGACGAGCGGGAACGGTGATATCGACTTCTCTCTCCGTTACTTCTCTTACTGTCCTCGGAGCGACACCGAACTTTTCCAGCGGGATTATGAATTCCCTCTGACCGGGTTCGAATTCCTCCAATACCGTTGTGACGCGGTCGATCAGACTGCCGTTGATATTGATCGTGATCTTTTGCTTTGCAGGACGCTGCGATAATGCAGGTTCAGACATTTTGACCCCTCCTTTGAATTTAGCATACTGCCGCTCTGCCGTTCTACATTACTAAACCTCGGTTTTATGGCAAAAGGAGAGTAAAGGTATGTTGAGTCTGATATGCGGTAAAAACCCGCAATACTCCGATGTTTCGATATAATCTACCATTCTACCATGCTACCATATTCTACCGTAAATTATTAAATAAATTATATACATGCGTGGTGCCTTTTGCAAGCACAAAATGAGTCCCGGGCGGGTTTGGCAAACTGTCGGGCAAACCCCCGCAGGCCGTTCCCAAAGCGTTCCCAAAGCGCTCCCGTGCCAGGCCGACAAAATTTATTGTAACTGAAAAGGCCGTATGGTATAATTTAGAAGGCTTGTAAGACATCTATAACTGAAATTTACTACTCAATCCATTAAACCTAACCTATCGCGTCTCTAAAAGCTGATATTAAAAGTCAACCAACCAAAGAAAATAATCGGGAAAACTTATTGATTCAAGGAGGTCTTTAAAGTGAAACCAGATATGACTAAGCGTTTGCTGGCATTTTTAACAGTACTGGCACTGCTGCTGACCCTTGTAACGGCATGCGCCACAGCAAATACGGATAAAGCCGCATCGACGACCACCCAGACTTCGGGAACAGCCGCCGCGGAGCCGGCCGTTCTGGCATCGGCAGAGCAGGAAGCCACCAGCCTCCCGGGCAACGCCAATGTTAAAAAGCCTTCTGCCGCAGGTGCTCTTCAGATCCTTGACAAAAACGGCATAAAGACTCTATGCGACAGGGACGGCAACCCCATACAGCTGCGCGGCATGAGTACCCACGGTCTGCAGTGGTTTCCCGAGATACTCAATGACAATGCTTTTGCCGCACTCTCAAAGGATTGGGGCGTCAATGTGATCCGACTGGCCCTTTACGTAGCCGAGAGCGGCTATGCGAAGGACCCCGGCCTTAAGCAAAAGCTCATCGACGGCATCGACCTTGCAATAAAGAGCGACATGTATGCCATTGTGGACTGGCATGTCCTGACCCCCGGCGATCCCAACGACAAGATTTACGCGGGCGCCTACGATTTCTTCAAAGAAATATCCGGCAAATACAAGAATGACCCCCATTTGATATATGAGCTGGCCAACGAGCCCAATACCAACGCTCCTGGCGTGACAAACGATCAGGAAGGCTGGAAAAAGGTAAAAGCCTTCGCTGAGCCCATAATAAAAATGCTCCGCGACGGAGGCAACAATAATCTCATAATTATGGGAAGCCCGAACTGGAGCCAACGTGCCGACCTGGCGGCGGACGACCCGATAAACGATCCCAATATCGCTTATGCCGTCCATTTCTATACAGGCACTCATAAATACTCTGCGGATGATACAGACAGATCGAATGTGATGAGTAACGTCAGGTACGCCCTGAAGCACGGCGTTGCCGTATTCGCCTCCGAGTGGGGTACCAGCGAAGCGACAGGCAACAATGGGCCTTATCTCACCGAAGCCGACCAGTGGCTCGGCTTCCTCAATGCGAACAACATAAGCTGGTGCGACTGGTCACTGGCGAACAAGGGCGAGACCTCCGCGGCATTTCTGCCCTTCGAATTGAACAGGCAGCCGGCGACGAGCCTCGATCCGGGCTCGGACAGGAAATGGGAAACCGGCGAACTGACCGTCTCTGGAGAATACATAAAGACCCGCATCCTCGGGTTGGAATACAAGCCTGTCGATCGGACTCCAAAGAAGCTTTTCGAAGAATCAGTTTTCAACTTTGACGACGGTACTACCCAGGGCTTCGATATCAACGGCGATAGCCCCAAAAAGGACCTAAAGCTGAAGAATTTCGGCAAGGCTCTTCGGATATCAGGCCTCGGCACAAGCACCGATATAACGGAAACCAACTACTGGGCAAACGCGAGACTTTCCGCGGATACCGCGGGGATCAGCGTTGACGCTCTGGGTGCGGAGAAGCTCACTATGGATATTATTTTGGCCAAGCCCGACACCGTATCCATCGCCGCTGTTCCCCAAAGCGAGAAGCACGGCTGGACGAACCCTAAACGCGCGATCCAGGTCAAACCCGCCGATTTCACACAACAGGAGGATGGTACGTACAAAGCGGTAATGACGCTGACTGTGGACGACGCCTCCAACCTGAAGGCCATAGCAAAGGATGCAAACGACAGCAAGCTGACAAATATGATACTGTTTATCGGAGCACAGAACTCGGATGTCGTAACCATCGATAATATAAAGGTATCCGGGAACCGTGCGGTCGCGGAACCGCCTGTCAAGCATGATCCTCTTGGGAAAGCCGTCCTTCCCTCGGACTTCGAGGACAAGACGCGCCAGGGATGGCTCTGGGACGACCCTTCAGGCGTCAAGACCGCACTGACGATCCAGCAGATCAACGGCTCCAACGCACTTACCTGGGATGCCGCCTATCCCGAGGCCAAGCCCATAGATGGCTGGGCTACCGCTCCGAGACTCAAGCTTCCCGATATCAACGCCACGCGCGGGGATGCAAAGTACCTCGCCTTTGATTTCTACCTCGATCCAACCCGCGCAAGCAAGGGCTCAGTCTCGATAAATCTGGCCTTTGCGCCGCCTACCCTCAACTATTGGGCGCAGGCGACGGAAACCTGCGATATCGACCTTACCAAGCTGTCCGGCACGCAGAAGACGCCCGACGGCAAGTATTGCTTCAAAGCGATATTCGATCTCGACAAGATCAACGATAACAAGGTACTTGCAAAGGATACGGCGCTCCGTGACATCGTCATCATCGTGGGGGATGTGCAGAGCGATTATGCAGGTAAAATGTCGATCGACAACGTACAATTCAGTATGAGCAAATAGCAACCGTAAAGCAAAGGGTCCGCCGGAGATTTCCGACGGGCCTTTTTCTTGAGGACGGGTGAAGGCAATGGTATAATTCTTGATGAAGGCACAATACATAAATATTCGGAGACAGCCATGAAACATGCCGTACTTATAGGAATAGCGGGAGGAACGGGCTCAGGCAAGACTACGCTTGCAAAGAGATTGAAAAATACCTTTGGAGACGATGTAGTTCTGCTGTGCCAGGACTTCTATTACAATTCTTTTGACAACCTTACATATGAGGAAAGAAAATTACTGAATTTCGACCACCCCGATGCCTTTGACTCGAAGCTTCTTATCGAGCAGCTGAAACGGCTAAAAGGGTTTGAACCCATAGAGCGGCCCACTTACTCCTTCGTCGAATACAGAAGGCTGGAAGAGACCGTAAGGGAAGAGCCGAAACGTGTCATCATATTGGAAGGGATATTGATTTTTGAAAACCCGCAGTTGGCGGAACTCATGGATATCAAGGTGTTTGTCGACACCGACGCAGATATCCGGTTTGCCAGAAGGCTCATGCGGGATATACACGAAAGGGGCAGGAATCCGGACTCGGTGGTAAACCAGTATCTTAATACGGTTAAACCCATGCATGAGGCATTCATAGAACCGAGCAAAAAGAGGGCGGACGTAATAATCCCCGAGGGTGGAATGAACAACGTCGCCTTTTCAATGCTTGTAGACAGGATTAAGAGCATCATAGACAACTGGGAAGAGTAAAGCGTGTTGGAATATATAGTTTAAAAGCCGCATACTGTGCGGCTTTTGTCGTATGAGGAATACTCCGGGAGTAGAATCGGAGAAGCAGCGGGCAGTATTAATTTACCATGGGTAATAGGCCGATTTCATTATTGTATAGGTTAACATAATAAGTTACAATTGAATTATAAAGGGGGTCAAAAACATGATCAAATTCAGGTCTTGTGTTGTTTTTGCGTTGTCTTTTCTAATTGCTTTTGTAACAGCTGTGATTCCTGTATATGCGGCAAAAAAGACCTATGTCGCGCCGACTGCGACAAATGTGTATGTCAGCGGGACGCCGGAGGCAGGGCAGACGTTGACGGGAAATTATACATATAATGATGCCGACGGGGTCCCGCAAGGAACATCGACCTACCAATGGTTCTATTCGACTTCATTGACCGGTACATATTATCCGATAAGCGGCGCTACTTTGAAGACTTATAAGCTGAGCAGCATTGACGCGGGCCGATATATCAAGTTCCAGGTCACTCCGGTGGCAGCCTGGGGTAAGCCAAACAAAGGGACGCCGGTACAAAGCTCGGCAGTGGGTCCGGTAACTGTTCCGACCCCCGAACCAGTTCCGGCACCAACGCCTTCGTCGAAGGTCGTACTGGGCTTTACCGTGAAAAACTATTCCACCGATGTGACCTCCTACAATTCAATTGTCAATAATGCGAAATCCATAGACCAGATCGCAACCGCGAATTACCTGACCGACAGTAACGGCAATATCACGGGCGCCGCTCCCGCCGACCAGGTCGGTTATGCCAACAACAACGGTATAAAGCCTCTGGTCCTTATCAGTAACAATTTCGACAGCACGATTGCACAGTCGATACTTGAGAGCTCTTCCAAAAGCCAGACCTTTATCAACAACCTTATCAATGTGATCAAAGCAAACGGCTATAAAGGTGTGAACATCGATTTCGAAAGTGTTCCCTATACGGACAGGGCCTATTATTCCCAATTTATAGCCAACGTAAAAAATGCCTTGTCGCCTCTGGGGTATTTGACTACGGTTTCTGTCCCGGCAAAAACCAGCGACTCTCCGACAAATTCCTGGAATGGAGCCTATGATTATGCTGCGCTGGGCAAGACAGCCGACGAGGTGATCATTATGACCTACGATGAGCATGGTACCTGGACGGCCGCCGGGCCGGTCGCTTCGATAGGGTGGGTGACCAATGTCGTAAACTATGCAAAGACCGTTATACCGACCAATAGGATACTGCTTGGTCTTGCAGCCTATGGCTACGATTGGTCGAACGCTGGGAACAAGGCGCTGTCGCTGAACCAGATAAATAACCTGATCGCAACTTACGGCGGTACGGTGCAATGGGATACGGCGTCCGAATCTCCGTATTACGTATATACGGATGCTAATGGCACAAAGCATACGATATGGTTTGAAAATTACAGCAGCATCGGTTATAAGTGCGACCTGGTAAACCAGAACAATCTCCTGGGCGTGGGAATATGGAGACTAGGACTCGAAGATCCGGCTTACTGGAATACGCTCGATACCAAGTTCAACAGGTAAGTGGACTTGAGCTGTCGACAAAAATGACATAACAGCGGAACGGTGCAAACCGTTCTGCTGTTTGAGATTAACGGTGCATATTTTTTGATGGCAAAATAAAGTGATTTTTTTCCGGTGGTAAAAACTACTTCAGTCTGCCGAAATAAAAGGCATCCATATTTTAGTCATTAAATATTGTTCAAAAAATGCAGGCGCTCGAGGCGCCTGCATTTTTATGAGCAAACCGGTGTGTTTATATTGAAAAAGGCATGGCTTTAATGTACAATTATTATCACATGTATGCACAAGTAGTGTTTTTCCTGGGAGAATATAATGCAAAAGAGTAATAACCAGTCAAAATATTACAAGCTTATGGAATACTTGAAAGATGAAATATTATTGGGCAGGATTAAGCCGGGGGAACAAATACCTTCGGAAAATACGCTGGCCGAAAAGTTTTCATTAAGCAGGCATACCATCAGAAAATCCATCTCGATGCTTATAAATGAAGGATATCTATATACTGAACATGGCAAGGGAACTTATTGCCTGGACAGAAGCAAGAAGAGAAGTAATTCTAAAAATATCGGAGTTATTACAACCTACATTTCCGAATATATTTTCCCTAAGGTTATACAGGGTGTGGACGATGTACTTTCCGGCAGCGGTTACAGTATCATGCTGAAAAATACAAACAATAACACGGAGAGAGAAGCTCTTTGCCTGGAAGACATTCTGGGAAAAAATATTGAAGGCGTAATTATCGAACCCACCAAAAGCGCGTTGTTTTCAAATAATCTGAAATATTACGAAGCCTTGGACAGTCATCATATACCATACATTTTCATTCATGGTTATTATCAGCAGCTTGAGGGGAAGCCCTGCATACTTTTAGACGACGCCGGAGGTATGTACTCGGCGGTTAATTACCTGACGTCGCTTGGACATACGAAGATTGCGGGAATATTCAAAGCCGACGATATTCAGGGCTTGAACAGACATAAAGGATATGCCGGGGCATTGAGCGAAGCCGGTTTGCCTTACAACCCCGACCGGGTGGTTTGGTTCCATACAGAAGATATGGGAGTAAAGCCGTACGCCGCAATAAAACAGATGATCGAGGCTAAAAGCGGCATTGACGCCATAGCATGCTACAATGACGAGATCGCTTTCAGAGTTTTTGAACTGCTGGCAGGTTTGGGTGTAAAGGTACCTGAGGAGGTATCGATCACAGGCTTCGACGACTCATACTTCTCATCGAACTGCCCCGTAAAAATTACCACGGTGAGCCATCCAAAAGAAAGGCTTGGAGCGATGGCGGCAGAGATACTTCTGCAGATGCTAAAAAATGATGATTATTTAAAGGAGCCGGTGCGTAAGGTTATTGTACCGGAGCTTATTATAAAGGATTCATGCATAAAAAGATGAATTGACAAAATCCGATGTATATGGTTTGGTAAAACTCATATAATGTTGTCATCACAGATTCGTGAAGGGGGGTGTCCGGAACATATACACATTCCTCAGGGAGCGACGTAGCCGGCAAATATATGGATCATACATACCAAGGATATCCGGTACGAACCTGTAAGTAATGAAGACGGTTCGGCCGCGTATATATAAGAGGCTAATGCCTCATGAATATGGACAATATTAATCTGAAAGGGGTTTATTATGGGAGTAGAATTAAACGATATCAAAAATGCTATTATCAATGGCAAAACAGTCATCGGGGTTGAACTGGGGTCGACCAGGATCAAAACGGTCCTGCTCGGTGAAGATTACACGCCCATCGCTTCCGGTAGCTATGACTGGGAAAACACTTATAGCAACAACGTATGGACTTATAGCCTGGAGGATATCTGGAAGGGTGTGCAAGGCAGCTATAGGAAAATGACCGATGATGTAAAAGACAAGTTCGGAGTGGCGGTCAAAACCGCAAGTTCTATTGGCTTCAGCGGTATGATGCATGGCTATATGGTTTTCGACAAGGCAGGAGATCTTTTGACGCCTTTTCGGACATGGCGTAACAATATAACAGGACAAGCCTCGAAGGCCCTCACCGGGCTGTTTGGCTATCCAATTCCGCAAAGATGGAGCATTGCCCACCTTTATCAAGCAATCCTGAATCGGGAAGAGCATATAACCCAAATCGACTACATAACCACATTGGCGGGATATATCCATTGGAAATTGACCGGGCAGAAGGTTCTGGGAGTAGGCGAGGCATCGGGTGTTTTCCCCATCGATTTGAATACGAAGGATTTCAATAAGAAGATGATCGGTCAATTCAATGAGCTGATCGGTACGCAAAACCTTTCGTGGAAGCTGGAAAATATCCTTCCGAGGGCTTTGGACGCCGGTACAAAAGCCGGAGAACTAACGGTGGAAGGAGCAAAGCTTCTGGACGTAACCGGTCAGCTTCAGCCGGGTATTCCGCTGTGCCCGCCTGAAGGGGATGCGGGAACAGGCATGGTAGCCACCAACAGCATATCTGTTCGTACCGGAAATGTCTCCGCCGGGACTTCCGTCTTTGCAATGATTGTACTCGAAAAGGAGCTTTCCAGGGCGTATTCGGAAATCGATCTGGTAACGACGCCTGCCGGAAAACTCGTAGCCATGGCGCATTCGAACAATTGCACCTCGGATTATGACGCATGGATAGGCTTATTCTCCCAGGCTATAAACGCATTTGGAAAGAATATAAGCAAACCTGAGATTTACGACACTTTACTTGGCATGGCACTTCGGGGTGATCCGGACTGCGGCGGTTTGCTGGCTTACGGTTATGTTTCCGGCGAGCATATCACCCATTTTGAAGAAGGTCGTCCAATGTTTGTACGTTCATCAAGCAGTAACTTTAACCTGGCCAATTTCATGCGAGTCAATTTATATACGGCACTGGGCGCTCTGAAAACAGGCCTGGATATTCTTTTTGAAAAAGAGTCGGTCAAGGTAAATGAAATATTGGGACACGGCGGCTTCTTCAAGACAAAGGAAGTGGGACAAAAGATTATGGCAGCGGCGCTTAACGTTCCAATATCGATTATGGAAACTGCCGGTGAGGGCGGAGCCTGGGGCATAGCCTTACTTGCCGCTTACATGGTCAATCGGGCAGACGGCGAGTCTCTGGAGGATTTCCTCAAGCATAAGGTTTTCGCCGGAAAACAGGGAGATCCGGTAGCTCCTGATCCTGCCGATGTGGCTGGTTTTAACGAATTCATGAAACGCTATACCATGGGCTTGGCTATCGAAAGAGCTGCAGTTGACAATCTTAAATAATTAGGAGAATGAACATGCTTGATTTGAGCAAGCTTAAAAATCCTGTATGGAAAAGATCCGATAACCTTCGCGATCCTTCCGTATACAAAACAAAAGAAGGGTATCATCTGTTCTATTCGCGGTACTCGAATAAAGACTGGAGCAAGCCCGAAAACTGGTCAATTGGTCATGTTATCACGAAGGACTTCATAACCTTTGAAAATGACAGGGATATTTCACCTAAAGGATTTGCTTCTCCGGGCGATTTAATATACTGGGGTGGAAGTTATATTCTTCCCTATCAATCGTATCCCGAGAAACCGACGAAATTATGCTTCAGCCGTTCCAGCGATCTTATTACGTGGACCGCTCCCGAGTTTTTCATGGAGGAAGCGGTGGATCTGCCGTGGAATCAAGCCAAAAGGACGATAGACCCTACCTTCATACAGGACAATGACACGCTGCATTGCTACTTTGTAGGGAGTGATATGATACATTATTCCTCACAAGCGAATCTGGTTGGCCACGCTGTAACAAAGGATGCTCAGTTGCGTGAATGGGAAATCCTGACAGTGGAGGAACCGCTGATAGGCGTCGGAAAGGATGCCCCGGATGGAGCTGAAAACGTCGTGGTTTTACGTCAGGCTGACAAATGGATCATGATCTACAGTGAAGGCTTGATAAATCAACATCTTGCGTATGCTCAATCGGATGATTTATATAACTGGGAGTTCAAAGGGAAGATTGAAATAGAAGCACAGACGTGGATTTCGACCAGATACGGAGCACCGTTTGTCTGGAAGGAAGAGGATCGCTGGCTCATGATACTGATGGGTGAGAATGCAGAAAATGAAACGACCTTCGGTCTGCTGCATTCGAAGGATGGTTTGAACTGGAGCTTGCTGCAGGAGAAATAGACATTCAAGGAGGACATTATTGTGGCAAATCATTTTCATGTAGCTACATGGGGGTGTGATACCTGGGCAGGTTCCCCGGTAAGACCTTTCAGAACTATACAGCGGGCTGCGGAGCTGGCGAAGGCAGGCGACACTGTTGTTGTGCATGAAGGCATATACCGCGAGTATGTCAACCCCAAAAACGGAGGGGCAGGCGACGGTGAACGCATCACTTACGAGACTGCACCCGGCGAGAAGGTTGTAATCTCCGGTGCGGAGGAAATAACCGACTGGACAAAAGTATCGGGTGGCGTCTATAAGACCGTTATTCCAAATTCCTTCTTCGGCGATTTCAATCCTTACAGTGAAATCGTCTGGGGCGACTGGTTCAGAAGCCTTGAGAGGGTTTTCCACCTGGGAGAGGTCTACATAAACGGAAGATCCATGTTCGAAGTGGCGTCTCTTGAGGAAGTTGTAAATCCGAAACCTTTCAAGGAGGCGCGCGAGCCTGAATGGTCCGTGCATGCATGGTACTGCGAAACCGACGACGAAAACACCACTATTTATGCAAATTTCGGTGAGTTTGATCCGTCAAAAAATACGATTGAAATCAATGTACGCAAGTTTTGTTTCTGGCCGGAAAAGACCGGGACCAACTATATTACGGTTCGCGGCTTCCATTTGACCATGGCGGCTCCCAACTGGGCCCCGCCGACGGCTCTGCAGGAAGGCTTGATCGGGCCGCACTGGAGCAAGGGCTGGATTATTGAAAACAATGAAATAAGCAATGCAAAGAATTCCGGCATAAGCCTCGGCAAAGAAATTACCACCGGACATAACGAGTGGACAATTGTCGGAACAAAACAGGGA
Source organism: Bacillota bacterium (assembly GCA_023412915.1). Taxonomy (GTDB): domain Bacteria; phylum Bacillota; class Clostridia; order Acetivibrionales; family DTU013; genus JAEYOM01. The sequence continues at coordinate 82,999 of JAEZRE010000009.1, forward strand.
ACTCAGCGTGAGAGGGACGTTATTATGAATGCTGTGCATATGGGATGGAGCAGGGAAACCATCGGCTCCCATATCGTTCGCGGCAATGTGATCCATGACTGTGAACAGACCGGTATATGCGGGCATTTGGGAGAAGTATTCAGCAGGATTTACAACAATCATATTTATAACATCCATCATAAGAGAATGTTCAACGGCGCAGAGGTTGCGGGAATCAAGCTGCATGCTTCTCTGGACTGCCAGATTTATAACAACCACATCCATAACTGTGACCGCGGTTTGTGGATGGACTGGCAGGCGCAGGGTACGCGCATTTCCGGAAACCTGTTATATGATAACGACACAGAGGATTTATTTGTAGAAGTAAGCCATGGTCCATATGTGGTAGACAATAATGTAATGCTTTCCATGAAGAGTGTTTTGGATTTGTCTCAGGGAGGCGCCTATGTTAATAACCTGTTCGGCGGTTTCATATCCTGGGCCAGAGTCACAAACCGTTTCACTCCGTACCACTATGCGCACGAAACCGGCGTGCATGGCTTCATGACCATTCTTGGCGGCGATGACAGATTCTATAACAATATTTTTACCGGTACACAGCCGCAAAATGTGGAAAAAGAGAAAGAAATCAATGTAACCAGCTGGGTTCATCCGGGATTGAAGCTTAATGAGGACGGCAGTATTCCCAAAGGACTTGCAATCTACGATGATTGCCCTGCCGGCGGCGAAAACTGGCATAAAGGCCTGCGTACAGTGGATGAGTTTGCAAATGTGCGGCTTCCGATGTACTGCGGTTCCAATCTTTATTTCAGCGATGCAAATCCATACAAAAAAGAGACGGATTCGGCGGCATATCCGGATTTGAAGCCGGAGGTAAAGCTCGCAACAGAGGATGGCAGCGTTTATTTGACATTTGATTTCGGTGACAAGCTGACGGAAGTAAAAACTGTTACAGTAACCACAGATTTCTTGGGAATTGCCTTCGAACCGGAACTGCCTTTTGAAAATCCGGACGGAACACCGCTGTGTATCGAAAATGATTACTTTGGAAACCTCCGCCCTTTGGGCAGGTTGACAGCGGGGCCTTTTGAAGGAATCGGAAACGGCCCGCAAAAAATTAAAGTGGCTAAGATATAGCTACAGAAATGTACCGCCCAAAAACCCTTGTATACCAAGGGCTTTTGGCGTTTTTAGGAGCGGAAAGCGCACTCCAAACTATGTTGTCGGGGAGCGGAAAAATATGATGAACGGCACAGCTGTCAGAATGTATGATGCTGCCAATAATCGCTTTGAATGTGGCATTGTGAGGAAAAAAGGTGATAAGTACTATGCCGGGAGGACGGATTCTTGTGATCATGCAAGCGGGATATATCTTACACCGGGATGGATCGATCTGCATGCGCATATAAATGACGGCTTCGGCATGTTTGGGATAAATGCCGATGAAATAGGCTACAAGACGGGCGTGTGCATGGTGGCGGATGCGGGAACGACAGGCGATTATACTATCGGGGGCTTCCGGAAATACGTGGAGCCTGCTATCAAAACGAACATCAAATTGTTTATTTGCATCAGCCCGATAGGTATTATATTCAATCATGAATATAATGCACTGGAGTATCTGAATGCCGCGAATACCGTAAGAACCATAGAAGCAAACCGCGATGTGGTCAGCGGTGTCAAGGTGCGTATCGCAAGCGGAGTAATCCGCCATGAGGGGATAGAGCCATTGCGGATAGCCAGTGAAGTCGCCGGAATCACAGACCTGCCACTGATGGTGCATATCGGAGGTAATCCTCCATATCTGTCGGATATTGAGCCTTTTTTGAAAAAAGGCGATATTTTGACCCATTGCTTCAACGGGTCGGGAGATGCATGGAATGAGGACGGCACGCCGTCGGAATCTTTGAAAAAGCTCATTGAACGCGGCGTAGTTCTGGATGTGGGTCACGGAGCCGGAAGCTTCTCCTTTGACGTGTGCCGTAAGGCCATTTTACGGGGTATACCCAAAATCAGCATCAGCACGGATTTGCACGCCTATTCCCGCCGTCGGCCCGTTCACGATATGGCGACCACCTTGACGAAAATGCTTGCCTTATCGATGTCGCTGGAGGATATTATGTACGGCGTGACAAAGCTGCCTGCCGAAATATTGAGACTGGACAATTGGTGCGACTTGTCCGTTATCCGGAATGCCACGTTTTTCCGGGTAGATGAGGAGACGGCCGAATATACGGACAGCTGTGAAAAGACTATTTCTTTCAACAAAAGGATCGTTCCCGTAGGAGTCATAATCAATGGGGTTTTTTATGACTTGCAGAGTGATAAATGAACCTCCGGGTTTGCTTCGCTATTTCCGTATTATATTGTATAATATATGAATAGCAGCGGCATACACCAATGAAGGAGGAGTATTGAATTGAATCAGAAAATATTGACCGACTATATGGACTCACTTGAAAAATCCGGGATACCCGGATGCGATTGTGTTATTTACCGCGAGCACAGGCTTGTTTTCCGCCATACCACAGGGTACTCGGATCACGGGAAAACAAAGCCGCTTACAAGCGCGAATACATATTGGCTCTTCTCAGCGTCAAAGCTCTTAACCTGCACAGCCATTCTGCAGCTTCTCGAAAAGGGGAAGCTGCGCCTTGACGATCCGGTCGCGAAATATCTGCCGGAGTACGGGACTCTTAGAGTGAAAGATGGCTCTGAAATAAAGCCGGCTGTGAATACGTTGACAATCAGGCATCTGCTTTCCATGCAAAGCGGCTTGAATTATAATCTTGAAGTTCCTTCGATACGGAAGGTCCTTGAGGAGACCGGCCGGAAGGCGACAACGAGGCAGGTCATAAGGGCGCTTGCAAATGAACCGCTGGATTTTGAACCGGGTACGCATTTTCAATACAGCCTGAGCCACGATGTACTGGGAGCGGTGGTTGAGGAAGCTTCGGGACAGCGCTTCGGTGAGTATCTTGCCGAGTATATACTAAGACCGCTGGGCATGAAGAACACCGGGTTTGAACTGACTCCGGAGCGCAAGGCGAAAATGTCGGATCAGTTCATGTACGATGGAGAGACAATGACTTCGTCCCCAATGCCGCTCGATAACGGTTATGCCCTGTCGGAAAGGTATGAAAGCGGCGGAGCAGGCTTGATCTCTACTTCGGACGATTACATGCTGTTTTTGGACGCAATGTGCAACGACGGTATCAGCAGCGAAGGCTACAGGGTTCTGAGCACTGCTTCCCTGGATCTGATGCGTCAGGACCAGCTTGATGAAATTTCGAAAAAGGATTTCGCACTGTTCAATAGAAAAGGCTACAGCTACGGCCTCGGAGTCCGGACGCTGATCGAAAGGGAAAAGTCCGGCGTCAGGAGTCCCCTTGGAGAATTCGGGTGGGATGGCGCCGCGGGAGCATATGCGCTCATCGATCTCAAGAACCGTCTGGCGATCTTCTATATCCAGCACGTACGCAACTGCGGCTATGTTTACGATGTAATCCACCCAAGGGTCAGGGATCTCGCGTATGAGATGCTGGGAATAAACGACTAGAGACATCGGCGCTATCAAGGTATAATACCGGTGATCCGAAACATTTAATTTACAAAGGATATTCACAGGGGGAATCCAATTGTTCAGCTATTTGATTTCAGGCATATCTGTGCTTATTTCACTGGGCTCATTGTTTATTTCTTATTACGTTTTCAAAATAGCCAGAGGAGACGGCTCATACTCGGATATAGATAATATATATTCCGATCTTCTTAAAATCGGGCTGGATGATCCCGACCTGAGGGATTACGACAGAACCTCGATGTTTTATCAATTGGATCACGATGATAGATTTAAAAAGAAATATCATATCTATGCCAACATGTGCTGGAATCTTGTAGAGACCATATTTGACAGGCAGAAGGACAAAAAGGGAAGGTTCAGGCTTTCTGACACATGGATACCGGTGCTGTTTGAGGAAAACAGGCTGCATTACACCTGGTTCAAACATAATCTTCGGCTTTTCAAACCGGAGTTCCAAGCGTTCGTAACGGGCGAGCTGAATGACATCGATATTGTCCAGGGCGATACAAACGATTTAAAAACAATCTATGCAAGGTTCCAGAATGATTTCGACGCCAACGAGATAAAAGAGTATAAACACATAGAAATGCTGATGTCAAATAAAAAGTACAAGCTTTTGATAGCAAAGCATAAAGTTTTTGAAGATATAATAGGATATGCGTTCATATATGAGATGGAGGATTTGAATGTTCTCTGGCTGGACTATATGAGCATCGAAAAGAGATTTCAGAATGCAGGCTACGGCACACTGCTATTCAATAAAATCGCCGAGGGTGATAACAAAAAAAGCCTCGGAGTATTTTTTGAAGTTGAAATACCGTCGGATGAAGACGCCGAAAAGAAGAAAAATCAACAGCGACGTATAACTTTTTATGAACGTCTGGGCGCCAAACAGCTGCATGTCGATTATGAATTTCCTACAAATAACGGCGGCTTCCCGATGCTGTTATATTTCAAACCCTTTGCAAATGTGCCGATGATTACAAATGAAAAGATACAGGCTTCAATTACTTCCGCATTTAACTATATCCATACCGATGTGGGGCAAAAAAATTCAATATTGAAAAGAATTACAGGCGATATAAGGGATGAATATTTCAGCGAGAAAAAATAGTATTTCCAGCAATTCCATGTCTTAATATTTCTTAATAAATTTCCTCTTACCACATAATTTATTCGATTTATAATTCTAACTGAATCAAAGGCAGAGCGGCTGCGGGCCTGAACTATCCGACCCTCAGGCTTTGCCGCGTTTGGACAAAGGAGAAATGGATGAGTTTTATTACTTTTGAGAATGTGGAAAGGGAATACCATGTCGGCGGCCACAAGATAAAAGCGGTCGACGGCATCAGTTTCGGAATAGAGCAGGGCACCGTCAACGTAGTGCTGGGGCAAAGCGGAGCGGGTAAAACGACGGTACTCAATTTACTCGGCGGAATGGATTCGCCGACAAAGGGCCGTATCATGGTGGATGATCAGGAAATTTCAAGTATGTCCGAGCACGAGCTTACGACCTACAGGAGAAACAAGATAGGCTTCGTTTTTCAGTTTTACAATCTGGTGCCCAATCTGACCGTCCTTGAAAACGTACAGCTTGCAAAGGAAATATGCAGCGACCCCCTTGATTCGAAGGAAATGCTTACAAAAGTGGGTCTCGAAGACAGACTGGATAATTTCCCCAGCCAGATATCCGGAGGAGAACAGCAGAGAGTATCCATAGCGAGGGCTTTAGCCAAGAATCCGCAGATAGTATTGTGCGATGAGCCCACGGGAGCGCTGGATTCGGCAACCGGCCGCAAGGTTCTTAAACTGATATGCGACGCCGCCTCAAGCATGGGAAAAACGGTCATAATTGTCACACATAACATCCTGATTGCAGATATGGCGGACGCCGTCATTCACATGAAGGACGGGAGGATAAGCGATATAAGGTATAACGACAGCCCCAAAGACGCAGAGGAGATCGTATGGTAAAGGGAACGCTTTTCAGAAAATCCATCATGGACATGCGAAAATCCCTGGCCCAGTTCGTTTCTATCTTTATTATGGCTACGCTTTCCGTGACCATAGTCACCGGTCTCGACAGTGTCTGGAAGACTATCGGGGACAATTCCGGCGCCATGTATGCCGCCGCAAATATTTCCGATATGTGGATCAATGTCGCAAATCCCACGGAAAAGGAACTCTGGAGTATTTCAAGGATCGACGGCGTGGAAAAGACAGAAAAACGGTTTTCGATAAATGCAATTACAGACTTGAAAGGCCGTCCGACCCTTCATATCTATGCCGTTTCCGCTCAAAACACACTGGACAGGCCGGTTCTCAAGCAGGGAAGGCTGTCGAGCCGCAGCGGCGCGATACTGGACGAAGCCTTTGCCAAAAAGCATGGGCTAAAAATAAACGACAAGGTAGCCGTCAAAGTAAATGATAAATGGACAGATTTCCGTATCGAGGGGCTGGCCCAAAGCGGCGAGCATATATATTCCGTAAAGGGCACAACAAGTATTGTACCTGACTCCGGAAAATACGGATTTATTATCATAGATGACGATATGCTAAAGAGCATATACGGGCAGAAGGTATACAACCAGGTATGCCTACGGTTGTCCCCGACGGCTGATGTAACGCGGGTTAAGGCTGAAGCCGACAAAGCGATCGGGGACGACTTGATCGGAATCGTGGCAAGGGGCGACGACACCAGCACCAACAATATCAACGCGAACATACGCCAGTTCAAGACCCTTGCCACAGTGTTCCCGCTGATGTTCTTCCTCGTGACCGCACTTATCACTCAAAGCACAATGCTGCGGATGGTAGAAAATCAACGCAGCCAGATAGGCATACTGAAAGCCCTCGGTTATACGAAAGGAAGCATCCTGTGGCATTATACGTCCTACGGCGTGTATATGGGCTTGCTGGGGGCCTTTCTCGGTCTCCTGATCGGCCCGAATTTCTTCGGCAGGCTGCTGATACCGTGGCTGCGTCTGAGTTTTACAGATTACGGTATTTCTATAAACCTTGTCAATTTCATATTCAGCCTCATATTGATACTTGCCTGTACAGGCGGCGTTTCTCTTTACGCCTGCCTCAAGCTGCTGAGGGATTCCCCCTCCGTTCTGCTAAGAGACAAGCCGCCTAAAGAGGGAAGCCATGTTTTTCTGGAATTTCTGCCAAAGCTCTGGAGCAGGATGAGATTCAGCCGCAAGCTCATCGCGCGGAATACCCTGAAAAACAAAACGCGGATGATCATGAGCGTACTCGGCATCACAGGCTGCACTGGACTCATCGTGGCGGCGTTCACTCTGTGCAATATGGTTAACGGGATCGCCCGGCAGACCTACGAAGTCACCTACACCTATGACCAGAAAATAATTCTCGACAGCAAAGTTGATTCGCGTTTTATCAGCAATATCAAGCTCGACGGGACAGTCCAGCAAATGGAGGAGACTGCGGTCGAGATCGTTTGCCCGGACGGTAAAAGAACAATGAAGCTGCTTACGGTTTTTTCGCAGGACAGTCCTCTGATTCATTTGAAGGATAACGGCGGCGATCCTGTGCTGCTCCCGCAGGACGGCATTTCAATGACAAGAAAGCTTGCGCAAACTCTGAATGTCAGGGCGGGCGACATTATCGAGCTAAAGCGCCCGGGCAAGAGCTATGTAAAGGTGCCTGTAAAGCAGATTGTATATATGGCCACGGGACAGGGCATGTATATGACGGACAAATATTTCGAAGCCATCGGGGAGATATTCAAGCCCTCCGCGATACTTGTAAAATGGAACAGTCAGCCCGACGGTACTTTTCTGAAAAGCGATTATGTCGACGAATACGTGGACAGATCCAGCCAGATAAAAGACGTCAAGGCGAGTACGCAAGTCGTTTATATTGCGGCGATATTGCTTATATTCCTTGGAGGTATCCTGGCCTTTGTAGTCCTTTATAACAGCAGTATACTGAATTTTTCGGAACGTATCCGTGATCTTACCACTTTGAAGGTTCTGGGCTTTTACCAAAAAGAGATACGCTCTCTTGTGCTTACTGAAAACATTCTTTCCGTGGTTTTAGGATCGGTATTCGGAATACCGGTGGGCAAGGTAATTGCCGATATTGCCGCGGGAGGCCTTGATGACCAGATGGATCTGCTGAGCCGCATATCATTTAGCACCGTAATACTATCGGGTCTCATAACACTGGTTTTCGCCCTGATAATCAATGGCATTGTGGCTGAAAAAATGAAAAAGATCGATATGCTCGAGTCGTTAAAGAGCGTTGAATAAAATAATCGGAGGTATGGAAATGATCGAAATGATATTGAAACATAAAAAGTGGGCGCTGGCCGTCGCCGGGCTGCTCATAATGCTTGTAGCAACTGGCATAATCGGATATAATTTGATACGGGCGGATAAGGATAAAAGCCTCGAGACGGCAGTCTCCGAACCAACTGCGGACTACGGCCTGGATGCCTGGGGAGAGGTAAAATACGAAAAGGTATACGACATAAATATTGACTTTCCCGCCGCGGTGACCGACGTCAAGGTCAAGGAAGGAGACCGCGTTTCACTGGGGCAGGAGCTGGTGACACTTGACATGTCGGAATACCTGGGAATGATGGATAAGCTCATGGAGCAGCTCACTGCCGGACAGGCGGGGCAAAGCATTACAAAACAGGATACCGGCGCTCTTACCGAGGATATTGCACAGCTGCAGAAGGACATAAAAACAAAAACGGACGAATTGAGTAAAGGGACCAATTCGGACTTGAAGATTCTCCAGACTACGCTGGGACTGGCAAAAAAGGATCTGGAGAATGCCAAAAGAGACGTTCGGGATAACCAGGCGCTCTACGACGCGGGTACGGTTTCAAAAAGCGTGCTGGACCAGTATAAGGACATATTGGACCAAAGAGAGAAAGCCCTGTCGGACGTCGAGATCAATATAAGCAGAACGAAGAGCTCCTTGAAGACTGAGCTCGACCAGTTGAAAATCTCATTGAAGTCCAAGCAGGAGCAGCTCGCTCAGATTAAAAACTCAAACGATGCGAATACGGCAAAACAAAACAGCAGTGTGAACGTCTCCCAAATCGACCTGGATATGATGAAAAACAAGAGCGAGAAGGATTATCTGGATGGCAACCGGATCGTATCAAGCGTGAAAAACGGCATAGTCCAGAATATCGGAGTTGTGAACGGAACGATGCTCGGGGCGCAAAACATGCCGACAAGGGTGCTGCAGCTGATCGACGCGGATTCCATAATAGTAAGCGCCGAAGTCGACGAAGAATTCATAAAAAATGTGACGCTCGGAGAGTCAGTCAGGATCGTGCCTGCGTCGGACGGCAACTCGGACATTCCCGGAGTAGTTACACAAATATCCAACGTTGCTGTTGAAAAGGACGGGAAACGGATCGTAAAGGTGGAAGTAAGGCCACAGGATCCAAAGGGAGAGTTGAAACCGGGTTATACGGCTGACGTATATTTCAACTAGGCGGCAAGCCGTAATGTATCATTAATTCGTTGCAAGGTTATGGAGGAAGGGATGGGAGCATGGAGAAAATTCTGATAGTTGACGACGACAGGGAAATCGCGCTGCTTATATCAGACGCGCTTGCCGACGAAGGGTATGAATGTCTTCTGGCCTTCAACGGGCAGCATGCTCTCGCTCAGCTTAAGGACAACCCGGATATCTCATTGATACTGCTCGATATTATGATGCCCGATATGGATGGGCTGGAAATCTGCAGGAAGATCAGAAATACCGTAGCCTGTCCGATCCTTTTCGTGACGGCCAAAAACCGTACGTATGATGCCATGCTGGGCTTTGAAATGGGGGCGGATGACTATGTTTCAAAGCCTTTTGTCGTCGAAGAGCTCGTTGCGAGGGTCAAGGCTCATTTGCGCAGGGAGAAGAGAAATCTTCAGAAGAAAAACAGCGCCATGACTATCGGCAATATCCGGATAGACCCGGAAAGCTACGAGGTCACGGTGAACGGCAAGCGAGAGGAGCTGTCGGCGAGGGAGTTCCAGCTGCTGTGCTACCTTTTTGAAAATGCAGGAAAGGTCCTGTCGAAGGAGCAGATATTCAGCGCAGTGTGGGGCATGGACTTTGCGGATATAGGGACGGTGGCGGTCAACATAAAAAACCTGAGGGACAAGATCGACAAGGAAAACCGTTATATCAAAACAGTTTGGGGCGTAGGCTATAAACTTGTGAGATATCAGGAGAATGAAAATGAGTATTAAGATCAAGCTTCCTTTACTTGTTCTGGCTGCTTTTATCATCAACATCCTGCTGGTCTACGGGTATTACAATCTGTTCCTGTCAAAAGAAATATCCAGCTTCAACCTGAGCGTACAGCAACAGCTGCAGGCCGAAACGACACGCGTTTCCGGGGAGATAGAAAACAGAAGCGACTTCAGGGAGCTGCTGAGAAATATAGCGAAGGAAAAAGATATTACAGTACGGGTTAGCGACGAGACAGGCCTTACGGTTTTTCAGGCGGGAGAGACGACGGGTGTGGCTGTGGTTAACAATGCCTCGAGCCTGTTTCACTATAACGGCCGAGCCTATCTGCTGAACATAACGAAACCGATGCCTATCAAGAATATATCCTCGTATGCTTTGGCCTGGCATATTTTCCTGGCGGAAGCGCTGATAATCCTGATCATTCTGTTGTTTTCCGCAGTTCCGGTCTATCTCGACTATGCCAAACCTATCGTTTCACTGCAAAAAAATATGGAACGCTACAAGGCAGGAATCCGGCCCGGGAGCGTTAGCCGCAGGGATGAGATCGGACTTTTGCAGAATGGGTTCGTAACGCTTACGGAGGCGATCGAAAAGGAAAAGCAGAAGCAGAATCTTATCATCGCTTCGATTTCACACGATATAAAGACGCCTCTCACTTCAATAATGGGTTTTGCCGAACGCCTGAAGAAGGGCTCGCTGCCAGCCGACAGGCATGAGCAGTACGTTGACATTATATATAACAAAGCGGTCTCTATAAATAATCTCGTCGAGGAATTCGACGAGTATCTGAACCTCCATATCCACAGAGGGCTTAAGCAGCAAAGGGTAACGTCCGAGAAATTCTGCGCCATTCTGAGATCGGATTACGAAGAGGAGCTGAAGGAGAGAGGAATCGCTTTTTCCGTGAGCGTAGGCTGTCCCCAGGACGTGCTTTTTGTGGATATCTCCAAAATGCGGAGGGTTTTTGGCAATATCATAAGCAACAGCCTGAAGCATTTTGGTCAAAAGGAACCGTCCATTTCGGTTATTTGCTCAAGGCATGGAGACTTTGTACATTTCTCTGTTGAAGATAACGGGACTGGTATTCCCGAAGAAGAGCTGCAAAAGATATTCGATCCCTTCTATACATCGGACAAAAGCCGCTCCGTAGCGGGGCTTGGTCTCTCCATTTGCAGGGAGATCGTAGAAGCCTGCGGCGGCAGGATATGGGCGGAAAACAATGAGTCCGGAGGAACCTCCGTCAAAATCGACCTGCCTGTTTAAGCCTGAGGTTGTTTAACTAACCCCGGTTGATATATTTTACAGCCATCATGCCGGCTACCGTGCCGTCACCAACGGCGGTGGAAATCTGGTGGACCGCTTTATCACGCACATCACCGGCGGCGAATACTCCTGGGACACCGGCCGACATGTTTTCGTCGGTCAGTATATACCCGTTCTCCGACAATTTAATCTGTTTGCCGAAGATATCCGAATTTGGCTGAGTTCCGATGTATACAAATATCCCGTCGGTTTTGAATTCGCTTTGTGCCCCTGTTTTTACATCTTCCAGCACAACTGCCTGAAGGAAATTGTCTCCCTTGAGTTCTCTGACGACAGTATTCCAGATTACGGATATCGTCGGGTTTTTTAGTGTCTCATCCACGGAGGACTTTGCCGCATTAAAATGGTCGGAACGGTTCAGTATCGTTACCGACCTGGCATACCGGCTCAGAAACCCGGCTTCCTCAAGCGCTGATTCTCCGCCGCCCACCACCGCGACAACCGCGTCCTGGTACAGAGGGCCGTCGCAGGTTGCGCAGTAATGGACTCCGCGGCCTCTGTAATCGCACTCTCCCGCGACGGGCAGCTTCCGGGGCTCGGACCCTGTCGCAATGACTACGCATTTTCCATAGTAATCGCAGACGTCCGTTCTTATGAATTTTTCCGCTCCGGAAAAATCAATTTCGCTTATATGCTGCATATCATCTATCTGCGCTCCAAAATCCAGCGCCTGCTTCTTCATGTTTTCCATCAGGTCCAACCCTCTTACAACGCCGTTGGTACCGGGATAATTTGCCACATGGAAAGTCGTCACCACCTGACCGCCGGGAATATTCGCTTCGATCACCATCGTTTTAAGGCGGCTCCTCGCCGTATATATTGCGGAGGTGAGTCCCGCAGGACCGGCGCCCAGGATAAGGACGTCGCCGCGCACTATTGACCGCTGCCTCGCGGAACAGGGCTTTTCAAGAACTTTCCCAATAGCCTCACTGAATTCAAGGTAGTCGATATACCCTGTAAGCCGGCTGCATACCTCCCTGCCTTCTTTGAAAAACAAAACCGCAGGGCTGGATTTGACGGTATATTTGTCCGAGAGGGATCTGTTGTGCGGCCTGAAGATTTTTACAAACTTCATCTTTGCATCGACCGTCATAGAAGTTCTGGTGAAAATTTCGTTAAAAGTCAGACAGGGTAGACAATCGTCTGAATAAAAATATACAACTGCCGGTATGCAGCTTTTCAATACGTCTTCTTCAAATTGAGATTCATTCAGGATAATTACATTATCCACCACGTTATACCTCCATTGGCTGTGACTGAAGTTTCCGGTTCGTCCTCAAGTATTAGCTGCTGCAAAAGACCGGCACTATACTATTCAAATATACGCAAATAACATGATTTTTGACCCTTCCGAAAGGCGGCCGTTTATTGAGAAATGCCTAATACCTTCCGCAATGCAGTAAGCTACCGGGTATAAAAAATTCCTCAAAGCTGCGCTTTATAGATAGACTTATTGTTATATACCTGATATAATGCTGTATATACATGTACTAACCGATTACAGTATAATCAGCAGGAGGAGTAAAAATGAAAAGTACCATTACCAATGGAAAGATCACTTTTGTTTCGGATAATTTCAATGTCGAACCTTGGGTTCTCAGATTCAACGATGATGACGTCAATTATTTCTGGCGCCCCGAGGCTCTCGAAAAACTGGGCGCCGCTATTTGTTTCCCGATGCTCGGCGCTGTGCCGGATAACAAGTATTTCCTCGACGGAAAAGAGTACACGATGGGAATGCACGGCTTTGCAAAGGACAGCACCTACGAAATCGTGGAAAAATCACAAAACAGTATTACTTATGAAATCTCCGACAACGAAACTACCCATGCACAGTATCCTTACAAATTCAGGTTCCGTGTAATATATACAGTGGAGGGTACGACTCTCAGAACCGAATACAGGATCAAAAACCTGGATGATAAGGAGATGTATTTCTCAGTCGGCGGACACCCGAGGTTTGCCTGCCCGATCGGCGGCTTCGACACCGGACTCGGCTTTGCGGACTACTACCTGGAGCTTGACAAGCCGGAAAGCACGGCAAACATCGTAAAGCATTACGAGCCGCTCGAGGTAATCGAGAAGTTCTTTTCTGCCGATGGCAAAAAACTTCAGTTGGACTACAGTGAGCTGGCCAAAGGCTGCATCACCTTCAACCCGATAAACTCCGACAATATCACCCTCAAGAGTGAAAAAAGCACCCGCAGCACGAAGATACATCTGGGCGACGCGTCTCACTTCCAGATCTGGGCTGCAGTGGGCGGCGATTATATCTGCCTTGAACCGTGGTACGGCTCTATCACATCTCTCCCGGCAAAGGAAATCGAAAGCCAGTGGAAGGAACGCCCCGGCACGCTGCATATCGCTCCGGGTGAAGAGATGGTCTGCGCCTACAACATTACGATATCCAAATAATTTTTCATTTTATAAAGCATGGAGAAATCCATGCTTTTTTTATATGGTTATACGAGACAGTAAAAGGCAGCACGCTTTCCTGGCATGCCATGAAGGATTTTTAGGGCTCTATCCGCAGAAAGCAGCGCTACCCTGTGGGTCGGGGGGCAGGGCGCTTGCAGGTGCAAGGATGCATGATGAAGCGACTTAGCGATACACGGCGAATGCAATATCAGGTGAGGCAAATCCGCCACGATGGCGGATTTAGCCGGATACGGCAGGCAGGACGCATGGGCGAGCAGCAAATGCAGGGCATTTGCGACCAGCCATGCCGTTGGAGGCGGCCGAACAATATGGAGCATGAGCCGTAGGATCGCTAGGAGCTTTCATCCCGCATCCGGCAGCTTCGAACGCCCTGCCTCCCATGTTCTCCTGATCCGCTGCTCTAAAATGATGTGACTTAAGATTTATACTATTCCAACAAGCCCAGTTGCCTGGCGCGTACTACCGCATCAAGCGAATTGTTTGCGTCCAGCTTTAGATAGGCTTTTTTTGCATGTGTTCTGATCGTATTGAGGCTAAGGCCTGTTTCCTCAACTATTTGAGTGAATTTGTATCCCTTTGCCAATAGCTCCAATACCAGCTTTTGCTGACTCGAAAGCTTGACCGGGCCTGACTCGCGGCTGTATGTCAAGCCCTTGAAATGCTTCGCCTGTTCGTATGCCGCAAGATAAACCTCTTTTGCAAACCTGGTCAGGCTTTCCGGATGACGCCCGTCAGCCTGGAGTTTTTTCATCACCGAGGACAGGATCGGAAGGATTGCCTTCCCTTCGTTTGCGATAACCCTTATGAAGCCGGACGGCTGTAAAGTCACTAGTACGCCTGACAACCTGGTTTGGGCTTCCTTCTTTTTGCCTGAGCTCCATTCCGCAATCGAAAGCAAAACGTCTGCTTCGGCAATATCGAGAAGTCTGTCGTAATCCTGTGCCAGCATTTTGATTTTATTCAGGGCGTAAACCGCCTTATCAATTTGCATAAGAAGGATATAAGCCCTGGCGGTGGTGAAATTGCGGAAAATCTTGTAGAACTTGTCGAACGAGTCTTCGGTGACGTAATAATTGTCAAGCCATTTTACGGCTGCCGTCCTGTCTCCGTTTAAAATCGCCGTCCTCGCTTCGTAAGCGGAAACGTTCTTTTGAAGATATTCGGCAGAGCTGTCCTTTATATAATTATTCAGAGTTTTGATGGCCGCGGCGTATTTCTCTTTCTGATATGACTGTAAATAGATCTCGGCGATCAATATATAAACGGCGTAAACAAATTCGGGGGTCATGCTCATGTTTACGGCCTCCCTTAGGGACAGGGCGGCGGCAAGCGCATCCTGCAGACGGTTCCTTTCCATCATCAGACCTGCCTCGGCGCCTGTAAACATAATATTCACATTTTGTTTGATGATGTTTTTCGAAACCTCTACCATATCATTCTTTAGCTGTGGATCAGTCAGTTCGTAAAAATCCCGCGCACAACGGTGCAGAAACGGCATTTGAAAGGTAAAGGTCGGTGACTGCAAGTCGATATGCTGCTGCGTAATGGCCGGAAGCTTCTGAAAATGCGACCGCAGATCCTTGATAGCGATTCTGCAATCGAGCATTACTATGCCGTTTACATGCTCCATCACTTCGGGATGGGCGGCCGCGATGGCGGGAAACATGGGATAGAGCTTATCCAGGTTTTCGCAGACCTTTCGGATGTTGCCGTTCGCGTACGAGAAAAATATATAAGGAACGTATAGGAAAGGCATTTTCCTGCATATTTCTTCGGGAAGCTCCTGCAAATTGTGGAGCTTATTGAACTCTACGTATTCGTCGAGAGAAAATGTCTTCATACTGTAAAATTTGAGGATGGTCTGTGCAATTATGCCCAAATCACCGCTTTTGACCGCATATCTTTTCGCTGTCAGGAAATCGCCCATCTTCAGATAATATTCCGCTACCTTCTTATTCAGTAAATGCTTGTCGAAGTCGCTTTGTTCAAGCTTCTCCCTTAGAAATTCCAGGAACAGGTTGTGATACCGGTATTCAGCGCCGATAACGGAAATGTTTATATTACCCGCCAGCAAGGTATTCAGGTTTTGCCTGCACTTTTCACTTTCTGTGAGGTATTCGCACAATTCAAGTGAAAATGTATCCGGTATGGACGTTAACATCAGGAAGTCGCACAAACCGGCGTCAAGCTTGTTCCATATGTTTTCTTCGATAAACCGGCCGATGGACATTGCCTGGCCTTCACAGGACATATCTATATTTCCGCTGACCGCTATAGTGTTTAATGCGATGACCCAGCCCTCGGTATAATCGTAGATCTTTTCGGCCTCCAGCTCTGTGATGAATCGCCCGTAGTTCGCGAAGTGCTTTCTGATTTCAGTACTGCTGAAGGCAAGCTCGGAGCTTCCTATAAAAGAGATTCTGCCCTGTTCGTTTAAGGCGGCAAATGGCGCGGGTAGGCTGTTTCTGCTCAACATCAGCACGGTGATGGAGCGGGGGAGCCGCCTTATCACATAAGGAAGGGATTTCAATATTTCTTCATTTGTGATTGTGTGCAGATCGTCGAGAACGAGGGCACATTCCTCACTCTCATAAGCCGCCTGGGACAACAGTTCTATCGTCGACTCCACCGGGGAGGCATTGAAGGCGGGCGACCTGGTCCCCTGCGCAGCCTCGGTATTTTCAGCCAGGACAGTTGCCAGACTCTGGCAGAAAAGCCTGTAAAACAGGACCGGCGTATTGTCATAGGCATCCAGAGAGATCCAGGCCGTCCGCATCCCCCTCTTTTTGAGCCAAAGTAATGTCGAAATGGTTTTGCCGAAGCCTGCCGGAGCGTGTATGTATACGTATTGATTCTTCGACGCCATATCGAACTTTTGCAGGAGGCCGGACCGGGGAGCGCATATTTCAGGCAACGACACGGGTGTTTGCTTGTCAGTTTGCAAGTTATTCACTTCTAACATCACCATCCCATTGTTTCCATAATATCATAACTTATGTTCTTGTAAAACTCAAAAATATCACATAAACGAAAAAATATTCTTCCAGTAATTCACATAGGTGTGATTGCTCTTCACATGTGAAGGCTTAGAATTTTATATAGATTTGCTGAAGGAATGTATGTTATGGAAGATATACTCTTGAAAACACTGGATTTTGGGATAAGGATCGTTGAGATCTCCAACTATCTGGAATATGAGAACAAGAGATTTCCCTTGATTGGCCGGCTGCTTGAATGCGGAACGGGAGTAGGCGTCCTGTTGCGGATATCGGAAGTCATGCCGCAATATCGCCGGGAAAACCGCGTCAAGGCTTTCATGCTGGCATCGGAAGCTGAGTTTCTGTTGGAATTGATGGTAAAAACGAGCGTTATTTCGGAGCAACAAAGCAAACCTATCTTATCCGATTGCAGATCGATAAAGGATCAGCTCAGATCGCGAAACGAAAAGGAGGGAGATAAATGAGAAGATACATGTCCATAATTGCGCTTGCAGGCGCTGTGATACTGCTGTTGACGGCATGTTCCCCCATAAACGTGCAGGGAGGAAACGATGCTGTGAGCACTGGAAGTTTGTCGGACAACTCAGGCAGTAATTCAACGGCCGGCAGCGTTGAAACGACAGACGGCAGCAAGGCGGCTTCCGGCAGCGCAGCGGCAAATACGCCGGCAAGAGAGGCAACTCCGGAAAACACGGACGGCACTCAGACCGGTACAGCGGCGACCACTGAAACGGCAGTCGGCGCCGACATTGCCGGGCAGGACGCTGCCGTAGCAGAACCGGTTGACACGGGTATAACGCTTGAGACGGTAAGAAAGGCCGCTATAGACGCAGGCTTTGTGCCGGAGGATATCCAGGATGGTTTGCAGCAGAGAACTGGCCCTAATCCGGTGAGGGGTATTTACATCAATTACAAGGATGACAGCCTGCAATCCCAGTGTCCGGTCTACGAATTCAACAGTCCTGCCGAGGCGCTCGAATATGCCCGGCGGGTAAACAGCGAAGGCTACAGTCTTTGCATAGTAAACGGAAAATTGGTGGGAATGACAGGCTCGAAATACGGCGTCGTATGGAACGACAAGGAAAAAGCCACGCTTGAGAAGTTCCTTGAGTGCAGCTTTATGACATACGAGGAGCCGGCCCCGCAGCAGGTGAGCGCCAATAAGGATTATGCCGGAGCCTGCACCCGCATGGATGCTATCGTAAAAGCGGTCGACAGGCTAGTCAACAAACCTGTGCTTGTCTACCAAAAATCGCTTCCTGCGGATGACCCCGGCAGGAACATTGCAAGCATTTCATTTTCCATGCTCTCATCAGCTGATATGGCGTTTACATCAATCCTTTGCGAGGACCGGGCAAAAATGGACCAGGTCGTTGAGACATGGGAAGTGTACGGCTGCACCGAGGTGAAGCTGAAGCATGACGCCGCCAACGACTATGTATTGACAGGGAAAAGGGCGGGCATGGAGGATCCCTTCAATATACACTGCGCGTATTCGCCGGATAAGGATTCTCTGCGCATCTTGGATATAAACGGCGCCGAGAAGGTGGAATTGCTGGAATTCGTTCCGCTCGGAGGAGACAAATATGCTTTTCAGACGCTGTATGAACGGGGAATCGTCGGGTATAGGGACGGTAAGGTCACTTCGTTCATCTATTCGCTAAGACCACGTACAAAAGAAACGGCTTATGACCCGGACGCCGACAGCATATACCCCGTCGGTTCGGGCGTTGACGAGTCATGGGTTTCAAAACTCGGAGAGGACGCATACGAGCAGTTTATAACCTATGACGGAACAAGGCTTAAAATCTCTGCAACGGATTTTACGGGAAACAAAATCAAAATAGAAATCGGTGTTTGAGAAAACTTAAATTTTAAAGGAGAGGTGTTTATGAACAAGGTAATGCGTAAATCGTTAAGGAGGTTCTTTATGCCATTCGTGATACTGGCGATGCTGATCCCTGCCGCTTCAGTCTTTGCGGCCGGTACGCCCCCGACGACCATCGGCGCGCCTATGAATTTTGCAGCGTCCAATTACGGGGGGTATGGCGTTGTTTGCACACTCAGCGCTCCCGACGATTTGCGGTCGCTTATCGACACGACGTCGCTGGATAGAGGCTACCCCATGAAAATTTTAGGCCAGGTCGATTTCAAGGTAGATAGCGGAAACTGGCATTATACCTCCGATTGGGATAACCCAAAAACATTTTTGAAATACTCTTTGAACTATTATAATCCCTTGAACGGGGGCGACTGGGGGCAATATCTGGGCCAGCAGCAGCTTGTATTCAAAACGATGTTCCCGGAGGATAAGAACGTGCCCGTACCTGCCGCGTTTAAAAGCTGGGAATGGTACAAAAGCCACAGAATGACTCTGAAGGCACGCTTTGCAATTGACTTCGGAAGCGGGAGAATAGTGTTCTCCGATTGGACCCCGGAATATACACTCTCAGCCGACAGTAAAATGGATTACAAAAAAATTCTTGCCGATAACCCGCCTGTTTTAAAATCCGCAAAGGTGGAAAAAAACGCCAGGGATAACAGACCGTATGTCGTGCTGCAGCTTGACAGACACCCGGCCGAAATCCAGAAGCTCAACGCGGCGGCAAGCTGTAAAGTTGGCACGGAAATATGGCTCAGGAAGAATGATGACAAAGATTTCAAATTGGTCGGGTCAAGATTTATAACTCAAGAAATAATTTCACTGGATGTAAGCGCTTATTTCAAGAATAACGTTCAAAGCTACGATGCCGTGGGCTATGAAGTAAAAACGCGTTACATCATGGATGAACGTAACTATGAGCAATCTGGCGTAACAGCTGCAAACTGGCTGTACGGACCCTATTCCAACGTGATTTCATATAATATGCCGGAATGGAGCGCGGCCTCGAAATGGGCGACACCCGAGCTTCAAAAGGCTTCCGACATGGGATTGATCCCCGACATACTGAAAGGTCAGGATATGACTAAAAGCATAACCCGTGAGGAGTTTGCGGAGGTTTCCCTGCTGGTATACCAAAAGGCGACGGGTATAACGGACACGACTCCGGTTTCACCCAATCCATTTAAGGATACCTCAAACCCGCAAGTCCTCAAGGGTAACAAGCTGGGTATCGTATTAGGATACAGCCCTACCGAGTTCAGGCCGAAGGAGCTGATCAACCGGGAGCAGGTTGCGGCCATGCTGGTCCGTACGATAAAGCTCATAGCCCCGGACGCCGACTATTCGACTGCAGGCGCGCCTGTATTTTCCGACCAGAAGGATATATCGAACTGGGCTCTGAATGATTGCCTGTGTATTGCAAAACTCGGGATTATAACGGGCTCGGATGGCAAGTTTATGCCGAGGGCGATTTCTCAAGCTCAGAAGGCTCTCGGCTATGCAAATACCTCGAGGGAACAGGCGCTTGCCATGAGTGTGCGCACGGTGGACAAAGTCGGCCAGGTAAAATAGGGGGAGAGGTCATGAAAAAAGTAATTGCTTTAATTTTAACAGCCTTCCTTATCGTCGGTCTTTTTGCGGGCTGCGGAAGCGGAAAATCTCAGGCGGGCAACGCCCCGGGAGCGGGTTCCGTACAGGTCGCAGGTGAAGCAGCCTTAAAAGCCGATGGAGACAGCGGCGAAGACGCGGGAATTTCAGGTGTTGAATACACGGAGGGCGGAGTCGAACTTACCGATTACGTCAATGCACTCTCAAACGCCGAGAAGCCTTTTGCGGATCTCTTTGAGAGTAGCCTGACCGATCCGGATATGGACACATTATCCGCCCAAATGACCCTGGCGATGCCCGGGCTTGCATTGGCACTGCTTGGAGAGTACGATATACTTTCTATAGGAGACGCGCCGAAAAAAGAAGGAAAACTGATGCTCTCAGGCTATCACGGCGTGAGGGAAAAGAGCGGCAACGTGATCAAATTCGCCGCGGACATGGAATATACGGAAGATACGGGTATGAATAAAAAAGGCGACAGAATAACCGAGCAGGGATCGCTGGACATGTCTACAAACAGCCTGCTTTATGAAAGAAAGGTTGAGAACGGCGGAAAACTGCTATCACGTATGATATTGGAATCGGTCATACTTAAGGATGGAACATGTATCCTGCAATATTTCAGCGCAGGCGCCGGTCTGTCGGGAAGCACCAACGGCGAGGCGGTATTCAAACGTTACGACAGCAGCGGGTATACGGCCCTGGTAGCCAGTATGGATGCGAATACGGATTTTAAGTTTGATTCGATAATTGGAAAGGGTGACGTACAGCCCGACGCCATGGCCGCTAACTGTACTATTAAGGCTAGATTTACCGCTAAAGACGGCAAGGTCGAAGTTGCTAAGAAATAATCAGCACAAGGGTTTATGGCGTTAACTTTTTCAGGAGTCTGAGAAGCTGCTTCCGGTAGAACAATAAAACAGCCGGGAGCAGCAGAAACACTATCCTTCCTATGAGAGTGTTTGAAAAAAGGATGAGCGCGCCAAGCCAACGATTCCGGCCGTCGTATATGCCGTAGATAACCTGACGCCGTATGGTTTTCAGCATGGAGCCGGTCTCGGACAGGGGAGGGTAATTGTCGATGTCGACCTTGATACCGGCTTTGCTGATCTCGATTATTCGTTCCACATAAACGACCTTATCCTGCCGGAACAAAACTATCTGACCGAGCGAAACAGGGTATTGGCTGTCGACGCGCCTGAAAAACGCCAGATCATTGTACATGATCTCGGGCTGCATCGTATCGGATTCAAATATATAGGGTATGGTCCCCCTGATGGTCACCTCATTGCCCGGTGCGGCTGTACTCAGCAATATTATGAAACCGTTGAACAGAAGCGCCAGACCTATGAAGAGAATAAACACCGCGGTGATCACGGTGTCGACCAGTCCGGTGCGATGCTTTGGTTCGGGCCGGTCCAGTACGGGATAGCTTGTTTTCGAATCCAGCCGGCCTATTTTGATTTCCGGATAACGCTGCGACCATTCAAGCTTGCTAAGGATATAATACCTGGACAGGTTATTTGCCCTGAAGATACTGACAAGGCAGCAGGCTATTGTCAAGAAACCGGCAACAAGTATGTACGCAGACCGGCCGACGTCAAACAGATTCATGATATTCTGCATTGTCACCCGATTCGATATTATGGAGTAATATCCCGTGGCTGCCTTAACTACAGGTATTGCCACAGAAGAAAACGCAATAAGATAACGCGCGTTGGCCACCGTAGCTACAAACAGCGACAGATTCATTGCGAGGGCGCTGATCAGGAACAGGTCGAGTAGCCCGGAAAAATAGAGAGCCGGCAGGTATGCATATATAAAATTATACTTCAGCAACACCGTCAGGAGGACGACAAAACAGAAGCCAACCGTGTAGATGAACAGGACGGAGCTCAGCAGTGCGATGAATTTCTGAAAAATCATCATTGTTGGGCGATACCCCATTTTGATAAGCAGATACCACGAATTTTTTCTGATCTCTGAAAAGAAGAGATAATCGTAGTAAAGGATGAAATAAATTGAATTCAGAAGGAATGCCAGGTGTATGTAAATATAGACTGTCGAGAAATAGCTTGCCTGCATTATTTCCGGAACCGCATCGGACAGGACGCTTTTTTTCAGCGATTGCAGCACGAAGAAAACGGCAAAGGACAAAAGCCCCAAAAAAAGAGCAAATGACAGTTTCCTGCTGGTTCCCACCTTATCCTCGGCATAAGCCTGGCGCAATTCTTTTCTAAAGTAGCTCGTCTTGTAAATCATTCTGTCTAAGCAGCTCCCTGTAGGCATTCTGGACTGTTTTCGGATTGATCTCTATGGATTCCGGCAAAATACCCGATTCGATGATTTTTTTGTGTACGAAGCCCTCCGGGTCCGACCCGCTCCTGTTCAAAATAAGCAGGCTGTTATCGCTGAACTGCAGTGCATAGCCGGGCAGCATGGGTGAAAGCCGCTCCGCGAGTTCGGAGAGGTTATTGCCCCGCACGATGAGTTCGACGGGATCATAACCGAAGCGAAGGTCTTCGACCGAACCACTGTAGATTATTCTGCCGCCCGCCAGAAAAGCTGTGTGCGAACATGCAGCCTCGGTCAGGCTGTATGAGTTCGTGCCGATAACAAGAGCTTTTTCGCTACCTCTGACGATATCGGATATTCTCCGGATGGCGCCGCTCAAAGCGTCGTCGAAGGCAAGCTCCGGAAAATTGAAAACGATAAGGAGGCTTTCGGAATATACGGCCGCAATCAATGTGACTACAGCCTTTTCCTCAGCGGTAAGCAGCTTGATGGGCGTCAATGATATCCGCCCCAGGCCTGCGGCGATAATAAATTCGAGGAGCTCATCCTGCAAAAGGAGCTCGCTGCTTTTGCGGTAATGAGCCGCAAATATCAGATACTCAAGTACAGTCATGTTTTCATAGAGCATTTCGGTATCGCCGATGTAGAAGACATGCTTCAGTATGATCCTCTTGTGCCGCATCATGCCACGCTCCGCGAGTATACACCTGCCGCTGTGGTAGGGCCTGATATTGGCCATGATTTCGAGCAGGAGCCTTATCTCCGGCGAAGTCAGCCCGCTGATCGACCAGACTTCTCCTCTTTTTATATGAAGGCTTACATCTTCCAGTATCCGCACCGGCTTTTGATCATCGCGGAAAATATATTCCTCGGAGGTCAGGCGCTCCATATGGACAATATCGACGATGGACTTTTTGCTTGTCTGTCCGGCATTACTCATATTCATGTTGAACTCCTTGCCAAATTCAAGTCAAAGGAATCTTCGCAACAAAAACCGCAATTACCCTGTCGGGAGATAAAAGCTCCTTGTCGGGCGAGTTGACCGGATTATCCCCTTTGGTTCCGTATAAAACATTTCCGTCGGAGCCGGTCCGCACTTCGATTATCCTATGTGTCACAATATAGCCGGAAAGCGTTTTGAAGGTCACGATCGTATCCTTGCCGAGCTCATCCGGATGGCCGGACGTCCGGCAGAGGATAACCGAGCCTGTTTTCAGCGTCGGTTCCATGCTTCCAGACTCGATTGAAAACAGATGATAACCAAGAAAGCCCGGAACTTCACCGCGGCTCTTTGCAGCCTGGACCATGAAAATAGCACCGGCAAGCATGGAAACAACCGCGGCGAATACGACCCAGCCCAGGATTTTCATGCCGCTGTGTTTCCGCCTGAGTTTTCCGAATTTTCCTCCATGTAAGGCGCCGTCCTCCGACAGTTGCTTTTGAAGCGCTATTTCCCGCCGCATGCTCTCTATTTGCTCATCTGTTGTATACTTTGACTGCGACATATATTCTCCTGAAGCTGTTTTTACCTTTAGTATTTCATTTAAGCATAAAAAAACAAGCCGCCCCGGGATGGAGCAGCCTGTCATATTTTTCTATTGCTTACGCTTGAGTGCCTGTTACGGAAACCTTGACATCCGTACCGTAGCCGGAGCCGGCATAGTTGATATCCACCGCGTTATCGCTCGGCCAATCGACAATGACAGTATATGTCTTTTCCTGGCCGGCCTCCGAAATGGGAAAGCTATCGGTAAAACGGATTGTGCCGTTGCCGGTCACAGTTGTTCCGAGCTGCTTTCCATCCGCATCGAGGACTTTGACAGATAGCGGTTCAATGGCGCTTTTGCCTGCCGCAGCCTGCACATCGACGTCGATGTCAAGGTTCATTGCAGTCTCGCTTACGATCGATCCGTTATAATTTTTCACACTGAACTTCCAGGTGTCCGTTTTACCCGGCTCGATTTTCTCGTTTTGCGTAAAGGTATCCGTACCGCCCTTTAACAGGACAAATTCCTTTGCGACGACACTGCCTTCGGCAAGATTGTCGATTTTCGACGTATACATGGCGAGAGTGCCCGAAATAATTGACGTCGTGAGAATTAATACCAATGCTGCCGTGAGAAGAATCTTTTTCATATTTGCCTCCGTTGATTATTGTAGTTTAATAGTATTAGCCGTGCTGTTTTCCGCCTGTTGAAGCATAGTTTCCGAAGCTGTGCCGCTTTTCTGATTACCGTGCCTGCCATCGGGAACAATGCTGATATTGTAGCTTGTTTCCAGTGTGTAGGCAGATCGCGTATCGACAATCATAGTTTTTGCCATGATCAGCAGCAACGCCGCAATGATCAGTATTTTAAACTTCATGCTTCCCCCCTGTAAGTGAACAGCCTTGCCTTATTCTCTAAAAGGATTTGCCGAACTCGCAGCTTAGCTGTATGTCGTTTATAGAATCGACATTGCTGCCGCCCACGGTGATATTATTAACAGCCTCGGTTCCCCGTCCGCGGGCATTTCCCCCGAATGTCACGCTTTGGCCGGGCTGTATCGTATCAGTCGAGGCATTGTTGTAATTGGGACTTCCAAATGTATAGGCTCCGTCGGGTGTGGCGGAAATCAGCTTTGCATTACTCCAGACGCTGTTGATTCTGTCGGTCGGCAAAGAGAAGGAAAGCCTCCAGTCCTTTATGGTCCGGTCCGTGTTATTTGTAATGGTTACCCTGTAGTTGTACTGGTAATTGCCGCTCTGACCGTTTGCCCAGGGAGCCGTCGTTTCATATTTGACGGATACTGCGCTTTGCGGGGATTCTCCTGTGCCGCTTCCATCGAACGGGAGCTGCGAGGCTGCGGCGTCGATTGTGAGCGAGCTGCCGTATTTCCCACCGGCATAATTTATATCCTTGTCTCCGTCACCGGGCCAATTTAGCTCTACCGTATATGTTTTTTCCTGTCCCGTCTGCGACTGCGGAAAGCTGCCCGTTACGTCAAAGGCGCCCACGCCCGTCACACTTTTAAGTATATTTCCGCCGATATCCCTGACGGTGACAACCAGAGGATCGATGGCGTTTTTGCCTGCAGCCGCCGATACGTGAAATGTCAGCTTGTAATACAGATCCGTTTCGGTAATCACCTGATCGCGGTAGTTTTTTACTTTGAACTGCCAGTTCACCTTCTCGGAGGGGGCGATCTTCACGCCCTTTTTGAAGGAATCGGCTCCGTCGCTGGTGAAAATGAATTCTTTCGCGACAACGCCGCCTTCGGCAAGGTTATCAATCCTCGTCGTGTACATTGCAAGCGTTCCGGATACGAGCGAACTGACCATCAGCAAAACAAGCGTTAAAATGAAAACATATTTCTTCATAAATCACCCGTATGTCTCTATGCCCATAAAATCCATTGAACGCGTATACATTCTTTGGACCTGCAGGCGTTATGTCGCTTTTTGTCGATTTTATAATACTGTCGGCGGTAAATGAAATCAACTTGTATGTTTATCCTCGGTATACAGCTCTTTCCTGTTCGGCTGTCAAATAGACATAAACCGGGCTATCTGGGATATGTTACATGCCTGTACGTGATTCGCCGCATTGCTACAAAAGCCCCAAGCATTAAAGCTGGAATAGGTAGCTCGCAAGCTGGAGTGCAAAAGTGCTTTGAAAGAAAATCTGGAGGGAATTGAAAAGCTCAAATTCGTCAGGGGAGGAAAGAAGGGCAAGAAAAAAGGCCTCAAGATAGCACAGAAGGGGGAGAATCGGTTCTTAAGCCCGGTTCAGCCCCCTTTTGTCCGTATTGGCCGGAATACCGCCAAAAGCGGCGGCCAAGGTAAGCCTTATTACAATGACAACACCTTGCTCAGTTCTATCATATCGTCGTCTATTACCTTTGTCATGTCCAAAGCTTCGTTGATTTCTATGCCTACGACCTGGTTATCCCTGAAGGCGATGATCTGGTTATAGATGCCGTCTTTCAGCAGCTCGGTCGCTTTTGCGCCCATCATGCTTGCCATGACCCTGTCACGGACCGAAGGACTTCCGCCTCTTTGTATGTGTCCCAGTATAGTGGCCCTTGCCTCGATACCTGTGATCTCTTCGATCTGCTTTGCAAATTCGATAGCGCCGCCCACACCTTCTGCAACGATAACGATATAATGCTTTTTGCCCCTGTTCCTGCCCTCTATTATCGGCTTGATTACATCCTTGTTGAAATCGAGGGATTTTTCCGGCAGAACTATGACTTCCGCGCCGCAGGCGATGCCCACGTTCAGGGCTATGTAACCCGCCCGTCTTCCCATTACCTCGAGTACGCTGCAGCGTTCATGGGAATACGCGGTGTCCCTGATCTTGTCCAATGCGTCCTGAACCGTGTTCAAAGCCGTATCGTAGCCTATGGTATAATCCGAACAGCCTATATCGTTGTCAATCGTTCCCGGTATCCCTACCACCTTCAAGCCGTTCAGACTCAGGTCTTTTGCGCCCCTGAAGGAACCGTCGCCCCCGATGACGACGAGCGCGTCGATCCCGAATACCTGCGCCATGGCTACGCCCTTCCTGACGCCTTCCTCCGTCTTGAAAGCCATGCAGCGTGCAGTCTGCAAAACGGTTCCGCCTCTGTGGATTATGTCGGATACGTTTCTCAGGCCCAGTTCGAATATATCTCCGCTGATGAGCCCGTTGTAGCCCTTCCTGATTCCCATTACCTTAAAACCCTGATGTATCCCTGTCCTTACCACCGCCCTGATGGCAGCGTTCATACCGGGCGCGTCTCCGCCGCTGGTCAATACTCCGATCGTTTTTATCTCGGTTTTTATCTCGCTCATTCAAATACCTCCTGAACTTGTCCTTCTGCAATATTAACGACAATACTTTTTACATTGGTAATAGGTTTTCATATTTCGCCATGGATTACTTAATTTCTCCAAAATATAATATAATGATTATAATCATTTTTCGGAATGACAACAATGAATAAATTCACTAATTTACGGCCCTGGATCAATGAAGGATTTTACAGATTAATGCAGAGCAGATGAACATGGCGTAGACTTTCTCGCCGAGGTACCTATACCAGCAGTAAAACAAGCGGTATGGATATGATCGAAAACAGAGTGGAGAAGGCTACGATCTTTGAGGCAAACAACGAGTCGCCTCCGTACAGCTCGGCAAAAATGGGCGTATTTGCGCCGGCGGGCATCGCGATTACACTAACGCAGACGCCTAAAACGATGCCGTTGAAGCCTAAAACCTTGAGTATGGCCACCGTTACCAGCGGCAGGAGAATATTTCTGACGACTATGCCGTAATAGAGGGGAAATCCCGAGAGAAGGCTCTTCAGATAAACTCCGGCCAGGATGGAGCCGACGATCAGCATAGCCAGCGGCGCGGTCATTGCGCCCGTCATCTCAAAGGCTTTCGCCACCGGGTATGGCAGCTTGAGTGAGAAAAGGAAGAGGAACATCCCTATGAACACTGCAATAGTACCCGGGTTCAACATGGCTTTCCTTATGCTTTTCAGGTCTCTTTCTCCGCTGAATATCATTACCCCGACCGTCCAAACAAACAGGTTGTATACTGCGACATAAATAGAGCCGTAGAATACCCCGGCTTTCCCGTACAGGCTTTCAAGCAGCGGAAACCCCATAAATCCGCAGTTTGAAAATATTGTTGCAAATTTGAGGACTTTTTTTATGTTTTCAGGATACCTGCGATACAGCAGCAGTCCCAGCAAGAGCGACAAAATATGCGCTGCGAACGCAAACCCCAGAATCACCAGGACATTTTTCAGCATTTCGCTTGAATAGTCGAATTGAAAGGACGAAAGTATCATCGCGGGCGTCGTAACCATTAAAAGCAGTTCCGAAAGCTTTTTGCCTGCTGCGTCGTCGATTATGTTCTTCTTTTTTGCTATGAAACCGATCCCCATGATAATAAAGAGGATGGTTACCTGGTTTATGACCGTGCTTTGCAATTCATGACCCCGCTTCGCGACCGTTTGAATAATATGCTAAGTATACAACAGCGCCTGTAAACAGGCAAATCAATATTTGGAATTCGAAGGAGTTTATCGACGTTGCATTAGTATGATTACTTAAACGTTGGTTTCTGGCTGAAGGGTATCACGGAAAGGGGCGGGAAGAGATACTGTAGTGCGGAAATGGGTGCGGGTGCTGCTGATATGAAACAATACGGCAGGTGGGGTGGTATAATGTTCTAAAGGAGTTTGAAATTATGAATGACAACCCTTCGAACATACCCCTATCCACCGCCAAAAAGGGCATAAGCAGGAAAACAGCGGTCAGGTCAGCGATTCTACTGGCCGTAATACTGCCTTTGGCTGTATTATCCTATCTGTTCTTTTTCAAGGTTTCGGATAACCCAGGGTACCTGTATCGTGACAGCTTGAGTCCCGAAGCTATGAAGACCGACGCGCAGTTTTTCATTGAAACTCTGGAAAGCAACCATCCCAATATGAAAGAAGGTCAAACGGCCTATAATGGGATCATTGACGATATCTATGAAAAAATAAAAAAGCCCATGGACTCGGAGGATTTCTACTGGACTTTAAATACGCTTGCAGTGGCGCTGAGAGATGGCCACACGCGTTTATCCACAGATCAGATAAGCAGGGATCGTATTGACCTGCCTTTGCTCATTTGGACAAGTGACGGACTGATAGTTAAGAAAAGCGGCGCTTTCCTGAGAAAAGGGGACAAAATAATTTCGATCGGCCGCATGGCTGCGGATGGATTGCAGAAAGAACTTGAAGCCTTGTACCCGGCTGAGATTCCTGAATGGATCAGGGCAAATATAAACGTGATCGCCCAAGGCATATATCTGAGACGTTTAAATCTTGTCGGCAGGAGTAATACGGTTGAGATCCGGTATGAGAGGAATGGCAGGGTATCCGCAAAAAAAATGCGGCTTCACACATCCGGAGCATCCTTGTATAAACGTATTTCAGAAGTTTTTGCCTATTCGGACTCGGTTAGAATGAAATGGAGAATCGATAAGGAGCATGACCTCGGTATAATAGAAATAAATAAATGTAAAACCGATAATCAAACCGTGGAAGGATTCAGGGAGTTTTTCGCCGCAGTTCATGACAATGATATCGGGAACATTGCAGTCGATCTCAGAAGGAACTCTGGCGGTGATGATGGTATAGCGAGTCAGTTCCTGAGCTTCGTTGCTGTAAAAAGCTATATGTTTATCGGAGACCAACTGAGATATAACAATCCCGGAGAATTCAGGGAACTGAAGCCTGAAGATCCTCCGCCGTTCGGTGGAAACATTTATTTGTTTACGTCGAACTCCACCTTTAGCGCTGCAACAGACTTTACTGTGGTGCTTCAGGCAAATTCGATCGCAAAGGTGATCGGACAGCCAACCGGCAATACTGCCTCCTTCTTTGGAAACTCTGCTTATTTCAGTATGCCGGAATGCAAGCTTGGGTTCAACTGCGCCAAAACACACTACAAAGCTCCCGTGGAGGAGGACAGCCAGAATAAAGCTGTTATACCGGACTTCAGGGTGGAATATACGAGGCGGGATATTCTAGAAAACAGGGATCCCTGGCTGGATTTCCTGATTGATCTGCTCCGCAACTGACGCACATTTCGGGGGTCGCATAAATCTGGACTTATGTCCGGCCATATGCTACAATCGTTCTACGATCGTTACATTGTAAATGAAAATCCCTTCGGAGGAACAGCATATGGTTCAAATATCTGCGTCGGCCGGCGCGCTGGGAAGGTTCCGGCGTACCTTCATAGGCGACCGCGCTTTTTATAAAACAGTACTTTCTTTGGTTTTGCCTATTATTGTTCAAAATATGATTTCGAACTTTGTCAACCTGCTCGACAACATCATGGTCGGCCAGGTAGGCACAGCGCAGATGTCTGGCGTCGCTATAGCGAACCAGCTGCTGTTCGTGTTCAATCTGACCATTTTTGGCGGACTGTCCGGTCCGGGTATATTCGGTGCACAATTCTACGGCGCAGGAGATAACGAAGGGCTTCGCCATACGTTCCGCTTCAAGCTCTGGACGGCAGCCGTCATATTGGCAGCCGCGGTTACGGTTTTCCTTGCGAGCGACAAACAGCTGATCTCTTTGTATCTCACCGGAGAAGGAAGCGCGGTTGACGCGGCAGCAATGCTCGATTACGGCCGCTCCTACCTGAAAGTGATGCTTTGGGGTCTGCTTCCGTTTGCGCTGTCCCAGGTATACAGCAGTACGCTTCGTGAAACGGGCGAGACTGTGCTCCCCATGAAAGCAAGTATTGCTGCCGTATTTACGAATCTCTGTCTCAATTACGTTTTGATTTTCGGAAAGCTCGGGTTCCCGGTACTCGGAGTCGTCGGCGCCGCCATTGCGACGGTCATTTCACGATACGTCGAACTCGCGATCATTGTTATTTACACACATCGCCATACCGAAAGGTTTCCGTTCATCGTAGGCATGTACCGGTCACTTAAAGTACCGGGCAAGCTTGCGCTGAATATTTTTAAAAAAGGGATGCCACTGGTGGTCAACGAGCTGCTCTGGTCGCTTGGAGTGACCACGCTGACCCAGATCTTCTCCACACGCGGCCTTAATGTGGTGGCGGGTCTCAATATATCGAGCACTATCGTGAATTTGTTCAATGTCGTTTTCATATCCATGGGGGTCGCTGTCGCCGTAATGGTCGGGCAGGCTCTTGGAGCCGGAGATTTTCGGCGCGCCAGGGAATATGTCTGGAAGCTGATATTCTTCAGTATCTGCACCTGCATTGTTATCGGGGGGGCGCTTGCTGCGGTGTCGCCGGTTATTCCCCGCATCTACAATACAACCGGGGACGTCCGCAAGCTTGCGACATACTTTATGCTGACAAGCGCCCTGTACATGGCATTCAATGCAACCGCACACTGCTGTTACTTTGCTATTCGTTCAGGAGGCAAAACCTTCATGACCTTCCTGTTTGACAGTGCTTATTCCTGGGTCGTTGCGGTTCCATTTGCGTATATTCTTACGCACTTTACAAAGCTTGATATTTTGATACTATACCCCGTCTGCTATGTCACCGACGCCGTCAAGGGCCTGATCGGCGTAGTCATCGTACGAACGGGCTATTGGGCTCAGAACATAGTATCCGCCGGCGAAGCCGCGGGTTCGGCGGGTGAAAATGCCGACCGGCAGCAAAGCGCGTGAGAGGTTCATACCCTGTAGGCGTCAGTTACCTTTGCGACATAATCGTCATAGCCTGACCTGGCCAATACTACGAATGTATCCCCTTCATCGGCGATTTCGACGCGGTATGCCTGTGCTTCGCCGCTGCTCAATTTGTTGTCTCTCTTTATATTTACCTGGTTGGGGTTTGCCACACCGAGATCCAGCAATACTTCCGCGACCCTGTTTTCAAGGTCGCCTGTCGGACATTCGAGATGTCTTATCCTGCTGATCGCTTCATTGATCCTGCTCATTTTGGTAATCCTCCTGTTTATCGTTCATTGCGCATGACTGTACCGCTTCGTTATTAGTAAGTATTTAAGTATGCTAAAATATAACTGACATATTATAGCAAGCCATGACAGGCTGAAGCCCGGAGGGCTTATCACGGACTTGTTTGAATAAAAAAAATCGGGCCATTCGCCCGATTTTTTCTGTAGCACAGCGATTTCATATTCGGTTCATCAGCAATTCATACCGGAATTGATCGGCCAAAGCGGGCTGCCGCTCAATATCTTTTCCACTTCCTCGTAACCCGTAGGGAAGGCGTAATTGTAGCGGGGCGGAAGTGCAAAGACGTATACGGAGTTGCTGCCAAGCACGCTCGGACCTATAGGCGCCGCGGAGACAAAAAACTTTTCGCCTTGCAGTGCATTCCATTGTTCGATGGTAAAGACCATTACCGGGATATCCTGATGTGGGTCCTTCTTCGTCCAGGCCGGGTTGCGTATCAATAGCTGCGGGCCGGTTTCGACGAGGTCGGAGCCGGACCTGCCTTCCCATTTCTCTTCGATGATGGAGTAGCCTTTCCAGTCTTCGGGCAGGTAAAATTCAAAGCCGTATTGCTTGTTTTCGTATTTGACGGGGCCGCGCTTCACGTATTCGCCG
The DNA here is from genome assembly GCA_023412915.1 of Bacillota bacterium. Classification (GTDB taxonomy): domain Bacteria; phylum Bacillota; class Clostridia; order Acetivibrionales; family DTU013; genus JAEYOM01. Next base: position 115,457 of record JAEZRE010000009.1, read on the forward strand.
AGAGTGACGCTGCTGATGAGCCAGCGGCCGTCCGTTTTCCGCACTGTCATGGTAACGGGCCGCTTGGCGGCAGCTCCGCCATATGCAAGCTCAGCGCTGGTTACCTCCAATAATTCTCCGCGAACAGTATACTGATCGTTATTGCCCGGCTCGATACTAAATATGCCAATGTGATCGGGCCAGGGACTCGAAACCGTGCGCCCAACCGCGTTCTGGGGATCGGACATCCATTTTTGCAGCAATTCGGGAGTTACATAATCGCTGTAGTTTTCCTTTATGCTTTTAGCCGCATCCGCCTTGGGGGCAAGGAGGGAGACCATCTGAAGCTTCTTGCCGAAGCCTTCCACCAAGGCTCTTATGGCTTGTTCATCCCGCTTCTGGTCCGTACTTGCGGCAGGCAGCAGTTCAATGGCAGTTCCGGAGGCGTCAACGACAGCCGTGGCTCCCTGTGTAACCGAAGCCGCGCTGTCTGCCGGAGGGGTAGCCGCCTGGTCGCCGGACTTGGCATCGGCTGCCTGACTATCCGGCTCCGTGCTCGTTGCCTGCTGTGCGGCGCTTCCGCTGCCCTGAGCGATGCCTCCCTTGGTCAAAACATCGTCTTTACCAAGCCCTGGAGCTTGCTGACTTATGGCAGACAGCTCCTGGACCTTTTTTTCCGCTGAGAGCTCATTGGCCAATATGACCGTACCGCAGGCTACTGCTGCTAAAACCGCAGTAGTTACTATTACTTTTGTTGATTTTTTCATATTACTCATGTCATTAACCTCTTTCGTAGTATTTATTATTTATACCCAGCAGTTATAATATTAGACGAAGGGGTTGTTACCGTGGTTTCCATATTTACTTAATTTTAATATATCCAAAGGCTTGCCGTAAATCAAGGAAAGACATATCCGCGGGTCACCGCGTAAATTGATATGGTTGGCGATACCCGATTTGAAGGAGGTACGTTATGGAAAATATCGATATGGTGGAACTGAGAAAGCAACTGGCTTCGCTGCCTGTGCTCGAGGAAAAGCTTCAAATGCTCCGGAATAAAATCATGGAAGCAAAGGAGAACGTCTACAGTCTGTTGAAAAAATATCAGGCTGAATCGCTCGATGTTGAAAAATTGCAGAAGGATTCCCTGCGTACGCTGCTGCTGAAGAATTTCGGCAGGTATGAAGACAAGCTGGACAAGGAATCGGATGAAATGCTTGCCGCCAAACTTGAATATGATAAGGCGTGTGTGAGGCTGAACGAATTGAAAGCTGCAGGAAGCGATGTCGAAAACCGGGTTTCCCAGCTGAACAGGGATAAGGGCATATTCGAAGATGAATTGAAACGGCGGGAGGCGGCTGTCAAAACAAGCACGGACAGCGCTATTTCCGCAAAATACAAGGAGCTTGAGGCGGAGCAGGAATCGCTCGCCAGACGACTGGTCGAAACGGAAGAGGCGAAGAACGCCGCAGGAAGGACTTTATTTACGGCGAGCAGCGCCATGGAGCATCTTAGAAGTGCGGAAAACTGGGCTACCTATGACGCCTGGACCAGGGGCGGGATTATAAGTCACATGGCGAAGTACCAGCATATAGACAGCGCCGAGGAGGATTTCCACAGGCTGGATTCGCAGCTGCAGGACCTCGAAAAGGAACTGCGGGATATCGATCTGACGGGCATTTCCGGCATGGACGGTATCGATTCCACGACGAGGACGGTCGATTTCTGGTTCGATAACATATTTACCGACCTGAACGTAAGAAGAAGGATAGGCAACGATTATGACAGGATGTCGGAGCTGCATGACAGAATAAGAGGGGTCGTTCAAAAGCTTGACGATGATATTGCAGATATTCATGGCGGAATAAAAGGGCTCGAGCAGAGAAAAAGGGATCTGCTGGTAGATTTTTAAGGGTGGTGGGATATTGAAGATCGACAGACTTGTAGCCATTCTCGTAATACTGCTAAGAAAAGAGAGGGTCCAGGCGAAGGAGCTTGCAGAAAAGTTCGATGTTTCCGTTCGAACGATCCTGCGGGATGTGGATGCGATAAACCTTGCCGGCATACCGATCGTTACCTACCAGGGCACAAACGGAGGGATAGGTATCGCCGAAGGCTACCGCCTCGATAAAAGCGTCCTGACAGGAGATGAAATGGCCGCGGTCATCACGACCTTGAAGGGCATCGATGGGGCCATTACCGGCAAAAGCCACGAGGTGCTGATGGAAAAGCTGAAAAATGCTCTGCCGTCACATCAGCTCGACCAGCTTAATACCAAACTGAAGCAATTTGTGATAGACCTGTCTCCGTGGCGGGAAAATAACATAACTAAAGAAAAACTTACATTGATAAGGAAAGCTATAGAGGCAAACCGCGAAATAGAATTCGTCTATGTCGACTCCGAGAGCAACAGCACGAACCGCAGGGTCGAGCCGTACTCTCTGCTGCTGAAAGCGCAGAAGTGGTACCTGTACGCCTGGTGCACACTAAGGGAAGATTTCAGATATTTCAGGGTATCCAGGATAAAGGGGCCGGTCCTCTGCGAAAAAACCTTCAAACCCAGAGAAGCATCGCCTTATTTAGTACCGGAGGACCGCGAATGGGAGAAATTCGGGAACGTCATAACTCTTGAACTGTTATTTACAAAGCAGATGGAAAACATCATAGTCGAGTGGTTCGGCGAGGGTGTGGAAAAATGTGATGACGGAAGGCTCAGAGTCAGGACGGAGCTGCCGGAAAACAACTGGCTTTATGGTTTTCTTTTAAGCTTCGGGAATGAGATAGAGGTCGTCAGCCCTCCGCATATACGCATCATTCTTTCGGAAATTGCAAAAAAAATATATGAAAAATACGCCTTGCAACATGACATATAGGCGTCATGTTGCTGATGCTATAATCAGGGAAAAAAGCCTGAGGAGGCGTAACATGATCTATAATTTCGAACTGACCGAACAGAAGGAGCAACCCGTGCTTTCTGTCAGAACAAGGACAGCGGTGGGCAATCTGCCGCAGGAACTCGGCAAGGCATTCGGAGCCGTGCTGCAGTATCTCGGGGAGATTGGTGAAAATGCCGCTGGACCGGCCTTTGCAGCATATTACAACATGGACATGGAGAATCTCGATGTGGAAATGGGCTTTCCCGTCGCAAAGCCCATCGCAGGCAGGGGCATTGTCAAGGCCGGCAGCATCCCTGCTGGAAAGCAGGCGTCCGGCATTTACAAAGGACCGTATTCGCAGATGGAACCCGTTTACAACGCATTGAGCGCATGGCTTGGCGAAAACGGGCAGGAGCCGACCGGGGTCGTATACGAGTTCTATTACAATTCTCCTATGGAAGTACCGGAGAGCGAGCTGCTGACAAAGGTGGTATTCCTGCTGAAATAGACCGGGAGGGGCGGGAATGGGACAAGGGGACAGGGATCTTGTCCCACCTAAAGGCGCTGACTGAAACAGTGCCTTCTTTGGTGAAAGGATGATCATAATGGATGTTATGACATGGCTGCTTGAACCGGAAAATCCATCGATAAGGTATAGGACTCTCGTTGAATTGATGGGCAGGGATAAAGCGGATACGGAAGTGCTGGAAGTCAGGAAGCAGATCCGGGAGTCCGAGCCTGTCAGTGCATTGCTGGACTCGATGCAGCCTGATGGATACTGGCTGCAAAAGAATAAGGCTACAGGAGCGGTAACGGGCCGGGACGTCGAATACGGCAGCTTCGGATCCACTCACTTCTGCCTGGCCTATTGTGCGGAAATGGGTCTTGATCGGAGTATTCCGCAGATAGAAAAAGCGGCCTCAAGATATCTTGGATTGCAGAAGGACGACGGCGACTGGTACAGCCACCTATCCTGCCTGTACGGCTATAATATCCGTACCTTCATATTGCTTGGCTATCGGGATGACAAAAGAGTACGGAAGGCAATAGATATGATGCTGGATACGAGACGGGCGGACGGAGGTTATTTATGCGATTTGCATGAGAAGGGCAGGGGCAAGCCGCCAAAAAGCTGTATCCGCGGCTCTGCCAAGGCTCTTCTGGCGTTATCCGAGCTTCCTGAATATTGGGGCCATGAAAGATGCAAACAGCTGGCAGGTTATTTTCTCAATAGGAACGGCATTTATCGCAGCCGTGACAAGGGGAGGTTCGTAAATTACGACATGGAAAGGAATTCTTTCCCTATCACATGGCGAACTAATTCATGGGAGATCCTGTATTCCCTCGGTAAAATGGGTTATGGCAGAGATGAAAGACTTAACTCCGCTTGGAATGCCATGGACAGTAAAATGGACGCCTCGGGCAGATACGTTCTTGACTGGACCCCTGTGCAGTGCCCCTGGAAGGTCGGAAGAAGAGGGGAGCCGAATAAATGGATCACATTGTACTGCATGTTGGCAAAAAAGTACAGATAGTATTAAAAACGCCGACATATCGAATGTCGGCGTTTTTTGAACAGGTTATAAATTTCTATTTCTTATCAGTATCGTTTTCCCTGATTTCAACCCTGCGTATCTTTCCGCTGATGGTCTTCGGCAGCTCCGTAACGAATTCGATGACCCTCGGATATTTGTACGGCGCGGTCACGCGTTTGACGTGATCCTGCAGTTCCTTCACGAGCTCGTCGCTGCCCGTATAGCCTTTGGCCAGGATGACAGAGGCTTTTACGATCTGCCCCCTTATAGGGTCAGGCACGGCCGTTATGGCGCATTCCAGTACCGCGGGATGTTCTATCAGCGCGCTTTCTACCTCGAAAGGCCCGATCCTGTAGCCCGAGCTCTTTATTACGTCGTCGGCCCTGCCTACGAACCAGAGATAGCCGTCTTCATCGCGCCATGCCATGTCGCCGGTGAAATACATGTTGTCATGCCATACCTGCTTCTTCATTTCTTCATCGTTGTAGTAACCTGAAAACATTCCAAACGGCTTGCCGTCATCCGTCCTGATGACTATCTGCCCCTCATCTCCGACCTCGCAGGAATTGCCGTTTTCATCGACTATGTCGACGTTATAGCCAGGCGCGGGTTTGCCCATGGAACCCGGCTTAGGCTCCATCCACGGGAAATTGCCCACCGTGAGCGTCAATTCTGTCTGCCCATAGCCTTCCGCCAGCTTGAGGCCCGTAGCCTTGAGAAACTGGGAGTAAACCTCGGGATTCAGCGGCTCGCCTGCGATTGCGCAGTGCTTCAGACAACTCAGATCGTACTTTGTGAGGTCTTCCTTGATAAGGAACCTGTATATGGTAGGCGGAGCGCAGAAGGTCGTGACCTTGTGCTTTATCATGATCTCCAGCAGTTCCTTCGGATTGAATTTTTCGTGATCGTATGTGAATACCGCGCTGCCGCAGAGCCATTGTCCATAAATCTTGCCCCACATGGACTTCATCCAGCCCGTGTCGGACACAGTCAGGTGGAGGCCGTTTTCCTGCACGCACTGCCAGTATTTTGCGGTGGATATATGCCCGAGAGGATATGTAAAGTCGTGCAGCACCATTTTGGGCATGCCGGTTGTACCGGACGTAAAGTAAAGGAGCATTACGTCGTCATTCCTGACGGCTTCGCTTCCTGCGGGTCTGGCAAAATCCGGGGAGGCTTTTTCAAGGCCCTCGTTAAAATCGTACCAGCCGTCCGTCTTTCCGTTCACTCCGATGACATGTTCGAGCGTCGGGGACTTGCTTCTGGAACCGTTTATATGTGTCACTACCTCAGGTTCGGCTACGGATATGATCGCTTTTATCCCTGCAGAATTGCATCTGTATATGATATCCTTGGAAGTAAGGAGATGGGTGGCCGGAATGCCTATCGCTCCGATCCTGTGAAGCGCAAGCAGGGCATACCAGAATTCGTAACGCCTTTTGAGTATGAGCATTACTCTGTCGCCCTTTTTTACTCCGAGGGATTTGAGAAAATTCGCGGCTTTGCTGCTGTAATACTTCATATCGCCGAAGCTTATGATCCTCTCTTCGCCCTGGTCGTTACACCAGACCATCGCCGTTTTATCCGGGTTGCTCTCGGCCAGCTTGTCCACTACGTCGTAGGCGAAGTTGAAATCTCCCGGGATCGATATTTTAAAATTGCTGTAATAATCTTCGTAGCTGTTAAAATTCTCTTTCGATACGTAATTGCCTAACATTGCTTCTACCTCTATTCTGAATATGATCGAATCGCAGTATCACGTGCTAAAAAATGATCGCCAGGAACTTCGCAGGTTTGCTGCCCACTGCTTTCATGCCATGGCTGCAGCTCGAATCGAAATACAATGAATCGCCTTCATTGAGAGTAAGAGAGTGTCCGTCTATATAGATCGTAAGTGTGCCTTCCATCACGTAGTTGAACTCCTGACCCGGATGTGAATTGAAATGTACGGTATCGTCATTTCCGGGTTCGACAGTAACGAGGAAAGGCTCTGCCTTCTTGTGTATGAAATTATATGCGAGGCTCTGGTACTTGTAGGGATTTCTCCTGTCTACGCTGACGCCTTTTCCCTTTCTTACCAGACAGTAAGTATGGAGTCTCGGACCTTCACCCGTGAGTATCGCAGTAAGCTCCACTCCGAACCTGTTGGCCACCTCGTAAAGGAAACCTATTGGTATGTCGGTGTTGCCGCTTTCATATTCCTTGTAGGTTTCGGCAGTAACGCCGAGCTCACGGGCCAGGGATTCTTCGGACAGGCCCGCTATTTCACGGAGATCCTTTATCCTTGCTGCTATCTGCTTGACCTGATTGGACATTAAAAAAAACTTCCTTTCAATATAGACTGTTTTTGTTCTCATTTTAGTTATTTACATTAATCTATAGTATATTATCATACTATATTTGTAAATTGAATAAACCGAAGTCTGGTATATACCTGAGAGCAATATACCATAAAAAAAGTTAATGATTTTTGCCATGGGGAAGGTCGGGAAAAAGCTGAAACATGCATAGGTTAAAAGGTTGACAAATATACTATTATGAGATACCTTATATTTATACAAAAAAACAAGCACATAGTGCATATCTATTCAAACTGTATAACATATTTAAGGAGAAATCATCATGAAAAAATCAATTGCATTATTTGTTGCTTTAACAATTCTAGCAGTGAGTGTCCTTGCATTGACGGGCTGTGCTTCGTCCGCCTCAAACGGAGTGAAGGTCGTAAACATCCCGCTTACACAGGAAGAATATGCTTTCGGTGTGGATAAAAATCAACCCGAGCTTCTTGCAAAAGTAAATGAATTCATTGCAAAGATTAAATCAGACGGAACTTTCGATAAGATCTGCAACAATTATTTCGGCGACGGCACGCCTGTGGCTGTTACCTCCGCGGCGCCCGACGCATCCAAGGACCAGCTCGTCGTTGCAACCAACGCCGGCTTCGAACCCTTCGAATACACCAAAGGCGACAAGTACTACGGCATTGATATGGAAATCGCCGACCAGCTTGCCAAATATCTCGGAGAAGAGCTCGTAATAAGCAACATGGATTTTGATGCGGTCTGCCTCTCCGTTGGCCAGAGCAAGGCCGACATTGCCATGGCAGGACTTACGATAAAGGAAGACAGGAAAGAATATGTAAACTTCACCGATAAATACTATGACGCAGCGCAGAAGCTGATCGTCAAGGCGAATGACAAGACCTTCGACAACTGCAAGACGAAAGAGGACGTGGAAGCCATCCTCAACGGCTTTGACAGCAGCAAGAAGATAGGCGTCCAGACCGGAACCACCGGCCAGTTCTATGTGGAAGGCGACAAGGATTGGGGCTTCAACGGCTACAAGGCCAAAGCCGTAGGTTACAAATCCGGTTCGCTTGGAGTACAGGATATGCTAAACGGCAACATCAACTACGTTATTATTGATGAAGCGCCTGCACAGGCAATAGCAAAGGCTATTAACGCACTCAACTGACAAGTTTGAATATTACGATACCTCGCATTCATTGCGGGGTTATTGTATGTAAAGGGTAAAAAATGGGAAACTTTGATAAAAAACTTCAGGTATTCTGGGATATCTTCTATGCAAACGACGGTTATGTCAAGGTGGCGACCGGGCTTAGAAACACTTTGGTCATCGCTGTTTTCGGACTTGCCATAGGTATCCTCATAGGAACGATAATAGCGAGCATAGAGGTTCTGCCCAAGTATAAAAGGCTGCCGAGGCTTCTGGACGGTATATGCCATTTGTATGTCGGTCTGTTCAGGGGCTCGCCGGTCGTTGTCCAGCTGTTGGTAATGTATTACGTGATCCTGCCGCTGATTGGTTTGAAGATGCCTTCGCTGAATGTCTGCATCCTGGTTTTCGGCATGAACAGCGGCGCTTATGTTTCTGAAATAATGAGGGGCGGCATACTGTCCGTCGATCCGGGCCAGATGGAGGCAGGGCGCGCTGTCGGCCTCAGCTACAGTGTTACGATGCTGAAGATCGTAGTCCCCCAGGCTATAAAAAACATACTTCCCACGCTCGGCAACGAGCTGATAGCGCTGGTAAAGGAAACTTCGGTTGTGAGCTTCGTAGGCGCTGCCGACCTTTATGTCGCTTTCAACTATATAGGTACGAACAATTACGAATTCATGGTTCCATACCTTGTTATGGCGTTTATTTACATCGTTCTCGTAATGCTGATCGCACTGCTCGTCAAAACTATGGAAAGGAGCCTGAGAAAAAGTGATAGACGTAATTGATCTGAGAAAAAGCTACGGAAGACTCGACGTACTCAAAGGTATCACCATCACAATCAGCGAGGGAGAAAAAGTCGCTATCGTAGGCCCTTCCGGAAGCGGGAAGAGCACGTTTCTGCGGTGCCTCAACTGTATGGAAGACCCGACCGGCGGCTCCATCATATTTGAGGGCGTCGATCTGGCGGATATGAAAGTTGACATAAATATTCACCGCCGCCATATGGGAATGGTCTTTCAGCAGTTCAACCTTTTCAACAACAAGACCGTTATCGGAAATATAATGCTTGCGCCGCTGCATGTTAAGCTGCACGACCTGCGCGTGAAGAAATTCAGGAATGCTTTCATAAAAGTCGGCAATGTATTCAGGAGCGAGAAGAAACCCCTTTATGAGATAAACACTACCAGGGATGCAATAAAAGCCGAGGTCAAAGAAAACGCGCTCCGTCTGCTGAAAAGGATCGGCCTCGAGGACAAGGCCGGAGTATATCCTTCGACGCTCTCCGGCGGCCAGAAGCAAAGGATCGCTATCATCCGCGCTCTTGCAATGAACCCGAAGGTAATGCTTTTCGACGAGCCGACGTCCGCTCTCGACCCGGAGATGGTGGGTGAGGTCCTTGACCTTATCAGGCAGCTGGCTGACGAAGGCATGACGATGGTTATAGTGACCCATGAAATGGGGTTCGCAAAAGAAGTGGCGACAAGGGTATTGTTTATGGATGAAGGGCAGATCCTGGAGGAAAACACGCCGGACAGGTTTTTTTCGGCCCCGAAGAATCCCAGGGCAAGGGAATTTTTGTCCAAGGTGCTGTGAGACTGCAAAGGTGCTTTAACCTGCCGCAGGGAACGGCGCCGTGCATGGAATGCTAACGCATACCAGCGAGCAAGGGCCGCTTTACAGTGATCTACGGCCCCGAAATCTGTCAAATCCCCGAAGAAGATAAATGAATTGTTCAGAGTGACTATATACGGCCGAGTCCGGCCTGATCCGTAATCCTATACGATACCGCCCGATACCGCCAGGTTTATTCCGCCGGTATGGGCGTTCTTTTTCTTGTCGCCGATAATATCCATAGCCGCTTATTTCGCCTGCGCGAGTTTCCTTCCGGCATATCCGCGAATAAATTCCTGCAACCTGTATTTCTATCCGCCGGAGGCATTAAATGTTACATGCCTATTACAGTATTATTACAATTCGTTTTTAAGGAAATATAATGCAGGCATTTTGTAGTATTATGGAAATGTATATACAAAATTCTGCCATAACTAAAGAGATTACCGGAGAATACTAATGAACGGAACCGCATTTAAGAGAAAAACCGAACATAATAGCAAAATCGCACATAATAAAATCGCACTGCGCTTTTTACATATTTATAACAAGCTGCTTGCAGGCCTGGTCTTTGCAGGTATGTTTTTCATGGTTGTCAACGGCGCCAATTACGCAGCAGCCGATACTGTCTTCAAGGACATTCAGGGCCACTGGGCGGAGGCGGATATCGGCAGGGCCGTGAATGCCGGTTACATCAAAGGCTACGCCGACTCCACCTTCAAACCGGATAATCCCGTAAAACGATCCGAATTCGTAACCATGCTCAACGCGGCTTTCGGGGTCCCCGTCGGCGGAACGGGCTCGAATTTTCTCGACGTCCATGAAAGCGACTGGTTTGCACAGAGTATTTGGTCGGCAGTGAATGCGGGCTATATGGATATATATACCGACAATATCTTCAATCCCAACCTGCCGATACCCAGGCAGGAAGCGGCCGCACTTACCGCAAAGCTGGCATGTACCAGTCCCGGGACCGGCGTGAAGGCTTTCACAGACTCGGACGGCATAGCAGGGTGGGCGATCAGGCAGATAGACGCGCTTGTATCCGCCGGGATCATGGACGGATACCCTGACGGAACCTTCAGACCTGATGGAAAAATCTCAAGAGCCGAGGCTGTCGCATTGATCAACCGCGCCCGGACCTTCGCCGGAAGCACGAAAGTTACAGCGCTGCTGACAATTACCGGCAGCGTCGTAAATATCCGTTCCGGCCCCGATACCTCCTACGGCGTATTAAAAAAGGTCTACAGTGGAGATAAGCTGAATGCGTCCCTGCTGTCCCCGGACAACTGGTATAAGGTCGACCTCGACGGGACAGCCGGCTGGGTCACGGGAAGTTATGTATCCGCCGTTGCCTTGGCAGATACGGACGCTACAGGCGGCGTTTCAAACCAGGGCGAAGTTGAGCCGGGCCAGGAAGGCAATATAAGCAGGGGTGGCGATCCCGGCCGCGGAACAGTCGAAGGCAGCGATTCGTCAGGCTCCGGGATACAGAACGGCGATGCGCAGACGGGCGGTACACAGACAGGCGGTACGGCAACAGTCGGCTCCGGCTCGGGAACCGATAGTTCCGCTAATCCGGACCAAAACGGCGCGAGCGGCAGACTGGTTGTGATAGATGCCGGCCACGGAGGGCATGACGACGGCGCCACCGGCCCTTCGGGGACCAGGGAAAAGGATATTACCCTGTCCATAGCGGTGAAGCTTTCGGAGCTTTTGAAAAGCGCCGGGTATAACACGCTTATGACACGTTCGGACGACACGTTTATTTCTCTGCCGGACAGGTCCCTTGCGGCCAATGGCTCAAATGCGGATATATTCGTCAGCATCCACTGCAATTCCAGCGAATACCATACCGGCCGCGGCACGGAAGTATATACGGAGCCCGACAGGCTGAACCCCGTATATAAGCAGCAGGAAAACAGCAGGTATCTGGCAGGACTCGTGCAAAGCGAACTTGTAAAAGCGCTGGGCTTGACCGACAGGGGCATAAGGGAGAAGGATCTGGCAGTATGCCGCGAAACCAATAAACCTGCAATTCTCATTGAGACTGCCTTCATAGACGTCAAGGAAGAGGAGCAGCTGCTCAACGATACTTCATTTCAGGACAAGACGGCGGCAGCGATAAAGCTTGGGATAGACGGTTACTTCTCCGGAAAGTGATATAAGGATTTTAATTGAATTAACGCCGGCCTTTTAATTCATTTATTTTATCAGAGTGTTCTTTTTACGTATATATTGGAGCAGCATCGTGGAATCATTTTTTACAATGATGGAATCTTTTTCTTTATGCTTGTTATAGCCTAATACATAAGTCTGTGGATCATCGAGCTTTGTAAATTCACTTGGTGTATACCCTGTAATCTGTTTAAAGACGCGATTAAAGGTCCTTATATTATCAAAGCCGCTCTCCAATGCCGCATCAAGTATTTTTGAACTTTTGTAAAGCAAGGCTATCGCATGCTCGATGCGCACCATATTTACATAAGTCACAAAAGAAATACCCATGGTTTTTTTAAATATCTTTGAAAAATGACTAATGCTGAAGTGCATTAGCTCGGCCGCTTGCTCAAGTGGTATCGGTATCTGGTAATTATTTTCTATGTACGTCAGCATCTGCTGGAAAGCAGCCAGCTTGTATAAATGCTGGCTTCCTTTGTTAAATCCCGTTTCATTTCTTGGGTGAAAGCGTTTCAGCAGATACCAGAATTTCTGAAGAGTTGTTTTTATTATATCCTGGTAATACGCTTCCTTCCGGTCCAACTCTTTTATTATTGTATTGACGAGTTGTTTACACTGTAATCCTATGCCGTATTCCTCCAGCGTTTCCCCTGTTATAACCGGGGAAACGAAACCGCTCGGTTGATACCCGGATGATAAAATAAAATGATCAAACAGAATAAAGTCCACACAGTTGGCTTTATCGGAGGATTGACTGTAATGGATCTCGCCGCTGTCTATGAAGATAAAATCTCCTTTTTTGACTATATAACTTTTATTGGTTATATTTATTTCCAATATTCCGTCTCTGACATATACCAGTTCAATTTCCTTATGCCAATGAGCCATAAAGCTAATATTAGAATATAATGCATGCCATACCATGAAATCGGTATCGTAGTTTCTAATCTCATGAAATACCTTCATTTGAAATCCTCGGTTTACATAGTGCGATTTAGCTTCAGTTTAACCATATTCACAAAAAATGTCCATAATACAACAGAAAATTACGAGCCTTTTTCTATAGGTCAAGTTAAAATTAATATGCTGAGTATAGTATATTCGGTTGTACGGATGCACAAATCCTGAAAATATCGTGTAGCTTTGTTGATTTATCAGGATGGAACAACCAATGATATCGGGCAATAAAAAGAGGAGGGAAAGTATGGCGGTAAATAGATTGATAGGAGAATACCCGGTAATCGGTATCCGCCCCATTATTGATGCCAGACAGGGCATGTTGGATGTGAGAGGCTCGCTGGAAGAGCAGACCATGGGCATGGCAAAAGCAGCGTCACGGCTCCTGAAGGATAATTTGAGATATTCCAATGGCGAGCCTGTCGAAGTGATTATCGCTGACACGACAATAGGCAGGGTTGCAGAGGCAGCAGCCTGTGCCGATAAATTTAAAAAAGCCGGAGTTGAAATAACTTTATCGGTAACCCCCTGCTGGTGTTACGGATCAGAGACAATGGACATGGATCCGATGACAATTAAGGCAGTTTGGGGATTAAATGCCACTGAGAGGCCCGGCGCCGTGTATCTGGCTTCAGTGCTTGCCGGTTATGCCCAGAAGGGGCTCCCCGCCTTTGGCATTTATGGAGACCGTGTCCAGGAAAAGGATGATCAGGAGATACCGGAAGATGTCCGGGAAAAAATCCTGCGGTTTGCAAAAGCGGCTGTAGCGGCAACTACGATGAGAGGCAAGTCCTACCTGCAGATTGGTTCAGTCTGTATGGGTATTGCCGGTTCAAGCATAGATACGGGCTTTTTTGAAAATTATCTCGGTATGAGATGTGAATCTGTTGATGAGGTGGAAGTCCTCCGACGCATTGAACAGGGAATATATGACAAAGAGCAGTATGAGAAAGCATTGGTATGGACAAAGAAAAATTGCCGTGAAGGTTACGATAAAAATCCGGAATATGCGCAAAGAAGCAGAGCACAAAAGGATAAGGACTGGGAATTCAGTGTAAAGTGCGCCTGCATCATTAAGGATTTAATGTGCGGAAATCCGAATCTTCCTGCTGACAGACAGGAGGAAAAGCTGGGCCATAACGCTATTGCTGCCGGTTTTCAAGGGCAGAGGCAATGGACCGATATGTATCCGAACACCGATTTCGCGGAAGCGATTCTGAATACTTCCTTTGACTGGGAAGGAGCAAGAGAACCATATATTCTGGCAACAGAAAATGATACTCTAAACGGCGCGGGTATGCTGCTGCTTAAGCTTCTGACAAATAAAGCCCAGATGTTCGCGGATGTAAGAACCTGCTGGTCGGGTGCTTCCGTTAAAAAGGCTACCGGTTATGAACTTCAGGGACATGCAAGGGAAGCCGATGGGTTTATACACCTGATAAATTCCGGAGCTTGCTGTCTGGATGCCTGCGGTGAAGCAAAAGCCGGGAACGGAGAGGCGGTTATGAAACCCTTCTGGGAAATGACAGAAGAGGATATGAAATCCTGTCTTGAAGCAACCGAGTGGTGCGAAGCCGATCTGGGATACTTCAGGGGAGGCGGTTATTCATCCCGCTTTATCACAAAAGCCGAGATGCCGGTTACCATGGCACGCCTTAATCTGATAAAGGGTCAAGGGCCAGTGATGCAGATTGCCGAAGGCTATACGGTTTCTCTTCCGGATGAGGTGTCTGAGGTTTTATGGAAGAGGACGGATTATACCTGGCCATGTACATGGTTTGCGCCCCGTGTTACGGGAAAAGGCGCCTTTAAATCAGCCTATGGTGTAATGAATAACTGGGGTGCGAATCACGCGGCAATAAGCTATGGACATATCGGCGCCGATTTAATCACTCTTTGTTCCATTTTAAGGATACCGGTTTGTTTACATAATGTACCGGAAGAGATGATATTCAGACCAAGCTGCTGGAATGCGTTCGGAATGGATAAGGAAGCTCAGGATTACCGTGCCTGCAGTAATTATGGCCCGATGTTTAAATAGTGAGTCAACCAGCGAAACAGTCTGACGGACTGGATCGCGAAACACTTTGGGGAAACAGGCATTGGCAGATGTTTCTGCCGGAAGTAATTCCTGCATGAAAGGTATATTTGTCAATGCCTTATACTCCTGAACAAAGCCGTGATATACACGGAGATAGCGGGAAGCTATTCCAGGTTGACTTTGTTTTTTTATATATTATACTTTACATAAAGAGCTATGCACCGTAATTTTATGTTAAAGGGAAATAAGATGTTTGGAAAGCTGAAGCTGTATTATCAGAAACAGCCGATTTATATCAAGATAAATCTACTGCATAGCATAATCGTATGTGGTATTGTTGTGTTTCTGGTTATAGCAATCAGCCAGGTCTCCTCTGATATTCTAATCAAGCAGAAAATTGAAAATTCAGTTAAAGATCTCTTCGCTATCTCAGAAAAGCTCGATATGCAGTTTGACGAATATGAGAAGGATTCTCTGACAATTATTCTTAATCAGGAATATCAGGACATGCTGTTATCCGATGATGAACAGGATGAAGCCACCAGTATTATGCGTTCTATCAAATTCGCCGTTACGTTGTCCGATCTATATTCCTCTTATACGACTATCAAAAAAATTCGCTTTTATGATACCATAAACTGGATTGCATTCGGCAGTTATCTGGATCATTTCGACAATTCTATCACTCAGCAATGGGATACGATTACAGCATTTATGGATACAAAGAAAAGTTCCGATTGGACGGATTTCGCTCTAACTGATAAAGGAACTTCTTATATTTCCCTGCTCCGCCGAGTGAGTAATTATAATGGAAAATTCGTTGGCGTGATGGAGTTGATTATTGATGAAAATCAGGTCAATAAGATGTACCGCAATTTTGAATCTGAAGGTTTGCAATTCTTACTGGTGGATGCTGACGGCCGGATTGTATCCTGCAGCGACAAAACACTGCTGGGGAAAAGCCTGGCGGATAAAAAATACTACGAGTTCGTGAGCACTCACAGCAACGAAGGTCGGATTTTCAACATAGATGATGTTCCGTATATTGTGATTTGTAAAGAATATAAAAAGCTGGGATATCGATTGGTCGGTATGATTCCGAAACGAGAAATCGTAGGGGAAGTTGGTCAACTCGTATGGATCATTATTTTTATCGGCTTTGCCGGGATCACAGTTGCTTCTGTCCTTGTAAAATGGACAGCGAGAAAGACCACTAGTCCGCTGGAACGCGTAATATCGGTAATTGATAGTGTCAGTCACGGTGATTATTCAGCGCGAGTCCGCCTGCACACCCAGGACGAGTTCGGAGAACTGGGCTCACAACTGGATGAGATGATCGATAATACTGTCAGACTAATGGAGTTGATTCGTTATCAATCAGAGCAAAAGCGCAGGTATGAACTGGAAAATTTGCAGATGCAGATCAACCCTCATTTTCTTTATAATTCCCTCGAGACTGTTTGCGGTATCATAGACGCGGGAGAGGACAAACAGGCGATTCGCATGATCAATCATATCTCCCGCTTTTACCGTGGAGTTTTAAGCGGGGGAGATACCCTGGTGACAATAGACCAGGAGGTGCAAATTACACTCCGGTATTTGGAAATTGTTAAGATTCGTTACCGTAACAGTTTTGAGTTCGATTACGATTTTCCTGATGTGATGATTCATGCGAAAACGCCTAAGCTAATTCTGCAGCCCTTGGTCGAAAACTCCATAGTACATGGATTCCTTGGAAAAAGGAAGCCTGGGAGCTTGCGGATTCGCGGCCGACTTATGGAAGATAAAATGGTTATTACAATTACGGACAATGGCTGCGGGATTCACCCCGAGGAGCTCCGTTGCATTATGGCAGGGAAGCACAAAAAATCCTATAACGGAGGAGGATTTGGGCTTCGTAATATTGATGAGCGAATTAAGCTGGTTTTTGGCGAGAAATACGGGCTGCAGATCAGAAGCAAATATGGGATTGGGACACGCGTCAGTATATCTCTGCCGCTGGATGAACAAGGAGAGTTTAAATGAAATCGGTATTGTTGGTTGATGATGAATATTACATCCGGATTCGTGTGCGCAAATGCGTGGACTGGCTGGCTTTGGGGTTTGATACTGTTCTTGACTGTGAAGGCGGCCGCGAGGCTCTTGCTTTGATGGAAGAGCGCCATTTTGATTTGATCATACTGGATATTTCCATGCCCATTATGGACGGTCTTGCCCTGTGCAAGGAGATTCGAAGCAGGGGCTACGATATGCAGTTAATTATACTGACCGGTTATGACAAATTTGAATATGCCAAGTCAGCGTTGAATTTTGACGTGCTGGATTACATTTTAAAGCCCATTGACGGTGAAGAGCTGTCGCAGGCGGTACTTAAAGCCTGTGAACGCATCGATCGAAAAGTATCCCTGGATATCCGGATCAAGGAACATGCCGTACTGAAATCACAGACGGAACAAATGAAGTCGGATATGTTTTTTGGCGCCATACTAACCGATAGCTTCATGAACCGCTCGGATACAGCAAAGCAATTGCGGCAATATGGGATTGACCCGGAGAAAAAATATCGTATTATCTATTATCAATCAAAATCGATTATTAATATAGAGTCGGCTATTCCTGACGAATGGAGCATGGCCACTGAAATAAACCTGCCTCAGGGGATGTCCCGGATCATTGAGGAGAAAACCTATCCCCAGGCGATGGGCTGGCTGCAGGAATTTGCCGCGCTGAATTTGCAAAAGGTTTATTTTGGTGTTTCAACAATGCATTACGGTACGCCGGAGGAGCTGCATATAGCTTATAAAGAGGCGCGTTTGATTTTTCGCCAGCAGCTTCTTGAGAAGACGACAAATGTTTTTTGTTATGACGACTACATCGGCCAACGGAAGATCCTTGGAATTGAAAAATTGAGAAATTTCAAAGCCTCTTTCAATAGCGGACTACAGGAGCAAAACCTGGTTCAAATTGAAGAAGCGATTAACGGAGCGTTCACCCATTTAGTTGATAATCATAATTCCATATTTGGGCTCCATTTATTTTTAGAGAATGTCCTTCTTGAAATTCAGAGAATGACATTGCATATGAACGGCGAATGGATCGGAGACGTGTTGTTCAAGATGCAGGCGTTTGAATTAATCAACAGTTGTGATACGTTGGAGCAGCTCAAACAACAGCTGACGGAAATTATCGCTCAATGTATTTCTCAAAAAAACTACTTTGCCTCGATTACAGGCTCTATGCTTATGAAAAAAGTGGAACAGATCGTAGAGGGTAATTACATGGATGCCAATCTGGGGTTGAGTTCTATTGCGCAAGCCCTTTCCTTGAATGCTTCTTACCTAAGCGATGCATTTAAGCGCTTTTACGGACAGACATTGATTCAATATATTACACAAATCAGAATGTCAAACGCGAGGGATTTGCTGCTCTCGGGAAATTTGAATCTTGTTGAGGTAATGGAACGGGTGGGGTATACGGACCCGTATTACTTTTCAAAACGATTCAAAAAATTTTATGGTGTTTCTCCATCCGCTTATAAAAGAAATTAATCGGCCGCACAGGATGCTGTGCGGTTCATTTTGCAGTATTCCCGTTAAATTTCCTTTTGAGGAATACCGTTTGCATCGAAAATCAGACGATACAAAAAATATCCTAAGAAAGCCAAAAAAATCACATGTCTTTCACTATGCAATTTCAATAGAATTATAACCATCAAATATCTAGTTCAAAAGGAGGATATTTATTATGAAAAAAGTTTTTACTATTTTCCTGGCACTTCTGCTTGCCATTGGTATGCTTGGCGGTTGCGCACAGACATCGGCGCCGAATCCTTCAGCTTCTTCAGCGGCAAGCACCGGCACGGCTCCGGAAGAACCACAGAAACCTGTGACACTTACGTATATGTCACGTTATATTGACGGTGCTCCCGATGCCATGGGGCAGTTTTATTACGATCGCCTGCACCAGTACGATGAGCAGAATGATAATGTCACTATTGAGGATCTCTCAGTCAACGAACTGGATGTTTACGAATCAAAATTAAAATCCAGTATCGCGGCAAATGATTGCCCCGATATTATGACAAACTACGGCTACAACAAAGCTTATCAATGGGTTAAAAACGGCCTGATCAGGGACATGACAAGCCTGGTAGAATCACAATCCTATACGGGTCCGAAAGATAAAAACTACTTATCTCCATGGGACTATTCCGCTAAAGGAATCAACGGCATCTATGGAATTCCTGCCAATGTCAATATCGGTACCGTCTTTTATATCAACAAAAAATTGTTGGAAGACAATGGCCTTAAGGTACCGGAAACCTGGGAAGATATCTATGAGATCGCCCCTGCGCTGATTAAAAAGGGAATTACGCCAATAGCGCTTTCCGCAGGCACAAAAGGTCGTTTAGGCCACTTCTACACCATTTTGGCGATGCGTATGTATGGCCCTGAACTTCGTGAAAAGCTGATCACGAGACAGGTAAAATGGTCAGATAAGGAAGGTTTATCTGTTTTTGAAAAGTTTGATGAAATGCAGAAAGCCGGTCTGTTTGGCACAGACGCCATTTCTTTGGATGCCAAAGGTATGGAATCCATGTTCTTGAACGGAAAAGCCGCTATGTATCCAGGTATGCTGGTTAACTCTACAGCAGCTGTGAAAGCGGCAAAAAGTGAAGATGACATCGTTGTCACACGTTTCCCGTATTTTAAAGATAAACCCGAGAATAAAGATTACTGGTTTATTTCCGCAGGCGACGGATTCTCCGTTATGACTCCTGAAAATGAGACTCCACGTCTGAACGCAGCTTACGATTTAGTTTCCTATATGCTCAGCCAGGAAAGCTTTAATGATCAGGCCGTTAAGAACGGTGTGAGTGTCTTTCCGGTTAACGTAGATTTTAAAGCGTTGGGTGTCACGCCGAGCAAACCGATCTCCAATTTCCTGGATGTATATGGAAAGATCACCGCTGGCAGCGATGAATTCGATGTATACTTTGACTTCCCATCCGCACAGGAGATTTTCAGGACAGAGATTCAAACCATGTTTGCAGGAGTCAGCCCAGCCGCGGCAGCTGCTGCGATCGATGCACAGTATGATGCCAAGAGCAAGGAATCGAAGTAACACTTTGGCAATGATCAAGCTCGATAGCTTCAAAGGTAACGCTGGAGGTTAGTGGGGTCATACCCCACTAACCAACTCTATTATTCCGTGTGACAGGTGAGATATGATAAAAATAAACTCCAAATTCAACAGATCTTTGGAAGCAGGCGCCCTGATATTGCCAACGGTTTTAATTTATACTTTGGTAATCGCGTACCCACTTCTTAATATGCTATATACTTCCTTCTTTACTTGGGACGGCATTCCCTCATCTCCCTACATATTTTTGGGACTGGAAAACTATCGAAAATTCTTTACCGATATTATTGCAATAACCTCGTTGAAAAATGTCATAGTAATCATGCTGGTCAGTGTGGTCGGTGTTATTCCCATTGCGTTCTTCTTAGCGACGGTGATCTCCAAGCACTTTCTCGGCATCCGTGCGGTAAAGGCTGTTTACTTTCTGCCGGTCATTATCAATAAGGTCGCGATCGGCCTCATGTTTACTTTTATTCTTTATCCAAAGGTGGGGCCATTCGTAAAGCTGATAAAGTTTCTAGGGCTGAACAGCAATATTAACGTGCTGGGAAATATGAGCACTTCCATTTGGGCTTGCGCTTTCGTGGTTCTGTGGTGTAATACGGGGCTGCATATGATTCTGTTTTCTGCAGCCATGACCGCTATCCCCAGTGAAATTTTCGAGTCTGTTAAGATTGACGGCGCTACTCCGTTTCAGAAGCTGCGCTATATTACGATTCCTCTGTTAAGGGGTACCATCAACATGTCGGCGATTCTGCTGCTGACAAACGCCTTCCGCGTCTTCGACCTGATTGCGGCGCTGACCGACGGCGGCCCGGGCTACTCTTCTCAAGTGCTGACAACTCTGATCTACAAGAATGCTTTTTATTATGGAGAATACGGTTATGCGGATGCA
Organism: Bacillota bacterium; assembly: GCA_023412915.1. GTDB lineage: Bacteria > Bacillota > Clostridia > Acetivibrionales > DTU013 > JAEYOM01. The sequence continues at coordinate 136,139 of JAEZRE010000009.1, forward strand.
ATTGGTGTAATGACTGTTATTTTCAGTATGTTTGTAATGTTGATTGCCAATAAGCTTCTGCAGGACAAAGAAGCAGTCTGAGGAGAGGAGATGACAATTTGAAAAGGAAAATTGCAAAATGGTTTCTGAATTTAACCATAGGTAAGGCCATTCACTTCTTATTAGCCTTTTTATGGTTCGCGCTGACCTTTTTCCCGCTTTATTTTACCACAGTATCGTCTTTGAAGCTTGATGATGAAATATGGGATACTATGTTCCAATTGCCCAGAATTCCTCAATGGTTCAATTACATCAAAGCAGCGGAGGCTGCGGGAATTCTGAGGGTAATTGCCAATTCGCTGATCATCTCACTTGGTTCTGTCGCGATTATGATTGTATGTGTGACAATGTCAAGCTATGTGATCGCCCGAAAACTGATTAAACACGCAAAGGCGCTGAAGTTTTATCTGCTTGCGGCGCTCATGATCCCACTGCAGGGAGCAATTGTTCCGATTGTTCAAATGGTGGGGTTTATCAATGCGAAAAATAACTTTTTTGTCATGATGCTGATCTATGTAGGATTGAATATTTCGATTTCTTCTTTTATAATGGTTGGCTATATCAGTGGCATTAACAATGAAATTGACGAGGCTGCAGCCATCGACGGCTGTAATCTGTTTCAAACCATATTCCGGATTATTTTCCCGATCGCCATGCCGGGGGTGGCAACAGCTGCCATAGTTGGTTTTCTAAACGTTTATAACGAGCTTCCTGTCGCCAACGTGATTTTGACGAAAACAGAAAACCGAACGATTTCTGTAGCGCTATTATCTTTCCAAGGGGATTACCAAACCAGTCTCAGTTTGATTTTTGCTTCTATCGTGATTGTTATAATTCCCATCCTGACATTTTACCTTATCTGCCAGGAGAAGGTGGAGCATGGACTGGCTTCAGGAGCAGTCAAAGGCTAATTTGATATTGAGGTGAGAAAATGAAAAGCAATCATCCAAATGTTGTCTTCGTGCTGACAGACGACCAGGGTTATGGCGATCTGGGCTGTACCGGAAATCCTTATATCAGGACGCCGCAGATCGATCAGTTTTACAACGATTCCATCCGGTTTACCGACTATCATGTGGCTCCGCTTTGCGCTCCCACAAGAGGTGCGATTTTCACAGGCCGGCGGCCTCTTCGAAACGGTGTGTGGGCCACTTGCTGGGGACGGTCGATCCTGCACGAAAACGAAACAACTTTGGCAGAGATTTTTCGCCAGAATGGTTATGCCACCGGATTATTCGGTAAGTGGCATTTAGGGGATAACTACCCTTACCGCCCTCAGGACAGGGGGTTTTCCGAGGTTGTCGCTCACAAGGGCGGAGGCGTTGGTCAAACGCCCGATTTTTGGGGTAACAACTACTTTGACGATGTATACTACAAGAACGGGAAATTAACCCGCTTTGACGGGTATTGCACGGACGTCTGGTTTGATGCGGCGGAACGGTTTATCGAGTCTCATCCGGATCAGCCGTTCTTTGCCTGTATCACCACCAACGCGCCGCATGAGCCTTATATGGTGGAAGAAAAATATACCGCTCCTTACAAAGGGAAGGATGAAATTGTTCATCCTGAGTTTTATGGCATGATCAGCAACATTGACTCCAATTTTGGCCGCTTGTGGCGAAAACTCACTGAACTGAATATAGAGGAAAATACAATTTTGATCTTTATGACTGATAATGGAACCTCAGGCGGCTGTAAAACAGATGGGGAAGAACATGTGGTACGGGGATTCAACGCAGGCATGCGCGGCATGAAAACCTCCTACTACGACGGAGGACATCGGGTTCCGTTTTTTATCCGGTGGCCCGGCGGAGGTTTGCAGGGCGGCCGGGATGTTGATTACACCAGTTTCCATGTGGACTTTTTACCAACGCTTGCCGACTTGTGCAACCTTATAGTTCCGCCCCTTCAGTTGGATGGCATAAGTCTGAAAAATGCGCTGATGAATGAAGCTGGACTGCCGGAAGGCCGTGTGGAATTCATGCAATACCATCAATCCACAATAGTACCGGAGAAATGGGAAAGCGCGGTTATCTGCGATGAGTGGCGGTTGGTTCGGGGAAGGGAACTGTATAACATCAAGACCGACCCTGGGCAGAAGACCGATCTTTCACAGGAATATCCCCACATTGTACAGCGGCTGCGGGAAGCTCATGAATCCTATTGGCAGGACATGCAGAGCACCATGGGAATTTATTCTCCGATTTATCTGGGCGACGCTCATGAGAATCCCACCCGACTGGATGCAATGGATGTTATGGGCGATGTGGCATGGAGCCAGATTTCAATTGCGCTGGCAAGAAAGTCGACGGGCCGCTGGCATGTTAAGTTTACCCAGACCGGACGGTACCGTTTCGAGCTTCGCCGCTGGCCTCTGGAACTAAATTTACCTATGGCCGGGGCGCTTTCTGAGGAGAAAGTCTCGGATCTTGCCCCTTATGCTGATGCATTGCGTTCTCCGGAAGGTGTCGCGTGGCGGAATAAAGAGAAAATCAAGGATATCCTGCCTATGCGGGCTAGAGTTGGATTTTTCGGCGCCCAATATGAAATGGAGGCGGATGAAAAACTGTCCGCAGTGACGTTTGAGCTTCCGGTATGCCAAATCGGTGAAACGGATCTGGACGCATGGTTTATTGATCAAAATGGGGAAGAAATCGGCGCCTATTACGTTTATGTCGAGCGGTTGAGGATTTGATGCAAATATGAAATTGAGAAAGGATTGAATTATATGTATTTAGCTCCGCGACAAATACACCTGGACTTTCATACCTCTGAGGAAATCCCGCAAATAGCTGCCGGTTTTGACCCGAAGGCCTTCGCACAAACGGTCAGGGATGCGAGTATCACCTCTGTGACTGTATTTGCCCGATGCCATCACGGCTGGCTATACTATCCGTCCAAACAGTTCCCTGAGCTGATTCATCCCAATTTGACGGACCATAACCTGCTGCTGGAGCAGGTTCGGGCGTTGCATTCAGTCGGCGTACGGGCTCCTGTTTATATCACGGTTCAGTGGGATTACCATTCCGCGAAAACCCATCCTGAGTGGCTGATCCGCAAACCTGGCGGAGCACATGAGGGAGGGCCCTTTACCGAACCCGGATTTTATCAATCCCTGTGTGTCAACACCGGATATTATGACTTTTTGACCGCTCATACGGAAGAAGTATGCACCTTGCTGGGTGAAGAGCTGGATGGCATCTTTTTTGATATTGTTGGTATCCGGCCTTGTTCCTGCGCCGCTTGCCGCGGTGAAATGAAAGAACGGGGCATCGACGCTTCAGATGAGAATGCTGTTCGCGCATTTGCCAAGTTTTCGATGGATCGCTTTAAAGAGAAGATGACCACACTTGTGCGAAAATTCAGTTCCAATTGCACAATCTTTTATAACGCCGGGCATGTAGGCCCTTGTACGCGTGCAAGCCGTGACGCTTATACTCATTTCGAATTGGAGAGCTTGCCTTCCGGCAATTGGGGATATCTGCATTTTCCGGTCACGGCGCGATATGCCAGGACGTTAGGTTTGGATTGCATGGGCATGACCGGAAAATTCCATACGGAATGGGGCGATTTCCACTCGCTGAAAAATCAGGCGGCACTGGAATTTGAATGCTTCCGTATGCTTAGTTACGGTTATGCGGCTTCTATCGGCGACCAGATGGAACCTTACGGTGTGCTGAATCCTGCTACCTATAAACTGATCGGAAATGTATTCAGCCAATTTGCGGAACGTGAGGCATGGGCGCGTCCCTCCAAAGCATTGGTGGAGGCCGCTCTTGTGACGTCGGAGCCTGTGCCTTACGAGCATCAGATTCCGGAAAGCATTTTCGGGGCAGTGCAGCTGCTTGAAGAGCTGGCGCTGCAGTTTGATGTTGTGGATATGGAGATGCCGCTGGATAAGTATCAGCTGGTAATCCTTTCCGACGACCTGATCGTTACGCCGGAATATCAGAAAAAGATAGACGAATATGTCAAAAACGGGGGTAGAGTGATTGCCTGCGCTAGAGGTGGCTTAAACGCGAAGAATTCATATCCGGACTGTTACGGCGCTGCTTACCAAGGTAAAGAAAATCTGTGGCCGAGCTTTTTGTTGCCACGGGGCAAAATGGCTGATGGCCTGGCTGAGAATAATGAATATGCAATTTATCTACAGGGCGAGCGGATTACGCCCACGGCCGGCGAGGTCATTCTTACTCTTCATGAGCCGTATTTTACACGCTCCGGGGATCATTTCTGCTCGCACCGCTACACACCGTCCGCAAAGGGCGCAGAATTTCCGGCGGCTGTAAGAAACGGAAACGTCATTACATTTGGTCATCCACTGTTTACTCAATATCGTGCAAATGCTCCCTACTGGTGCAAACAGCTTATCTCCAATGCGATCGACCTGCTGCTGCCCGAGAGAATGGTACGACACGATGGCCCTTCCAGCATGTCGGTAAGCTTGCTGCATCAGCCTCAGCATAACCGTGTCTGCGCGCATCTGCTCTGCTATGTGCCGGTGCGAAAATCAGCGCAGATTGACCTCATCGAAGAACGCACAGTACTGCGTGACGTAACACTGGATCTGCATCTGCCATATAAAATAAAATCAGCCCGAATGGTACCGGAAGGAACAGTTCTTCCCATTAACGATGGAAAGGTTATAGTACCCAAAATCGACGGTTATTCGATTGTTTCTTTCGAGTTGGTTTAACCAAGGCCTGACCGGGAATTTCAAGGTACCCCCCCACTTTGTGCTTGGCTATGAAGCATCGAGTCTGTTATTGAAAGTAGTGAAAAGCTATTCCACCCTATCTATTGAAGATAGGGTGGATCTTAAGTCCGGAAAGTTTTGTCCGGAATTTTTCAGGGTAGCCGCCCGATATGGTGTACGGAGATGTTTGTTTAATGAAAAAAAACATAAAAATGTTGGGAGAAATCTATAATACCTTTCTGAAACTGGGTTGTACCGGCTTCGGAGGAGGTTTTTCCATAATTCCTCTGGTTGAACGTGAAGTTGTTGAGGAAAAAAAGTGGGTTGATAAGGAAAAAATGATCGATATTTTTGCTATCTCTTCATCTCTTCCAGGAGCAACAGCATTAAACGCTTCAGCTTTTGCAGGTTATGCAGTTTGCGGGATTCCGGGAGCTATAGCCGCGCTATTGGGAAATATGACACCCTCGGTAATCATTGTCTTGGTATTATCGGTCGTTTACTCCCAAATCAGTACTTATTCCGTTGTCAAATCAGCCTTTAGAGGCATTTATCCCGTGATTGTTGGTTTAATTTCTTATGCCGCCTATAAAATAGGAAAAACTGCCATAGCTGATGTGGTTGGAATACTTTTAGCGATTGCAACACTTGTCTGCGCTATATTCTTCTCCACCGATCCGATACCGTTGATCATAGCAGGCGCGGTTATCGGGATTTTAATCACGATAATCCGCCAATTATTGAACAAGAGAAATTTCCCCAGTAATAAGAGTGGTGACTTGTAATGATTCTGCTAAAATTATTCATTATGTTTTGTAAACTATGTGCCTTTGCTTTCGGCGGAGGCTATGTGATGATACCAAGCTTGATAAAAGCATCTGAAGCTGGTCACTGGGCTACATCGGAACAGCTGACTGACATTATTGCCATTGCGGGAATGTCTCCGGGACCGGTTGCGGTAAATGCCGCTGTTGGTTTTGGTTACAAAACGGCAGGCTTTCCCGGTGCGATTGCAAGCCTTCTTGGGATAGCGCTCCCATGTGTTATTATAGTTATTGCGGCAGCGGCATTTTTTTTCAAAGTGTACCGGCATCCAATCGTACAGGGTGCACTTTACGGCTTAAGACCCGTAATAACCGGAATTATAGCATACGCCGCAATAAATATTGCCATAAAAAACAATATCATCCTGGCAGCACAGGAAAAACTCATTCCAAAGGGATTTTACATATCACTTTCCGGACAAAACCTGCTGGAAATAAAGAGTATTCTTATTGCGACAACTACTTTTATTTTGCTTAAAAAGACAAAAATCAGCCCTATATTTCTAATCGTTGGTTCAGGCGTTTTGGGTATGTTGGTTTTTTAAGCCGGGGCAGCAGTGGATACGTTCCGGAATAGCACCATCGAGTGGCTCAATCATTCCAAACAGTTGATTGAGATTTAGTTTTAGAAAGGATAAAATAATGCCTCCTGCCAGTTTTCTGATAAAGCCTGCGTCAAGCAATTGTAATTTGAGGTGTAAATATTGTTTTTATCACTCCATTGCAGAAAACAGAAATATCCATTCGTACGGAATAATGAATGATGAAACAACAGAGGCGCTGGTAAAAAAGGCTCTCGAATATGCCGACATCAGCTGTACTTTTGCGTTTCAAGGAGGGGAGCCCACTTTAGCCGGTCTTGACTATTACAAAAAATTTGTAGGATTGGTCTATAAATATAATACGAAAGCTGTAAAAGTAAATTATTCATTCCAGACGAATGGTCTTCTTATAAATGAACAATGGGCTCGATTTTTGGCGGAGAATAAGTTTCTTGTCGGTCTTTCGCTGGATGGTCCGAAGGATTTCCATGATCTGAACAGAGTCGACGCTGCAGGCAAGGGCTCCTTTTCAAGTGTTATCAGTACTTCGAATTTATTTAATAAATTTAATGTAGAGTTTAATATTTTGTGCGTTATTGACTCTTACATCGCCAGCCATGCGAATAAGGTTTACAATTTCTTTAAACGCGGTGGTTACAAATATCTGCAGTTTATCCCATGTTTGGACCCGCTGGGGGAAGCGCCGGGTATGCACGAATTCTCGCTGACGCCTGAAAAGTATGCGCTTTTCCTGAATAATATCTTTGATCACTGGTATGCCGACATCATGCACGGAGATTTCGTCAGTATAAGATACTTTGAAAATCTAATAGGCTTGTTACTCGGTCATTCGCCTGAATCTTGCGGAATGACGGGCTTTTGTACGTCCTATTTTGTTATCGAGGCTAACGGTGGAGTTTATCCCTGCGACTTTTATGTGACAGATGATTGGTATTTGGGGAGTATATTTGAAACTGATTTTACATCGCTATTGAATTGTCAGAAGTCGAAAGATTTTGTTGAAGTAAGTAAGCACACCGACCCGGCATGTGCGGAATGTAAATGGCACAGTTTATGCCGGGGCGGCTGCAGGCGCAATAGGGAACCCTTTAGCAGTCAGCTTCCAGGGTTGAATTACTATTGCAGTTCATTTAAAGCGTTTTTTGATTATACCGGTGACAGGCTTATGCAATTGTCTAGAATGTTTGGCGGATATTCTCATTAGGGAGGGTGCCCCGCCTCATAGGCCTTCCATTGCGTTTTTCGCCCAATCCGAATCCTTGTAGATCGCTCTGCCGACCCCAATCAGATCGGCCTTACCGCCTGCCAGGAGCTCTTCCGCTGCCTGTGCCTCGGTGATCCCGCCGGTTAGAATAACAGGAATGGAAACCGCTTTCTTTAACGCTTCGGTCAGAGGCGCAAAATAACCCTGCTCTGAATGGCCGGGAACGATATACCCCAAAAACCCTCCAGAAACGTCAAGAATGCATACGCCTGCTTTTTCAAACTCCCTTGCTGCGATAAGACTATCCTCGAGGGTTGTTCCGCCTTCTGTAAAATCCGATGCGCCCAGCCGTAAAAGTATGGGGAATTCTTTCCCCACTGCCGACCTGACGGCTTCAATGATGTCAAGGTGCAGCTTTATCCGATTAAGGACGCTTCCGCCGTATTCATCCGTCCGCTTGTTGGTAAGGGGTGAGAAAAATTGATTGAGCAGGTATCCATGGGCGGAATGTATCTCAACGCCGTCAAAGCCGGCTTCCTTCACGCGGCGGGCTGCATCTGCGAAAGCTATGACTATTCCGGCGAGCTCATTACGGGTAAGCTCATGCGGCACAACTCCCGACCTGGGGTTTGCAGCAGCCGACGGGCCGACGGGCGTCGTTCCGACAGTCTCCTCGCTTGTACTGCTTCCGGCGTGATTTATCTGCATCACTGTTTTAGAGCCGTTGCGGTGGATGATATCCGCAAGCGTGCCCAAAGCGGGGACAAGTTCGTCGGAAGCGGCAGAAAGCTGATTTCTGTGCGCCTGGCCTTCTCTTCCCACATAGCTGTGTTCGATGATCACGAGCGATATATGCCCGCCGCGGGTCTTTTCATCATAATAGTCCAGTATATCCTTTGTGACTTTGCCATCCGGACCGGCTTTGGCAGTTGCCATAGGCGGCATGACGAGACGGTTCTTCAGCGTTAAAGCTCCTGCCTGCAATGGTTCCAATAATAACGGCATATATGCGGCCTCCCTGTGCTTGCAATAATAGTTATTTTATCATTATTTTTAATGTTCTATTATTATACCCATAATTTGTTGTCATAAAAAGTTTTCTTTTGTTGGTTTTACAGTGGTATAATGTTCTGGAAACCGACAGCGGCCATCACTAAATCGCTAGTCAGTTAATCATTTATACCGGAGAGATTTAACAGATGGAAATATACAGAGGTACGCCGTTTACTGCGGTGCGGAGAAGGGCATCTGCAGGGGCGTTGCTGCGCAATGCGATACACATGACGGATATTTTTTGGCTTTACACACTGGCGGCTCTCTTCTTAAAATCGATCGTCCTGCTCGGCCTTACATTGGACCAGCTTCATACCTCGATTCTTTTTAATACCGCCATGAAGACTGCAAACAGGAATTTTGCGTTCTATCTTGGATCCGTGTTGCTTCCCCTGGCTTTTGCCTTTCTGTTTAGAAAAAAAGGCCGGATGTGGTATCTGATCATTGTGAATATTCTGGTTTCCGTGCTTTTCTGTGCCGATCTGTGGTATTTTCGGGCATTTAACACCATGCCCACAATGAATATATTGAGGGAAACGTCCAATCTTAACAATTTGTCAGGCAGCATCATCGGAATGATGCGGCCGGTAGATCTAGCGTTCGCATGCGATTTTATCCTGCTTATACCTGTTGCCTTATTTGTGGGTAAAGCATATAAAAGCGTGCAGAGACGGCTGATTACATTTTTCATAATACTTGCGGCAGCGGCCGGAATTCTTGCATATATCCCACTGAAGCTTTACATGTCAGGTATGTCGGATGTGAGAGTGAAGAATTCCATCATCTACATGTATGATTCCACAGTGACGAGCCGAAACCTGTCGCCATTGGGTTATCAGCTGTACAGCGTTTACAGCTTCTTCAGCGAGGGCAAGACGATAAAGCTGTCGGCTGACCAAAAAAATGATATATCGCAATGGTATGCCAAAAACAGGGAGACCTTGCCCGACAACAGCTATAAGGGGATGTTTGCGGGAAAGAACCTGCTCATTATAGAAGTGGAATCGCTCGAGAAATTCGTAATCAACCGGAAGGTATACGGTCAGGAGATAACGCCCAATATAAACAGGCTCCTCAAAAACAGCATGTACTTTACCGATGTGCACGAGCAGGTTCACGAAGGCAATACCATAGACGCCGAATTCATCACGAATACCTCGCTTTACCCACTGTTGCAGGGCAGCACGTCGTTTCTTTACCCGTATAACGATTATAAAAATACTCTGCCGAAGATCATGGCGCGAAACGGATACCATACTACGGACATACAGCCTGACCCGGGCTCGTTCTGGAACTGGATGATACTGATGAAATCGCTTGGCTTTGAGAACTGCCTTGACAATTCCTCTTTCAGAACGGATGAAGCATTCGGCATGGGCATCAGCGACGAATCCTTCCTGAGGCAGGTCGAACCAATAATAGTGAAACAAAAACAGCCTTTTTACACCTTTATGATAACGCAGTCCACCCATACGCCATATGATCTGCCTTACGGCCTTAGGGAGCTGAAGCTGCCAACCGCCCTCGACAGTTCGTATCTTGGAGGTTATCTGCAGAGCATCCATTACACGGACAAGTACCTGGGGCATTTCCTCGACAGCCTTGAAAAGGATGGAGTGCTCGATAATACGGTGGTCGTGATGTACGGAGACCATGAAGGCATCCATAAGTACTTCCCGGACAGCCTTAAGGATGTTACTCTTGAGGGCGACTGGTGGCAGGACAATAAAAAACAGACTCCTCTGATCGTTTACAAGCCGGGGATGAAGCCTGAGGAAATAGCGACGACCGGCGGCGAGATAGATATACTTCCCACTGTCTGCTATCTGATGGGTATCGATAGCGACGAGTATGAAGGCACGGCAATGGGCAGAAACCTGCTCAATACCGACAGAAGCTTCGCGGTGCTGCAGGGAGGCAAATATGTCGGCGATACCGGCGATGCGGAACAGGCCGCTCAAGCTATAAATGGCCTTGAAATTGCGGATACGATAATACGTGGAAATTACTTTAAAAATAAATAAGCAAAAACGAAACAAAAGAACCGTCCCTGCGTTTCAGAAAACGAAACAAAAGAACCGTCCCTGCGTTTCACTTAACCGCTGAAAGCCTTTTCAGCGGTTTTTATTATTATCTTAATTATCTATTGACAATGTGACCCGCGGGTCATACAATATGACTTATCAGTCATGTGACTGATGGGTCATATGATAAATTAAAAAAGAGGTGAAATAATGCCGAAGGAAACGTTTTTCAATCTCAGCCAGGAGAAGCAGGAGAAGGTGATAAGGTCAGCGATAAGTGAATTTTTGAAACACGGTTTTGAAAAAGCAAACGTAGGCGCTATAGCAAAACAGGCAGGAGTGGCAAAAGGGAGCATATATCAGTACTTCGAAAACAAGAAGGAGCTGTTTGTGTTCGCTGTGAACTGGTCTATGAGCCTCTTGATGAATAAATACCAAAAGAATGTAGCAATGAATATCGATATATTCACTTATTTTTATGAAACTGCCGCGCCTTTGCTGCAGATGCTCAGGGAAGAAAGAGAGGCTGCGGTTTTCGTGCAGGAGGTTTTTCTGGGCAAATACGGCAGCGTCAAAGACCAATCCATGACCGCCATGCTGAAGGCCGCGGACGATTTTGTCCTTAAGCTTGTGCAGCAGGGAAAGGAAAACGGCAGTATCAGGAGGGATATCGACGATCATACGCTAGTCCTGTTTTTGGTCGCGGTTTCGATGAAGCTGAAGGAGAATCTGTTAAACAAGGCTAAAAGTGCAGGCGATGATATCATAGACGGGGGCTTCGAGAAATATATGTGCTATATAAAAGACATGATGGAGCTTTTGAAGAATGGAATGGGGGACAGGACATGTTTATAGACATAGAGAAATTGAAAAAGAGCTATAAAACAGGTGAAGTGGAAACAGCGGTATTGAAGGGTATCGATCTCAAGCTCGATAAGGGTGAAATCGGAGTCATCCTCGGGCCTTCAGGTTCCGGCAAGTCCACTCTGATGAATATACTTGGCGGAATCGACCGCTGCGATTCGGGAAAAATAACGGTGGACGGAACTGTCATTACCGATCTGAAGGACGATCAGCTTACTAACTACAGAAGAGATCAGGTGGGTTTCATTTTTCAGTTTTACAACCTTGTCCCGAATCTTACCGTGGCAGAAAACGTGGAAGTCGTTTCAAATATAAGCAGGGCGCCGCTGAATACGGACGAGGTATTGAAGGCGGTGGGTCTGCAGGACAAGAAGCACCGGTTCCCCCGGGAGCTCAGCGGAGGAGAACAGCAGAGGGTATCCATAGCAAGGGCGATAGTCAAGAACCCCAAGCTTCTATTGTGCGACGAACCCACGGGGGCGCTCGATTTTAGTACTTCGAGAGAGATATTGAAGCTGCTTCAGCAGATCAACAAGGAGTACAATACTACGATTCTGATGATCACGCACAATACGGCCATCAGCGCGATGGCGAACAGGGTGTGCAGGCTGAGGAGCGGTGAGATAGCCGGGGAAACCGTGAATGAAAAGACCGTGCCGGCGGAAAGGATTGAGTGGTAATGGTTATCAACAAAAAAATCACGAGGACCATGCTGGAAAACAGATCGTCATATCTGGGATCACTTGTCCTTATTATAATAAGCTGCCTGATGTTTACTATGATGACCCAGCTTGCAGGCAATATGGAAACTTTGACGGACGCCTTCGAGAAGGCTTGCGTTCAGGATGACGCATCCTTTGTGACTGCGGGCAGGCTGGACAACATCGGGGAACTCGAGTCGAGGTTTGGCGCGCGCATCGAAGAGGGCGCCTCCTTCGACGCAGTTTCGGGGGACAAGACGCTGAGGATATTCAGGCAGAATACAAAAGTCGATCTTCCCGCTATTATCGAAGGCAATAACCTGAGCGGCGGGGATATCCTGGTGGACCCCTCCTACGCAAAGGCAAACGGCCTGAAAATTGGGGATGAACTGAGGGTATTGGACGGAACGTTCAAAATATCCGGCTTTATGTCGCTTCCGAACTATATCTATATTTTGAAGAACGAAACCGACATTTTAAACGATCCCCTGACCTTCGGCATTGCAGTCCTCGGTAAGGAGGATTTCGACCGTTTCGGAAAGGGAAGCAGCTTTTATTCTGTCAGGTTCGATCCCGTTTCAGGCTCCGACGTCGCCAAGGCGGGAGATGGCGTCCAGACGGGCGGCATCGAGGCAAGGAAGGAGCAGTTGAGGGATTACCTGAAAAGCAGCGGCGTCCCGGTCACCCAATGGACCGATATTGGCGATAACGCAAGGGTAAACTATGTCAAGATAAAGATCGAGGGCATAAACGGCGTCAGCAAAACCATGCCGATTGCCATATTGCTGCTCACCTGTATTTTGACGGGCATTGTGATAAGAAGGATGCTCCAGCGTGAATCGGTAATAATAGGTACCTTGTATGCGCAGGGCTACAGGAGGAAAGAGCTCCGCAGGCATTACCTGCTGTATCCGCTTTCGATCGCAGGCATAGGAGGCATCCTCGGCACCGTATTGGGGGCGCTTGCGCTCAGGCCAATGCTCGCGGTAATGGTTTCCTATTTCAACATACCGGTAGGCTCCATAACCTACAGCGCGGGATTTATTGCGGCTGGCCTGCTCTTACCGGTAATCTTCCTGGGAATCAGCGGCAGCTTGGTACTGCGCAAGGTGCTCGGGAATACCCCTGTCGACCTGATGAAGGGGGTAAGGGAAAAGAACGGTGTAAACTTTATTGAAAGAGGGCTTAAACTCGATCGCTTCAGCTTTTCCACAAAGTTCAGGATCAGGGAACAGCTCAGGAGCCTTTCCAGGCTGGCGTTCCTGCTGATCGGGGTCGTTATGGCAACGATGCTTTTGCTTCTCGGTTTTACTGCGAAGAGCTCCATGGACAATTTGATGAACTTCGGCTTCAGGGATGCCTACAAGTTCCAGTACGAGTATGTTTACAAGACTTTGCAGACCGCGCAGGCGCCTGAAGGCGCGGAAAAATTTTCAGCAGCCTCCGTAACTCTCAAATCGGACAATGATACTTCCTTTGAAATAGTCGGTATAGAACCCGGCGCAAAATATATAGTGCTCAAGGATAAGAGCGGAGCTGCATTGATACCGGATCGTGTAATAGTTTCGAGGCCGCTTGCGGAAAAGCTGAAAGCCGGCCCAGGAGACGTCATAGACGTCGTCGGCAAGACGGATTCAAAAGAATATACTGTCACCATCGATAGCGTTGCGGAGACCTTTATAGGCGAATTCATATTCATGCCCATAGATCGGCTCGATAAGCTGATGGGGCTGCCCGCGGGCAGTTATATGGGAGTGTGGAGCAACGCCGCGCTTGACATACCGGAAAACCAGCTGTACAGCGCTAGAACTGTCGAGGACTCGGTAAAGGACTTCGGAAAGTCGACCGAGCCGATCCAGGCAGCTGTCGGCGTTATTTCCTTCATGTCCTTTATCATAGGACTGATCGTCATTTATGTAGTCACCTCGCTCATCATCGAGGAAAACAAGGGAAATATTTCGCTGATGAAGGTGTTTGGATATCGCAGGAAGGAAGTAAATTCGCTCATTCTCAATAGCTCGTCGATAATGATCGTAATAGGGTATATCATAGGAATACCGCTGATACTGACGACTATGCGCATTTTTTTCAAATCGCTTACGAAGAGTGTAAATCTGACGCTGCCGGTAGTTATCAGCTATCCCTATATAATAATAGGGTTTACAGTTATCTGGCTGATGTATGAGCTATCTAAGGCCATGAGCAAAAGGAAGGTCGACAGGATTCCTATGACCGAGGCATTGAAGGCCGGAGCCGAATAAAACCTGCAAAATAATTGAGAAAGCTATATAAAAATGCTAAAATAGTGTAAATGTCAATTATCTGCGAGGGGCGCCAAATGCAAGGAAAATATATATTGAAGCTGATCCCGGCCATCGGCCTCATATTATCACTTATATTTGCCAATCCTGTGAACACCGTTGTGGGAGAGGTAGATGTCTTCTCCGATGTCAAGACAAAAATCGGCGGTATAACAGAGGCGGAAAAGGCGACCCTCCAAAAGCTTTTTACACAGTCCCAGCTGATCGCGGAAACGGAGAAAAAGGCCGAACAGACGTCCCGGGACATCAAAAAGACCTCCGAACAGATCGAAAGCCTGAAAAGTAAAATAGAAGCTGACGGAACCAAATACGAAAATGAACGGGAAAGCCTGAAACAGGTGCTTCAAAGCTACCAAAGGATGGGTCCGGGGTCATATCTGGAGATACTGCTGGAATCTGACAGCCTGAAAGACCTCCTGATGAGGATAAATACGCTCAGAGATCTTACGAACAATACCGGGAAGCTGATGGACCGGATAGAGGAAGACAGGAAGCTACAGTCACAAGAGAAAACCAGGCTGTCGGACGAACTTGAGTCGGTGCAGGAAAAACAGTGCAGTCTGGCGAAAACCCTTTCCGAAGAAAATAAACTGAAAGAGGAGCTTAAAAAATATCTTGAGTCCCTGTCGACCGAGCGAAGCAGATACGAGGATTACCTCGGCAACCTGCAGCAGGCCTGGGACGGGATCGCTCCGCTGATTGTGGCTACCGCCGGCGAAATCACGGATTACTCCAAAAAGGTCAGCATCCCGCCTGATGCCTTCAAAATAACCTTTGGCTTTTTCACCGCCAGGATCACGATAGACGAAAAAACCATAAACGACCTCCTTGCCGGCGACCCGAAGCTGGAAAAGATAGATTTTTCATTCAGCTCCGGCAAGGTCACGGTGGAGTTCCCGGAAAGGAATCTGGCCATTACAGGTAAATTCGTCATAGCGGATGGCCATATACTGCGGTTCGAGGCTGACGGCGGCAGCTTTTACGGCATGACTCTCGATAAAGACTCCATATCGGATATGCTGAAGGATGTTGTCCTGGAGTTTGACCTGGAATCGCAGCTGGGCGGCAGCAAGTTGAAATCCGTCGACATAATGGACGGATATTTGAACGTTACGATATAGAGGGGCAGGAGAGGATCGTATGATAAACGCTGAGAATGTCAGCCTGAGGTACCCTGATGGGACCGAAGCGCTGAGGAATATAAACCTCGCGATAGGAAGCGGAGAGCTCGTGTATATCACCGGCCGGAGCGGTTCGGGGAAAACAAGCCTGCTCAAGCTACTGCTGGGTATGGAGTTTCCTTCAGGAGGTAATCTGACAGTGCTCGACCAGCGAATGGAAAAAGGCCGGGGCAGCGGCATCAGAAGGCTCCGTATGAAGGTAGGTCCCGTTTTCCAGGAATTCAGGCTTATCGACGGCAGGTCGGCTTTTGACAATGTCCTGCTGGGTATGCGTTTTCTGGATGTCCCCGGAAAACAGATGAGGGAGGCTGCGCTGGAAGCGTTGGAAACAGTCGGGCTCGGACATAAAATATCGTCCAGGGTCGAGAACCTGTCCTGGGGCGAAAGGCAGAGAGTGGCCATAGCTCGTGCCGTAGCGCGGAAGCCTTCGTTGATATTGGCCGACGAACCCACAGGTAATCTGGACCGGGAAAATGCAATGAATATACTTGGTATTCTGAATTCATTTAAAAATAAAGACACCTCCGTTGTAATAACAACCCACGCCACCCATCTGATCGATCCTTCGCTCGATGCGGTGCTTGTTACAATGGATGAAGGAAATATGAGATGCGAAAGGTCGAAGGCGGCGGTAAAATGAAAAATTTCTTTTCCAACCTCGGTTACTTTTTTAGAGAAACTTTTTTAATGATACGTTTGAGATTGTCTTCAAATATACTTTCATTTTTGAGCACAAGCATGATCTTTTTCATCCTTGCCCTGGTTGTGACGGGCTGGTGGATAAGCAGCGGTGTCACGCGCGCAATACAGGGAGAGGCTGAAATAAGCGCCTACTTCGGCGATACCGTCGGTCAGGATGGAGCTTTGAAGCTCGTTGAAAGTATAAAGGCAATCGAAGGAGTCAAATCCGCCCGCCTTGTCGACGACAAGGAAGCGCTCGCGGACATGCAGAAGATCCTTGGGAAAGAGTCGGAGATCCTCAAGGTATTCGATGAAAATCCTTTCACTTCCTATATCGAGGTAAATATCGAACTGGATTCGGTGGACAGCATACTGGGGGAATTGAAAAACCTCCCGGGAATTGCTTCCGTCAGGGACAACCGGGATGTGCTCGACCGCATAAAATCCATCTCCAGCCTGTTTATGTTTATCGGCTGGCTGGTGCTTGCCGCCGCCGCCATTACTACTCTCGTGATAATATCGCACATAATAAGGCTGGCAATACAGGACAACCGCGAGCAAATAAATACGCTCAAGCTCCTGGGGGCCCCCGGAGCCTTCATTTCCTTCCCGTTCGTGTTGCAGGGATTGCTGATGACACTGGGCGGAGGGATACTTGCGTCATTGCTTACTTCCTTCGTACTTGGGCAAATATATGCCCGGATATCCGGCCCGCTACCTTTTATTCCGCTGCCGCCTGCCGCGTTGATCGTCAATGCCATGTTCACGGTGATAATAACTGCAAGCGCGGCGCTCGGCATTGTCGGAAGCCTGCTCGGACTGCCTTCTTCTGAAAACGGATAATACAGTGCAATTACGTTTGCTGCTGCAGACCCGGTTTGATCGGCTCTACAGCAGTACTATCGTTACCCCCGGGTTACACCTGCCCAGATCCCTGTCATTTCTCAATTCAGCATGTCGGGCTATTATTTCTCTCGCCGAGCTGTTGAAAATATCCCAGCTGTCGCCGGGAACATAATCCTTTAAGAAGCCTTCCTTCTTTTTAGCTGCGAGATATTCCAGTATGCCCTTTTTCAGACGTCCTCCGACGCCGGACGAGCCATAGCCGTGTATTACCTTCAGTACTTTGACGCCCTGCTTTCTCGCAGTAATTATTTCAAGGTACAGCTTCTTTGTACCTATGTCTACGGTAGGCATTCCAACCTCGATATCAATAACTTTAAGCAGCATACCAAACCCCGGCTTCCGTAATGTTCTGATTGTATTTCAGTCTTCATTCATGGGAAAATTATATCTGAAAACCTGGCATTGTCAACCCCGGAGCCTCTCGTGAATAGGATGAAAAGGGGTGCAGCGATATGTACAGGATCGAGATCGACAGAAACAGACGAAAACTCAAGCTGTTTGACGATGACAAGCTTGTGAGGGAATATCCGGTAGCGGTTGGAAAACCTTCCACGCCGACGCCCGAAGGCAATTGGAGCATTATTGATAAAGCTCTCTGGGGTGAACAGTTCGGAGGCCATTTTATGAGGCTGAGCGTTCCGTGGGGCGTGTACGGGATCCATGGCACAAACAAGCCCTGGTCCATAGGCCAGGCGGTCTCACACGGGTGTGTACGCATGTACAGCAGCGATGCCGCTGAACTGTACAATACGGTTTTTGTCGGCACCGCAGTGCTGATTTATTGAAATATCAAATTGAGCGAGTCCTAATTAAAGCTTGATTTATTGGATATACTGTTTAATAAATCATATGCATATTTCAAGGAGGATCTCTCAAATGAGAACTAAAATCATACCGATGACGGTCGCTGTTTTATTTTTGCTAGCAGGTTGCGCGCAGCCGAATACAGGCAATGGAAACCAGAATACTACGGCGCAGACAGCGACACAGCCAAGCCAGACTACGGGACAAACAACTGCTCAGACTACGACACAGGCCAATACCTCTGACGCCGTAACATCTGCGTCTATCGTGAACAATTCAGACGCTTTTGTAAAGGCGATCAGCAATACCGGGACATGGATAATAGCGGTGACCAAGGATGTTACTGTGGATAAGGATATAGTGCTTGAAGGCGAGTTCAAAAACGGGAAGAAAGATGATGCCGGTAAGGATATCATACAGCGGAAGGTGGCTTTGTACGCACAGGACGAAAACCGCAAAATAACCGCCAGATTTACCCTGACTGCGCCTAAATTTACCATCACCAGCCCTGAAGCGAGTATCCAGCACGGGACTTTCAAGGGCGACCTGTACGTTTCGGTCAAGAACTTCAAACTTATAGACGCTACTGTCGATGGGAACGTATATTTTACGACCGATGAGGCAAAATCCACCTTCAGTATGGATCAGACCAGTAAAATAACGGGAAAACAGGAACTGAAGAAATAATCATTTTAAACTTCGATTTAAAATTCGTGAAAGTATCGATTACTGTAAAACGGCGACTATTCGCGTCAACGAATGGAAACCGTTTTTTTCGTATATCAAGGATATTGAACATTAATTGACAAAAGGATATAATTATGGACAATAGTCAATAGATAAAATAAGGAAAAAAAGAAAATACGAAAAAGAGAAAATACGACGTCACATTGTATGGATGGTTACATAATAATTTTACAATTTATAGTTTTAGAAAAAATTATTGTGGTAAAAAATCTATGTCAACACTCCCTTGAACTAAATTAACCGAGGTACATAATTTGATTAAAAAAGTTGTGAAGCATCAAGCCTTTACTATTATTGTGTTTTTTCTATGCCTGACAGATAAAGATTATGTATACGCATTGGGCTGCGATGCTGCCGGAGCAGTCCGCGCAGGCCCTGTGGCAGCGTTTGTAATGCTGACGCTGCTGGTCTGCATACTGGCATTATACGCAAAGAAGCTTTCGAAAATAAAGCGGGAGCTCTCGGACAATCATGAAGAACTGACACAGCTGTATGAAGAATTGACTGCATCCGATGAAGAACTGAGGCAGCAATATGACGAATTGATCACAATAAAGGAAAACCTCGCCGCCAGTGAGGACAGGTTCAGGGTCGCGGCAGACGGCTCGGATGCAATTATCTGGGATGTCGATTTGTCAAATATGCATTATGAGTTTTCCAACAAGTTGTATGAGCTGCTGGGTTATGAGAAAGGTGAGCTTGATGAAGCCAACGGAGGCTGGAGGTCTATCATTCACCCGGAGGATGCCTTTGCTGCGGAGAAGGCTAGAAAGGATCATTTAAACGGTAAAACGCCATTTTACAATACCGAATACAGGATGAAAAGAAAAAACGGCGGATATATATGGTTCAATATCAGAGGGAAGGCGCTTAAGGACGGTAACGGCAATAATATCCGGTTTGCCGGCTCGCTGATCGACATAAGCGAAAGAAAGGACTATGAGACCAGGCTTCAGGAAAGCTACAAGGAGCTTGAATCGGCAAATGAAGAGCTGAAGGAAGCTCAGGAGGAATTGAGGAAGCAATATGACGAAATACTGATGAATCACCTGCAGATAAAACAGACCGAGGAAAGGCTAATCCACCTCGCGTATCACGACGCCCTGACAGGGCTGCCGAACAAACAGGCGCTGTATGAGCATGCCGACAAGGCTTTCATGGAATGCAGCGGCGGAAATAATGCGCTGCTGTTCATTGATATGGACAATTTCAAATATATAAACGATACGTTGGGACATGCCTCGGGAGACAGTCTTATCTGCAAGGTCAGCGAAAGGCTGACGGCGCTTATGAAGGATAGCTGTTCGCTTTACAGGCTCAGCGGAGACGAGTTCGTAATAATTATTCACAATATCGACGGGCGAGACGACGCAGAGGTTTTTGCTTCGCATATCCATGCCGGTTTCAAAGAGAAATTCCTGCTCAAAGACAGCGTGCTTTATGTCAGCCTCAGCATAGGAATCGCCATTGCGCCCGAGCACGGGCACAAAGTTGAGGAACTGTTGAAAAACGCCGATATAGCGATGTATAAAGCCAAGGAAACCGGCAGGAACAGGTATATTGTATATGATGTGCTAATGAATAAATTCTTTACCGAAAGAGCAAAGCTGGAGAAGAATTTGTATTCTGCGCTTGGCAATAACGAATTTGAAATATACTATCAGCCGCAGTTGGACCTGGAGCTGAACAGAATCACAGGCTACGAAGCTTTGCTCAGGTGGAGGAACCCCGAGCTTGGTTCCATTTCTCCGCTCAAGTTCATTCCCGTAGCGGAAGACACACATCTGATAATACCGTTGGGCTATTGGGTATTGCGCAATGCCTGCGCTTTTTTGAAGGAACTGCATGAAAAAGGCTACAACGACTTGACGATCTCTGTGAATATTTCTGTGATCCAGTTGCTTCAAACAGATTTCAGTATTATCGTAACGGATATACTCGAATTCTACGGCCTGGATCCCGAATTTCTGGAGCTTGAGATTACAGAGACAGTGCTGATGGAGTCATTGGAGGAAATAACCTCGAAGTTGGTCAGGTTAAGGGAAAAAGGGGTAAGGATCGCACTTGACGATTTCGGGAAAGGATATTCTTCGCTGAGCTACCTGAAGCAACTGCCGATTTCGACCCTTAAGATAGACAAAACATTCGTTGACGGCATTTCAGATGATTATGACGCCTCTCTGACAGGGCATATCATATCGATCGGAAAGTGCATGGGAATGTGCGTAATAGCCGAGGGGGTTGAGAAACAGGAACAGCTGCAGTTTCTGATCCGGCATGAATGCAACAAAATTCAGGGCTTTTTATTCAGCAGGCCGGTTCCGGGAGAAGAGGCAAAGGAACTGCTTGCAAACTTTAATCGGGACTAAGCAAATTCTATATCGGGAGGAAAATAAGGGTGTATTTTGAATGGAAGGACACATACAGCGTAAATGTGGCTGAAATTGACAGTCAGCACAAGAAGATGTTTGAGATAGGGAGCAGGATATCCGATCTGGTACTGGCGAAGGACGGGTATGACCATTATGATGAAATAATGGAGATTTTAATGGAATTGACGGAGTATACCATATGCCATTTCGATTACGAGGAAAAGCTGATGGAGCAGTATGGCTACGAGGAGTTGGACTCCCACCGGTTTGAACACGTATTCCTCACTAAAAAAATAAAGAAGCTGCAGGAAAAGGATATCGATACTAATCAAAAAAAGGTTACGATAGATCTTATAGCCTTTGTTTCGGATTGGATCTCCGGACATATCCTGATGGCAGACATGAAATACAGAGACCATTTCAACGCGATGGGAGTCAGATAAAAAATTTGGAGGTGCAAAAAAATGGCATTTGAATGGAAAGACCGTTACAAACTGGACATAGACGTGATAGACAGACAGCATAAAATGCTTTTTGAAATAGGGGCAAGGGTCTACGAGCTTGCCGTCCTGGAGGACTCGTACGATCACTTCGACGAGATAATGGGGTTGCTGAACGGATTACTGGATTATGCCGAATACCATTTCGCCTATGAAGAGGAACTGATGAAGAAATACGACTATCAGGGCCGGGAAGACCAGGAGCAGGAGCATGAATTCTACACAAAGAGGATCAGAGGCGTCTCTCCTGAAGAGGTCGATAATGATCAAAATAAAACGATTGTGCAAATAGTCGACTTTTTATCTGAATGGATCAGCAGCCATATCCTGTTGTCCGACCGTAAATATGCCGCATATCTTAATGAAAAGGGCGTCGTGATATGATGCACGCGTTTTGCTGAAAATCTATGAACTGCGATTGACTTAAATACTTTTATTATGGTATTGTATGAAAGGAAAATATCGAATTCTTAAAAATCTGCCAGCCAAATTAAATATAGGAGCGTCAAAATGAACAGGATCGGATTTGATAATGACAAGTACCTTCACCTGCAATCGCAGAAAATCCTTGACAGGATCGAGTATTTCGGAGGCAAGCTTTATCTTGAATTCGGGGGCAAGCTTTTTGACGACTATCACGCATCGAGAGTCCTGCCGGGTTTTGCGCCGGACAGCAAGATAAAAATGCTGCTCGAGCTCAAGGATCAGGCTGAAATAATCATAGCGATAAATGCCGACAACATAGAGCAAAACAAACGCCGGGGCGATCTTGGGATTACCTACGATCTCGATGTGCTGAGACTGATCGACGCTTTCCGTGAAATAGGTCTGTATGTAGGCAGCGTAGTGATTACTCATTACCGTTCGCAATATACGGCGGACCTGTTCCAGAAGAGGCTTACAAGTCTGGGGATAAAGGTTTACAGACATTATCCGATCCGTGACTATCCTGCAGACATTCCGCTTATAGTAAGCGACGAAGGTTATGGCAAAAACGATTACATAGAAACCACCCGTTCATTGGTAGTAGTCACCGCTCCAGGACCCGGAAGCGGTAAAATGGCCACATGCCTGTCACAGCTGTATCATGATTGCAAGCGCGGGATAAAAGCGGGGTATGCGAAATTCGAAACCTTCCCGATCTGGAACCTGCCTCTCAAGCATCCGGTGAACCTGGCATATGAAGCTGCCACCACCGACCTTGACGACGTCAATATGATCGATCCTTTCCATCTCGAGGCGTATGGCATAACGACCGTCAATTATAACAGGGATATAGAAATATTCCCGGTCTTGAATGCAATATTTGAAAAAATATCCGGGAAATCTCCTTACAAGAGTCCTACGGATATGGGCGTCAATATGGCGGGCTTCTGTATTACCGACGACAAGGCTGTTTGTAAAGCATCCGAGCAGGAGATAATCCGCAGGTTTTACAGCACAAGCTGTTCGCAGAGACAGGGTATGGCTTCAAAATCCGAGGTATATAAGCTTGAGCTATTGATGAACCAGCTCGGAATAACTTCCGATGACCGTCCTGTTGTCGGAGAAGCGCTCAAACGGTCGGAAGAGACCGACGGACCGGCTGTTTCCATACAGCTGGACGACGGGCGTATCGTGACGGGAAAGACCACATCGCTGCTCGGCGCATCCGCTGCGCTCCTGTTGAATGCTCTGAAGGAACTGGGAGGGATACAGCATGACATACACCTCATATCTCCCATTGTGATAGAACCTATACAAATGCTGAAAGTCAAACATATGGGCAACCGCAATCCGCGTCTCCATACTGACGAGATACTTATTGCGCTTTCCATCTGCGCCGCGACCAATCCGACCGCTGCTCTTGCGATGCAGCAGCTTTCGAGGCTTCGGGGCTGCGAGGCGCATTCCACAGTCATACTGTCCCGTGTAGACGAAAATGTATTCCACAAGCTTGGCGTCAATATTACCTGCGAGCCCCAATACCAGTCGAAAAAGCTTTACCACAAATAGTGTTCAGAATTTGTTGGCAACAGGAGGGGGTATTCTGAACAATTATACCGACATATCGTTGAATATTGCAGTAGGCGGCTGTCCCACCGGTGATTCGCAGAACGGCAGCATACGGGGACGGGCTGAATGGATACTGAGCGAGGCCATAGCCTGTGTCGGGCAGTTCAACTGTGCCGATTACGGGTTTACCGGTTCAACGGCAAAAGCGGGCTTTTTTGCGTGCACGCGTGCCAACGGCGACTTCTGGACCGACTTGGCAGATAGCCGGGGTATACCTCTCAATATTGTCACACCATTCGCCGATGAAAATAGTGAACATAATTCTTCAACGAGCAAAGTCAATTCAGTAACGAATATAAACGTGGGGAGAAAACGTTCAACGGGCAGCAGCTCGGTCATTCCCGACTGGATAGCCGATCAGGCGGATTTCGCCTTGCTTTTGTGGGATGGAAACGAGGAGTTCAACGAAGGTGAAACCTGGGCGCTGATCCAGGCCTGCAAACGCAATGACGTCCCCTGCGTCTGGATCGACGTCAATTCTCCGGAGGATGTTTACTGGACCGCCGAGTCCTATTTCGAGAAATTTACGGTTGTAAAACTGCAAAGGTATATTTCCTCCCTTTTCTGCAAGAACAGCGGTGTTTTCGATCCACCCGGAAAATCCGGCGTTCTGTTCCTGAAATTATGGAATCATTTATATGGCAGGTTTATGAAAAAATATAAGGCAAGGAACGAGCCTTCACCGTTTATAGACGACAAGCTGCTCGACGACAGCTGTGAAGCCCGGGCTACAGAGCATTCGGGGGGAGCCAACCTTAAAAACATCATAAGCCGGTTTCATTATTTTGATGCAAATGCCGTCGGCTATGCCCGGAAATACCGGGTATCCATTTACCTGCGCTCGATAGTTCCGTTTATAGCCTCCGTTTTTATTACCTTCGGCTTCTTTGCGGAGACAATCCTCGGTTTCATATACAGCGTACCGGGGCTGCCTCTGAGTCCATGGTCGATCCTGGCCAGTATAGGCTTCCTCGTGAACGGACTGATATATTTCTATGTATACAGACTGGCAGAAAGTCCGGTATTGGCAAGCTGGCGCCCACGCTTCATAGATAACCGGTTCATCGCGGAGTATCTCAGGCTGACGGCTCATTTTGCACCGTTTGGCATACCGGTCAATTACAAGGCGTCTCTGAACAGGTTCGGAAGCAGGATCTCAAGCAGCCCGCATGTAGCCTGCGAGCTTCGCAGACTGATCCGAAGCCTCGAGCCCGCAAGCGTCACTTTCGACAAGAATACCTCCGACAGGCTTCTTGCGAACTTGAGGAATATGATAAACGACCAGATAAAATATCATGGTTATTCGGCCCAAAGATATACCAGGATAACGGAAAAACTTAAAAAGCTTTCATCCGTTCTTTTTGTGGCAGGTCTATGTATAGTCGTATTCCGCGGCTTCCTTCAATTTATACTCGTATACGTGGATATTGGGTACGCCAGGAACGGCATACAGCTCGAAGCATTTATCAAGTCGTTCATAAATATGCTTGCTTCTGTTTTTCCCGCATGGGCCTCGTATTTTTCACTGAAGCTCTCGCTCGGAAACTTTGAAGGGCTTTTGAACAACAGCAGGGAAATGGAAAAATACATGACGGTAATGAAGAATATACTGGATAATGAAATAGCGAGAAAGGACGTCAGCTTTGAAAGGATATATCTGTTTTCCAGGGACTTGGCCAGGCTTATGCTCGGGGAAGTAACGGACTGGCATACGCAGATATCCTCGCAAAAATTTACAAAGCTTTGATCGGGCAGGTAGTATGCTATGGCTGAGAGGTATGATATTTTTATTTCGTACAGGCGCCAGGGCGGTGATTCGACGGCAAAGATCATCTGCGACAGATTGAAGGACCGCGGTCATAATGTATTTTACGATGTTGAGGCGCTTCGCTCCGGAGCCTTCAACACCCGGCTGTATTCGGTCATAGACGAGTGCAGCGACGTCATAGTGGTGCTTTCACCTGAAAGCCTCGAGCGCTGCAGCAATGAGGATGACTGGGTCAGGCTTGAGATCGCCCATGCTTTGAAAGCCGGCAAGAATGTCATCCCGGTATTTCTCCGGGGCTTCAGCTTTCCCGATACGCTTCCCGAGGATATCGGGGCCTTGCGGTACCAGAACGGCCTTGAAGCTAACTCCGAGTTCTTCGATGCATTCATGGAAAGGCTCCAGTCCTTCCTGAAAACCAAACCTGCCCTTTTTCGGCGTGTCGTACAGAATACCGTCTTTAAACGCACCTTGCCTCTAACGCTTGCCATTTTGGCTGTACTGGTTATTATTCTCGGAGTATCGGCGTTTATTAACAGCAGGGCAAATATTTTCCCAAGGACACAGGCCGATAAAAATATCACCAGCGAAGCGCTGGGTTATATAGAGCAGAACCTCTCGGCGGTAGACGGCGCCTTGCGTGAAGTGTCCGACGCATTTGCGGCCTGCGACAACTACCTGGTCGATGCAAACCCGGTGCAATATGAAAAGGCAATGGAGCAGATAGATCATGCATACGGGGAACTGGATGGACTTGATTTCACAAGGTACGCGTTATCAGAAAATGTTTCGTCCAAAATCGACTCTACTCCGATAAACAAAGGTGACCTGGTATGGGTAAACGGAAACAACAGCACATTGCAGAAGTCCTACCTGCAGAGCCTTCTTTTTATCAAGCAGGTGGTCGATAAAAAATCGCCGATAGACATCCCTACGAAGCGAAATATATTGAAAATTTACAAGGAAATGCTGAATTCCGATATGCTTAACATAGCATACGGTATAAATGAACTGCTGCTCCCGATAGACAGCGAATATCTGACGGATTTCAGGCAGAAATTCCTTCCGAGCCTTGTGGATCTCCCCTTTGGCACACAAACGTGGCTGACTGAGAAAAAAGAACTGGAGCGTTTGATGGACTCAGTTTATAATCAGCAACTGCAACAGATTAACAATCTTTCTTCGGTTGTAGGGTCGGAAAATTTTGAACTTATGACGCAAAAGGCTGAGTTTGAGAAATACGCTCTTGAAAAGGGTTTGTCCCAGAGCGATATCGACGTGTTTTTTGCGATGGTTGAAAACAATTCGGCGTCGATACAGGAGTTGAGACAACAACTGGATGAAGATATTGCCAAGCTTGCGGAAATGAAAAACAGTGCCAGGGAGAAATTTGCGCCTAAGGAAGACGACAAGCCTGAGATTCTTTGGGGCAAGATGCTGCGGTTTAACACCCTCAAGCTATACGACGATGCTGTCAAATGCTTGCAGATGTATCAGCTGAAGGTACAGTCGGATTATCCCGATGCCAATGTCTATGTACCCGCAGTTATCAGCTTCTTAAAACAGGTATCATCGACAGGAGTCGATTATGGAGTCGTTGTATGCGGTTATGAACCTGGAAAACCGAAGCATTCGGTCTATGAAATCGGCGATATTATTATAGCTGTGAACGATCAAATCTGTGTCAATTATAATGATTATACAAGTCTCATACCGGCAGGCCAGAGCTTTAAGGTAACGCTTCTCAGGCCCGATGCGGAGGGCAGACTTGTTTTTACCGATGCCGAAGTGCCGGCAGGCCAGCCAAAGATACAGCTACTTGAGCTGTCCGAGAGCGAATGAACGGATATCCTTGTGTTATTGAACCTTTGGGCATGATTGCGCATAAAATACTGTATAAAACTATCAAGAGGGATAATTATGCAGGATTATGGCAACATGCCTTTTATGTATTATTCACCGCCCTGTATGCAAAATCCGTATATAAGGCAGGCAATGGCCGGTATGATGCCGGCTCAGACCCCAATGGCGCCTCAGCAGACGATGCCGGCAGTGATGCCGAATATGCCATCGACATTGCCATCGGCAATGCCGCCGAACAAAGGCAAGGATATGTCCGGAGATCCCGACCCCGTGCCGGATCTGGGCATATACACCTACCCGGGCAACGTCCCCGGAGCTTTGACGTTGTTGCAGGCTTCGGTCGCAGGCGAGACCGAGGACAGGATGTTTTACCGTTACCTGATCGAAAACGCGCCTACCCAGGAAGACAGAGAGATAATAACAGGGATACGCGATGATGAAATAGGCCATTTTGGCCTCGTCAGGCAGGTCTATTACCAGCTGACCGGACAGAATCTTCCGCCGCCTCAGAACGTAACCTTCAAAAAGCCTGCCAGCTATTGCGAGGGACTCGCGGCGGCCATCAGGGGAGAGCAGAATGCCGTGATTAGATACAGGCAGATTCTTTTCGCCTTGCAGGACAGAACACAGATCAATATTCTGACAGCTATAATGACAGATGAAATCAGGCACGGGATTTTGTACAATTACCTTTACGCAAAGAATGGATGCAGAGCATAAGCTTTTCCGATAAACCCGATCCTCCTTATGTGAACAGGGCCGCAGTACGTTCTGCGGCCTCTTGTCTGTGCCCGCGGGATGTACGCGGTCCTGGCGGCGAGGGTTAAACAGTCCGCGTACATGGCACAGGCGCGGTGTAAATAATATTGAAAAAAAAAGGCGAAATACTATATAATAAATTTGCCGCAACAAGTGGTTCCACGCATGAGCCGGATTGTAGCATGCAGCCGGAACAGTGGACAAAATATCAAATACACAGGAGAATCGGACATTGAATAACATACTGGTGGTTTTATCGGTCAACGAAGAGCACAAGAGGTTGCTCGAGGGCAAGGCGCCGTCGGCAAATTTCATTTATTCTGACCAAAAGAACGTCAATGAAGAACAGGTAAAAAACGCTGAAATCATATTGGGCAACCCCCCCGCACATCTGCTGAAGGCGGCGGAAAAGCTTAAATGGCTGCAACTCCAAAGCGCAGGCGCCGGAGATTACACCGACGGGAATGTACTGCCAAAGGGAACGATACTGACGAACGCATCCGGAGCATATGGACTGGCTATCTCAGAATATATGCTGGGCGTAACTCTCGAGCTTTTCAAGAAGCTTCACCTGTACAGGGATCATCAGGTAAATTCGGACTGGCTCTACGCGGGAAAGGTAAGGTCCATATATAGATCGACGGCATTGATAGCGGGTCTCGGAGATATCGGGGGGGAATTTGCCTCCAAAATCAAAGCGCTCGGAGCGTACACGATCGGAATAAAGCGCAGGGCTACCGCCAAGCCCGGATATCTGGACGAGCTTTATACGATGGACAAGTTCGAGACCGTGCTGCCCAGGGCGGATATAGTTGCGCTGAGCCTGCCCGCAACGAAACATACCTATAGGATAATAAATGAAAGAACCATAGGACTCATGAAACAGGATGCCATCCTTATTAATGTCGGCCGCGGCAACGCAATCGATACGGATGCTTTGTGCGACGCGCTTGAAAGCGGAAGGTTGGCCGGAGCGGCGCTCGATGTTACGGATCCAGAACCGCTGCCCCGGGAGCACAGGCTCTGGAAGCTCAAGAATGCCGTCATAACTCCCCATGTCTCCGGCGGCTTCAGCCTGCAGGAGACTCATGACCGCGTGGTAGCCATATGCGCCGATAATCTTGAGGCATGGCTTAGCGGGAAAGGCCTTAAAAATGTCGTAGATCTTTCTGAAGGTTATTGATCAGTTCTGTATCAATTCCTGTCTGTTGGTTAGAATATCATCCGAAAGAGAGGTGATATTCAATGACTGTACAAAGTGACATACAAAAGGCTATAGCATCCTGCGAAGCGGCAAAAGGTTCCTACGCCATGATGGCGCAATCGACTGAGGATACGCAGGCAAAACAGATGTATAACATAATGAGAACTGATATTGACAGACATTTGCAGTATCTCAACGGCAGGCTGGGCTATCTGAACGATGGCAATCAGCTTAACAATATCAAAAAGCAGAAATAATCGAAACAGGGGGACGGTTCTTTTGTTCCATTTTCATTCGTTAAAATGGAATAAAAGAACCGTCCCCCTGTTTCGTACTGACCGTTATTTTCTGGTTATATTACTGAGTGAAGGTTCGCCGATCCTCTTGCCATCGAGCGTTACATAGATACCCTCGCCGTTATGGTTTTCCTTCAGGCGGATGGTCTTCACCTGGATGAACGGATCCATCTTGAGCTGGCGTATCGATTCGGCAAATTTGTTGTAAAGCTCTTTTGAACCGAGCTTCGAACATTCATCGCAGGTACATATCGTGTACTCCCTCGTGACGAATGCCGAGTCGGCTTTTCTCCTGACCGCCGTACTGCTGCTGTCGCCGTTCTTGGCTGAATATTCCGTGTGGAGCAGCTCGTGCGCCAGGTGCGAATTCGCCTCGTGGTAAAATTCCTTGTAAAGCCTCAGTATATCCGGGTTTTCCTGTGATTTGCGATATTTTGCCGTCTTGTCTATATTAACCAGAATCTGCTGCCGCATTTCAAGAGCGTCTATCTTCTCGGGCACCGGATGTCCGGCGCCGCAGATGCAGCCTCCGGGGCAGGCCATGACTTCTATGAGGTCGTAGCCGACGTCGACTCCCTGTATGATCTTCTCTATTATGGGCTCGGCATTGTTCAGACCGCTAATTACCGCAACACGCACCTTTGCGCCGTCGGCGTCGACCGTGGATTCCTTTACTCCTTCAAACCCGCGTATTTCCTCAAATTCGAGGGGATTTTCCATCACCTTGCCGGTCAGCTTCTCAACTGCCATACGGAGCGCTGCTTCAGCTACGCCGCCCGATGCTCCGAAAAGTATGCCCGCTCCGGTTACCCTCTTGTAGGGATCGTCAAAGTCCTGCGGTTCTATCTGCGAAGCTTCGATATTTGCCAGCTTCATCATTTCAAACAACTCGCTCGTCGTAAGTACCGCATCAACGTCACGGTTGCCGTCGACAGCAAATTCAGGTCGCGCTGCTTCATATTTCTTGGCAAGGCACGGTACGATCGAAACGACATATAAATCCTTCCTGTCTATGCCTGCGAGCTTTGCATAATGATTCTTTACGGTTGCTCCCATCATCTGCTGGGGAGACTTGCAGCTCGAAAGATGCGGTATCAGTTCGGGATAACGCTTCTCCACGAAATTGACCCAGCCTGGGCAGCAGGAGGTGAATTGCGGCATTACACCCTTGTTTTCTATTCTCTTAAGGAACTCTGTGGTTTCCTCGACGATCGTGAGATCCGCCGCAAATGTGAAGTCGAAGGCCTTGTCGAAGCCCAGCTTTTTGAGCAACCCCGCCATGAACGGCGACGCATCCTCCAGCGAAATTCCGAAGGTCTTCACTATGAGGCTTCTGACAGCCGGAGCCACGAAACCGACCACGGTCTTTGTCTGATCATTGATAGCCCTGAATACCTTTCCGCGTTCGCGGCGGTAATCGAGCGCGCCGCACGGGCAGGCATTCACGCACTGGCCGCAGCTTACGCAGTCTGTTTCCTGGAGCGGAAGACCGCTTTTTGTTCCTACGAGCTGACGCCCGTTCCTCATATAGAAGGACAGTATGTCGGGCCCTTCAATCTCTGCACAGGCTGCTATACAACGGCCGCAGGAAATACACTTGTTATGGTCGCGCATTATGAATGGATGATCGTCGACAATAGGTATAAAGGGCCTTTCATGTATAGGCGCCTTGAACTCGATACTGTGTGCGCTGGCTTCCTTTCTGAGGTCGCAGGTAAAACGTTCGGTACAGCCGCATTTCAGGCAGCGGCGTGCTTCCGCCCTGGCCGTCTCCTCGGTAAGTCCGAGCTCGACTTCGTTGAAGTTGTTCCTGCGTTCTTCTATTGAAATTGAGGTCATCTTAGCGCGCGGAAGCTGAGGCATCTCCTCGAACTCCCATTTCGGCAGGTCTTCAAGCGTTCCGCGGCTACAGCTGTAGTCCGTATTGCGCTCTTTGACGTAACCGCGCATCAGGAAGCTGTCCATCGCTTCCGCTGCATGGCGTCCCGCGCCTACAGCCTGTATGACGGTGGCTGGTCCGGTGACGCAGTCTCCACCGGCAAATACCTTTATCTCCGACGTCTGAGAGGTTTTTCCGTTTATTTCTATATCGCCCCATTTATTGAGCTTGACCGGCAGGTCGTTGTAAAGGAACTGCGTATTGGTGCTCTGACCGATGGCGCCGATGATTGTATCGGCTTCGATATCGGTTTCGCTGCCCTCGATAGGTACCGGACGGCGGCGGCCCGAACGGTCGGGTTCGCCGAGCGTCATTCTAATGCAGCTGAGTTTCTTGACGCCGTTTTCAACATATATTTTGGTCGGAGCCATCAGGAACAGCATTTCGACTCCTTCATGCAGCGCTTCCTCGACCTCGTACGGTTCTGCGGGCATCTCTTCGCGCGTACGGCGATAAACCAGCTTGACTGACTTCGCACCCTTGCGTAATGCCGTGCGGGCGCAGTCTATGGCTGTATTGCCTCCGCCTATGACGACTACTGTGTTTCCGAGATTTACATTCGTATTTTTTGTCACCTGCTCGAGGTACTGTATGCCGAGCCAGACACCTTCGGTATTTTCTCCCTCGATGTGCATCGGGGTCGCGCGCCAGGAACCTATGGCAAGGTAAACAGAGTCAAAATCCCTGTGCAGGTCTTCGAGGCTGATATGGGTACCGAGTGCTTTTCCCGTCATTATTTTCACGCCGAGCTTCTGGATTATGTCTATTTCCTTGTCAAGCGTCGCCTTGGGCAGACGATATTCCGGAATGCCGTAACGCATCATTCCGCCGGCTTTAGGCTGGCGCTCGAATACTGTGACGTCGTGTCCCTTGATTGCGCTGTAGTAAGCCGCGGCGAGACCCGACGGACCCGCTCCGACTATAGCTATCCTCTTGCCTGTAGCAGAGCTCTTTTCAGGCATCCATGGCTGTTCACGCGAAATATCCCAGTCGGCTGTAAAGCGCTTTACGTGATTGATCGCCACCGGCGAATCGACAAGGTTGCGGCGGCACTTGGCCTCGCAGGGATGCGGGCATACACGTCCG
This sequence comes from Bacillota bacterium, assembly GCA_023412915.1. Taxonomy (GTDB): domain Bacteria; phylum Bacillota; class Clostridia; order Acetivibrionales; family DTU013; genus JAEYOM01. Next base: position 168,586 of record JAEZRE010000009.1, read on the forward strand.
CAAACCACCGGGAAGGGGTTGCTGTCCTTTATGACACGAACTGCCGCCTCGTAATTGCCGTTACCTACGTGACGAAGATAGGACTGTATGTCGATATTGGCCGGGCAGGTCATAACACAGGGAGCCACGCAGTCTGCATTGTGATCCGACAGCAGCTGTTCCAGGCGGATTTTTCTGTAGTTCTCCAGCTTCGGGCTGTTCGTACAGATCACCATGCCTTCTTTCACAGGTGTTTGGCAGGCTTTGACATCACGTTTGTTATCCTCTTCTCCTACTTCGACGACACACAGTCCGCAGTTGCCGTTTGAGCGGTCGAGCCTTATGTCGTAGCAGAGATGAGGTATGTGGATCCCCTCCTGCAGCAAGGCCTGAAGTATGGTCAAATTGTCATACACTTCAGTTTCGCGTCCATTTACGATGATCTTGATTCGCTTTTTGTCTGTAAGAGTTTTCATCTGCATTCCTCGCTATCTGTATAGATATTTTAACGGGGTCTTCACAGGCTGCCGGCAGCATGCCGGAACCAACCGGACCCGGAATCGGCATTCTGTATTCTGTATACATAAATTATAAATGAGAATAGGAAATTTGTCATTGGTTAATTCGATAAATTTTTAACAATAATTTCAGAAATTTTATCCAGCTTTTTATTAAAACTAATAATATAGGTCATAATAAGCCGGCGGCGCAAGTTACTTTACTTTGAATTATGGCTGTAACTCTGGTAGAATAGAGCAATGAAGAAGATACGCGGGTAGGCTCGATATGACTTTTTTTAAGCAAGTACGCGAAAAAGTATAGGAACCCTTTTTGCCTGGCAGTTGCCTGATCATTATAACCCCGCTTCGCTTATCACCAGGCTGACGAACGATGTCACACAGGTGCGGAACTTCATTTCTTATATTGAACGAAGCCGCAAGCAATGTCGATACGCGAACCGAACTCCATATACAGGAGGCGATGCGCAGGCTCATGAGCGGCAGGACCAGCTTCGTCACAGCCTACAAGCCGTAACTACCCGCGACGCCGACCGGATAATGGTCATCGGCACCCAAACCATAGTCGAAAAAGGCAGCCATGGGGAACTGACGGCTAAAGAAGGCAGATATCATGAATTACATAGACTACAATTCAAACGGGGGGAAGAGATATGAAGATTACTATCATTTACGATACCTTGTCGGGTCATACGAAAAAAATGGCCGAGGCGGTAGCTGAAGGGGCAAGGATGACGGAAGGAATCGACGTTGTTCTCAAGCATGTCGACGACGCGACGCCTGGGGATATGTTTTCGGAAGGCGTCATTATAGGCTCTCCTACATACTGTGGATTGATGACGTGGAAACTGAAGAAGTGGTTCGACGACAGCCAGAAGATCAGCTGGGGAAAAGTAGATGGACACATAGGGGCGGCGTTTTCCTCATCGGGAGGCCTTGGTGGCGGAAATGAAACGGCTGTTTTCAGTATACTGAACGGGCTGATGAATTACGGTTTCATCGTGTTCGGCCTTACGGAATATGCCGGAAAGGGAGTCACGGCGCATTACGGCGCGGTCGCCGTAGGCGATCCGAAGGAACTGGAACTGAAGGCTTGCAGGTCGTTGGGTAAAAGGGCCGGGGAATATGTAAAGCGTATGTTCGGGAACGGCCCGGCCGGTTTTTAGAAAAAGCCGGTATTAAATCCAAGTAACAGAAGTAAAACCCAGTGAAACAGTAAAAATTTAGCTATGGAAATTAACTAATTCTACAGTTAAAATAATACATAGGAATAAATGTACACAGGCGTAATAACATGTATAGACAATTTGGGAACAGTAGCCTTGGGCGACCCTGGAAACCGGCCTTCGGCAGCTTGGAAACGTGGGCCTCAGGCAGCTTTGGAAAGTGCTCTCATGCGTCTGGCGTTTTAAATTAAATACTGGTATTTGGACCATGGCACGGAGTTGATATTGACTGGAGGGGTCATAATGTCTTCTAATAATTGTAAAACATGCAGCGCGTCTGACAGAAAGCTTTGGGCGCAGTTCGATTCGCTGCAGCTTGGAATGGACTGGGATGAGGAGGATATCGGAAAGCCGCAGATACTCATCGACGACGTTTATGGGTATAGTCATCCGGGAAGCAGCCATCTGCAGGGATTGACCGATCAAGCTTCAACAGGGGTGTATGAGAAGGGCGGAAGGCCTGCGCAATACCATATCACCGACATCTGCGATGGGTGTGCCCAGGGCCATGACGGTATGAATTACGTACTTGCATCCAGGGAAGCCATAGCAGATATGGTTGAGATACACGGTTCGTTTATCCCCTGGGATGGAATGATACTGATATCCTCGTGCGACAAGTCTATCCCTGCGCACCTTAAGGCAGCGGCGCGGCTCAACATTCCGACGATCTTCATACCCGGCGGAAGCATGCGGCCTGCGCCCGATATGTCGACCTCGATCAAGGCCGGCGAAATCTCCTTGAAAGAGAAGAGGAAGGATGCCATAACCGAGCGCGAGGTAATGGATTATAAGCTCACGGGCTGCCCATCGGTCGGAGCATGCCAGTTCCTTGGGACCGCAAGTACGATGCAGTGTCTGGCGGAGGCGCTGGGTCTGGCGCTTCCTGGGAGCGCAGTAGCTCCGGCTACTATGCGCGATATAACGGCGCTGGCGAGAAAAGCGGGCAGGGCCATCATGCTGCTGGTTGAAAAGAATATTACCGCGGCTTCGATACTGACTCCGGACGCCTTTTACAACGCGATAGTGGTACACGCGGCTATCGGGGGCTCCACCAACGCAATGCTGCACCTCCCCTCGATCGCAAAGGAACTGGGTTACGAGCTCAAGCCCGAATTCTTCGATGAGATCGGCAGAAAAATACCTCATATAGGCAATATATATCCGAGCGGCAAGTACCCGACGGAAGCCTTCTGGTTCGCCGGAGGGATACCCAGGGTCCAACTGCTTCTGAAGGATTATCTCCGTCTCGACGTTATGACCGTAACGGGGAAGACATTGGGAGAGAACCTCAGGGAACTCGAGGAAAGCGGCTATTTCGGAAGAAATGCCGGATATCTCAGAAATTACTGCCTTGAGCCGGAACAGGTCATAAGGCCTGTAGCACAGACAAAAGAGATGGGCTCGATAGCGGTACTGAAGGGCAATCTTGCTCCCGAAGGCGCAGTAGTCAAATATGCAGCCGTGCCGGAAGGCATGCTGTACCATGTCGGGAAAGCCAGGGCCTTCGACAGCGAGGAAGCCTGCTACAAAGCTGTTGTCGATGGTGACATAGAGCCCGGCGACATACTGCTGATAAGGTATGAAGGGCCTAGAGGCTCGGGCATGCCTGAGATGCTCATGACAACCGAAGCAATAGTGTGCGACAGCCGCCTTAACGGTTCGACCGCGCTCATAACCGACGGGCGTTTCTCAGGAGCCACAAGGGGACCCTGCGTCGGGCATGTTTCTCCGGAAGCGGCGGTAGGCGGACCAATAGCGCTGGTACAGGACGGCGATCTTATTGAAATGGACATTCCGAACAGAAAACTGAATGTTATAGGTATTGATGGTGTTAAAGCGGATGCGGCTGAGGTGGAAAAAGTGCTGGCAGCCAGGAAAGTGCAATGGAAAGCGCCTGATACAAGCGGCAGGAGGGGTATCTACAAACGATACACGCAAGGTGCGGCTTCTGCCATGAAGGGCGCGGGGTTGGATTAGATCCGGCAGAAATGCTCCAGTGAATAGGAACGTTCACGGTCGGACTGGATGCGTACAGCAGCTATACCGTCCGCACAGGTGAGTAACAAAACGGCAGGCGCATGGGTCAAAGGCTTGGGAAAGGTCGGTTTATGGCACAGGTGGAATGCGTTTACAGTGGAATATGTCATCTCGGAGAAGGACCTGTTTGGAATGTTCAGAGGCAAAAGCTGTACTGGACGGATATCTACAACCGCCGCATATGGGAATATGGCCCATCTGAAGGCTCAAGCAGGATATTCTGGGAGGGCGGACTGAAGGTGGGAGGCTTTGCTTTTACCCACAGAGGAGGGATCGTACTCTGTTCGGATAAAGGAGTGTATCTGCTGGACGGAAGCGATGTAAAACGTAAACGGGAGCTGCTTTTTGAGTTCCCGTTTGCTGAAAACGAAATGTTCAACGATATAACTGTCGATCCCATGGGAAGGATTTTTGCGGGGACTCTCCTGAGACCCGATATGACCGGAGGGACTCTGTACCGCCTGGAGAAGGGGAAGCAGCCCGTTGCCGTATTGAAAGGCCTGCACTGTTCCAATGGGATGACCTTTTCGCTCGATGAAAAGTATTTCTACCATACCGATTCCACTTTTCAAACGATAAAAAGATATGAATACGACATGGCTACCGGTGATATAGCCAATCCTACGGTGTATTTCAAGGGAGAACCTGAAATGGGCTCTCCCGACGGAATGACCATGGACTCTGAAGGCTGCATATGGTCGGCTTTCTGGGGCGAATCCCGTGTCCGCAGGCTGGATCCTGACGGCAGGATAATAGAAGAGGTCGAGGTGCCGGCTAAACAGCCTTCCAGTGTAATGTTCGGAGGCGCCGGCTTGAAGGAATTGTATATAACGACCGCCTGCGAAGGCGCGGACGATCTTGTTTCCGGCTGTTCAAGCGAAGGCGTTTTCTTTGGAGGACCGGTTTACAGGTATATTCCGGGAGTCGCCGGCCGTCCGGAATGGCTGGCTGATTTTTAGAAGCCCGGTTGTAAGATTTTCGTAATTATTTCTTAAGAGAAAATTGAAAAAGGCCCCGTCGGGAAGGTGTAACCTAATGTAAGTACGCTGACCCGAGGGGCTTTTTAGTTTGTCTCAAGCGGCTTTATAAGTCTGCAGGTTTGGAGCCGGATTCCGGCAATTCGCCGGAGTCGGTTTTTTATTTTTTGTTTTTCTTGACAGGATAAGGAAAGTATAATAAAATTAAAACTGAACATTCAGTACTAAATATATCAAACGGAGAATCAATATGAATATACCAAACGCACGCGAAAGAATATTGGATGCCGCCGTAAAAATATTTGCCGAGAAAAGCTTCGAGGGATCGAGGATCGATGAGATCGCGCGCGAGGCGAGCGTCCCGAAATCGTTGATCTACTATCATTTCAAGAGCAAGGACGAGATTCTGGAAGTATTGACTGAAAATTTTATTGCCGAATATAAGTCCATAATAGCGGCTAAACAGGGAGAAACGCAGCAGGAAAAAGCTAGGGAACTCAATGAGCGAATGAAAAACGTTTACTATGAGTTCGGGCAAAAAAATGCGGATCTTGTCAGGGTCATGCTAATAGACTCGCTTAAAAAGACAAAGGAGCAGCCCGTTTTATACAAGTTGCTCGACGCCTTGATGGAGCTGGACCGCGAGCTCGATCCGGATGCGGGATACGACGTGCAGGAAAGGCGTGTCGCGGAGTTCTTTACCAGTTTCATGCCGAATTACGCGTATGTTTGCTTTGCAGATTCATGGATCAGGTATTATGGCGTCGGCAGGGACAAATTCGACGAGTTGTACCTTAAAACATATATTGCTTCCCACGGCGCTTATCACAATAATCACAAGTAATGACTGGAGGGTTTATGGGCTATGAATATCACAAGGATCGACCTTGATGGAGTCAACAGCTATCTCTGCAAAACGGCGGAAGGTTTTGTACTTATTGATACCGGTGGACATTTATCAAGGGATAAACAATTTGTGAACAGAAGGGAAAAGCTCGAAAATGAGCTTAAAAAGGCAGGCTGCTGGCCTGGGAACCTGAAGCTCCTGGTGCTGACCCATGGAGACAGCGATCATACCGCCAATGCTGCCTACATAAGAGAAAAGTACAAAACCATGATCGCGATGCATGCAGGCGACGCGGAGATGGCCAAAGCTCCGACTACTGAAAGAATGATGGAAAATTTCCGCTTCAGGATGCTCAGATACAGGATAGTGTCGCCTCTTGTAAAAAAGCTTGTCACTCGGGTAATTGCAAAACAGTTGAGCGATTTTGAAAGCTTCGAACCGGATATATTGCTGGAGGACGGTTCCAGCCTGCTAGATTACGGGCTCGATGCCAGAGTTGTACACTTGCCCGGGCATACCGACGGCTCTATAGGAATCCTGCTGAATGACGGCTCGCTGATTTCAGGCGACACCTATACATGCAGCGGCAAACTCCTGCCCGCTCCAAACGCAAAGGATTTCGCCGCACTGGACAAAAGCATAGGCAGGCTCAAAGGTATGAATATCAAAAAGGTCTATCCCGGCCATGGGGAGCCGACGGGCTGCTCATAGGTCCTGTATCATCCTGAGCCGTTTCAGTATGCTATGCTTTTTGAAATTATCTCCGGCCGACTCCATAACGGAAGTGATTGAAAGGCAGTCTTCATTTCTGCATTTGGGACATGCGATGTCTGAACAGTCGAAACCGGAATCGACCCTGAATGTATCGGAAAATCCGCAGGCGGCGCATCCTACAGTAATGATGAGTTTCATAAGCTACCTCTCATTCTCTCGAACAAGTGTTCGGAACTTAATTATATTCCTCGTGTAAAAAATAATACAGGCCGGGATTTTTTATTCCCGGCCTGTTCCGAACGAATGTTCTTACTTATTGAAGAATTGGTCCTGAAATCTTTCTTTTTCTCTTCCAATCAACTATTACCGCCGAAGAAATTGCCTATGCCGATATTGCCGAGAATACTGCCTTCTTCACGTCCTCTGGCGCTTCCGCCCTTGCCTGCCGCATATATCCTGTCAGCCAGACGAGAGAAGGGCAGCGACTGGAGCCATACGGTGCCCGGTCCTGTCAGAGTTGCCAGCGTCAAACCTTCACCGCCGAACAGGGCTGTTTTTACATTGCCTGCGAAACGGATGTCGTAGTTGACGGACCCCGACATAGCGACAAGGCAGCCGGTATCGAGCATAAGAGTTTCGCCGGGCTGCAGATCCTTCTTTATGATTGTGCCTCCCGCATGCATGAAGGCAAGGCCGTCTCCCTCGAGACGCTGCATTATGAAGCCTTCACCGCCGAACAGGCCGACGCCTATCTTTTTCTGGAATGCAATGCCCACCGATATACCCCTTGCCGCACAGAGGAAGGAATCCTTCTGACATATCAGCAGCCCGCCGTAGTCGTTGAGATCGAACGGTACGACAGTGCCGGGGTAGGGCGCCGCAAAGGAAACGCAGCGTTTAATGCCCGCAGTATTTGTAAAAGCGGTCATGAATAGACTCTCACCTGTCAATAGCCTTTTACCTGCAGAGAACAGCTTACCCATCAGGTCATTTCCCTCTTTGCCAGAACCGTCGCCGAAGATCGTATCCATTCTTATGGCGCTGTCCATGTACATCATGGCGCCTGCCTCGGCAATTATGGTTTCGCCGGGATCGAGCATGATCTCTACGAACTGGATGTCCTCTCCGTAAATCTTATATTCGACTTCGTCGGCGTGAAGCATCCCTTTACCTCCGGCTGCCGCATAATTTGCGGAATATCCGCCGGACTGCTGCGCGTTGTAAGTGTTTGCCGGTACCGGATTTATCCCCTCAAGTTTTGCTCCGCATATCTTGCAGAATTTTTGCTCTTGTGTGAAAGGACTATTGCAGTTTGGACAATTCATATTCCGACCTCCCGATTATAAAATAATGCTCAGCGATATTGCTACCAATATTATAATTCATTTAGCAGATTTTGTAATGTGCTATTTTATGCCCGTAACTGCTGAATCGGGTACAGGGCTTCCACTGCCGCCCTGCTTTCCGCTGTCCTGCCTGAAGAAGGTGAATATCAATAGTAAATGGTGGCAATAGTAAACGGGGAAACGTAACCTACACCAAACTGATTGCAAAGGGCAGATATGTATGTATCCACTGAAACGGCTTTTCAATCCTGAAATATACCAGGGCAGCCATAAAATCAGTAATTATTTCGAGGGCTGGTATTATAAACTTATCGATGCCGAAATGAAAAAAGCTATTGCCGTTATACCCGGAGTTTCATACGGCGGCGGGAATGAGGCAAGGCATGCCTTCATTCAGGTGCTCGATGCTGACGAGTGCAGGGTCTATTATATCCGGTTCGATATTGCAGACTTCAGCTACAGCAAAGACAGATTTGAGGTTTGGATCGGTAGAAACTATTTTTCCGGCAGCGAAATAATTCTGGATATTAATGATAAACAGCTGTCTATGAAAGGCAGGCTTACTTTCAGCAACATTATAACGCTGCCAAAAACGCTTCTGCGTCCTGGGATAATGGGTCCGTACACTTTTATACCGTTTATGGAATGCAGGCATGGCGTGATAAATATACATCATGAAATATCAGGCGGGCTTGAAATATCGGGGGAATACACAGGCTTCAACGGAGGCTATGGCTACATTGAAAAGGACTGGGGCGCCTCCTTCCCGGAAACCTGGGTATGGCTCCAGTCGAATCATTTTGGGACGGATGACGTCACTCTGATGTTCTCGGCGGCAAAGATCCCTTGGCTCGGAAGCTCCTTCCCCGGATTCATCTCATTTATCCGGCTCGGCGACAGGTTCGAGCTGTTTGCGACCTATACGGGGGCAAAGATGAAAAAGCTGTCGTATGTCGATAAACATCTCGAAATTGCGTTTTCAGATAAAAAAAGCGAAATGAAGATAGATGCTGTACATACGGCCGGAGGTATTTTAATGGCGCCGAAAAACGGCATGATGAAGGATGAAATATCGGAAAGCATAACCGCCGAAGTAGGAGTCACACTTTCCGATAGTTCCGGTTCAGTCATTTACAGGGGCCGCGGTACGCATACTGGGTTGGAAATCGCAAACGACAGCATATTCAGCATTTTCAACGGCAGGCGATGAATCAGCAAGCCTGTCCGGGCTTGAATATCACGGGGCGATGCCATCGGTACAGCCGGCCGCACCGTGCCACATTGCTTGTAATAGCCTGTAAAGAATTGTTACACCCTGGTACAGCCCTATTACACCCTGTTAAGCCCTGCTACATCCTGCCTTTCAGAACAATCTGCTTGCTGCTGAAGTAGGTGGCAAGGAAGTAGGAACCGTATACCGCGGCTATCATAACCGCGGTGATAATTATATTGCTCAGTGCGTCGATATTGCCGACGTCGGTTATGACGTCATTTGCCACCTTTATGCCGACAATCGAGTGTATGCAGGCAAGCGCCAGCGGCAGCAGGAAGTAGATCGCGATCTGTTTCATGAGCGCCATATTGATCAGTCGGTCGTCAGCTCCGATCTTTTGCAGTATATTGTAGCGCTTCCTGTTGTCCGACGTTTCGGAGAGCTGCTGCAGTGCCAGTACTGCGGCGCTTGTGATCAGGAAGATGATGCCCAGATAGATACCGACAAAGGATATGATGGCCTTGGAGCCTGCAGCGACCGTTTTCACTATATCTGAAGTAGCGACATCTATTTTGAACCCGCCCTTCTGATCCTTGTATTTTTCCAGCATTGCGTACAGATCCGACTCGAGCTTTTTGCGCACGCTTTTCCTGTCTCCCTTGCAGTTGAAAGAGATATAGCTTTTTTCGATACTGCTTCCCTCGGTCATATAGTCCGGTACGACCAGCGCTATCATGATGCCGCTTGCTGCGCTTGTCACGATCCCATTCGTCAGCAGGCCGTCATAGAGATTGTACTTGCTGCCCGAAATTTCGATGGAGGATTCTTTTTCAAGGTAATGTCTGAGAGCCGTCATTAGTTCCGGCGTGTATTCGGCATAATCCGAATAGAGAGCCACCTGCCCTTCGGGCAGCGTTATACCTTTAAGTCCCTGAAGCTCCATAAGTCTGTTGTAATCCGAGAGCCTTATAAGGAGTAGACGCTGCTTTATGAAAAACAGGCGGGCATTGTCCGGTATTTCATCCAATACCTTTCCCAGAATGGCCTCCTTGGTCAGCTTTTCGGATTTATCGCGGTACAGCGCATATGATATGGTATTATCCGTATAGCTGCCGACATCGAAGCCGTACTTTGCCATTTCCACGGGTATATCCATTTTTCCTGCGGCGGAAAACGTGGCATCGAAGGGAGCGCAGAACCTGTAGCTGCTATTCAGAGCATTGTTGGCTCCAAGGGCCGTTGACAGTATCCCTATCGTGCAAAAAAGCATCAGGCATATGAAGGTCATTGAGATATGCGCCGTATTGATCCTTGAATTTATCTGGCGCAGTATGAACATATTGAGGCCCTTGAAATAAAGCTTTCCATTAAATTGCAGCAGCTTCAGGAAGAAACCTGAAAGCGAGGCGAAAAACAGGTAAGTGCCTATGGCTCCCATAGCCATCTCTATTTTCAGCATCGTATCGAACTGCTGAATACCGTTTTTGAGTACCAAAGCGTAAGCAGCGCCTATGAACGCTATGGAGAGCAGGAACAGCACAGCGGTCAGCAGAGGGTTCCTGATTTTCTGACGTTCGTTTTGCTTATCGGCATTGATCAGGTCTATCAGCTTGAACTTGGATATGGATAGTGTGCTGAGGAACATGACGATAAGGAAGATGACGCCGAAATAGATGATCGTCTTTACGAAAGCCATAGTGGAAAATACGAACCTGTAACCGGACATATCCACATCAAACAGCTTCGCTGTTATGACCGACAGCCACTGGGACAGGAAGACGCCTGCCAGCAGGCCTGCTCCCAGCGAAATCACGCCTATGAGGAAGGTTTCCGAGACGAGCATCCTGGCGACCTTTCCCTTCTTCATGCCGAGGGTCAGGTATATGCCTATTTCCTTTTTTCTTCTGCGTATTAGGAAATTGTTTGCATAGACTATCAGAAAGCCGAGTATGAAGGACACGAAAATCGAAATATACCCTATGATCATAGTAATGGTCTTAAGTATGTCCGCAGTCGACGCGGAGATCGACATCATAGCCTTTTGCGCCTCTACGGAATTGAAAACATAAAATATGCACACGCTGAACGAGAGCGTTAAAAAGTAAAGGGTATAATCCCTGAGGCTTTTTCTGACATTTTTTACGGCAAGGTTATAGAACATTTCCCGCGTCACCTCCAAGGAGAGTGATCACATCGATGATCATCCCGAAAAATTCCTTCCTCGTGTATGAGCCGCGTACAAGCTCGTTGAACAGCCTGCCGTCCTTTATGAACAATATCCTTCTGCAGTAGCTTGCCGTGAAGGCATCATGAGTTACCATCAGGATAGTGGCATTCAGGTTCTTATGCAGATTTTCGAGGCTCTCCAGCAGCATTCTTGCCGATTTGGAATCCAGTGAGCCCGTGGGTTCGTCTGCAAGTATCATTGCCGGGTTCGATATTATGGCCCTGGCCGCCGCGGTCCTTTGTCTCTGTCCGCCCGACATCTCATACGGATACTTTTCAAGCACGTCTTTTATGTCGAGCCGTATTGCGACCTCTTCAACACGTGTTTTTGCCTGCTTGTGCGGCACGCCTGAAATACTCAGCGGCAGTATTATATTTTCAAAGCCGTTCAACGTATCGAGCAGATTGAAATCCTGGAATACGAACCCGAGCTCTTCACGCCTGAAACGAGCCAGTTCGTTGCTTTTCATTTCGGTGATATCGTTGTCCCGTATGAAAATATGCCCGCATGTGACCTTGTCCACTGTGGAGATCACGTTCAGCAGCGTTGTCTTTCCGCTGCCGGAAGCGCCCATAATGCCTACGAATTCGCCTTCATTGACTGTAAAGCTCACGTGGTCGATAGCCTTCGTAAGATTGCCCTTGTTCCCGTAATATTTTTCCACATCCTGTACTTTTAAAATCTCTGCCATTTCAAATCCTCCAAAAATGATTTGCCGGATATATCAATCCGGCGCCGGCATGGTTTATTCCGGTCAACCATACTATCATTCTAAACATTGCGTAACCTCTGTGCCATGTTTAAAACTTACGGGAACCTTACATTTTTGTTAGTTGAATTATCTTATGTCGAGCATTGAACTTTTCGGAAGGACTATATTGACGGTCGTGCCTTGTCCCTGTACCGACTCGGCACTTATCCCAAGCCCCAGCTTAAGGCAAAGCTTTTTGCAGATATAGAGCCCGATGCCGGTGGAACGTTCGTCCCTGCGGCCGTTTGTCCCGGTGAAGCCTTTATCGAAGATCCTCGGGAGTTCGGCGGCCGGGATGCCTGCCCCGTTATCCGCGACTGAAAGGGTGACGCTGTTTTCACTCTCTTTAGCGCTGATTCGCACGGTCGCCTCGGGTTTGTCGGAATATTTGACCGAATTGACGACTATCTGGTTCAATATGAACTGCAGCCATTTCTCGTCCGAATATACGGTTATGTCAAGGTCTTCGACAGCGACGCTTATCCTGTTCTGTATGAACTGTCTGGAATTCTTCTTCAAGACTTCATAGCATACCTTTTGGAGACTGATCTCCTTTATGATATAGTCCTTTTCAACGGTGCTGCTCCTGGAATAGAAAAGTACCTGCTCAACATAGGCCTCTATCCTGTCGAGCTCTTCCGACATGCTTTCCGTCGCATTACTCTTATTATTCTGGGCGATCAGGCGTGAAGACGAAATCGGGGTCTTCACCTCATGCACCCATAATTCTATGTATTCCCTGTATTCCTCCTGGAGCCTCTTGTACCTGTTTATCTCTTCAAGCATTGCCTTGTTCGAGCCCTTGATTATGTCGTAGAGTACTAAACCTTCCCTGAAGGATGGGGGAACTATGACCTCGGCTATGAGATTTTTCTGGTCGAGCGAATCGAAAATACGCAGAAGTCCGTTGAAAAAGTCTTTTTTGACAACGTATTCGACAAGCAGCGGGACGCCGGCGCCGACAGTATATAAAACACAGATTATCAACGACAGGGCGGGACCGCCGGCCGGGTTGAGCAAAATAAGCGCGGAGGCGGTTACCAGCGTCACACAGAAATAGGCTGCTATATATAAAAACTTATCCTTTAAAAAGTCAAGGAGCTTCAATCGACCATGTACCCCCGTCCTCTTTTTGTTTGTATGACCTGCCCCAGACCCGCATCCTCGAGCTTGCTGCGCAGCCTGTTTATGTTGACGGTAAGAGTATTGTCATCAACGAACATTTCGCTGTTCCAGAGCTGCGTCATCAGCTCGTCGCGGCTTACGATGGCGCCTTTGTTTTCATAAAGCAGCGTAATTATCTTCAGCTCGTTTTTTGTGAGCTCCAGCTCTCCGCCTTGGTATTCTATGGCGCTCCTCGACAGGTTGACCATAAATCCTCCGCAGTCCAGCCTGTCTGTGACGATATCCCTCGAGGCGCGCTTCAGCACCGATGAAATGTGTGCCAGCAGTATCTGCGTGTTATACGGCTTTGTTATGAAATCGTCGGCGCCGAAATTCATCGCCATCAGTTCGTCGAGTTCGGTATCCCTGCTCGTTACCACGATTATGGGCAACTCCGACTTTCTTCTCAATTCCCGGCAAATATAATAGCCGTCGACCGAGGGAAGGTTAATATCGAGCAAAACGAGATCGGGCTTTGCCGCGCAAATATCCTCAAGTATATTCTCGAACCTGTCGGGCGCTTTGCACTGGTAGCCGTTCTTTGCAAGAAAGACTGAAAGCTCTTCCCTTATTTTTCTATCATCTTCTACGATCACAATTTTTTTCATATAGTTTACCCGTTTGCCAAGTATATTCCAAAACAATTATATATTTACCCGAGCAAAATTTACAGGTAAAATATTATAAATCAAACATATTTGTGCATGAAATGTGGAGAGTTATTACCGCCCCTGCTGCTAAAATCATAATTGAAAGGATGATGCCCGAGTGGACTGGCTGGAGAGAATGAACGGCGCGATGGACTATATTGAGGGACGTCTGGCCTCCGATATCGATTATGAAGAAGCGGCGAGGATCGCTTGCTGTTCGTCCTACCATTTCCAAAGGATGTTTTCTTTTATAACCGATGTGCCGCTATCGGAATATATCAGGCGCAGAAGATTGACTCTGGCCGCTTTCGAGCTGCAGGAGAGCGGTACCAGGGTGATAGACGTAGCGATGAAATATGGCTACGATTCGCCGAACTCATTTACACGGGCCTTCCAGAGCCTGCATGGAGTGACGCCCTCGGCAGCGCGTGACAGAGGGGTTCAACTGAAGGCCTACCCTCGCATGTCCTTTCATATTTCAATAAAAGGAGATGTCGAGATGAATTACAAAATTGAACAGAAAGACGCATTCAGGGTATTTGGAGTCGAGACGATCATCAATATGATCGATGAACGCAATTTCGAAGAGATACCCGGGTTTTGGGGGGAATGCCATAAGAACGGCACTATGGACAGGTTGGAGAGTTTTGAGATGCCTAGGTACGAAAATGGTCTCTGCATGATAAATTCCGTCATGTGTTACCGCAGAACTGAAGGTAATACCTTCCCTTATATGATCGGGATCGTTGATTTGTACAATAAGCTGAAGGCGCCGGAAGACCTGACCGTAGTGAACATTCCGGCCTGCACCTGGGCTATCTTCCGATCTGAGGAACATGGTTTCAAGGATTCGTCGGAGAAGATACAGGCCGTATGGAAACGCATCTTCCCGGAGTGGTTTCCGACCTCGGGCTACGACCATGCAGGCACTGCGGAGCTTGAGATGACTTATGAAACGAAGGAGAAGGATCGCTTTTTCACGGAAGTCTGGATTCCGGTGGTTAAGAAATAGCGTCGTCCTCCGATATGCCAACGGAACACCTCATTGCTATGGGGTGTTTTTTTATGTGACTTGACAAAGTTCGGTATTGTGCAACTTGACGAATGCCGCCGCGGCATGCTTCAATTAAAGCAGGCCTCATGTCGGCACGGCGTGAGGAACAGAGGCGATCCCGATACTAAAATGAAGGCAGGAAGCCGTTAATTTATTGCTGGAGAATCCGACTATGACTCAAAAACTTCAGATTGAAGACATAACGATAGATGTCGAATACAAGAAGATCAAAAACATACACCTGAGGGTTTGTCCGCCGGACGGAAAGGTGCGTATTTCCGCGCCGGTGCGTATCGACCGCGGTTATCTGCGCGATTTCGCAGCGTCCAGGCTGGAGTGGATCAGGAAACAGCAGGAACGCATCAAAAGCATAAGACCGGCATTGCAGGCGCAGTATCTGAGCGGGGAGACCCATTATTTCCGCGGAAAGCCGTATGTCCTGGAACTGGTCGAACAGGCTTCCAAGCCTTGCGTCATTATCCTCGGGAATGTATTAAGATTATGCGTGCGGCCTGGCACAACCTTCGAAAAACGCCGTGCCGTGATGGAGGAATGGTACCGGACCCGGCTTGCGGAAGCCTTACCGGACATTGCCGGTTACTGGGAGAGGACCATCGGCGTCAAAGCTGCCGAATATAAGATAAAAAGGATGAAAACTAAATGGGGTACCTGCAACAGGAAGGCGCGCCGCATTTGGATAAATCTCGAGCTTGCCAAAAAATCCCACGAATGTCTGACGTTCATAATTGTACATGAAATTGTTCATTTGCTTGAACGCGGTCATAACCATGTTTTTTACGGATACATGGATCGGTTTCTGCCGCTATGGAAGCAGTACAAACAAGAGCTTAACAAATAAACTGCTTGTATTATGTATACACATTAGTGAAAGTTGCACAAAATTTGTTGTTAAAATTATGTCAAAGTCAACGAAAATTATGTTGATTAAGAAATTAATCTCTGCTATTCTTGATTGTGTTCGGCTAAATCTGGCGCGTCTTTAGACCCGTAATCTGAAAGTACGAATACCGGATTAAAACTAACGAAACAGGGAACCTAATAAATTTAAAGAGAGGTTACAAATATATGAGCAATAACAGATCAAAAGTAGCAATTATTGGAACAGGTTTCGTAGGAGCTTCGACGGCATTCGCGCTTTCGCTGAAGCAAATGGCAAATGAGATGGTATTGATAGATGCTTTCAAGGACAAGGCAGCCGGTGAGGCAATGGATATCAACCACGGATTGCCATTCCTCGGCCAGATGAACATTTATGACGGAGATTATTCCGACTGTGCCGACTGCGACGTCATCATCATGACCGCAGGCGCAAACAGAAAACCCGGAGAGACCAGAATTGATCTCGCCAGGAAAAACCTCGGTATCGCAAAGGATGTAACGGAAAACGTAATGAAGCATTATACCCGCGGCGTTATCCTTGTAGTGGCAAACCCTGTAGACATTATGACTTACAAGATACAGAAGTGGTCGGGCCTTCCCAACGGAAGGGTACTCGGTACCGGCACGGTGCTTGACAGCGCGCGTTTCAGGTATCTGCTCAGCGAGAAATTCGGAATAGACGTAAGAAATGTACACGGATATATAATTGGCGAGCACGGAGATTCACAGCTGCCTTTATGGAGCGCAACACATATAGCAGGCAGGAACATCAGGGAATATTTCAATGATCCTTCATACGGCATGTCCGCTGAGGAAAGAGCAGCTATCATAGAGAACGTAAAGACTGCAGGCGCGGAAATAATCAAGAGGAAGGGCGCAACCTACTATGCTATCGCGGTTACAGTAAATACTATACTGGAGTCCCTCCTGAAAAACCAGAATACAATAAGGACAGTATCCTCTGTAATTAACGGTAAATACGGTATAGAGGATGTTTCGCTCAGTCTTCCGTCCATAGTAAATGCAAACGGCGTACAATCCATAATGGACCTTAGTATGACAGACGACGAACTTGCTTCGCTGAGACATTCCGCAGATCAGCTAAAGGCTATACTAAATGAAGTAACAGATCTTTGATATTAATAAATAAGGAGTGTAAAAAATGGATTACAGAAAAGAATCATTAAGACTGCATGGCGAATGGAAGGGCAAAATCGAGGTCATCAGCAGAGTCCCCGTTACAAACAAGGAAGATCTTTCGCTGGCTTATACGCCCGGTGTCGCAGAGCCTTGCCTTGCGATACAGAAGGATGTCAATCTTTCATATGAACTCACAAGAAGGTCGAACCTGGTTGCAGTTATCACAGACGGTACCGCAGTACTCGGACTTGGCGATATAGGACCTGAAGCGGGCATGCCCGTTATGGAAGGCAAGTGCGTACTATTCAAGACCTTCGGCGACGTCGACGCATTCCCGCTTTGCATCCGCTCCAAGAACGTCGATGAAATAGTTCAGACTGTAAAGTTACTGGCCGGCAGCTTTGGCGGAGTAAACCTCGAGGATATCGGCGCACCCAGGTGCTTTGAAATAGAAAGACGCCTGAAAGAAGAATGCGATATCCCGATATTCCATGACGACCAGCACGGAACGGCAGTAGTTGTACTTGCAGCAATGCTCAATGCGTTGAGGCTCACGAAAAAGAATATAGACAATATTGAAGTTGTTGTAAACGGTTCCGGCGCCGCAGGCATAGCAATCACAAAATTGCTGATGGCAATGGGCCTGAAGAAGGTTATTCTCTGCGACACCAAGGGAGCTATCTATGAAGGCAGAGATAATATGAACCCGGCAAAAGACGAAATGGCCAAGATATCCAATCTCGAGAAGAAAAAAGGCTTACTCAAGGATGTTATAGTAGGAGCAGACGTCTTTATAGGAGTTTCTGCAGCCGGTATGGTCACAAAGGATATGGTCAAATCAATGGCCAAGGATCCGATCATATTTGCAATGGCCAATCCTACTCCTGAAATCATGCCGGACGAAGCGTTGGAAGCCGGCGCAAGCGTTGTAGGAACAGGCCGTTCGGACTTCCCGAACCAGATCAACAACGTGCTTGCATTCCCGGGAATCTTCAGGGGAGCTTTGGATGTTCGCGCAAGCGACATAAACGACGAGATGAAAATTGCCGCAGCGGAGGCTATCGCAAGCCTGATCCCCGAACAGGAACTGAGGCCTGATTACGTTATACCCGCTCCGTTCGATACGAGGGTTGGACCCAGCGTAGCCAAGGCAGTTGCCGAGGCAGCTGTAAAAACAGGCGTAAACAGGATCTGATAGTGAAACAGGGGTGAAACGGGGGGACGGTTATTTTGTTACATTTTAGCGAGCTAAAATGGAACAAAAGAACCGTCCCCCTGTTTCTATATTATAACCGGCCGAATGAAGCCGGCCGGAGTTCCTTTACTGCGGCGGCAGCAGGAACAGCTTACAAATCGAATTGCCTGGCACGTACCTACCGTTGTTGTATACAGCCGTTACGCTGAAGTAATACTCGGTTCCATCGTCCAGGTTCCTGAAATCTCCGTCGGTATAGTTCACTGAAGGCGAGACCCCCGCGCCGGTTTTACTCTTGTCATATATTCCATAGTAACCGTTAGCCGGGTAGGCAGGAGTAGGATCGTCTCTGGAAATTACAAGCCTGTACTCCTTCAGGTTGGGGGAATCGATCTTGTTCCACCTGACGACCAGCCTGCCGTCCTCATAGTCGACTTTTACTACAGGCGCGGGATATAGCTCCGGGCTGTCCTCTCCATTGTATGTGACGTCAACAGTGTTTCCTGCAACATTTCTATCTTTATATACGGCTGTAATGCTGAAATGATAGTTTTTACCCTTTTCGAAGTATTTGCCGAAATCCCCGTTAACATAAGTCTTCGAGTTATCTACTACATAGTAATTCCTTTCATGGTCGGTGATCAAGGAAAGATATCCGTTTTGCGGATAACTTGGAGTGTCGTCGTTTATTGAAGCCACGACTCTGTATCCAAGGAGATTTGCCGACTCTATCCTGTTCCATCTCAGGACGAGCTTGCGGTTTTCGATCGAGGCCTTAACTATCGGGGCAACATAGGATTCAGGATTTTCAGCACCGTTATAGGTTATTTGGATAGTATTGCCCGGTACATTTCTGTCTTTATAAACTGCGGTGATGCTTGCAAAATACTTTTCACCTTTTGTAAGATATTTACCGAAGTCTCCTTTATTATACACCTCGGTATTATTTATGACCGCATATGTCCTTTCTATATCTGTAAACCAGTAAAGATAGCCGTTTTCGGGATAGGATGGAGATGAATCGCTCTTTGAAAGCACGACCCGGTAACCCAAAAGGTTTGTAGAATCTATTATATTCCACCTAAGAACGAGCACTCCGTTCTCAGTAACCACTCTTACCTTTGGCGCTATATACTTCTCAGGATTTTCGGCGCCGTCGTAAGTGAAACGTATGGTATTACTGGGCATATATCTGTCGTTATATACCGCTGAGACACTTACGAAGTACTTTTCGCCTTTTGTCAGGTATTTTCCGAAGTCTCCGTCATGATAGGCAGTTGAGTTATTTATCACAGCATACGTCTTGTCTTTATCCGAATACCAGTAGAGATAACCGTCATCAGGATAAGTTGGAGAAGAATCGTTCTTTGAAATTGTCACGATGTAACCTTGCAGATTAATAGATGTAGGTTTATTCCACCTTACTACAAGTGCGCCGTTTTCTACAGAAGTATATATATTCGGCGCAACGTAGGAGGTTGGGATGCTTAAACTGTTACATACGGCCTTTTGAGCATTACCGGCCACGTTTTTGCCGCTGTAAACGGCGGTTACGCTGAAATAGTACTCTATGCCAGATTGCAGATACCCGCCGAAATCATTATTGCCGTTGTATTGTATGTCATTTTTGATTGTATACGACGTTTGGTTCTTATCGGTAATATAACTGAGGAAGCCATTTTCGGGGTATTGGGGCGTTGAATCATGCTGTGATATTACAATAGCATAACCGAGCAGACTGGAAGAATTTATTCTGTTCCAATGGACTACAAGTACGCCGCTTTCGTAGGACACCCAGACGTTCGGCTTGATATAGCCGTCGTCGTCGTAGATGACCTTGTTTCCGTTTTCGTCGTAGACAACCTTTTCTTCGGCATTCTTAAAAGCCCTGTAAAGCAAAGTGGCCGCTTCAGCTCTGGTGAGATTGCCCTGCGGATTGAACAAGGTACGGCCGTTTTGTGTGGAACCTTCTACAAGCTTATGCTTTACAGATAAAGCGACATACCTTCTTAAATTCGGAGAGATCTGGTTCGCATCTGCGAATTGGTTCAGAATGCTTTCATCAGCGGATTCATTCTGATACCCCAGCGCTTTTACGAGCGCTACCGCCATATCTTCCCTTACCGCATTCTGGGAAGGTCTGAAATAGTCCCCCGCAGAGGTCCGGAAGCCAGTCAGATATGACTTTGCGGACTCCACGTACGGATACTCCCATGCGTTTTTCCCAACATCCAGAAATGAAGGCGTCCCGGGAGAGTAAAGCTCTATATCCAGTGTCAGCACCATCATTTTTGCAAATTGCGCTCGCGTTACATTGTTGTTCGGGCCGAACATGTTATTACCGATGCCTTCGATGATTTTATTGTCAAGCATCCACATGATCTGATCATACGCCCAGTGGCCCAGCGGAACATCCTTGAAACTCGCGGGGTGTCCGTTATTTTCATTAGTGGCGTATGTTGTGAGGGAAATTGAAAACACAAGAGTCATGCAAATTACTAATGCGATGACTCTCATTATCTTTTTCTTCATACCATAATCCTCCTCTAAAACTAATATATGGATAATATATCTTTCACTATCTATTATAATTGGAAAAGGATTACAGTTCTATGAAGTTTAATTAACAATACTGTTACATTTGCGGCACTTATTTGTTACTGATATCTATGCTTACGTCAACGTTAAAGCCGGGGAGCAGGAAGCCGTCAGGCTTATCTATCGAAATACGGACGGGGATCTGGGTCTCTCCGTTGCTGTCTGTGGCTTTGCCCGATATATAGGTGACCTTTCCCTCGTATTTACGGGATTTATCGGCTACAGGGACGATGGCGGCGGACGATCCTACCTTTACGTTCTTATAGAACTCCTCCGGAATATCCGCCAGTATCTGCAGGGTGTCCGTGTCCAGTATGCTCAGGAGCTTTTTCTGCGGGCTAGCAATATCGCCCTGCACATAGCCTATTTCATATACGATACCGTTCCTGACGTCCGACACTATGTCGGAGTCGCTTATATACGGCTTCGTAAGCTTATTGCCCAGCACCTTGAGTTCAGATTCGAGAAGAGACGACTCAAGAGTTTTCTGATCATTCGCGGAGCCATTGTTGTTTCTGGCGTTTTCTATTGCAAAGGTAACATCTTCAAGGTTCTTCCTGTCACTGTCAACCTGTTTTTTGAAGTTGTCCAGCTCACTTTTCGAAATGCTTCCCGTAGCGTAGAGCTGCTCTTTTGTAGCAAGCTCCCTGAAGGACTTTTCATATATGCTTTCTGCATTCCGCTTGTCGTTCGCAAGCTTTTTGAGGTCCGTTCCGGTCGATATCCTGCCTGCATCATTCTTTGCGGCTTCGAGCGACAGCTTCTTTGTTTCCATCGTGCTGGTAATGCCCGTCAAATCGAGCGATAGCAAACGCTGCCCGGAGCTTACGCGCTCGCCCTCTTTTACATAAACCTGTGTTACTGGCGCTTCAAATTCCAAGGTTATGTCTTTTGCAGAGGACGCCACTACTGTGCCGAAGGCTTCCACCGACTGTTTCTGATCCTGCTGGCCTGTTGCGACCGGAGCTGCCTGGACAGTCTCGCCGCATGCCGCTGTTGATGCCAATAAGGCTATTGACAATAAAACAATTAATATCTTTCTCATACTACTTCACTCACCTTTCCATCTCTTACATTGATAATTCTCTGGCCATAATTTGCCGATTCCTTCGAATGGGTCACCTGTATGATTGTCTTTCTTTTTTCCCTGTTTATTTCGGCCAGGAGTTTCATGACTTCCATCCCGGTCTTTGTATCCAGGTTTCCTATGGGTTCGTCCGCCAGGATGATATCCGGCTGGTTTATCAAGGCCCTGGCTATGGCGACCCTTTGTTGCTGACCGCCGGAAAGCTCCCGGGGCGTATGCCTGCGCCTATCGGATAGACCTACGATTTCAAGGATTTCGTCGAGCTCCTTTTTATATTCCTTAAGCTTTTTCCCGTCGAGAAGTATGGGCAGCATTATGTTTTCTTCGACATTAAGGTTGGGTATCAGGTTGTAGAACTGGAATATGAAGCCAATTTCCTGCCGGCGGAGCCTGCTTTCCTCCTCGTCCTTCATGTCGGACATTTCACGTCCGTTGATCATGATCTTTCCAGACGTAGGCTTGTCGAGTCCTCCGATCAGATAGAGCAGTGTGCTTTTGCCCGAACCGGACGGTCCCATAATGGAAACGAACTCGCCTTTTTCGATGCTTATGTTGATGTCCTTGAGTACTTCAACTTCAACCCTGCCCATGGTATAGGTCTTTTGAAGGTTGATTGATTCAATGATTGCTGACATTTATAGTCTCCTTTCATTCAGCTGCCTTTCTTAATTATTCAGAGCCGGGTTATTCATACTTCAGCGCCTCTATCAGATTCAGCCGTGAAGTCTTTTTGATCGGGCCGACCGAGGCGACAAGCGTGATGAGCGCGCCCAGCAGGAAAGATACCAGGATCAGCGATGGGTTCAATAATATGGGCATTGTAAAATCCATTGCCTGCATGACATACGGAATTGTCCAGACCATCATCAGACCTGCCGCGACGCCCATAATTCCCCCGATGATCCCACAGGTGGCGGATTCTACGATCATCATTCCAATGATCTGGCGCCTGCTCATTCCCACTGAACGGTACATCGCCAGTGAACGTTTGCGTTCTATGAAGCTGACGATGTAGTTATTTATGATACCGAATATACCGATAATCGCCGCCAGATAGGCGAAGGCTTCCATTGAGCCGAAAATGCTGGCGTTGGCGGCGTAATTCTGTTCTTCGAGCTCTTTCATGGTTATTACATCGAATGGCTCTCCACGGTATTTGCTCTTGATCTTCTCAACTACCGCATTAGGATTTTTATCAGTCTTTATATAGATCTCGTTATAGGTCTGTATCCCGGTATCGGCTTTGAAATACTTGTCTGAAATCAAGCCGAAGCTGCCTCCGTCAAGTATGGAGTCCTGAAAGCCTATGATCCTGTAAGTGAAATTTCCTTTGTCCAGCTTGAGAGTTATATTGTCGCCAATATTAAAGCCTGCCTTTTTTCTGAATATACTCGTCAGTATAATGCTTCTTTCATTATCCAGCGATCTCAGGAGGGCTTCCTTGTCTCCGTCCATATTCAGTTCGTAGAATGAAGGATATTTTGATGTATCGATACCATCGACATAACCAAGCTTGTAATCGGTCCCTATTATGTCTACAGGCGGTGAGGACAGGTTACCGCAGACCTGCCGTATTCCGTCGATGGTCAGCAGCGACTGTTCGGAGGATCTGTCCGCGCCAGGTTTTATCAGCCAGACCTCGAAGCGCGCGCTTCTTGTAAAAAAGCTCGCAACTTCCTTCAATGCACTGTCGCTGATGGTAGTTATCATGATCAGAGTGGAAATTGAAATGGCCAGTATCGATATGTTGTTCAGGATACTTTTGTTTTCCCTGAGGTTTTTTGCAGCGATAGCGCCGACATTTCCGAACGATACGGTATATACTTTTTCAAAAAGCTTTACAAAGCCTGTTACAAGGAGTGGCAGCAGCATTATAAGTCCTATTATCGACGACATCATGCTAACGGTATCGAGCAGGTATGCCAGCCCGTTGGGTGAAATGGGGGGCAGTATGAAGGACAATGCCAGAAGCGCCAGTCCCGCTGCATATCTGGCTGTCTTCTTTCTGTTCTTTTTTTCAATTGCGTTCAGGACTATTTCCTTTACCGGTATTTTAGAAATCTTCATTATGGGTAAAACGGAGCTTATTACGGACAGGCCGACTGCCAGACCGAACGATGCCGCCATCTGCGCCGGCGTATATATAAGCTTTATTTCATAACCTGACGAAAAATTCGGTGTAATAAACATCGTTATCAGATACAGAACACCGAGTCCCAGCGCGCATCCCAGCGCCCCGCCTATTATGCCGTATGCAAGGCTCTCGCCGAGAAGCACGAGGTTTGTGGTGCGCTTCGTTGCGCCTACGCTTCTGAAGGTGCCTATTATCGGCAGCCTTTCGAGCGTTATGACCTTAAACGAGGTATATATGATGAACAGACTCATGAACGCCACGACTATTGTCATCATCATAAAACCTACGGACATGGATTCCACGCTTGCCCTTGCGTCCTCCTCGGGGACCGGTTCCTCAACGCTGTAGCCCCTGTAGCCCGCCTTGATCTCCGCAATGCTTTGCTTTACGTCGACGCCGTCCTTCAGCCCCATGAATATGATATTGTTTGCGTTGGTCCTCCCGAAGATCGACGATAGTGCGGACTTGGGAACAATGACGTTCATGGTGGTGCCCTTTTCCGTAAAATAGCCGTCGGGCTGTGCTATGGCACAGACTGTGAATCTGTAGACTTTTCCACCGATTTGCAGCTTGATTGCATCTCCGATTCTGATGCCGTACTTTTCGGCCGAGGTCTTTCCAATAATGACTTTCCTGCCGCTGAAATTACCGATATCCGATCTTCCGTCGGTATAGAAAGGACACATCATATTCATGTCTTCCATGGTGGTTCCTCTTACCAATACGGAAACGGACTCATCCCTGCTGCGTTTGTAGAGGGCCCCGGATCGCAGCGCGCCGATAATATAGTCTGCTTTGTCCGACATAAAATCGAGCCTGCCGGTCTGTAGATTTTCCGAAGGCGAATTGTTTTCGGGGAAGACCATAATGTCCGCATCTCCGTATAACTGCTTCGAATCGGTCAGAAACATATCGACGACGTTATCGGTGATAGCTTGGGCTGCAAAGAAAAGAGCCGAGGATAAAATGATGGAGAACAGAATCAGAAAAGTACGCAGTTTCTTCTCGTACATATTTCTTATTATGAATTTTATGATAATTTTCACTCGGGTACCTGCCTTTTCCATTTGTGATTTCACGGGATAATACGATATTGGGAAGCGGGTGTCTGAAAAATAATTCGTTAAAAAAATAACAAATTTACATTTGATATATTGACAATTATTTAACAAAGATTTATAATTGCATCAAGATCGTTAATTAATTAACAATATGGCACTGAATTATAACGAAATCAGTGACTAATATGTAAATTTATTTAGAAGAATAATTAAATGCATGGAGGTGTCCAATATGACTGAAAAAACCATAACGAAAAAGGAAAATTATAAAACTGCAAAGCCCGAAGCATCGAACGAACGGAAGCTTGACGCGGTAAATGAAGCGGAACGGGAACCTGTACGCGAGACAGCGCGCGAGATAGTTGGCGGGCCGGAGCGGGATAAAGAGAATAAAGCATTGCAGGAGGAGAAGCTTGAGGTAAGGAAATCCATAGATAAGCTTGTATCAGGCGCTCAGAAAGCTCTTGACCAGTTTCTGCAGTATGACCAGGAAAAAGTGGATGCAATAGTCAAAGCAATGGCCATTGCGGGCCTCGACAATCATATGAAGCTTGCCAGGCTCGCTGTGGAGGAGACCGGAAGAGGCATTTACGAGGACAAGATAACAAAAAACATATTTTCGACGGAATATATCTATAACAGCATTAAGGATATCAAAACCGTAGGCGTTATCACCGAAAACGAAAACGAGGGCTACGAAGAGGTCGCCGAGCCTATAGGCGTGATTGCGGCCGTCACGCCCGTTACGAATCCCACTTCGACTACGATGTTTAAAGCGCTTATTGCGATCAAGACAAGGAATCCCATCATTTTTGCCTTCCACCCGTCTGCGCAGAAATGCAGCTCCGAAGCGGCAAGGGTATTGAGAGATGCCGCAGTCGGGGCCGGAGCGCCCGCCGATTGCATACAGTGGGTTGAGAAGCCTTCGATTGATGCGACCCAGCTGCTTATGAATCACAGCGGCGTATCGATGATACTCGCTACAGGCGGCGCAGGCATGGTCAAGGCAGCTTACAGCACCGGGAAGCCGGCGCTCGGCGTAGGCCCTGGAAACGTGCCGTGCTACATTGAAAAGACAGCCAACCTGAAACGTGCGGTCACAGACCTCATTCTTTCCAAAGCCTTCGACAACGGCATGATATGTGCTTCCGAACAGGCGGTGATAGTTGATCGAGAGATATCTTCGGATTTCGAGGCGTTCATGAAGGAGAACGGCTGCTACTTCCTGAATGCAGAGGAGACTGAAAAGCTTGCCGCAACAGCCATCGACGAGGAAAAATGCGCTATGAACCCGAGCGTCGTGGGCCAGTCGGCTTTTACCATCGCAAAACAGGCCGGCATAGATGTACCCGAAACAACGAAGATACTTGTAGCGTACCAGGAAGACGTAGGCCCGGGTTACCCCCTGTCTCGCGAAAAACTGAGCCCCATACTTGCCTATTATATAGTCGACTCCACGGACGAGGGTATTGGCAGGGCCGAGCAGATGGTCGAGTTTGGCGGCATGGGCCATTCAGCGGTCATCCACTCCGAAGACGAAAGAGTCATAAGCGCCTTTTCAAACAGAATCAAGGCAAGCCGGCTGATAGTGAATTCACCTTCCACACACGGCGCGATAGGCGACATTTACAATACTACCATGCCATCGCTCACTCTGGGCTGCGGCTCTTACGGTAAAAATTCCACCACACAGAACGTATCGGTCGTAAATCTTATGAATAAGAAGAGGGTTGCCGTAAGGAAGGTCAACATGCAGTGGTTCAAGATACCTGAAAAAATATATTTCGAGTTTGGCGCGACACAGTATCTCAGGGATATGCCCGACATTTCCAAGGCTTTCATCGTCACGGACCCGTATATGGTCTCAGCCGGTTATGTAGACAAGGTCCTGTACTACCTCAGGAAGAGGCAGGAGTATGTCCACTGCGAGATATTCTCCGAAGTGGAGCCGGATCCTTCCATGGAAACGATACACAAGGGCTGCGACATGATGAACAGGTTCAAACCCGACGTCATCATAGCGCTCGGCGGCGGTTCGGCTATCGACGCCGCAAAGGGCATGTGGCTGTTCTATGAGAATCCGGAGGCCGATTTCAATTCCATGCGGCTTAAGTTCATGGATATAAGGAAGAGGATATACAAATTCCCCAAGCTGGGCAGAAAGGCCAGGATGGTCGCGATACCCACGACGTCGGGAACAGGCTCGGAGGTTACCTCCTTTGCTGTTATTACGGACAAGGCGAGAAATGTCAAATATCCTCTGGCTGATTATGAACTGACGCCCGATGTCGCCATCATCGACCCCGATTACGTAATGACGGTGCCGGCGGCGATAACGGCCGATACGGGAATGGACGTACTGACTCACGCCATCGAGGCTTATGTATCCATACTTGCGTCGGATTTTACCGACGGGCTTGCCATCAAAGCGATACAGCTGGTTTTTGAATACCTGCCAAGGGCGTATAAAAACGGCGACGACAAGCTTGCAAGGGAGAAAATGCATAACGCTTCCACGATAGCGGGCATGGCGTTCACAAACGCTTTCCTCGGTATCAATCACAGCCTTGCGCACAAGCTCGGAGGCGAGTTCCATATACCGCACGGCAGAGCGAACGCGGTATTACTGCCATATGTCATAGAATACAACGCGCAGAAGCCGACAAAATTCGTATCCTTCCCGAAGTACGAAACCTTCGTGGCGGATAAAAAATACGCGGAGATAGCCAGAGCGCTGGGGTTGCCCGCAGCTACAGACGAAGAAGGCGTAAGAAGCCTGGTAGAAGCAATATGGCAACTGATGAAGGGGCTCAACATGCCCGTTACCATAGCGCAATGCGGAGTTAATGAAAGGGAATTCAAGGCGAAGGTACCGGAGCTTGCCGACAGGGCATTCGAAGACCAGTGTACCACTGCAAACCCAAGGCTTCCGCTTGTATCCGAACTGGAGAAGCTGTACCTTAAAGCTTATGGCGGCGAGTAAGGACCCATAACGATTTGGACCTCGTGGGTTTTACCGTCTGAAAAGTTTGGCAATAAATTGCCGAGGTATTCCACCTGATCGACGACTATCTTCCTCACTTCGCACGGAGCGGTGGAGAAGCCGGTAAACGAAATTTTATACAGGGCGTTCCTGAAATACCTGCTTATCTCGCAGAGTGTAAATTTCTCAGGGACGCAGGGATCGACATAAAGCCCGTCGAAACCGGGCTTTATGCCCATGATCCATTCGGTGGTCTCTTTGAGACCCCATTCCCCGGAGGTTCCGGACCAGTACCTGCCCGCATATTCCCTGCTGAAGAGGCTTATTATCCCAAGCATATAGGATCTGATGAATTCCCTTATTTCTTCGCAGCAGCATTTTTTGTAGTTAGGGCCTTTACCGCAGCGGCATTCACCGTGCTTCAGGAAGTCCAGCACGCCGGTTATCTGTTTTTCGTCGGAAAAGGCGGGACCGCAAGCCGCGGTGACCTGTTTAAGCTTTTTGGAAGCCAGAGCCGCGCCGAAGTATACGTTGGAGTAACCGCACAATTTAACGAAGTCCCTGCCGATATATGAAAACAGTCCGGCGGCTATGATGTTTTCGGGAAAAGTCATGGAACATGCCAGCAATTGCTTGCAGAAGGTATCATACGCATATTCGAGGTGATAGTACAGTGGGGATTCTCCCGGTTCGTACTGAACCTTACCGCTTTGTTCGCTCAAATGCATCCTGAACGATCTGCCGATGAATCGAAGGCTTTCATCCAATATCTCAAACCTTCCCGTTTCCTTGATATATTCTATCGTAATATGAATGAACCAGAGCGGAAACAGATCGACTCCGCCCAGCCTGTAACTGTATATAAAACTGCCGTCTCCGTATTGAGCCGATGCCAGTTGGAATATCTGCTTCAACTCCATATCGAAGGATTTTTTCAAATGACTGAAGTTATCTTCCGCCAGACATCCCTGCATAGTTAATCTCCTCCATTTCAATAGTACCTTAAGCCGCAGGGGGAGCACAGCTAACGAATGTAATCCGCTGTTACGGGCAATGTCATTGTTTTGTCGCAATAAAAATGACATGTGTCATTTTTGATTTCACATGTCATTAATTATTGATGTATACCTACAGAATCGGCCATCATGCTTAGATTATATTGTGCCTCACGGCAAAAACAGCAAGCTGGGTGCGGCTCTTTAGATTCACCTTAAGCAGTATGGAAGATATCAGATTCCGGATACTGCCTTCGGTCATATATAAAGCTGCGGCAATCTCCTTGTTGCTTTTTCCGAATACGATCATTTTAATTATTTCGATCTCTCTGTCCGTCAGTCCGAGCTCCTCTGTTTCGCCGGCTTCATTATTTACCGCGGTACTGGTCAGAAGCTTTCTTATTACACTGCTGTAGGCGTCTTCATGCATTACCCTCAGGCCTTTATTGATGCTTCTTATGGTAAGGATGAGCTCATCCGAATCGATATCCTTCAGCACATATCCGTCGGCGCCGTTTTTAAGGGCTTCCGCTATTTTCTCGTCGTCATTGAAGGTGGTAAGTATCAATACCTTCGTTCCGCCGCAGGATTCCTTGATAAGCCTTGTACCTTCGACCCCGTCGCAGACAGGCATTACGATATCCATAAGGATGACGTCCGGTTTATATTCCTCGCACATCGAATACGCTTCGCTCCCATTGCCCACGCATCCTATCACCTTGATGTCCTTATCCTGTTCAAGTATGAATTTCAGGCCTTCTCTTATAACCTTCTGATCATCCGCTATAACGACCCTTATCATTTATGGTACCCCCAATAGTTTGATTCCGCTTATTATGTTTATCACGCCAAAAGCTCAGCCTGCTTCGGCTTCCCTCCCGGGAAGCTCGACGAATATGTTGAAGCCGTTTTCGCCGTCAGAGCCGTAGTGGATATTTCCGCCGAAGGAATTTATCCTCTGCTCCATGCCATTGAGGCCGAACCCCTTTTTGATATACTTGCAGCCGATCCCGTTGTCCTTGATCAGCACTTTCAGCTTGTCATCCGCAGAGTTCATGACGATATCCACGTGAGTTGCCTTCCCATGCCTCACGGAATTGGTCAGGGCCTCCTGGCAGAGCCTGTAGATAGCCTGTACCTTGTCTTCCGGCAGGTCGTCGAACAATCCGTTCACAGTAACGTCTATCTTCATGCCCGCAGATTTGAAATCGTTTATAAGACGGAGTAGTGAGGCTTCGATATTATTGTCCGCCAGTCTGCCGGGAGCGATGCCCATGATGGATTTTCTGAGCTCGTTCAGGCCTTCCTTTGCCATGAGTATCGTTTCGCTAATTTTTGCCCTTGCGGCGTCTAAATTGCTGCAGCAGAGGATCTCCGCCACTTTGAGCTGTGTGATGAGTACGGTCATCGTATGCCCCAGCGTATCGTGAACATCCCTTGAAAAACGCTGCCTTTCCTTGACTATTGCCAGCTCCTCCGCGGTCGCCGCGTATTGCTTGAGCTGTTCATTTTTTTCGATAAGCTGGTTGTTCAGGTAGGAAAGGATCTCGTTGTTTTCCTCGAGCTGCGCCATGGCGGTTTTTATCCGCGTATTGTCATCGAAGGTGATGATCCGCCCAAGTATATCCTTTTCCTCGACGACGGGCTGGACGGTTACCTCGTAATACTTTCTCACAGGCTTGTCAATTATCAGCTCGCCCGTGAATACCTCCGCCGTGATTGAATTTACCGCTGAAAGTATGGCGTAATTGGCCGGAATATCGAGCATGTTCTTTCCGATATAGTCGTTCAGAAAGGCTATCGTGTCATTGTGCCTGACGGTTTTTCCGCCCGAGAAGTTTTCAATGAGCGATTTGTTAGTGCTGATCACCTTGTGAGAGGAATCGACTATGATTACGGCCATACTCAGGTTTTCAACGATCTTGTTGGAGGCCATCGGCGTTATGTTGAGGAAGCGATACCTCGAGATGATGAATATGATGAAGGCGTTGGCAATGAAAAAGGTGAGCGGCGTCAGCGTAATGTAGTCGGGATAGTTGCCGGATATCCCGATGAAATCCCGCACGTATTTTTCGAATACTATATAAAGCATCGGGATCATATAGGCCGCAAGGAGCAGGAAGGTCCGCGTCTTTTCGTACTTCTCCTGTAAGGTCGCATACCCTGTAAGGATAATAAAGCCTGCCGCGGTATACGCGACCGATATGACGAGGTTGATCCAGTAAAGGTAGTAATGATGGATATATAGCCCGTAGAAAAGGTGATGATAACGGTTCGTCAAATAAGAGGCAAACAAGAGTAACACCGGTAGGGCAAATATGCCTACGAACTTTTTGTAGATGGCTTTGTTCACGTAATTAAGCGAAAACATGAGCCACCCGAAGCCGGTAAACCCGCCAAGCAACACGGCCGGTTTGCCGTACACCAGGTCCGCGGCGAAGGTGATCATGAACCTGTTGGTCACGAAGGTATCGGCATAAAGAGTTATTATGGAATATACGCTCCAAAGCGTGGTCATTATATGAAAAAATATAAAACTGGACAGAAGCGGACTCTTTTTAGCAAAGAAGAAAAGGTAGACAAGAAGTCCGACGGACAATACAAGAAGGACCACATATAATGTTGCCCACGAAAAATAAAGTAACGTCATATAATATCCTTAAATGTTTCTTGTAACTATATTACCATTAATTTCATGGAGATTAAATAGCATATTGTAGATAAGCCTTGAAGAGGTTATAATCGGGATATGATTGAAACAGCCGGGCTGCAATTGGAGAAGGACGGGCTTGAAGCTTCCCGACGCCCATGAAAACCCGGCGTTTATAAAATGACGTTAAACAAGTCCGGAGGTTATTATTCTATGGATGGACTCGCACTGCCCAGATTCATGGGATGTGATGCCGATATCGGCAACGCTGAGGTTGTAGTATTCGGAGCAGGCTTCGACGGCACGGTGACTTTCAGGCCGGGTTCAAGATTCGGCCCCGCCGCCATGCGTATGGAGTTTTACGGGCTTGAAACTTATTCACCCGTGCTGGACCGCGATCTGACAGATATAAAGGTATGCGACGGCGGCGACCTGGAACTGCCCTTCGGGAATACGGAAACTGCCCTTAAAATGATAGGAGCTGCGGCGGACAGTATTGTCAAAGCCGGCCAAAAGCCCTTTATGATAGGCGGAGAGCATCTTGTCACACTTCCGGCTTTTGAAGCCGTACATAAAAAGTATCCCGATATCTGCCTTCTGCACCTCGACGCGCATACGGACCTGCGGGAGGAGTATCTTGGGGAACAGCTCACGCACTCGGGCGTGGTCAGGAGAATATGGGACACGGTGGGAGACGGCCGGATATGGCAGTTGGGGATACGCAGCGGAATGAAGGAGGAATTTGCGTGGTCCGGGGAAGGACATACCTTTATGCGCCCGTTTGATCTTTCAGCCGCCGCGGAAGCGGTTTCGGCGCTTTCGGGCAGGCCTGTCTACCTTACGATAGACCTTGACGTGCTGGACCCGTCCGTAATGCCCGGGACAGGCACTCCCGAACCCGGAGGAGTCACTTACAAGGAACTTGAAAAAGCTCTGCTATGTTTCAGGGAGCTCGATATAGTCGCGGCCGACGTAGTGGAACTGGCGCCCAAGCTCGACAGCACGGGAATATCGACCGCAGCCGCCTGCAAGGTCATGAGGGAAGTACTGCTGCTGATGGGGGGCAGGTAAGCGCATAATAATTATGTAATATCAACGATTACTTATAAAACAGTCTGAAGATAATATCCTGGTTATAGTTGCCGAAACCCGAACCAAAAATTGTGACGCCGCCGGCATGAACGGCGTCGTCTTTTATTGTAACTCTGAAATGCCACTGTTTCCGGCGCAGATCAAGCTGCCGCAGTGTAACGTCGGAGATTTTCCTGCCATCCATATATGAACCGGTATCGTCTATTTTCAATATTTTCAGCAAGCCGAACTGCCCTACTGATAGGCTCCACCACTCCGGCGTAAAGGTGCCTCTTTTTCCGCCGAAATCACCGGGGCTGGTCCACTTTCCTATCTCAATATCGTTTATCAAAAAGGTTATGTCCGACGGCCAGTTATTGTTGACTCCGGGCGCTTCGGAACCCAATTCCATTGATATTTCGAGCGTTACCGGTTCCTGATCCGAAAGAAGATAGTTGGGCACTTTGTATTCCACAAAGCCCTTTGTAAACCAGAGTATTTTTGCGTTGACCCTTTCGGGATCAAGAAAATATCTGGGGTCGTCGAAATAGCCTATCATTTTTTCTGTAGTTGCAAGGCCGCAGGTCGGAACGACGCTGAAATCGGTATAATGCCCTATGGGCAGCACGAATTCATGCACTTTTGAATTGATCCTGGTTTTCGAGGGAAAGTCGATTTCCAGCGAATCTATCTCCAGATGGCATAGCTTATAAGTGGAGCGACCTGAATGAATCCTTTCCGATCTGATCAGGCCGGATTTTTCAAGCTTGCCTATATGCATCGTCAGAATGGCGCTGCTCAAGCCGAGCTGATCCGCCATTTCTTTGACATTCATCGGCTTCACCGACAGCATCTCTATTATCCTTATTCTGGCGTCGTTTGCCAATGCCTTGAATAAATCCAGATTTTCCTCTGATAAAGATATTTTCAACTTAAAACCACCTTCCAATTAATATAATTATAAATTAGTTTGTATATATAGTAAAGTAAAATAGCCGTGTTGACTTATTTTGTGTATGGATTTATTATATAATTAATATTGTTGTTAACCAATTAATAAAAACTAATATCGGTGTGGAGTGATAAGTCATGAAAAAAGCAAGTGTCAAGCTAGACAAGGACTTTAGTATCGGTAAGGTCGACAAAAGGATTTTTGGATCGTTTGTCGAACAGTGGGGCCGTTCCGTATATGGGGGCATTTATGAGCCGGACCATCCGGCGGCTAATGAAAAAGGATTCCGGCAGGACGTAATCGATCTTGTAAGAGAGCTTCAGGTGCCGATAGTCCGCTATCCCGGCGGAAATTTTCTGTCGGGTTACAATTGGGAGGATGGGATCGGACCTGTTGAAAAAAGGCCTAAAAGGCTTGACCTGGCATGGGCCTCGATCGAAAGCAACCGGGTGGGCACCAATGAATTTGCCGATTGGGCAAAGTATGCGGATACCGAAGTAATGATGGCGGTGAACCTGGGTACGGGCGGACCCGACGAGGCAAGGCATCTGGTTGAATATTGCAACCATCCCGGCGGAACGTATTACAGTGACTTGCGCCGTTCTCACGGTTTCGAGAAGCCCCACGGCATAAAAACCTGGTGCCTCGGAAACGAGATGGACGGACCCTGGCAAATCTGCCGCAAAACTGCCGAGGAGTATGGACGTATAGCCAGTGAAACCGCAAAGGTCATGAAATGGGTCGACCCCGACATAGAGCTTGTTTCCTGCGGAAGCTCGTTCAGCGGTATGCCAACGTTCGGCGAGTGGGAATCAACTACTCTCGGACATACGTACCAGTATGTCGATTATCTTTCACTTCATACCTATTACAGGAACGACGAGAAGGGCACTGCCAACTTCCTTGCCCGCTCGTTGGATATGGATTATTTCATAAAATCTGTAATTTCCATTTGCGACTATATCAAGGCTAAAACCCACAGCAAAAAAACGCTCAATCTGTCCTTCGACGAATGGAATGTATGGTACCCGACAGAAATAACGCAAGATATGCGCTGGAAGAGTGCACAGTCTATCAACGAGAACATATACAACCTTCAGGATGCACTGGTCGTGGGCTGTATGCTCATTACGCTTCTCAAACACGCCGACCGTGTAAAGATGGCGTGCATGGCCCAGCTTGTGAATACGATTGCGCCGATAATGACTGTGACCGGAGGCGGTTCCTGGAGAAATACCATTTTCTATCCCTACCTGCATGCTTCGACGTTCGGAAGGGGACAGGTGCTTCAAGCGTGTGTCAAATCCCCTGTGTACGACAGTGCTGATTTCTGTGACGTACCTTATATAGAAACAGTCGCCGTATATGATGATGAAAAGGATGAAATTGCGATGTTCTGTGTGAACAGGGACGAAGAGGACTCGATGCTGGTGGAAACCGATCTGAGGGCTTTCCCTGGATATGGGCTCATAGAACATGTTGTTCTGGAGCATGAGGACAGGAATGCAACGAACACATTTGAAAACCCATTAAACGTAGTACCGCATAACGGCGGTAACACAGTCGTTGAAGACGGCACTGCAAAATCGGTCCTTAACAAATTATCCTGGAATGTTGTCAGGTTTGGAAGAAAAAAATAAATTGCTCAAATAAGGCACAGGCAAATTGGGCTCCCAGGTGTTAAACCTCCGGGGAGCCTTATTTGCGGGGTAAAACTGCTTGCGCGCTTGACAATACCCCTGCATTTGATAAAATGAAAGTTAATCGTTTAAGAAATGGGAGATGGTCAAAATCGCAGCGACAATCAAAGATGTAGCAAAACATGCCGGAGTATCTACCGCAACCATATCCAAGTATATCAATGGAGTTACGGTAAAGGAACAAAACAGGGTCAGGATTGAAGAAGCGATCCGCGTTCTTGATTTCAGGGTCAATACCATGGCCAGAGGGCTGAAAACCAATAAGACTATGACCATCGGGGTCTTGATTCCCAGTCTGGAGAACATCTTTGCCACGAGTATCGTTTCCCATATAGAGGGGGTCTTTCTGCAAAACGGGTACAGTACGATCATTTGTGATTATAACCGGGATATCGGCTTGGAGAATAGCAAGTTTGATTTCCTGATGAGCAAGAATGTCGACGGTGTAATTATTATGCCTCTGGGAATCACGGAAGAGAGGGTTCGGAATGCCATCGAAATGGATATTCCCGTCGTCTTGATCGACAGGCCCATGAAAAACGAAGAATGCGACGTGGTACTGGTGGATAACCTGAATGCGTCCTATAATGCTGTAGAACAGCTTATAATGAAGGGGCACAGGGAAATCGGCATAATCAGCGGGCCTCAGGATGTCTATACGGCCCAGGAGCGTCTGAAGGGATATTTGAGGATACATGAAGACTATGGGTTGAAAGTCAATAGCGAGAATATCAAATACGGAGATTACGAAATACAAAGCGGTTATGACCGGATGAAGGAGTTTTTGAATTCGGAAAAGCTGCCGGATGCCATATTTATCACCAATTATGAAATGACCATAGGGGCTGTCATGGCGCTTAACGAAAGCAGTGTCAGCGTTCCCGGGGAACTATCCCTGATCGGCTTCGATAACGAACAGCTTGCGAAGATAGTCAAGCCGAAGCTGGCCATCGTAGTGCAACCGATCCAGCAAATCGGCGAGTCTGCCGCCAACATAATTCTGAAACGCCTGAGAGGGGACAGGACCAACTACCCTTCATTATTAAGGCTGAAAACGGATCTGTTTACCGGACAGTCAATACGTGAACGGAACATCTGAAATAAACCGTAATAATTATTGACAAACCAAGAGAAAATTGATACCTTAAAAGTGAAACGATTAATAAAATAGTTATATTAAAAATGAAACGTTTAATGTTAACTGAAAACATTCAAAAATTAAGCATAAACGAGGTCAGATCATGAATATGAGAAAAATGTATCAATCCGCGAGGGATGGCGTAGACCCGAGGCTGGTTCCGCACAAGACTCTCCATACGGGCGCAGAAATACCGGGCGTAGGCCTCGGTACCTTCGGCTCCGACCGATATTCCGGCGTTGAGGTTGCGAACGCGGTCAAGGAGGCCATCGCCGTCGGCTACCGGCACATAGACTGTGCGAGTGTTTACGGAAATGAGCATTTGATTGGACAATCCCTGCAGCGGGTAATGGAGGATGGACTGGATCGCGAAGAATTGTTCATCACCTCCAAACTATGGAATAATATGCACGGAGAGGGGGATGTCCTGCTGTCCTGCGCAAAAACGCTAAAAGATCTCAAACTGGATTATCTTGATCTCTATCTTGTACACTGGCCTTTCCCGAACCATCACGCGCCGGGCGTCAGTGTGGATTCACGTGATCCGGAAGCCGTGCCGTATATACAAGAAAACTATATGAAAACCTGGCGGCAGATGGAAAGACTTGTAGATGCGGGCCTCGTCAGGCATATCGGCACATCCAACATGACCGTACCGAAGCTTGAACTGGTTTTGCGTGACGCAAGGATAAAGCCGGCTGTGAATGAGATGGAGCTGCATCCCCACTTCCAGCAGCCGGAATTGTTCCAATACTGTCTCGACCACGGTATAGTACCGATCGGATACTGTCCGGTAGGTTCGCCGAAACGACCTGAACGCGACAGGACC
The DNA here is from genome assembly GCA_023412915.1 of Bacillota bacterium. Lineage (GTDB taxonomy): Bacteria > Bacillota > Clostridia > Acetivibrionales > DTU013 > JAEYOM01. The sequence continues at coordinate 205,725 of JAEZRE010000009.1, forward strand.
GATAGCGATACTGTGGACACTGAAGATCCTGTGATCATAAAAATTGCCGAAAGGCTGAAGGTACATCCCGCGGTTGTCTGTATCAAATGGGCTGTGCAAAGAGGCCAGGTTCCAATTCCGTTTTCAACTGACAGAAGGCACTTTTTGAACAACCTGATTTGTTCTACGACCGAGCCGCTCACGGAGGAAGAGATGAAAGCTGTGGAAGGGATCGACAGGAACTGCAGGCTGATCAAGGGCCAGGTATTCCTGTGGGAGCACGCAAAGGATTGGACGGACTTGTGGGATATCGACGGCTAAATTGCGAAATAGGGTTACAGGTAGTGCCATTAAAAAATTCGGAGGATAATCAAATGTTAAAAGGAATACCCTCAATTATAAGCCCGGAGCTGCTTAAAGTTCTGATGGAAATGGGACATGGGGACGAACTTGTCCTGTCCGACGGTAATTTTCCGGCAGCCGCGTTGGCAAACCGGCTGGTGAGGTGTGACGGACACAATGTGCCTGATCTGCTCGAAGCCATATTGAAATTCTTCCCGCTGGACCCGTATGTGGAGGCCCCTGTTTCCCTTATGTCAGTCGTCCCCGGGGATACCGTCAAGCCTGTCATATGGGACACTTATAAGGCAATCGTGGAAAAATACGAACCGAAAACCGGCAGGATTGAATTCGTAGAGCGGTTTGCATTCTATGAAAGGGCGAAAAAAGCATATGCTATTGTTGCAACCGGAGAGAAGGCACTTTATGCCAATATCATCCTGAAAAAAGGCGTCGTTGTGGAATAGCCGGATTAAAAAATATTATTAGAAGGGGAGAAAAATTATGAGCAACACTATGAAAGCAGCTTATTTACCCGGGAACAGTACAGTGCTGACCAAAGATGTTGAAATTCCGGAGCCGGGCCACGGCCAGGTCCTGATCAGGACAAAATCCTCAACAATCTGCGGCAGCGATATACGTGCCATATACCGCGAACATCTTGGAAAGGGACCGGAAGGCTACCAGGACAAAATAGCGGGGCATGAGCCTGCCGGACAGATAGTGAAGTGCGGACCGGGAATGCGCAGGTTTAAAGAGGGAGACAGGGTCATCGTATACCATATTTCCGGCTGCGGACTATGCAATGACTGCCGCAGAGGCTATATGATCAGCTGTACCAGTCCGCTCAGAGCGGCATACGGCTGGCAGAGGGACGGCGGAATGGCGCCCTATATTCTGGCGGACGAAAAGGATTGTGTACTCCTGCCGGACGAACTTACCTATACTGACGGAGCCCAGGTAGCCTGCGGTTTCGGTACCGTATACGAAGGGCTTGAGAAAATAGGAATATCGGGCAATGACGCGGTATTGGTCGTTGGCTTGGGACCCGTCGGTCTTGCCACATTGATGCTTGCTAAGGCAATGGGCGCACAGAAGCTGATCGGCGTGGACGTAACAAAGGAACGCTGCCAGCTGGCGCTGGATAAAAAACTGGCCGACCATGTTTTTATTTCAGGTGAAGATACACTGGAACAGATCCGGAAGCTGACCGGCGGTTTTGGAGTGGAACGGGCAATCGACTGTTCGGGTCATACCTCCGGACGTCAGCTGGCAATCCGGGCGGCCCGCAAATGGGGAAAGATCGCGTTCGTCGGCGAAGGCGGTACGGTCGAATTCAATCCGAGTCCGGATATAATCCACGAACAGAAAACAATTTACGGTTCATGGGTCACGAGTATATGGAAGATGGAAGAACTGGTCGAAAGGCTGGTTCGCTGGGGAATTCATCCGGAAGACCTCGTAACTCACCGCTTTACCCTTGATAACGTATCCGAGGCGTACAAACTGATGGCTGAAGGGAAATGCGGCAAGGTAGCGGTCGTCTTTGACGAAGAAGTGAAATAAGCCGGGAAATAAAAAAATTATATTATAGCAAAACTCTTCGGGAGAATTTTAACGGAATAAAATATCGCTTTTTATTCCGTATTATTTTTTATATGTTATTATTGTATTACAGGAATGCCCAAACTCTGTAATGCTATAAATAGGATTGCAATTATGAGAAAAAGATTATTGAATTTTTCTTTGAAAAGTAAGATTTTTATCTTTTATGCCGGTATTCTCCTCATATCCTTATCCATCTTTGCCTTTATGACTATCAGGATATCCAATCAGGCAATAGTGGACAAGGCTACAAAAAATGCCGGCAGGGAACTGTCGCTCATCGACAGGAGCCTTCTCAACCTGACCAGCAATTCTGAAAATTACGTGAGAATATTATCCGTGGGCAATAAGCTGCAAGGCCAGCTTGAACAGATAGAAAACAATGAATTGAACTCGATTGACAACATCGACGTCGAAAAAACTTTGGCCACAGCAATAAGTAATGTAGTGCAGCCAAACACCAATATTGCCGCGGCAAGTATAATATCGTCGCAGGGTTCTTTCTTTAATGTGGGCTTCGTTGACAATTCAAGTGTCATTCCTGTTTTCAACAGTGAGCTGCTGGATTTGATTACGCATAACAGAGTTCCCACATGGACAGGCTTGATAAAAATAAGATACATATACGGTGAGGAAGAAGACGTATTTGCAATAGCTAAAACGATTATCGGCTTCGATACGGGACATATTCTGGGGACTGCGGTATTATACCTGAAAGAGAAGGACGTGGCTTCCATGTATCTTGACAATACCTTTAACCAGAATGACCAGTTTTTTATTGTAGACGGGCAGAAAAAAATTATATCAACACAGAACAAAAGTGAACTGTACAGGAAGTTTAACGAGGAGAAGTACCTGGGAACAAAGAGTCTGGAGGAGTTTACCGACACAAGAAGCCTGACAAGAAATATCGGCGGAAAGCAAACCTTGGTCACTGTCACGAATTTCGACAAGTTAAACTGGAAAATAATAAGTGTAATACCGTTGGATGAGATTACGAACGAGAATAAAGGAATTACGGAGCTTATAGTCGTCTTTGGCTCCATTTGTCTGATATTTGCATTTGCGGCTTCATATTTATTGTCTACTACAATTTCCAAGCCTATATTGAAGCTTGTGCGGATCATGAAGGAAACTAAATATGGAAACCTAAACCTCAGAGCGGATTTCGACTCCAAAGACGAAATAGGAATGCTAGGAGACGGCTTCAACAGCCTTATGGACAGGATAAACAGCCTGCTTGAGCAGATCTATACCGAACAGAAATTAAAACGGGAAAATGAATTCAAGCTTTTGCAGACGCAAATCAAACCTCATTTTTTGTATAATACCATTGAAACTATCATTTCTTTCATCAAGCTCGATCTTAAGGAAAATGCAATGACAACTGCCAGGAATCTCGCAGGATTTTACAGAATTTCATTGAGCAAGGGCAATGATATAATAACCATAAAAGACGAAATGCTTCTTATCGAAAATTACCTGTCCATCCAAAAGCTCAGGTATGTGGAATACCTTGATTACAGGATGGATTTTGATGAAGAAATTATGAAATACCAGATACCCAAGCTGACCCTGCAGCCGCTCGTGGAGAATTCCATATATCACGGTCTGAAGCAGAAAGAGGATAAAGGCATTCTGGTAATAAAAGGCTATTGCGAACAGAATACTATTAAAATAGAGGTTTTTGACGATGGCGTGGGAATGAGCGAGGAACAGATAACAAGGGTACTCAACTTCAACAAGGTAACAAAAGACCGTATGAATTCAGATTTTGGCGTACATAACGTTGATTCGAGACTGAAGCTTTTGTATGGGGAAGAGTATGGACTGACAATAGAAAGCAGCCTTGGAGAATATACAAGGGTTACCGTGAAATTGCCGGCTTTAGTTGCGTAGGAGGGATGAAATGCTGAAGGTCATGATCGTTGACGATGAGTTTTATTTCAGGGAAGCGCTTAAGATCTCACTTCCATGGAACGAGCTCGGCTTCGACATATGCGGTGAAGCGAAAAATGGAAAAGATGCGCTTGATAAGGTGGAAGAGCTAGAACCCGACATAATTATTGTCGATATAAACATGCCCATTATGGACGGTCTGGAATTTGTACAGAATAGCAGAGAGAAAGGCGTTAGCAGCAAAATCATCATTCTGACCGGACACAGCGAGTTCAATTACGCGAGGCAGGCTGTCCAGCTCGGGGTCCACAACTATATATTGAAGCCCGTGAATGAAGAGGAACTCGCCCGTTCACTGCTCGAGATGAAGAAGCTCATTGAAGCGGAAGCAAGCGTCAAGATCGAGTTCGATGCTTTGAAGCAGCAGGTCAATGACAGCCTTCCGCTGTTGAAGGACAAGTTTCTTAACGATCTGATACAGGGAAATATCATACGCAGCGACAATGCTTCGACTAAAAAGATGGAATATCTGAATATCAATATTCATTCTAGATACTACCAGACAAGCATAATCGAAATCGATTATGAAGAAAACCTGGACTGGAATAATGAGGACAGGCAGCTCTGGAAATTTGCCGTATCCAATATTGCAAGTGAAATACTTTCGGGGTATTTGAGCTTTGATATCTGCTACGATAAGGATGACAGGATATGTATAATAGCGGGTATGGAAGAAGGCGGCAGCGAACACGATATCGATCAGCTTCTCGAATGTAAATTGGAATCGATCAGGGAAGCTGTCTTCAAGCATTTCAAGTTTACTGTCACAATAGGGATCGGAAATGTTAAAAATGAATTGTTTGAAATAGCGGCGTCGTATAAGGAATCGATGGTGGCTTTGAAGAACAAGCTTACGCTTGGTAAAAACAGAATTATTACCTATGGTTCGGTTTCGGATTTGGAAATAAAGGTTAACCTTTTTACAGCCGAATACCGAAACCGGCTGTTGATCAATATGCGTACAGGCGAGGATAATGAGGTCCGGAGCCTTATCAGTCAAATATTCGAAGAGATACGCAGACAGAATGTCCGTCATGAAATTCTATCGGTATTCTGCATCGAAATGTTATCCGCCTGCCTTGAATTCATGGCGGAAACTGGGCTTGGCTTTAAGGATGTGCTGGATGACAACCAGCTGAATATCATTGAACAAATCCAGCAAAAGAGGTCCATAAACGAAATTGAAGCATGGATACAGGAGATATTTCTGAAAGCCTCGGAAGCATTCAAAAGGAACAGGAGTTCAAAAACATCAAAGCTCATAGAAAAAGTCAAGAAATATATAGAGGAAAATTGCCATGATAGTGAAATGGGAATCGATGAAATAGCAAAGCATCTTTATATGAACTATGCGTATCTCTGTTCCGTTTTCAAACGCGATACCGGGGTCACGATCAACGAATACCTGACCGAATTCAGGATAAACAGGGCAAAAAAGCTTTTCGACGCTGGAAACGTCACGGTCCTGGACGTTGCCGGCAGGGTGGGTTATGCCGACGCAAACTATTTCGGGAAGTGTTTTAAAAAATATTACGGCCTGGCGCCCAGTAAATATATAGAAAGCATAAGCCGCCAGTAAATTCTTTCCCGATAATTTTCCTTGCCAACAAAGAATATTCCCTTCAACAAAAAGAGCTTCGGTTATAAAATTGTATTGTTATAAACCTTTCGAAAGGGTCATTTCCGTATCAAATCATTAAATCGAGGAGGTCAAAAAATGATCAAATTGACAAAATTACTGGCAATCGTACTTGCATTAGCCATGGTAATTTCTTTGGCAGCATGCGGCGACGGATCTTCTTCAAAAACTGCGGAAACAACGACTACTGTCGCGGCGGCAAGCGCTCCCGAGGCAACTGCACCCGAAGCACCTACTCCGGCTGCATCGGATGAAAAAGTCAAAATCAAGTTCCTTTCATTAAGTACCGACGAAAATAGAAACAACATCCGGGAAAAATACATTAAGGTAAATGTAGCCAAGGACATGCCCAATGTCGAAGTTGAGTATGATCTGGGCGGCGGAGGACAGGATTACGCTAACAAACTCAAGACCTACAATGCATCCGGGGATATGCCCGACGTATGGTTCTCCGAGCAGAATCTTTCTTCTGTCGTAGTCCAGGCCGGTAATGCGCTGGATTTGGAGCCTTTTGTAATTGCCGCCGGATTTGACAAGAAATTTAAAATGGCCGAAGTCGTTCAGCCGGATAAGGACGGCAAGCTTTATTGCGTACAGCCTGGCGCAGACCAGTATTTCACGCCGAGATTATGGTATCATAAGGATATATTCGCAAAATACAGTATCGAAGTTCCCAAGACCTATGACGAACTTGTAAAGGTCTGTGAGACACTGAAGGGCAAAGGGCTCGTTCCGATGTCCATAGTCGGCAAGGATGGATGGACGCCGAACCTGCATATGCTGCAGACCATGATAATGGCTGAAGACCCGCAGGTCATGATAGATTTTGAAAACAACAAGACCGATTTCTCCAACCCTGTAATCAAGAACGCACTTGGCAGGATACAGAAGCTGGCGCAGATCGGAGCGTTTGCACCTGGCGTAACCAACATCGATTACGGCCCCGCAGTAGAGATGTATACTTCAGGCAAGGCGGCAATGCTCGCCATGTTCTCCTGGGAAACCGGCAACCTGGAAAAGGCTTGTCCTGACACCGATTTTATCGTATGGCCTTCCGCCAAGGACGGTGTTGACGCAAACGCGTCCATACAGTTCTGGGGAGCTCCGTTAAGCGGTTATCTGGCATCCGCCAGGAGCAAGAATCCTGAAGTTGCAGCCCAGTTTGCAATGTTCTGCGCAACACAGGACGCGCTGTTCTACAATATTGAACAAAAATCTCCCACAGCTCTCGATACAGGCGTCAAGATCGAAGGCATCTCGCCTCTGACCCAGAAGGGCCTTGACCAGTTCAACGCTGCACAGCTTAAAATTCCGTCGATCTGGTCCTCGATATTCAACGCCGAAACGTCGGCAGAGATCTCGACCCAGAACAGCAAGCTTCTTACAGGCCAGTATTCTCCGGATGACTACATCAAGGCTATGAACCCTATATGGGCAAAGAACTTCAATAATTAGATCCGTGAAGGCATTCTGTAAATGAAAAAATAGATCGATGCCTGCATCCCTGTATGAAATTATTGTTCATATGGGGATGCGGGCTAGATGGGAGAAAAATATGACCAAACATTATGGAAGCAAACTGGCAATACTCATATTTGCCTTGCCTGCACTGTTGTTGTTTACAGCTTTCGTAATCTACCCGATAATTCCCGAAATCTCAATAAGCTTTCAAAAGAATGACGGCTTCAAGAACATGGGTTATGTCGGCTTCAGCAATTATCTGACCGTATTCGGAGACCCCGCCTTCTGGAGATCAAACCTCAATACACTTATAATAGTATTCATTTCCACCTTTGTGGGGTTGCCGGTCTCATTGCTTCTGGCGTTGGTTATGGATAGACTGGGAGAGCCTGTAAAAAGGTTTTTCAAAGGGAGCAGTGTGCTTCCCGCCGTTCTTTCCGTAACAGTGATAGCGCAGATGTGGATTGCCATTTATGATCCCATGTGGGGTCTGATCGACAGCATATTAAGGGCGATGAAGCTGGACAGCCTGGCCCTGGCATGGCTGTCTGACGAAAGGTATGTGGTTTTGGCCATAACCGTCGCTTTCCTCTGGCAATATGTCGGTTTGAACGCCCTGTTGTTCTATACGGGCATAAAAGCTATCCCGGAAACATATTATGAAGCCTCGCTCATCGACGGCGCGGGATTTATAAAGACAAGCCTGAAAATTACCATCCCGCTTCTGCAGGATGTTACCAAATATCTTCTCGTCCTTTCTGCGCTCGGAAGCATGTCACAATTTGCTCATGTAAGGATAATGACGGCAGGCGGACCAGGCGACGTTTCAAGGACCGTGATCTATCAGCTGTTTTTCAAGGCGTTTTCAGCCTCGGATTTCGGTCAGGGCTGTGCAATAGCGGTCTTGTTTATATTCGAATGCCTTGTGCTGACATTCGTTATCAACAAGTTTGTAGCAAGAGAAAAAATTGAGTTCTAAATAGGGTGGTGAATAAATGTTGATGAAAAAAAGACGCAAAATATTTGCCAGTGCCGTTATGGTAATCATCGGGGCATCCTTCCTCTTTCCAATGTACTGGATGCTGAATCTGTCCTTCAAGCCAAAAAGCGAAGTATACGTCAATCCGTTCGGCCTTCCGAAGGAATGGGTGTTCAACAATTACGGCGACGCGCTGGCGAAGTTCAACTTTCTGAGATACTTGTCCAACAGCTTGATTTATTCCATTAGCACCATTATTTTAACGATACTTTTCGGGAGTATGTTCGCCTATTGTATAAGCAGAATGAGATGGAAATATAAGAACTTTGCCTTGAGCTACATTTCCCTTGGACTGGTTGTTCCCGCACAGGTGGTTATCATACCGATAATGATAATGACCCGCAGCCTGGGATTGAAAGGTACGCATTTGGGCCTTATATTGCCTTATTCGGCCTTTGCCCTCTCCTCGTGCGTGCTGATGCTGTATGCCTTTTTCAGGAGCTTGCCCATGGAGCTTGAAGAAGCTGCCTGCATGGACGGCTGCAATATCTACCAGACCTTCTTCAGGATAATAATTCCCGTAATAAAGCCTGCGCTTTCCACACAATGTGTTTTGATATTCATGAATATATATAATGAATTCTTTTTGGCATTTATCCTTGCCGCAGATGACAAAATCAGGCCGTTGACGGTCGGACTTCTGAATTTCTTCGTCAGTATAGGAGTATCCCATTGGGGGCAGATAGGAGCGGCCATGATCATAACAAGCCTGCCTACGATTATTGTATATATAATCGGTAACGAGCAAATCGAGAATGCGCTCACGGCAGGAGCCATCCTGAAATAGACGGAATAACTTGTTTAATAAAGGCGTATTACTTGAATAATAAAGGGAACTGGTTGATAACAGTTCCTTTTGTTATAATGTCTCAGGAGCGGTATGTGTATGAAAAATCGACCCTGATCCTGAGATCAGGCATTGTGAAATAAAGCAATGGAGGGATATGTAATGCTAATAGCGGAGAGAGGCGGAGAGCTGACTGTTAAAGCTGTTTGCAGGAAGGATGGCGTGCTGCTTCTGGAAACGGGAAAGGGTAATATAAAGATAGAGGTGTGCTCTGCTTCAATCATCAGGGTAAGGTATACCCTTGCCGGCGTTTTTTCTGAGGAGCTAAGCCCCGGGAGGATCCCGTTTACTAAGTACATCGATTGGACCTATGCGGAAAACCAAAAAGAAATCGAGCTTATAACAGGGAAACTAGTTCTGATTATCGATAAATTAAACTGCAGATTTTCATATTATGACAAAGCAGGCAAACTGCTCGCCAAAGAGCCCGAGAATGGCGGAAAAACCCTTATTCCCTTTGATTCGTACAATACGATACTGGACGATAAGAGCGTTGTTGAGAAGATCGTTACACCGGACGGGGTCAAGGAGGTTGTTCGTGAAGCTCAAAAGGTCTTCAACAGAAAGCTTTACCATACAAGACTGGAGTTTGAGTGGGCGGAGAATGAAGCGCTTTTCGGACTTGGACAACAGGAGGAAGGCAGTCTGAACCTGCGTGGAACGCGCCAATACCTGCACCAGGCGAATTTAAAAATTGCAATGCCCATGTTGCTTTCAACCCGGGGCTACGGCATATTGCAGGACACATATTCTCCTTTGATTTTCAATGACAACGAATATGGTTCGTATCTCTATAGTGAGGCTGCTGACGAGCTGGATTTCTACTTTATCTACGGAGATGACTTTGATGAGATAATACATGGATACCGGCAATTGACGGGACGGGCTGCCATGCTTCCCAAATGGGCTTTTGGATACATGCAGTCGCAGGAAAGATACGAAACGCAGCAGGAGATCATCGATACGGTAATGGAATACCGCCGGCGTAAAGTTCCGCTGGACAGCATCGTTCTGGATTGGCAGTCATGGGAGGACGGCAAGTGGGGGCAAAAGAGCTTCGACAGGAGTCGTTTCCCTGATCCTCAGGAAATGACGCGTATATTGCATGGAAACGGCGCGCATTTCATGATTTCAATATGGCCCAATATGAGCAAGGGTACGGACAATTATAGCGAAATGAAGGAAAAAGGCTGTCTGTTCCAACAGTCGGAGATATACGACGCCTTTAGTGAGAAAGCGCGTTCGCTATACTGGGATCAGGCCAATAAAGGGTTGTTCTCAAAGGGTATCGACGCCTGGTGGTGCGATTCGAGCGAGCCGGTAACACCCGAATGGGGGGAGGTCGTGAAGCCTGAGCCCGATCACAACTATACGGCGTTTCACAACTCCGCGAGAGTTTACATGGATGAAGCCTTCACCAACGCTTACGCCCTGTTCCATTCAAGAGCGATTTACGAAGGGCAGAGGGAAACCACCCGGGACAAGAGGGTAGTCAACCTGACAAGAAGCGGTTACACGGGACAGCAAAGGTACGGTACGATCGTGTGGTCAGGGGATACCTGTGCGAAATGGAGTACGCTTGAAAAGCAGATTCCGGCGGGTTTGAACCTTTGCGCCGCAGGGTTGCCCTATTGGACACTGGATATCGGGGCCTTTTTCGTTAAAAAGGGGCACGTGTGGTTCTGGAACGGCGATTATGAGGACGGCTGCCAGGACCTGGGTTACCGTGAGCTTTACACACGCTGGCTGCAGCTTGGAGCCTTCCTTCCTGTATTCCGTTCCCACGGCACAGATACGAGAAGAGAGATATGGAACTTTGGCGAAAAAGGCGAAATGTTCTATGACGCCATAGCAAGGTTTATCGAGCTGCGCTACCGGCTCATGCCATATATCTATTCCATGGCGTCAATGGTCACTTTCAAGGATTATACCGTGATGAGGCTGCTGGCGTTTGATTTCATGGAGGATGAAAGGGTATATTCCATCAGAGACCAGTATATGTTCGGCAATGCGCTTATGATCTGTCCTGTAACCAAACCCATGTATTTTGATAAGGGTTCGGTTCCAATTGAGGATACCGATAAGGCGAGAATGGTCTACTTGCCCGAGGGTACGGATTGGTATGATTTCTGGACGAACGAAAGATATCACGGAGGTACAACTGTTGCCGCAGCCGCACCGATAGACAGCATGCCTGTTTTTGTGAAAGCAGGGTCCATAATACCTATGGCGGAGGTAGCCCAATACAGCGCGGAGAGCTCGGAAGACAAGCTCCGGCTGAAGGTATATCCAGGGGCTGACGGCTCGTTTACGCTGTATCAGGATGAGCAGGACAACTACAACTATGAAAGCGGCGCCTATTCTACCATACCAATGTTATGGAATGAGGAGGAGGCCACTCTCACCATCGAAAAGCGTGAGGGTAGTTTTAGCGGAATGCCTGATGTAATCGATTTTACGGTCGATACGGTTGGGAAGGGGCAGGCGTATATTCGGTACAATGGCGAAAAAACTGAAATAAGCTGCTTTGAGCAGGTTCAATCCAGCCGGGAATGATAACTTTTTGATTGAGGCGAGGAGTAATGCCATGAAAGAAATATTATCCCAATATGTACTAGGAACAGCAGTAGTCCGGTATTATATCGAATCCGAAACCAAATGCGTCGGGATGGTATTGCTGCCGGTATCCCGTATCCCGGAAGCCGTCGGCATAAAGGATTGCAGAATCGAACCTCTGGTACAGCTAAAGCTTCTGGGGGATGCATATCCGGGTGGCTTTTCACATGGACATACCATGCGCAACTCCGGGACTGTCAGCCGTTTCAAATATAAGGAACAGAAGCTCCTGGAAGAAAGCTCCGGCAAAACTGTCGTTACGGTGCTGAAGGATGAAAGCGGTTTATCGCTGGAGCACCGCCTTACATGGTATTTAGGCTATTCGGCGTTGGAAACCTGCTCCGTTTTCCATAATGGCAGCTCTGAGGCCGTCAGTCTTGAGATGATTTCGAGCTTTGCAATGGGGGAAATGACTCCTTATGAGCCGGATGACGCACCCGGTACGCTTATCCTGCACAGATTGAGGAGCGCGTGGAGCGCCGAGGGCCGGCTCGAAAGCCTGCCGGTAGAGGATTTGGGGCTGGAACCCGCCTGGGCTCCATATGGGGTCAGGTCCGAGCGCTTTGGCCAGGTTGGCTCCATGCCTGTCAGAAAGTTTTTCCCGTATGCGGTGATCGAGGACATCAAAAATAAAGTAAGCTGGGGAGTACAGTTAGCCTGCCCATCCTCCTGGCAGCTTGAGGTCGGCAGAACGGATAGTGCGCTTTGCCTGTCGGGAGGACTTGCAGACAGGGAATTCGGACATTGGCTGAAGAAGATCGGGCCAGGAGAAGCATTCACTACTCCAAAAGCAATCCTGTCCGTAGCTGAAGGCGGGCTCGACGATGTATCACGAATAATGACCGACTCACACTCACGGTATTTAACAGACCTGCCTTCCTCCGAAAACGAGCTTCCCGTCATTTTCAACGAATTCTGCACGACCTGGGGTAATCCGACAGAAGACTATATACAGCGTGCCGCCGACGTACTAAAAGGACGCGGCATAAAATATTTTGTAATCGACTGCGGGTGGTACAAGGAAGACGGCAGGAAATGGGAGAACAGCATGGGTGATTGGAGACTTTGCGAAGCGCTGTTCCCCAACGGCTTCGAAAACACACTCGATAAAATACGCAAATGCGGTATGATTCCCGGAATATGGTTCGAGCTTGAAGTGTGCGGTGAGGAATCCGAGGCATACCATAAAACAGCGCACCTGCTTAAACGGGACGGTTGCGTGATAACTGCCGGAAGGCGTTTCTGGGATATGGAGGATCCTTTTGTACATGAATACCTGACGGATAAGGTTATCAACTTCTTGAAGAAATATAATTTCGGGTACCTTAAGATAGATTACAACGATAATATCGGTATCGGCTGCGATGGGGCGGAATCATACGGAGAAGGCCTCAGAAAAAAGGTGCTGGCATCACAGCGTTTTATTGGAGAGATACAGGGACAGATTCCCGATCTGGTAATTGAGAACTGCTCCTCGGGAGGACACAGGCTCGAACCCTCGATGATGTTTCTTACGAGCATGTCTTCCTTTTCGGATGCTCACGAGTGTGTTGAGATCCCGATTATCGCAGCAAACCTTCACCGCGTCATTCTACCGCGCCAGAGCCAGATATGGGCGGTTCTTCGCAGAAAGGACGATGAACGCCGCCTGGTATATTCGCTTGCCAATACATTTTTAGGCAGGATGTGCCTTTCGGGCGACGTGTTCGATTTGAGTGAAGAACAATGGAAAATAGTCGATGAAAGCATTGCCCTTTATAGCAAAGTTGCGTCGACTATCAGGGAGGGCTCAAGCTACCGGTTCGGACCGCCCGTTAAAAGCTACCGCCATCCGGAGGGCTGGCAGGCGCTCTTGAGAGTTAGGGCCGATAAAAAGCAGGCATTTGTTGTTGTGCATACTTTCGGAGGGAAGCTGCCGGATACCATTCATATTGAGAATTCAGATATAAAAATGCTGGCCATTACGGAAGTTTTTTCTGAAAAAGGGTCGAAGGCGGAAATGAAGGACGGCTGTCTCGAGGCGGCTCTATCAGGTAATTTCCAGGCGATGGTCATTTGCCTCGAGCCTTAGCTTTTCTACAGGCAGGCTTTGCGGTAGAAGGTAGGGGAACAGCCCCTGATCTTCCTGAAGGTGCGGTTGAAGGTGGCGAGACTGTTAAAACCCGATTCCAGAGCTATTTCAAGAATGGGCTTTTCACTGTGCTTCAACAGCTTTTCCGCCTGCCTTGCCCTGTAGCTGTTCAGGTAATTCAGGAAATTCTGACCTGTCACATCCTTGAAGAGCCTCGAAAAATAGTATTCGCTGAAGCCTACATAGTTGGAAATATCTTTAAGCGTTATTTCGGAGGGATAATTTTTTTCTATATATTCAAATGCCCGTTCGATCTGCTTGAGCCCTGCTATCTTCCTGCTTCCCTCGCCGATGCCGGATATGATCTCCCTGGTTGCCAGATGCCTTGAAACAAGGACTATTATGTCGAATATCCTGGCGTTGAGCGAAAGTGCGTAAGCGTAATCCTTCTTTTCATATTCGTTAACAAGATCGAGTATACAGCGTTCAATAGACCGCTGCAGTTCAGGCTCGCCGTCTTTGCTTATCCTGACGGTGTTTTTCATGTATGGCCGGATATTGTTTATCCCGCCGAAACAATCGAGAGAAGTGATGTCGAACTGAACTATGTCCCGTTCTCCGTTTTTGCTGATTGCCGTTATTTCATGCATTTCACCCGAAGGTATCAGCAGAAGGTCCCCGTCGGACAGGGGGTATTCTGTCCCGGAGACATCGATGCGGCAGCGGCCGGACTTGTTGTATACGAGTTCGGCGGCATTATGCCAGTGCAGGGGATATTGGAATTCCTCGATGTTATTGATGATCAGACGGAACGGGTATTGCTCCGTGAATATCTCCTTTTCGTGAAGGCCTTCAAGTATCATACCAACACCTCTGGTTACATAATATCAAAAAAGGACGCGTCCCGCAACTGAATGCAGGACGCGCCCTCGAAGGCTTACTTAAAGCTTACCTTATATCACCACTTCATTTCAAGCCTGCTGCCCGTTACCTCGAAGGAAGCCTTCTGCACCGGAGTGCCGGTTAGCTTGACGCTTCTGGCATCCGGCTGGCTGCCTCCGATAAAGACCTCGAAGCTGCCGGGTTCCAGGACGGCATTCCCGTCATTGTCTATCAAAGCGAGCTGGCGGGCTGTCAGGGTAAAGGTGACTTCCTTTTCTTCACCGGGCTCGAGCTCTACCTTATTAACGCCGCGAAGCTGCCATTTCGGCACTGCGACGCCGGCTTCGACATCCTTGAGATATAGCTGTACGATTTCCTCGGACGCACGCTTTCCGATATTTTTGACTCTGACGCTGCAGTTCACCGGTTCGCCGGCTTTGACACTTGGGTCCACCTTGATGCCGGCATACTCGAATTTGGTATAGCTCAAGCCGTAGCCGAAAGGATACAGCGCTTCGGTCTTCATATACCTGTAAGTCCTGTTTTCCATCGAATAATCATGGAAGTCGGGCAGCTCCTCGGTGGAGGTGTAGAATGTGACAGGCAGTCTGCCCGACGGGCTGTAGTCTCCGAAGATCAGCGATGCGACTGCTTCCCCTCCGCGTCCTCCCGGATACCAGGCATTTATGATGGCAGGGATGTGCCGGTCGGCCCAGTTCACCGCAAGCGCGCTGCCGGTGAGAAGTACGAGCACCACAGGCTTGCCTGAGGCGTATATACTTTCCATCAGTTCCTGCTGAAGGCCCGGCAGATTCAGATGCAGCTTGTCTCCGCTTGCATATTCGTTCGAAACGTCGCCTTCTTCTCCTTCGATAGTAGCGTCAAGCCCGAGGCACAGTACGACCACATCGGATCTTTCGGCAATGGCCAGCGCTTCACCGAACAGATTACGGACATCCGCAAGTCCGTATTTCTTGTCCTTGTACAGATGGCAGCCCTGGGAGTAGTATACTCTCGTATCGCTGCCTGCCGCTTGGCGGATGCCGTCCAATATGGTGACATACCTGTCGGAGGTGCCGAAATAGTTGCCCTGCAAAGCATCGCGACTGTCAGCGTTGGGTCCTATGACCGCAATGGATTTGAGCTTTGATTTGTCAAGCGGAAGCAAATTGTTCTCGTTCTTCAGAAGCACCAGCGTCTTTTTGGCAACCTCGACGGAGAAATCGCTGTGCTTCTCACAGCTGTTAAGCTCATACGGCGTATCGCTGAACGGAACATGCTCGGGTTTGTCGAACATGCCGAGTTTCATCCGGGTCATTACGAGCCTTGTCAGTGAACGGTCGATGTCTTCCTCGCTGATCAGGCCTTCCTTGTGTGCTATGAGCAGGTTTGCATACATGTTTCCGCAGTTGACGTCGCAGCCGTTTTTGAGAGCCAGAGCCACTGATTCGGGCGCGGTCTTTGTGACCATATGGCCTTCATGGAAGTCCTTGATCGCCCAGCAGTCCGACGTTACGTGACCTTTGAAGCCCCATTCATCGCGAAGTATGTCCTGAAGCAAGGTTTTGCTGCCGCAGCAAGGTTCGCCGTTAGTCCTGTTGTAGGCGCCCATTACCGCTTCGACTCCGGCTTCTCTGACCAGTTCGCCGAATGCGGGCAGGTATGTCTCGCGCATGTCCTTCTTTGACGCGACCGCGTTGAACTGGTGCCTCTCGCTTTCGGGACCGCTGTGAACCGCATAATGCTTTGCGCAGGCGGCAGCTTTCAAGTACTTTTTGTCATTCCCCTGTATGCCCTTGACGAAGGCCACACCGAGCCTTCCCGTCAAGTAGGGGTCTTCGCCGTATGTCTCATGTCCGCGACCCCACCTCGGGTCCCTGAATATATTTATATTGGGCGACCAGAAGGTCAGTCCCTTGTATATGTCGTAATCGCCCTTGCGGATGTTCTCGTGGTATTTTGCCCTGCCCTCCGTTGAAATCACATCGGCGATATTGAATATCAGGTCTTCGTCGAATGTGGCAGCCAGGCCGATAGCCTGTGGAAATACTGTGGCGACGCCTGCTCTTGCAACGCCGTGCAGAGCTTCGTTCCACCAGTTGTATGCGGGTATGCCCAGCCTCGGGATCGCGGCGGAGCCGTGCACCATTTGGGTGACCTTCTCTTCAAGCGTCATGCGGGCTACAAGATCTTTGGCGCGTTCTTCGAAACCAAGGCTTTCGTCCAGATAAGCAGGTACCTTTTCCATTTTCGTTCCTCCTTTGAATGTTTTAAAGGAAATCCGCGCCCTATGGGCGCTAAACATTCTCCTTGAATGTTTTGATTGAAATTCGCGCCTTACAGGCGCTAAACATCCTCCCTTGAATGTTTTAAAGGAAATCCGCGCCTTACAGGCGCTAAACATTCTCCTTGAATGTTTTAGAGGAAATCCGCGCCTGATAGGCGCGATACATCCTCCTTAATTTTCCGAATCATAACTATAGATTATTCTAGCCTAATTGACAGAAACTTTCCCATCACATTTTGCTTTTATTTTTACACATATTGCAGTAACGTAACACTCAGAAGCTCGGGTCGTTCGACGTAACCATCGCGGCCCTGACACAGAGGCAGCCCAACATATTTCTTCTGTCCGGCATAGAGCGCGCGGCTGACTCGAAATCACTTATTTTTATTTTGACAATGTCGGGTGTAAATGTTATTATATCGTTAGTAAGTTAGTAAATTAGTAATTTACTTAATTACTATTACTATATTCGTAGATATTAGATTAATAGACAGTTTGGAGGATAGGATATGCAAATACCGACAACTTTAAAACATAAACCGGTTATCGTTTCTGAAAACTATGAAAACGTCGACGGCAGATATGCCTATAAGACGGACGCAAAGGGGCTTTCGCTCGGACTGGCGCAATGGAATGACCGGGGCAAGGTTGATATTTCGGCCAAGGTGTGGAGGTACACGGGTGAAAAATGGTCGAGGCAGTCTGAAGAACTGCCGCTTCATCGCGTGCTTGACCTGGCTGTCCTCGTTTGCAGGGCAAAATTATATTTCCAGGAGGAAGCCTACCGGTTCGAAAAGCTCTACAATGGCGAAAAGCCTGTTATCGACAGGATCGGTCTGCAGGGCGACGCAATGACGGTTGCCGTCTGCACCGAAAATGAAAAGCTCGACGAGGACATAAAGCTGTTCAACCAGGCTTTGAGCGACGACGGCGAGCTTATCGGGGAACGGCTGAGTACTTTGTCAAGAATATTGAAGGAAATGGGTTATTAGTCCGCCGTTCCTGATCCGAACAGAAGACGGCATAACACTGGTGTTTCTGGTGTTTAGAGAAAGGTGAAAAAATGGATAAACAAAATCGTAAGGAATTACTTGAAAAGTTCAAGCAGATCAAGGATTACATGGGCGTTGTCAAAATAACGAACAAGGTCAACGGAAAAATCTTTATTGAAGCCTATCCCAATCTGAAGAACAAGTGGCTGACCATGCAGGGCCAGCTGAAGGAGGGAAGGCATCCGAATTCGCAGCTGCAGAAGGATTGGAGTGAGCTTGGGCCCGACGCCTTTACCTATGAAGTCCTTGAACAAAAGGAATCCGGTGAAATAACCGATATGAAATGGGAATTGAAACAGATCAGGAAGCCGTGGCTGGATAAGCTGAAGCCCTACGGGGAAAAGGGATATAACAAGCCTCCCGAGGAATGACTCCGGCGGCTGCTCGTCCGCCTGTAAATGCCGGCGCCGATTAACCCCGGTAATCTTCGAACCTGCTGCCAGCCAGCCTCTCTCGGGAATAAAGACGGTATATTGTACAGCGTTTCATCATTATGGTATAATACAAAAATCAAACGAATGCTGTCTTATATCCCTTGAAAGGTGTGAAACTATGCCGATAAAAATACCTGACAGTCTGCCCGCAGCAGAGGTGCTGTCCGGAGAAAATATATTCGTAATGTCGGAGGCAAGGGCCGAAAAGCAGGATATCAGGCCCCTTAGCATCGCTCTTCTGAATCTGATGCCTACCAAGATAGAGACCGAAACGCAGCTGCTCAGGTTGATCGGTAATACGCCGATCCAGGTAGATGTGACTTTCCTGCACCCGGAGACCCATATATCGAAAAATACTCCCGAGGAACATCTGCTGAAATTTTACAATACGTTCAGCGAGATAAGGGAAAAAAAGTTCGACGGCCTTATTATAACAGGAGCGCCGGTCGAACAGATGCCGTTCGAGGAAGTGAACTACTGGGACGAACTCAGGGAAATAATGGACTGGAGCCTGCACCATGTGTATTCAACGTTCCACATCTGTTGGGGAGCACAGGCGGGCTTGTACCATCATTATGGAATCCCCAAATATCCCATCCCGGAAAAGATGTCGGGAGTATTCGAACACAGGGTGACAAAACAGAATGTAATGCTGATGAGGGGCTTCGACGAAAGGTTCTATGCCCCGCATTCGAGACACACCGAGGTGCGCAGGGAGGATATCGAGAAGGTGCCCGAGCTCAATATCCTGGCAGAGTCCGAAGAAGCCGGAGTGTATATCGTTTCAGCGCTGAAGGGTAGGCAGATATTCGTCACGGGGCATTCGGAATATGATCCCATGACGCTGAGAACCGAATACAACAGGGATCTGGGTAAAGGCCTCGGGCCGAGAATCCCCAGGAACTATTTCCCGGAAGACGATCCGTCAAAGCCTCCGATGGTAAAATGGCGCGCCCACGCAAACCTGCTTTACGCCAACTGGCTCAACTATTACGTTTACCAGGAGACCCCGTTCAATCTGGAAGAGATCGATTGACCGTACAAAAAGAGACCGTGCAAAGAAGTGAGCGTACAAAGAAGGCGGAAATATACCGCCTTCTTATTATTTGCCCGAAAACCCGAAGTATCGGGATGGCTTTGCAATCTTGTGTCAGGTCTATAGTCTTGAGAAATTTTTAAGCAGAGCGATTTTTTCAATCGCCTTTATTGCCTTCCACCAATTTTCGCTTACCGCGAATTCCTTTTTGTACTTTTCGTTGTTGTCGAACCAGCTCCAGGTTATGTCCCACACGCCATTTCGCGGTCTTGTGTCTATCAAATAATCGAGTTCCTTCAGTACGATATCCTCGTTGTCCTTGTAAAATATGCTGTCCGGCGAAGTGATGTAGTTGGAAGGGCAAATTCCGTAGAAAGCCCATTTGGAGGTATCCCTTTCGATGGAACCCGATACCAGCCCGTTAACGATGTTCATAAGCCTTGCGTAATCGTATTTTTCCCGCAACCCGGCCTTGTCGATGGCAGCCAGCAGGACGCAATATCCCCCGATGCCCATATCCCCATGTCTGCTCCGGCTTTCCAGACCTTCTAATATACGTGTTACGATATTGAGTACTTTTTTATAAAAATCCGTCCCTTCGTTGAAAAACCCTATGACAAAGGCGCACAGTTCCGCTGTAACGCCTGCACTCTCCAGCTCATTGGCTTCGATGCTGTAGGTCCACCACGGCGCGTGCGGATGCTCGTTGTTCGACGGTATATTGAAAAGCCATCCGTTTTCCGAAAAATATTTGCCGCTTTCGAGAAAGTTAAATATACCCTGCAGAATGGGATGGCTTGTATCGCAGAAATCGAGCTGTTTCAAAAGGTTGATGGCAAATAGGGTAGTATAGGGCGTAGAAGCCGGGTTCCAATTGTCGGGCTCGAGGGCATTCCCGAAACCCCCGTCCGGGTTTTGATAAAGGGACAGTGCCGACAGCACGGCTTCCCTGCTCCCGTTTTCGAACAAGTATTGCCACAGCGCCAGATCGATCTGCCTTGCATTTCTATGTATCCAGGACCTTACTTCCCCAAAAGCCTCCGGACCGAGTGTTTTCACTTGAGGGACCTCCGATTCGCACTAATTTGTTTATACCATTACGGCACAAAATATTGTTTCCTCATTATACCATATGCTGGATAAGTGTCCAATACGGGTTGCGGTATTTAACGGTAACATTTTGAAAAATAAAAGTACAAGGCTGTATAATATTGAATTTTGTTGTATAATCATTGCAGATAGTTTTAGGGGAGGAAAATTATGAGATACGGGTATTTTGATGAGGGTGCGAATGAGTATGTCGTTACCAGACCGGATACGCCCACCCCGTGGATAAATTACATAGGAAGCGGAAAGTACGGCGGTATTGTTTCAAATACAGGCGGAGGATATAGCTTTCACAAGGATCCGCAGAACAGAAGGATAACCAGGTATCGCTACAATAGTATTCCGATGGACAGGCCGGGCAGGTATATCTATATTAAGGACGCCGAGACGGGCGAATATTGGAACCCAGGGTTCCAGCCTTCCGGAACCAAGCTCGACAGCTATTGCTGCAGACATGGCATGGGCTATACGGTGCTCGAGGGTGAACACAAGGGTATAACCGCAGGTCTGACCTATTTCGTTCCCGATGACAGGGATTTCGAGATCTGGCTGCTTAAGGTCGAGAACACGCTGAAGGTGTCTAAAAAGCTCAAGATATTCAGTTATGCCGAATTCTGCTTCTGGGATGCCATACTCGACCAGCAGAATGTCGACTGGGCGCAGCAGATCAACCAGGGCCGCTACAGCGACGGTATTATCACCTGGTACCCGCATTATATAGACAATAACGCCTCTTTCTTTGCCACGAGCGGCGAAGTAAGCAGCTTCGATACCAATCTTGAGACGTTCATAGGCAAGTACCACTCGGAGGCTAACCCGATAGCGGTGGAACAGGGCGCCTGCTCCAATTCCATTTCTTACAGGACCAACGGTGTAGGCGCTTTCTGCAACGAAATAGAGCTTAAGGGTGGAGAATCGAAGGAACTCGTTTTCATCCTGGGATATACAGAGCACAGGGATGACGTGGCAAAAGATATCAAGCCCTATCTGAATCCTGCGGAAGCTCATGCCGCACTGGACCGCCTGAATAAACACTGGGCGGATTTCACAGGCAAGCTCCATGTCGAGACGCCGGATCACGATATGAACCTTTTCGTGAACATGTGGAACCAGTATCAGTGCAAGACTACGTTCAACTGGTCGAGGTTCGTTTCACTCTACCAGCTCGGCCTCGGTAGGGGCATGGGCATACGCGACAGCGCTCAGGACACGCTCGGCGTAATGCATACAATTCCGGAGGAGGCCAGGGAGCTGATCGTGAAACTCCTGCAGTGCCAGTACACGGACGGCCGCGCATACCACCTGTTCTTTCCGCTTACAGGCGAGGGAGGCGTAGGAGACGCTCCAGTCAAGAAGTTCGATTGGTATTCGGACGATCATTTGTGGCTGATTCTGGCCGTGAATGCTTATGTAAAGGAAACCGGAGATTTAGCCTTCCTAGACAAGACCGTGCTTTACAACGATAAAAAGACCGGGGCGACCGTATGGGAACACCTTGACAAGGCACTCGAGTTCACTGATTTTTACAAGGGTCCTCATAAGATAGCGCTTGCCGGACGCGCCGACTGGAACGATACGTTGAACCTCGATACCGGCAAGGGCGTGGCTGAAAGCGTGTTCACCTCGATGCTGTTCTGCCGGGCAGCCCTTGAAATGATCGAACTGTCCCGCTACCTCGGAAGGAAAGAGGCTGAAGCCAAATATGACGTCATGTTCGGCAGCATGAAGAACGCCATAAACGAAGCCTGCTGGGACGGCGAATGGTACAAGAGAGCTTTTGACGATGAAAGTGTGCCTCTCGGTTCAAACGAAAACGAGTTCGGAAAGATATTCATCAATTCGCAGTCATGGGCCGTAATGGGCGGCGTAGCCGATATGGAGCGTTCGCGTAAATGCCTCGATTCCGTCAACAAACACCTCAATACCGAGTACGGCATAGTTTCGATGTATCCCGCCTACACCCATAACGACCCGAAGAAGGGCGGCATCACGACATATCCCCCGGGAGCTAAGGAAAACGGCGGTATATTCTGCCATACGAACCCGTGGGTGATGGTGGCGGAAACGGCCATGGGCAATGGTGACCGTGCGTTCGAATACTACAGGCAGATACTTCCTGCAAGGCGGAACAACGATGCCGAGCATTATGAAGTCGAGCCGTACGTATACCCGCAGAACATACTGGGCAAGGAGCATCCTCAGTTCGGCATAGGCAGGAATTCCTGGCTCAGCGGCACCGCGGCATGGAATATGGTGGCGTCGAGCCAGTACATACTTGGCGTCAGGCCCGGCTATGACTGCCTGACCGTCGATCCGTGCATACCGGCCGCTTGGGAGGGCTTCAGGGCCATGCGTAAATTCAGGGGCGCAGAATACAGGATAGAGGTCCGTAACCCGAAGCATGTCAGCAGCGGCGTGAAGAAGATCACGCTCAACGGCGCGGTCGTGGACAGGATACCCGTTCAGCCCGCCGGCAGTAAGTGCGAGATCGTAGTGGAACTGGGATGACTTAAACGTTTTTTCTGTAAAGGCTGGGGGGAATGCGGTCCGTTTACCGAAGACCTTTGTGAAATGGCTCTGATATTTGAAGCCGCACATGGAGCATATTTCGGTTATGGTATACCCGCTTTCCCTCAACAGCCTTTTTGCTTTTTTAATTTTCAAATCCATCAAATATCGGCTGCCTTCTTTTTTGCCTGTCTGGGCTGTTCGGATTCCATTGTCCCGACCATATGCCAGGTTTCTATAGTCTGCCTTGCCTGCGGTATTTCGATGGAGTCGTGCCCATAAAGCGTCTGAAAGCGCCAATGAAATAGCTGAGGCTATCAAAGCCGGTCTCCATCGCTACCTCGAGCACCTTGTGCTCCGTTTCCTCAAGCAGCTTTGCCGCCTGACCGATCCTGTAATAATTCAGATATTCGACGGGAGTTCTTTTAAGATATTGCTTGAATATCCTGCAAAAATGGCCCTCGCTCATGCCCAGCAGGTCCGAGATATCGTGAGTGCTGAGTTTTTGCGTATAGTTTTCCTGAATGTACTTCAGCGCGGATTTTAGCTTTTCCATCCGGGTATCGGCGGCTGTAAAGCCCGTTTTGCTTTTTTCCAGCGTGCCGTTTAACGCAAGCAGGGCAAGGACGCCGAATAGCTCGGATTTTGATTCCAATTCGTAAGCCCGGGCTTTTTCCAGCACACAGAGCGCTGTTTTACCGATTCTATCAAGCAGCTCTCCCTGCCAGGATATTTTCGGTGTAAAATGCCTGTCGAAAACCAGCTGGTTTTGTACTATGGGTTCGACGTAGCTTGAATATATCAGATCCATAGGGCCGTTGTGCAGAAAGTCAGGACTGAATACGACGGCTTCGTATGAACAGGGGGAATCGTCCAGAGGATAGCCGGCATGCAGCTCCCCGCTGTTTACGAATATGCCTTCTCCGGCATGCACGTCGAAATAGCTGCTTCCGACCTGAAAGATGGCTTTCCCTGAGGTCACGATTAGGAACTCCAGCTCCTCGTGCCAATGGCAGTCGAGCACAGTCGCGCCTGACGCTATGTCCATTCGGTAGGCGTCCAGCGGGAAAGACGCATCTCCGTGAATTCGGTTTTCTTTTAATGATTTTTCATTAGACTTTATATTCATATCAAAATCCTGTTATTTTTCATCAAAATCATAAAAGATTATGTCTTGAATTGTTAATATAATTATATTACACGATAAAAAATTATTAAAGTGTTTTGATTCTGCCGGTGAAGAACAGTCGGACCTTTTTGCCGGTTTAACCGGGATGATTTGAGTATTTACGGGGAGGGAGTTTTATGAAATTTACAGATGGATATTGGATGATGAAGGATGGCGTCACTATCGCCGCTCCTGTTGAAGTCAGGGACGTCGCCGTTACGGCCGGAAAAATGACGGTCTATGCCGCGACAAGGCCTGTCCGGCACAGGGGCGATACTCTGGGCGGACCATTGCTGACATTTGAGTATAGCTCGCCATTACCGGATGTCATACGCGTAAGGCTGTGGCATTTCAAAGGCGCTCCCGTAAAAGGTCCGGCCTTTGAACTGTGCGGACGGAAAGACTTTCAACCGGATATCTCACAAAATGATGAAACGATCGTATTCACGGCGGGCAGGCTGGCCATGCGTTTGAAAAAATCCGAAGGCTGGGCTATGGACTTCTTGTACGACGGGAAAAGAATAACGGGAAATTCACACAGGAATACGGCATATCTTATGGTTCCGGGACAGGGGCCGTACATGCGCGAGCAGCTCGACCTGGGGGTAGGCGAATATATCTACGGGCTTGGCGAGAGGTTTACGCCGTTTGTTAAAAACGGACAGTCCGTCGATATTTGGAATGAGGATGGCGGCACGAACAGCGATCTTTCATACAAGAACATTCCATTCTTCGTTTCAAGCAAGGGTTATGGAGTATTTGTAAACCATCCGGAAAAGGTCTCCTTCGAAGTAGCTTCTGAGAATGTTTCCAAGACTCAGTTCAGTGTGCCCGGAGAATACCTCGAATACTTCGTTATAGGCGGAGGATCGCCGAAGGCGGTGCTCGGAAATTATACGCTGCTTACGGGAAGGCCGCCGCTGCCGCCTGCGTGGTCCTTCGGACTCTGGCTCACCACTTCCTTTACGACAAGCTACGATGAAAAAACCGTTACGGGGTTTATCGACGGGATGGCACAGCGCGACCTGCCTCTGCATGTTTTCCATTTTGACTGCTTCTGGATGAAAGAGAACCAGTGGTGCGACTTTATATGGGATGAGAATGTGTTCCCGGAGCCCGACGCAATGCTGGCACGCCTTAAAAACAGGGGGTTGAGGATTTGTGTCTGGATCAATCCGTATATTGCGCAGAAGTCCAGACTGTTCGACGAGGGCATGGAAAAGGGCTATCTTGTAAAGAGGCCGGATGGGGGCGTTTGGCAGTGGGACCGCTGGCAGGCGGGAATGGGTCTTGTCGACTTTACGAATCCCGCGGCGGCTGCATGGTACAAGGGTGAACTGAAGAGGCTGCTCGACATGGGCGTCGATTGTTTCAAGACTGATTTCGGAGAAAGAATACCTACCGACGTCGTATATTACGACGGCTCGGATCCGGTAAAAATGCACAACTATTACACCTATCTGTATAATAAGGCGGTGTTCGAGGCGCTTGAAGAAAAGCGCGGAACTCGTGATGCCTTGGTGTTTGCCCGTTCGGCTACAGTTGGGGGACAAAAATTCCCGGTTCATTGGGGAGGGGACTGTTCCGCAAATTACGATTCCATGGCGGAGACTCTGCGCGGAGGACTGTCATTGTGCACTTCCGGCTTCGGCTTCTGGAGCCATGATATAAGCGGCTTTGAAAGAACGGCTCCGCCTGATATATATAAGCGTTGGACGGCATTCGGCATGCTTTCTTCGCATAGCCGCCTGCATGGAAACGAATCGTACAGGGTACCGTGGCTGTTCGACGAGGAATCGGTGGATGTGCTGAGGTACTTTACAAAGCTTAAATGCAGCCTGATGCCTTATCTGTACGCAGCCGCGTGCGAGGCGTCACAGCAGGGCATACCGGTCATGCGCGCAATGGTGCTCGAGTTTCCCGGGGATCCCGGATGCCTGCAGCTGGACAGACAGTATATGCTCGGCGGAGCTCTGCTGGTTGCCCCGATTTTCAACAACGAGGGTATGGCGCAGTATTACCTGCCAGCAGGAACCTGGACGAATTTCCTGAACGGAGAAAAGCTCGAAGGAGGCTGCTGGAGAAATGAGCAGCACGGTTATATGAGCCTGCCGCTGATGGTCCGGGAAAATTCGATAATCGCCGTCGGAAACGAAAGCGGCAGACCGGACTATGATTATGCTTCCGGCGTCGTACTCCATTTGTTCGAACTAAAGGACGGAGCCTCCGCTAGTACGGTTGTTTACAATATGGACGGCGAGTCTGAATTATCCTGCAAAGCAGTACGAAACGGAAACAGTATTACAATTGAGGTCGAAGGTGCGGAAAAGCCATGGAGTATGGTGCTCAGAGGGATCGACAGAATAGGCGCAGCCGAGGGTGCTGAAATCAAGCCGGGCTCGAATGGAGTGGTCATTGTTCCGGAAGAAAATATAAAACTGGTAAATATCAGTCTTATATAGTGTAAAATTTCAAAAATATAGCGAAATAGCTTGATTAGTTGATTTTTGTGTAATATAATGTAAATGCCCGGTCGGTAAGATTTACTTCTGCTGGCGGGCATTTCAAGTAATTGCTGCGCAGGCAGGAATACTAATCTTTCTAAAGCGAGGGGACTATTACATGTTCGAAGACAAAACGTTAGTGTGCAAGGATTGTGGGCAGGAATTCGTATTTACCGCGGGGGAACAGGAATTTTATGCAACCAGAGGGTTCCAGAACGAACCCGGAAGATGCAAGGAATGCAGGTCAGCGAGAAAGTCCCAGTACGGCAACGGTTCTGCAAAGAAGGAAAGAGAAATGTATGACGCAGTTTGCGCACAATGCGGCAAGGAGACAAAAGTTCCTTTCAAGCCACGTTTAGACAAACCCGTATATTGCAGCGAGTGTTTTTCGAATCGCTAATTTGATTCCAATTTTCAACTAAATTACTTGATATTAAACAAGCCCTGTGTATAAACTATGCAGGGCTATACTTGTATACCTTGAAAGTATCTGTTTTGATACTTTACAAGGTTTTTTCATAATAAAAAATCAACAGTTTCCACTGTGCTTTAACACCAGTTATCCACACCCTGAAATGCTTAAATTATTGTTATTCACAGGTTTATCCACATAATCCACAGCGTAATATACACAAAACACCTGTTTTGTGCATATCCCCCGCGATCACTGTTAATCGCTTGTATTAAAGCATTTGCAGGATTGCAGAAAAATATGTATATTTTTTGTTTAACATAGCGATAATTTTGGAAGGAATTATACATGCAGTTGTTGAATACAAATATATGTCTTTCGAATAAGTATGAAACATGTGACTCAACATGCAAATACAAACATGAAAGGGGCAGTGAAATATGAAATTCATAATCAGTGCTAAGAATTTTGAAGTAACGGATGCATTAAAAGAGAGAGTCAACAAGAAATTGGGCAAGCTCGACAAATTTTTCAGTCCCCAGACAGAGGCCCACGTAACGATGGGCGTTCAGAAAAACAGGCACATCCTGGAGGTAACGATAGCTGCCAACGGCGTCACACTCAGGGCGGAAGTGGCCGGGGACGACATGTACGCCTGCATAGACAGGTCGGAGAATATTCTTGAAGGACAGATCAGAAAAAACAAAACCAGACTTGAAAAGAAATTCCACGAAGGGGCTTTCAAGCCTGAATATTTCAGTACCGATATAACTGTGGAAGAGGAAAAAGAGTTCAATATCGTCCGGTCGAAGAAATTCGCAGTCAAACCGATGCCGGTAGAGGAAGCGATCCTTCAGATGAACCTGCTCGGACATGAATTCTTCATGTTTTCCAATGCCGATACCAACCAGGTCAATGTAGTATATAAGCGCAAAAACGGCGGCTACGGCCTGATAGAACCCGAATTCTGAGATCCTGAAAAAGAGCTATGGCGTTTGAAATCCTCCAATAAGGATGTTTACAAAAATCACAGGTGTTCAGCACACAGCCGAACGATTACCGATGAATTGTAAATAATCTTTATTGGAGGATTTACTATATGGCAAAGTTTGAATGACTATCATGGCGTCCTAAGACACCTTAGGCCTTCGGCTTTGCGTCCCCGGCTTTTGCCAGGTTTGTCCATAGCTTGATGCCCTTCTTGCCGGTGACGGGTTTGCCATTTTCGTAGTACATCCACTTGCCGGAATCGTTCATTGTCCAGCCTTGCCTGTGTCGCTGAAAAACGCCAATTCCACGAAACGGCGCAACACCGCGGATACCTCGGCACGGGTAGCTGTTCCCTGCGAATCATAGAGATTGCTGCTCTTGCCTTGAATGATACCTGCCATCTGGATGCGCTTCACGGACGGAGCCGCCCACGCACCAATCCTGGCATTGTCCGCGAAGATGTTCTGTGCGTGAACTTCCGGCAGTTTGAACCCGATAGCCATGGCATATCTATCCATAATAGCCGCCATCTGCTCACGGGTCACAAGACCGTCCGGGTCGAACTTGCCGCCACCGATGCCGAACAGAATGTTATTTTTCACGCCCCATTCAATATAGCCCATGTAATAGGCGTCAGCCTTTACATCCGAAAAACTGGAATGCTTATAGGCGCTGGTGTCGACAATTGCCAAACGTCCGAGTGCTGTTACAAACATACCCCGTGTCATGGAACCGTTGGGGCTGAAGGTGGTGGCACTGGTGCCGGTCATGAGGCCACGGTTTGCGACAAAGAGAATATCGTCCTTTGCCCAATGACCGTTGATGTCGGTAAATGTGAAGCTGGCTTTGTAGGCTACGCCATAAGTGGAGAAATGGCTGGTGGAAAATACCACCGTCCCGCGCTTTGCATTGTAGCTGGAATCGGTAAGGCAGGTCACCTTGCCCTTGGTGTCCACATAGACGGCGTAGACGTTGCCTGCGAGTTCTCCTTTTTGCAGGGTATAAGGAATCTCCACGCTTACGCTGCCCTTGCCAAAGTCGGTCACGGACTTACCGCCGCCATAAAGTGCCTTGAGGTCATATGCAGGACGGTTGCCGATGGCGGCCTTTGCATCGCCGGACAGCTTTGTATTGTCCATACGGGTGGCAGAAAGCTGTACGTCGGCCTTTGCCTGCCGGTTGATCTCGGTTACCGCCGCAAGGTCGATACCGATGGTAAGGTCGGGACGGTCAATGACAAGCTGAACGCTGGAAATCCTGCTGCCGATGACCTGCTCCTGCGTGGTTTTGGGCAGATTGACTGTCACGGTGTTTGCGCTCTTACCGCCGGTGGTGACATGGATCACCGCCGTGATGTCGCCTGCGTTCACGCCTTTTTTTGCCGCCTCTGCCTTTGCATCCACAATGGCGTCGGTGATGTTTTTGTCGGTCAGGCTGACACTGGCGTTGCCCTTATCGTCCACAGTGGCCTTATTTTCCGTACTGCCGGTGACCGGCTCGGTTGTCTTCGTGTCGGCAGGCTTGCTTGGCGTACCGGAACCTCCGGTGTTCCCATTGCCGCCATTTCCTCCCGTATAAGCGGTTGCTGTGATGGTAATGGTTTTCTGCTCGGTTGTCTCGCTTTGACTGCCTTTGGATACCGTAACGGTAAAGGTATAGCTGCCATCTGTGCCGCCGGGATTTGTGGAAGTTCCGGCAATCGGTGCGGTGTAGCCAACCTTGTTTATGGTGATTGTAACGCTGCTGTTATTGACCGCCGTTACCGCAGTATTTTTTAGCGCCGTTTTGATAGCATTCTCATTGGGCGCCGCCGCTTGGGTCATATTGGCATAGCTTGCATTCTGCGCGGCAGTTTTCGCCGCA
>JAEZRE010000012.1 GCA_023412915.1 Bacillota bacterium
GCAAAAATACTTCCTGTCTGGATAATCCGGCTCTAATGAACTTAATATTGGTTGCTTTCCACACCAGGGACAAGGTAATAACTCTTCCATGTTTCTCAACTCCTTTACTTCGCACTCTTTTACAAAAACGAATTTGACAATTCTCATGCCTGCATATATATTGGTTTTAGAGGAACAATTACCGCCGGATACCGACTACTCGTAGCCGCCCCGGTCTTGAACGGTAGTTGGTTCTCTTTTTATGCTAATCTCCTTCACTCATCGATCTCCCACTCGGTACCCATATTGCATTTGCAGCGCGGATCCTCTTTTTTATCGCAAAGCCTGTAACGGCAGTTCCAGCAGCATCGGCCGATCTGGTCCTTGCTTTTATCCTCTTGCAATACGAATTCGCCGAATATTTTTGAAAGTAGTTTCTTTATCCTACGCATTGCAGGCCTCCTGTCTGAAAGCAAGCCGTATGTTAACTAATTCAAAAACCTGTTCCGTTCCTGCCGGGTATGGATCCCGATGAACAGGAGCTGACGGATTATATACAGCATCCTGTCGCGGCGGCCGTAGCATATCTACGATCCTGATATGAACAAACCGGTAATCCATCTGCATTCGCCGCAGTTTTATAAACTCACCGGTATAGGCGCCGCAGTATTTATCATCAGCAACGATAAGGTATTGACCAGGTTCCGCATGGAATTCCCTTATCGGATCTGCAGTATCACTTGGCTTAGCTAGTACTCTATGCTCCCTTGCTTGATATGGCTTTGTCTTTTGTGTATCCTGGCTTCCATCTTGTAAATTGTCTAAAAGCTGTTTTGCGCAAATCTCGAAAATAGAAGCCTGCACCCCGACAGCTGCAGGAGCTGCCCTCTCCTCTTTTTGTACTTTCGTTTCTTTGGTATCCGGGAGGATTTTCTTTTGTGTTTCTGCCGGCGTCACTGGCCGCTGATCCGGCTTTGTCTGATATGTATAAATATTTGAGGTATTACTCTTCCCACGGATCTCGACACGGGATGAAATATAATGATTTTCAAAGGCCTTTGAGATCCGTTCGGCTATGGCTTGCTTTATAAGCCAGCTGTTATAATTCAGTACGTGATATTCCTGGCCGTCGACCTCGAAAACTACCCTTGAATTCGCCGGCGTAGGATCCGCCTCAGTCGGCCGATCAATAACACACTCGTTAAGATCGTCTATCTCAGGCTTATACGGAACCCCGGCATCATCAAAAGCCTTCTCTATCGTGTCGACCTGCTCCGGAGTCGCTCCAATACTCCACAGATTTTTCTGGCGTGCATATATGGAAAATACCCGCTCCATACAGTGAAGAAATATTGACTTGTCAAAGATCTCCAGCGTCTCAGGTTCAGGACCATTGTTCTGTGGAGGCGGTGTTACAACTGATTTGGTTTCCGGATCCGCTTCAGCTCGCTTGCCGGTGTTACAATTGACGCCGTAAAATATTCTACCAGCCTCCAGGTGATGTCTTCTGTAATAACACCGCAGGTAATAAGGATCGTCCGCATGGACGCATTTGCGTGCATCAGAGCATTCTATGAACCTGGAGCAGCAGCCAAATATAGCCATAATGTTCTACCGCCTCGAAGTTCCAGGGAGCAACCTTATATAGTAGTTAACCGGCCTATGGCGCTTTACTTTGAAGCGTTTGAGTTTCGGCCTGCAGATTATCATACAAAGCTGCCAGCCAAGCATGAAAAAGAGTATAAATATAATAAAAAGCATTGATATAATCTGAGGTATAAGCTCCGGATCGATTGTCATAAACGACTCCCCTTTCTCAAACGTTTAGATTTTCGTTTTGCTGCATCTATCTCTCGACAAACCGGACATAGTTTACGGCTGCATTTCATATTGTGCAGTTTTCTTTCGTAGGTTCTGTCTCCATCAGGCCAAGTACGGACAACATTAAAGTTTATCCCGGCATCCCTAACGACCTGGAGCAAACGAGCTCCTTTGTTGCCCAATTCATGCTCGTACATTCGCTTGTCAAGATCGCCAGTGTATCCGATATAGTGCTGAGCATGCTTATATGGCTTTTCAAAATGTATAAGGTAAACCAATTTAAGCTACCACCTTACGACGTTGTAGCCATTTTTCAAGCTCATCAGCCGGTATTCGGATCAGTTTTCCGATCTTAATGGATGGGAACCCCTTCATATGACTGTAATCGTAAGCTGTGTCGACGCTAATGTTTAAACGCTCAGCCACTTGCTTAATAGTTAAATATTCTTGCATTCTAACCCCTCCTAATTACTTCTTTAGTTGTCAGGAAACACTTCATCAAGAGTTGCATTAAGTGATTTTGCAATTAATCGGGCCGAAGGAACAGTGGGTATACTTGTCCCATTTATTACTTCGTAAACGAAAGACTTTGACAATTTGGTGGAAGAAATGATATGCGATATTCTGATATTTTTTTTATTTGCTATCTCTCTAATTTTGTTACACATTAGCGTTTCTCCTTTCATGTATAAATGTACCACTACGTCGGACAGTAGACAAGCTATATCGTCCGCTATGTCGACCAATTATGTAATATTGTACCACTCTATCGGACGTTTAATCCAAATTGCTTCGATTTACTATGGTTTTTATATGTTTACATTACTGTACATTGTGTTATAATGTACGATATAGCGGACAAGTTGTCCAAAATTGAAAAGGAAGGGTGCGGTAATGAATCTTGGAAACAAAATAGAGCAACTTAGAAAAGCAAAAAAACTATCGATAAGAAAACTTGCAGCCTTGGCAGAGGTAAGCAAAACTACAATTACTGAGATAGAGAACGACATAGTAACAAATCCTAAAAAAGATACTATCAATAGAATCGCCGGAGCTTTGGGAGTTCCAATTGGTTTATTGATGAACGATGAAGAAACACTAAAGGAAGTAACTAACGATTTATATAAAGAAGCGGTTTTCAACGGAAGCCTTGGGTCACTTGATGAAGCTGATAAGAAAGAAATGTTGAAAGATTTATTAGTTCAGGAACCTGAAGTCATCTATGAAGTAAATCGAGATAAAAAGTATATCGGCCCCTTAACAGATGATGAAATGACTGCGATGTCAGCTTATCTAAAAGTATATAGGGATTCGAAGAAAGGACACGACTGAAATGGCCAAACCAAAAAGGAAAATTAGGAAGGATGGCAGATACCAGGATTATGTTTTCCTCGGATACAATGCTGACGGTAGCGAGAACCGCAAATGGGTATATGCTTATTCAGAAAGAGAGCTTGATAATAAGATTTTAGAAATTAAAATAGCCATGGCCAAAGGTGAATTCGTCAAGAACGATAGCATGACCGTAGAATTGTGGGCTGATCTTTGGCTAAAGAACTATAAAAAGGGCAAACAATATAAAACATTTCAGATGTATGAAACTACTCTGAAAAACCATATTGTTAAGGAATTGGGGCATATCAAACTGAAGGACCTTAAGCCCTTTCATCTGCAGGGGCTAATTAACGATCGGGCGGACCAAGGACTGACAAAAACGATAATTAATATAAAACTAACTGCTAAGCAGATGTTCGAAGATGCAATTGACAATGATTACATGATCAAAAACCCCGCTAAGAAATTGGACATGCCTTTTATTGAGAAAAAGGAAAAGAGGGCATTGACTGATGAAGAACTCGATATTATATCGGCTGCTCCACTTGATCTTAAACAGAAGGTTTTTATCTATATACTTCTATACGCAGGCCTCCGGCGTGAAGAGATCCTTGCGCTAACAAAGAAAGATATCGATTTTAAGAACAATGTAATTAAGGTCTGCAAAGCCATCAATTTTAAGAACAACAGGCCAGTATTGAAATCATTTACAAAGAGTGAGGCGGGAATACGGGAAATCCCAATACTGGATCCGTTGAAATCTATATTATCAAAGTATGTAAATGAAATAAAAGATATATACCTATTCGAGCCAGTAACAAGTAATGGACTTATGACTGAGACATCCTTCAGGTCTTTCTGGTCGACAATCTGGAGAAGGTTGAATAAAGCAGCTGGCGGGAGCAGCAAACTGATTGCCTTTGATAAAATCACACCACATATTTTACGTCATACCTATGCCACAATGTTATATTATGCCGGCGTGGATCTAAAACAGGCACAATATTTACTTGGACATGCCTCACCTGAGGTCACCTTAAAAATCTATACCCATTTAGACAAAAAGAAAAGCGCCCCGACCGAAAAGCTTAACGCATATCTCAGCGTAGTCAAAGCGTAGTCAGAGCACTTCTTTTAAAACCTTGAAACCTTTGGCGCGCCCAGCAGAGATCGAATCCACAACCTTCTGGTCCGTAGCCAGACGCTCTATCCAATTGAGCTATGGGCGCACATTCCGCAACTGATAGGACCAAGCCTGAAAAGCTCTTGGTGCTGTATCAAGTGCATAATATATGATAATACATCCGCGGCCTAAAATCAACTGTATTTATTTGGACTTAGCATTTATTTTTGCGCATGCAGCCGTATTTCTCATCCGGGTTATTTCATTCCCGCCTTCATCAGCTCATAACACTTCTGGCAGGAAAACTTATTCGACAGGCATATATCCATGCATGGGAAACCCAGGGTTAGGGCGTTCGGATTCATGTTCGAGGAGGACGGCAGGTTCTACTTCAGCACAAGCAGTACAAAGGAGGTCTACAGGCAGCTCACGGACTATCCATATGTGGAATATGCGGTAACGGCAGGTGATATGACCATGCTAAGGATCAGCGCGGAGATCCATTTCACCGAGGAGCTTTCCAAAAAGGAAAAGGCGTTGGAGGTTTATCCTATTGTAAAGAGTATTTACCGCTCCGCCGACAACCCCATATTCAAATTATTTTACATTGAGCACGGAACCGCGGTAATTTCTGATTTTTCAGGCCGTACTCCAAGAAAACTGGCATTCTGAAATAATTTACTTCGGCTTTGGACGATTTCACTTTTCTGATAGGGCGGGTATGGTATAATAGCCTTACGAGGTAAGGCTATTATACGCCTCCGGCGGAATTTATGCGCCGCCGATTATTTGCCCTTAAAAAATTTGATGGCAAAACGGCGATGCGCAATTATACCATGAAAAATCATGGTATAATGTATCATGTAAGGGGACACACCCTCGAATACCGTTGAAAGGAATGTCCCCGACCAATATCCTGCAAGGATTGCCCCCTTTTGACGCTAAAGCAATCGGGACATTCCCGCTCCTATTAGAATTTGTGAGGTTGTTTTTACATGGTTTTTGATGCGAACTTATCTATAATGTACTCCGACTGCCTCATACCGGATATTTTTATTTCGGAATATATGCCGTCGCTCGAAAGTGACTTCGTCAAAGTATACATTTATTGCCAGTTTTTAAGCAAGTACAAAAAGAGCCTTATGTCCGATGAAATAGCCAAAAAACTTGAACTGCAGCCCTCGCGCGTTAAGGAGGCTCTTTTTCGTCTCGAGGAAATCGGTCTGATATCAAGAGGCCAGAATGAACATGTTATAACAATAACCGACCTGAAGGAAAAAGAGATCAAAAAGCTCTACAGGACCAAAACGACTTCCGCGCCGGAAGACGCTGCGCTCAGCACCGAAAGGAGCAAAAAGCGCAGCCGCTTCATATCAAGTATCAACAATGCATTTTTCCAGGGCGTCATGTCGCCTTCCTGGTATACCGATATAGACTCCTGGTTCGACAAATACCAGTTCGAGGAGGACGTTATGTACGCCCTTTTCGAGCATTGTTCCAGCTATAGCCTTTCTCGCCAGTATATAATGAAGGTGGCCGACAACTGGCACAGCAGGAGCATACACAACAACTTCGACCTCGACAGGTACTCCTTGGAAGCGCAGAGGGTCAAGGACATCCGCGGCAGGATAATGAAGAAGCTCCGCAAACAGGGCTATCTTACTGAATATGAAGAGGCCTACGTCGAGAAATGGGTGGTCGAGTACGGGTATGACTTCGAAATTATCGAATTGGCGCTCAAGCGTACGACCTCAGCTGTCAACCCGAGCTTCGAATATATAAACAGGATCCTGACCAGCTGGCATGAAAAGGGCTATAAGACCAAGGAAGAGATAATTGCGGCGGAAGACGGCAGGAAGCCGGCGGAGGCCGCCAAGACAAAGGCTCGCGGCAATACTGCTCCGCAGAAGGGCAATTTCGAACAGCGCAGGTATAACGACGAAGACTTTGAAAAGCTCTACAAGGATGTCTGATGCAAGGGCTCTTAAAACAAAAATGGAAGGTCATTTTTTAATAGCCCAAAAATGGAAGGGACGAGCCGGGCAATGAATTCAAACGCATATCAGAAAATCAAAAATGAATACGAGAGAAGGCAAAAAGCCGCTCAGGATGACCTGGGAGCGAGGAAAGCTCAGCTTTACTACAGTATTCCGCGTCTCGAGGAAATAGAGGACGAGATCAACCATGCGGGCTTTAAATATAACAAGGCCATCCTGATGGGAATGCTGCCTTCCGACAGCGCCGTCGCCAAGCTATCCGAGACTATTGAAGGTCTGAAGGCGGAAAAGGCCGGGATACTGGCCAAATACGGCTACGCTCCAGATTTCCTTACTCCCTCCTACCAATGTGAAAAATGCTCGGACACGGGCATAATAAAATCGGCAGCCGAGGGTCCGGACACCGTATGCGCCTGCTACAGGCAGCAACTGATAGACGTGCTTTATGACCAATCCAACCTGAGTACCGTTAAAAACGACGGCTTTCAAAGCTTTAAAACCGACTATTACCCCGATACTGCCGACGAGCAGAAATACGGCATCAAGAAATCGCCGCGCAGACAGATCCACGGAATACTTGAAAACTGCATGAGCTTTGTGGGAAATTTCGAAGACAACAGCACAAAAAACCTGCTTTTCAGCGGACCAACCGGGGTAGGAAAGACCTTCATGGCCGGAAGCATCGCCATGGAGCTGATGAAACGCGGATATACGGCGCTTTATCTGACTGCGCCGGCTCTGTTCAACACGATATACGAGTACAGGTATAATTCCGCAAACAGCGGCGATTGCGAACCGGCGCTGTACAACAGCATACTCGAGTCCGACCTGCTAATAATTGACGATCTCGGAACGGAGTCTCCCAGCGGTATGCGCTACGCCGAGCTTTTGAACATCATAGACACCCGCCTTGCAAACGATACACGGCGGCCCTGCAAGACAATAATCGCCACAAATATCGACCTAAAAAAGCTGTTCGAATACTACGACGAGAGGATTGTCTCGAGGATCACGGGCGGCTTCGACATTTTCAGGTTCGCAGGAGAAGACATACGGCGCCTAAAAGCATTGGAGTCTTGAAAAATTCCCGCACGACCTAAATTTGCTACCCGAAGTGTGCTCACGGCTGAAAATATATTCCTCATTGAAGCGTACCCATATCGGCGCTTGATCCTATAGCCCGGTAAATCTGCCAATCACACGCCGAGCAGTTGTCTTACGATTTTCGTGAACCAGTTGCCGGCTCCTATGAAACCCCGCATTTCCACAAAATATATCACAGCTATCGCAAGCAAGCCGGGAACAAGGCCGACCAAGCCGAGCATCCGGCTGCGTACGGATTTGTGTTCCGCTATTTGTTCCGCTATTGCCGAAGCGTCTTTTCTGACCGGGTTTACCTTGATGAATGAAAAGAGCAGCAGTACGAAAATAACCGCCAGGAATAGCAGCATGAACCCATAGATGAACAGCACAAGCAACAGCTGGTTTTTCGGCAAAGCGTCAAAGGCGGAAAAAAGGCTGTTCAGGTCCATTTCCTTCGGTATGGCGTTTCCGGCCTGATTCAGCAGTTTGGCAAGCTTGGCCGAGCCATAGCTCGCCAGTACCGCCAGCGCATTATTCGTGAAGTGGGAGAACATGCCGCAGTAAAGAGAATTCGATCTATAGACCATAAAGCCGATCAGAGCGCCCAGGAAGAACGTTCCGAATATCTTTTGAAAATCCATATGCATCAGGCTGAACAGCAAAGCCGTAATAAGTATGGCCTTTACACTGCCCGCCCGTTCCAGCCCTCTCTGTATCACGCCCCTGAACAGGAACTCCTCGCATATTCCAGCGCTTCCCGCGAACACGAGTATGCCAAGCAGCAGTTCAAAGCCGTTTTGCGCTGCCGGAAGCGGCTGCACTATTATCTTGCCGAAAACGGAGTTAACGAGAAAAAGGTTAATCAAATTGAATACTGAAGCCAGTGGTATGGCAAACAGCATTATGCCGAAGGCTATCAGGAAGTTCAGAGGTTTGGTCCCGTTGAGCCTTAGCACATTCTTCAGGTTGAATCGGAAAAGCAGCAGGAACAGCAGGGCAGGGAGCAGGACAAGGCCGAACTCCGTTATCAGAAGCCCGGAATAAATTTCGTGGTTCTGAACCCTGTATCCTACCAGCAAAAACAGTAATATCGTTACCGAGTATAAAATGCCGACCTGTAATATGCCGGGCCGGCCAGCACCGTCATCCCTGGCCGGCAGGCCTGTCTCAATAATGTTATCGTCGCCCACGTCATACCTCCGCATAATATCGATGAAGCTCATATAATCCATATTAACTTCCGGTATGGCAAATTGCAACAATAACTTCCGGTAATTACAGTATCTTCTACATGGTCAGCACCCCGTTCGGCGTATTGACGATCATCAATATATCTTCCTCGTTGCCCGTCTCTGCGTTAATATACACAATAAAGTCCGAATTGTTCAGCCTGCCCTTGAATTCGTAGCAGAATAGCTCTTTCTTGTAGTTGGTCGGTATTATTGCCAGTCCCGAGCTGTTTACCTTCATTTTTGAATTTATTTTCTTGCGCGCATCCGCCATGGTTACCTTGGGCGTCGGTATTTTTCTGACGGTATGGTTGGAAAGGTAGGATTTAGCCTCCCAGCCCACGATCTCGCCGTTATCGAGCGCTACCTTCAGCTTTATCAGGTCAGGATAAACAACTACATTCTGCTGTTTATAAGCATAATTGATAGTGGCGACATTATCCTGGACGAGGTAATACGTATCGATCATATTGTCATAGCCCTTCGACTTGAGGAAATCCACCCCAGCCTTTTTAGCCTTGTTCATGTCCAGCTTTTTATCCTTGACCGGCCTGTTGTTCAGCATCCATTCGATCGCCCCGCCCTTCTGCGTGACTCCGAAATTGACTGTCTGGCCCTTTGGCGCGTTCTTTTCCGTTACGTTATAACTGAAGGTTTTTATCGGTCCCTGGTCATTTTTCCCGACGTCTTTTATACTGGCTACCTTGTCGGCTCCGAGGAATTTCTTCACCTTTTCCTTTGCCTGCTCGGAGTTCAAATTGTCTCCGGATAGGCCTTTTGCCTGAGTAGAGGTCATATGGTCCGAAAACGGGCCGTCGTATATCAGTGTGGGATAATCCTGGAAAACAGCGCCGACGTTTTGAAGCTTCTTCATTGCATCGCCGGGCTTGGTTTTGCTGAAAAGCTGTGTGCCCTTTCTTGCGAGCTCACCCCATCTCAGCCTACCAGTAGACAAGTCGTTCTGCAGGTCTCTCAGGTTTTTATTAAGGGACGAGGAGTATTTAAAAAGGCGCTCCACCGTTTTATACTGGTCATCGCTGAGCTGTTTTCCCCTGATATTCTGATTGTCCAGAGCATAACTCAGATCCCCTACCTGCGTCAGAAATTTAGAAGTGCTGGCAAGCACCGGCTGTGAAACAGGCAGCTGTCCGAGGTTGGTCTGAGCCAGGTTCGCCTGTCTCCATGCTTCCTGCAGGGTAGTTGCCGTCTTGCTCGTAGTTGTGCTCACCATTGACTTGGCGAGCAGCGTCTCGACGTTATTAACGTACCCCACTACCTCGTAAAATGCCCTGTTGTACTGGTTGTCCAGCTCCTGCCTCAGATTTGCGGCATGCTTGTACTGGTAGATCCCCCATATCGCCACCGCCCCTATCACGACCACAACGATACTGTACATCCTTCTGTCCGATAATCTTCTTTTAAAATCAAGCAGTTTATCACGTATACCCAATGCTTTTTGCCTCCTGTCCATTATTGCTCTTCAGGGCAAATACCCCTATATGCCGAAATAGTGTTTTCCTATTTTATAAACGATCTTTCTGCTCCAGATCCAGGAACTCGTTGCTGTGGCAGGGTTCCAGTAATACAGTGCCCCACTCGTCGGATCCCAGCCGTTCAGGGCGTCCTGCGCAGCTTTGACGACAGTCGAACTCGGATCGATCGGTACATTTATCTGCCCGTCGTCGACCGCAGTGAAAGCGCCCGGTTGATAAATCACGCCCGC
Organism: Bacillota bacterium; assembly: GCA_023412915.1. Lineage (GTDB taxonomy): Bacteria > Bacillota > Clostridia > Acetivibrionales > DTU013 > JAEYOM01. The sequence continues at coordinate 10,291 of JAEZRE010000012.1, forward strand.
AACAGTGTTGGGGAACTTGGAATCCTTTGTCCTATTGAGTATAACCGCGCCTACAGCCACCTGCCCTTCATACGGCTCTCCCCTGGCTTCTCCGTTTATCGCCCTGGCCAGGAGCTGGACATCGCTTACACCGCTGCCCGCGGCATAGACGCCGCCCGAACGTATCAAAACATCCGACATCGCAAAAACGAAAACGAACAATATTGTAACCGCCATTAACCTGGCGGAGTTCTTATTTCTGCTCAAAACGCCCTCTCCTTTTTTAGTTCGATTCTGAATCACCGGCATGCCGGCAATAATATTTTCTTCTTAATACAAAAAAATATTCCAGATAAATGCTTTGAATTGGATGGAGGCGTTATAATACGGCAAGGTTCTGTGAATAATGTTATGGTAGGCTGTACCGGAGGTAGAAGCAAACAATGAACGTACTTTTTCTGACCGCAGCAACTGGCGGAGGTCACGTAAAAGCTGCCCAGGCTCTGATGGAGCATATGGAAAAGCAATTGCCCGGCTGCAAGACCAGGCTGATTGACGCTTTAAAATACATAAACCCGATCGTCGACCGGCTGATCACCGGAACCTATCTTAATACCGTCAAGGCGCTGCCGTGTCTATACGGCAAATTTTACGACCTTTCCGAAAAAGATGAAACGATAACAAAATTGGTACGGGGCTTGAACAACCTCCTTTCACGCAGGCTGCTTCAATTGTTTCAGGAGGACCTGCCCGACGCTGTCATCTGCACGCACACCATGCCGCTGCAAATGCTTGCAAACCTGAAGAAAAAGGGTCTCGTGAGCGTTCCTGTCATCGGCATCGTTACGGATTATACGAACCACTATTTTTGGAAGCTCGATGAAATAGACGCCTTCATAGTCGCACATGAATGCATAAAGGAAGACATGATCAAAATGGGCCTGCGTGAAAGCAGCATATACGTCTGCGGTATACCGGTGGCGGAACGCTTTGCAAAGGAGCATACTGACCGGCGCATATGCCTGGCAAGGCTGGGGCTCGAAAACAAGCCGACAGCTCTCGTAATGGGAGGAAGCCTCGGTTTGGGCAATATCGAGCAGGTTTTCAGGTCGCTTCTTTATATAAAGCAGGAAATACAGATCGTAGTGGTCACGGGAAGCAATAATAAGCTGCGGCAGCAGCTCGAGGCCATATCGGCAGACTACAGCAATATACGGATATTGGGCTATACCGAAAAAATAAGCGAGCTTATGAGCGCCTCCAGCCTGATTATTACAAAACCAGGAGGGGTAACGATTTCCGAGGCCCTCGTCAAAAGGCTTCCGATATGCATAATGGACCCTATTCCGGGGCAGGAGGAGAGAAACGCGAATTTCCTACGCAATTCCGGCGCGGCATTCCGACTGACAGACAGGGACGATCTCGAGTATTTGCTGGAACATACCCTTTTGAAACCGAATATACTCAAACGCATGTCCGAAGCGGCAGGAAGACTGGCAAAACCAAATGCTTGTGAAGAGATATCTGATATAGTGGAAAAACTCATACGAAATCAGCCGGAGGACTATTGCATAAGCCAATTGAGCCAGTCTCGGTGAACGTGAAACGCAGGGACTGAACCGTCAATCGGCGTCGTTGAATATCCTGCGCGCGGCAACGACCTTGCCGTCCTGGTTTTCGCGGTTGATGTCGCCTACGGCTACATAACCGATCTTCCTTCCCGCGTACAGGTAACTACCTCCGCCGGTGCAAATGCCGACACAGCTGACGACGCTGCTTTCATTTTCGCCTGTGCCCGAAAGAAAAACCAGATCCCCGGCTCTCGTATCCTCGACAGAGATCTCCGTCCCCGAGGCCAGCTGCCCTTCGATAGTCCTGGGCAGGTTGATCCCGTTGATTCGGGCGCTTACGTAGACAAGGCCCGGGGCGTCTATTCCCATCGAACTCAGGCCGTTCAGGAGATAACTCGTACCTTTGAGCCTGAGAGCAGTAGCAGCGAAATCGTCGGGGTTCGTCACAGGGATCATCTCTTCGAGCCCGATATGGATCAGGCCGCTTCCTTTGAGCCAGCCTGTCTTATTCCCCGGTAGAAACACCTCGTATGCATCGTCGTAATCGTTGAATGCATAGAATTCCGCCCCCATCGGCGCATTTATAAGCGTAGACCCTCCAGATGGCATGGAAAGGATGATTTTTTCCCTGCTGGTGACGATTATCCTATGCGTGTAGGTTCTGCCGCTGATGCTTGCAATATCGTCATTGAGGAATTTCGATTTTATCCAGCCGGTACTGCCGTCCACTGTCTTGACCTTTGCCCAGCCATTCTCGCTTTGGATAACGCTTACCGGCTGATTGTACAATGCCTGCGTGACCCTTTCGGACTTTATATCCGGGCTTAGGAATATATCGGTGACGCTTGCTGTAATAATTGCTGCGCTGCTGTCCATAGGTATGCCGTATATGTATCCTGAGTTCCGTCCCGCCTGTGATCCATCGCTGCCGCTCTCGGCCAATGTCTCACTGCTGCGGCTTTGACATCCGGCCAGACCTGTTATGGCAAGCAAAATGATAACAGGCAGAATGATATAAATAATAAAAAATCGTCTTTCAGCACGTAGTATGCTCATATTCCAACCTCACCAGATTCATGCCGTCGCCGTATATTTCCTGTACAAGCTCAATTTCACGCTGTTTGCATGTAAAAATAAAAATCTGTTTACCAATATAGACATTATGTAAATATTGTAGCGCAAGTGATGTTCTTCTGTCATCAAATTGCGAAAAAACTTCGTCGAAAATCAGCGGAAGACTTTCGCCTCCCACAGTCAAAAGGCCGGATAATGCAAGCCTGAGAGCCAGGTAAACCTGATCCCCCGTACCGCCGCTTAGCGACTGTACACTCCTGACGTCACCGCTGTCCGGCAGCGCCACACCAAGCGAGAGCCTGTCGTTTCCCCTGAGATCGGTGTACTTTCCGGCAGTTAGCCCGGAAAGGATCCCACTCATTCGCTGATTCACATCGGGCGCAAAATTCCGCCTGATCTCGGCGCCCGCTTCATTGAGCACTTCGAGGGCAAGTCTGAGCGCACCGCCTTTACTTTTAAGATACGTGATTTTCTCTTTGACCGCAATGGTTTCTTCTGTGACGGCTGCCAATTCGTCCGTAATTTCCCTGTCCCCGCCGAGGAGGCCTTCGCAGTACTTTACCTTAAGAGAGGCGTCGAGCCGCTCCCGCTTTACTTCTTTGCTCTCAGCCTCCCAGGCTTCATCAAGTCCGGCGATATCAGAATCGTATAATACCGCGTCCAAAACGCCCCGGTTGAAATAGCCCTGTGAATCGTATTCCGACGCGGCGGCTGCCTCGATGCCGGTCTCGAGCTCCATACTCAGCTTTTCGAGCCCCGATGTTACCCCGCGCAGTTCCTGTTCAACAGCTGCAGTGCTCGCCAGCTGCTTTCCGCAGCAAAGAGAGGCTTCCTTCAGAAGCATTTCCTTTCTCATATCGGCTTCAGTGCTTGCAGAATATGCCGGACTCAAGACAGTCACAGGTTCAGTCTTCGTAAATTTCACATTTTTATATCCGTAAAGCACAATTATCCCTGCCACAGCCGAAACAAAAGCCCCGATCCCGCATGCAAGCGGCGGCAAAAGAAACGGTTTGACCCCGGCAAGTCCAACGGCGAACAGCGTTAAAAAGCACACAAGAGCCGCACAAACGCATAGCAATAATAGTTTCAAGCCTTTTCCCGCGCCTTTGGACCTGCTCCTACGGAGTATGACCTCCGTCCCGCCGACGCCGGGTCCGTCCGTATACCGCGTCCCGGCTGCTTCACGCTCCTTCAGCTGCCTGACGGTATCCTTCAGTACAGCCTCTTTTTTCATATAGCCATCGAGCGTTCTCCTTAATTCTATAAGCTTGCGGATGTCTTCCAGGTATTTTTCACCGGCTTCAAGCGTGCTGCAGCGTTCCCTGGCGTCCTGCAGCTCCCTTGCTGCGGAAAATGTACGTTCTCGTTCACCAAGAAGCCGACCGGAAGCCTCCTGGAGTTGAGCAAGCCTTGCCTCCAGCCTGTCGAGGGGCTGGATCCTCGTCCTTCCGGTCCCGACGCTATTTTTCAAAGCATCCGAAATAGCTTTCTCCGCCTTGTTGAAGGAGACTTCATCGTTTCCGGTCGAAGCCACGTTTGCAAGCCTGCCGGCCAGCGCCGCCGAATCGTCTTCATCGAGCCTGAGCTCCATCTGCCTGATAAAAACAGTTCTGGTAAAAGTGGCTTCATCCATTCCAAGTAAACGTTCCGCGATCAGCGGCGTCTTATCGCGTCCGATCCCGAAATCCCCCGTAATATCGGAATAGCAATCGTCAAAGACTTTTACCGTGCCAGTCCTGAAATTACGTTCAATCCTGTATGTACTGCCGTTGTCCAGTGAGCACACCAGCGCTCCGCCGTATGCTCCTCCATCCCAGGGCTCATACCTCCTGAGCGGCGTTAAAGAGCCGGCCGTCTGCCTTCCGTTTTTAAGGCCGTAAAGCATGCCGAATATGAATGCCTGTAGTGTCGATTTACCGGCTTCATTATCGCCGTATAAAAGGTTCAGGCCGTCTCCGGGCGTTATTACCACATCTTTCAGTTTTCCGAAGCCTTTTATCTCGAGACGTTCTATACGCATACCTTACCCTCGTCGATCGCTTCCATGCCATAATACAGCGCCTGCATGACCAACTGCCTCTCTTCTTCGGCGGTTGCAGCCGCCGCCCTGTCCAGCATCTTCCTGACAAACAGTCCCCTTATGCCCGGTTCGTCTGCGATCCTCTCGAAATCATAATCAGGTACGGTTCGGTCCACAAGCTTTATATAAAACGCCTTTTCCCTTAAAAGCTGCCTTATAAGCTCCGTATTCGGCTTGAATTCATTGGAAACATAGCCGCAAAGTGTTATCCTGAACAAATCTTCAATAGTTCCTGCCTTCTCCAGCAAGTCCGCCGCTCTTTCAGCAGCCTGTTCGTCACCGAAACACGCGCCTATATCCGCTTCAACAGAAATGAACCGTCTTTTGCAAACATTCAAGAAGCGTGTATGTACTTCCGTACCACCAGGCGTCTTCTCGAGCTCGGCCGCGATTACGCCGTGTTCACCCTCCTCGTCAAATCCAAGAGGTTCCGGGCTTCCCGCATTGAAAATGTTTTTATTTCCGCCGGCCCCGGAAATGACCGTGTGAAAATGACCAAGCGCGCAATAGTCGAAGCCCGAAGCAGTTATATCCGCGCTATCGACAGGCTGGAAGGCGTCGCTGCTGAACGGCATGTCGAGCGTGCCGTGATATATGAGTAGGTTGAAATATGCCGGATCGAGGCTGTCCGCACACGCAAGTGCTCCGTACAGCCGCGTTCTTTTTTCAGGAAGCTCGAGGTACCGGCTGCCGCCGGCAAGTATATGTACGTTCCGGGGCCATTCAAAGCTCGAGTAAAAGGATTCCGGCACTGCGGGATCGTGATTCCCGGGGATGACTATGACAGGTATGTCAGGGATTCTTTGAAACTGGTCGCACATATATCGAAACGTACTTTTTCTCAAATAGCCATGTTCATAAAGATCTCCGCAGATAAGCAGCATGTCGGACTTTTCGGAACCCGCCAGTTCAATTATGCGCGCAAACGTGTATTTGAGGTCCTGACGCCTCTGCTCCGGTTTACCTTCGGCGTCCGCCAGTGAAGTGAACGGAGAATCCAAATGCAGGTCCCCGCACTGAAGAAATTTGATCCGCATCATATCCCGCCTCCCTATGCCTGGATCACAACATATGCGACCGCATAACTGCCGCAATGGGAAACGCTTATATCTATATCCTGTGCCCCCATTCCCTCATAAAGCTCCAGCGCTTTTTGAGAGAGCACGACACGCGGTTTGCCCTTTTCATCGTTGAGAATCTCGATCATTTTCCATTCCAGGCCATCGGACAAGCCTGTGCCAAGCGCCTTCAACACGGCTTCCTTGCCGGCGAATCTCGCGGCATAGCTTTCATACCTGGCTTTGTTTCTCTTGTCGCAGTAATCTATTTCATTGCCGGTGAAAACTCTTTCCTTGAAGCTTCCCGTCTCCTCTATGGATTTTTTTATACGTTCTATTTCGATTATATCCACACCGCAGAATACCGCCATAATTGTGTCCTCAGAACTCCTTTATCTCACCGTCGACTATGCAGTAATTGGTACTCATAGTCGGTGTTGTGATTTCCTTTATCTTTTTTTTGATACTGAGCGTCGTATTGGGATAGACCCTTTTCAATATCGAGATCTCACCTTCGCCCCGGGTCCTGAGATACTGTGAAAGCGCTTTCCTTTCCTCCTCGGCCCGTCTTAAGCGATCTCTTATTTCATAGTAATTATCCTTTATTCTTTCATATTCTGCAAGCTGTTCTCTGGAAAGTCCGGACGCCGATCCATAGACAGACACCTCGAGTTTCGCCTTTGCCAGTTCCGACTTAAGGACCTCCGTATTTGCAGAAATGTTGTCAAAAGCCTGCTTCAGAAGCTGCCTGTCGAAGCCCTTAACGGTAATACAGGTCTTTTTTTCACTCGAAGAGCCGATTATGGACGATACCACCCTGAATTCAGCCTCTATGTTCCCGCCTATTATCTGTCCTTTCGGAGAGTCAAGTATGACTTCCTTCGCCTTGATATTGCTGTTCAGGCAGTAAAAGCCTATATGCACGCTGCCTTCGCATACGATGTTCGTGTCGGAAACGAATTTGGTATAGATGTTCCTGCGGCTGTATATGACCGCCTTGTTGTTTCCTGCTATCCCGCCCTTTATGAATATACTGCCGTTGTTGCTCGTTATGTCCTTGACGCCCCCTACTCCATAATCGCCAAGTATCTCGATATCCTGGGAGGCAGCTACGGAGAAGCTGTCCTCTATCGTTCCCTTGACAGTCAGGAAGCCGTCAAAATTTATATTTCCTGTCCTGTAATCTATATTGCCCGAGATCTCGAGGTGATTAGAAATACCAATCCTATCGCCGTCGTAATGCACTGCGCCGGGAATCCTCGAATACAGCCTTGTGACGCCGTCCTCGTAAACCTCTCTGACAGTATTTTTATCATAAACAAGCGGCAGAAGCCTGCCCTTCACCGGCAACAGGGTACTTCCCCTGACAGTCCTGCCCGGCATGCCTTCCTTCGGGTCGGTACGCTCTCCAAGCCATTCTCCTTCTGTTACCCTGTTGATCAGGTTCAGTTCATAGTGATCCACGTTGCCGTCTTCTTTAGCTTCAGGCTTGACTTCCTTCAATTCGTACATCGTTATCACTGAGTCCGTTCCGTTTACGGGCGCGATGCCTTCCGCTATAAGGATCCTTTTCCTGTTTTCCAGTCCGCCCAGCAGCACTTCATTTTTTATACCGTAAGTGATTCCTATTTCCTTAAGGTTACGCATAATTTCCTTAAAAAGCTCTGCGCGCCCGGGGCCAGTCAATTCCTCCTGATCGATATCCAATGTCAGATATGCCCTTACATCCTCGTCCGCCAGCTCTATCCTGATGCGTTCCCTTCCCTCGGCAAACTTCTCCGGAGGCCTCGGCGCATTGACGAGGGCGTTTCTGACCGCCATTACGCTGGTCACTTTTATATTCTTCCGGTCTTGTAGCAGCTTTTGGAATTGCTCGGCAGACATGCCTTTTTTGAAAGACTGTATATAAAACCCGTCATCACGCTCAAGGATACTAATATATTCAGATGAATAAATAACGCTTTCCTTCATCTTTTTTCTCCTTAGTAAGATAGTGGAATAATTCGACACAAATCAGTATATTCCTTCTTTTGAAACATAGGGACGGTTCTTTTGTTCCATTTTCACGAGCGAAAATGGAACAAAAGAACCGTCCCTATGTTTCAACAATGTCTCACGCGCGCACTAAAAAGGGACAAGGTATCGATACCCTGTCCCGCTTCCCTGGTGAAACAAAAGAACCGTCCCTGCGTTTCACTGCCGCACTCTGCTCTTACGCCGGTCCTCAAGAACCGCGTCCAGTGCTTCAGCCTCGTTGACGGCGGTTTCGAGCTGTTCGAGCATATCCTCGTTTTCCACGCTGGACATTATCTGGTGCTTGAACATGTTGACCGTGCTCTCCATGTAGTCGAGCTTGGCGCTTATCCTCTCGAGTTCCTTTTTCTCATCCTTCAGCCTGCCTATCAGCTTTTCATCCATTTCGATGATCTTCCTGACGTCCTCGGCCATACGGGCGTCCTTGGCAAAGCTCAACTTCCTGCCGTTGCTGTTGATCCTGGCCGATACGGCGCTCACGTCCACGCCGCTCAGTTCACGGCTCCTGATGCAGAAATTGTTGAGAAGCTTGAGGTAGGCTATAACGAGCGTCAGCGTCTGTTCGGTAATTTTTTCCTTCAGAAAGCTGGGCTCTCCCGTGGAGTATGAATTATAGATATCGTTCTTATCCTCCATGACCTTCTTGAGCTTCTGAAGGTAAGCGCTGTTCGTATTCCTGCGCGCTTCCGAAGCCAGCCGGTTGGCCTGGCGGTTCAATTCACGGATGTTCCTGATCTTTTCCGCGCTGTTGAATTCCTCGTGAAACTTCTTACTCGAAAGAGTCTGGATCACGGAGGCAAAGTAAACAGCAATCGCGCCCACTGTCGTAAGCTCTCCGGGCAGGGCCAGATTATAGCCCAAAAAATTCGGCAGCGCAGTCTGATCGCTTAACAGGGCAGCCAATATAAAAGCGCCCGCCAATACCCCGATATTCCTCAATTTGAACAATGCTTTCAAAAACATCCTAGATCTCATAGGTCAACCACCTGTTCCCGCTTTAAACCGGCCTTGTGCAAACGCCGGACCAAGGCCCGGTCCGTCAGGCGTCGTTAACGCCGCAGCCGGGCCGCATCATATATATTACTGTGAAACCTTATTATCAGCCTTTTCCTTCACTTCAAAGCCCTGTTCGCTGGTAAGCATGGCTTCCGCCCTGGCTCTTGCCCTATCCCTTGCCGAGTTCATGTCAAGCCTCTTGAGCTTCAGGTCCATGTTGGTGTCGCCCAGGGATTCTACGGCATTTGCGCGCGCGGTCTTCTTGTTGACGAGCTCCCTCGCCCTGTCCATGCTTTCGTTGACATGCCCGACCGTATTGCTCCTTGAAGTATACCTGGCATTAACTGAATTTATGTTTTCCCTGAGTTGAGCCATCTTGGCCTGTGATTTCAAGGTCTTCAACTCGTTCAGCTTGGCTGACATTTCGGATTCGAATATCTTGTAATCCTCCCTGATCTTGCCAACCTCCGCCATCGCCGTATCGTACGTAGCCTTGTGCGTATCGTACGTCGCCTGGTACTCCTCCTCCTGCATGAGCAACTCTATCAACAGTTCCTTGTCGCCCTGCTTCTGTGCGGATTCGACCCTGGCCTTGACTGCCGCCAGGTTCTTTTCCGAATTCTTCATTTCGATCTTTATCATTTCAGCATTGGTCTGAATTTCGAGAATCTGCTGCTCAGCTTCTCTTCTTGCTCTATCGATCTGCATTTTAATGTCTTCAAAAAGCAGCTCGGGATTGTTTTCTTCAACGCCGCCGAGCAAGCTTCCGAAAAAGCCCCTGATCAATGATCCCAATCTACTGAAAAAACCCATTATTGTTGCCTCCCTGTTTATTATTTGGTTCGTTCCCGCCAATATTTGTATATTTATAATTTATAATAAATAACGCTCAATGTAAAGCTCTACCTCTCTACCGACAGGTTCTTCGTGTCGAGCAGGCCCTTGTATTTGTCAGGCAGCAGATCCTTGTCGTCACATTCCTCGATCGCAAGCATCGTCATGAACTGCACCTGCTGCGTGCTTGGCCTGCACCGGTCTATAGCCTTGGTAATGATATCCGACGTAAGCACCGCGCCTTCGTTATCATCCTCGTTTGCTATCTCATAGGCCTTACGCACGACGGTTTCGATCTCAGCGCCCGTATAATTCTCCGTGCCGGCGGAAAATTCCATGAAATCTTGAATATTGGTCTCAAAACCATATTTTTCGATAATTATCTTAAAAATATCGGCACGTTCATTGGCATCCGGCAAAAGAATCGGTATTTTTTTGTCGAACCTGCCCGCCCTCTTCAACGCGGGATCTATCAAGTCCGGTCTGTTCGTCGCCGCTATGAATATAACTTTTCCTCTATTATTTGTATTACCCGTGAACTGTAAAAATTCACTGAAAATATTCCTGCTCACTCCACTGTCGCCGCTGTCGCCTCTTCTGAAGGCAGTATCTATCTCATCCACGAAAATGATGACGGGGTGCTGCGACTGCGCGCCAAGCAGACATTTTTTGAAATTCTTCTCACTTTCACCGACATACTGCCCGAGTATTCTCGACATATCAATCTTGACGCAGTTGAAACCGCTCGCCTTAGCCAGAGCATTTACCAGCAGCGTTTTTCCGGTCCCCGAAGGGCCGCACAGCAGGATACCCATCGGCACCCTCCTGAGATCCCCTTTCAGAATCGGTTTTACTACATTTTTAAGCAGGTAGTCCTTGGCCTTTTCCATACCGCCTATATTTTCGAAGCCTATCTCGGGATATATGAATTCAAGCACATCCCCATATTCCTTCTGAAGGACGGAGTGTTTTTTGTCCTTTATGAAGTCGAAGCTGATAGGGTCGTCCTCCGCCTCGGACTTGAGCTTGATATCCTTGATGGATTTCTTGCTCAGTCCCGAAGACAGCTTGGCAAACTCGTCGGAGTTGATGTCCGTCTTGATATCGTTATTATTCAGGAGATATTCGATATATTCCTTGCGCTGCGTTTCGTCGGGCAGTCCTACGAAAACGGGCTCGATCCTGTAGGAGGATTTAAATAGTTCGCGGCTGACGTCGGCGAGATTGTCGGAAAGCATAAGTATTGCGCTGCCGACTGTCGAGATCTTTGCATTGACCGACCATTCGCATATCCATATGAGAGCGATCCTTTCCTCAAGCGACATACTCGCAATATCACCCGAGGGTATGATTTTCTCGACATGATCTATAAAGAGCACCATTTTGGTGTTTTTGAGTGCCTTGTCTATGAACGGAAATATTTTCGAGGGCATTGCATTCATCAAATTCACGGCCTCGTTGGCGGTTATGATGTTGAATTCCTTTTCCATGCCCGCGTCAAAGAACGTAAGGCCCCGGGAGATATCATAGAAGGCTACGATTCCGAAGCCTCTCTGCTTGATGAATTCCTCATAGATATACCTGTCCATGTACCTGTAATTATCGACCAGGTCGCGGACATTGAAATAAAAAAGAAATTCATGCGAGATACCCGACTTGTACTTGCTCAGAAAACTATCGTACCAAAACTCCCCGGCTGCCATCAAAAACTCCTCCGTTCAATGCTTAAACTTTGATCAAATGCCGTAAAATAGCAATTTCCGTCACTTTTAAAATTTGCGATGCAATCAATTATACGTCGAATCAAAGTATTTGTTTTATCATAATTAATTTTTTACATGAATTTATATAAAATGCAGAAATAATCACGTCGGCGGAAGAATTAAATATCTGATTTCAGGCCAAGGTAATATAGATCGGGAAACTTCAGATATAAATCAACTCCGGAGGTAAACATGGACACGACATTTACAGTACCGTCGATTTCCTGCAGTATATGCTCAAATCGTATAAAAAGCGAACTTGGAAGCATGCAGGGCATAGATGGAATCGACGTCGATCTAAAGTCACAGACCGTAAGAATCTCCTACGATCCGGCATTGCAGCAGCCAAGGGACATCAAGGGCAAAATTGCCGAAATGGGCTACGAGGTGCTGCAATGAATTGCCGCCCGGTAATCAGGTGGATTATTTTCATTCCACCTGTCCGGGTCCGATTACTTGTCTCAAAAAGCATATTTATTTTACGAGCTGATTCTTTTTAACAAAGCGGATAATCGTCTCTTCCTGGTTTTTAATATGCCTCTGCGCCAGTTCCATCGCCGCGACCGGATCCCTGCGCGCAATGGCGTCGCAGATTTCCGTATGTTCCTTTATCAGTTCCCTGGAGCTGCCGTAGTCTTTTATATATATGACCCTGAACCTTTGTATCTGTTCCCTGAGGTTGTTGGATATCTGTATCAGCTTGTCATTCCTTGAAGAACAGTATATTATATCATGGAACTCCACGTCCTTCTTGATGGAGCCCTGCAGATTGTCCTTTTCGACATAATTGATAAACTGCGACAGATGGTGCCTCAGCTCCTTGATCTCCTCATCGGTTATCCTGGAAGCCGACAGTGAAGAGGCCAGTCCGTCCAGTGTTGCCCTGACTTCAAGGACATCCATTATATCCTTTACCGAAAGGTCGGCAACGTGTGCGCCCTTTCTCGGCAGCATTTCAACCAGTCCTTCAAGCTCGAGCTTCCTGATGGCTTCGCGGACGGGAGTCCTGCTTACGCCCATTTTATCGGCTAGCTGAACTTCCATAAGCCTTTCGCCCGGTTTCAGTTCGCCTACTATGATCGCTTCCCTGAGCGTATTGAAAATAACCTCGCGCAAGGGTTTGTAGTCATTCAGGTTTACTTTTGTCAATTTACCAGCCATTTCGTACATCTCCTTAAATTATTACCGAACGGGTAACCGTATATATATTACTTTTCGTTTGTTTTATCAAAATCATGCCGAAGTGAGGTTTGTAGTCCTTGTTTGCAGGCAGTTCCACCTTTGATCAGCCGAGAGCTTCCGCAAAGCGACGGCAGCCGACCCCGCATCCGGAAAGATTCCGAATACCGTAGGACCGCTCCCGCTCATCATGCTTCCCAGAGCGCCCAGTTCCATCAACCTGGTCTTTGCCTCACTTATTATGCCGTGCCTGGGGATAGTCACACGTTCAAGAACGTTTTTCATATTTTCTGCGACAACCGCGGCATCTTGTGCGTAAATAGCACTAATGAGCATATCTGTGTCGGGTCTCTCCTCATCTCTTATCTCATCCGCCCTGAGGTTTCCATAGACCCAGGCGGTAGACACGCCTATGTTCGGTTTGACCAGCAGGATATCTACCCCGCTGAAGTCCCGAAGGACCGTCAAACGTTCTCCTATTCCTTCGGCCAGCCTGGTGCCGCCTTCTATGCAATACGGCACATCCGCCCCGACCAGTTTTCCGAGTTCCCTTAAAGTATCAACGCCCAACCCCAATGAAAAAAGCTCGTTCAAGCCCCTCAGGACCGCAGCGGCATCTGCGCTGCCGCCTGCCATTCCGGCTGCGACCGGGATCCGCTTTACTATGTTTATCCTGACCCCGCTTTTTGTACCGTATCTGTCCATCAGTAAAGCCGCGGCCTTCCATGCGGTATTGGTACTGTCCCCGGGAACGAACCGGCTTCCGCATTCGAGCGTTATGCCATTTTCTTCGGTGGTTGAAAGCCTGACAGTATCATGCAGCTCAACAGTCTGCATTATCATCTTCAGTTCGTGGTAGCCGTCCGGCCTCTTTCCCAATACGTCAAGACCCAGATTTATTTTTGCATGTGCGGGTATATCAAGAGCAGCCATCAAGGTACCTCGTTAATCGATATCATCAGGTACATTATATACAAAAAACATGGTGAATACAATAAAAAGTGCCCGAAAACATATTTTCAGGCACTTTTGTATAATTTATTCATCTCAAAAAATACATCAGATCTTTCTCGGAATGAGTATCTGTTCGCCGGCAGCAAGTTGGGAATTTTCCTCGAAACCATTATTTCTTCTGAGTTCATCGATTGTAGTATAGTATTTTTTTGCTACCTTCCATAGCGTATCGTCCTGCTGCGCAAAATAGATCGTGACGCTCGGCTGCTGCGCCAGACGCTTGTCATCCAGCGGCAGATCATAAGCCTTCGATATGACCGGTATTGCCACCTGCCTGCTTACTCTGGTGTTCAAGCCTATATTATACCTGACTTCGACCTCTTTGGTCGAAATGATGCTGTAGCTGCAGTGGTCGATATCCATCTCAACGTCCAGACCCATTCCGGCCCTAGCGCCTTTTACTTCAAGGGTGTGTCTGAAAGGTACTTCACGGTCCGCGCAATAGACGGGCTGCTCTTCGTTGTTTGCAAGGTATAGGACATTGGAGGCAATAACGCCTTCTATAACTATGCGGTCGTCGGCTATCTCGCTTCCGGAAACGGACAGCTTTCCAAGTATGTTGAAGAGCTCGGAGATGTCAGGCGCGCTGTCGTCAAGAACAACGGTATCCTTAAGCGTGACCTGGCTCTTGTTATCCGATACGAGTTCATCCAGCCTAAGCTGCTCTTTCTCCAGACTCATTCGCGAATTGGGGCTGTACGCGTCCTCAACAAGTTCTATATCCTTTTTCCCGAAGCTTTCCGCGTATATTCCAAGCGACGTTTCACATTTCAACAGGCGAAGCTCACCGTCGGCGTCCTCTTCCGCTTCGAAACTCAATTCGCCAAGATCGATATCCACGTTGCAGTACGAATCCTCGTCTATGCCGGGCAGTTCGACAAGCTGCAAAAACGGCACCTCGTGCTCCATGAACTGGATGCTGCGGGTTTCATCATCAGCAATGTAAAGCGTCGATATATTCAGTTCACCTTTGACGGCAAGCTTCCCTTCGCTTATCTTATACTCCTTGCCCGAAATTTTCGCATCATTTCTCAGTATTTCAAGCACCGTAGGCTTTCCCGCAGGCAATTCCAGCGTCTCCCTTACAGGGCAGTCCACGCTGCTCTCCCCGATATAGGAGTTGACACTGATCGTGTTTCTCAGCACCTGTACATCCTCAACGCCCGAAAAATCTCTGGTTACATACTGTTCAAGCGGACTCGTCACCCTGCCGAACAGGTTGAGTATCGCTTTCACATTGACCTTCCTGCTGTTGAGGATCTCATACTCCATATGTTCGATATCGCATTTAACACGGCTCTGCATTCCCTGCCTCGCCTCCGGGATATCCATCGAATAATGGAAGCCTGATGACGTATTAATGCTTTTTACCGGTTGTTCGGGATCGTCCGACACGTAAAGTATCTTGTATCTCACCGTTCCGGCGATCAGAAGCTTGTCGGATGCGGTCTCCACATTGTTGACGAAGGCGTCGCCGTCCAAAAGCAATATACGGGAAATATCCGGTTTTATATCCGGCACTATGATATCATTCTCCACAATAGCCTGTGTAGTATCCTCGCCTATAGGTTGATTCAGCCTGACGGCCTCCCTTATCAATTCAAGAGACATGAAAAAATCCTCCCCCCGCATGACTGCAGACATGTTTCATTTATGTGCAATGAAAATATCGGGTATGATTTTTCACTGCAGCTTATCTAATGTATATTGACAAGGAGTTTAAAATATTACATAAATAAAAAACGCTTATACGGCGAGCTTGCACGTTTTTTGAACAAGCCTTCGCCAAGCTCCGAAATATGAAAAAGCGCGGGCACATCGTACCACCACGCTTATCGAACAGGACTGCGCTGCGGCTATCGAGCCGGATTACATGAAAACGACCCGTCGGTTCACCGAACGGGTCGCTTAAAAGGTTCTTATTATCTTGATCATCATGTCAGCTGACTCTGATTCTTTTGTCATCCTTGCAAATTACCAACTCAACCGCCTTTGTGAGAATGTCTGTATAACTGTAAGAAACTCGCCTTGTTGTCTCGTATTCGTTCTCAAACTTGATGATGAAGATGCTGGGATATGAATTTTCAATAACTCCCTCTTTTATAAAAGCCTTTTTTCTTCCCTTATTAGCTTTAAGCTGGACTTTTTCGCCAATGCAGGTTTCAATGTTCTTCTTTATTTGGAACAGGTCACTCTTTTCCGCCATTGAATCACCTCATCTTCTGTTTTGTTTATTATATCACAAAAAGTAGAGCTTGTCAAAAAAATAATATATTATAACAAGGGAAATTTAATTATGTCAAGCTTTTTTTAAAAAAATTATTGATTTTAGTAGTCTTTCGGGCTGTTTTTCCATATTATGGCTATTTTATGCTTATTGATTTATTTCGTTATTGCCGGTATAATTCACAATTATTTCCTAAATCTGTAACTATATTTTTCAATTATACGGTTCTTCAGGGAATCCCTCCCTGTATTTCCCCCTTGTCTGGACACCGCCGATCCCGGTTTTTCCTGTAATGGTATTGTCAATTACATCCTGCGCGTCCAGTACTTTGTCTATACCCGTAAAAGCTATCTTTTGACAGACCCTGACGGGGTCCAGCGCATGGATCAGGTCTCTAAAGGGAGCACTGGCAAAATTTGCACCGGCCCTTATTATTTCTTTATATAAAGATTGGCACGCTCCCGCAAAAATCACCAGGGAATCCATGTCGCTGATATATCTCCTGGCTTCCCTGACCGCTTCTATAAAGTAGCGCGAATTCCTGTAGGATGCGATATTCGTATAGCTGTCCTCACCCTTTATAAAACCGTCGTGACCCGTCAGTACCAATATGTCGGGCCTGTGTTCCTTCAACAAGGCGGCCACCTTGCCCGGCTGTTCCTTTTCGGGAACATACTGGCCTGTGACCTCCAGCCCGAGTTTTCTGTATTCCTCGAGACAACTGTCGAGATAATCCTTGTCCCCATCCAAATGGAGTACTTTCCCCGGCCGCTTTATCATGCCCGTTTCATCGTTTGCAGTATCTCTGCTATACGCTTTTTTTGTGTACCCCTTGAAGCGCGGCATGAAGTAATTTCCTGCATATTCCGATGAAATGCCCCTTTTATCCTGTGACTGTCCGTTTCTGTCTGCAGCTCTGGTCTGCGCAATCAGGCAGCACCTGTCCTTGTATTCTCTGACCTTATGTTCAGGCTGCACCAGCAGATCCGATTCGGGAGCATCCGCTTCGATCCTATAGCTGATCCCTTTCAGGGTAGCTATTCTGTCAGCGCCATTGTTAGTAATATTTACCACCTTGAAAAAGATATCATAGCCATAAGATTTTCTAGCGACTATATCACCGATCTTCAGTCCACCCATGTATCCACCACCATCCCTGTTCCGATACGGTCACAAATAATAATTTGCCACTGATACATAATATGTTTACAAATATGGTATTTGTGACAAATGCCCTAAGTATTGTTTTGATAAAAACGGGTTGGTATAATGTAAGTTAAATTGATAATGAAACATTAGTATGAAAGGTTGATCGATATGCTAACCGATATAGAAATAGCCCAACAGTCCAGGATGAAACCGATTTCCGAAGTGGCCGCCGCTATCGGCATACAGGAGGATGACCTGGAGCTTTACGGCAAATACAAAGCCAAGCTGTCGCCGGAATTGTGGGAAAGGGTCAAAGACCGCAAGGACGGCAAGCTCATCCTGGTTACGGCGATAAATCCAACTCCGGCCGGCGAAGGGAAAACTACGACCACCGTGGGTCTGGGACAGGCTATGTCGAAAATCGGCAAGAAAGCGATAATCGCACTCAGAGAACCTTCACTCGGGCCTGTGATGGGCGTTAAAGGCGGTGCGGCCGGCGGAGGTTATTCCCAGGTCGTTCCCATGGAGGATATAAACCTTCATTTCACAGGAGATATGCATGCAATCACCGCAGCCAACAATTTGCTGTCAGCTACGATAGACAACCATATACAGCAGGGAAACGAGCTTTGCATAGATCCCAGACAGATTTCATGGAAGAGGGCAATGGATATGAACGACAGAGCCCTCAGGAGCATTGTCGTCGGTTTGGGAGGAAAGGCCAACGGAACGCCGCGTGAGGACGGCTTTGTCATAACGGTGGCGTCGGAGGTCATGGCTATACTGTGTCTTGCCGGCGACCTGACAGATCTTAAAAAAAGGCTCGGAAGGATCATCATAGGGTACACCTATTCGGGCGCGCCTGTGACAGCATCCCAGTTGAAAGTAGAGGGAGCGATGACTCTGCTGCTGAAGGACGCGATCAAGCCGAACCTTGTACAGACTCTGGAAAACACCCCTGCGTTAATGCATGGCGGACCGTTCGCCAATATTGCACACGGCTGCAACAGTATAAACGCCACTAAGCTTGCATTGAAGCTGGCGGACTATGTAATAACGGAAGCGGGCTTCGGCGCGGATCTCGGAGCCGAAAAATTCTTTGATATAAAATGCCGTTTCGCAGGCTTCAAACCGGATGCCGTCGTTCTTGTCGCAACAATCCGGGCGTTGAAATACAACGGAGGAGCAAAAAAGGAGAATTTGAAGCTGGAGGATCTGCATTCCCTCAAGTTGGGCTTTACAAATCTGGAGAAGCATGTTGAGAATCTAAGAAAATACGGTGTTCCGGTAGTTGTCGCCATCAATCATTTCGATTCAGACACGCATGAGGAGATCGAATACATAAAGACAAGATGCAAAGGCATTAATGTAGAGGTCGCATTTTCTCAGGTCTTTGCAAGGGGCGGCGAAGGCGGAAAGGAATTGGCTGAAAAACTCGTACACGTGATTCATAACATACCGTCGTGCTTCAAAACCCTTTACGACGAAAAAGACCCCGTTAAAGCAAAGATAGAAACCATTGCCAGGGAAATATACGGTGCGCGCGGCGTCACTTACGCTCCTGCAGCCGATAAAGCCATAAAGAAGCTTGAAGAAATGCACCTCGACAACCTTCCCATATGCATGGCAAAGACGCAGTACTCGCTTTCGGATAACCCGAATATGCTCGGGAGACCGGAGAATTTTGAGATAAATGTCCGGGAGATAAAGGTATCGGCAGGCGCAGGCTTCATAATTGCGCTGACGGGCGAAATCATGACGATGCCCGGCTTGCCCAAAGTTCCTGCAGCTGAAAAAATTGATATAAATGAGAACGGCATAATCACAGGGTTGTTCTGACAGCGAAACAAGGGGACGGTTCTTTTGTTTCGTCCCCCTCCGCCGTTTTATAGGAAAAGCCTCTGATATTCGGATAAGAAGGCATTCAGTGGCGCCACTTCATCGATAACCTCCTGCAGTCGTATGATGAAGCTCTTCTCGGACCAGCTGCGCCTGCTGTTATAATAGCGGTTGACTACACGCCAGAACTTCTGGGGAAATTCAAGTATGATCTTCATAACAGCCAGTTCCTCGCTGTTCAAGGTTTTAACCGAATCGTAGGATTGTATTATGAGCTCCGTTTTGGATATGTCCCAATCGCACTTGCGCATTTTCCTGCGTATGAAATTGGCTATATCGTACACCCTCAGTTCGTAACAACAATAATCGAAGTTCGTTACAATAACTTTTTCACCCTCCATCAGGATATTATGGTGGGTGTAGTCATGATGACAGAAAAGCCCTTCCTGCCTTGTTTTTTCAGCTATAAGAGCATAGCTTGAGGAGTCAAGCTCCTGTGCCGCTTTTTCTCCCAGTTCGATAAAATAGTCGACATACTGAAGAAAAAGCTGATCGAACCTGCTTTTACCCTTCTTGGCCTGTTTCTTCATCTTCTTTATATCATCGAGCCGTTTTGCGAAAAATCCTGGAAGCTTGCCCAGGTCATCCTGCACTTTACTGTTTTCGGGAGCCGAATATCCTTTTGAAGCTCTATGCAGGTCGGCTAGGGCGAGCGCGGCTTTTTTTACGTCATTATCGCTGTCAAAATTGCTCTCCCGGCCTTCTGAAAATTCCGCCAGGGTATAGCAGCTGTTATTGTACAGAAAGCCCGGTTCTCCCGATAATGTGCAAATATACCTGTCGGTATTGGCAAAACCGTTACTTGCCAGGTGCTCTTTGGCACCGTGTACGAATCTCAATCTGTCGACAGAAAAAGGTATCTTTTTTATGACCTTGCGACCTTGTTCAGTTACAATCATAAACGTATCCTTATATGGAAACAGATTTTTAACTTCCAGTCCATAATTTTCAGCTATTTCTCTTTCCATTCCCTGCATGGCAAACCTCCGGCCTTTTGAACACTGGAATCCCCTGATCGCGTATGGATGCGAAACAATAAATTATATGCCGCGCAAATCCCTAATAGAAGAGTGATATGTCAGGTCTGCTACGTCAGATGTATAGACATACGATATGAAAATATCGTATATTGAAATTGGAGATATGTTCCTCGCATTATTTTAATCGAAGGGGTTCGCATATGGGATTGAAATTGCTTGTTCTATTCGCATTGCTACTACTGCTGTGTTTCAGCATATATAACTGGTGGTTCTTGAAAAGCAGGCAAGGGAAACAGCCGCTTGGGAAAAAGAAGAAGACTGTCTTCGACAGTCATGTATTCTGGGGCGCATTGTCTGTATCGATACTTTTGATAATACTCGGTATAACTACATCCGCCATATATTCGCTCATTGTGAGCGTGATGAGGATGCAGCAGGGCGGATAGGCAGGTCTCGCTTATCATCCAGTATCCAAAGCAATCAAACCAAGGTGTATCTGGGCAAGATCTGCAGGTCTCGCTTGTTCAGATCATGTTTTTAAGCACCAACATCAGTAGATAAGTCGAACGATAAGTATAAATCCGACTAAGCGGTCCTGTCTCACGGGTCTTTCCAGCCGCTCTATCCGACTGTACATTCAGAAGCATCGCTCTGGAGAAAAAACATGACTTCACGAACGAGACCTGCCGATCTCTACAGTAAGCTGCTTCGTGGCCTCTAGAAAAGTGCTTGTTTTCCGATTATTTTGAGAGGACCGACGGGGTTGTTTGCGGAGGTTGTGTTTCCTGCTCCAGAGCCCTACTGCTACGCGATATGGTCGGAATAGCGGTCTGCAACGCCCGTGAGACAGGACCTCTCACCCCGATTGACTATATACCCCAATACAAGCTCAATAGTCGGTGCTTGGAAACACAACCGGAGCAGACAGCGCCGGCGGTCCGAGCCCGAGTATATTCCAAGGCAGAGCAGACAGCGCCGGCGGTCCGAGTCCGAGTATATTTAGCGTTGATAAAAAACAAAGGAGAGCCCGACAGGGCCCTCCTTTTCAATATTGCTTATTTCGTTTAAGATCAGCCGTTTGCCAGCCTCTTGTAAGTCTCCAGACGTTCCTGAGCGTTCTTCTGAGCTGCCTCGAACAGAGCTTCGGCTCTTTCCGGGAATGCTCTGGTCAGCGAAGAATACCTGACCTCGCTCATTATGAAGTCCTTGTACGATGCAGTCGGCTCTTTGGAATCGAGCACGAACGGATTCTTTCCTTCGTCCTTGAGCGTCGGATTGAACCTGTAAAGGTGCCAGTAACCTGCCTCGACAGCATTCTTTTCTTCGAGCTGCGACTGGCCCATTCCAAGCTTGAGTCCATGGTTGATGCAAGGTGCGTAAGCGATTATGATCGACGGACCGTGGTACTTCTCAGCTTCAATCATAGCCTTGATCAGCTGGTTCTGGTTTGCACCCATAGCAACCTGGGCTACGTAAACGTAACCGTAGGACATCGCGATCATACCAAGGTCTTTCTTCTTTGTTACCTTGCCGGATGCTGCAAACTGTGCTACAGCGCCGGTAGGTGTGGACTTGGAAGACTGTCCGCCTGTATTCGAATAAACTTCGGTATCGAATACGAGTATATTGACATCTTCATTGGAAGCAAGTACGTGGTCGAGACCGCCGAAGCCTATATCGTAAGCCCAACCGTCTCCGCCGAGGATCCACTGGGACTTCTTCACGAGGAATTCTTCTTTTTCCATTATATCCGAAAGAACAGCCTTTACTTCTTCATCGGAAGCCTTAGGCAGGTATGCTTTCAATACGGCTTTGACCTCAGCCGAAGCTTTCTTCGAGCCTTCGCCGTCTTCCATGCTATCCAGCCAGTTCGTTAGAGCTGCCTTCACATCCGCCGGCAGATCCTTTTCGAGGGCCTTCTTGCAGTTATCGGCTATCTTGCTTCTGAGCTGCTTTACAGCAAGGAACATACCGTATCCGAACTCTGCGTTATCCTCGAACAGTGAGTTGGCCCATGAAGGTCCGAAACCTTTCTTGTTCGAGCAGTAAGGCATCGACGGTGCGCTGCCGCCCCAGATCGACGAACAGCCAGTTGCATTGGCAACCATCATTCTGTCCCCGAAAAGCTGGGTCATAAGCTTGGCGTACGGGGTTTCACCGCAGCCTGCGCATGCGCCGGAGAATTCGAGCATGGGTTCCTGGAACTGGCTGCCCTTTACCGTGCTTTCTCCGATAGGATTCTTAGGCTCAACAGTCATAGCGTATTCCCAGTTATCTGCCTGTTCCATCTGAGTTTCAAGCGGTTTCATGATCAATGCCTTTTCCTTTGCGGGGCAGACATTTGCACAGCTTCCGCAGCCTGCGCAATCGAGGGCGGAGACCTGAATTCTGAAATTCAAGTTTTCAAGACCTTTTCCGATTGCCTTCTTCGACGTAAAGCCTTCGGGCGCCTTCTTCACTTCAGCTTCATCGAGCAGGAACGGCCTGATTGCAGCATGCGGGCAAACGTAAGAACACTGGTTGCACTGGATACACTTGTCCATCTGCCATTCCGGAACGTCAACAGCTATACCCCTCTTTTCGTACCTTGAAGTACCATTCGGGAATGTGCCGTCTTCCATGCCGACAAAGGTGCTGACAGGAAGCTTGTCACCGCGCTGTCCGTTGACGGGCTCGAGTATATCGCTTATGAATGCCGGTACGTCGCGTGTAGCAGCGGCCTCATCCTTAGCCATACCCCAGTTTGCAGGCACATCGATCTTCTTCAAAGCTTCGACGCCCTTGTCAACTGCAAGGTAATTCATGTTGACTATCTTCTCGCCCTTCTTGCCGTAGGTCTTCAGTATTGCGTCCTTCATATATTTTACAGCGTCGTCGAGAGGTATGATCTTGGCCAGTTTAAAGAAAGCGGACTGCATGATCATATTGATCCTGTTTCCGAGGCCGATCTCCTTGCCTATTGAAACGCCGTCGAGAATATACATGTGGATATTGTGCTTTGCGATGAACCTCTTCATGTCGGCGGGCAGCTTTTCGTCGAGCTCTTCCGCAGACCAGCCGCAGTTCAGAAGGAACGTTCCGTTGTCCTTGAGGTCGCTGATCATGTCGTATTTACCGATGTATGAGGGATTGTGGCATGCAACGAAGTCAGCCTTGTTTATGAGGTATGTTGAATGAATCGGCTTTTTACCAAATCTGAGGTGCGAGATCGTAACGCCGCCCGATTTCTTGGAGTCGTATGCGAAATATGCCTGCGCATACATGTCGGTGTGGTCGCCTATGATCTTGATGGAGTTCTTGTTGGCGCCGACGGTACCATCGGAACCGAGTCCCCAGAATTTGCAGCTTACGGTGCCTTCAGGAGCGGTTTCGAGTTCTTCTCCGGCGTCGAGCGAGAGCTTGGTGACGTCGTCGACTATGCCTATTGTAAAGTGATTCTTCGGGCTCTTTGCCTTAAGATTGTCGTAAACAGCTACGATCTGTGCCGGGGTGGTATCCTTGGAACCCAGGCCGTAACGTCCAGCTACGATGACAGGAGACATGCCGCTTTCAAACAGAGCTGTGCAGACATCCTGATACAGGGGTTCTCCAAGCGCTCCGGGCTCTTTGGTTCTGTCAAGGACAGCTATCTTCTTTGCCGTTTCCGGAATGGCCTTCAGAAGGTGTTTCACTGAGAAAGGCCTGTAGAGATGTACTTTGACAACACCGACCTTTTCGCCCTTCGCCATGAGATAATCGATGGTCTCATCAATAGTTTCACAGACTGAACCCATAGCAACAATTATCCTGTCTGCATCGGGTGCTCCATAATAATTGAAGAGGCCGTAATTCCTGCCGGTCAGTTTATTGATTTTTTCCATATACTCTTCTACTACCGCAGGCACCGAATCATAGTAAGTGTTGCAAGCTTCACGAGCCTGGAAGAATATATCCGGGTTCTGAGCGGTTCCTCTGATGGAAGGATGTTCCGGATTCAACGCCCTTTTCCTGAATGCTTTTACTGCATCGTAGTCTACAAGCTTTGCAAGTTCATCATATTCGAGAACCTCTATCTTTTGAAGCTCATGCGAGGTCCTGAAACCGTCAAAGAAGTTGATGAACGGGACTCTGCTCTTTATTGCGGTGAGGTGCGCTACCGCTGCAAGGTCCATGACTTCCTGCACGCTGTTTTCTGCAAGCAGTGCCATACCTGTCTGGCGGCATGCCATAACGTCGGAATGGTCACCGAATATCGACAGCGCATGACTTGCCAGTGCCCTGGCGCTCACGTGGAACACGCCCGGGAGCAATTCTCCGGCGATTTTGTAAAGATTCGGTATCATCAGGAGCAAGCCCTGCGATGCCGTGAAGGTAGTAGTCAGCGCGCCTGCCGTGAGGGATCCGTGTACTGTTCCTGCAGCGCCGGCTTCGGACTGCATTTCAACAACTTTTACTTCCTGGCCGAAAATATTCTTTCTGCCGGTTGCAGCCCATTCATCTACATGCTCCGCCATTACAGAAGAAGGCGTAATCGGATAAATGCCTGCGACGTCGGTAAATGCATAGGCTATATGAGACGCCGCGGTATTACCATCCATGGTTTTCATGTTTTTTCCCATCTAAATCTCTCCCCTTTACTAATTCCCCATAAAATTTAATTTA
The DNA here is from genome assembly GCA_023412915.1 of Bacillota bacterium. Lineage (GTDB taxonomy): Bacteria > Bacillota > Clostridia > Acetivibrionales > DTU013 > JAEYOM01. The sequence continues at coordinate 34,772 of JAEZRE010000012.1, forward strand.
CATAAAGAATATCCGCTGTGCAGGATGGTTACGGGGTTTTAAACAAACCTGAGCAGCTTATATTGTATATTGTATACAATATTAAGCACAACACTGATTTTATTTTAACATTATAAACAGAATTTGTGAAGTGCTATTTGAGTTGTTATGTCGTATTGGAATAAGCTTTGCTGCAATGTTTGATTACTTCCACAAAAAGACAAAAGGTTTAATAATCATTGAAAAAAAATAATTAACATATCTGTAAAAGTGTTTAAATAAAAGAAAAAACGATATATAATAGTAATTACCAACGAAAAAAAGCAATTAAAGAATACCCGGCTTTTAGTCATCCTTTGTTATTCAACGCCACAGTATACACGTTAATATCCGAGAAAAGTGAATCAATCCGGCCTTCAATTACTTTCACATGAAGAAATGGGGGGTACTTATGGACTTTAAAAACATCGTTGAAAAGCTGACGAGTATTTTTATTCCGCGCAGAAACAATTCACGAAACATTTCCGGCAAAGAAACAGGTAAAAATGGCAAAAAGGGTATCGCGTCATTTTTGAACAAATTTCAAAGCATCAAAGTAAAGCTGGCTCTTGGTCTTTTGGTTCCAATCGTTCTGTTAGCCGTCTATGGCATAGTGTCATATAAGAATTCCGAGGAAGCTCTTATCAGCAATTATGAAATAAGCTCCTTGGACACCATGGATGCAATAAGCAAGTATATGAACCTGGGCTTCAATATGATAGAAAAATCATCCCTGGAATTAACGCAGGATATCAACTTCAAAAAGTTTTTCAATTTAAGCTATGATGAGGCCATGGGCAGCATCAAAACGTATGATGATACTCATGACAGAATATCTCTGCTCGCAACAGCCAATAACTTCATTTCCGAAATCCACGTGATCGGCAAGAACGGGGTGGATATGTCAACGACCGGTGACATCAACAGCAATCTATATAGTCAGGTAACCCAGTCCAATATCGGCACTGAATTTAAAACAAAGAAACTGCCGTCTTTTTGGGTGGGCGACCATTCGGAGTTGGACAAGATTATGCCTACGAGCGGCAATGTCTATGGCAAGGATAGTTATGCAACTTCCTTTGTCGCGAAAATAGGCGTCGGACAGGGTTATGTTATCGTCGACGTCTCCTCCAAACAGATCAAGGATATGTTTTCAGGTTATGATATGGGGAAAGGAAGTATACTGGGCTTCATATCGTCGGACGGAAGGGAAACATTATCGAACGCTGACACGGGAAACGTTTTTACAAGCCTGCCCTATTTTAAGAAGGCATTGGAATCCGATAAGCCAAGCAATTATTCTTATCAAAAATATAAGGGAAAAGATTATTTATTCGTATACAGTAAATTTGCGGATGTCTCCGGAATTGTCTGCGTACTTATCCCAAAGAGCACGATCCTCGGCAAGGTAAGCGGCATCAAGGCCTTAAGCCTTATATTCGTATCCTTGTCATGCATACTTGCCATATTCATAGTATTTTTGATTACCGGCGTGATCACCAGATCGATAAGTTCACTGAGAAAGTCGATTTTACAGGTATCCAAGGGCGATCTGACCGTGAAATTCGATACCAGGAGAAAGGATGAGTTTCTGTCATTGTCCAACGGTATATCCGATATGATGGAACATATGCGCAGCCTGATCGGCGAAGTAAAACAGGTCGGCGGCGCAGTCAGCGGTTCGGCAGTTAGTCTGACAACTACTGCGGGCGATCTGCTGGAAGCAACCAGAGGAATATCTATGACAGTTGATGAAATCGGACATGGAATCGTTCAACAGGCCAGTGATTCCGAGCACTGTTTTGTTCAGATGTCCAGTCTATCCGATCAGATCAATCAGGTGTACAGCAATGCAAATGAAATCGGGCGGATCGCAAGCGATACCCAGTCCGTAGCCAGCAAAGGCCTGCAAATCATCGACGAATTGAACGACAAGTCGAGGGCGACCTCTGAAATTACGCAGGACATCGTACTCAAAATTCAGGAATTCAGCGCCAGGTCCAAGAAAATCGAGGGCTTTGTCAACCTGATCAACAATATTGCGTCTCAGACGACTCTGCTATCCCTTAACGCGTCAATAGAGGCGGCAAGGGCCGGGGCAGCCGGACACGGGTTTTCAGTGGTCGCGGGTGAGATAAGGAAACTGGCCGATCAAAGCTTGACCGCAGCAAAGCAGATACAGAACACCGTAAAGGATATCGACATGCAAAACAAGGAAACCGTAAATACGGCAGTAAGAGCAGAAAGCATAGTGGCTTCCCAGACAGAGGCCTTAGCCAAGACGGTAAGCGTATTTGACAATATCAGCAACCATGTAAATGACCTCGCCAGCAATCTGAACGATATAATAAAACGGCTGAAGACAATAGAAACAGCAAAGGACGACACACTTAATGCAATCCAGAGTATCTCTGCGGTAACAGAGGAAACCTCGGCGTCTTCGGAAGAAGTTAATGCTACGACGCAAAATCAGGTGGATTCTGTGGAACGCCTGCAGGAAGCAGCAATTATGCTGAAGCAGGATGCTGAAAAGCTAGAGGATGCCATCAGGATATTTAAGATTAATTGACGGGCATTTCAGCCAAATAACAGCTTGAGGATGACAAGCAGTATGAAGCCTGGTATCCCAAGTGTGCCGACTATGAAGGCGGAATAGATGTTTAGCGCCAGGTTGAAGCCGAAAAACGAGCCTGCCCAGTTTACAGCCAGGATTGCAACAGCACCGGCCAACGCATTCAGAGCAAGCTTCAGCACTACCTTCAGCGGCACCACGAGCAACCTGCCGAGAATGAAGAGCAGCAGTATGCCTATTATATATGCGAGTATAACACCATAATCCAACATGTTCTCACACCGATTCCCAAACAGTATACATATATGGAGACTGCACTATACATAATATATACTTGTACAAGTAACGAATTATGACTTAAATTAAAATTAAGGGCACATACAGTGCCCTTAATTTTTGAACAAGCCTGGCTTATTGCGCCAACTTATATGCTTCGCTAAAATATTTATCTGTTCCGTTAAATAAAAGGTGACAGGCCTTTCTCTTTGGCAAGCCTGACAAAATACGTATATCGCGCTTCACAGGCTTTTAATCTGTATATGTAGTAATCTACCAGCAATTCTTCGGATACATATTCGAAATTGGCGCTCGTATCAATCCATTCATCGCGAGCTTCCAACGCGGCTTCAAGGATGTCCTTCTCCTCTGCGGTAAGATTTGCCCGCGCAGAGATTCGTGAAACAACAGTGTCCTTATCTTTTTTGGGCTTCAGGCGGTTATCGCCGTTTTGCCTTTCATATTTTACGATCTCAGTATTCACGGAATGCACCTTCTTATAGAAATTTCCAATTTACTATAAGTATAGGCACAATTTAACAGTTATATACTTCCACTTCTCAGGAAATTGAGCACCGCACCCGTAGTCACCTGCCTGAATATTCCCCAGTCCTGCCACTTCCCTCCGAGACGGCCGAGCTCCCCGGTGATCCGTTCGAGCTCTTCAAGTCCTACTTCCCTCACATTGCTGATTTCGTCGTCGCTTGCGTCTTCAAGCAGCCTGCCGCCGGTTTCATCGAGAATGAAAATATAGGAATAAAACATCACGTTTTCATCATCGTGTTCAAAACAGATACGCACGACTCCTGCAAAAGAACGGATCCTGACTTCCAGCCCGAGCTCTTCCTTAACCTCGCGGAAAATTGCCTCCAGTATATCCTCCCTGTGACCTATTCCGCCTGTCGGTATTCTATAAACATTCTCCGGGTATTCGCTGCATGTTACGGTTATTATCCTGCCGCCGGGCCTGATAACACAAAATACCACTTCGCCTCTCCTATCACGTTGCACAACACTTTTCAGCCTGTTGTAATAATTAGGGGCGGCATAGCGTATATTGACGTCTTTAATGGCGGCATTACCCGTACTATATTTTTTACATACGTTCCGGAATTCGTCTTCATTAAATATATTCATGCTTTTATGTAAGTCCTTTTATGTAAGTCCTTTTATCCGTTTCCTTTGGGGTACCTCAGCCGGAGCGTCCCCGCTTACTTTATCCTAATACATTTCAGAGTGAATTTCTACTATTGTATTGAATTTATGAAACTCCGGTAATCAAATTGTAATATTTATTTTGTATAATATATTGTGTTTTGGAGAAACAATTGCGATAATAGTACCGTCAAATCATTATAAATATAGAAGTTTCGACAATTAAAACAACATATTTGAGGTGTTCGTCAAAAATGGAACCTGAGGTACAAGTCAAGCGTCCGAGAAAAAACAAAAGCAAAACGGTTATGATAGTTTTGCTGGCAGTTGTGGCTTTGATGCTTTTATCCGCTTCCGTGTTTGCATATATGACTCTTCAGAATGACGGGATCTATAAAGGTGTAACCGTGGACGGCCTTGATGTATCGGGACTCGGCAGACAGGCAGTCCAACAGTTCCTGGAAACTGAATTGAGCAAACCGACCGAGAGCATGGAAATAACGCTAAAAACCGGCGAGTCCGAGTTGAAGGCGTCATACCCCGAGCTTGGGGTAAAATACGACGTGCAGCGCGCGGCTGAAGCTGCGTACTCCATCGGCCGGTCGGGAAACGTGTTCGTACGCCTTTATGACATCGCAAGAGCGGGAATAAAAGGCGCACAAATCGATGTCTCCCAGTCCTTTGACCAGTCTAAAGTCGATAATTTTGTCACCAGATTTTCTGTAAACAAATTTAAAAGTGTAAAGGAAAACTCGCTGGTTATCTTGGATAGCAGCGTCGTCATAAGGTCCGGCAACCATGGTGAAAGCATCGACAGGACCGAAACGGCAAAGCTCGTAACAGATATGATAAAAAGCGGAAAGAGCGGAACTATAGAGCTCCACGCAATTATTACCAATCCTGCAAAATTCAATGTCGACGATCTCTACAACCAGATCGTCAGCGAACCTGTCAATGCAGGGTATAAGGTGGAAAATTCACAATTGGTCATGGTCCCACATGCGATGGGCAGAAAGATAGACAAAACCGCGCTGGCAAACATTGTTGCCGAAGTAGAAAAGGCAGAGGATACGGAAAGAACGCTGCCTGTCACCTTCACCAAACCGGAAATCACATCCGACATGGTCTCGACCATGCTTTTCAAGGATGAATTGGCTTCATACAACACTACTTTTTCGACAGCAACCGAGAACGGCAAGAACAGGAAATACAACATGGGACTCGCAGTGGCCAAGATCGACGGACTTATACTGCTTCCCGGAGACGAATTCTCCTACAACAAGGTCGTCGGCCCCAGGGATATCGAGCATGGTTATAAGGAAGCCCACGTATATATCAACGGCAGGATCGAGAACGGTATCGGCGGCGGTATATGCCAGGTCTCGACTACAATGTACAACGCCATTCTCAAAGCTGATCTCAAGGTAAATGAAAGAAGGAGTCATTCCTTTACGGTGGGTTATGTGCCGCTGGGCCAGGATGCGACTGCTTATTACGGCGGTACGGATTTCAGGTTCGTCAATACGACCAAATGGCCCATCAGGCTGAATGCATCAGTAAGCGGCAACAAGATATCCTTCAAGATGACGGGGACTAACGAAACTCCAGACAAATCCGTCATTATCAGCAACAAGATACTGAGCCATACACCTCATGAGACAAAAAACTTCGACGATCCGAATCTTCAGTACGGCAAGACGAAAATAAAGCAGGAGGGTTCGGACGGTTATGTCGTTGAAACCTATAAAACAGTAAAGATGGCAGGCAAGGTCATTTCTCAGACCAAGCTCCACACAAGCACTTATAAACCCTGCACGGAAGAAATATGGGTCGGTAAAAAAGGAGCCCCGGCTACCACTCCCGGCGCGATCACAGTGCCGGCCCAGACCGGAACGCAGTCCGAGACTCCCTCCGTATCCGAGCCTCCCGTTCCGTCAGATATAGAACCTGTCGTTGATGAAATAGTTGACTAAGGGCTCTTAAAACAATAATGCCCGATTTTAAAGAGAGGGATTTTTCAATATTGCAAGGCGGAGGAAGGCGTAATAATTGCTTTATTGCAACTGACGACAACGCAGCAATATTGGAAAATAACCGCTTTAAAATGGGAGGTTATTGTTTTAAGAGCCCTAGGGTATTCCCGGATAAGCCAATACCTGGTATGAAAGACCTTAAACATCATCGCAGAGGTGGGACTATTGAGAAGCTACAAAACGGCAATTGTAGGGTGCGGCGTTATTCACAGTCTGCACGCTGACGCACTGGCGAATTACCCTCTTGCGGAATTGAAGGCAGTTGTCGATATTGATCCGGAAAAATCGGAGCAATCGGCACGCAAATATGGCTGTAAAGCCCTGGCAGACTACAAGGATGTGCTGGCAAGCCCTGAAATAGACGTCGTACACATCTGCACTCCGCATTATCTGCACGCGCCTATGGCAATAGAAGCAATGAAGGCCGGAAAGCATGTATTGACTGAAAAGCCGATGGCTATAAGCGTCGAGGACTGTATGCGGATGAGAAGCGTCTCCTCGGAGACAGGCAAGCAGCTGGGCATCTGCTTCCAGAATCGCTATAATGCCACTTCGCGATACATGAAAATGCTTCTGGAATCGGGAAAAGCCGGAAGGATAATTGCTGCAAAGGCCTCCGTCACATGGCTCAGAGGACAGGATTATTACGGCAGCGCTCCCTGGAGAGGCACCTGGGAACAGGAAGGCGGAGGAGTGCTGATCAACCAGTCGATACATACTCTCGACCTGTTACGGTGGTTTGCGGGAAAAGCGGTTAAAATCAAAGGGAACACGGATACAAGGTTCCTTGAAGGTATAATAGAGGTTGAAGACACTGCGGAAGCAACCATACTGTTCGAAAGCGGAGCACGTGGATTCTTTTTTGCAACGAATGCCTACGCCGACGCACCTGTCGAGCTCCAGTTGGTATGTGAAAACGCCGTTATGACCTTGTCCGGGGATCTTACCATAAAATATAACAACGGCGATTCAGAGATCATTACCGACGTAAATCCCAAAACCGGAAAAAAGGCTTATTACGGCGCCGGGCACGCCGCTCTGATAGAAGATTTCTACGATAGCCTGCATGCGGAAAAGCCTTTTGCCATAGACGGCAGCCAGGGTATGGAGACGATCAGACTGATAAATGCGCTGTACAGGTCTTCGGAAGCCAGGGCGTGGGTGGAACTGTGATACATAAAAAGCACGGGATCGGACTGTCCCATGCTTTTTTTATGTTTAATACAGCTTATGTGCTTATACGATAAGCTTAATAAGTTTCAACGCTCGCCGCGCCGGCATTTCTCAATATGGAAGATATCCTGCTGACCTTGTCTTCATCCGTTTTCATACTGAATAAAACCTTACCTCTTTTCAATTCACTTTCATATTCCTTACTTCTGCTTTCCGGTATACCCAGATCGATAAGCCCGCCGACTATACCTCCGGTGACCGCTCCCGAGAGGAGGCCGGTGATTGGTCCTGCGGCAGCTATTATACCGAGACCCGGAATCACCATGCTGCCGGCTCCGATCAACAATCCCGCTATACCTCCGAGCACGCCGCCCGATACGACTCCATCCGATATATTATCATTCACATCCCGCCCCATTGTGGCGCCGCGCTTTCCTTCATCCGCATCGCCGTGCTTTACGACGATGGATATGTCATCCGTACGCAGGCCCTGATCCCTGACCTGACGCGCTGCTGTTTCGGCATGATCCTGATTGTCAAACAATCCTACAACCGTTTTTGACATAATGCATCCTCCCTATTATAAAGCTTCAAATTTTGTTACGTGAAATATCATTATTAGCATTGCAAAATAGCCGATATATTATACAACGGCCATATGCCGCGGCAAGTTACTCGGATAAAAGTCATAGGAGCCGCTCGTTGCAATTGTCCGACATAAATTTCAGGTATCTGAATATGTTTTTTTAGTGTATAATGGAGTAGTTTATTATTCTGGGTTTCGGGAGCTTAAAATGCAGTCAAAGGGCAGCGTACTGATATTTCTTTTAATACTTGTGTTTCCTGTAATAGCGATATTTTCAGATCACCAGATCTTTTTCGTTATTATGTCCATCATAATTGCCGCTATTTCCTGCAGACAAATTTATAACCTGCTTTCAGGAAAAGGCTTTAACGGTCGTGAAAACGACGAGGAGATTGAGGAAGAACTTGAAGATATGGTCGACATCGATATCCGCCTTTTTGGCACGGGCATGAGCGTAGCGTACAATCTGCTTGTCATAGTGTTTTTGATATATTGCGCGTTCTTTTTGGAGACTGTTTTGCTGAAAGGTATTTCCGCTCTTGCAATTATACTTCAAATCTATTTCATTCTAAAGAAGGTAGACAGCAAGCTACAGGCTTTTGACAGAAACCGGTATAAACCGCAAATACTAATATCCAGCTTACTAAATCTGGCCGTGATTTTGCTTTCTGCCATCAATAAGATCAAATGGTTTTATTAAGTTATGCAGGAATGTCATAAACATCCTGCAAAAAATTTTTAAATCTATTGATTATTCCATTATCCCCTGTTATAATTAAAAACACTATAAGGTTTATGATGTTTAAAAAAGCCATATTTTATATAACGGCATGCAATGGGGCATGTCAGTTTAGATTGGATTATACTCAACGGTGAGGCATATAATTCTGATTATGTGCTTTTTTTGTACACTTTTTTGGCGACTCAGGCAAAAAATAGAAGAGCTGTACTAATCCAATTGAACTTACCTGGCAATGATTATGGAAAGGGTGTTAAATATGAAGCAAAGTGATCAGAGCACTGTACCGGAGGGGCAGAGACTTTACAGCCCACAGATCAGGCAGGCGCCTAACGGACTGCCGGTAAAGCAGGGTCTCTACGACCCTCAGAATGAGCATGACGCATGTGGTATCGGATTCGTGGTGAATATTGACGGGACCAGATCCCACCAGATCATAAGACAGGCGCTTACTATTCTTGTAAACCTCTCCCACAGAGGCGGCAGCGGTTCCGAAAACAATACGGGCGACGGCGCGGGAATCCTGATCCAGATCCCTCATAAATTACTTGAAAGCGAGTGCAAAAAAACAGGTATCACTCTTCCCGAACAGGGCGGTTACGGCGTAGGAATGGTTTTTCTAAGCAACGACGCCGGGAATCGCAGTGAAATGATAAAAATTATCAATAATATAATTGAAGAAGAAGGTCAGAAAGTGCTTGGCTGGAGGGATGTGCCGACAAATCCGGTTTCCCTGGGAAAAACAGCTCTTGCATGCATGCCCTTTATTAAGCAGGTCATAATAGGTAAAAATCCGGCAATCGAGAACAAGCTTGCTTTTGAAAGAAAGCTGTACGTGATACGCAAGCGTATCGAAAAGGTTGCCGTACAGAAAGAGCTGACCTTCTATGCCGCCAGTTTTTCATCGGGAACGATAGTATACAAGGGCATGCTTACCGCGGAGCAGGTGGATGAATTCTATACCGACCTTAAGAGCCAACATGTAGAAAGCGCAATGGCGCTCGTTCATTCCCGCTACAGTACCAACACCTTCCCAAGCTGGGAAAGGGCTCATCCAAACCGTTATGTCATCCACAACGGCGAAATAAACACACTGCGCGGCAATGTCAATTGGATGGCTGCACGTGAGGCTACCCTGGAATCCGAAGTTTTCGGTGAAGATCTGAAAAAGGTATATCCCGTGATCAATCCGGACGGCAGCGACTCGGCCATGTTCGACAACTGTCTTGAATTCCTGACTCTTTCAGGCCGTTCACTTCCCCACTCCATGATGATGATGATACCGGAACCCTGGCAGAATCATGAGAGCATGAACGACGAAAAGAAGGCATTTTATGAATTCCACAGCTGCCTTATGGAACCCTGGGACGGACCCGCAGCGATGGCCTTTACCGACGGCGCACTGGTCGGTGCGGTATTGGACAGGAACGGACTGCGCCCCGCACGTTATTACGTTACGAAGGATGGGCAGGTCATACTTTCATCAGAAGTGGGCGTACTCGACATCCCTCCGGAACGCATATTGAACAAGGAAAGGCTGAAACCCGGAAGAATGCTGCTGATCGACACCGTCGAAGGCCGTATTATAAATGATCATGAATTGAAAAATAAAATATCCCGGGAGCATCCATACCGTAAATGGCTTGAAGAATACGTGCTCAAACTGGAAAACCTTCCTGTGTTGTCGCCTTATCCCCAAACGAATTACATTACGCTCCTGCAGCGACAGAAAATATTCGGTTATACCTTCGAAGAGCTGAGGAAGATCATCGCTCCGATGGCAGCCGACGGACAGGAAGCCATAGGCGCAATGGGCACAGATACCCCGCTGGCAGTGCTGTCCGATAAGCCGCAGCTTCTTTACAACTATTTCAAGCAGCTTTTTGCACAGGTAACCAATCCCCCGATCGACGCGCTGCGTGAGGAAATTATAACCGCGACGGAGACCTTTATAGGTTCCGAAGGCAATTTGGTGTATCCTACGCCTGAGAGCTGTAAACAGATAAAAGTCAAATATCCGATCATAACCAACGAGGAGCTTGCAAAGCTTCGTGATATAACCAAGCCGGGCTTCCGTTCGTTCAACCTTCCAATGCTCTTCAAAGCCGACAACGGCGAGCAGGGGATGAGGCGTGCTCTTGATGAAATCTTCAGCGACGCCTCGAATGCCATAAAGGAAGGCGCCAATATACTGATACTCTCAGACAGGGGCGTCAGCAGAAAATATGCTGCCATACCTGCGTTGCTGGCAGTTTCCGGATTGCATCACCACCTGATCCGCGAAGGCACGCGCACCAGAGTCAGTATAATAGTAGAGTCCGGCGAGCCCAGAGAAGTACACCATTTTGCGTTGCTGATCGGATTCGGCGCATCGGCGATCAATCCATACCTCGCTTACGAAACGATCGACGGTATGGTCAGAGAAGGTATGCTCAAGGAATCGCATCTCAAATACGGCTCGAAGAAATATACAAAGGCGGCGGTGAAAGGCATCGTAAAAACGCTGTCCAAGATGGGTATTTCGACGGTACAAAGCTACCAGGGCGCTCAGATATTCGAAGCCGTAGGTATAAACAAGGAAGTCATAGACAGGTATTTTACGAAGACCGCATCCAGAATAGAGGGTATAGGCCTTGACGTGATAGCCGGAGAAGTGCTGATACGCCATAAAAACGCTTTCGACGAGCGCAATACCGAAGACGTGCTCGAAACGGGAGGCCAATATCAGTGGAGAAGGGACGGAGAATATCACCTTTACAACCCCGAAACCATCCACAAGCTGCAGCTGGCCTGCAGAACGAACGATTACAGGACCTTCGGAGAATATTCCAGGCTCCTGGACGAACAGACACAAAGGCAGTGCACGATACGCGGACTGCTTGATTTCAAATACGACCGCGCCCCGGTACCGGTTGAAGAGGTAGAATCCGTAGATTCCATTTGCAGGCGCTTCAAGACCGGCGCCATGTCCTATGGCTCCATCAGCAAGGAAGCCCATGAGGCATTGGCAATAGCGATGAACCGGCTCGGCGGAAAAAGCAATACGGGCGAAGGCGGTGAAGACCCGGAACGTTTCAAACCGGACAGCAACGGCGACAGCCGCTGCAGCGCCATTAAGCAGGTGGCCTCGGGCCGTTTCGGAGTAACGAGCAATTACCTGGTGAATGCAAAGGAACTCCAGATAAAGATGGCACAGGGCGCAAAACCTGGCGAAGGCGGACAGCTGCCCGGCGCCAAGGTATATCCCTGGATTGCGAAGGTAAGACATTCAACGGCCGGCGTCGGACTTATTTCACCGCCGCCGCACCATGATATTTATTCGATAGAAGATCTAGCGGAGCTTATATATGACTTGAAAAATGCAAACCGCGAAGCAAGGATCAGCGTCAAACTGGTTTCCGAAGTTGGCGTGGGAACGGTAGCGGCCGGTGTTGCGAAGGGACGCGCGGACGTCGTGCTCATAAGCGGTTACGATGGAGGCACGGGAGCCTCGCCCAGGAGCAGCATACGTCACGCAGGGCTTCCCTGGGAGCTCGGCCTCGCAGAGACCCATCAGACGCTGATGCTTAATGATTTGAGAAGCAGGATCGTAGTAGAAACCGACGGTAAGCTGATGACCGGACGCGACGTAATTGTCGCAGCGCTACTTGGCGCCGAGGAATTCGGTTTCGCAACGGCTCCGCTGGTAACGCTCGGCTGTGTCATGATGAGAGTCTGCAACCTCGATACCTGCCCGGTAGGCGTCGCAACGCAGAATCCAGAGTTGAGAAAGAAATTCTGCGGTGATCCGCAGTATGTAGTGAATTTCATGCGCTTTATCGCTCAGGAAATGCGCGAGTGGATGGCTAAGCTCGGCTTCCGTACGATTGACGAAATGGTCGGACACAGCGAAGTACTTGAACCTAATAATGCAATTCTCCACTGGAAATCGAAGGGCCTGGACCTCTCAACGATACTTTATCAGCCGGATATGCCCGCGGATTCTCCCAGGCATTGTATAAAGAGCCAGGAGCATCTGATCACGGATACTCTGGATACTCAGGTACTGCTTGAAATATGCAGACCCGCGCTCCAGAAGGGTGAAAAGGTCACTGCCGAACTGCCTATCAGGAACACCGACCGTGTCGTCGGAACGATCCTTGGCAGTGAAATAACGAAGAAATACGGTGAAAAAGGACTTCCCGAAGATACTGTAAACCTGAAGTTCACAGGTTCAGCCGGCCAGAGCTTCGGAGCCTTCATACCCAAAGGCCTGTCGCTCACGCTCGAAGGCGATGCGAACGATTACCTCGGCAAAGGGCTTTCAGGCGGCAGGATAGTTGTCTATCCTCCTAAAAAGTCGGTCTTTGTCCCTGAGGAGAATATAATTTCGGGCAATGTCTGCCTGTACGGCGCAACGAGCGGCGAAGCCTATATCAGCGGTATGGCCGGGGAACGTTTCTGCGTCAGGAACAGCGGAGCGTCGGCTGTCGTGGAAGCGGTAGGAGACCACGGCTGTGAATACATGACGGGCGGTCGCGTCGTCGTTCTCGGCTCAACGGGAAGGAACTTCGCAGCCGGTATGTCGGGCGGCGTGGCTTATGTGCTCGATGAAAAAGGCGTATTCAATAAAAAATGCAATAAGGAAATGGTAGAGCTACAGAAGCTCGAAGATAAAGGCGAGATCGATCAAGTCAGAGGAATGGTGGAAAAGCATCTCGAATACACCGGCAGCAAGCTTGCCGAAAGGGTCCTGCAGAGCTGGGACGAAGTGCTGCCGCTGTTTGTAAAGGTAATGCCGAAGGATTACGAAAAGATGCTGAAGGCTATAAAGAAAATGCAGGATGCCGGCTTAAGCGGAGATGAAGCTCTTCTAGCCGCATTTGAAGAAAATAAAGGAAATGTGAGCCTGGCGGAAGACGACGATTGATGTTGTTTCTTCTGAAATGAGGCGAGCTGTAAGGAGGCAGTGTTATGGGTAAATCTACTGGATTTATGGAATATAAGAGAATTGTTCCGGCTGATCGCGAACCATTGGAAAGGATCAAGGATTGGGATGAATTCCATCTCCACCTTCCTGAAAAGGAACAGCGCATGCAGGGTGCGCGCTGTATGGACTGCGGAACCCCGTTCTGCCATATGGGCCTGATGATCAACGGTCTGGCTTCGGGCTGCCCGCTGAACAATCTGATACCCGAATGGAACGATCTGATGTACAAGGGCAACTGGCGCGAAGCCGTTAAAAGGCTGCTCAGAACGAACAACTTTCCGGAGTTTACGGGAAGGGTCTGTCCGGCGTTATGTGAGGGTTCCTGCACGGTAGGCATCAACGACCCGCAGGTGACGGTCAAAAACAACGAATGCTCCATCATAGAAAAGGCTTTCAAGGAAGGCTGGATAAAACCTGAGCTTCCTGAAATACGTACGGGCAAAAGAGTGGCGGTTGTCGGCTCCGGTCCTTCAGGACTGGCCTGTGCGGACCAGTTGAACAAAGCCGGTCATCTGGTGACAGTCTTTGAACGCAATGACAGGATCGGCGGTTTGCTGATGTATGGCATACCGAATATGAAGCTCGATAAAAAGATAGTACAGCGCAGGGTAAAGCTGCTTTCTGAAGAGGGAATAGAATTCAGGACCGGCGTTGAAGTCGGAAAAGACATAGCGCCGGAAAAGCTGCTTGAGGAATACGATGCAGTGGTATTCTGCTGCGGCGCGACAAAACCGAGGGATCTTCCCATCGAGGGAAGAAATCTTACAGGCATCTATTTTGCAGTGGATTTTCTTAAGGCAAACACCAAAAGCCTGTTGGATTCAAAGCATGTTGACGGAAGTTATATTGATGCGAAGGATAAGGACGTCATTATAATAGGCGGTGGGGATACCGGCACGGACTGTGTTGGAACCTCGATACGCCACGGCTGCAGGAGCGTTATGCAGCTTGAGATAATGCCGCAGCCCCCCGTGGAAAGGAAGCCCGACAATCCGTGGCCTCAGTGGCCGAAGATACTCAAGACCGATTACGGCCAGGAAGAAGCGGCAGCATTGTTCGGGAGCGATCCGCGCCATTACTGCATAACGGCCAAGAAATTCGTCGGAGATGAAAATGGAAACCTGAAGGAAGTGCATACAGTTGAGGTGGATTGGCAGAAGGACGCTTCGGGACGTTTTGTCCCTGTGGATATCCCGGGTACTGAAAAGGTTTACCCGGCACAGCTGGTACTGCTTGCAATGGGCTTCCTCGGACCGGAAGAAACTTCTTTCAAAGCTTTGAACGTCGAGCAGGACAACCGCTCGAATGTAAAAGCCGAATATGGTAAATTCTCTACCAACGTAAAGGGCGTATTTGCCGCCGGAGACATGCGGCGCGGACAAAGTCTGGTCGTATGGGCAATAAACGAAGGCCGGGGCGCTGCGCGCGAGTGCGACAAATATCTGATGGGCAGCTCTATGCTGCCATAATTCTCTTCAAATTGCCATAACACCTGCCATAATATATATTTATGAAAGAGCATCAGCGAAACAATATCGCTGATGCTCTTTTTCTGTAATGTCGCTGGGCCGGTTATGACGGCTCGTCGATATGACCGCCAAGTTAATATAGTGTAATGCTGCCGCTGTCCGTATAGACATCCATAGAAACGCCGCCTCCGGCGACATCTCCGTAAACCTCGCCCGTGGGCGATTTCTTCAGTGTTCCGGGAGATGGATTGATTTTATTATGTACCTTGCCGCCGGTCGATCTGGCAATCAGTGAATATCCTTTGTTCTCAGGCATTTTAAGCCTTATATCGGCATCCGCGGATTTTACTGAAAGCTTTCCGGCACTGTCAAGGCCGGTCAACTCCGCATCTATGCTGCCTGTGGACGCGTAAAGATCCGATCCGCTGCCTATCCCGGTATTTTTGATTACCAGCCGCCCTGCAGACAAATCGCATTTAAGAGCGCCCTCGGAGTCCTCAATAATGGCGTCGCCCGATACCGACGTAAGATCTACCGGGCCTTTAACCGCTTTAAGGTTGATATTCCCATGCTTGCACTCATAGCTGCCACTCCCTGAGTAGTCCTCCATTTGAATATTTCCTTTGTCTACCGATACTTTTATACTGTCCGAACTGCTTTCCGCAACAGCGATCTGCCCGTTCACCATGGAAAACTCGGCCGACCTCAGCCCATCCAAACCGGAAATATCGACAGTTCCGTTTTTCAATGAAACATTCAGCATGTTTATAGCCTCAGGTATGATAAATTCAATGTCGTCTGCCATACCGTAAAGCGGTTTTATTTCTTTACTCTGCTTCTGGTCCACGTTGACGCTATACGCAACGCTGTCAACCTTGCTTTTGCTCATATCCAGCAGTTCGCCGAGGCGCTCCTTCGAAGCCGGTCCCTTGATACGCAGGGTCTCCCTGATAAGTAGCTTTTCACCGTTTCCGCGCGTGATCCGGATATTTCCGTTATCTATACTTACGCGCAGCCGGACCTGTGAATCCAATTTGACTTCTCTATCCTCGCTTTTCTCGACGGTTAGCCCTATTACAGGCCTTCCAGCCGTGACAACACTCCAGTGTCCGCCCGTGGACGAACAGCCGGCAAGCCATACTATTGTAAATACCAGCAACGTAATCGATGAAAAGCTCTTTGCCAGCCTGATCAATACCCTACCATCCCTTCTCAAGGTCTTTTTGCGCCAAATAATTCGTCAGATTGAAGGACTGCCAGTTTCTATTCATCCGCAAAAGCACGTCCTTTCTCTTGTTTAGCATTTCGACGGCTTTTGCCGATACGTTTGGATCCTTATCCTTCGCCAGTTTCTTCAGATCATCGACTACTCCGCTCGACAGGGAACGGAAGTATTCGATATCTATCTCATTAGTAGTATAGTATCTCTCGACGTTGTTCTTTGCAATCATTTCATCAACATTTATATAGTTGACTACCGTGAAAGCGATCACTGCAGCTATTATATAAGGCTTCAGGAGCGGCAGCCTGTCAATCCATACCCTAGCTAGCGTAATAACGAAGAGCACAAGCAGGAAGGCCATGAAAGCATGGGTCATTATGCGTAGAAAAGTAAAGCCATATGCCTGCTCATACAAGGACATCCTGTAATGCGCCGATATGAGCATTACAATGGTACAGCCGATCATTACGCTGTTCAATGCCCTGAAAGCCAGATTCAAACCTGCCGCGCCTTTTTTGGTGTATGTCAGCGTAAATGCCAGGAGAGCGATATTGAGCAGGGAGACAAGAATCAGTTCAAAAAAGCCGCTCCTTGCATATTCGGCAAAGGTGAACCCGTCCGGGAGTCCGAACCTGCCGAACAAGTAAGCAAACTGGATGACGACGAATATAACGTACAAAATATCCACTGTCACCGTTACGGTAATTATAATCACAGGATCCCATGCCTTTTTCTGTTCGGGAGATTTTAAAACGATACCGTTTATTGTATTGTCGACCGGTCGTTCTTTATGGCCGAGACTCCAGAGATAGCTGAAGGAGAGGAAGAAAATAACGAGCGCGACTATCGTCCTTCCTACTATCTCACCAGCGTTAACATTTATAAACAGGTTCGGCAGCTTATCCACAAGCTTCCCGAACACCATGTCCGCCGAGGAGAGGAGCGGGAGCAGAATCAAAACAAGCGGCACCGATATGGCCAGACCGATCAGTACCCTGGTTGCCGCGGATTTTTTACCATTATCGGCGGGGCTTTTTTTAATCAGCGAGGCAATGAGCCTGAACGGCTTGAATACATGCAGCAGGCACCTGGCGATCATACCGAATATAATATCTACGATTATACCCGGACTGTGCCATTTATAGGTGTTTAAGCCCGTTATGAGCAGTGTCTGCAAAAGTATCAGAACAGGCAATGCAAGAATGTCCAGCACCATAAGCGCCTCATTCCCGAAGAGCGCATAGGTGAGCGAAATCAGGAAAACCGGGATACTGAGGAACCATCCGAATTTTGCCTCTTTTGTGAGCACAGGACGCGTATAGGCAAATAATAAGGCATAAAAGGCAATAACAAAGATCGGTATCGATATACCGGGATATTTGCCGTAAAACAGCCAGACAAAAAGTATCCCGAACAGTAAAGCGCCGGCTGCCATAAGTTTGTCGGGTCTTTGGAAAATCAGTTTATCGGGCTTGCCATCATTGGCTCGTCTGTCATCCTTTTTCTCACCGTTACTTGTGTCCTTCATTTCTTTTGGTTCATTTGGTTTATTTGGCTCATTCATTTCCTTGGTTTCATCCGTTTCGTTCATATTTTTCATTTCATCCGGTTCATTCATAGTCTTTGTTTCACTTGTTTCGTCCATTTACTCCACCTCATTTCAAGCTTTATCAGGATATTCGCCGTCTCCGTCATCGACAGGGTCATTGCCGGGCACATACTCGAGTATATCTCCGGGCTGGCAGCTCAACGCCGCGCACAGGGCTTCAAGCGTTGAAAATCGTATCGCCCTTGCCTTGTTGTTTTTCAGTATTGAAAGATTCGCCATCGTTATATCAACTTTTCCAGCCAGCTCTGTAAGCCCTATCTTCCGTTTTGCCATCATTACATCCAGATTGATTCTTATTCCCATATGCCCTCCCGCCTCATATCGTAAGATCGTTTTCTTCCTTGACTATAACGGCCTGCCTGAAAACCTCCGCTATAATGAGCAGGAAAAAGCCGCCGATGATGAATACCATCATTAAAATGATCGTTAAAAAAGAATTGAAGAAAAATATCTTTACAAGGTAGAGAAAGGCTATCACAAAGCAGCAGACCGATATAAGCTTGAAGCTTTTTACGTTGTCCATACGGAAAGGGTCCATGCGGTTGAGTGTTTTAAATATTTTCCTTAGTTCGTTCACGATAATCAGAGCCAAAATGCCCGTAACATAAAGAAAAGGCAGCAGAAACGCGTACAATTCACTTGTACTGCCTGCCAGCCAATCCATATACCACTGCAATATGAGCGGAAGCGCCAGAACAATAGCTATGCCCCCGAAAAATATGAGATCTACAAAGCGTTTGACTATTCCCGATAAGCCGTTTTCACCAAGGATCTTCATAGAGTTACCACCCTCCAAGTAAAAGATAACATTTACAAGGAGAGTATACTCTACCTTTTATCAATAGTCAATATAATTTTATCGTTAATCAATAAATTTGTATTGATAATTAATACTACACATCCGCTTCTTCACTTTTTTTGAGTTGTCTTTTCGCTGCAATAATCACAACGATAGCACCAAAAGCTACAATAGCAAGTCCTGTAATAAATCCCTTCACAAACTCGGCGTTTGAAAATTTGGTAAGTATGCCGTCATTCGCAAATCCGAGCAGTGTGAGGAGCATAAACACCGCGCAGAAGAAGACGCCGGCAAGCTTGTTTATAAGCTTCTGCTGTTTTGATATACCCACAAAGATTCCTCCGAACAGACCCCGTACCTCGTAATAAAGCCAAGGCAACAGAAAAATAAGATACAGGTCGACACATTCCTTAAAGCCCTTCTTGAAAAAGACTACTCTGACCATAAAGTCGATCAGGATAAGAAACGATGCCAGGTACAACGCCTCAAAACCGTACTTTTTCTGCAGACCTATAATTCTTTCATCAACTATTTTTTTCATAAAAATCATTCCTCCCAAAATAAATCGTTCAACGTTCTGTTCAATGCCTTGCAAATCTCAATGCAGAGATTCAGCGTGGGATTGTAATTCCCGGATTCGATCATACCTATCGTCTGCCTTGTCACGCCCACCTTCTCGGCAAGCTGCTCCTGCGACAAATCACATTCGACCCGGGCCATTTTCATTTTTATATTTTTCATAAGCCCATCCTGATACTCCTCTCACAACTTGATGAACTAATTATATGTTATGCTATACAAAATGTCAACTATATCTTGCATATTATATATTATATTTTGCTCACCTATGCTAAAAAACGTCAAACCCTGAAGTGTACCGTACCAACACTTGAATGAATGACGTTTTTGTTTCGCTGATGTTTCAAGCCTGTTCTACAATGACAAACCTCATGGAAGCACCCTTCAGCTCTTCATTTTTTATTACAAGCTACGAAGCCCTTTCAATTTTTTTGGCACCCAGCGCCTTTATTGTCTCTGTAAGCATGTTATCGGCGTAATGCTTAAAAAACCAAGTATCAGCCTATTCACTGCTTCAGGCTGATCTTGATTAGAGTTATGCCCCGCATGATCAATCATATGCAAAGTGATATTACTGTCGTCTTTTGCCCATGGCCCCGCACCCTTTTTTATGTTGCCTAAGTTATCGTCAACTCCGCAAATCAACAGGACCGGCTGCTTAAACCTGAATGCTGTATCTTCGTGCAGACAGCTGACGAGCATATCCATCATTATATCGACAAACGTTTGCTTATCAAGCTTGTCAAAGCATGCATAAAGGTAATCCCTTACGCCGTCCTTGTCCGCACTTGCCTTTGCCATCTGTTTTTTAAGCATTTCCCATGGATAGCAGGCGAACATCAATCTTGAAAATTTCAGCTCCATTTTCTCCATACTCGTCAATTTTCCAGTATTTCTAGCACAATCGATCAGAACCAATTTTTCGACCAGCCCGGGTGAATTATAAGCGACTTCCTGCGCTAAATTGCCTCCCATCGACTGTCCGATCAGAATTGCCTTGTCTATGTGATACAGTTCATATAGCTTTTTGCAATCGCTTATCATATCGGAAAACTGAAATATCTTTCCGGATTCCAGTTTGGAAAGGCCATGACCACGGGCATCCCATGCAATGATATTGTATGTTGAATCAAATAAACCGTATTGTGATTCAAACATTGTATGATCCACACCTGCCCCGTGGAAAAACAATACCCATTTGTTATCGGTACCTTTCCTGTACCAATAATGGATATTACAACTTAAATTCTGGAGAACAAGATGCTGTAATTCCTCCATAAAATTAACCCTCCTTTATAAAAAGCTCTTGTTCGTTTGCAGCTAAACTTACAGGGTTGCAGTCCGCGCTTCCTTTATTTTTTTAATAAATTCTTTCGCCGTTTTTGTAACTAAAGCATAATCACCTGCAGCCGCTCCCTTTGTCAAGCTTCCGCCCGCTCCTACCGCCACTGCGCCGGCTCTGATCCATTCGGCCACATTATCCACGTCGACTCCTCCCGTCGGCATAAGCTCCGCCTGAGGTAAGGGGCCTTTTATAGCTTTTATGATTTTAGGACCGAACAATTCGCCCGGAAAAATCTTTACAATATCCGCCCCCGATTCCATGCACTCAACAACTTCCTTTACTGTCATGGCCCCGGGCATACAGGCGATCTGATACCTGTTGCAAAGCTCAACGGTACCAGCATTGAAGCACGGGCTGACTACATACTGGGCGCCGGAAAGTATGGCCATCCTCGCTGTCTCAGGGTCAAGCACAGTACCCGCGCCGATGATAATCTCACCGGAATTATATTTTTTAGACAAAGCATTTATAACATCTAGCGTGCCTGGAACGGTAAAAGTGATCTCTATCGCAGCCACTCCGCCTTCTATGCAGGCATTGGTGATTCTGAATGCCTCACCGGAGCTTTCGGCCCGTACCACAGCTACCAGCCCCGTGCTTTTAATTTGTGATATAATTTCATTCTTTCTTATCATGAGTTTTCTCCTCACGTATTAGTTGTGTCGTACTCCACAAGCACTTCAATCTCGCAGGCGATGTTGCCTGGCAGCGCGTTGGTGCCAATTGCGCTGCGCGCCGGACATCCCGCATCGGAACCGAACAAATCGACCAATAGCTGTGAACCGCCGTTGACTACCATGGGCTGTTGGTAAAAATCTTCAGTACAGTTTACAAAAGCGAGAACCTTAACAAAGCGTTTTATCCTATTCAGATCGCCCAGTCTATTTTCCAAATTGGAAAGCAGATTCAGCATGCAATAGTAAGCCGCTTTTTGACCCTGCTCAATGCTCATATCCCTGCCCAATTTGCCTG
This sequence comes from Bacillota bacterium, assembly GCA_023412915.1. Classification (GTDB taxonomy): domain Bacteria; phylum Bacillota; class Clostridia; order Acetivibrionales; family DTU013; genus JAEYOM01. The sequence goes on from JAEZRE010000012.1 coordinate 56,288, forward strand.
TTACAGTGGTGCCGTCGGAAAGCGCAGGACCGCAGCCGGAGCAGTAAAGCAAACCGTTGCCGAATTCCATCACAGGAGTGTATATTCCACCCTTAGCAGGTGCGGACGGCAGCGTAATGCCCATTTGTTTCATAGTATCATAGACATTTTTCATAATGTAATCAACCTTTCTTATTATATTTAAATCGTATATAACAATTTGAATCCGTAAGCCAGAGTAGAATAAATGTGCTCACCACCATTATTATTTGTCGGCAAGCGCATTGTCGACTTCGCGGGACAGGGCTAGTGAAGTTGCCCCCACAAGGCTCGAATTTTCACATGAAGCTCCGTACACCTCGATTTCATGGAGGCACAGGCGACGTATATAGTACCGAACCTTGTCCTGCAGTTCATTACGAAATTCTTTAACTAAATCACCGCCCAAAATAATATATTTCAGATCGAGCAGATTCGAAATATTGGCAATGGCAAGAGCCAGATGCTGTGCGATATATTCCAAAAGCTCCGCGGGCTTTTCACCTTTTTTATAGTCAGGAAACCTTTGGCACAATATCTCGTACGAGAGTTGCGTTTCAAACCAGCCTGGCTTTTGTATATTTGTAACGAAATTGGGGTCAAGCACGAAGTGACCCAGCTCACCTGCAGAAAAACGGCTGCCGATACGAAGCTCGCCGTCAAGTATAATACCTGCTCCAATGCCTTCGCCCGCGGATATATATACAAGATCCTCCTTTTTCAGCTTACGCAGCACGTATTCTCCCGTCGCCGCGGAATTTACATCATTAAAGCAATAAACAGGAAGACCCATTCTTTGAGAAAAACCCCGCAGAGTATCGGTAGTCGCATTCCCTATTCGAACGCCCGAAAGCGGACCCAGCTGCAATACGGAATTCTCCGTATCGGAGGAACCGGGTAAACAGATACCAATTGCAAACAACCCATCTCGCGTTATGTTGTTATCTTCCATCAAATGCGCCAGCATACCGGGTAAACAGTTATTCAGCAGGGCATCGAAATCATCGTTTGCAGGCCTTTGACTGAAAGCGAGCTCTTTGCCCCAGTAATCGCAAACGGCCGCCTTGACTGTATTGCCGTTGTAATCGACGCCAATACCCAGGATTTTATGAGGGTTGAACTGCAATAACTGCGGTCTTCGGCCTCTAGCAGTCATTTCTTCACCTGACAGACTAACAAAGCCTTTATCCAGAAGCATATTGGTTATTTTCAATACGGTAGGCATACTAGTGCCTAAGATACGTGCAATCTCAACCCTGGAGATAGTCCCCATATCGGCAATCAGATCAAACACGTCTCTTCGGTTCAGTCCCTTCATATCACTCTGTACATAAGGCATCAGCAGCCCTCCTCACAAAAGTTAATTATGATAATAACACAATCGTAATGTCTTTCCATTCTGGCGGGTACATTATTCCCTTTCTATCAAAATGTCAGCTTGCTTCGGTGCGCAACAGTTTTCATCAACTACATTACCTGCTTTTATCAGCGTTTTCATCCCGCGTCCTCCTTATACCAGCATACCGCGCGCATCAACGGTCTGGCGGGTAAAAGTCCCGTCTTCCTTCAGTAGATAAACAGAGTTTTGCTGGTTTATCGCAGTACACACATGAAGTGGAATCAATGTCAGTATATCGCCAACCTTAAGCCCCGTATCGCCTTTTTCGGAGGTTATGATTCCATGCTCCTCATTCATTCGAGACAAACAGAGATCCTCACTGCCTTCAACAATGGCGTACCCCTTTGCATAAAGCGGCGGCCGGTTCAATTGGATATCAGAGGGGAAAGTCTTGGTGCCTCCGTCGATGACGGCGTATTCCTTATGAGGCGTACTCACTACTGTGGCAACATAGCGCACAGCGATCTCATCGGTAATTGCCGCTTGTTCGCTGCAAAGCAAAGCGTCGTTAAAAATATAGGTGCCCGGACGGATCTCCGTGACATTTCCTGTCCGCGCCACGGCCACTCCCGTGGGCGTAGAGCCTGCACTGACGTCCCGCAGCTCAATACCATCAGTCCGGATAGCTTGCGCGACGGCAGCCATAATTTCGCCCTCTTCCCTCGCGGCAAGCTGATTGTCCTGTGTCGGTTTGCCCTGGTAAACCAGACTTTTAAAGGTGAAAATACCAGTAAGACAAAGCCCCTGCAACTTTATCAATGCTTTTGCAAGTTCCACAGCCTGATCAACTGGCACACCCGTTCTGCCCGCCCCCGTGTCTATCTCCATACGCACCTCCAGTGTTACGCCTGCGGCACATGCTTCACGATCCAAGGCAACGGCGCCTTCAAGGCTGTCGACAGCCAATATCAGACGTTTCACCTGCTTATGCAGTGCAATGGCCCGGTTAATTCGAAAAGCACCGACCATGGGATATGCGATGAAAATGTCCTGTATCCCACCTTGTGCCATAACCTCTGCCTCGCTGACCTTTGCGCACGTTATGCCGCAAGCACCCGAGGCAATTTGCATACGCGCAAACAATGGCATTTTGTGTGTTTTTATATGCGGCCTCAAAAGACAGCCGGTCTCATCAGCCATCCGCTGCATAGCGTCAATATTGCGGCGCACCTGCTGTACATCGATAACAAGGCAGGGCGTTTCCAGTAATGTAAGTTGTTTCGCATTCAGATTCATCTTTTCTCTCCTAGCGTAATACAGTTCCGTATTCTCCAGTTGATAATACCTGACGGGTATTCCGTGGCCTCTCCAGGGATAGTGCCGTCAAGGCTGCAGGCTCACGCGCGGCAATTAGTACTCCACTATCGATACCGATTACATTATTCCTAGAACTTTTCTCCATATTAATAAAAAATAGTGGCACTGCTATTGCCACTATACCCGCTACGACCATTACCGATCAAATAAATTGAGGTGCTATATCCTAGAATCCCGCCTATACGTACATATGCAAAATCCACTTGCTTCTGTCAGGTGTTTCGAGCCCTGTAGTATACTTAATCCTGGAACCTATGTAAAGATTAAATATTTAATTAACTAAATTAAATATATGATAACATATAGACATCCCTTGTCAAGAAATCTTCTGATAATACATTTAGACGAGCGCCCCACCTGCTATGCAAGAGTAAATAAAAAGCCACAGCCGAGATGGGCTGATCGTTGACTACGTCTACTGCTCGCCCTTGCATCCCGGGGCTTAGTTTCTTTGCCTACAACATAAGAAGGGCAATCAATTTGGCCGGAAGTGAGAATTTAATGAAGCAATACAGGGTTGATACCCTTAACACTCTCGTTTTTGTTCTAAAAATGCCCCGTAAACGCACAAAAAGATATCCGTAAAAACGCTGAAAAGCCTTGCAACGCAAGGCTTTTCAGATAATTTGTGGCGGAGAAGTGGGGATTCGAACCCCAGCTAGAGTTGCCCCTACTAACGGTTTAGCAAACCGTCCCCTTCGACCTGCTTGGGTACTTCTCCAAGTTCGAAATTTTAGAACCTATTAAATTTATTGTACTGCTGTGGCGGAGAGAGTGAGATTCGAACTCACGGTAGCCTCGCGACTACGCCGGTTTTCAAGACCGGTGCCTTAAACCAACTCGACCATCTCTCCATTGCTAATCGAGCGACGTACTATATTCTACTATACGTCCGCTGCTTTGTCAACACCTTGATGCTGTAAGATTCTGGGGCACGATGGCTTTTCCTGGGCCGGATAGGTTATATGCCCTCCGGCCCCAGGAGTCATCTGCCTACTTTATAACTTCGATTCCACCCATATATTTTCTCAGTACTTCAGGAACAACTACTGAACCGTCCGCCTGTTGGTAAGTTTCAAGGATACATGCCGTTGTTCTTCCGATTGCCACTCCAGAACCATTCAGCGTATGTACCAATTCGGGCTTTTCATTGGGTCCCCTCCTGAATTTTATATCCGCCCTTCTTGCCTGGAAGGTCTCGAAATTACTACAGGATGAGATTTCTACATATCTGTTATAGCTGGGCATCCATACTTCAATATCGTATGTCATTGCAGAGGAGAAACCAAGGTCTCCGATACAGAGCTTAACTACCCTGTAGGCAAGTCCGAGCTGCTGCAGCACTTCTTCGGCATCATTGGTAAGCTTTTCAAGTTCCTCGTAGGAAGTTTCAGGCGTTGTAAACTTGACCAACTCGACCTTGTTGAACTGGTGCTGGCGGATCAGTCCCCTGGTATCCCTGCCCGCGGAACCCGCCTCAGCCCTGAAGCATGCCGAATACGCTGTATGCATGATCGGCAGGTCTTTAACGTCCAATATCTGCTCCCTGTACATATTGGTAACAGGCACTTCCGCGGTAGGTATCAGGAAGTATTCTGTATTTGCTACTTTGAAGGCATCTTCTTCAAATTTCGGAAGCTGACCGGTGCCTACCATACTGTTGCGGTGTACCATGAACGGCGGAAATACCTCCGTGTAACCATGCTTCAAAGTGTGCAGATCAAGCATGAAATTCATCAGCGCACGTTCAAGCCTTGCTCCTGCACCTTTATAAAAAGTGAATCTGGCGCCGGTAACCTTTGCAGCCGTCGAGAAATCAAGTATATCCCTTGCTTCACCTATGTCCCAGTGAGTCTTGGGTTCGAAGTCAAATTTAACAGGAGTACCCCATTTCCTTATCTCGAAGTTATCTGCGTCGCTATTTCCCAAAGGCACGCTTTCGTTCGGAACGTTAGGAATCGTTAAAACCAGAGCGTCTATCTGATCATCGACTTCCTTTATCTGCTGATCTAGCTCCTTTACTTCATTTGAGAGAGCTTTCATCTCATCCATGAGAGAAGCTACATCCTTACCTTCTTTTTTATATTGCGGTATCAGCTTCGAATCGGCGTTCTGCTTGCTCTTCATCTGCTCGGTCTTAAAAATAAGTTCGCGCCTTTTCACATCCAACGCCATAAATCCATCGATGTCGAATTTACCTTTGCTTTTGAGCAATGCTCTCTGTAAAAGCTCCGGGTTACTGCGTAATTGTTTTATGTCCAACATTTATATTCTCTCCCCGCTATTAATAATCACATTAATGGTAAAACAATTATAATATAAAAATATTTCTTTGTACAATTTTCCCTTAACTATATCTATTTATAAAACTTTTAGCGCCTTTTAGGTATCCGCTCTCAGGATATTCCTGAACCAGCAGTCTCATATGGTTCACAGCTGCCGTCTTATTCCCCGTCTTAATCTCGGCCCAGGCAAGGTAGAAAAGACAGTTATCCGAGAAAGTCTCTTTTTTTGCATATCCAAGCGACAGTTCAAGCTTTACCGCAGCTTCCGTATATTTACCCTGCCTGTACAATTTATAGCCCTCGTCATACAATAGCTTGCCGGCTTCGCTCCTTACCTTGAGATCCAATGCGTTGAATGCTTCAAGGTCTTTACCCTCAAACAGGCTCGAATCTACCGATGCAAGCAATCCTGCTGCTTCGGTTACGTTTCTCTTCATATATTCCGACAATACACTATGAAAGTTTTCTTCGGCCTCGTTTTTTTTCTGCGTTGCAGCATCCCCCACTGCCTTATCATTATTCAAATCACGGATCATATTCTTTAGTACAAGCGTTTCGTTTTCCAAAGCGCTTATTTGATCATTCAATTTTTGATTCATTTCCTGTGCGCTTGAGAAATTCTGCTGATACTTGTTCTTTTCGTTTTCTGTGGTAAAAACCTGGCTCTTGTAAGCGCTCAGATTTTTATTCATTTTGATCTGGCTCAAGCCAGCAAATAAAAGTACAATAAATGCACTTGTAAAAAGTATGACCGCGTAAAGCCATACGTTCGATTTTTTATTTTCACTCATTTTTTTCATCCCCTAAGAAACCTTTTTCGATCACTCAGAATAGCTGTTGGACGTGTGCGTCTTTCTTGCAGTGTCAATAGCTTTAATTTCCTCGGCCGAAAGCGCATATTTCGATTTGCCGCCCGTAACAGGCTTTGCATATGTTGAAGAGCTGTCCCTCGAGTACAGGCTGCTCAATACAAAACCATCGTCGTTGTTATCAAGTATTGCAATGGAAAAGCTGAGATCGCTTCCGACATTGTCGAAGGCATTGTATCTAATGACGCCGATTTTCTGAATACAGTAGTACATATTTCTTCTTATAGTATTAAGTTGATATTCGATATCCTTGTTCTTGTCGACTATGCCGTTTACTTTGTCTATACAGTCGTTGAGTACATCTTCGATACTTGCTCCGCTCAATCCGTTCATGAATTTATTGTATTTGGATTTCAGCTTCTTTATCTTCGACCTGTTCACAAGGTTCATTATGAAAAGTAATAATATAATTAAGAAATTGACCCCGATCAATATCAGCCATTCATACGAAATTTCAAACAACTCTTCCATAATAGATTCTCCTTCTTAAAACCTCTTGTATCCTTAATCCTAGGACTTTGTTTCACGTGAAACATTTGTCATTTTCAGTCCCACGCTCGCAAATATGTCTATTTTCCTTTTCAAGGGCTTTTACCTTTCAATAATGATATTATATTGCCATATCTCAAATATCGCCTTAAACGCCATTTTATAAGGTGGCTATTTTTGGCTGTTTTTTTCTAATTTTTCCACTAGCGAAATAATCCTGTCCAATTCATCCAGTGAATAATACTCGATCAGTATTTTACCGTTTTTCTTATTATTCATTATTTTTACCTTAGTACCAAACACTTCTCTGAATCTTTCCTCTATCGCCCGATATTCTACATCTATCGATTCTTTCTTTTTTACAGTTTTCAATTTTGTCAGTCGTTTTACCAACAGTTCGGTATCACGCACATTAAGTTCTTTCTTAATTATTTCTTCAGCTGCTTTCAACTGCAGAGCGGTATCGCTTAGTGATACTAACGCTCTGGCGTGCCCGCTGGTGATCTCGCCATCTATGAGCTTCACTTTCAATTTTTCCTGAAGAGAAAGTAACCGAAGTGAATTGGCAATCGCAGGTCTGCTTTTTCCGACTGTCGCGGATATTTCCTCCTGCGTCATTTCAAAGTCTGTGATAAGTCTGTCATAAGCCTCTGCCTCTTCAATCGGATTGAGATCTTCACGCTGTAGGTTTTCTATAAGCGCTATCTCCATTACCTGCTTGTTTGATAGATCCCTGACTATGGCTGGCACAGTCTGGAGTCCGGCAAGTCTGGAAGCTCGCCAGCGTCTTTCACCGGCTACTATCTTGTATGTGTCTCCTTCTCGCTGAACTATCAGCGGCTGTACTACGCCATGCTGTTTTATAGATTCGGCGAGCTGTGACAGCTTTTCATCATTGAAATACTTTCGCGGTTGGCTGCTGTTGGGTTCTATATCGGTTATTCTTAATTCCTTCACGCCGGTATCATCTGTTTCTGCAGATGTAATAAGGGCGCCAAGCCCTTTTCCCAATCCTTTTTTCATTACCTGCCTGCCTCCTGCGAATAATCTATGACTTCCTGGGCTAACTCAAGATAACATTCGGCCCCTTTTGACTTCGGGTCATACAATATAATAGGAAGTCCGAAGCTCGGAGCTTCGCTCAGACGAACATTCCTGGGTATGACTGTCCTGTACACCTTGTTCCTGAAATATTTCTTAACGTCTTCGACTACCTGTATCGATAGGTTTGTACGCGCATCGAACATCGTCAGTACGACTCCTTCTACATCAAGCGACGGATTCAGGTGTCTTTGAACAAGCTTAACGGTATTCATAAGCTGACTCAATCCTTCAAGCGCATAGTACTCGCATTGTATCGGCACCAGTATTGTATCTGCCGCTGTCAGTGCATTCAACGTGAGGAGTCCCAAAGAAGGCGGGCAATCTATTAAAACATAGTCGTACTTTTTTCTAATCTCTTCTATTGCCACTTTCATTCTGGTTTCTCTCGATATTACAGATACGAGCTCTACCTCCGCGCCAACAAGTTGAATATTGGAAGGGCATATATAAAGATTTTCGACCGCCGTCTTCATAAGCGCATTTTCAATATTTACATCGTTTATAATAACTTCGTAGATGGATTTATCTATGACCTTTTTATCGATCCCAAGTCCGCTTGTGGTATTACCCTGGGGGTCGATATCGATAATCACTACTTTTTTACCCTTATGAGCAAGGCAGGAACTTAAATTCACAGCAGTTGTAGTTTTACCTACCCCGCCTTTCTGATTAGCTATCGCGATTACCTTGGCCAAGAGATTCACCCCTCACATTGCAAAAAAATAAAAACACGTTCTAATTATAACATAAAGTGATAAAATGCAACACGTTATAATTGAGCATTAAAATTGATCAAGTAATTGGTAAACAAATAGCACCGATCCAAAAAATAAAGGAGGCTGATCAGCCTCCCAACCGCTTAATCACTATATTTCAGGTAATTGTTTCACGTGAAACATGATGCATTTATCTAATAAAGTTTTACGTTGGATCATACATCGAGATTTGTAACATATTTTGCGTTCTGCTGTATAAAGTCCTTCCTCGGTTCTACTTTATCCCCCATAAGTATTGTAAATATCTCATCAGCAGCAAGTGCGTCGTCAAGTTCAACCTTCAGCATCGTCCTGGTCTCGGGATTCATCGTTGTTTCCCAAAGCTGTTCCGCGCTCATTTCACCAAGACCTTTATATCTCTGTATATCGCAGTCTTCCTTTTTCCAGCTTTTCTCTTTCTGTATGTTTTCTACTTCCTTTTCAGAAAAAGCATAATATTCTTCTTTTCCTTTATAAACCTTGAAAAGCGGAGGCCTGGCAATATATACATGTCCTTTCTCTACGAGCGGCTTCATATATCTGTAAAAGAAAGTCAGTAGCAATGTCCTTATATGTGAACCATCTACATCTGCATCTGCCATGATTATTACCTTGTCGTACCTAAGTTTGTTGAGATCATAATCTTCTCCGATCCCAGCCCCGAGTGCGGTAATTACGGGCAGCAATTTTTCGTTTTCGTAGACCTTGTCAAGACGAGCTTTTTCAACGTTGAGCATTTTCCCCCAAAGAGGCAATATTGCTTGATATTTTCTATCCCTGCCCTGCTTTGCGGAACCGCCTGCCGAGTCTCCTTCGACGATATATATTTCACAATTCGAGGGATCCCTTTCGGAGCAATCGGCCAATTTCCCCGGTAATGTTGTCGACTCTAGCGCCGATTTTCTTCTGGTAAGCTCTCTTGCTTTTCTTGCGGCTTCTCTTGCCCTTGAAGCCATCAGGCATTTATCCATTATTATCCTTGCAACAGATGGGTTTTCTTCGAAATAGTCTGTCATCTTTTCAGTGACTATATTTTCTACGAGGCCCCTTATTTCGCTGTTTCCAAGCTTCGTTTTAGTCTGTCCTTCGAACTGCGGCTCAAGTAGCTTTACGCTTATGATAGCTGTAAGGCCTTCTCTTACGTCTTCTCCCATAAGATTCTTGTCATTTTCCTTGATCAAATTATACTTTCTTGCATAATCATTTATAACCTTGGTGATTGCAGTTTTGAAACCAGTCAGGTGCGTTCCGCCTTCAGTAGTCGCTATGTTGTTTGCATAGCTGAAGGTGTTCTCTACATAGCGGTCGTTGTACTGCATTGCAATCTCACATACTGAGGAGTCCTTTTCCCCGGAAATATATATAGGAAGATCATGAAGTACTTCTTTATCCTTGTTGATGTACTCGACAAAGGATACGATTCCTCCCTCGTAATGCAGCAGCTTCTCAATTTTTTCCTCAGGCCTTTCATCTATAAGCTTGATTTTTATGCCTTTGTTTAGAAAAGCCATTTCTCTGTATCTGCTGGTCATTGAATCAAAATCGAAAACAGTATCCTCAAATATTTGGGGATCAGGCTTAAAAGTCGTCCTCGTACCCGTTTCATTTGCTTCTCCGATTACTTCAAGAGTAGTTACGGTCTTACCTCTTTCATACCTTTGCCTGTATATCTTTCCGTCCCTTTTCACCTGGACCTCGAGGTACTCGGATAATGCATTTACAACAGATGCTCCGACTCCATGGAGTCCTCCTGAAACGGTATATGCTCCGCCGCCGAATTTTCCGCCCGCGTGGAGTATGGTATGGACGACTTCGACCGTCGGTATCCCCATTTTTGGATGTATTCCGACAGGTATACCGCTGCCGTTGTCGGTGACGGTTATCGAGTTATCCTTGTTTACAACGACCTCGATCGTATCGCACCTTCCGGCAAGCGCCTCATCAACGCTGTTGGCCACGATTTCATATACCAGGTGGTGCAGCCCTCTCAGAGATGTGCTTCCTATATACATCCCAGGCCTTTTCCTTACTGCTTCCAGACCTTCCAATACCTGTATCTGATTTTCATCGTATTTTACATTTTTGTTGTTAATCTCGTCCATGCTTTCCTCCTGCTTCTTGTACATTGCAAAAACTTTTTATAAGTTGGAAATATCGTCTATATACTCGGATCTCTTGTGAAGAGTGACTGAAGAAATTGGGGACAAATATATTTTGCTCTTCTTATCCACTTCAGTTATTATAAAGGTCTTTGGAAGATCCTGGGATATAGCCTCAACAAAGCCTTCTTCCTCGGCTATTCTCAAGAATTCCTTCGTATCCTTGGACAAAGTGGTCGTTTCTATATCGAGTATCGCGATCACGTTTTTCATCGGGATCACAACGTCCCCTCCAATATGAATAAACATATGAATCCTCCATCCTCTTTTGTCCTATATATTCTATCGTAAATAACAATACAGTGCAAATGATTGCCATTGTTAATCTCTATATTTTAATTCATTTGCTATTTTAAAATACTCCCGTTATCGATGTGAAATATGGATGCATCAGAATTTTCACCTTTATAAAAGTTCAAGTCCGTGCATGTTATGAAAGTTTGCAAACCTGATATACTTTCGAGAAGAAATTCTTTTCTCCTGTCATCGAGCTCTGAAAGGACATCATCGAGTAAAAGTACGGGAAAATCCCCGCTTTCTTCTTTCATAAGGTCAATCTCGGCAAGCTTCATCGAAAGCACGGTAGTTCTTTGTTGTCCTTGCGAGCCATAAACCTTAGTACTTTCACCGTTCAATATTATATCTATATCATCCCTGTGAGGTCCGACAACAGTCGTACCTTTACGAATCTCATTGTCCCTGTTTCTTTCGAGCGTATCAAAGAATTTTTTTTCTATTTCTTCATCGCTGTATGAATTAGGTATTTCAAAAGACGGGCTGTATTCAAGTATCAGTTTTTCTTCATGATTAGTAAGCTTGTCATGCCTGGCCGAAGCGAAGCCGCAAAGTTCACCTACAAATTTTTTTCTGACTTTTATTATACGCGAACCTGTTTTTACCAGATGTTTGTTCCAAACCTCCAGCGTATCCTCGAGGCTTCTTTGTACAGTAATTCTTTTAAGAAGGCTGTTTCTTTGAAAAAGTATCTTTGCATACTGCTGCAGATCATAAAAGTATGAGGGTCTCAGCTGGCTCAGTGTTATATCTATAAATCTCCTTCTTTCAGCCGGACCCTGTTTGATAATGAACAAATCTTCAGGTGAAAATATGACTGCGTTTAGATGACCCATCAGATCACCTATCTTTTTCACCGGAATATCATTTATCCTGATTTTTTTCCGATCTTCGTTATTGAAATTGATCCTGATTTCTTCGTCTATAGTTTCCTTTGTGAACTGCAGCCTTATTTCGAATTCGGTTTCACCGTTTTTCAACAACTCCTGATCCTTCGAAGTTCTGTGGGAACGTCCGGAAGCACATAGAAATACGGCTTCTATTATGTTGGTCTTACCTTGCGCATTATTGCCGTATATTATATTGAACGAGTCGGAAAAATCCATATTCAGATGATCGTAATTTCTGAAATTCCTTAATTTGAGCTTCCTTATCTGCAAAGATTTTTCCTCACTCTATTCAATAATATAACTTTGCCCTTCAAATTCGACTATATCGCCGGCGCGTAGCTTTTTTCCCCGCTGTAGCTCAGTATTGCCGTTTACCCTGACTTCTCCGTTTGTTATCAGTAACTTTGCATCGGAACCGCTACCCACGATGCCTGAAAACTTCAACATTTGCTCAAGCTTGATATATTCAGTTTCAATTTTAACCTTCTGCATCGATACCACCTGCTTTCCTATTTTCTGATCGGAAGTACCAGATACGCGAATTCATCACCCTGTAAGGGCTTAATAGTGCATGGTCCAATACTCGTCGTAAAATAAATATTGACCATTTCGTTATCAATTACTCTCAATGCCTCTACAAAATATCTTGGATTGAACGATATCTCAAGTTCTCGTCCTTCCATTTCCGTCCTTATCTCTTCACGCACATTTCCAACCTCGGTATTAGAGGTGATCACTATTTTGTCATCTGATATAATCAAGCGCACAGGATATCTTCTTTCGTCGTTGGTAATAACGAGAGAAGCTCTTTCAAAGCAGGCCAGCAGTTCCTTTGTATTTACGGCTACCTTTGTTTCGTGTTCTTTGGGTATTATCCCGTTATAATTCAGATATTCTCCTTCGAGCAGCCTTGAAACCAGTATGCAGTTTCCCATATCGAAAAGGATTTGATTATCGGTTGTATAAATGTAAAGATCTTCATCAACGGACTGAATTATTTTCGAAATTTCGTTTAGTGTTTTACCTGGGATAACGAGGTTTCTGTCTCCAGTTTCACTCTCGGCAGACAGCTTACGCAATGCCAGCCTGTAACCGTCGATGGATACTATGGTGAACATCCCTGATTTGTATTCGAAAAGCGAGCCTGTAAGGATAGGTCTGTTCTCGTCGCTGCTTACGGCGAATATCGTTTGCTTTATCATATCCTTTATTACTCTCTGGCTCATCTTTATTCCGTTTTCCTTATTGACGGAAGGTATTGCCGGGAAACCCTCCGGAGCTATTCCCTTTATTTCGAACAAAGAATTTTCACATTCTATTGAAACGGCATTGTTTTCCTTAACCTCTATCATCACTTCTGAATCCGGAAGTCTCCTTATGATATCTCCGAACATCCTGGAGCTCAATACAATGGATCCTTTTTTCTTTATGTCGGCATCTACATAGCATTCAATCCCAATCTCGAGATCGTTTCCCGTCATCTTCAGTTTTTCGTCAGCTTCTAGCAGTATACCTTCAAGTATGGGAAGGGTCGTCTTGGTCGAGACCGCCTTCTGTACTACGTTGATTCCCTCAAGAAGGTTTTCCTTCGAGCATATTATCTTCATGGTATGTACCTCCGTCGCTTTTATTAAAATATAATATAAACAAAAACCAGTAATAATAGTAAGTGTTGTTGATTCGGTGTATAACTCTTGTAACCTGCATTTCACCAGCTTTTGGGGTGTTGATTCCCATGTTGATAATTTTTTGGTTTTTCTAAGTTATATAAAACTTTGATCAGATATCTACACCCAATCCACAGGGATTTTATCCTCATATCAACAAAAGCTGGGGAAAATGAAAAGTCACTTTCCGGTAATGTTCCGTTTAAGTTCGTCCACTGTTCGCCTTGTTTCGTTATTGTTTTGCATGTCTTCTTCTATTTTCTGTATCGCATGTATAACCGTGGTATGGTCCCTGCCGCCGAACTCATCACCTATTTTAGGAAGAGAGATGCCCATTATATCCCGGCAGAGAAACATCGCTATCTGCCTTGGATACGATATATTGCGGTTCCTTTTCTGCGAAATGAATTCTTCAGGACGCAGATCGAAATACCTGGAAACGGATTCAATGATATGGGTTGCGTCTATGACTCTTGTGTTGGATGCGGAAAGCAGCTCTTTAAGAGCTTCCGCACACAGGTCCACCGATACTTCGGTTTCTGTAAGGGAAGAGTATGCAATGACGCGGTTCAACGCTCCCTCAAGTTCACGTATGTTTGAAACGACCTTGTCCGCGATGAAGACGAGTACCTCATCTGGAATGAACAGGTTCTCATTCTGGGCTTTTTTCCTGAGTATGGCAATCCTCGTCTCCAGATCGGGAGACTGTATATCTGCGGTAAGGCCCCACTCGAACCTTGAGCGCAGCCTGTCCTCGAGAGTCGGTATCTCCCTCGGCGGACGGTCGCTCGAGATTATTATCTGCTTGTCAGCCTCATATAAGGCATTGAAGGTATGGAAAAATTCCTCCTGGGTTCTTTCTTTTCCGCCGATGAACTGTATATCGTCTATAAGAAGTACGTCTATACTCCTGTATTTGGTTCGGAATTCCTCATTGCGGTCGTCTTTAATAGCATTGATCAGTTCATTGGTAAATTTCTCCGATGACACGTAAAGCACCTTCGAATTGGGATTCTGGCTCAGTATGTAGTGTCCGATTGCATGCATCAGATGGGTTTTTCCGAGACCGACGCCTCCATAGAGAAACAGAGGGTTGTAAGCTTTTGCCGGCGCTTCGGCAACAGCGACCGAGGCGGCATGCGCGAGTCTGTTTCCGTTTCCGATTACAAAGGTGTCGAAGGTGTATTTTGGGTTGAGTATGGAATAAACAATTTCGTCGTTATTTGTGTTTTCCGTCGTTTCTGTGCGTTTTCCGGGAGTTTCCTGCGTCGGCACAGTAATAACGATGGTATAATCCTTCGAGGTTAGCTGCCTGACTGCATTTGAAATGAGTGTTATATATCGTGATTCCAGTATGCCTTTGTTGAAATCCGTCGGTACTCCAAGTTCGATAGTGTTTGAGTTGGCAGAAATTGGTTCGATAGTTCTAATCCAGGTGTTGTAGCTTATCTCTGTCAATTCATTTTTCAACAGGTCCAGAACCCTGGGCCACAAACCGGATATCGGATTATTCATGGTGCTTCCTCCAAAATGTTAGTTTAACCCTTCTTTTGCTTAAGACGGATGCCATGGAACTACACTGCATCCTGAAAAAAATTACATAAGTTGCGTGAGCAAATTATGTATTTGAAAGAATTTGTTCGTCATTTTTCATTTGTCATTTGTTTAGCATTAAGCCTTCAAGCATTAATAAATATATCAGACTTGCAAGAAATATTCAATTGAAAAAAGGACTACTTATCCACAATTAGAGCGAAAAATCTTCAATTATCCACAGGTAAGCTCACAATATTCTGTGAATAAAAAAAGGACTAGAAAATATTACTTCATTACTATTGTTGAAAAGTAAAATAGTTTCTTGACATAGATTAAACTTTTATAATATAATTGGTGTGCTGTCCCTTCAAAAGGGCGTATTCAAAGATAATGTTATAAAAGTAGAATATGAGCAAATACTTAAATAAGGAAAACGCACGGACGCTTTTCTTCAGCAAAGAACGGGGGTGGTAACTGTGTTAAGGACATATCAGCCTAAGAAAAGACAAAGATCGAAGGAACATGGCTTCAGGAAGAGGATGAGTACTGCAAACGGCAGGAAAGTACTTAGAAGACGCAGACTAAAGGGCAGGAAAGAGCTTTCAGCGTAAGACCGCATAAAGTGTGGTCTTTTTCTTTAATTTTTAGTTTGCAATGAGGATTAAATGAAAAAGACGGTACCGTTGAAGAAAAACTACGAATTCGTTCGTATATACAAGAAGGGCACATTCTTTCCAGGCAGGTACATCGTAATATATGTGCTTAAAAATCGCTACGGTACCAACAGACTGGGTATTACAGCCAACAAAAAGGTTGGCAAGAGTGTAAGAAGGAACAGGGCGAAAAGATTGATCCGGGAAAGTTATAGGTTCTATGAGGACTTTATACTCCCGGATCTGGACGTCGTATTTGTTGCAAGAGGCGTAGATACTGAATATGGCCTTGCGGAAGTAAAAAAGGAAATGAAATTCCTTTTGAAAAAGGTCAAGGCCTTCGACCAAGAAAAATGGGATGGATTAAAAAACTCATGATAGGACTGATACGTGTGTATCAGAAATATTTATCCCCGCTCAAAGGTAGAAAAACCTGCAGGTTTTATCCGACCTGCTCACAATATGCCATTGACGCTCTTGTTAAATATGGAGTTTTCAAGGGTAGCTGGATGGCTTTAAAAAGATTGTCAAAATGCCATCCGTTTCATCCGGGAGGATATGATCCGGTGAAATAGGCGTTTAAGCTTGGGAATCGTTAATATACAACTTCCGATAGTTTTTTTCAAGGAACTGGTATTTTAGCGGATCCTTATATAAACAGAAGGGAAATTAAATATGTGGGATTTAATCGCAGGTCCGCTTGGGAAGTTTCTTTTATTCATATATAACATTGCATTCCATAACTACGGCCTTGCTATCATCATCTTTACACTTATCGTAAGGTTGGCGCTGATGCCTCTCACCTTCAAGCAGTATCAATCCTCTGCCAAGATGCAGAAGCTTCAGCCGCAGATGGAGGAAATAAAGAAAAGGTATAAGGATGACAAGGAAAAGCTCAATCAGGAAATGATGAAGCTCTACCAGGAAAACAACTACAATCCTGCTAGCGGCTGCCTTCCGATGCTTATACAGCTGCCTATTATAATGTCGTTGTACTGGGTTATAATCCAGCCGCTGAAGTTCATGATGGGCAAGTCTCCCGAGGCGATAGAAAAAATAGTTGCGGTTGCGGCAAGCGGGCTTGGAAAGACCGTGCAGCAGATGAGTACCCAGAAGGAACTGCTCGCAATGAATTATTTCAGCGATTTTCCCGATAAACTGTCACAGGTCTCGCAATATCTTAATAAATCCGAACTTATCAATTTCAATAGCTTTTTAGGGTTGCACCTCGGTGAGACAGCGGTATATCAGCCTTCTGTGCTTTTTGGTCCAAAGGCTGGCATTTATATACCGCTATTCATTCTGGTTATAATCGCAACGGTTGCTACTTATTTTTCAAGCAAGCTTGCAATGCCCAACATGAACAATGCCAATTCACAGAACAACGCCATGGGCTGCACCAACAACTCGATGCTGCTGATGGGACCTGTTATGACGCTGATGTTCTCATTTACACTTCCCGCCGGCGTCATCCTCTACTGGATGGCGGGTTATGTAGTTGCTATATTCCAGCAGCTTTACGTGAATAAGCATATATTGAAAAAGAATCAAAAGCCCGAGCAGGCTGCTATCGAAGACAAAAAGAAAGCCAACGGCGGAACTGCCGCTATTGGGTCCGGTGCATCGAATGCGGCGCAGGTAACTGACGGCTCCGCGGAAAAGGGCGCAACGGAGAACAGCTCTGCTTCTGTAACGGCTGAAGGAAACGAAGCGGGTAATAATTCCGGAGAAGCCGCAAAAGATTCCGGCAGCGGTAAACAGAATACCGAAGCGAAAAAGCCCGTGAATAAATCCGGTACGTCAAGTAGTAACAGCAAGTACAGCGGGAAGAATAAAAAGGGCGGCAAGAAAAAATAGTTTGGTTCATTGACTCATGAAACTATAGAGCTGAAGGAGGCTGACTATATAGATGGGTGAGATTGTGGAAAAGACCGCTAAAACGGTGCAGGAAGCAATAAATATTGCATTGGAAGAGCTCGGAGCGCAACGCGAGGATGTTGAGATAAATATAATAGAAGAAGGCGCAAAGGGCTTGTTCGGAATAGGCGGAAAGAACGCGCGCGTGCAGGTAAGGCTCAAGGGTTCCGTGCGTGAGGACGGAGTGGAGTTTTTACGCAGTGTTTTTGATAAAATGCATGTTACAGTCGACATCGATAAAACCGAGGATGATGAATCGATCCTTCTCAAGGTCACAGGCAAGGACAGCGGCATTATCATAGGAAGGCGCGGAGAGACGCTTGACGCATTGCAGTATCTAACCAGCCTGGTCGTCAATAAAAAGAGCGATTCGTACAAGAGAGTAACCATAGATATCGAAAACTACAGGCAGAAGAGAGAGGAGACCCTTGTGAAGCTCGCCGACAGGCTTGCGGACAGGGTTATCAGATATCGCAGGAACGTAACTCTTGAGCCGATGAATCCATATGAAAGAAGGATAATCCATTCAACCCTGCAAAACAACGAGTACGTTGAGACATATAGCGTAGGTGAAGAGCCGAACAGGAAGGTAGTTATCACACTGAAGCAGGGAGCGGGCTCCAAAAGGCAGTAAGCTGGAACATAAAGCAGAATAAAACAAAACGGCGGAGGACAATTTAAAATTGTCCTCTTTTAAATTGCGGCCGGTGGTCTGAAACGTTATTCAGACCGCATGAAGAAAGTATCCGCAATTGACGGTGTCAATTGTCGGTAATGTGTCTTTGTAACATCTCGGATTTAAATAATAAAAAATGAAATGTTACAAAACACTAGTTGAGAACCAACTCAAATATATGATATAACAAAATATTGGATCATAAGATGTCAGTTTCGATAAAAACAGGGAATGAGGCGTACCATGCAGGAGGGCGGCAGTTATACAGATTGCGGTGAGGAAAGGCATATTGATATTTCCGGAAATGACACGATAGCCGCGATATCCACTCCATATGGAACCGGAGGGATAGGGATCGTCAGGGTCAGCGGACCGGGCGCATTTGATATCGCCGCGCGTATTTTCAGGAGCAGGACACAATTCGGGAAGATTGCCAGCCATACCGTGACACATGGTAAAATCATCGATCCGGCAGACGGACGGCTACTGGACGACGTATTGCTGATAAAAATGGAAGCCCCGAATACATTTACTGCGGAAAATGTAATAGAGATCAGCTGCCATGGCGGCATAGTGATACTGAAGAATGTGCTGTCTCTTGTGCTGCGCCAGGGTGCGCGCGCTGCGGGACCGGGCGAGTTCACCAGGCGGGCGTTTATCAACGGAAAAATGGACCTGGCTCAGGCGGAAGCAGTTATCGATCTCATCAACTCGAAAACCGACGAGGGTTCGAGGGCGGCGGCGGAGCAGCTGGAAGGAAAGCTTTCCGTCAGGATCTCGAGTGCGCGTAAAAAGCTGATTGGGCTTATCGCTCATATCGAAGCGGTGCTTGAATACCCGGAGTATGATATCGAAGAGCTGACAGCGGAAAAAATTAACGATGAAGTCAAAGCTGTAAAAAAGGAGCTTGCCGTAATAGCTGCGGGTTATGACAGGGGAAGGCTTATCAGGGAGGGCCTGATCGCGGCGATAGTCGGTAAACCTAACGCCGGCAAGTCATCGCTTATGAATGCTCTTTCGGGAGGAGACCGCGCAATCGTTACAGATGTACCCGGAACGACCAGGGATGTAATAGAAGAATATATTAATGTAAACGGAATACCCGTCAGGCTCCTTGATACTGCAGGTATCCGCAGTACTTCGGATCCGGTCGAGGCTATCGGCGTGGATAGAG
Source organism: Bacillota bacterium (assembly GCA_023412915.1). Classification (GTDB taxonomy): domain Bacteria; phylum Bacillota; class Clostridia; order Acetivibrionales; family DTU013; genus JAEYOM01. The sequence goes on from JAEZRE010000012.1 coordinate 75,490, forward strand.
CAAGAAAAGCGGCGGCCGACGCAGACCTTGTTATAGTAGTTCTGGATGCCCGAACCGGAATATTACCGGAGGATCAGGATATTATCCGGTCGGTGGGAAATAAAAAAAGGATCGTAATAATAAACAAGATTGATATATCCGATGACAACAGAATCGGTGAAATGAAGCAACAGCTTGCGACTTTGGGGGAAATCCCCGTCATTACTGCTTCGATGCTGGACGGGACAGGCCTCGATGAACTTTTCGAAGTGATCGCCGGATTGTTCCTGAAGGGTACAATCGACCAAAATAATGAGGTCCTGGTAACGAATGCCCGTCACAAACAACTTCTCGACACTGCGATTAAGTGCCTCGGCGCGGCGGATAATGCGCATACGGGCGGACTGCCTCTCGATTTTGTTACCATAGATATAAAGGAATGTGCCGACTCACTCGGACAGATAACGGGAGAATCCGTCAGGGAAGATGTTTTGCAGGAGATATTTTCACGTTTCTGTATCGGAAAGTGATTGGAGGCCGAAGGAGGAAAACATGGACTACATTGCTGGGGAATTTGACATAGCGGTGGTCGGAGCGGGTCATGCGGGTTGCGAAGCGGCCTTGGCAGCGGCCAGACTTGGAATGAAAACGATTGTTTTTGCTATAAATCTCGACAGTATCGCCAACATGCCTTGCAATCCCAGTGTCGGGGGTACCGGCAAGGGTCACCTGGTGAGGGAGCTTGATGCCCTCGGGGGAGAGATGGGGAAGTGTACCGACAAGACGTTGATACAGTGCAAAATATTGAATTCCGCAAAAGGGCCGGCTGTTTATTCTCTCAGGGCACAGGTGGATCGCAGACGCTACCAGATGGAAATGAAAAATACGCTTGAAAATCAGGAGAACCTTTACATAAAGCAAAGCGAGATAGTAGAACTTCTGACTGACGAGGAGAACCGGGTAACAGGCGTAAAAACTCACATCGGCGCCATATACCGCTGCAGAGCGGTTATCCTGACCACCGGCACCTACCTGAAAGGAAGGATAATTCTCGGAGATGTAAGCTACAGTGGTGGGCCGGACGGCTTGTTTCCAGCAAACAGGCTGTCAGACAGCCTGAGGGAGAAGGGCATCGAGCTGATGAGGTTTAAGACGGGCACGCCTGCAAGGCTCAACAGAAAGACGCTGGATTTTTCAAAGATGTCCGAACAGCCGGGGGATGAGGTCATAATCCCGTTTTCATTCGAAAATGAAGGGATCGAGCGCGAGCAGGTCTCGTGCTGGCTTACCTATACCAACAAAAACACGCATGAAATAATTCGTGCCAACCTGCACAGATCGCCACTTTTCGTAGGTATGATCGAAGGCGTCGGCCCCAGGTATTGCCCGTCCATAGAGGACAAGGTAGTTCGGTTTGCAGACAAGGAACAGCACCAGGTGTTTGTTGAACCGATGGGGCTCGGTACCCAGGAAATGTACCTTCAGGGCATGTCGAGCAGCATGCCCGAGGATGTGCAGTTTGAAATGATAAAAACACTTCCTGGCCTGGAAAACGCTCACGTTCAAAGGAGCGCCTACGCCATAGAGTATGACTGCATTGACCCGACACAGCTCAAACTCAGCCTGGAGTTCAGGGATGTGGACGGACTTTTTTCAGCCGGGCAGATCAACGGTAGCTCAGGTTACGAAGAGGCAGCCGCACAGGGCGTCGTCGCAGGCATCAACGCGGCGCAGAAGCTGAAAGGCAAGCCGCCACTGATATTGGACAGGTCTGATGCATACATAGGGGTTCTTATAGACGACCTCGTTACGAAGGGAACCGCCGAACCGTACAGGATAATGACTTCACGTTCGGAATACAGACTCCTGCTAAGACAGGACAACGCGGACCTGAGGCTTACGCCGAAAGGCTTTGAAGTAGGCCTGATTAGCCGGGAGAGATACGACAGGTTCATTAAAAAGAAGGCCATGCTGGAAGAAGAGGTAGAGCGGCTGAAAAATACCTATCTACCGCCCTCTGAGGAAGTCAACGCTTTCCTGGGATCGATGGACAGCACTCTGATTAAAGCAGGAATAAGTCTGGCTGAGCTGCTGAGGCGTCCGGAGCTGACGTATGACTCGCTGGAGGCTGTGGATAAGGAACGCCCGGAATGCCTGAAGTCCGGCGGATCTAAAAAATATAACGCGACCGCGCAGCAGGTCGAGATCACTATAAAATACGAAGGCTACATCAAAAGACAGCTCCTGCAGGTCGAGCAGTACAGAAAACTCGAAAGGAAGCAACTCCCGGAGGATATTGATTACGGCGATATCCACGGGCTCCGGATCGAAGCGAGGCAGAAGCTGACGAAGCTGAAGCCTGCATCGGTAGGTCAGGCTTCGCGCATTTCGGGAGTCTCGCCGGCTGATATATCGGTGCTGCTGGTATACCTCAGCGCAAAAGGCGGGGGCAGCAGCCGGTGACAATATCACGGAAGCAACGGCCGGTAACAGTAGATAGTTAAGCACCTGGTGAAGCAGCCGGTAAAAGTCAGCCGATATAATTGGACTATAACAATGGCCGGTTCAACAGATGGGAACAATAGTTTATAGCAATATCGCGATTGCCCGATGGACTTGCCAGGATTGGCATACCGGCATTAAAGCGCAATTGACACCGTACCGGGAATTATATGTTAAGGAAGGTGCATGGAATAATGGAACAGCCTATCGAACAACTCCTGCGGGAGGGCGCCGGTAAATTTGGCGTCACACTTGACGATGCCATGGTTACGGCATTGCTGCAGTATAAACGGATACTACTTGAATGGAATGAAAAAATGAACCTGACCGCAATAGAAGAAGACAGGGATTTTATTATAAAGCATTTTGTGGATTCATTGAGCATTATGCCGTTCCTAAAGGATGGGCAGAGTCTCATAGATGTGGGTACAGGCGCCGGATTTCCCGGGCTGCCTTTGAAAATTGCGAAGCCTTCATTGAATATTGTTTTATTGGATTCACTTGAGAAAAGGATAGGCTTTCTGAATGCCGTTATTACTGAACTTCAACTGGCCGGGATACGTACAATCCACTCCAGAGCGGAGGATGCGGGGACGGCGGCGGAATTCAGAGAAAAATCGGATGTTGCCGTTGCAAGGGCGGTCGCCTCACTTCCCGTACTGCTTGAATATTGCCTGCCGCTGGTCAAAACAGGCGGTATATTCATCGCAATGAAGGCCGCCAGCGAAGAGACGGGTATTTCGAACAAGGCGCTGGATATCCTGGGAGGTAGGGTAGAGGAAATCAAGGATTTCCTTCTCCCCGGCAGCGATATGAAAAGGAGTATCATCGTTGTAAGAAAATTACGACAAACACCGACCAAATATCCCAGAAAAGCGGGAAAACCGTCAAAAGAACCGTTGATTTGAGTAAAGTAATACGATAATTTACATTAAAAGCACGAACGATTCCAGTCATATAAAAAAGGAAATTAAAAAAGGCTCGGCGAATAATTACCCGTATAACATAAGGAAATATATGTAAATATACGTGGGTTGTGTACCGCCGCGCTTGCATATGGTACGGGCCCGTAGGAAAAGGATGGTGCTGTATGCTTGAGAATAAACTTCAGTTCTCAAAACATGAAAAGAAAGACGACATCAAAAACATCTCTTATCTAAGTATCGATTCAGTAAGACCAAACCCCTACCAGCCTAGAAAACAATTCTCAAAAGGCTCGCTTGAGGAATTACGGGAATCAATCCAGCAGTATGGAGTCATTCAGCCTATCAACGTAAGGAAAATTTCAAATAACAATTACGAGCTCGTTGCAGGGGAAAGAAGACTGCGTGCTGCTACAATGGCGGGTTTGAAGGAAATTCCGGCTATCATCATCAATGTTAACGATAATGATTCCGCGGTCATGGCGCTGATAGAAAACCTTCAAAGGGAAGACCTCAATTACATGGATGAAGCCGAAGGCTACAACAATCTTATTAATGAACACGGCTTCACGCAGGAGGAGCTTGCGCAGAAAATCGGCAAAAGCCAGTCTACGGTCGCCAATAAAATCAGGCTTCTGAAGCTTTCACCGCTGGTCAAGAAAATTCTTGCGGACAACAGCCTTACAGAAAGGCATGCAAGGGCTCTTTTGAAGCTTCACGATGAACAGCTGCAGCTAAAGGTGCTCAAACATGTGTGCGAAAGGGGTTTTAACGTGAAAAAGACGGAGGAGCTTGTGGAAAAGGTCATTGATAAATGCCTTAATCAGGATAAGGACAAGCCTTCCGAGAGAAAATTCACAAAAACGATCAAGGATATAAGGATCTTCGTAAATACGATCCGTCAGGCGATAGATCTAATGAAGAAGTCCGGCGTCAATGCCAAAGCTGCCCAAATTGACAGGGGCGAATATGTCGAATTCATCATAAGGGTCCCGAAAGCTTAGTTTTTGAAATCCGGCTGGGCTGCTCCGTGCGGGCAGCCTTTTTTATTTTAGCATGAGGCGCCGATGTCTGAGTTGTATATCAATGCCCGGGATTTTGTCGTATCCGGAAGGACATATTAATACAGGGTAAGAATGAAAAAAGTGGACAGACTTGTGAAAGTTTATTAAAATATATAAGGCACCAATTTACAGCGAAAGAGGTTATTTTCATGGCGGACACTGAAGGAACGAGTATACAAAGAGTAATACCGGTTGATATAGAAGCGGAAATGAAAAAATCGTTTATAGACTACGCTATGAGCGTTATTGTCGACCGTGCGCTGCCTGATGTAAGAGATGGATTGAAGCCTGTCCACAGAAGGATTCTCTATTCCATGTATTCACAAGGATTTACTTCGGACAAGCCTTATCGTAAATGCGCGACGACTGTTGGCGACGTGCTCGGCAAATTCCACCCCCACGGTGATGCTGCCGTTTATGACAGCCTTGTCCGTATGGCACAGGATTTTTCGCTCAGATATACACTAATAGACGGTCATGGCAATTTCGGTTCCAGGGACGGTGATCCGCCGGCGGCAATGAGATACACGGAAGCCCGGCTTTCCAAGATCTCGAACGAGCTGCTTGCTGACATAAACAAGGATACAGTTGATTTCAAGCCCAACTTTGACGAGCACGAAATGGAGCCCGTAGTTTTGCCGTCCAGATTCCCGAATCTTCTTGTCAATGGTTCTTCGGGTATAGCAGTCGGTATGGCTACGAATATTCCGCCGCACAATCTGACGGAAGTTATCAACGGAATTGTCGCAATGATCGAGAATCCCAGTATAACGATAGAGGACCTCAACAAGATAATTAAGGGACCGGACTTTCCTACAGCAGGAACCATAGTAGGAAAGCAGGGCATCAGGGATTATTTCAGAACGGGCAGAGGCAGGGTAGTCGTCCGCGCCAAGGCTGAAATAGAGACGTTGAGCAACGGCAGACAGCGCATAATTGTCAGAGATCTGCCGTACCAGGTCAATAAGGCCAGGCTGATTGAGAAGATTGCTGAACTGGTAAAGGACAAAAGATTAGATGGGATTGCGGATATAAATGACGAGTCTGACAGGATCGACGCCGTCAGGATCGTTATACTGCTGAAGAAGGACGCCAACGCGAATGTCGTACTCAACCAGCTTTATAAGAATACCCAGCTGCAGGATGCGTTCAGTGTTAATATGTTGGCGTTGGTTCCTACGGAAGAGGGTAAATTCGAACCGAAGATAATCAATTTGAAGCATGCGCTTCAATATTACCTGAAGCATCAGGAGGAAGTCATCACCAGGCGCACGCGTTTCGAGCTTGAAAAGGCCGAAGCGAGGGCTCATATCTTGGAAGGCCTGAAAATTGCTATAGACAACCTAGATGAAGTAATTAGAATCATCAGGAGTTCCAGGACCGAAGCACTGGCAAAGGAAGGCTTGTCCGAAAGATTCGGCCTCAGCGACCGACAGGCTCAGGCTATTGTGGATATGAGGCTGGGCAGACTGACAGGACTCGAAAGAGATAAGCTCGAAGCCGAATATCGTGATATTATGGAGAAGATACGATATTACAGGAGCGTACTTGCCGACGAGAACCTTCTTTTAAATATAGTAAAGGAAGAACTGCAGGCGATCAAAGAGAAGTACGGTGATGAAAGAAGAACCGATATAACTATAGACGAAGACGATATAGATATAGAGGACCTTATAAAGGAAGAAGAGAACGTAATCACGCTTACGCACTTCGGCTATATCAAGAGGCTCCCGGCGGATACCTACAAGAGCCAGAAGCGCGGAGGCAAAGGCATAGCGGCGTTGAGCACACGTGAGGAGGACTTTGTTGAAAGACTGTTCATAACTTCGACGCATCATTATATAATGTTCTTTACGAACAAGGGCAGGGTCTACAGGCTTAAGACCTATCAGATCCACGAGGCCGGCCGTCAGGCAAAAGGTACTGCTATAGTCAATCTGCTTGAACTGGAGAGCGACGAGAAGATCACCGCTGTAATCCCGATAGCCGAATATCAGGAAGGCATGTATCTGATAATGGCTACAAGATACGGTCATGTCAAGAAGACCGATGTTATGGAATATGATAACATCAGGAAAGGCGGACTCACCGCGGTTACACTGAGAGAAAACGATGAACTCATCGACGTAAGGCTGACCGACGGAAATCAGGACATTATCCTCGTTACGAGGAACGGTATGTCGATAAGATTCCAGGAAAGCGACGTCAGACCGTTGGGCAGGGTTTCGCAGGGTGTGAGGGGCATAAGCCTGGACGAAGACGATTATGTAGTCGGGATGGGTACCTCAAGACCGGACACAACACTGCTGGTAGTCACGGAAAACGGCTTTGGCAAACGAACAGAGCTGGAAGAGTACAAGACCCAGACAAGGGCGGGCAAAGGTATCCTTACGTACCGGGTAACGGATAAGACCGGAAAGGTTGCCGGTATAAAGCTTGTTAATGAGTCAGACGAAATAATGCTCATCAGCTCAGATGGCACTATAATAAGATTGAGGGTCAGCGATATCAGCATCCTCGGGCGTGCAACCCAGGGCGTAACGCTGATGAGGACATCCAACGGGAACAATGTCGTAAGCATCGCAAGGATAGAGACAGAGGGCGACGAAAATTCCGAGGATGAACAGGACGACGCCACCGTAGAAAACCAAGCTGATCCAGGCGCGGATGGTGAAACTCCGGACGAAGAACAGTAATTCATTTATAAGCTTAAAGGTACATCCAATGACCGGAGCTGCGAACAGCGGCTCCGGTTTTTTGACTTTTCTCCATGAAACCGGAGCAAAACAGGGATATGCAATGATAAAACCGAGTATAAAAAAGAGAAACAGGAATAAATCAGCGTTATACAGGTAAAAGC
>JAEZRE010000015.1 GCA_023412915.1 Bacillota bacterium
GCTTTTACCTGTATAACGCTGATTTATTCCTGTTTCTCTTTTTTATACTCGGTTTTATCATTGCATATCCCTGTTTTGCTCCGGTTTCATGGAGAAAAGTCAAAAAACCGGAGCCGCTGTTCGCAGCCCCGGTCATTGGATGTACCTCTTAAATCAGTATATTGACGCTTATTCGAGGCACTTCATTATTATTATTTTGTTGCCTCTCGAATTCACTCTCACCTGATCGCACAGGCATTTCACTATCTTGAGGCCTCTCCCGCATTCGCACACGCTCTCCGAATCGGTATCGCAAGGTTGCGCTGCCTGCTCGCTGCATAGCTTTGAATAGTCGTATCCGCAGCCTTCATCCTCAATTGTAATATACAGTTTATTATTATCTGCAATACCCGCACCGATCCTGACTGATTTGTCTTCACTCTCCCTGTTGCCATGCATGATCGCATTTATAAGGAGTTCGTTGAGTATGACCCTCAGATCGAAAAGCGTTGTATCATTGAGAGGTCCGCATGCTTCCTGCAAGCTGTTCAGCAAACCCTCCACAATGATTCCTATGTTGTTTATATTGCTGGGCACAAGGTTACTGTAAACCTTTAGACTTTTCAAGCCGTTCCACGTCCTTGAATCAATTATTAAACCTCTGTAGACACGCGACGCCGTTATACATATATGTTACCCGATAAAGAATCCTGTAAACAGGCAGTTTTATCGTATATTTGAAAACTGACCCCCGGGCTTTGTTACTTAGACAGCATGCCTCTGAAGCGTTCAAGTATCTTGTGCTCAAGCCTTGAAACATACATTTGTGAAACGCCCATTTTATCGGCGATTTCCTTCTGTGTTTTCCTTCCGAAATAACGAAGACGGATAAATTCCTTCTCTGCATCGTTGAATTTTTCAAGACTTTTCTCGAGGAAATCCCTGTTCTCTATCTTTTCGAAAGTGGCATCCTCGTCGCCTATCGTTTCATGCAGCTCCAGATCGTCGTCGTTGAATACGTTCTGGTCAAAAGACTGAATGTTGTAGGCATTCCACGATTCAATTATTTCAAGGACGGTTTCTTCCTTAATATTAAGGTAGGCTGCGATCTCGTCGGCTTTCGGCGATCTGTGCAATTCCTGCGTCAGCTGATCCCTGGCGATATTGACCTTCTGATAGACCTCGTAAATGCGGCGGGGTATCCTGATAGCAGAGCTTTTGTCGCGAAAGTACCTTTTGATCTCTCCAATTACGGTAGGCGTTGCAAAACTGACGAACTTGAAACCCTTATCCGGGCTGAAGCGTTCGACAGCCTTGATAAGCGCAACACAGGCAACCTGATATATATCGTCGAAATCCACCCCGCGGTTCTGGAATTTGCGTGAAATTATTTCAGCGAGGTAAAGGTGCCTGTTCACCAACTCATTCCGGTCGGCGATATTTCCATGCCTTACATACCTTTCGAAAAGGGAATCGGTATCCTCCGGTTCCTGTATAGCAGCAGATCTGTGATCATAAACCATTGCAGGATATCACCTCAAAATTTTTCGTCATCGAAAGCATGAAGTTTTTGTTTTCGGGGCAATATTCGACAGTATCCATAAACGCGTTTATAATGGACATACCTAAACCTTCTTCGTCGTTTTGGAATATACAGTCTATTTTCTTGATATCTGAAGAAAAGTTGATGATCAACTTGTTTTCACAAATATTAAGCTCTATTTCATACTCATTACCGCCATTTTCGGCAACGCTTATGATCCTGCTGCAAACCTCCGATACTGCCACTTTGATATCTTCTACTGTATCGATATCAAAACCGGCCCTGTTGGCCACCCCAGATGCGGTAAGCCTGGCAACGCTCACGTACTCCGCCTTGCACGGCAGGGTTATTGCTATCCTGTCATGTGCCTCCATCTTTATCGCTCCTTTTAAAGCTATTTCAGCGCAATATAAATAATTTATCGAGCCCTGTTATGACAAATAGCTTTCTTATGTTATCCCTGACATTTTCGATGAATATGTTCCTGCCTTTTTGCCTTGTTCTCTTAAGCGCCCCGACAAATATTCCGAGGCCCGTGCTGTCGATATAGTTCAGATTCCCGCAGTCTATCACGAGATCCGTATCGCTTTTGTCAGCAGTATGGTAAAGCTTTTCCTTGAACAACTGGGCGGTGTAAATATCAATTTCACCGCTAACTATGACTTTCGCGGAATTTTCCGAAAATTCCTCCCTGAAAACCAATTCGCTTGACATTTACTCTTTCCTCCTGTTCATTTTATAAGATATTGAATAAACTTTTCTGCCTTATCGAGCCTCTTCGTTCCGGCAAATATGGCTGCTATCTTGTTTTCGCCCAGGACGCCGGCCTCTTTGAGCACAGTACTATTGGAAACATCTATTCCATAAAGATGCGGCTGCACATCCGCAGTGGAATTGTCGGCAGCCTTATCTTCGGCTTTCCCGGCTCCGGAACCTGCCGGCTGGTTATCCTTTGCCGCGCTTGTGTCCAGCGGATCTTTAGCTTCTTCTATACCGGTAATCAGGTCTTTATTCTTTTCCACATCGGCGCCGAGCTTTGGCGCAATATCGTCAAGGTTCATGAACACGCCCTGTTTGGCGTATAGTTCGTATCTGTCCCTGTCCACGATAAATACGTCTACACCGCCGGCCGCAATAAGCACCATGGCCTTCATCTCCATTGCATACTGCTGCTGGGAATCGGTTTGACCAAGGCCGCCCGCGGGCTGTTGTGTGCCCGATGGCTGCGTGCCTGTATCCGGCGGCTGCGCACCCGTGCCCTGCTGCTGTGTGCCTGAAGGCTGATTGCCAGAAGGCTGCTGATTGTCGGGCAGGTCGGCCGTTGTCAGCAGGGCGCCGTCTATCCCGGGTTCCTTTATCTCGGGTATGTTTTGCTTAATGCCCTCGCTGAGCTTGTCAACCGCATCGGTGTAACTGAAGGTGCCAAGGAAGGCTATGTTGAAGTCCGGGTCAACCCTGTTGACAAAGCTGCGGACGCCAAAGAATAAAGCAACCGCCAAAACTAAAGCGCCCAAAATATAAAATTTATAATAATAGAAGAAATTCCGAGCTTTCTTTTCGTCTATACCGGCTTTTTTCAAAAGAGGCGCCACCTTGCTTGGAGGCTCCTCCTTGACCGCAACTTCATAACCCATCAGAACATTGTATGCCTCGGTTATCTGATCGAAGGTATACTCCTCTGCCGCGGGTTCTTTTCGGGGTATGGGCGAAACTGCCTTGGATGCACCACCTTCAGATGCGCCCTCCCCCGCTTCCTCGTCGGACCTGTCCGGAGGCAGGCTCGCCGCCCTGTGCTTCTTCAGCAATATGGAATATTTTCTTTCAATATCGTTACGACTTGTTTCTTTAGTAACCCCGAGTATATTACGGGCTTCCTTCTTATCCATACCTGTCCGACCTCTCTTGTATTACTATTCCCTCGGCTTCATAGTCGGAAACAGCAAAATATCCCTGATGGAATACGAATCCGTAAGCAGCATGATCAACCTGTCAATGCCGATCCCCAACCCGCCTGTCGGAGGCATGCCGTATTCGAGCGCATTGACATAATCGTCGTCCATCATGCTTGCTTCGTCGTCTCCAGATTCTCTTTTCATAACCTGCTTGAGGAACCTTTCCTTCTGATCAACCGGATCGTTCAGTTCGGAATATGCATTTGCCATTTCCCTGCCGGTAATGAAGAGTTCGAATCTTTCCGTAAGCTCCGGCCTGTCCGGCTTCCTCTTTGTAAGAGGCGATATCTCCACAGGGTAATCCATAATGAACGTAGGCTGGATCAGATGTTCCTCGACCAGTTCTTCGAACATGAGATTCATAACCTCGCCCTTTGACAATTTGTCATCGACACGCAGGTTCTTGCTTCGAGCCGCACTGCGGGCTTCCTCATCGCTTCCGATCACATCGAAGTCTATACCTGAATGGCTCAGTACGGCTTCGCGCATGGTCATTCTGTTCCATGGCGGCGTGAGGTCGATCTCCTGTCCCTGATAGGTTACTTTTGTGGTGCCGAGCACTTCCTGCGCAACGGTGGAAACCAGCGATTCGGTCAGTTCCATCATGCCCTTGTAGTCGTTGTACGCCTCGTAAACTTCCATCATCGTGAATTCCGGATTGTGCTTGATGGACATGCCTTCGTTCCTGAACATCCTGCCCATTTCATAAACCTTTTCGAGTCCGCCGACTATAAGCCGCTTCAGGTATAATTCAGGCGCAATCCTGAGGAAGAGGTCTATATCCAAAGTGTTGTGGTGCGTGACGAAGGGTTTGGCCGTAGCTCCGCCCTGAATCGTATTGAGCATTGGCGTATCGACCTCGAGGAAGCCCCTGTCGTCGAGGAATCTCCTGATACCCTTCATTATCCTGCTTCTTGTTATGAACGTATTTTTAACTTCCGGATTGATGATAAGATCGACATACCTTTGCCTGTAACGCAGGTCTACGTCCTTCAGTCCGTGCCATTTTTCCGGCAGCGGCTGCAGGGACTTGGCAAGCAGCAGTACGCTTTCGGCTTTGACCGAAATCTCGCCCTTGTGCGTTTTGAAAACAGTTCCCTTGACGCCGACCATATCGCCTATATCGAACTTTTTGAATTCCTCGTAGGCTTCCTCGCCGATCTCATCTATTCTCACGTAGATCTGAATCTTACCGTCCCTGTCCTGTACGTCGCAGAAGCTTGCCTTGCCCATGCCTCTTTTGGACATAAGTCTTCCGGCTATTGAAACGTGAACTCCGTCAAACTCTTCGAAATTATCGAGAATCTGTTTCGAATTATTAGTTGCATCATATTTGACGATTTTAAAAGGGTCCTTCCCGTTCTGCTGAAGCTCCTGAAGTTTTAGCCGTCTGACTCTTAGGACCTCGCTAAGATCTTCCAACTCCTGATTGATTTCGACATTGTCCGCCATCTAAAGAACCTCCCATATATTTGTGTATTTCCAGGACGGCTTGTTACAGCCTTTCCAAAATCTCATCCATGCAAGAATAACAGTTTATACAAATAAACTGTTATTCAGATATCTTATTATATATTAAATTGTTCTTACCGTACAAATAAATTCCTATTTATCGATCTTTAGTATTTTAAATTTCAGTGTTCCGTCTGGTACCGCGACCTCTACAACGTTTCCCTTCTTTTTATGCATCAGCGCGCTTCCGACGGGCGACTCGTTGGAAATCTTGAACTGCGCGGGGTTCGCTTCCGTTGAGCCGACTATCGCGTAAACTATCTCTTCGTTATATTCCATATCGAGAAGGTGCACCTTGGAACCGATAGTAACCTTATCGGTGCTGACATCTTCCTCGTCAATAACACGGGCATGCTTGAGCATGGTTTCAAGCTGGGCGATCCTGCCCTCGACATAAGCCTGCTCATTTTTAGCTTCATCATATTCGGAATTCTCTGAAATATCCCCAAATGAAAGAGCGACTTTGATTCTTTCCTTGATCTCCATCCTCTTGGGTCCTCTCAGCTGTTCAAGTTCTTCTTCCAGCTTCTTTAATCCCTCATAAGTCAGAATGACTTCTTTGCCTGCCATTTAGAGCCTCTCCTTTACCTTAAATTTGTGTAATAATATATGCAGTTAACTTGTATTTATTCTGTAATACAGTCTACAAATAATGCTCGGAACTGTAGTGTGCATACAAATAGCACTGGTTGTTTACAGTGCCTGGAAATTTCTCAAATCCTTTCATAACGCATACGATTTTTATAATTATAAGATACTGTTCAACTGTTGTCAATAACACTTCTTTTATTGCGGGTTCCAGAACATGTAAAAAACCTTACTTCCGATAGCTTCATTTCATTTCGGAAGTAAGGTCCCACAACATTGCAAAAAAGCCTTATACTCAAACCGATGTTTCGTTGTCCTTCAGTATGACGTCATGCGCCCCGCCTTCAATGATACTCGTGGAGGAGACAAGCGTCAGTCTGGCCTTATTGTGGAGTTCTTCCAGATTCAGCGCACCGCAGGTACACATGGTCGATTTAAGTTTGCTCAAAGTTGTCTCGAGGTTATCTTTAAGTTTGCCTGCATAAGGTACATAAGAATCGACGCCTTCTTCGAAATCCATCTTCTGCTTGCCGCCCATGTCGTAACGCTGCCAGTTGCGGGCTCTGTTCGAACCCTCGCCCCAATATTCTTTTACATAGTTGTTTCCGATTTTAAGTTTTCTCGTTGGGCTCTCGTCAAACCGGGCAAAATACCTGCCCAGCATGATGAAATTGGCGCCCATGGCCAAAGCCAGGGACATATGGTAATCGTGCACTATACCGCCGTCCGAGCAGATAGGAACATATATGCCGGTCTTTTCGAAATATTCGTCTCTGGCCTTTGCAACTTCAATAACAGCAGTAGCCTGACCGCGGCCTATGCCCTTTGTCTCCCTGGTGATACAGATCGAACCGCCGCCGACTCCTACTTTTACAAAATCTGCGCCGGCTTCCACAAGATACAGGAAACCTTCCTTGTCGACTACATTCCCGCCGCCGACCTTTACCTCGCCTTTGTACCTGTTCTTTATCCACTGCAGGGTATCCTTCTGATACTCGGTATAACCGTCTGAGGAATCGATGCAGAGTATATCGACGCCGGCGTCTACGAGAGCGGGTACCCTGTCCATATAATCCCTGGTATTGATACCGGCGCCTGCCATAAGGCGCTTATTGGAATCGAGCAGCTCGCTGGGGTTTTCCTTGTGGCTGTCGTAGTCTTTTCTGAACACCATGTATACAAGATTTTGATTCTTGTCTATGATCGGCAGAGCATTCAATTTGTGATCCCAGATCATGTCGTTCGCTTCTTTTAGAGTTATACCTTCATTTCCGTATATAAGGGAACTGAAAGGCGTCATAAACTGGGTGATCCTAGTGTCGAGCGGAGTTCTGCTGACTCTGTAATCCCTGCTTGTAACAATTCCGAGCAGCTTGCCCGTCGGTGTCCCGTCTTCCGTTATGGCTATCGTCGAATGCCCGGTTCTGGCTTTGAGCTCGATCACATCGGAAAGGCAGTCATCCGGTTTCAGGTTTGAATCGCTGACGACGAAGCCCGCCTTATATTTTTTGACCTTCCTGACCATTTCCGCCTGCTCATCGATCGGCTGCGAAACATAAATAAAAGAAAGGCCTCCGCACCTCGCCAGCTCTATCGCCATTCCTGAGTCTGAAACAGCCTGCATTACTGCAGATACGAGCGGTATATTGATGTGCATGGAAGCCTTTTCACCTTTGCCGAATTTTACTATCGGCGTCCTGAGGTTTATATTCTGCGGTGTACACTCTTTAGTCGTCAGGTTCGGAAGCAACAGATATTCGCTAAAAGTGTGGGATGGTTCATTGTAGAAAAGTGCCATGAAATCTTACCTCCTATTCACTGGCCTTATGCAATAACAATTATCGGAAAAATATTAGATAACATTATACATAAGAAGCCTATCCGCGTCAAGGAAATAAATTCGAGCGGAGACACTATCCCTGTGTCTTGAATATTTTATCGATCGCATCCGCAAGTTTGACCTTCGAATCCTGGAACATTTCAACTATTTTGAATTTGATCTTGATCGGTATTTCACTCTCGTCCTCGGAGTTCGTCACAATGTCGTATTCCTCGTCGGTCAACACCTTCTTGAGGTCGTCCTTGACCGAATCCGGAACAGTGCCGTGTGTGACGTCCACAAAGCACAGCGGCGGGAAAAGTACGCACCACCAGTTGGCGCCGCGGCCTTCGCCTATGATTACCCTCAATGCCTGATATTTGCCTGCCGGCAGCGCTATATCGCCATACACCTTCGTCGGGAAGGGATATTCACCAAGTATCGTACGCACTCCATAGCTGCTGCCTTTTTCAGCTATTACTTTTTTTGCGATGTTGGTTATTTCAGTCAGCTTGCTATTTATTATTTCTCTGGATTGTTCTATATTGTCGGAATTCTTGAGTTCGTCCTGTACATACTCGAGAATCGCGTCCCTTACATCCCTTTTGAGACTTTGGTCCCCGGGCGAGTCGCTGTTCGCAATGACGTGCAGTCTGATAAGATTGGCTGCCAACCCCCTGTTCATTGTTTCTGAATAGGAGTTGAGCTGCATCAGCCCCGATATCACCACTGTTATCAACACGGCCGCGGTGATCTTGATATAGCCTTTAATCCCTTTGAGATTTCCGGCTTTGTTTATGAATGCACTGATTCTTTTCATTCCATATCCCCCTGACAATACCTGTCCTGCCTGTAATTCTCATATGCGGAGACGTATAAACATTTATACCTGCCCCAGCTATATTAAGTATTGTCAAAAAGGATAAAATTTATACTTTTAGTCAACTATATGCAATGCAAAAAATAAATTGAAACATTGGATTTTCGCTCTTACATTTCCTAGATATCTTTAATGAGGAATTTTGAAACTTTAACTTTTTTTACTTTCATTACCATCATAAATTCTCTTCTTTCTGATCCTTCCAGCGCCAAGCAATATAAAGGCACAGCATATGATCAGTCCTGTTATGGCGGGTATGAATATGGATTTACCGGAATCGCCTCCAAAGGCAACGCTCCACACCATCTTAGCGATCGCAATGAATATAACGACCGACAAACCAAACCACAGATTCCGCTTCCAAAATGCGGCGCTGAGTATAATCAAAGAAACCGGAACTATAAGGGTCATCGCTATCTTGGCAAAAGTCCATTCCCCTGTCAGCCATGCCTTTTCCATATCAAGAAATTGTTTGACGTTTTCACCTACAACCTCCGGTTTCGAGAACCAGAACATGCTCGTAAGCAGGAGGAAAACCGTTCCCGCGATACCCGTCAGACTCTTTTTGTATGAAAAAAAGCAAAACGGCAGTATGAACAACGGTCTGATATACCAACTCAGTTGATTCTGATGGCGGGCATATGCCCAGTCAAAGAAGCTGTCGTTTAAAAAAGCGAGGCAAAGAAACAGCAGTATCAGGACAGTGAATAATGAAGTCCCAATAAGCTCATTCCGCTTCTTACTATCTAACATCACAAACATCTCCTTTCAGTATACAATTAACGGCCTAAACCATTTTCGAGAAAATCGACGAAAGCGTCAAGGTTTTCAAGCATTCTCTCAAGTTCATTATCCTTTTCTTCACTGTATATTTCATCGAAGTGCATGAACAAATAGCCGACTGTCTTAAGTATGAAGGCCTCGGAAAAGCCTTCCCTGAAATTTCCGTCTGCTACTGCCTTCTTGACCATGACTTCGATAAACTTCTCGGTTGTGTCCGTAAGTCTAGCTTTGGCGATTTCGTATATCTCTTTACCCTTCTCCTTTAAAAACCTCACGCTCAGCTTCTGGTATTCGGGATGCTCTGCCGCAAATTCGGCGCCTATCCTCGCCTGTGTTCTGAACGCTTCAAATATGTTCATTTTCGCATAATAGGCGGCATTTCCCGGCATTTTTTCATTTATGAACTTCATTTTGACGTCAACGCATGATTCCAGTAAAAACAGGTAGAGTGCCTGCTTATCCTGAAAATGATAATAGAATGTACCTTTACTGATACCAGCTTTTTTTATTATGTCATTGAGCGAAGCGTTTTCATAGCTGTTTTTAGTAAATTCTTCTAGCGCCGCAGCAAGCAGCTCCTGCTTTCTTTCGAATGTTTTTTCTTTCATTAAAAGATACTCCCTAATAAAGCGTAGACCGTCTAGTCTAGACCACATGGTCTATATATAATATATCTCAACCTCAAAGCAATGTCAATATTGAAAAGTAAAAAAAGCCGGAGGCAATTGCCTTCGACTTTGATCACAACTTGACTTTACTTCTTCGAATTTTCCAACGATGCGCGGATGAAATCACGGAACAACGGATGCGGCTTGTTCGGCCTGGATTTGAATTCCGGATGGAACTGTACCCCTACAAACCACGGATGATTTTTGAGTTCTATGATCTCGACAAGTCTTTCGCTCGGCGACAGTCCTGACAATATCAAGCCCTTCGAGGTCATTTCCTCCCTGTACTCATTGTTGAACTCATACCTGTGCCTGTGACGCTCATAAACAAGTTCGTCATCATAGATCTCCCGGGCACGGCTGTCGTCCGACAGCTTGCACGGATAAAGCCCGAGCCTCATCGTGCCGCCCATCTCGTCTATATCCTTCTGTTCGGGCATAAGGTCGATAACCGGGTATTGGGTTGTTTCGCTGAATTCGGAGCTGTGAGCATAATTCATGCCGCATACGTTCCGGGCAAACTCAATAACAGCCATCTGCATACCAAGACATATCCCAAAGTACGGCACCCTGTTTTCCCTCGCATACTGCGCAGCCAGGATCTTTCCTTCGATGCCCCTGTCGCCGAAGCCTCCGGGCACCAGTATTCCATCGGCATCCTCAAGTTTGCTTTTAACATTGTCGGCATCCACAAATTCGGAATTGACCCACTCCACCTTGACTTCGGCGTCGTTGGCGATGCCTCCGTGTTTCAGTGATTCAACGACGCTGAGGTATGCGTCGTGCAATTCCACATATTTACCTACTAGTGCTATTTTAACCGATTTGGAGAAATGCTTCTGTTTTTCGACCATTCTGATCCAATCCTCGAGCTCGGGCTCTCTGCAGGTCAATCCAAGCCGTTTGCAGACTATATTGGCCAGGCCCTCGCGCTCCAGCAGCAGCGGTACCTCATAAAGGATATCGGCGTCGAGGTTCTGTATGACCGAAGTCCCGGGCAAATTGCAGAACAGACCGATCTTGTCCTTCAGGTCCTGCGACAGCTGCTTTTCGGTGCGGCAGACTATCACGTCGGGTTGTATGCCTATGCTTCTGAGCTCTTTAACGCTGTGCTGGGTCGGTTTCGTTTTAAGCTCGCCGTTCATGCCCAGATATGGAACGAGTGTTACATGGATATACATGACATGCTCCCGGCCGATCTCAGTCGCAACCTGTCTGATGGACTCAAGAAAGGGTAGGCTCTCTATATCTCCGACAGTTCCACCGATTTCGGTTATTACCACGTCAGTGTGGTCGGATTTGCCTACCCTGTAAATTCTATCCTTTATTTCGTTGGTGATGTGTGGTATTACTTGTACCGTGCCTCCAAGAAAGTCGCCCTTGCGCTCCTTGCTGATTATTGACCAGTAAATTTTGCCAGTGGTGACATTGCTGTTTTTGTTGAGGCTTTCGTCGATGAATCTCTCGTAGTGTCCAAGGTCGAGATCCGTTTCAGCGCCGTCATCCGTTACGTATACCTCACCGTGCTGATATGGGCTCATTGTACCTGGATCGACATTGATATAGGGGTCAAATTTCTGAATGGTGACGTTCAGACCTCTGGCTTTCAGAAGCCTTCCAAGCGATGCAGCAGTAATTCCCTTTCCCAGCCCCGAGACTACACCGCCTGTAACAAATATGTATTTGACAGGCATAGTTTTATCCTCCATTGTTCTATTTAATAAAATAATAAATACTATATTAATTATTTCAAATCTCAACTAATATATCATCATATCAGAAGGTTCGTTTTATACTTGATTTGGAACTTATGAATGAACGATATGCAATGCAACATAAAATAAACACCTTAACATTTTAAATTTCAAAATATAAGGTGTCAATATCAAATCAAGGGTATTGAGTTAAATCCCGATAAATTAGCAAGCCGATACTGCGTCATACGCGCTATTGATTCAGCAGGTTAACTGCTGCTTTGTATTGTGCATCATATTTTGCAATAATTTTAAGAAGATCGCCATTAAGTGAAGCTTGCGTCTTTTTGTCAAGCATTCCGCTTACCTTTAGTCCCGACTTCTTTTGATATTCCTTCAGCACAGCGACGGTTCCGGAGTCGAGCGTAATGTCGGGGTTGGTAATCTTATAGCCCATTACCTTCAGAAGCATTTCCGCGCTAATGACATCTTCACCCTGCGCGTTCAACCTGGGTTCGACGGTCCCGGAAAGCTTTTTGATACTGCCGACGCTTATCCCGACGACCGGCTTCGGATCGTCCGCCTTTATATCGGGCGTCAATCCTGCTCCGTCTATCATTCTACCTTTTGGAGTATAGTAAACACCAAGCGTCATTTTAGCATAGCCGGCAATCTCATCATCCGTTGGATATATGCCGTTGACCATAAGATCGTACGCGTTGACCGCCGTAATGTTATCCTCCTCCCGGTACTTTTTAAAAGCGTCCACTGTCAGCAGCGGTATGAAGCTTTGGAATTTTGCCTTGCCGAAGGTCTTGGCGCCGACCAGCTTTCCGGCTCCGGTGTCCTGTATGGCGCCCGAAACTATTTCAGAGGCGCTCGCGCTGCCCTCGTTGACCAGCACCGCAAGCTTGTACTTAGTCTTTTCAAGGTTTGAGTAATACTCCTGATCATCATATTTATCAGACTTGTAGTCCAGCTTGGTAATGAGCCCCTTCGGCACGAATTTGCGGGCTACCGCGACAGCCTGGCTCACTTCTCCTCCGGGATTGTCACGAAGGTCAAGTATAATCCTGGTGATTTTTTTCGCGTCCATTTCAACCAAGGCCTTGTTAAGGAACTCCTCGGTGTTTTCATTAAACAGGTCGAGCTTTATATAACCTATGCCGTTTCTTACCTCGGAGGTCACTGGGCTCATCTTTACAATAGAGCGCCTAACGTCCTTGTATATGGTTTTGTTGAATTGATCACGCACTATTCCGAGCTTCACGGTAGTTCCGACTTTACCCTTGATAATCGACGAGGCTTTATCGACCGTAGCCTTTATCAGGTTAACGCCGTCCGCCTCGACAAGCTTATCTCCCTGGAGAATACCGGCCTTTTCGGCAGGAGACGATGGGATAACATTCAAAACCAGTATATAGTCACCGCTTGCCTGCAGTGTTACTCCTATTCCGCCGAAGGCGCCCGATATGGTGCCCATAAAGTCATCCTTTTCGTCGTCCGACATATACGTCGTGTAAGGATCGAGAGAGCCGAACATGCCTTGAACTGTTTTGTAAATCATATCCTTGTCAGATATCCTGCCCCAGTACTGATCGTCTATCAGTTCCAGTACGCCATCGAGATATTGAACAGTGGTATCGTCCTGCTGCGATACTCCTGCCGCAGGCTGCACAGAGCTTCCGGCCGACGCCTGTCCCTGGTCTTCTGCCGGAGGCTGCTCAGATGCTCCCAGAACAGGCTGACCGAATATAATCATCACTGCCAGTATCAGGCAGATCACAAAGCCCGGTTTGAATTTTGCCGCTGAAATTTTCACAGAAAGACCCCTTTTGATTTTAATAATTCCATTTTATCACATAGTTTATTGAAGCTGCATTTATTGCTCGAATTCAACGGGTAATCAATAGCTTGCGAAGCGTTCGCTGTAATCCTTCCTGATGCCGTCCTGCATGTATTTGATAAGGTTGTCGAAAAGCACTGCGCCCTCTGCTTTAGTAAGCTTTTGGTTCGGATTCATATTTCCCTTGCTGTCACTCAACAGAAGCCCTATCTTTTGGGCTACATACGCGGAGTTCCTCGCATAGGAAGGGATGAGATCATTGTCCCTGAAGCCGGTGACTGCTACGGGAGCAGGCGCCAGATCCTCAAACCCGAGCGCTTTGATGAAAGTCGTGACGGCGTCCGCTTTTGTTATCGTGCCATTGGGCATATAGAGGTTATTTCCCTTTCCATCTATGAGTTTACGGTCAAACGCGCTTTTTATCTGGTTGAAATATATATTGTCCACGGAGACGTCATCGAAGGGAGAAACCACTGGAGCGTTGTTCCTGCTCCTGCTGGCGGTGGATACCGTTCTCACAGCCAGCGAAGGGTCCTTCGGCACTTCCTTTGCGATCTGGACAATAGCCGCGGCAAACTCCGCCCTGGTCATATAATTATCCGGGTTGAAATTCCTGGCATCGCCCTTGAATACTTCCAGTCCGAACATAACGCGTATATCGTTCTCCGCCCAGTGTCCCCTGATATTTGCGGGGCTAACGGTCGGAAGCCTTTTCTGAACCGGGAATGTTTCGATATCCAGGCTGTCGTTTTTGGTCAAGGTATGTTTGGTAGCAACGCCCTTTGAATCAAACTCCGGCAATATACTCGAGTATTCTAAAATATTGCTGTTCTTGCGGCTCTGAACATAGCTCCCGTCAAAACTGATCTGGTCGGGCAGGTTTTTCTGGTATTCCAGCTGCTCGGTCGATGTCGATGAAACGGAAACGGAAGCAGTGCCCCCCCATGAATCCCCATTTACCTCGCTCGTAATATCATAGTCCAGCGCAAGGCTTTCAGCACTGCCCCAATACTGGTCGTAGCCGTAAAAGCTCCCCGTGCATTCGACTGTAACGGTATTCCCGTTTGTCGCGGCGCCTACAGTATATACCTTCCTGCTCCATATGCTGCCCTGGTGGTAGTTTACCGCGGGCTTGGGGTCTGCAAGGTTGGAACGGGCATATTGATAATCGGCGGTATTTGCAAGGTTATATGTAGTCGATCCTATTTTAACAGTTTCACGTGCGGAGGTAAGCGTAACCGCCTCCGATATCTGGCCGTTGGACTGCGTTGTGGTCGTTGTGTCGAAGACCAGGGTACGAGAAAGCGTGGCGCCCTTTTCAGTATTCTTGAGCGTATATGTATAGGTAGTAGCTATTTTATTCTGTTTCTGACTCTTTTTTATAGTCATCGTCCCCTTGAAAACAACCGGACTCCCACCGACAAACGAGACCTCCTGGTAGTCGAGCGTCAACGCTCTTCCGGGAATACCGGCCACTTCGCCCGACGATACTCCGCCCTCGTATCCGCAAATCCCCTCGCGGGCATAAGCCGCTCCCGGGAAAAGCAGAAGAGTCATAAGTAAAAGTATTGCCGACATGACTATTTTTTTCATTTGCAATAAACCCCCAGTATAATAATCATTCCACAAATATTATGTACGCGTCTCCGGCCGCTGTGGTATCCTTCTTGACCACCCTTACGTTATCGCCGCTCGCAATATCGGAAGTGTCGATCACTTTGCCGTTCTTGATGACGACGGTATTCTTCAGCAGGTTGAGCTCGGCACTGCTGCCGCTCTTCCACATGTACGTTGCCGGATCGTATACACTGGTGTTGCGCAGAGAGATGCTGTTTCCGGTCGACGTATATACCGTACCCTTCATGTTTTCTATGCCGTAAGGCGCGGTACTTATAAGCAGCGCGTTTATACCGTCGGCTACGACGTAGACTGTCCTTTGCAGATAGCTGTCGCTCCCGTAGCCCTTGAAATCGCTGATGTTCAGAACTCCGGCATCGTCCAGCACCCTGGTATCGAGCGTTATATTCAACGTCTTCGGAGTATTGCTGTACTTCCAGTCCAACCCCTGTAGTTCGGAGAAGGATTCCAACGTGAAATCCTTTTCGTCGTTGACAGCGACGATCCTTCCGCGGTAAATCGTCGGGCCGCCCGATATCCGGGGTTCGTCGACCTTAACGACCGAAGCGTAATAATTGCCGCTTTCATATTCCCTGTTCAACGCAAGGTATGCCGTGTCATTATCGCTCAGGCTGTTTCCAGACACAAGCCTGCCGTATTTGACCACTATGCTGCCGGCGGAATAACCGACCCTCCGGTTTTCCCTCGAAAGCATGAAGCTGCCGGAGCCGGTCACCGCGTTTACTATGGTGTCGCCGGTGACAGGAGCCTGGGTGTCGAGACTATTCCTGTAGGTAAGCATGACAGCTTTTTCTTCCCCGCCATAGGGCCTTTCAACGGCTATATAGGCTTCATTGGAACGCAGCAGCCGGTTCGCGTCTTCAATGTCGAGCGGCGTATCTCCCGAGTAAATTTTAAAGTCCTCGGCCAGGGGCACTACAGTAGAACCCTTCCTCGGCGTATAGTCCCAGCTGCCCTTATTGAAGACCTGCATTCCCATGACTGTGACCTTGTCCGACATATCGTCCAGCTTCACGATCGTTCCTTTATATATATTGCTTATGTAATGCTCGTTGCCTTGGATAGTGATCTCCTTGAGATCGGTCGATTTGCCGTTTTCATTGAGGAGCAGCCTCACGCGGTCGCCGTCCTTCACTGCCTTAAGCCCGACAAGCAGCTTGTCCCTTATGACAATGACACTGTTGTCCACCGGGAGCACCTGCTGCGAACCATCGTCGTATTCAACAGCCAGCTGCGTTGGGAGTTTTGATATGACTTTTCCGTATTTTGTAATGTAATTGTCAGCCGCGCTGACCGACGCTATGTCTCCATCCTCGTCCAGCCTGATCCAGGCGGTATCTCCGGCCTGTATCGCATCGGCCTTGACAGGCTTGTGGTTCCTTAATATTTCAGTCCTGTTCTGATCCACGTAATTATAAGTCCGCAGGAGAGGTCCGCTGCCGCTTCCCGTACCGGAGCCGTCCTCGTTGTATAGCGTGAGGTACCCGAGATCGGGATTGTTTTCCTCCACGATACCCTTCACGATGCTTCTGGCCTCGGCATTTATACCAAAGTCGACACACTGTATCGCTTTTACCAGATTGTTGCCATCTACAGTGAGTATTGCGGTAATGCCTTCGGTAATGCCCGTCAGGTCGGATTTTACGCCGTTCACGGTTACCGAAGCATTGGGAGCGATCCTGTAGGTAGTCATTTCATTTTTCGACCATTCGAACTGGTCGCCCGAAATCCTTTTAATATCCGGATAATCCATTTCAAAGAGTTCCACGGCATTCAGGAGCTTGTTTGTCCGGTCTATGCCGTACACTTGGATCGCGGGATATCTGACGTCTTTAGCGTTTGATACGTCAATCACGTATTTTACTGTGTTGGTCGCGTCCGTAACATACTGTATCCTGTCTCCCTTCGATAACAGGCTGCTGTCTCCGACCGCGCCGTTTTTATAAACGACCAGTTCCTTTTTCTGCCCGGCCAGAGCAGTGCCCACGTTCTCGTTTTTCCCTCCCGCCGGTGTACCGGCTCCCGCGGAAGTCGCTATGGAAACCAGCTTTCCGTCGGATGCGGTGACAAGGATATTCTTACCCGTGGTGGTAACATTGCCGGTGTAATCCTTCGTCGGAATTATATCTTTAATAACGCCCGTGTTTTTTGAGTATTTGAGGGCTCCAAGGATATAGCCTTCAGCGTTTTTGACGAGCTGAGCGCCCTGTTCCCTGGTAACCGGCTGCTTCGGGTTGATTTTACCTCCGCTCCCGGTCATTATGTCCTCGCGCAGCATTGCCTCGAGGTATCCTAATTTATCGGGGTCGGCGCTTTTCCAGTCGGAGTAATTCAACAGTTCCCGGGTCTGACTGACCGGCTGGATATTGAGAGTTCTTGCCAGCCAATAAAGTAATTCCTGCCTCTGGGCCGGACTCTTCCTTTTGAAACTTTCGGCAGTGAGCGTTGTCTGGTCCGTATTGAATGCGTCCGCCAGATTCTGGGCCGTAATAAGCCCTTCGTACGCGGCAAGCTGCAGAAAGCCGTCATACAGCACTGCCATGGGATCTGTTTTCTTATTTGCAGCGGTACGAGCATTATTTATGGTTATGCCAAGCTGCTGAGCTTCAGCTTCCCGGCCTGCTGCCCTGAATGCCGTTGCGATGGCCTCTTCCCTGGTCATCGCGTTCGTCCTGGCGAACCGGCTGCCCGAGCCATTGTAACCCTGTACGACCCCGAGCGCTCCCGCTTCGTATATAGCCTCCGCCGACCAGATATTTTTGGCAACGTCGGTATACCTCATATTTCCAAGAGCCGCCAGGGCCTGCGTATCCCCGCTGTAGACAACGGACGGGGCCTCGGCCGCCAAAACGGTATTTCCCGGGAAAATGAACCCGGCACCGGCAACGGCAGCCGCAAGAATTATAATGAACAACTTGTATTTTATACTTGATTTATGGAATATTTTCAATTCGGACTTCCTTTCTGTTTCGGCTTGCAGTATTCTATGAATGGATTCAATGCCTGAAGGCTCAAGGCCCATATCCTGCGGCCGGCGCCTTACCTGCAATATATATCGGCGTTTGTGCGGCAGTAATTAATATCGGTGACCGTACAGAAGTGAATTTTTATCGCGTCCGTCATAAGTTTGGGTCCAATCGATAAAACTATCACTGAATTCCGGTATATAACCGGAGGTTGAAGCCAATCATTTCACGGCGTTCGGA
Source organism: Bacillota bacterium (assembly GCA_023412915.1). Classification (GTDB taxonomy): domain Bacteria; phylum Bacillota; class Clostridia; order Acetivibrionales; family DTU013; genus JAEYOM01. Next base: position 18,109 of record JAEZRE010000015.1, read on the forward strand.
ATCCATACATATATCAGCTTGTTAATCTAAATAGGAAAGAAGGAATTTTATGTCGGAAGAGCTATGGTGGAAAAAGCCTTTAAGGATATTTCAGACGAATCTTCAGGCGAAGGATGCGCCTCTTATGGATCCTGCCAAAATAGCGGCCGAAACGGAAGCGCTTGGAGCAAATGCGCTTGTTTTCAATGTCGGCGGTATTTATGCCTGGTATCGCAGCAAGGTGCCTTTTCATCACATAAACGAATATCTGCCGGCGGACCGGGATCTGCTGGAGCAGATAATAACCGAATGTCATAAACGCAATATTAAATTTATAGCTCGCTTTGATTTCAGCAAGGTTGAAGACAGTGTATACCAGAGGCATCCCGAGTGGTTCGTACAGTACGCCGACGGGACCACCCGCATATATGGCAAGGACCGGCCCGGCAGCTGGTCGCTGCTCGTCACGACCTGCCTGAATGCAGGCTACCGGAACGAAGAGGTTGCTGTTCCGGTATTGGAAGAGGTTCTGGGCAAGTATGAAATTGACGGCGTCTTCTTCAACGCCCCGCACTATGAATATTGCCTTTGCGATATCTGCCGGCGAAAGTATCATGAGCGCTATGGAACGGAGCTGCCCGAGTTCAAGGATTATAGCGCAATCTCCTGGAAGATACCCGAAGGGCTGGAGGATTGGCAGGCCCAGTGCATAAAGGACAACATGGCGCTGATGCAGCGGACTGTCAGGAGAAGGGCCCCCCACGTCCCGTTGATAATGTATTACACTGGGCAGAGGTGCGACCATCTGGCAGACAAGGCAGGGACAGGAGATCTTATAGTCGCCGAATCCCAGAATGTTTTGTCCAGAGGCCACGCCCGCCCGCCATTCTGGTATCCGGCAATCAGTATGAAAATGGGCCGCTCGCTTGAAGATTATTCCATGCCCATCGGCATGATCCACACCTGCCCGGGAATGGACTGGAGACATACCGGTATACCCACCCCGGAATTCGAATTCTGGATGAGCCAGATACCGGCGAACGGAGGCACACTCTGGCAATCTGCCACAGGCGTCCCCGATACCATCGGAGATAAGAGAATCCTGAAGAGCGTCGGCAAACTGAACCAAATGATCGCCAAGGTCGAGAACATAATGCACGGGGCACAAAGCGCGGCACAGCTGCTGCTTTTATGGGAAGGTCACCCGGAAGGGCTTGCGGAAGGACTTTTCAATACGCAATTGCATTTTGACATCGCATGCGGCGCCCAGGTAACAAAAAATAAGCTGGGGCGCTATAACGCCGTAATAGTTCCGGACGGATTTCCGATGACAAGCGAAATATCCCTGCTACTTAAGGAATATGTGAGCTTGGGAGGAAAACTGCTCGTAGAGTCGGGCAGGCCTGACGAAAATCTGCGCGAAGTGCTCGGAACAGGAGAAAATATGTTCAGAAGCAGCTACCTGACCGCTTCTTATCTGAAGTTCAGGGATCCACTGCTGAAAAAAGGACTCGAGGAAACAGAATATGTGACTCACAGAGGCGAGACCTGGTACTGCCGGCCGCAGGAAGGTACGAGAACGCTTGCGACGCTGGTCCCTCCCTTTGCACCGCTGGATGCCGTCGGAGCACCGCCGGAGCGCGCTACGATCCTCTCCCCCGACACAGATATACCGCTGGTTCTGGAAAACACTTACGGAAAGGGCAAGGCGATTTACCTCCCCTTCAGGCTGGGCCACCTGATCGAGGAATACGGGCTCAATGACCATAACATATTGCTCGGCAACCTGATCTCGCTGCTGAACCCGGAGCCCAATTTCCGTATGAAGGGTATCGCGGGCTTGCAGGCCAGCGTCTGGCGCAACGGGAATACAACCGTCGTCCACCTGGTAAACGGGGTTGGGCAGCGGCCTCTGAAAACCAACATACCGTTGCAGGGTCTTGAATTTGATATCGAGTTACCGTCGGAAGCCAAATCGGTCAGGCCTCTGATTGAGGACGCAGAAGTAACCTACAGCGTGTCCGGCAGAACGCTGCATGTCGTTCTCGATAAACTGACGCTGTGGAACGCAATACAGATAGACTGGTAAGCCATTGAAACATCAGGGACGGTTCTTTTGTTTCATTTTTACTCGCAAAAATGAAACAAAAGAGCCGTCCCTATGTTTCAGTCCCTATTATTCCTCCAGGCCGTTCTGTCCGACGACCTTCCGGTACCAATATGCGCTGTCCTTCCAGGTTCTCTCCTGTGTCGCGTAGTCGACATCTATGATACCGAAGCGCTTCGAATGTCCGAAGCCCCATTCGAAATTATCCAGAAGAGACCACGCATAATACCCCTCAAGCCGAACGCCGTCTGAAATGGCATGCACAGCCTCCAGGAAATGCCCCTTCAAAAAATCGATACGCTCCCGGTCGCGGAGCCTGGCCTCTTTATCCATACCCTCGCCGTATGCCATGCCGTTTTCTGTGATGAACATGCAGGGGTTGCCGTAATCATCCTTGAGCTGCTTCAATAATTGATACAGCCCGTACGGATATATCTCCCACCCCATATCCGTGTATTGCCCCACCGGCATGATCTCCTCGTATTTGAACGGGCCGTCCGTATCAGCTTTTCTTACGACTCTTCTGAAATAATAGTTAATTCCCAGAAAGTCGGCGCCCGCCCTGGCGATTATCTCCATATCCCGGTCCGGTACACTGAAGCCGGCTTCTTTATTGAAGAAAGCATATATGTCTTCGGGATACTTCCCTTTATAAACGGGGTCAAGAAACCAGCGGTTATGGTAACCGTCGACAAACCTTGCGGCAGCTCGGTCCTCCGGAGAATCAGTTGCAGCATCCACCGGGTACAGATTGAGAGTTATCCCTATCTCACCGTTGTTCCCTAACATTTCACGGAACATCAGAACAGTTTTGGAATGGGACAATATCAGGTTATGCGATGCCCTGACAGCTTCGGACAGGTCCTTATGCCCAGGCGCATGCCTTCCGGCATAGTGTCCTACGAATGCTACAACCCAGGGCTCGTTATGTGTGATCCATTTTTTGACGCGCTTTCCCAGGGCATCAAAAACAGTCCTTGCATAGGTCACAAAGTGATCTACTACTGTCGGCCCGGCCCAACCGCCCTCCTCCTGTATCCATTGGGGCAGATCCCAGTGGTACAGCGTTATTATCGGCTCGATGCCATTGGCGATCAACTCGTCGACAAGCTCTTCATAAAACTGCAAACCCTTTTTATTCACCTTACCCGAAGCATCCGGGTAAATTCTGGACCACGCTATCGAAAACCGGTAGCTGCTTATGCCCAGCTCCTTCATCAACCGTACATCGCTTTTGTACAGGTGATAATGGTCGCAGGCTACATCTCCGGTGTCGTCATTTACAATGTTCCCCTTTTTATGGCTGAATACATCCCAAATGGAAGGGCCCCTCCCATCTTCGTCAACGGCTCCCTCTACCTGATATGAGGCTGTCGCGCAGCCCCAGATAAAATCCTTCGGAAACTGTATAAACATAGTGCCCTCCAATTCGGCTTTTTTCAGTAAAAAAGGAGCATAGCGCTCAATAAGCGTATGCCCCCTGGAAGTGGTCTACATTCTTTCGGGTGCGCTGATGCTTATAAGGTCGAGTACGTTTTTAATGACGGTACGCGTCGAGGAAACAAGCACGAGCCTTGCTTTCATCAGGCTCTCCTCCTCGCCCTTGACCCTGCAGGCGTTATAAAAGCTGTGGAACAGGGACGCTACGTCCTCGACATATCTCGTGAGCCTGCTCGGCTCAAGCGTCTGCGCCGATATCCTGATCTCATCGGGATATTCGGCCAGCTTCCTGATCAGCTCAAGCTCTTCGGAAGCCGTAAGCTTCGTCAGGTCGGCTTCGTCCGCCGAAGGCACCTTTGTCCCTTCGCTTTCTATTAGCCTGAGCATGCTGCATATCCTCGCATGCGCATATTGAACGTAATATACGGGATTTTCATTGGACTGCTTAACCGCCAGGTCGAGATCGAAATCGAGGTGGCTGCCCGACGCCTTCGTATTGAAGATGAAACGCGCCGCGTCTCTGCCTACATCCTCGAGCAGGTCGTCAAGCGAAATAGCCCTGCCCGTCCTCTTTGACATCCTTGCAACCTCGCCGTTCTTATACAGCCTGACGAGCTGGAACAGCACTATATCGAGCTTCGAAGGATCCGTGCCTATCGCCTGAACAGCGGCCTTCATTCTGGCAACATGTCCGTGGTGATCGGCGCCCCACAGGTTTATAACACGGTCAAAGCCGCGCTTCTGAAATTTATTTCTGTGATAGGCTATATCCGATGCAAAATATGTAGCCAGCCCATTGTTCCTTACGAGCACCTCGTCCTTGTCTATGCCGAATTCCGTCGCCTTGAACCATTCCGCGCCTTCCTTCTCAGCGACAAGTCCGTTCTCCCTCAGGTAACTCAAAACATCTGCAAGTTCTCCGCTTTCATAAAGAGATTTCTCGGAAAACCAGACATCATAATGAATACCATAGGCTTCAAGGCCTTTTCTTATCCTCTCGATGTTTTTGGGAAGCGCATAATCGACCAGTATACGGCGCCTTTCCCCGGGATCGACTTCGAGGAGCTTGTCCCCGTATTCGGCAATATAATTTTTCATATGGTCGATTATATCCTCGCCCTGGTAGCCGTCTTCCGGGAACACGACCGCGTCATTTCCCTTAAGCAGCTGTATATAACGGGCTTCGAGAGATATGCCGAACTTTTCGATCTGATTGCCGGCGTCATTTACATAGAATTCGCGCGTAACATCGTAACCCGCAGCCTGCAGTACGCTCGCGATGCAATCTCCGAGTGCGCCGCCCCTTGCGTTTCCCATATGGAGCGGTCCCGTAGGATTTGCGCTGACGAATTCGACCATTACCTTTTCGCCGCGGCCAATATTTATCCTGCCATAATCCTCACGCTCGCGGTCGACTATTTTCAATGCATCATAAAGCCAGGTCTGTTTCAGGTAAAAGTTGATAAAGCCGGGTCCGGCGCATTCAGCTTTTTCAATATATGTACCTGCCAGATCCATATTTCCTATAAGGATCGAGGCAGTCTGCACCGGAGCCTTCCTGACCTGTCTGGCCAGCTGCATTGCTATATTTGTGGAAAATTCCCCATGTTCCTTTTCTTTAGGAGTCTCTACCGTGATCTCTCCGACCTCGGTCTGCGGCAGTTCCCCTTTACCAATCGCCGCTGCCAACGCATTTTTAACTGTATTCCTGACTTGTTCCCTTAAATCCTCTATGATGTTTGTCACCTGTTCGTCCTGCCTCTCTTATCGACAAATAAAAATCGTTTTCTCCCGTATTATTATTGTCTATTTCCAATTGATAACCGACACGGATTTCTCCTCCGTCATCATCAATCCTGACGTCAACTTCGTTTGCGAGCACACCTATCGTGAAAGCCCCGTATTCCGTATCATAATAGGATATGTGCTTCTGGCCCTGCTGAAATACGAACTGCGAATTTACCGAACCTGCCCGGATCAAAGTTACGACTCCGTCCATTACCTTCAGCGTCGTTTTTGTACCGTTCATGCCCGTAACATCGCTTTCGTCGTAGGTTACATAATAAGCCTCGTCTTCCTTGTAATACTTGCCCTCCGTGACTAGTTCCAATATGTTCGAATCCTGGTCCTGCGAAGTCTGCGTGCCCTTTACCGAAATAATTACGTTCTTATCCATTTAAACACGCACCTTTCTGCGGTCAGATACCGCGATTCATACACCCTCCTGCCTTTCCGGGGAACTATGCACCTTTCAATATTTTTCAATGTCCACCTTCTCCGCCGAGTTTACTGTCTTCCCTAAAATAGCGCTGCATAACGGTTCGAACTTCTCCACGCTGTCGCTGGTGTAATAGCGGTATACCGGTTTGTAACGTTCATCCCTCTGCATATTGTTTTCCGAAATTGTCTTTTTTACAACTCTGGCAACTTCAAGTGCCGAGCTTACAAGTTTTACGCCCCCGCCCATAACCGCGGAGATCGTTTTCTCCAGCAAAGGATAATGCGTGCAGCCAAGTACAAGGGTGTCCACTTCGGTCCTCTTCAGTGACGTCAGGTATTCCTCAGCTATTCTCATCGCTATGTCGTTTTCCCACCAGTCCTGTCCTTCCTCTACAAGCGGGACAAACAGAGGACAGGCCTTTTGATATATTTCGATATTATTATCCAGTTTGTTTATAGCTTTCTGGTACGCTCCGCTGTTTACAGTTGCGGTTGTGCCTATAACGCCGATCCTGCGGTTCTTCGTTTCCGACACCGCGGTGACGGCGCCCGCTCCTATTACTTCAATCACGGGTATATCGAGGCTTTTTTTCACCGTTTCGTAATAGGCGCTCATTGTGTTGCAGGCTATGACTATCATTTTGATATCGTGATTCAACAAAAAGCGTATATCCTGAAGTGTATATTTTATAACGGTATCCCTGGACTTGGTACCATACGGCGCGCGGCCGTTATCGCCGAAATAGATGACGCTTTCCCCCGGCAGATGCTCCGTGATCTCCTTGAAAACAGTCAGACCTCCGAGCCCGGAATCAAAAACTCCAATTGCTCTGTTATCCATATAGAATCATTTCCCCCAAATCAGCGCGATGAAACGTAAATTAAGTGTCAAGCTCTCTCTGATTGTCCTGGTAGCGCTCGAGCGCGAGATCTATCAGCTTTTCTATCAGCTTGCCGTAGGGAAGACCCGAAGCCGCCCATAGCTTGGAATACATGCTTATTTGTGTGAAGCCCGGCATAGTGTTTATTTCATTTATATATATACCGTTATCGTCCTTGCGAACGAAGAAATCGACTCTTGCCAATCCCGAACAATCCAGGGCTTTGAACGCCTTTACCGCATATTCCCTGATCTTTTCCGTCACTTCGGCGGGAAGCCTCGCGGGTATTATCACTTCGGAATCGTCACCGCTCATGTATTTTGCTTCATAATCGTAAAATTCATTGCAGGGAACGACCTGGCCGACCGTTGACGCTTCGGGATCGTCGTTTCCCAATATAGCGCATTCCGCCTCCCAGCCGTCGATGAATTCTTCGACAAGGACGCGCCTGTCGTATTTCGCGGCAAAATTCAACGCGCTTTCCAGCTCGCCGCGGTCGTGAGCCTTGCTGACGCCCACCGATGAACCTGCGTTGGACGGCTTTACAAAGCACGGGTACGTCAATGTATTTTCAACTTCAGGTATTATCATTCCCATTTCCCGCAATATCTGTTTTCTGCTGTAAACCAGATATTTTCCCTGCGGAATTCCTTCTTTTTCAAAAACGATTTTCGCATAGGCTTTGTCCATCCCCAGCGCCGAGCCGAGTACGCCGCAGCCGACATACGGTATCCCTGCAAGTTCGAAAAGGCCCTGGATAGTGCCGTCTTCGCCGTTAGCGCCATGCAGCACCGGGAAAACGACGTCTATTTTTTTGTTGTCCTTTTCAGCCTCCGCGATAGCGGCGCCCGCAGTTAGCAGCATCTGCTTCGAGTCCTGGCGCGATTCGGCCAGCGCCTGCCACTCACCTGTCCCGATAAGCCCGATAGGACCGTCGTAAGAAAGCCACCTGCCATCCTTGGTAATGCCGATCATGGCAACGTCAAACCTGCCCGTATCTATATTCCTCAGAACCGCCTCCGCCGAAAACCTTGAAACCTCATGTTCAGTGGACTGGCCCCCGAATATTATAGCAATTCTCTTTTTTTCTTCCATATTATATCTACCACCCGTTAAAATATCAAGCGTTGCCTTCTAATATATATTGTTTATTTTACTATTTAAGTACCGTAACTTCAACCCTTGCATTTTCGTAAGTTTGAGGTGCTGCCCGGTCCGCTTCGCCGGGCGCACCGAAAATTTAAAAGGCAGGTCCCCGCACGGGGGATCCCGAGTCTTTGCCACTTGAATAAATATCGAAATCTTTTCAGACAGGCAAAAAAGCTTGGAGCCCCATACTCCCAATGGGTCTCAAGCTTTTCCTCTTCTCCGACTGCCAATCTCATAGGAAGGAGGGACGTATTTATAGTGCTCTTTGGGCAAGGTACACCGTTCTTTTTTCATAGATAGTGAAAACGGCTATTGCTAATATTAGTAAAGCAGCTACACAATAGAACATTGTTGAGTATCCGAACAATTCGGATATTCTGCCGCCAATAATCGGGCCAAGCCCTTGCCCAATATCAGCACCGATATAAAATGTACTTGTTGCTACTCCGACTTTAGCTGGGGATACTTTTTTTATACAGGCGGACTGCAGTGAAATTTGCCCGCCGCCCTGTCCTACGGCCTTTAGTCCTGCAGCGACCATCATTACGGCAAAAACTGGAGTGAAGCCGGTTATTATCATAGAGACCGCACTGAAAAACAGAGATATATTTACCATAATAATAAGCTTTGTTCTATCTGCAACCTTTCCGATGATTAGCCTCATCAAAAACAGTACTATCGCATTGACTGAAAAAAAGATGGAAATATTTTGAATGGAGCGTTCCTGCCCAACAAGAACGAGGAAAGAACTGACAACCCCATTTCCGAGGGAAAACAGGCCGCCGATTAGCGCATAAACAATACACTCCTTCGCGATAAGGCTGCTAAACGTAATTTTCCCATGTTTTCTATTATCTTTCCGTTCCCCGCTAATCACCGGAGAAGTATCGTATTTGAAAAAGAAGGCAAGGATGAATGCGGCTAAAAATGTAAGAAGGGAAATTATCACAAACAACATATCATAACCAAATAAATCCTTTATATATATTCCGATACTTGGTCCTACGACCTGCGCCATAACTTGACCCAGCCCGAAATATCCCAAACCCTGGCCCATATTTTCATCCGGTATGTATTCGCTGACTAGGGCGAGATTGGCTGTTCCGCTTATTCCAAATGCAATACCGTGTATGATCCTCATAATAAAAAACATACTAACATTCGGAGTAATAACGTACCCTAACATGGCGATACCTATTAAAAGTGTGGATAGTATGCACAGTGTCTTTTTATTGAATATGTCCGTAGCGTATCCGCTGAAAGGACGGCATAGTAATGCCGATATGGAGAATATCCCGGCGACGGTTCCCGCCATGGTTAACTTTGATCCAAGCTCCATGGCATAAGAGGATACAAGCGTCATTATCATATTGAATCCAAAGGAAGTTATGAGGCTTATAAATATTAGTATAATGAAGTTCTTATTTAGGAGTTTTTGCGGTTTAGTATTCAATTCAGGCTGTCTCCTAGCCAATAATACCGGGGAAACCGTTATTATAAAAGAAATGCAAGCCGGGTTCAAACTTTCTTATAACATCTGAACACACCCATAATATCTCACTTTACCGGAAGCCAGTCAAGCACTCTCTGTATATAAGTATCCCAGAACTTCCAATCATGCTGTCCCGAACCCTCTTCGAAGGTTATACTGATACCTTTTTCCCTTGCACATACTTTAACACCCCAACACTTATATGCCGGCCTCTGAAAATCAAAAGGCAGGTCCCCCGGTGGAGGATCTGCCTGAATAAACTTTGGCGTTTCATTCTATTCAATTTTATTCCAGTAATTCAAGCCCATCCATTATCTCGCCGTTCGGGCTCGATGTTTCTTTTGAATCCCCGCCGGAAGGACTGCCGGCTGCGGGAGCCTGCACATTGCCTGTATCAGCCTCGCCCTCGGTCGCATCCGCGCCGGAGCCGGACGAATCCTTGCCGATCAATTGGGTGCTCCTTGGGAACAAAGCGTCGAATTTGAAATTGCCCATGTATTCCTTTTGTGATTTGCCATCGATAGTGAATTTTACTTTCTCTATTCCCTCAAGCTCGGTCAGGGAATTCACTATGGAGTAGATGGTCATCCTTTCGGCCTCTTTACCGCCGGGATGCTTTGTTTTGAACTCCTTGGACAGGTTTACGACAGCAACCTTGTTTTCGATCTTTATCGGTGAAACAAGCTTGGTCTCGGCCGGAATTGTACCCTTGAATGCAGTATTGTCCGAAGGTCCCTTGATCAGTTCGTTCATAACCGCGGTTGCAAGAGTAACGTCGGATTTCTTTACTTCCGCAGTATCCACATAGCGTATTTCAAGCTTCAGTTTCGTATTGTCCGCATTTGCAAAATAAAGACGGAGCGGAGTTTTATCCGTAAGTTTGCTTGCTTCCGTCTCACCGATCACTATGCTGCTTACCGGCCGGAGTTCATCATCCTGACTGTCCTGCAGCCCAAGTTTCTGTAGTAAGCTGCATCCGGGCAGCATTACGATTATAAATACAAAAAGCGTAACAAGTAATATGGTTTTTTTCATTGTTCGGCCACCTCACATCTATTTAGGACAGTACCGGTAAGCATTTCCCGAAATGCTGCCAGGTTAGAGCCTCTAAGATATTTTTATGCTTGGGCGGCCTTCAGTATTCTATAGTCAGTACAAAAAAATTTTATTTTGCACCGCTTTCCGTAAGTATTTGGACAATTTTTTTCACGTCGTCGTCAACAACGCTGTAGCATATCTCCAGGCCTTTCCTCGATCCGGCAACAATACCGGCTGCCTTGAGCTTCGAAAGGTGTTGCGAAACCGTGGATTGGGGCAGTTTCATGCATTCCTGTATCTTTGTAACGTTGCAGCTCTTATCTATCAAACCCTTTATTATGCAAAGCCTTTGAGGATGCGAGATAGCTTTTAGCTTTTCTGCCTGCAGCTCATAATTTTTAATGTCTACATCCATTACTAACCCTCCAAACCTGATACGCCAGAAAAAGAAAAATTTAACTGGAAATCATCGCTTCTTCTAACATTATCAGTTTTGCAAAGTATATTCAAGCTAAACTTGGACACTTTACATAGCTTTTGTAAATTTGTCGGCGAACGAACTTGCACAATAACTGTCAGGCTTGATCTTCGGTATGAAATTGAGTCCCTTTACCATTCCGACCATTTCATTTATAAGATTCTTGGTAGGTCCCTTCGTCCCGACGTCTATATGGAATTCGAAGGATATCCCATCCTTCCTTCCATTTTTGCACACCGCCTGCCTTATGCGTTTCATACGGCTGTCGTCGAACAGGTATGCGAGCTGGATGCTGGCGCAGGTCTCCAGATAGATCTTCTCCCTAAGATTGTTCACAGGTCTTTGTATATCGTATCTGTGAAGAAATCCTATAGCACCCTTGCCAATACGGTGAACGTGGATGCAGGATACAAAGACCGTCTTTGAACCAACCTGCGAATCGGTCCCTACAGATATTCTGTAGGAGCTGTCGGTGTCCGCCTGTATGAAATCCATGATGTCGTGAAAAACCTGCTCGAAATTGAGCCCATCCTTTTTCATGGTTCTGAAAATTGTGCTTTCGTCGATCGTAAGCGAGTTTCCAAGTAACATAGGTGTACCCTCCTGTTCCATCCAATATTGCGGCAGATAGTTATATCATGGTAAAAAACAAGCCCTGCGATGGGATACCAATCACAGGGCTTTCTTTATCAACGATTTAAGGACAGCGTAAGTACTACTGACGTGTTTTCGAGATATTATCCGTAAACGGCGCATGCGACTCATACAACTATCCCTTTCAAATATTTAAGTACATATTAGCATACTGAAAAAGTAAAATCAATTGTAAAGTCGAACCAACAATAGCATGAATGATTTGAACCGCCGAGACATCTGTTCTATAGTGAGTAGTGCCACGCCGGCTGTTTTTTATTGCGGAGTTTTGTTCAAAGAGCATATAGATTCAGCCTGGCGGCAAATCAAACTCGCTCGGCAAATTGAGAAGCTTATCTTTGCCTCGCTCAAACAGTGATTTGCCCTTACCAATGCTTCATCAATATGCTCTATCTCGCAAAACTCATACAATATAAAACAGCCGACGCGGCAGTTCAATCAATCGGTCTATAGTAAAACGCACTCCTTACAGGCTCTTGACGTAATCCGAGATCGCTTTGCCCGCAGCAGCGCCTTGCCCTACCGCTATCGAAATCTGCCTGAAGCTGCTCGCGCAATCTCCCGCCGCAAACAGTCCTTCGAGATTCGTCTGCTGATTTCCATCCGCCACTATTGTATTGCCGTCCGTCACGATCCCCATTTTACGCGCAAAATCAGAGCTGGAGGCGCTTTCATAAGCGACGAACAGGCCGTCCAGTTCTTCGCTTGTGCCGTCCGAGAAGTGGATACGCTGCAGGAATTCCGTTCCGTCCAGCTTCGAGAGCTGCCTCGTTTCCAGCCTGAACTGTCCCGCAGCCTCTTCATAATTGCCGCTAAGCTCCAGCTTCTTCCCGTTCGTATATATCGTTATGTTCTTTGTATAGGAAAGCAGTTCGACAGCCTCATGCACCGCGTAATCCTTATTGCCAAGGACACCCACCTTGAGGTTGTTGTAAAAGAATCCGTCGCAGGTGGAGCAGTAGCTTACGCCCTTACCCTCGAATTTGACCAGGTTTTCAATCCTGATCACTTTGCTGGCCTGGCCTGTTGCCAGAAGCACGGCTTTGGACTCGAATACCCCCGATGTAGTCACGACCTTGAAGCGATCCTCCTTTTCGACAGATATCACTTCGTCCTCAATAATTTCGGCGCCAAGCCTTTTTACCTGCTGTTCTCCAGACTCCAGCAGCTGTTTTCCGCTGATCGTTTCGGCAAAACCGAAGTAATTATCGATTTTGTCGGCTTTCAGCAGTCTGCTGTCGTTCCTTCCTATTATCAAGGTAGTCAGGTTCGCTCTTACGGTATACAGCGCCGCCGACATGCCGGCCGGCCCTTTGCCTATTATGATCACATCGTACATAACTAAAAACCTTCCTTTATAATTAACAATAGTATGCGTTTTTTCCCCGGGGCTAATCAGTTTATTTATTGATACCAACAACCGGACAACAACTAACACATACAGAAATCCATTAGAAGTATTGAAAATTGATATTTAGTCGATCCATAGTAACACTATACCTTCGCCCGGCATATTATGTCAATGAAGATTCCTGTACTGTACCTCGGAGGTGAATTGACATGTTGGAAAACAAGTTCCTGGGAAGATCTAACGATTGCACGCTTCTCTTTTTCATACTGGTATTTCTGCTGCTTTTTTACGATAACAGCGCGATCGGTTATTTAAGGACCGGGAGGCGCGGGATCAACACATGCGGAAATGATTGCACACTGTTATTCTTCATACTTGTGTTCCTGGAGCTGTTTTATTAACACGACCCCATACAAGCGTCCAGCAATGCACAGGTTTTAGAAGGGGACATACCATGTCCCCTTTTCGGCGTACGTTCTCTTAAATAAAAACATTTCTTTGTTGTAACATTTTAGAGGTAACTCTCATAAAATATACTGTTATTCATATCGTCGGGGGCAGCCGAATGGCTATTTTGGAACATTTGCCAGACACATTGAGAAGCATGTTCGATGAAGGTCTTGATGAGGTCTTTATATTTGCCATCATCTTTATCATCATTATAATAGCGGGCATAGAATCAGATTCTGCTGACAATCTGGGCATATTGCCTTTGGTTGTTATTGCAATATTCCTTTTCCTGTTTGTCGGTTTATACAGAAACGAGGATGCAGCGGAATAAAGCAAGGTTGAAGTGACACTTATCCAAACCTGAATAAGATTCCGGAGGTAATTGAAAAATGTCAAACGGTTTTAAAAAAATTGCCGAAATGCTTGGCAAAATGGACGACAAAGTATTACAGGCCAAAATCAACGCAGCCGTCGATATCCTGAAAAACAGCGATAAGGAAGAGCTTGCCAAAAAGCTCGGGAAAGTGGACAAAAATGAACTGCTGTCAAAGCTGAACGAGCTTGACGAAGAAAAGCTTAAGGAACTGAATCTGAACAAGGCGGACCTTAAGCAGAAAATGAACAACGTCGACATGGAAGCCGTTCAGAAAATGCTCGGGGACAAAGGGCCGGAGATATTGAACAAAATTAAAGACATTATTGGATAAAAAATGAATATATTTATTAATGCCCAGGTTGGGAGGGATTTTCTATGAGTGACGATCTTGGCAGAAAAATTCAGCAAATAGCGCAGATGCTGGGACAGGATGAAGTACCCGACAACGTGAAGGAACTTGTCTCCATATTGGCAAATTCTCTGGGAAAAAAGGAAGACGGAAACTCTCAGTCAGTCCGGGCTGAAACCGGTAGCGAGGTAAAACCTCAGGAGAACAGGCAGGAGGACGAAGCGCCTGTGGTCAGCCAGGAAGCGCTCGATACGGCTAAGCATATGGTCGACCGCTTCAATTCCTCAGGCGATCCCAGGATCAACCTGCTTATGGCTATAAAGCCTTTTATGAATAACCGCAGGCAAAAGAAAATAGGAAACTGCATACAGCTGCTGCAAATAGCCGGACTGAGCAGGCTGATCAACGATCGTGAGAAATAGGAGGGGTGAACCTGATGCCTTATAAAAGGCCCGTACAGAATTCAAAAAAATATCTTTCCCCCTTCTATGTGCCGAATCCCTTTTATCCCATCAGTAAAGCCGGTTCATCCCACCATAAGGAAAATGACTTTTTCGGCATACCTCTTCCTAATGAGAAAGAGGCCGGCCCTGAATTTACAGGCGACAGGAAGAAGCTTTCCCCACTCTACGATGTCATACGCTATATCCAGAAGCACGTCAAGATTGAAGAATTAATCCTCGTCGGGCTGATCGTCCTTATGTTCGATGAAGCTATCGAAGACGATCTCCTGTTGATAATACTCTTCTACATACTGCTTTTCTGAATAAATTTGAACCAAATACAAAAAATAGGCAGGGTAGTTTATTACTAAAGAAGAAAGGATATGCGATGCAAAGAAAACCTGCATTATTACTTCTATTAACTATTTCAATGGAGCTGGCCCTGCTTTTCCATTACCAAATGGCGGACATGCATCAAAAAACTGAAGCAACGCTGTCCCAGTATGGTTCGACCGGCAGTGAGGTAACAAAAATACAGACGCGTTTATCAGACTGGGGTTATTATAAGGGCGGAATCGACGGGGATTACGGGTATCTGACCTACAGCGCCGTAAAAAGCTTTCAGGCTAAGAACGGGCTCGCAGTAGACGGTATAGCGGGTCCTGATACGCTTTCCGCGCTTGGCCTTCCATCCGGCCGGGGGAATAACACGACAACGTCAGGGACAAGCTCAGGTTCGGGTGATCTAAACCTACTGGCGCACATCATTTACGGAGAAGCGCGCGGTGAGCCTTATGAAGGCCAGGTGGCGGTCGGAGCCGTCATATTGAACAGGACGAGAGATTCCCGTTTCCCGGGTACGCTTGCAGGCGTTATATATCAGCCGGGCGCCTTCGACGCCGTCGACGACGGGCAGATCAACCTTGATCCGGACAAGGCTGCAATCAATGCCGCAAGGGATGCCCTAAACGGCTGGGACCCCACTTACGGCTGTATTTATTATTACAACCCCAGGACTGCGACCAGCTCATGGATATGGTCAAGGCCTATAATCATCGTGATCGGGGAGCATAACTTCGCAAAGTAGGATCATTAAAGATCGTCCTCAATATCCTCACCACGGTCTTCTTCGATGAAGCTGTTTCTGTAGGAACGCATTATAAACACCGCAAGCACCGCAAAAAACAGGCTCGCGAATACCCAGCCGGCCCCATACCGGAATAGCTGGCTGCCACTTTGATAAATCAGGAAGATGACGGCGGAAAATACTATGTCAAAACAGAGATAGCCCATCGCCATGCTCCAGAAGCAGCGGTCTCCGGCCGCCTTACCCGTTTTGAAGGGCTTTTTCTCATTGAATGCCGCCGCCATATACCACATCGATATATATATCCTGAAAAAGGAAAGACACAGGAAGAACACACATACAGTCACGATATCTATAAACACGGCGGCAAGCATCAAATCCGGTTTTGTGCCGAAAGCGGCCTTGGAAACTATGATAGCGGGAACTGCCGATATGAGAAGAAAAATAGCAAGCATGGCAGTGATCAGAGTGGTTTTCAACGTCATTACGAAAAACCTGAGAAAGCTGTTATGTATTCCCTCCGCTATCAAGCCTTTCAATTTCTTGCCTTTATTGAGTCCGTCATTTACTATCAGTATGTATCCCGGGAGCAGCAGGCCTGCCGCTGCAGACAGCAGTAAAGCCAGCACTGCCAGCGTTATCAGAACGGTGACGAGGCTGGACGGATCTATGAGCACCTGTATTACTGACAGGATGCTGTCGAAGAAGCCTCCCCCTGTCATCTTTATGATACCTACGATCATTGCCATCACGGGAAGGAATACGTTAAAAATGGCGGCAGCCAGCATCACTGCGCTGACAAGCACCAATATAAACGGTCTTTTGACAACAGCCTGTATCGCATCCCTTATCATTTCCATATTAATCCCTCTTTCTACAGCCCTTTCATCAAATGCTTTTCATGCTGAGGCTTATTCTCTTTTTAACGGCGTCGACCGACAAAACCCTGACCTTTACGATGTCACCCACGGAGACCACATCCATAGGGTTCCTGACAAATTTATCGGCGAGTTCCGATATGTGCACAAGTCCGTCCTGATGCACCCCTATATCCACAAATGCTCCGAAATCAGCTACGTTCCTTACAGTGCCCGTAAGGACCATGCCGGGCTTCAAGTCTGCAATATCAAGTACGTCCGTCAGTAAAACAGGCTTCGGCAGCTCGTCCCTGGGATCGCGTCCGGGCTTCATAAGCTCGGCTATTATGTCTCTGAGCGTAGGGATGCCGACGCCTATAGCCTTTGCTATGCTTTCAGCGCCCTTTCCCTCCACTTCCTTCGACAGATCTCCGAGCTTCCTGTTCTTTACGTCTTCGAGCTTGTATCCGAGAGCATCGAGCAACTTTTCAGCAGCGCCGTAGGCTTCCGGATGAACTGAAGTATTATCGAGTATGTTGCGGCCGTCGAGTATCCTGAGGAAACCCGCACATTGCTCGAACGCCTTGTCACCCAGCTTTTTGACCTTCAGAAGCTCCTTCCTGCTCCCGAAACGCCCGTTGCTCTCCCTGTATTCAACTATGTTTTTAGCAACGGAAGCGTTGATACCGGAAACATACGAGAGCAGGGATGGCGACGCCGTATTGAGGTCGACTCCCACACTGTTGACGCAATCCTCCACGACGCCTCCGAGAGTCTCGCCCAGCCTCTTTTGGTTCATGTCGTGCTGATATTGCCCGACGCCTATTGCCTTGGGATCTATCTTCACCAGTTCCGCCAGCGGATCCTGCAGCCTTCTTGCTATCGAAACGGCGCTCCTTAACGATACGTCGAACTCGGGGAATTCCTCCGCGCCGAGTTTTGACGCCGAATACACTGAAGCTCCGGCCTCGCTGACCACCATGTAGTAAACCTTTCTTGCAGCCTTTTTCAGCAGCTCCGCCACAAATATTTCCGACTCCTTTGAGGCAGTTCCGTTTCCGATCGAAATTATGTCGACCTTGAGCCTGTCAATCAGGTTCAGTATAACCTTTTCCGCTTCCTCCACCTTGCTCTGCGGCGGAGTTGGGTAAATAACCGTTGTAGCGAGCACCCTTCCCGTATCGTCGACTACCGCGATCTTGCAGCCGGTCCTATATGCCGGGTCCAGCCCCAGCACGACCCTTCCCTTTACAGGCGGCTGGAGCAGCAGATTCCTGAGATTTTCCGCAAACACCTTCATAGCCTGCTCGCCTGCCATTTCAGTAAGCTCGTTCCTCACTTCGTTTTCTATGGAAGGTGCAATCAGGCGTTTGTACGAATCCTCCGCAGCCGCTTCAACGTACCCGGTAGTAATAGAGCGTTTCTTCGCCGCATATTTGGACTGAAGGAACGATATGACAAGTTCGTCCGGCATCTCTATGTCCGCCTGAAGGAAACCTTCCTTCTCGCCCCTGTTGACGGCCAGCACCCTGTGCTTCGCTACCCTTGAAACCGGTTCCCTGAAATCGTAATAAAGCCTGTAGACCGAATCCTCTTCCTTCAGTGCCTTCGAGACAAGCGTTCCGTGTTTGAAAAAGAGTTCCCTTACCGTCTTCCTGGTACCGGCATTATCGGAGATTTCCTCCGCAATTATGTCCATGGCGCCTTGAAGGGCTTCCTCGACATTATTGACGCCCTTCCCGGCATCTACGAAAGGCGAAGCCAACTCTCCAACGCTGCCGTTCGTTATCTCCTGACCGAATATGATCTGCGCAAGCGGCTCCAGCCCTTTCTCACGGGCTATGGACGCCCTTGTCCTTCTCTTCGGCTTATAAGGCCTGTATATGTCCTCTATCTCCTGCATGCTTTTGCAGTTTTCAAGAGCTTTCGAAATCTCCGGAGTAAGCTTGCCCTGCTCGTCAATGAGCCTTAATACATCCTGCCTGCGTTCTTCGAGATTTCTCAGATAAACGAGCCTTTCATGCATTTCCCTCAGGACCTGATCGTCCAATTCGCCGGTCAGTTCCTTCCTGTAACGCGCGATGAATGGGATCGTGCAGCCCTCATCCACGAGCCGAATCGTATTCTCTACCTGAAACGGCTTGAGTTTGTATTCCTGTATGAGTTGTGACGTAATATCGGCCATATAGGTTCTCCCCCTGCGTTAAACGACTTACCGGCCGAATAATATCGGCCTTTGCCAGTAAAGGACTATCATTAAAGCGCCTTTCCAAGCGCCGCGAGGTTTTCGAATATAAAATCGGGTTTGATTTGTGAGCCTTCCACATCCTCAAGCTTCGTTTCACCTGAAAGCACAAGAATACCGGCCATGCCGTTGTTCACTCCCGTTGCGATATCCGTATACAGCCTGTCTCCAACGAAAGCTATCTCATTGTCCTTCCGGCCCGTCACCAGCCTTATGATATCGGCAGTTTCACGGTAGGGCTTGCCGAGATACCTCGGTTTCACCCCGGTCGACGCTTCTATCATAGCGCACATGGAACCGCAATCCGGGAGAAAGCCGCCGTTTTCGGTCGGGCAGTTAAAATCCGGGTGTGTTGCAATGAACACCGCCCCGTTCCTTATAAATGTACAAGACTTGTAAATCTTTTCATATGTAAGAGTCGTGTCGAAGCTGAACACCACTATATCGGGTTCGTCCTCCACCAGTTCGATGCCGCCTTTTATGAAGCTCTCCCTCAGAAATTCGGTACCGACCAGGTAGACCTTTGCCCCCGGGTAATTCTCATTTAGAAATTTAATCGTTACATCGCCGGCGGTGATTATATCCCTTTCGTCGACAACGCAGCCCATATTTGCAAGCTTTCGTACATAAAAAGCGCTGTTTCGCGATGCATTGTTTGTAAAGAACAGAAACTCCCTGCCCGTCCCGGCAAGCTTCTCCAGAAAACCCAACGAGCCTTCCAGCAGCCTTTCTCCAAGGTAAAACGTACCGTCCATATCAAGTACAAAAAGTTTTATATCGTCAAGCTTCCTCGTATTTTCAGTCATAGAACCTCCGTACCAGTATGTCCTTGTAACTGCCGAGCCTTCCCTTCTCATGGCAGAACCTCAGCAGAGAATACCTGTCGCGAAGGTACATTGCGTTCATCAGGCTGTCTTCAAATAATTCACGGCTTATGCCCAGATCCCTGGGACTCGTAAACGCCCCGATCCTTGTCAGGAGCTCCTTTACGCGTTCCGAGGAAGGATACTCCAGGCTTTCCGGGAGTATATCCGCCGCAAGCTCATAAAGCATTGCCGTCACAACAGTCGCCGCTCCTACCGCATTGCCGTGCAGAGCATGTTCACGGCCGGCCTCGATATCCTTGACCTCCCAATAATGGGCCAATTGATGCTCAGTGCCGGAAGCAGGCCTGGAGACGCCGGCAAGCCCCATGGATATGCCTGTCAGTATAAGCGCTTCTATCAGGCGGCGTATCGCATTTTCGTCCCTTGAATAAAGACCGTCCGTGCTTTCGATGCAGCGGTCCACGCCCTTTCGCACCAAGCCGGCTATAGTTTCACAATAATACTCGTTATTTACGATATTTGAAAGCTTCCATTCGGCAAGAGACGTGAGTTTTCCAAGCACATCCCCGTAACCGGCCCTGATCATGACCATAGGGGCATCGCGCATTATCGAGGTGTCCGCGAATATAGCGCTCGGATATTTTCCGGGATATGTATTCTTTTTGCCGTTTATGATAAGCGGAGAAACAACAGAGGCGTAACCATCCATCGAAGGCGCCGTCCCGGCGATTGCAAAAGCTTTGCCGGTCCTGTAGGCGATTATCCTTGCCAGGTCGTTCAAAACTCCGGAACCGACGGCCAATATCAGCGACGTGTCCTGCTCGAGTTCGATCAGCAGCCTTCCTATGGCATGCTCATCCGGTATGAGAGCATGGCCTGGGGTCTCGAAAACAAAGATTTTGAGCTGAAAGCCCGCCTGAGCAAGATGCTCCGCAGCTTTTTTTCCAAAAACGCCGTAGGTATTTGTATCGGAGATAACCAGCAGCTTTTTGCCGCGAAAAGGTTCCAAAGTATTTACAAGTTCGTCGAGTATTCCGTTTCGGACGATTATTTTTTCTATATCGACCGAATGGCGTCTGCCGCAATTACAGTCGAATGACAGTCCGGGCATCTCTTCAATATTTAAATCAAGTATGTCTTTTGTTCCGTCGTTTTTCATTTTGACTCATCCCTCCAATAAACTTTACCATACCTGGCTGTTTCAGTCCATATATAAACAAGGAACATTTCATTTGCAGAAACGTTCCTTGTCCGCACATTCTCTCACTGCCATATTTTCAGATCAGTGACTTTTCCCGCCTTTTTGAGAAACATGTTTTTCAAAACGGCCTTCGCCTGCGTTCTCGCCCAATTGGTCATTGCTGACCGAGGGTTTGGTCTTTTTGTCCATGTCGCAAGCCGCCTTGTTCTTCTTGTCGGCCATATATTCCCCTCCTTCCTATGGGTAGTGTAATATTAAATAACTGTTCTGGGATTATTTTCTGCTTTTTCATTGAAAATTATTCCTTACAGCTCAAAGTATATATTCACCATGGTTCAGGCATTTTATGCCATCGGTAGCAGAGAGTTCCCCGGAAAGCTTCAGCAGCGCCGTGTCCTTGCTTTTGGCCTCCAGCATGACATCGACATCCCGGCCGGTCCTGGCTGCGATACTGACAAAATCCATAAATTCCGCATAATCGATATAATCGGCATGGCTTCTGTAGTCCCGTGCGCTTTTAGGGCTCGAGAAATGGACCTTCGGCGGGAAGGGTTCCTCCTTCCAGGTGTCGTAAATATCGTCCATTACCGGTCCGAGCCCTTCTCCCGGGCACAGGCAGCGGTGGTGGTGCACATCCAACACCATCGGGGCCTTAAGCCTTTTGCATATATCGAGAACTTCGAACGTATTGTAGGATTTATCGTCGTTTTCTATTATAAGTCTCTTCCTTATCCTGTCCGGCAGCCTGATAAAATTCTCGCAGAACCTTTCGGACGACTCCTTCTTATTGCCGTACACACCGCCCACATGCAGCACAAGCTTGTATCTGAAATCCTCGAGACCCATTGCCTCGAACAGCCTTACATGATAATCCAGATCCCTCAGGGAATCCTCGAAGACCTTGTCCAAGGGCGAGTTGATAATCGTGAAATGGTCGGGGTGGGCGCTTACGCGAAATCCGTTCTCCTTTACGATCCGGCCTATTTCCCCGAGAAGCTCGCTGAAATCGCCGGTATAATCCCAGCCTGTCAAATCAGGATGCGTCGCAAGCGGAACGAGTTTCGACGAAAACCTGTAGACAGGGATTTCCATAGCCTTGTTGTAGAGCAGTATCCTGCGCGTATTATCCAGGTTTTTCTCCGTAACCTTGCGCAGCCTGTGCGCTCTGGCCGCTTCGCTCTGCAAGGACTGATAGGTTTTGTAGGTTACCGCGCCAGACGGGGACGAATCCGCCAGGTTCAGGGTCATCGCAACGTAGCCGAGACGTAATTTCATGCCGTATACCCGGACAGAAGGCTTTAAAGCCAATCTGCAGTCTGAATTATATTACTTTCCATTATAAATACCCAATAAAAAAGGAACCTATCCGGTTCCTTTAAATTCTTCGCTATTTCAATGAGACCTCGATATCCCCGCATCTCCCGCAGGCTTCAATAGTGCTTTGCGGCCCACTCCGCCGCTTCCTTGACAAGCGCCTGGTGTTTGGGATCGATCTTGTTGTTGTAATGATTTCGGCTGCCGAGGAAATGTATGTCGAAAACGCCGCTCATATTGTTGCCCTTTACCGCGTCGAGATTGGTGCCACGGCCGTACCCGCCGCTCCTCGAGCTCAAAGTCCGGTTTGCGGCATATTTGTCGCTGCCGGCATGGGGATAACCGGTCATGCAGGCTGCTAATTTTTCTCCTCCGACTTCGACTATGACAGCCCTTCTTTCCCAGCTCCAGGTCCCGCCGTAAATCTTTTTCATTATAGCGGTATCGTTTTTGGTCAGCGTTTCGCAATCGGCATGATTGCTACCGTAAGTCCTCTTGATCTTAAAGCTCTTCCCTGTCTCTATATCGTAAACTGTCGCTGTATCGCCCCTTGCAAAAATGTCTTCGACCTTTCCAAACCACTTCAATGCATAATCGCTTGCCTTCTTGGATTCCTTGGGCTTGTCCGCCTCCGCCTTTTCCGGAGAACTGCTTGCCGAGACTGCAATAGCGGCATCGGTCGTTGCGGCAGCTTTTACTGTCGCAGTGGTAGAAGCTACAGCCGGCTTCTCGGTTGTCGCGGTTGTAGAAGTTGCAGCCGGTTTCTCGTCCGTGGCGGTCGAGATTGACTTCACGGCTTTAGCCGTCGCCTTGGGAGCCGACGCGGTATTTTTCGCAGCTATGAGCTTATCGACCAGGGCCAGTGTTGAACTGCCCGCTATACCATCGGCCTTATAGCCGTTTTTCTTTTGAAGCTTTGTTACCGCTTCCTTCGTCGCAGGTCCGAAATAGCCCGTGGCTTCGGCATCCAGATAGCCGAGCTTTATAAGGTCGTTCTGAAAAGCCTTGACATAACCGTTCTCATCGCCCTCCTTAAATAACCCGGAGGCGCCTGCCGAAGACTTTTCCCTTCCCATTATCCTGTCGATCAATGAAAGCGTTGTTTCGCCCGCGATACCGTCAGCCTTGTAACCGTATTCCTTCTGAACCTGTTTGACGGCCTCTGCCGTCAGATCCCCATAATACCCCGTTGGATCGGAAGACAGGTACCCCAATTTGATCAGATCCTTCTGGAGCGCAGTGACACTGCCGCCCTCAGCTCCGAGCTTAAGACTGTTCGATGACGCCCAGACATAGGTTGAGCCAAATACCACGGTAACCATTATGGTCAGGAGCATGGCAATGGTTATCCTGAATTTGCGCATATGTACTCCTCTCCTTATCACTTACGAGGTTAGTTGACGGGTTAGGTAGAAGAGCCTCCCTTCGGCGACCGTTATCGCCGGCATCAAAGCCGCAACATGGTTTCCGATTCACCCCATTGTAAAATCCCCCGCTCCCCCATTCATTTGATTTATGGAGGATTCAGTGACCAGCATTTTCAACCGGAAATAGAATGGTTGTCCACGCTTGTAACATAATTGTAACATAAAATGTTATGAAAATAAATAAAAAATATTTTGTTTTATACAGAGCTGCAGTATTAGTGCTAATTTTGGAAAAAATAGATGTGATATAATTGAATAAAAACGAAGCGAACAGATGGAGATCTTATGCAATCCGTTGAAATCACCGGGAAATACAAAAACATGAAGCTGGAAAATGTGCTGCAAAGTCTCTACCCCCTCCTATCCTACAATATGCTGCAAAAAGCGCTAAGGAAAAGGGACATCAAAGTCAACGGGACCAGGGTGGGCAGAGACTATACAGTCTCGCCCGGAGACAAGCTCGAAGTGTATATAATAGATGAATTTCTTTATGGCTTGAACGATGGTTCAAAAACCGAGGTGACAGTGGAAAGCAGACATAATGCCGGCATAGGTGCAAAAGGAACGGCAGCCGGCGGTACGGTAACAGTCGGAGGCGCGGGCGCCGCTGCCGAATCGGAACGTATGAAAGCGGCACCGGCCGGTTTTGGCGTCGTATATGAAGACGAAAATATATTGATCGTAAACAAAGCGCAGGGGATTCCGGTGCACCCAGACAAGGAACAGCTGAGAGGAACGCTCATCGATCTGGTCCGCGAGTATCTGCAGCAAAAGGGAGATAACGGCGGCGACGCCAGGTTCCAGCCGTCCCTTTGTCACAGGCTTGACCGCAATACGGGCGGGCTTGTCATAATTGCGAAGAACCAGGACAGCCATGATATTATCCTCGATAAAATCGAGTCGCGCGAGATCAGAAAATATTATCAATGTCTCGTACAAGGCAAAATGGAAAGAAACGAAGCCGTATTGCAAGCATTTCTCTGGAAGGACGCCAGCAAGAGCCGCGTTTTCATAAATGAAAGGAAAACCCCCGGCGCAGCCAAAATAGTGACGGCTTATAAAGTCCTTGGCTATAGCAAAGCCCGTGATATCAGCAGGCTCGAGGTCGAACTGGTCACAGGCAGGACCCATCAGATCAGGGCGCACCTTGCATTTGTCGGCCACCCGGTCATAGGCGACGGAAAATACGGCACAAACGCCATCAACCGGGAATTCGGACTAAAACGGCAGGCTTTGTGGGCATGCCGTCTGAAATTCGACTTTACAGGAAACGCGGGAATACTGAATTATTTAAAAGGAAGGGAATTTCAGGCCGAGCCGGCCTTCACACTGAACGTCTGAGATCTTGCCAATTAATGAAAATAAAAGTTTCCATACGTTGTTGACGTGGGTATGTATAGTGTGTATAATGTGTATATACACTATATTTATAATGTACAGATTTGGCCAACAGGGAGTGATTGATTATATGGACAACGCGCTAGAAGTGACCGGGCTGGTTAAAAGCTATGACAATTTCAAACTGGACGGGGTCACCTTCAATATCGAACGCGGCTACATCATGGGATATATAGGCCCTAACGGCGCGGGAAAGACCACAACGATAAACATGATTCTGGGTATTCTGAAGCCCGACGCCGGACAAATCAAGCTCTTCGGCAGGGAGCTGGACGAAGGCTCGACCCCGCTGAAGGAAAGGATAGGGTTTGTAATAGGTGAAACGGCATTTTATGAGTTTCTAGGCGCGCAGGACATGGCCGGCATAGTTGCGCGGTTTTATAAAAACTGGGACTGGAAAGCCTTCGACCGTTACATGAATCTGTTCGGCCTGGATAAGAAGCAGAAAATCGAGTCTTATTCAAAGGGTATGAAGGTCAAATACATGCTTGCCTGCGCGCTGAGCCACAACGCAGAGCTTTTATTGCTCGACGAGCCCACCTCGGGCCTGGACCCGGTATTTCGGAGCGAACTGATGGATATCTTCCAGGAGATTATTTCAGACGGGGAAAAAACAATACTATTTTCCACCCATATCACCTCGGATCTTGATAATATTGCGGATTATGTGACATTTATAAACGACGGCTCCATTATTTTTTCGGAGGACAAAGACTCCGTCATGTCAAGGTTCGCAATCGTAAAAGGCGGAAGGGATCAGCGCGAAAACGTGCTCCACACCGGAAAGGTCATGGGGCTTCTGAAGTCGGAAGTCGGATTTACCGCACTTGTAGACAGCAGGGAATGGTTTTTGAGAAATCCCATTAAGGGAACGGTTCTGGAAAAAGCTTCACTGGAAGATATAATGGTTCATTATGTAAGGGGGAATAAGCATGCAAGCCTTGCTGTATAAGGACTGGAGCATACTCAAGAAGACCAGGGCGCTGTATTTCAGTCTGTTTTATTTTTTCATAATCATTCCGACGGTGCAGAAAGGAGCTTTCTTACCCGAGAACTACTCTACAGATTTTTTCTTCATCTTCGTCGTATATCTGCTCTTTTCCTACCTGACCGCATACGATTACAAGTATAACGGGCACATGTTCGTTCCCGCGTTTCCCGTTTCCAGGAGGAAAATCGTTGAGGCGCGCTATGCCTTTACGACAATTACGTTTCTTGTATGTCTGGCCGTCCTTTTGGTTGTAAAAGCGGCTGTTCTGGTCATCGGAAAACAGCAGCCTGCGCTTCAGGGTCTGATAGACTATGAGCAGACCGGCGTCCTTTTCCTGATTTTCGGTCTCTTCTTCGGCGTCATACTGCCTGTATATTACAAGGTCGGCTATCAGAAGACCCGGTGGTTCATGTTTATCGCCATGATAGTCGCGGTAGTGATACCAAGTATTATAACCGAAGTCGTTACCAGTCTGAACAGTCCGGTATTCACACTGGCGTCCATGCTGGCAGCCATCCTGATTCTTTTGGTTTCGCTGAAGGTCTCCGTTAATTTTGCAAACAGCCGAAATGTGTAAAGGAGTATGCCTTTGAATATAATCATCAGCAATTCTTCGGATAAACCGATATATATGCAAATAACCGGGCAGATCATCGATCAGGTCGTCAATGAGGAGCTGAGAGTCGGCGATATGCTTCCTTCCATCAGGACGCTGGCCAGGGAGCTTAAAATAAGCGTCATAACGACCAAAAGGGCTTATGAGGAGCTCGAAAAGGAAGGTTATATAGAAACGGTGGTGGGAAAGGGCACCTTCGTTTCAGGGATAAACAAGGTATTGATCCGGGAACGGCAGATCGGCCTTATAGAAAATGATATTACGGCGGTTATCGAAAGCTACAAGCGCTTGAAAATGACAAAGGAAGAGCTTCATAAGCTTATCGATCTGCTGTGGGAATAGACAAAAAAGGCTGTTCAAATTGAACAACCTTTTTTACACTTTTTATACTGTTTACATTGTTTGTCACACGAAGGTTACTTCCCTATGAATTGCTGCACTATCACCTTGCCGTAAGTGGCGCTTTCCTCCACTCCTATTCCGGTGACGCTGAAGCCCGAATTCAGGATATTTTTCTTATGGCTGTCCGACGCCATCCAGGCCTTGAATGCACCGTCCACGGTCTTGTTGCCCGCTATGTTCTCTCCGGCTGATTTAAAAGTATTGTCGTACTGCCTCATCATATCGAACGGAGATCCGTATGTAGGCGATTGATGCGAAAAGTAGTTGTTTTCGATCATGTCCTTGGCCTTCATCCTCGCAACCTTCAACAGGTTCTCGTCGATCACGAGCGGCGGAAGCTTCTTTTCAGCGCGGGCCTTATTGACCAGATTCAGCAGCTGCTGCTCATCCGACGACAGGTTCAGATCGATGGAAGCCGGAGTTGTCGCTTTTCCGGGTGTTTTCTTAAGTGGCGCCGCATTGTTCTTGGACACGGTTATGGCGTTATCGCCGAAGGAGATGTACCTTCCGTCAACTGCACCGACCGAACCGGTTTCGGGATTGTATACCGCGTACCAGTCGCCGAGCTTGCCCATGACCGTTACAGCCTGTCCTTTTTCGAGCTTGCAGATGGATGGAAAATTCGTCGACGGACCCTCTCTGAGGTTGAGCTTGCTTACCGCTACCGTCGCAGTGTCGTTACCGACCTTCTCCAATGCCAGCTGTGTTGTGACTCCACCGACAGCCGAAGCAGCATAGCAGGTTGAAGACATTATCAGCACCGCCATGGCTGCTAAAATGGCAATCTTTCTTTTCATACTATTACCTCCAATTGTCTATTGATGCAAAATCATTTGATTTATACTGATAATAGTATTAACAAATATTTTTGTTTTATTTGCATTAATGTGACAACTGGTAATAAATTTTCATTTTTTTTCAAATCTTTTATTTCTGTAGTATAGCACGATATCCACGGATACCATGAGGGCGTTCAGCGCATAAAGCATCACGACCCAATCCCTGCTGTACAGAAGCTTATGGATAATACCCGAGACATAGCCGATCACCACTATTATAAGGAACAGCACACTTTTTCCCTGTGTCTGCCTCGATATTATCGATTTATATATGGAAAACGGCCATGCCAGCCCGAAACACAGCAGCATTACTATTTCAAAAATACTCATTTGAGTGCCTCTCCTCAGCTATTTACAAAGCAAAACGTATTCCAGTCCCATACCGGGCGGAATACGTCCTGCTGTTATTATTCCCTTATAAATATTTTTCTAGTATGCCTTGCCCCAGTAGACCAGCGACTTTGCTTCCTTACCGCAGCATACGCACTTGTCCGCTACGGACTTTTCGTCGAAAGGCATACAGCGCGAGGTGGCTCCCGTTTTTTCCTTGATCTGCTCTTCGCATGCCCTATCGCCGCACCACATGGCCTTTACAAAACCAGGCGTCTCACTTATGATCCTTTCGAATTCCGCAAAATCGACTGCGGTATAAGTCTTGTTGTTTCTCAAAGTAGTTGCCTTTTCGAGCATACTGTCGTGGATCGCATCGAGCAATTCACATACCTTTGCCTCCAGTTCGTCGATGGCAACAAACGTCTTCTCTCTTGTATCCCTTCTGGCAAGCACTACCTGGCCCTTTTCAATATCCTTTGGGCCTACTTCGAGGCGTATCGGCACGCCTCTCATCTCATGCTCGCTGAATTTCCAACCCGGCGACTTGTCACTGTCATCCATCTTCACCCTTGCAACCTTCGAAAGTCTCGAACAGATCTCGCCGGCCTTCTCAAGCACGCCTTCCTTATGCTGCTGAACAGGTATGACAGCGACCTGGATGGGTGCGACCCTCGGCGGCAACACAAGCCCGCTGTCATCGCCATGGACCATGATGATGGCGCCCATTATCCTGGTAGACATGCCCCAGGAGGTCTGGTGCACATACTGGAGCTGGTTCGAGTTGTCAGTATATTGAATGTTGAACGCCTGTGCGAAACCGTCCCCGAAATTGTGGGATGTCCCGGACTGAAGCGCAACTCCGTTATGCATGAGGCTTTCTATTGTGTAAGTGGCCTTTGCGCCCGCAAATTTCTCCTTCTCCGTCTTCTGACCCTTTACTACCGGGATCGCAAGCACGTTCTGACAGAATTCCGCATACACATTGAGCATCCTGATCGTCTCTTCCTGCGCTTCCTCCGCGGTGGCGTGAGCGGTATGCCCCTCCTGCCACAGGAACTCCATGGTCCTCAGGAAAGGCCTTGTGGTCTTCTCCCATCTAACGACCGAGCACCATTGATTGTAAAGCTTCGGCAGATCCCTGTAAGAGTGAATTATGTTCGCATAATGATCGCAGAACAGAGTTTCCGAGGTTGGCCTAACACAAAGCTTCTCGGTCAGCTTCTCCGCACCGCCGTGGGTGACCCAGGCAACCTCCGGCGCAAAGCCTTCGACATGGTCCTTCTCCTTCTGGAGCAGGCTTTCCGGAATGAACATGGGCATGTAGACATTTTCATGTCCGGTCTTTTTGAATCTGTCGTTCAGCTCCTTCTGTATATTCTCCCAGATAGCGTAGCCGTAAGGCCTGATTATCATGCAGCCCCTAACGCTCGAATAGTCGACCAGATCGGCCTTTTTGATAACATCGGTATACCATTGTGTAAAATCCTCGTTCATTGGAGTGATCTCTTCAACGAACTTCTTATCCTGTGCCATAACACCAACTCCTTTAATAATAATTCGATCAGTATGGCTTGAATGCGTTAGAAGCAAGGAGTACAAGGAAGCCTAGTTGCAAAAACCGCAGCATATTTATAATATGTGAGGATTTTTGCAACGACGGCTGACGCAGTAATCCGCCACTTATCACGCATTCAAAAAAAATAAAAACGCCCCTGTAAATAAATACAGGGACGAATCAACTCCGCGGTACCACCCAATTTGGATAACCCAACTCTAAAAACCTTTATCGCAGCTTATGCGGCAGCCTCGTCGGCTGCGTCTCGGGGGTGGGAAGAAAGCTTTCGGCTTTCGCATTCCCGTCATCGACATCAACTGTTGAATTAAAAGTAGTATATTACAACCCGTAATGTCTGTCAATAGCTGCAATAAACGATGCGCCGGCCTTTGACAAAACAGGCGGCCCGGGAATATAATGCAGATAGGCGCTGTGCCTTCGGTTGCCATGTGCGGCCGGTAATAACAAATGGAATGTGAGTTGTCTTATATGAAGGTTGGCATCGGCCAGGATAGTCATGCATTTGATTTTGACGATAAGGATAAAAAGCTCGTACTTGGTGGAATTGTATTCGAAGGCGAACCGCCGCTTAAGGGAAACAGCGACGCGGACGTCATACTGCATTCGATAACGAACGCTGTTTCAGGCGTCACCTGCGTCAATATACTTGGCGGAATAAGCGACGAAATGTGCCTGGAGCAGGGTATAAAAGACAGCAGCGCCTACGTTCTCGAGGCGCTGAAATATATGAACGACTACAGGATAGTGCATATTTCCATATCGATAGAGTGCGCACGGCCTAAAATTACGCCCCGGATACTTGATATCCGGCGCAATCTGTCCGCTCTTCTCAACCTTCCGGAAGACTGCATCGGGATCACCGCCACAACGGGCGAAGGCCTCACCGCGTTCGGGCAAGGCCTCGGCATACAGGTTTTCAGCATTGTTACAGTGATATAGAAGCTTCGTCGGCTGCTATGCCGGCACAGTGGCTACCTGAGCCAGTGAGCTAAGTTAGCCGGTGTGCCGGTTGCTCAATTGCGAGTTTTGTTCAAAGAGCATATAGATTCAGCCCTTGCGGCAAATTCAAACTCGCTTCGCTCAAACATGAATTTGCCCTTAACAATGCTTCATCAATATGCTCTAATTCACAAAACTCATGCAATTTCAGCAACCGGCACACCGGCTAACTAATCTCGTATAGGCTCAAATTAAAATGCCGGCCGGTTATTAAAACCAGCCGGCGCAATTTGCTTAATCAGCTCCTGAACAGATACTTCTCCTTCTTGAACATCGACGCCGCAAGCCACAGCGTAAGGGCTACAAACAGCACAGAAGTCACCAGGGCGATGGTCAGGCTGCCATAGTTGATCACTCCGCCGAGTATCATCTTGAAGGCCGCTATTGTGTTAAGCACCGGAAGTACGAACATTACCGTCGACATATCGCCGGGCTGCAGGAACATGGTCGCGTAGCCAGGTACCATTGCCAGTATCATAAGGAAGGACAAATACGTCTGGGCTTCCTTATAGGATTTGGCAAACGTACTGATAGCAATCTGTATGCCTGCAAACGACATGCCGAGCATTGCCGTGATCAGCAGCGCCAGCACCAGCGCGAGCGGCTGAATATTCAAACCGCCGTAGGTCGCGGCGTCTATCCCCATTGTAAGTGCATTCGGATTGACCATATACCCTATTACAAGGCCTGTAAGTATCGCAGCGACGCTGACAAAAGAGAACAGCGTGACCGCCAGGTATTTCCCGAACAGCAGCGACGCCCTGTCGGGCATGGTGGTCAGCAGAGGCTCGAAGGTATTGCGCTCCTTTTCTCCCGCAACAAGGTCGGTAGCCGCCGGGATGCCGCCAATGGCTATCAGCATGCCGATCATGAAGGGCAGGAACATCTGCAGCATCATATTGCTGCCCGTATTATTCTCAGCCATATTCTGCCGTTCTATCTCAACCGGGCTCAGTATCTCGTCGCTGATACCGAGGGCTTTCAGCCTGTCCTTGACTATTGAAGTTTCAAACTCCCCTATTGCGCCCGAAACTATATCAACGCTTGTCTGCGATTTCGTTTTCGACTCGTCGTACTGCAGCGTTATCTTGAAAGGCTTTCCCTGCTGCATTTTCCCGGCGTATCCGCTCTCGAAGCCGATAACGCATCTGACTTCCTCATTTTTCAACGCCTGTACGGGATCCTCGGCCTCCACAAGCTTCAGATTGGGATTCAAGGGCAATATCCTGTCCTGAACGAGCTTTCTGATTTCAGGGGTGTCCGAATCGCTGGCGAGCGCTATACTCACGTTCTCATTCATGGACTTTTGAAAGCTCTGCATGCCCCCGCTCATAACAACATTGAGCAACGGTATCAGCAACATAGGGAGAAAAATACTTGAAATGATCGTTCTTTTATCGCGTATCAGGTCCTTGACTTCCTTCTTGAACACTATCAAAGCATGCTTCAGCTTCATTTCGCACCTGCCAGTCTGACAAATATCTCTTCAAGGTCATCGTCGCCGTATTTTTCCTTTATGCTTTCCACGGTACCGACTTCTACGAGCTTGCCTTTGTGTATGATGCCTATTCTGTCGCAGAGCTTGTCGACCTCGCGCATTGTGTGGCTCGAGAAGATAATAGTCTTGCCCTCAGCCTTGCAGTTCAGTATAAACTCCTGCACTTCCCTCGCAGCACTGACGTCAAGCCCGGAAGTAGGTTCGTCGAACAGCATTATATCCGGGCTGTGAATTACGGATCTCGCGAAGGCAACCTTCTGTTTCATTCCCTTCGACAGCTTGGACGCCCTTCTGCTCAGAAATTCCTGCATGCCGAAAACCTCGGAAAGCTGTCTGGTCCTTTCATTTATATCAGCTTTGTCCATGCCGTTCAACTCGCCGAAATACGAGATGTTCTCGGCAGCGGTCAGCCGGTCGTACAGGCCGGTTTCGCCTCCGAACAATATACCGATGTGCGCTCTGACCTTTTCCGGTTCCCTTACGGTATCGAAGCCTCCGAGAATAGCCTGTCCCGACGTAGGCCTGAGCATTGTCGCCAGCATCCTGAGCGTCGTGGTCTTGCCTGCGCCGTTCTCGCCGAGGAGTCCGAATATCTCACCCTTGTTCACCTGAAAGCTTATGTTGTCGACCGCCGTAAAATCGCCGAATTTTTTTACAAGGTCCCTAACCTCTACCATCTCTTACCTCCACGCTCTTGTATTTCTGACGGTTACCGGCCACCAGCCTGAAATCGGCTTATTGCCTCGGCTATGACCAGATCTTCCCTTGTCGTTATCTTTATATTGAAATAATTGCACATTACCAGTCTCACTTTATAGCCGGCTCTCTCCGCAAGCACGGCGTCATCGGTCCCTTCGAAGCCTTCCTCCTCCGCTCTCCGGTGGCCTTCCATTATCAGTCCGTACCGGAACGCCTGCGGCGTCTGTATATACCACAATTTGTTCCTTTCGACCGTTTCAGTAACAAAATTCTCTGCGTCGGAACGCTTGACAGTATCCTTGGCGGGTACGGCAGCGACTGCCGCGCCATACTTTACGGCCGCCTCCGCGCATTCTCCTATGACATTCCCGTCGATAAACGGCCTTGCTCCGTCGTGGATCAAAACGATTCCGCAATCGGCCGATACATGTTTCAGCCCGTTGTAAACCGACTGCTGCCTGGTCAGCCCGCCCGGCACGATTTCCTTTACCTTGCCAAAGCCGAACTTATCTGTGATATTCTTTCTGCAATACTCTATCTCGTCTTCGTGCGAAACAATTATTATTTCATCGATCAAATCGCTGTCTTCGAAATTTTTCAGTGTCAACGCCAGTATCGGCTGCCCCTGAAGCTCCACATAAAGCTTGTTGGTATCAAGCCCCATACGGGTTCCATTCCCTGCAGCAGCGACAACAACGCTCACCTTTCCCCAATCTTTCCCATACATACGGTCGTATTCCTCCAAAAGTCTGTTTTGACGGCAGCATTAGGCCGGCCTTGCGACAGTGCCGTTAGCCATATAAAAAAACGGGGTCTTTGGCCCCGTTTACTACCCTGTTTTATTTTAACCTGTCCAGAATGTCAATGCAACCGATGGCATTCATATTACCCGTTCTATGGTATACTTTGGCTTTGCGAATATCATCCGGCCGGCTGCCGTCTGAAGGATACTTGTTACGGTGACGTTAAGGCTTTCGCCGATATGCCTCCTGCCTCCGTCTATAACGATCATCGTGCCGTCTTCCAGGTAGCCGACTCCCTGCCCGTTTTCCTTGCCGTCCTTTATAACCTGAACTGTCATTTCCTCGCCGGGAAGCGCAATGGGTTTCAGCGCGTTTGCCAGTTCATTTATGTTCAAAACGGGCACTCCCTGAAAATTCGCGACCTTGCTGAGGTTGAAATCTATAGTGAGAACCTTGCCGCCAAGCTTCTGTGCCAATTTCAAAAGAGCGCTGTCCACTTCGGCATCCGTAGCCACCTCGGTGTTTTCTGTCCTCACCGGATAATTCAGATCCTTCTGGATCATATTCAATACGTCGAGTCCGCGCCTGCCCCGGTTGCGTTTTATGGAATCCTGCGAATCCGCGATATGCCTTAGTTCTTCAAGCACAAAGCCGGGAACCACAAGCTCGCCTTCGATAAAGCCGCTCCTTATGATGTCTACTATCCTTCCGTCGATAATGACACTCGTATCCAGCACCTTTGGAGCAGCACGGCCTTCCGCCTGCTTCGGCTGCGACGCTTTCCCCTTCATCGATTCATAAAAGTTTTCATTTCTTTTGCCCGCGGCTACAGCAACTCCGAGACAGCTGAAAAGTATATTAGCTACTATCGATACGGGTGTGCCTATAATTTCGATGTCCTTTATCGGGATGGTTACGAGGTTTGCAATGACAAGGCCCACTATCAGGCCGATCGAACTGAGCACCAGCTCATAGAGGGTAAGCTTCTGTACAAAGGATTCCAATTTATCGAGAGCTTCCATAACGATTTCAATGAGCTTGTTACCTGTCGTATAGAAAATGAATGCAAGGGCAAGTGCAACTACTATGTACGCCAGCGTTTTAAGCTCCGGCGTCAGGCTGGTCAGATTGTATATGAAAAATGTTCTGGTAAGTGTTATTCCTGTAATACCGCCAACTGCTGCAAACGAGAATTTGATAATGTTGTTGAGCATTCTGCAACTCCCCGATAAATTATTCTGTATTCAGGTCGGTCAAATGCTAAATACTGAGAAAATCATTAATAACTGTTTCTACTTCAATCTGATCGCTGTCTTCCGCAAGTACGAGCTCGCTCACCAATATCTGCCTGGCGCTGTTCAGCATCTTCCGCTCTCCCGTCGAAAGTCCTTTTTCTCTTTCCCTTTTCATCAGAATCCTGACAACATCGGCCACTTCATATATATTCCCGCTTTTTATTTTTGTCATATTTTCACGGTACCGTTTGTTCCAATTGTTAGTGACGTTTATGCTATGATCCTGGAGGATCTCATATACCTTGTCCACGTCGCGGCTGCCGATAACTTCGCGTATACCGATACCCTCGACATTATGAGTCGGTATCATCACCTTCATATCCCCGACAGGCATTTTCATTACGTAATAATCCTGCTTGTAACCAAGTATCTCTCTTTCCTCGATGGATTCTATCACGCCCGCGCCATGCATAGGGTAAACGATCTTGTCACCAACATTAAACATAGTATAAATCCTCCAAACGAACCGAAAAAAGTATGCATTTCACTAAATGTGATTTTTCTTTTGTCAGATATCGTTCGGCGAATGGTTCGGCCTGTCTTTCGTCAGGAACGATTAAATGGGAAAATGAACTGAGGTAAAACTTACAAATAATAAAAGTAAAGGAATTTTCTGATAATCTTTCACCGTTTACTAATTAAGTATACTACAATTTGGTTATCGTGTCAAATTGCATGGGGTTCGGCGAGATACCCTGAAATGGGGCTTTGAGGGGTTTGAAGACCTCCGGAATCTTAGGGCGGCGTTGGAGACAGTATAAATATGTATTTCAAGAATACATACGAAGCATGGCCTGCGCTTCATCACGCAGTCTTTCACGAACATGTCCGGGCTCCAGTACCTCCACTGACTTCCCGAAGCTCATAAGAAACTGATAAAGCCATGGATCGTCCGGATACCGGGTTTGCACAAGGATATGATCTTCCATGTACATAATATCCTTATCAGAAAAATAATCTTCCAGCCTTCCGATTGCACTCAGGCTGAACCTGAGCTTTATATCGGTCAGTTTATCTCTCAAACTTGCAAACGGTTCTTCTGATGGAACGTTCCTGGGCTCAAAAAGTGTATCAGTTACCTTGAGCCCTTTTATGCGGAGTACCTTGAAATACCTAAACCCGCGCCTTTCCAGGCAATACCCGTGGACATACCATGCATAATCCTTCATCACCAGTTGATATGGCTCAATCCTGCGGCGGGTGGCATTTCCCTTTTGATCCGTATAATCTATTTCGATGAGCGTATGATCCGAGATAGCGTCCAAAATCTGCGAAAGCTGTTCCTGAAGGGCATGCTGGGGCAGCCATGGCATAAAGTCGAAACGGATCTTCTCAGTGTTCAAAA
This sequence comes from Bacillota bacterium, assembly GCA_023412915.1. Taxonomy (GTDB): domain Bacteria; phylum Bacillota; class Clostridia; order Acetivibrionales; family DTU013; genus JAEYOM01. The sequence continues at coordinate 54,208 of JAEZRE010000015.1, forward strand.
GAGATTCCTTCCCGCTGACAGCGTTCACTTTCTCCCTGATATCAGCAAAGCCTGCCTGCCTGAACAGTTTTTCCAGACCGCCCAGTAAATCCGCCAGCAGCTTGAATTCTTCCTTTCTGAGATATGTCTTGTCCAGTGTATACTCGTCCAAAAGCCCGTAACCTCCGGCAGGGCCCATCGCAGCCGTAACGGGTATGCCTGAAACGCCTAATACGTCAATATCCCTCTGGATGGTTCTGACAGATACAGAAAACCGTTCTGCAAGAGACTTGGCGGTCACGTGCCTTTCATGCAGCAAAATCATTAATATGCCGATCAAACGCTCCAGCTTCATAGGCTCCTCTGTATCGAATTAATTATTAAGGCCCGGTGTACCAAAAAGTATATATAAATTTTTACAAAAAGTAAATATGTATGACATACGGTTGTCGCCAATGCTATGTTAAGCTTTATATATCATAAAGACGGATGTGAAGGAGTTGTTGAAATGAGTAGTTACGCACAGGAGAAAGAGCGGTTTGAGCGGTTTTTGGACCAGCATATCGTTTGGGTACTGGCAACCGGGGCCGACAGCGACATTTCTGCCAGAAACATGTCAATAATGCGCCAGGGATTAAAAATATACTTCCAGACGGATACCAACTTCGAGAAATACAGGCATATAAGCAGGAATCCCAATGTCGCCCTTTGCTGCTCGAATTACCAGGTAAAAGGATACGCCAGGATACTCGGCCACGCCTCGGAAGAAGCAAACGCGGCACTGATGTCCCTTTACAAAGAAGTCCACCCGGGTTCATACGAGCGCTATTCAAACAGAGAAACCCAGTGCCTGATAGAGGTCGAACCGCGAACCGTGCAAATATGGGACTATATAGGGAATGAGCCGTACATAACAGTAGTGGACATGGTGCAGGAGACTTTTGTCTCCACAAAATACGAATAGGAGATAATACTATGGACAATTCGTCGCTTACAAATTTTCTGGTTAATGCAAAAAAAAATACCTATGCAAATCTGGATAACATACAAAAAACCATAATGCCTGACAGCGGAATAGAGCTTTCATACAAGGAGGGCCAACTGTTTTACCGTGACCGTTATTACGGCGGCGAGCCCTTTATTGGAGAGGAAATTGTCTTCCAGGAGGGCACGGCGATATGGGGTATGAATCTCCGGGGCAAGGTTCTGGAGCCGGCATTGATTCCAATAGGAGAAATTTACTCGTTTGTGAGGGAAGCATTGAAAAGGCAGACGCCCGATACCCCGTTCAGAGGTCCCATGAATTTTCAGATCGATTCCCTGCGTTATTCGAGTGAAGTATGTGGAGATATCGAGCAATTCACTGGAACGGAAAGGGTATATCATAACGATCGCATAATTTACACGGGTTTTTACCACGGCGGGCTTATAGGCCGCAGGTAAAATTCCAGGCTTCGGACGGACGTTCGCGCATAATACGAACATGGAAATTCACTTTTTCGTGACGTGAAGCAAGTCCCCCGAACAAGGCTTTTTTATACGTCAAAACGGCCTTTTAAAGCATTATTTATTATAAATAACAGCATTGACAAGAAGTTGTCCGAACATCTATAATTAAAACATGCCAATACATTTTCGACTATTAGGTTCCAAAATATAGTGTACAATCGTTCGCTAAATTTGGTTTTATTTGTATGACTGAATACCAATAATGATGGAGAGATGATATGCATCAGGGGAGTGAAACGATGAAAGATATGCTGATCGACGAATTCCAGTATACGGTACAGGAGTTGCTTTTCAGGAACAAAAGTATCATAGATTCCATAACAAAGTACCAGGATTCAAATGCGCGGGTGAACCGTGCGATCGTCAAAGCGGTTACCCAGTGCGGCTGTATCAAGATAGACGCTAAAAAGCAGGAGATGCCTGAGGACGGAGATTACGACGAAGTACGCAAGGCGATGAGTACCCATGTCAGCGGCGAGCTGTGCGAAAGCTGCAGGGATCAGATAGAAAAGGAACTGGGAAAGAACCTCTATTACATCGCATCAATCTGCAATACGCTCGACCTGAACCTCTACGATGTAATCATCAAGGAGCAGGAGCGGGTAAAAATGCTGGGGCAGTACAACCTGGAATAGAGAATTACATGTATTACAACGCAGACAAAGGACCATTCACCGGAGCACCGGAATGGTCCTTATTTTTTGTTGCATAAGTCTAGCCTTCATTGTAATTGAAGATTATCTCGAGCGCCTCCTGTATATTGGAAACGGGGACGATCGAGACTCCCCCGGTGTTTTTTACCTGCTCGGCGAGCTTTTTGTTGCCCTCGGGTATGATTATGTTCTTGAAACCCAGTCGTACCGCCTCCGAGATCCTCTTGTCGATCTGTCCGACCGCGCGTACTTCCCCCGTGAGGCCTACTTCGCCAATCAGTACTGTACCGGCGTCTACAGGGATATTCCGGAAGCTTGAAGCGACCGCCGCAGCGATTCCCAGATCACAGGCGGGTTCGTCCAGCCTTATGCCGCCGACCACGTTGACATAGGCATCGAAATTGTACAATTGAAGTCCGACACGTTTCTCCAGTACGGCCATCAGCATCGTGAGCCTGTTGTAATCGAGGCCGGTGGCCATCCTTCTGGGCACGCCGAAGTTGGTTGCGCAGACAAGCGACTGTATTTCTATAAGCATCGGCCTCGTGCCTTCTAGGCTCGAAACAACCACGGAACCCGGCACATTGCCGGGCCTTCCGGAAAGCATCATCTCCGAAGGATTCGATATCTCTGCGAGCCCCGTATCACGCATTTCGAATACGCCTATCTCATTTGTCGACCCGAAACGGTTCTTAACAGCTCGCAGTATTCTGAAGCTCAGATGCCTGTCGCCCTCGAAGTACAGCACCGTGTCGACCATATGCTCGAGAACTCTCGGCCCCGCTATGGCGCCTTCCTTTGTCACGTGGCCTACTATCATTACAGTAATGCCGCTCCCCTTTGCGAGCTTCATCAGCGCCGCGGTCACTTCCCTCACCTGGCTGACGCTGCCGGGCGCCGAGGTTATGGCGTCGGTGTACATGGTCTGGATCGAGTCTATTATGACGAGTCCCGGCTTCTCTTCAGCTATAAGCGCGGAAATGGATTCGTAGTTCGAGGCTGATACGATGAACAAATCGGCACGTTTGACATCGAGTCTGTCCGCCCTCAGTTTGATCTGACCGGTAGATTCCTCTCCCGATATATAGAGTATTTTATAGCCCGTACGAACAGTATTGCATAACTGCAGCAGCAGCGTTGACTTGCCTATTCCCGGGTCTCCGCCGACAAGGATCAGCGAGCCCCTCACCACTCCTCCGCCCAGCACCCTGTCAAGCTCTTTCATGCCGGTTAGGCTGCGTTCCTCGTTGCCCGAGCTGATAGCTCCGAGGCTCACGGGCTTGAGTGCGATATCCTGCCCGGAGGCCGACTTTGCAGTATTCTCCTGCCGTTCCTCGACAAATGTGTTCCACTGCATGCAAGCCGGGCATTTGCCGAGCCATCCCGACGATTCGTACCCGCATTCCTGACATATGAAAACCGTTTTACTTTTAGGCTTGGGCATAAATCCTCCTATAACTCTCCTGCCTTGACCAATCCGTCAAGCACAAGCACAAACATGGCATGCGACCATGTAAGCGGTATGACCCAGGCAGGTCTTCCGGTTTCCCTTCCGATCTGCTCCGGAAGAAACCCCTGCACGGTTGCGCCCTTTACGGCCCACTCCAGGTATTCTCTGGCTTTGGCGCAGGACCCCGTTTCGATATGATAAAGCGCCGCCCATAGAGTAGTCAGTATCCATGGGTTGCCGCCTATATAGCCGTCATATTCATAACGCATCAGCCCGCCGGTTTTTTCAACAGTGAGCTGCCTTTCCACGGCTTCGGCCGTCGACGTCATATGCGGGTCGTCAGGAGCGTATATGCCGAAGGGTACGGAAAGTCCCAAAAGGCTGACGTCTATGATGCCATCCAGGAGTGAGTAATCTCTCGTGATGCCAAGCTCGTTCAATTTGAGCCAGGTCTTGGCGTCCGTATGTTCTTCACCCCAACCGTTGAGCTTGACCCTGACGCTTCTGACGAACCTGTTCCATTCCGGCTTCCAGAAGTTCTTCATTATTGCGCCGCGCAGTTTTAAGGCCGATTCCCGCCAGCTAGCCGAGAGCACGGAGGCTTCGCCAAGCAAGTCCGCTATTTCTGCGCCCGCCTCTATCCCGGCGCAAACCGCTGCGCTGGAATAAGCGTGCTCTCCAAGGCGTTCTTCCCAGAGATCGAAGCTCAGCCAGGGCAGTCCGGTCTCGGCATCCATATAGCCCAGCAGGAATTCCACGCCTTTTTTGACCGCTGGCCACATATCTCTGAGGAACTCCTTTTTCCCGGCTGCTTTGTAATGCTGCAGGATGCCCCATATCACCGAGCCTCCCTCGTCTATCTGAAGCCCCCACGAGGGCGCCAGATTGCCATCCGTATAATAACGCTGCTGCCAGCCGCCGTTTTCGTCCTGTACTGTCGCAGCCCAGCGGTAGAATGCTTCCGCCTCATCGGAAAGCCCGCATTTGTCGAGCGCTCCGGTTATAAACGCCGCATCCCTTCCCCAGCAGTACGCATAACGGCCGCAGCGCGTGAAGCTCTCGTCGATCTCGGGGGCTGCAAGCAGCGCGCCTGTCCTCTTGTTTCTCATCAAAGCGAAAACAAGCAGTGAACGCCTGTATAATTCGTCTATTTCAGTTTTTCCGGTAATGATCTGCCTTGCGCTTTTTACATAGTTCGTCCAGTAGGACTCCGTAGCTTTCAGATCACTCGGCGGATCCGAATTCAAAGTTGTGTGCATCAGCTTTTTCAAGCCCTTCAAGTCGTGCGCGAAGCATATGCGCAACGCAAAACCCGCTTTCCCGCCGGCTTCCAGCTTCTGAAGCTTCCAGGAAAGAGCGCCGTCCTTCATCATTCCTATGGTATCGTTGCCCTGAAGAGTCCCCTGCCGCGCATTTTCCAGCGAATTGCCTCCAAGCTGGTATTGTGCCGGCTGCGCAGGTGAAGTAAGTCCATAATAGTATCCGTGTCTGTAATGTATCAGCGCGGGCGGATCCTGCCCGAACATGATACCGGCCGTATCGGATACGGCGGAGATGGCGGCCGAATATGCCGCGAAGCCTATGGTAAGGGGTGAAGCGCACGAATTTTCGATCTCGTAGTATCTCGTAAAAACATCCGCTGCCGGCTGCGCGAAATCAGACTGGCGAATTTTCAGTCCCGCGTTTTCATTGAAGTATTCGGTTACCGCGATATTGGTATCCTGGACATAATACTGTATGATATGCCACTTGGAGGAATTCGGAGCTGGGATCGTCTTCTGACCTTCCGCTTCGAAAGTGGGACAAGGTCCCTGTCCCTCCGTCCCATTAGCGTCCTCACCGCAAAGCCACGAAGCGCCATGCCAGAGTTCCGGGCAGACGACCCCGGTGAGGAATCTGTCTATGTGTTGCTGAAAGTCGATATCAGGCCAGTAAAGTCTGACCAATTCGCCATTTTCGTCAATACAGGCAAGCATGCCGGAATTCCCGGCGATCAATTTATTAAAATATGGTTTTGCCATATATTTCCTCCAGTTACAACTGCCTCTACTATTTTAACATAATGTATGAAATGCCTTCAATGGTGCAAAATAATATGGAATGCTTTTAGGAGGTTCTTCATGGATAGTATTCTTCAAAGCCTGATACTGCATATCACGCAGTTGATCCAGGTTGTTGTTTTTGTGTTCGGATGTTATTTTTTCGGCGTTTCCATCTTTGGCTGGGTAAAGAAGAAAGATAACAGGGCGGAGGTTGAACCGGTCAAAAGGTTTGCCATCGTAATAGCCGCACATAACGAGGAACTGGTGATCGGTCACGTGATCGACAGCCTGCGCGGACAGAATTACCCGCGCAAGCTATTCGACATCTTCGTGGTGGCGGACAACTGCAAGGACAGGACGGCCAATGTCGCCAGAAAACACGGAGCAATAGTGTACAAGCGTTTCGACAGCATCAATACCGGAAAAGGGCATGCGCTTGAATGGATTTTCACGAAAATATATGAAATGAGCGATAAATACGACGTCATAACTGTTTTCGACGCGGACAACCTCGTTTCGTCGAATTACCTGTACGAGATGAACAGGCAGCTATGCAAGGGGCATACGGTAGTACAGGGTTACATAGACAGCAAGAATCCCTTCGACTCCTGGATAACCTGCTCCTACTCGATCGCCTTCTGGCTTTCGAACAGGACCTTCCAGCTTCCGCGGTACAATCTCGGCCTGAGCTGCGGGCTTTGCGGCACGGGCTTCTGTGTAGACATCTCCGTATTGAAAAAAATCGGATGGGGCGCAACCTGCCTGACGGAAGACCTTGAATTCACAATGAAGCTGGCACTGAACGGAATGAAGGTGGCATGGGCGCATGAAGCCATAGTATACGATGAAAAGCCCCTGACGCTCATGCAATCCTGGCGGCAGCGCAAGAGGTGGATGCAGGGCCACGCAGACTGCGCGTCAAGATACCTGGGGCCGCTTCTGAAAAGAGCTTTCAGGGAGGGTGACCTTGCCGCGTTCGACTGCGCTGTCTACCTGTTCCAGCCTATCAGATTCATATTTATAGGTTTGATCTCGGTTATGCTGTGGGTGCAGTCCTTCTACCCGCAGGCTCCGTTCTATACGCTTCAGTACGTTTTCCCAACCGCGGTCTGGTACGTATTCGTCGTTCTCCAGTTCCTCTACGGGCCGCTTGTGATCCTGGCGGAGAACAAGTTCGAGCTCAAGGTGCTGCTGGCTTTTATCATATACCCGTTCTACTGCCTTACCTGGGTGCCCATAACAATACAGGGCTTCATGAGCAGGGACAACAAGGTGTGGAACCATACGAAGCATACGCGCGAAATAACGATACAAGAGCTGGAAAAGGTCCAGAACCCGCTCAAGACCTCCGAGGCGTCGAGGTACCAGTAGGGCTGAAAGCGCTGAATATATGGAACTGTAAAAGTCAGGTTTCACCACTCAGCGCTCAGGCTGCCGCTAACGAACGTCAAAGATGTTCTTGAGCCTTTCTTTTCTGATATTTCGGTATACTTCGAAATCAGAATCTATTGTTATGATCTCATCTATTTTTTCGAGCTCTGAAATCACTATCAGCGTAGCGTCTGCAAAATCCATGGGGACATCGGAGTACTTTTGTGAAAGCTCTATTAACCTTGATATATGATCGAGGCTAAGTTCGGGTATTTCAAGGGCGCCTCTTCCTATCCACCTGAGAAAATCCGTCCGGACCTGTACATTGAAGTCCAGCATGTACGATACTTCGGTAATAACTGCCCAAGTGGTCACAAGCCTGCCCTCATATTTTTGCATGAATTTGAGTATCCGCTCATGATAATTGTCGCTTTTGTCAAATAAAGCAATCAGCGGGCCAGCATCAACGAGACATTTTCTCATGGACTTTTTCCCTGACTTTCTTTTTATAATCCTTTGAAAGAGTACCGTCCTCACTACCGTATTTACCGAACAGATCCTCTCCCAGTCTATACGGTTGCTTCGTTTTTTCGATATTGACGATATATTCCTCGAGCGCTTCTTTGATAATATCGGTCTTTGTCAGGTTTTCACTTTTAGATACGGACTCAAGCTTTTCTTCAAGTTCTTTCGGTAATCTCACGCTTATCATATCATCACCGCCTGTAATACATATTGTATTACAAAAGGCTGCTTTTGTCAACCATATCCAGGTAGGGTCGGCATGAGGCGCCGATCCTGTCCGAATAGTTACCCGAACGCATCAAGCGATTAAACTTAATGATTAAAACTTTCGATTCAAAAGCTTAGTATGGAAAGTAAAGAATTAAACATTGAAGCAGATAGCAATAATACCGGCAATTCCAAGTAATATAAACAGACAGCCGATAAAGAGTATCCCTTTTACCATAAGCATCGGAGTAAAATTGAAAACAGCAGACGATTATCAACTCGTCTGCTGCTTCTATTTAAATAAAAAGTTCGTTTCACTTCGCTGCTTTTCCCGCTTTTACCGGAACCTTCACCGGTTTTTTAACCTCGAATTCCAGTTTGTCATCTATGAGCGTTACGCTTACCGAATCTCCGGGTTTCACGGAGCCGTCGAGCATCTTCTCTGCGAGCTGGTCCTCCACCATGCTCTGGATGGAGCGTCTGAGCGGCCTTGCTCCGAATACCGGGTCGTAGCCCTTTTTCGCAAGATGCGCCTTGGCTTCGTCGCTTACCTCGAGCTTGATGTCGTTCTGGGCGAGCCGTTTTACAAGCACCTGCAGCATTATTCCCACGATACTCCTGATATTCTCTTCGTCGAGAGGATGGAATACTATGATGTCGTCCACCCTGTTCAGGAATTCGGGCCTGAAGGATTTCTTGAGTTCGCCCATGACATTGTTCTTCATTTCCTCATAGTTCCTTGAGGCGTCTTCATTGACAATGAAGCCGAGCCGCTTGGGTTCGGTGATCATCCTGCCGCCTATATTGGAGGTCATTATGATGACTGTGTTCCTGAAATCAACCACACGCCCCTGCGAATCCGTCAGACGCCCGTCGTCAAGAATCTGCAGCAGTATGTTGAACACATCCGGGTGCGCTTTCTCTATTTCATCGAACAGCAGTACCGAATATGGCTTCCTTCTTACCTTTTCGGTAAGCTGGCCGCCCTCTTCGTAACCGACGTAGCCCGGAGGCGAACCGACCAGCCTGGATACGGCGAATTTCTCCATATATTCCGACATGTCGATTCTGATCATGGAATTCTCATTGCCGAAAAGCGCTTCAGCCAACGCTTTGCTGAGCTCCGTCTTGCCCACTCCCGTAGGTCCGAGGAATATGAACGAGCCGATCGGCCTCTTCGGGTCCTTCAAGCCGACGCGCCCTCTTCTGATAGCCTTGGCCACGGCTTTTACGGCCTCTTCCTGTCCTATGACCCTTTCATGCAGTACGTTTTCCATATTCATAAGCCTTTCCGACTCTTCCTCGGCAAGGCGTTTTACCGGTATCCCGGTCCAGCTGGACACTACGTCCGCGATCTCATCTTCGGTAACGGTGTCCGTCCTGATCTGGTTTTTCTGGTACCAGTCGCCCTTTATTCTATCGTATTCCGCCTTGAGGTTCTGCTCCTGATCCCTGATACCCGCTGCTTTCTCGAACTCTTGGGACCTGATCGCATCCTCCTTTTCCTTGGCGAGCTTTTCGATCCTCTCCTCCAGCTTCTTGATATCCGGGGGCGCTGTGAATGCCTTGAGCCTGACTTTTGAGGCCGCCTCGTCTATAAGGTCTATGGCCTTGTCAGGAAGGAACCTGTCGGAAATATACCTCGATGACAGCTTTGTCGCCGCTTCCAGAGCGTCATCCGTGATTTTTACGCCGTGGTGCGCTTCATATTTGTCGCGGATGCCCTTCAGTATTTCAACGGTTTCCTCCTGCGACGGCTCTCCCACGGTGATCGGCTGGAACCTGCGTTCGAGCGCGGCATCCTTCTCGACGTATTTTCTGTATTCATTCAAAGTGGTTGCGCCTATCACCTGTATCTCGCCTCTTGAGAGCGCCGGCTTCAATATGTTGGACGCATCTATCGCGCCTTCGGCGGCTCCGGCGCCTATAATCGTGTGCATTTCATCTATGAAAAGAATGACGTTTCCCGCCTTGCGCACCTCATCCATGGCTTTTTTCAGCCTTTCCTCGAATTCGCCGCGATATTTCGCCCCCGCCACCATCGACGACAGGTCCAGCGAAAACACCCTTTTCTCCTTCAGCATTTCGGGGATATTGCCCTCCGTGATCTTCTGCGCAAGCCCTTCGGCGATGGCGGTCTTTCCGACGCCGGGTTCGCCTATGAGGCACGGATTGTTCTTTGTCCTCCTGCTCAATATCTGAATGACCCGTTCGATTTCCTTGTCACGCCCGATAATCGGGTCAAATTTAGCCTCCCTCGCCATTTCTGTGAGGTCCCTGCCGAATTGATTGAGGATTGGCGTGTTGGTCTGGGCCGAGGTATTCTTCGGTTCCCCGCTTGCTGCGGGAGCCTCTTCATTGAGCATCCTGACTATGTCGTTGAACAGCTTCTGGGGATCCACGCCCAGATCCATCAATATTCTGACGGCAACGCTCTCTCCCTCGCGCATGATGCCGAGAAGCAGGTGCTCGGTGCCTATATAATTGTGGCCAAGTCTCCTGGCTTCAACAAGGCCCAATTCCAGAACCCTCTTCGTCCTAGGCGTGAAATCGAGCGGCTGGCTCGAGCTATTATCTCCGCGGCCTATTAACTCGTCGATCTCCTTAAGTATCTTTTCCTCGGTTATCCCCTGGCCCTGCAGAACCCTTGCAGCAACGCCGGTACCCTCCTTGGCGAGTCCGAGCAGAAGATGCTCGCTTCCTACATAACTGTGCCCAAGCAACATCGCGCCTTCCTGGGACAGATTGATCGCTTTTTCAGCTTTTTCGGTAAATCTTCCGTACATTATTCATCACTCCATTCCTTGCTGTACGCTGTTCTTTAGTTTCATGCGGACGAGATCGGCCCTTCTCTGATCCCTTTCGTCCGGTTTCAACTGCCCCCCCGACAGTTTCTGCAGGTAGGCGGGCTGTATCATCAGCATTATTTCATTCAGGTCCTCCAGCTCCAAGCCTCTGATCAACCCCATTATTACGCCAAGTCTCACATCCGACAGCAGCTTCAGGCTTTCTTCCGTAGATATGATCCTGGCGTTCGTTAGAAGCCCATATGATCTGAAAACCCTGTCTTCCATTCTCAGCGGGCTCTGTCCGTATAGCTCGGACCTCAAAATCCTTTCCTGTTCCGAGATCTGCGACGTTATATTACCGATACCCGCAATTATCTCTTCTTCAGTCTGTCCAAGCGTTACCTGGTTGGATATCTGGAACATGTTGCCCGACGCTTCGCTGTTTTCGCCGTATGCTCCTCTTACCGCAACACCAAGCTTGCTGCAGTTTTCAAGTATTCCCTTGATATATCCCGTCATCGATAGAGCGGGCAGGTGGAGCATTACTGAAGCCCGTATGCCTGTGCCGACATTTGTCGGACAGCAGGTCAGGTAACCGAAGGTTTTATCAAAAGCGTATTCGAGCTTGTGTTCGAGCTTGGTATCTATATCGCTGCAAAGCTTCCAGGCTTCTTCGGTCTGCATTCCCGGGAATATGCACTGCAGTCTTAAGTGATCCTCCTCATTGACCATTATGCTGATCTTCCCGTCCTTGCTTATGATCGCGGCCCTGTTGATTTCGCCTTCCGCAAACTCCGGGCTGATAAGGTGCTTTTCAACAAGGAATTGACGGTCCAGCGCGTTCATCGCTTGAAGCTCGAGGAAGGAAAATCCATGTTTTTGCACGTCTTCCTCGCCAAACACGGCGCTTTTGACCTTGTTGAGCAACTCGGCGCTTTGCGCCTTCGTCATCCTGGTCGTGAACGGGTATGCCTCGATATTACGGGCCAGTCTGATCCTGCTGCTTATTGCCACATCGCCTTCTGGCGCTATCTTGACCGGTTTGTTATTCATATCGGACACCTCCGCACTTGTTCCCTGAGCCTTCAAGCGTCCTGATCCTGTCGCGAAGCTCTGCGGCCTTCTCGTATTCTTCCCTGCCAATCGCCGCTGTCAGCTCTTCCTTGAGCTTCTCTATTTCATTTCCGGTTTTGATGCATTCCGTCAGTTTGCCCGGTATTTTTCCCTTATGCTCGGTACTCCCATGCAGCCTTCTCAATATGGGACCGAGGTTATCCCTGAACGTCCTGTAACAGTTGGCGCAGCCCACCTTGCCTGTTTTTCTGAAATCATCGAAGCTCATACCGCAAAGCTCGCAGCGGACTTCCCTCGGCTGTTCCGCTTCCGTATACCCGCCGCCTTCTCCAAAGCCCGGGAAACCCCAGAGGAAATCGCCCAGATTAAGCTGCGGGCTCAGCGTAATCTTGCCTTTTTCATTCGCACACTGACTACAAAGGTAAGACTCAATCTTCGTTCCGTTCAATATCTGTGTAAAATGTACATTGGCTTCTCTTTTTTGACACTGCTGGCACAACATATGCCTCACTCCCTGTCATTATATCTTTATAACGCCATTCAAAGTAATTTCCCAAATTGTAGGAAAAACTCCTCACATCAGCGGCGTTTCATCGAGGCTGAATAAGCCTCGTTACTATTGTTACCCCGCGGCGTTTCGTATAAACACATCCGCCCTATTAACAGCATATGCGGGCCGCCGCGCCATAGCCGCATTTTGTTTGCGGCAGCCCTGCATTATTTAAACAGCAAGGCTCATCAGCATATTTTTCAGTATTGCCGCTCTCAAAACATCCCTGCCCGGCGCCTGTATACCGCCAAGTATCTTGTCGCTGGTGGCGGCTTTGAGCAGCAAGCCCTCTCTATGATTGATCACTTCATAATCCACGAAATTATTTATGAAAACTTCGGCGGATTGCTGCGATATACTATCACCCATGGAACTTATGATATGCATCAGATAATTGCCGGGCATGCTTATGTTGACCCGTCTGATGCTAATATGCCCGCCTCCGCCGCGCCTGCTTTCGACGTAGTAGCCTCTTTCGGTGGTGAATCTGGTATCGATCACATAGTTTATCTGTGAGGGCACGCAATTGAAATAATTCGCCAGTTCATTTCTCTGTATCTCAATGGAACCATCGGTCTCATTGATCAGCTGTTTTAAAAAGGCTTCGATTATATCGCTCATTCTGGCCATATGCGTTCTCTCCTCCCGTTCTATTTTGCGATAGCTCCTAAATTGATTTTGACTATCTTTGACTTTTGACTATATTATAAAATACCTGATATGGATATTCAAGCGTTTTTGCAAATTTACCCTGCTGCTCTGCCGAAACCCCGACTTCAGCCTTTTTATTTTTGTCTCCGGCAATATTTTATATTCATTTCGAAACTCCGGGGAAAGAGAAACCCGGCAGTATTGAGCTGCCGGGGCCACAAATCCTTATCTCTATCTTGATATAATCGTTTCCTGTGATTTGGCATATGCCTTATTTACCGTTTTTATCTTCGGTTGTGTTTTGATTGCCGGTAGGTTGTGTATTATCGCCCTGCGCTCCGGATGCCGGCGGTACAGTCGGCGAATAATGCGTCGGCGCCGGGTACGGTCCCTTATATTTTTTGGGAATGCGACGGTATATGAATATGCCCAGCAGGACGAACAGACCGATTACAACGAGTACCGGCAGCGCTGCGACAATGAATATCAGGAAATCGCCGAGGAATTCCACCACGCTCTTCAGACTGTCCTTCAGACTGTCCAGGAGTTCTTCTCCGAAGGTGACCGGTTTCTTTTCGGACCCGGGGTATTTTTCACTCATTGAAATGTTTATGGTAGCCAGATCGACAAGGCTGCTGAGCTTGTTCAGATTGCCCGTAAGGCTCTCTATCTCGTAACGTATGTCGGTGATCCTGGTTTCCAGTTTGAATATGGTATCGAGATTTTCCGTTTTAGCAAGATAGGTCTCCAGCTTTTCCTGTTCAAGCTTCAGCAGCCGCAGCCTGGACTCTATATCGACGAATTGGTCGGTGACATCCTGCCCGTTGGTAGTCTCGTTGGATACATCTCCTACGCCGCGCAGCTTATTGATGATAGATTGAAATTGAGTTTTATCGACCCTGAGCACAAGCGTCCCGTTTTTGACTGTCTTGGGTTTGCCGTCGACATAGACGTCGCTCGTATTGATGTTGGTATTCGAAACAAAGCCGATGCCTGTGAGAATGGAATCGATGTTATTCAGGGCGTTGTCGAAATTCTCGACCTCGAGGTTGAGACTAGCGGTCCAGATCATTTTCCTATCGGCCAATACCGCATTTGTCGCATTAATCGTCGTACCGGAGCCACCTGCAAGCGAATCTGCTTCCTTCGGAGCCTCAGCCGGCATCGACGCCGCCTCTGCCGATGCTCCTTCTATATCGGCAGCGCCATTAGCTCCCTGATCCCGATTTACTGCGTTTGCCACACCCCCAAAGCGTGAAGCCGAGCTTTTAGTCACGGAAGCTGGCGCAGTTTGCGCAGCCATTCCAGAGGTGGATGCAGATCTGCCACAGGCAGTGAAAACAGTGGAGATGAGCACTATTGCCGTTAGAACACCAATTACCTTTCTATACATTTTTATCTCCTCCTTATCCCAATATATATTTATTTGGGTTTTGTATATATAGACGTACAAAAACTGGCAAGGTTCCGTATCGGAAGTCTTACGGATGTTTTGGGTCTGTGATATAATATTCCAGTAAAAGCCGATCAAAAAGTCAAAGCGTAACGGAGGCAGGCAAACATATGAAGATCAGGGCAATAAAACCGGAAGAAAGAATACTGACAGAAAAAATAGAGTCCGTAGCATTCCTGTTCAAAAGGGATTTCAGTGTTACCGGTGATATCGGCAAGGGATCGGAGGAAACTTCCGAAGCTTATAAAACGGGCAGGGCAGCTTTCGATGAGAATGGAAAGATGTGTTCCTGCCTTCAGCTCATGCCGTTCGAGGTAACTTTCGACGGCAGCAGCGTGCTTATGGGCGGGATAGGCGGGGTTGCCTCGCTTCCTGAGGAACGTGAAAAGAGCAGCATCAGGGGTATATTTGAATATTCCATGAAAGAGATGTATGACATCGGTTACATTTTTTCATACCTGTACCCGTTCTCTCCTTCCTTTTACAGAAAGTTCGGGTATGAACTAAACATGAACACAGTAATCTACAGCATACCGATATCGGACTTCAGGCAGTTCAATCAGACGGGCAAGCTGGAGATGTACACGGAAGGTATGGACGCCTCCGGGATAAAATCTGTCTACGAGGGCTACATAAGGGATAAGAACCTTGCGGTTATCCGTACGGATAAGCTCTGGAAAAGGTTTCTCGAGAAGGATCCCTACAAGGATAATGTCTTTTTATATATCTGGCATGACCGGAACGGCGAGGCAAGAAGTTACATAAAGTTCAGTATAGACGCGGTGCCGGGCAGCAAGAGCAATATGGCCGTCAATGAGCTCGTATGGCTGGACTGCGAGTCGTTTACCGGCATATTCGCTTTTATCGGCAGACTCACGGCTCAAATGGAAAGGATGATTTGGAAGGCGCCGTCCCACGTAAACCTGCTGCCTCTGTTCCCCGAACCGTTCGATATCAAACAGGAGCTACGAACCAACGGTATGAACCGTATCGTAAATGTTGAAAAAGCCCTTGGGCTGATGTCCATGCCCGAAGGCGCCGGCGAGGTCGTTATAGGCGTTGAAGACAACTTCTTCCCGGTCAACTCGGGAAGCTATAGGCTCGAATGGGACAACGGCCGCCACTCGGTTGAGCGTACTCGCAAGGACCCTGACATGACCTGCGACGTGCAGACGCTTTCCCAGTTGGCGACCGGTTACCTGACGGCAGAGGAGCTCAAGCTTGCGGGTAGGCTGGATATAAAGGGGAATGAAAAGCAGCTGTCGAGGGTCTTTACCAGTAAGAAACTCTTCATCGGGGATTACTTCTAAAGGATAAAACATGACTTAACAAGCAAGCCGTGCCGATTTTCACCAGACGGATTGTATACAAAGAGTCAAAAGGAGCTGCCATACGGCAGCTCCTGATTTTTGGTAATATAGTTTTGCACCCGGCTTCGGAGTAATTATTCCTCTTCTTCCTCTTCGGCCATATCCTTCTTGGCTTCTTCGATGACCTTCTGAGCTACGTTGCCCGGAGCTTCCTCATACCTGTCGAAATGCTGGTGGAAGGAACCCCTGCCCTGAGTCATGGATCTCAGGTCGTTGGCGTATTTGAACATTTCAGCCGAAGGCACGTCTGCAACAACCTGCTGCAATCCGCCGTCCTGCGGGTTCATGCCGAGGATTCTGCCCCTTCTCTTGTTGAGATCGCCTATGATATCGCCCATGTAGTTGTCGGGTATATAAACTTCCACATGGCTGACGGGTTCGAGCAATACCGGAGTCGCCAGCGGCAGACCCTTCTTGTATGCAAGCCGCGCCGCGATCTTGAAGGCCATTTCTGAAGAGTCGACGTCATGGTAAGAACCGTCAACGAGCGTCGCCTTAAGGTTAACAACGGGATAACCCGCGAGGATACCGTGCGGGATCGCTTCACGCAGGCCTTTTTCAACAGCTGGATGGTACTGTTTCGGTACCGAACCGCCGAATATCTTTTCTTCGAAATGCAGATCTTCAGTTTCGCCGTGCTCGAATTCTATCCATACATGTCCGTACTGGCCGTGACCTCCGGACTGTTTCTTGTGCTTGCCTTCGACCTTGACCTTCTTCTTGATGGTTTCTCTGTAAGGAACCTTCGGATCTACGAGGTTTACCGAGACTCCGAATTTTGCCTTCAGCTTGCTGACGATTACGTCGAGGTGCTGTTCGCCTACGCCTGAGATGATCGTCTGATGTGTTTCGGTGTTAAGAGATACCTTGAAGGTAGGATCTTCGTCCTGCAGCCTGTTAAGGCCTGTTCCGATCTTTTCCTCGTCGCCCTTGGACTTAGGCTCAACAGCCAATGAAAGCGCAGGTTCCGGGAACTCTATCTTGTCAAGCATTACCGGCTTTGCCTGGTCGCACAGCGTATCGTTGGTATTGGTGAACTGAAGCTTTGCAACCGCTCCGATATCGCCGGCTATCAGCTTATCCACCGGTAACTGCTTCTTGCCTCTGAGCATGAACACCTGCGCGGTTTTTTCAGTCTTCTCGGCAGTCGTGTTGAGAACTACGGAATCGGATTTGAGCGTTCCGGAGTAAACTCTGAATATCGAAATCTTGCCGACAAACGGGTCTGCGATGGTCTTGAATACTAAAGCCGACATGCTTTCCCCGGGAGCGGCCTTCAATTCGACCACTGTGTCGGTACCGGGCTTGACAGCCTTTACAACCGGCTTGTAAGCAGGAGATGGCAGGTATTCTATCATCGCATCCATCAGGGTCTGGATGCCGAGGTTCAGGTAAGCCGAACCGCAGAGCACCGGCACGATGGAGCCGTCAGCTATACCAAGTGACAGGCCCTTTTTGATATCTTCGGGGGTGAATTCCTCTCCGCCGAAGAATTTTTCCATGAGGTCTTCGCTGGTTTCAGCGATAGCCTCGTTCATTGCGTCTTTAATTGCAGATATCTTATCGTTTAAACCGGCAGGGATCGCTGTATCTACCAGTTTATCCTTGTCGAATTTTTTCGCCGTCATACCAAGAACATCAACAAAACCCGTAAATTTCTCACCCTCAATTATGGGAAGCTGAAAAGCTATGACATTTTTGCCGAATGTATTGGTCAACTGTCCGAGAACTTCGAAGAAGTTTGCATTTTCTTCGTCCATTTTATTCACAAAAAACATTTTGGGGATTCCCTGCTCTTTTGCATAAGCCCAGGATTTTTCAGTTCCGACCGCTACGCCGCCCTTTGCCGGAACAAGGATGATTGCCGCGTCCGATACCCTTATACCCTGCCTCACTTCGCCTACGAAGTCGAAATAGCCGGGGGTGTCGATAACGTTGATTTTGCAGTCCTTCCATTCGCATGGGGCAATAGATGTGCTGATTGAGATCTTCCTTTTGATTTCTTCCGGGTCGTAATCCGAGGTAGTGTTTCCGTCATTCACCTTGCCGAACCTGTCAAGCACTCCTGTGTTGAACAGCATGGCTTCTGCGAGTGTTGTTTTACCCGCCCCGCCGTGCGACATAATGCACACGTTGCGGAGCTTATCCACAGTGTAATCTTTCATGTGAATTCCCCCTTGTTTTTACGAACTTATATTAATTTTCCAAATTAATAGCAAATTCATTCAAGAAATACGGGTATTAGGACACAATGTATATTATAGCACACATTAAGACCAGTTCAAGGATTTTCTGAATTGGCGGCGCATTGCGGCCGCTCCGTTATCCTTGACATTTAGGCGATATCATTGTAAATTTATATCAAACCTGAGCCTTGCATATATTGTAAGAATTGCATGATACAAGGGCCTGGAGCGGCATGTTATAACCTGCCGAGCGGGCGGTTTTCCATTGCGGAGTTTTGTTCAAAGAGCATATAAGATTCGCTTTGCGGCAAATTCAAACTCGCTCGGCTAAAGCTCGCTCAAACAGTGAATTTGCCTTATGCAAAGCTTCATCAATATGCTCTAATTCACAAAACTCATGCAATGTCAAACTGCCCGCTCGGCAGGTAAGGTATAGCGCAGCAATATATAGGCGCCGGTTTGGTAGTGCGAAGTACAGGAACTGTAGGTAGGATATGCAGCGGCCGGTATGGCGGGTTCGGCACAAACCGCATGCATGGTTCGGCAGGTTTGGCAAAGCATCACGCAGTAGTAACGTAGAATGGTAAAACGGCAGTATGGTAAAACTAATTGATTACAGAGAACAACGGTAGAAAGGAAGGATCCAATGATTATTGTAATGAGACCCGGGACGCAGGAGCCTGAAGTCCGGGAAGTCGCAAGAGTACTTGAAAAGGTAGGCCTCGGCGTTCATATTTCCAAAGGGGCGGAGAGAACCATCATCGGTGTGATCGGCGACAAAAGGCTGCTGAGCGACATCCCGCTCGAGCTGATGCCCGGAGTCGACAAGCTCGTGCCGATAATGGAGAGCTACAAGCTGGCCGGAAGGACATTCAAGCCCGAGCCCAGCGTAATAGATGTAAACGGTGTAAAAATAGGCGGGAAAGAGCTCGTGATGATAGCCGGACCGTGCGCTATCGAGAGCTCCGAACAGATAATTGAGGCTGCGGAGGCAGTAAAGAAGGCCGGAGCGAAAATGCTGCGTGGCGGCGCTTTCAAACCGAGGACCTCGCCATACTCCTTCCAGGGGCTTGAAGAAGACGGCCTGAAGATGCTGAAGGAAGCAAGCGAAGCCACAGGGCTCGTTACGGTGACCGAGGTCATCAGCGAGCGTTCCGTTGAGATTGCCGCAAATTACGTCGACATGTTCCAGATAGGTGCGCGTAATTCGCAGAACTTTCACCTTTTGAGAGAAGTAGGCCGCTCCGGAAAGCCGGTGCTGTTCAAGAGAGGTTCCGCCACTACCATAGATGAATGGCTAAATGCGGCAGAGTATATAATGAGCGAAGGCAATTACAACGTAGTCCTTTGCGAACGCGGCATCAGGACCTTTGAAACTGCCACGAGGAACACGCTCGACGTAAGCGCTGTCCCGGTGGTAAAGGCAAACAGCCACCTTCCGATAATAGTCGATCCAAGCCACGCCGCAGGCAGGTCGCAGTATATATTGCCCCTGTCTCGCGCTGCCATAGCCGCCGGTGCGGACGGACTGATAATCGAAGTGCATCCCAACCCGAGATTGGCGCTGTCCGACGCAGCCCAACAGCTGTCTCCCGAAGCATTCGATAATTTGTGTAAAGATATCGGAAGGATTGCCGAAATAGTAGGCAGAGAATTCAAAGATGAAGCTAAATAAAGTAACAATAATCGGCCTTGGACTGATCGGCGGGTCAATTGCGAAAGCGTTGCACGACAAGCTCGGCGTCCGCGGAATTACGGCCGTGGACAACGACGCCGGCGCACTTGAACAAGCCCTGAGGCAGGGGATCATTGAAAAGGGAATCACCTCACCCGACAGCAGTACTTATGCATCCGATATCATATTTATCTGTACACCTGTAACGCAGGCTGTAAAATATATCACCGAAATTGCTCCCCTTGTAAATGACACCTGTATAATAACCGACACATGCAGTACGAAGGAAGAGATAGCAAAGGCTGTCGGCGGGCTCCCGCACAAGCCCTGCTTTATAGGCGGACATCCGATGGCGGGTACAGAGAGATCGGGCTACGTGAACAGCTATGCCCATATGTTTGAAAACGCGTATTATGCGTTGACCCCCGATGCCTCTGCAAGGCCTGAAGCGATAAGTGACCTCACGGAACTGATCAAGGGAATCGGAGCCATCCCGATCGTTATGACAGCGGAAGAACACGACCGGGCAGCAGCCGGTATAAGCCACATGCCGCACGTAATAGCGGCGTCTCTGGTCAATATGGTCAGGGACCTCGACAAGGGCGACGGGAGGATGAAGACGCTTGCAGCCGGGGGATTCCGCGATATAACGAGGATAGCCTCTTCCAATCCTGCGATGTGGGAAAATATCGTAAGGAGCAACAAAGCCCAGGTTCTGGCGCTTACAGCGCTGTTCAAGGAACAGCTGGACCATTTTGCGGCGGCGCTCGGAAGCGAAGATTCCACAGAAATCCGCGAATTCTTTGCGGATGCGGGCCGGTATAGGGATTCGATCTCGGATAATCAGGCGGCAGGTCTGATACCGCCGCTGTGCAAGCTCGTCGTAGACGTGCAGGACAAACCTGGAATTATTGGCGAAATAGCAACAATCCTGGGCATGAATAATATAAATATAAAAAACATAAATGTTGCCAACAGCAGGGAATTCGAGCAGGGTTGCCTGATAATCTCCCTCTCTGATCCCGGCAGTGTAAATTTTGCCTTTGACTTGCTTGTCAATACGGGATATAAAGTATATAAAAATAAGTGAGCAAACGTACTCCGACTATGGGTAAAATATACAAATGATTTGAAATTACTTTATCAGGGGGGAAGAACGTGTTAATTGAAAACAGAGATACGCTAAGGGGAGAGATCTCAGTTCCGGGAGACAAATCCATATCCCACAGGGCCATAGTAACCGGTGCTCTGGCAAGAGGCACAACTGAAATCGATAATTTACTGCTTGGCGAAGACTGCATCAGCACGATCGAATGCTTCAGAAAAATGCAGGTCGGCATTGAAATACTCCAGGATAACAAGGTGAGAATCCAGGGGCGCGGACCGTATGGACTGAAGCCTCCAGCCACAGTCCTCAACACGGGACGTTCCGGCACTGCAATAAGGCTTCTGCTCGGTGTACTTGCCGGCCAGCCCTTCAATTCCAATGTGATACGAAACGAGGCGGCAATGAAGAAGCCGGTGGGCAAGGTGGTCAGCTGCCTTAAGCAGATGGGCGCAAGCTTTTCCGGCAGAGAGGACGGCAATCTTTGCCCACTGACTATATCGCCCTCTTCCCTGAAAGGTACAACATTTGAACTGTCTGAACTCGAAACACATATCAAATCCCCTCTTCTGTTTGCCGGACTATATGCCGAAGGCGATACGGTCGTCAGAGAAGCAGTCAAATCAAGGGATCATACGGAACTGATGCTGAATTATTTCGGAGCGGATATCAGGACCGAAGGCCTCGTAGTGATCAGCCACGCCATAGAAAATCTATACGCACAGCATGTTTCGATCCCGGGCGACATATCCATGGCTACATATTTCATAACTGCCGCGCTGCTTGTGCCCAAGTCCGACATAGTTATAAAAAATGTAGGAGTGAACCCGACAAGGTCAGGTATTATAGATGTTTACAGATCGATGGGCGCAAATATAGAGTTTTTGAACGAGCGGACGGAAAGTAACGAGCCTGTTGCAGATTTGCACATAGTAACATCGCCTCTGAAGGGTATAAAAATAGATCCTCAGCTCATACCGGACCTTATAGATGAACTTCCTGTGATAATAGTGGCGGCGGCGCTTGCAAAGGGAACTACCGAAATAACCGGCCTCTCAGGCTTCAAGGTCATGGATTCGGGCAAAATAAAGGAGATTTCACTCGAGCTCTCTAAAATGGGCGCCAAGATAACAGTGACTGAGAACGGAATCACAATAGAAGGAAGAGAAGCGCTGCGTGGAACGGTCGTCGAGAGCAACAACAACCATGCGCTTGCGATGGCGCTGTCAATAGCCGGACTTGTTGCCGACGGTGAAACCATGATAAGAAAGACGCAGGCTGTGGATATAGTCTACCCCGGTTTCTTCGAAACGCTCAACAAGCTGTAAACCCATGAAAAAGAGGGACGGTTCTTTTGTTTCGTTTTTCTTCTAAAACGAAACAAAAGAACCGTCCCTGCGTTTCATTGACACTCTATTTCTCGAATTTGTCGCGGATTTTAAACCCGAGTACCATGAGGCTGTCACTTAGATGGACGTTCTCTATCACCATTTCATAGGGCAGCTTAAGGTCCATCGGAGAGAAATTCCACAGGCCTCTGATGCCGAGCCGGGCCACCTTTTCAGCCACTTCCCTGGCCTGCTCGTAAGGTACCGTCAGCATCGCAATTTCCACATTATGTTTCTTAACGAATTCTTCAAGCTTATCCATATGGAATATCTCTATATCTTTGATCCTGTTCCCGATGACCTTCGTATTCACGTCGAAAATTCCTATTATTTCAAAGCCTCTTCTTTCAAAATTGCCGTAATGAGCCAGCGCCTGCCCCATGTTTCCTGCGCCTATGATTATTGTCTTGAATTTATTGTTAACGCCCAGTATGTTACCTATTTCGTTGAAAAGCAATTCCACATTGTATCCGTAGCCCTGCTGTCCAAATCCTCCGAAGCAGTTCAGATCCTGCCTTATCTGGGAGGCGGTGATGCCCATCCTCGTGCTAAGTTCCTTCGATGATATCCTTGTTATATCCATCGCCAGCAAGTCGGACAGATATCTGTAATACCTGGGCAGTCTTCTTATTACAGCTATTGAAACCTTCTTCTTTGTGGCCATGGACTACTCCTCCAGAATTTGCTTGATACAGGAATTATACAACTTTGATATTTTTTTGTCAATATTGCCCGACACCCGCTTTTTTGCTAGAATGTTTTTATGATTATTCTGACGTGCAACGAAATCAGCCTGTCCTATGGGACAGATGTCATATTGAACAAGGTCGGCTTCAGCCTGCAGCAGGGGGAAAAGGCCGGTCTGGTCGGCGTCAACGGCGCAGGCAAGTCGACGCTTTTTAAAATAATCACCGGAAGGCTCCCGCAGGACTCGGGCGACGTATTTATATCAAAAGGTCTTCAATGGGGCTGTCTTGATCAGAATTCCGGACTGGATACCGACCGTACCATCTGGGCTGAGATGCTCACGACCTATTCCGTGCTTATCTCGATGGAAGCGAAGCTCAAGCTGCTGGAAAAGGATATCAGCCTTGAAAAGGACGATGAGCGCCTGCATTCCATGATGAAGGAATACGATACCTTGCTCGAGCGTTTTTCGCGCGAAGGCGGCTACGAATACAACAGCAGGATCAGAGGCGTCCTCCGCGGCCTGGGCTTCCCCGACGAGCAGTTCGAGCTTCCCGTAAAAGCGCTGAGCGGCGGGCAGAAGACACGTCTGGCGCTGGCAAAGCTTCTGCTTGAGGAGCCTGACCTGCTGCTTCTCGACGAACCTACGAACCACCTGGACATTTCAGCGATAGAATGGCTTGAGGATTTCCTCAAAAGCTATAAAAAAGCCGTGCTTGTCATATCCCATGACCGCTACTTCCTCGATGCGGTAACAACCAAAACCCTGGAGCTCGAAAATTACGAATGCACTACGTATAACGGCAGTTATTCCGTCTATGCCCAGAAAAAAGCGGTGGACAGGGAGATACAGCGAAAGCATTACGAACAGCAGCAGAAGGAAATCGCCCGGATGGAGGCGTTCATCGAGCAGCAAAGGCGCTGGAACCGCGAGAAAAACATCGTGGCGGCGGAAAGCCGTCAAAAGGCTATCGACAGGCTGGAAAAGCTGGAGGCGCCCAAAAAGCTGCCCGGGAGTATCAAAATAAAGTTCAGCAGCAGTATCATCAGCGGGAACGACGTCCTGTCCGTGGAAGACCTGTCAAAGAGCTTTCCCGGCAAGCCGCTGTTCAGGGATGTCAACTTCAGCATCAAGCGAAATGAAAAGATATTCCTGCTCGGGCCTAACGGCTGCGGCAAATCCACTCTGCTCAAGATACTTTCCGGTAAGCTCGAACAGTCCGGCGGCAGCTTCGAATACGGGCACAAAATAGTTCTGGGCTATTACGACCAGGAGCTCGAAGGCTTGAACGACAGCAATACGGTACTGGAAGAAGTATGGAACGATAACGAAAAGCTTACTCATACACAGATACGAAAT
Source organism: Bacillota bacterium (assembly GCA_023412915.1). Taxonomy (GTDB): domain Bacteria; phylum Bacillota; class Clostridia; order Acetivibrionales; family DTU013; genus JAEYOM01. The sequence goes on from JAEZRE010000015.1 coordinate 78,232, forward strand.
GCTTTGGCACAGTTTCTGTTTACGGGCGAGGAAGTGTACAAGACTGTCGGCATATTGAGCGGGGGCGAAAAAAGCAGGGTGGCGCTAACGAAGCTGATGCTGTCCGGCGCGAACCTGCTGCTATTGGACGAACCCACAAACCATCTCGACGTCAACTCGAGAGAAGCGCTGGAAGAGGCTCTGCTGGCTTTTGACGGGACTCTGCTGGCAGTATCGCACGACAGGTACTTTATCAGGAAGCTGGCCTCGAGAATAATAGAAATGACGGGAAACAGCCTCGAAGACTATAAAGGCGATTATGCCTTCTACCTGGACCACCGCAGGCAGCCGCAGGATCAGTCCGCGGGCAGCGGACAGAATCTTACGGCCGCCAAGCAGGAGCACCAGGAGAACAAGGAGGAAAAAGCCCGCAGAAGAAAGCTCGAAAAACAGCTTGCCGCCTGTGAGGACGATATCGGCAGAACGGAAGCGAGACTCTCCGAAATATCGGACGAGATGTCCCGCGATACGGCCCTCAGCGATCATATGCTGCTTTCCTCTCTCCTTAGCGAGCAGCTCGAACTCGAAACAAAACTGGAGAAGCTTTATGGAGATTGGGAGACTTTTTCTGTATCGCTGCAGGAGCTGACAGCTGCTCAGACGCAATCCTGATATGCCGCCGGTTCAGGCGGACAGGTTCTGCTGCCGTTAGTCACTGCCGCCTATATATCAAACTTACTTGAAATAATTATCTATGCCCTTCTTGATAGCTGCAGCGAGCTGAGCCTGGTAATCCTCGCTGCCAAGCCTGCGCTCTTCCTCGGAGTTCGATAAGAAACCGCATTCCACTATGGTGGTCGGAGTTTTCAGTTCCGTGAGGATCACTATCTGGTCCTTCTTTTCCTGAGGCGCTCTCTTGTTGCTCTTATCCACGTTCTCCTTCAGAGAATCCTGGATGGAGTTCGCCAGCTTCAGGCTTTCGGGCGAATTTGACGGATAGAACGTCTGTGCCCCGTAGTACTGGGACTGCGGAAAGCTGTTCATATGGATGCTGACAACGATCTGGGCGCCGCTGTTATCCATTATGTCCTTTCTTCTCGTCAGATCCTGCTTTCTCTTGTTATATATGTTTGTGGTGCCCTCGCTGTAAACAAGCCTATCTTCCTCACGAGTCATGATGACCTTGTAATTGTCGCTTTCAAGCAGTTCCTTTACCTTAAGGGCTACCTTAAGGTTGAGATCCTTTTCCTTCAGATCACTGAAACTGCTGATTTTGCCGGGATCCTCACCACCATGGCCGGCGTCGATAACGACTGTTTTCTGTCCTGTCTGGTCGTGTCCGGCGGTGGTAGTCTGTGTATCAGAACTCATATTAAGGCTGTATATCGCGAGAAGAAGCGCAAAAATAAGGCCTATCAGGATAACATTGGACTTTCTCATTACAATAATCATAAAACCCCGTCCCCCAACACTAATTCATTATTAAGGATATTCACAGACGGGTTGGCCATATTACAATGACTTCCTGACAAGATGCATTAATAAAAATAACGCCAACCAAAATTCGATGGTTGACGCCATAATTGATTTTATTTTTTTCGATGTCTACTTGACAGGGAGCATATCACCTTTGCGATTTTTGAACAAGACTTTGCTATGTTCCATGAATGAAGGAGCGAACTGTATCCGGTTCACACCCTGAACTTAAGATCGTCCGTATTGCCTCCTAGATGACGGACAGCGGATACAAGATCATAGAAAGTATCCTTGTCCAATTGTGAGGCATTCTTCCGGAGGAATCCCCGGATTGCCGGCACAGCCCTGCCATCGCCGTACTTTGCCAGGCTGTCGGCTGCGATAGTTTTTTGAGGCATTTGCATAAATGCGTTTTTCAAACAGTTGTAGACCTTGTCGGATCTGTTGCTTCGCCCTATTTCGGAAAGAGCCATCAGCAAGTATTCGTCGGCTGCGCCGAAGCCGTGTTCCCTCTCCAGCGCATCGATGAGCATATCGACCGCCGGAGTTCCGATATTTATGAGCGCGTCCCTCGCAGCCTCGAAAATCAATTCCTCGGCTTCACTATTGGAATAAATGATATCGATCAGCGGTCCTACCGAACCGGCGGTCTTCCAGCGGCCAAGCACACTGATAGCCCTGGTCCGGGCCAGCAGGCTTTCCTCACCGTTTTCATCCGGTTTTCCGCCCGCGATTTCCATCATCAGCTTTTCGGCTTCTTCTCCAAAGCTCCTGAGCCTTTTTAAAAAAACCTCGGGAAGTTCGTCGTCGCAGACGACCGCGCCGTAAATGAACATTTCCTTCAGTTCGCCAAGGCTGCCGACCGTATCCATAAACTCTTCCGGGGTCTTGCCGCCGAGTTTCCCTATAGGTGCCGCCAACCATTTTTCGTATTCGTTCCTGAGGAATACTCCGAGTTTTTCGTCCTCGGCGTCAAAGCCTTTTACCATATTGCCTTCACAGATGTTCATGGAGGCATCGTACGCCGCTTCCATGGCATGCGTATAGCTATCGAAAAATATTTTATCCATTGGTTTTCTTCTTCTTTTTCTTCCCCGAACTTTTTTTAGCGTTGTTGGTAGGATTCCAGGGACTCTTTGAAAATTCCCTCTCCTGTACCGCAGCCTTTTTCCTGAAAACCTTCCCGAATATTTCTATTCCGTAAAAGCCGGCAAGATATCCAAGCATCGCTATCAAAGGCAGCAGCAGCATGGAAATGATGTAGCCGGTCAGTGATTCGTTCAACGGCCTGTATACGAAATAGAGCGGTCCCAGTATGATATTGACAATCAGATGACGTATCCTGTCCGCGGTAAAGCTGCTAAAATGGAGCAATGCACCGACCAACACGAGCACCGCAACCGGTGCCATTCCGACGAGTCCATAAACCGCTCCTTTGAGAGGGTAAGGCTTCAGCTCGTACTGTGGCCGTTTCTCTTTTTTTGCAAGATCCTTCATGTCCGCATAAATAACGGCGAAGGCGAAAATAAAAAACACGGCGCTGTATAACGGCAGCCAAACATAGACATTATCCTTCGTGAGACCGAAGAACGGGTACAGGAATATAAGAAATACTATCAGCGCCATGCTGTAGTCGGCCAATATCTTCATTCCGTTTTTAATAAGCATTTTCATTATTTGCCTCTCCTACTGCTTCTGTCTTCTCATATCCTTGAGGTAAACGCTGCCCGTCAAGGACTTTGCCTTTTTCTTGAGCTCCGCGGCAATTTCCCCAACCTGCAGGTGATTTGCCAGTATCCTGTATTCATTTGAAACGACGGCAATGGATATGGTCATGATCGGATACTGGATTATATATCCCTTCCTGTTTGTCGTCGTTATGAAACCGGCCTTTTTATCGGCGTCCGAATACAACTCCGGGACCCTTTCGTCAAAGGCTTTTACTATATTTTCGCACAGCGTATCGGCGAAATCCGGGGTAGTTATCACTACAAAATCGTCTCCGCCTATGTGCCCTATAAAATCGTACTGTGATCCGAAGCTTCTAACAACATCGTTCAGCATATCCGCAATGAGCTTTATTGCGGTGTCGCCGCGCGCAAAACCGTAAGCGTCATTATAGGCCTTGAAATTATCTACGTCAAGGTACAGCACCGAAAATTGCATTTCCTTTGCGATTCGGTGATTTATTTCAGACTGTATTTCCGTATTTCCGGGAAGACCCGTCAGAGGGTTCGCCCACCTGTTCCTGTCGATCCTCAGCAGCGTGTTTTTTACCCTGCTTATCAGTTCGCGCGGATTGAATGGTTTGGTAATGTAATCATCGGCTCCCAGTTCCAAACCGGTAAGCTTGTCCTCCTCATTGCCCTGTGCAGTGAGCATGATGATGGGCATAAGGTTGTTACTCTCGTCCTGTCTCAGCAATTTACAGACTTCAAATCCGTCAATGCCCGGCATCACTATATCGAGCAGCACCAAATCAGGTTTTTCGGTCATGACCATTTTTATGCCGTCAAGCCCATTGCTTGCAGATACCACCTCGTAGTCCTTTTCGGTCAGGATATCTGTAGTCAGCTTGACCATCAGTTCCGTATCGTCGATAATCAGTATCTTCTTTCTAAACATAAGCGCTCTCCGGCAAAAAATTATATCAAAGCTAGTTTTTAGTATTTCACGAAGATTATATAATACTTTTTTATATTTGAACAGATTGTTATTTTTCAAGTGGGAACATTATTTTGCAATAACCGTGATATAATATGATACGGGACACATCTTCCTGTCTTAAAGGTCCAACCTGAGCTGTCCCCCATAAAAACCGAGGAGTGATTAATTATTGGCTGAATTTTGTGAATGCGGTTCGCTCGTTATTGAAGGCCGTTGTACGAACAAGAGCTGTACCTTGAGGGCCGCTGCAGGCCCGGTCTCACCAAAAAAGCCCGCCGCCAGGGCAAAGGCTTCATTGAAGGGCGCCGTCTCTGTAAAGCCTGCTGCGAAGGCAGCAAACCCGAGAAGAGCTTCGAAGTGCATCACGTACAACCTGTACGATAACAAGGATAAGGAACCCGAGACCTGATAACGATCAGGTCTTTACCTTATACATGTTTCCGCCATGATGGACGAAGCCGCACCTATTAACGTTATATCTATATCCGAAAGCATAGCTTCAGGCAAACCCATATTTGCTTTTAACGGTTTCAGGGTCCTTTCCGTGTCCGGCTCGATTGGCTGTGGAACATTCATCCGGTCATAGAGCTCGGCTTTTTTTATGCGGCTTACTATCTCGTCCTTCACCCTGGGCAATATATGGCTGTTTGTAACGATACTGCCCTCGAAAAAGATCAAATGGCCTTTCCCGTTGCGAGCCGGACCCATCTTTACTAGCGTTGCTATGACGCTATTGGCAATCGAACCGATGGTCCTTTCGACGATCCTGCCTGCTATTTGCTGCATTTCGGCATATGCTTCAGCTCCGACCCTGTCATGTATTTTTTTTGCCGTACCCTCCGGCTTTTCCCCCGGCAGGCTGCTTTCCCATATCTCTATCGTCGTTTTGGAGCCCTGCGAATCTGCAAAAAACTCCTGTACATCGTTCCCGGCAAGATATGACCCGGGTTCTTTCGATTTGAGCAGAATACTTCTCTTCATCAGCCCGAATATTCCTTTTCCGGCGACTGCATAATGAAACTGGTGGTTTTCAGTCTCTGTAGCAGGGTAGAGTTCTTCATCATAATCAATTATTTCTGCGATACCCATTTGGATATAATTTTCCTCGTCTCCTGTCGCCATGCCCGTTCCGCAAATAATCAAAGCGGTACTGTCATCTTTCCCCGTATCACATAATGAAACGGCTCCATGATGTGCAATTATGCCGTCGGACTGGTAAAAAAGTTTTACCTGGCCAAACCCGCGGTCCTTCATGTAGGCATCGAATTTTCTTCCGAAATTGTATTCCTGGCTTAAGTCCTTCATATCCCGTACGATAACGCCATTTAAATTGGGAACCTTGGTAGGATGGTATGGCACTCCGTCATATATCGCCATTGGAAAGGAAAACCCAACGCAGGCATCTTTACAATTGCTCAGGTAATTTTTAATATATTCGTCACGGAGCAGCAGCTCATCAAAAAATTCATAGAAATCGACCGGACGCGAGGGTATCTGCATTGCTCTGACATGTTCGACCAGCATGCCGCCATTGTCCATTCCTGCGATCATCAGTTTTAAATTTGTTCCTCCGAGTGAAATAGCAAGAACAGGCGGGTGGTTGATAAATGCGGTGGGTTTGCTTTTCGCTATTTTGAAATGTTCTTTCATATATGAGTTGAAAACGGGCGCCTCATTCTTCTGAAATAGCCCGATCAGTCTTAACAGCTCCGAATCCGAATCTGTTTCAAGCCTCTGAAGCAATGTTTTTTCCATATGTTTCACCTGGCCTATTTATAAGAATATTTTGTTCAAAGTAAAACAAGGCAATACCGGGAAAAAATCTCCCGGTATCGCCAGTGAAGCTTTTCAAGCCATTACCAGTCAAGCTTCATATCGACCGGTCCCGGTATGGCGCCTGCGAAGTTGAGCCTTCTTTTGGCTTCCGCGTATACCTCGTCGGAAAGCCTGCCCTTTTCAGCGACCTTAATGTTGGCAATCAGATGATTGACGTCCTTCGTTCCGATAACGACGGACGCAAGCGCCGGATGCGTCATGGCGTAGCGAATCAGGAAGTCATTGCGCCCCTCGCCTTCCTCGAACAGCTCGCTGATCCTGGATATTTGAAAGCGTTCGTCATAGCGGTCGTCATACGCTTTTATGATGCCTCTTGCAACTAGCCCTGTGCCATAATCGTCATACGCCTTCTGAATCACATTTTCGCTTTGCCGTGTCAAGCCGCCGTACACGAGCTGAATAACTTCAATTTCCTCCCATGCGGCAAAACGGAGCACCGAATTGTAGCCGAAGGTTGCCGGATAGCCGTATTGGCTTGGCTGTCCGTTACGGATGGTAAGTCCGAGGTGCAATACCTTCCCTGATTTTTTGGCATCGCGCATCGCTTCCATTGCCTCGCCGAATCTCCCTCCAGGAAGAAAATCCGGGATTACGCCATGCAGCTGAAACACGTCTATATGGTCCGTTTTCATCAGGCGGAGGCTTTCATCTAGGTTGCTCAATATTGTCTTGCGGTCGAATACATATAATGGGCCGATGCCCGACATATTGTCGCCGCATTTTGTTGCAAGCGTGAATTCACTGCGCCTGTGGGCGATCGATTTTCCTATGAAGTACTCGCTCATCGGGTATTCCGGGGAAGTATCGATATAATTGATGCCATTGTCAATTGCGGCATTCAGCAAATTATACGCACTTTTTTCATCCAGCAGACGTAATTCCATACCACCTAAGCTTAAGCAAGTGATATCATAACCTGTTCTGCCCAACCTTCGTTTCTCCATTTAACAAGCCCCTCTCTTTACCGCGGAAATGCTCGGTTATATTTTTTTACTTTCCATATTTGGCCAAAACGCTCTTGCCCTGCTCCAGCGCATTCTTGACTGCCTGCTCGGGAGTGATTTCACCCATGACGGCTTTCTCTGCTTCAGCCTTGTACATGTTGACTATCTCGCTTGTATATTCGGGCACATTGGTCCATATATTAGCTTTGAGCTGAGGATTGGTAAGAACCTTGATGAGTTGTGCACTGTCAAATAAAGCGGGGTTTGCCGATGTCATATTGTTAACCATTTGCTCCATAGTTACCGTACCTGATTTATCAGCCGTGAACGTAACATTCTTCATCGGGATACCTTCAGTAGTGAAATAACGGAGGTATTTATAAGCCTCTTCAGCATTGCCTGTAGTTTTTCCTATGCAGTAGAAGCGGTTGTCGGCATAGGTGTATCCCTCGCGTCCGCCTTTGGGAATCGGCAAGGAGGCAAAAGTGGTGACAAAATCATGCGGATAATCCTTGGTCTGCGCTATCTGGGGAATAGTATTGGTAGCCATGACCACCATGCTGGTGCGGCCTCCCATGAACGCCGTACGGTAATCGAGCTCCATTGCGATGATTTCTGACAGCGGAATCTGTGTCTTGTCGACCATTTCGAGATCATGACGAAGTTTAACTGATTCGGCAAATGCCGGGTCGTCGAAGTTCAGGCTTCCGTCCGCTTTGAAATACGGATTGCCGTCCAGGCGGTTATATGCGGTGAGGACATTGAAGTGATCCCAGTTGAAGAACATCGAACCGTAATGCTTGTTTTCGCCTTCGCCCCAAGTCAGCTTTTTGGCATATTCGCGGTAATCATCCCAGGTCCAGTTCAGCGGCGGTACGGTTAGGCCTACTTTATCCAGGTCATTCTTATTCATCCATACGACCCATTCCTTGACGTCGCCGGGCAGTGCGTAGACATGTCCGTCATCAACGGTGGAGTCTATCGTATAAAGGTCCGTTATTGTTTTGCCTTCACCCTTAAGGAAATCATCCATCGCGACAAATTCGCCCTTGGCTGCACGCGGAACGTAGTCAAACTTTATATTCCAGTAGCATACATCCAGTTGCTCGCCGGAAAGTATCGTCGTATCGACTTTCGTATAATAGTCCGCATTAGGAACCTGTATTACATCAACAGTAACATTCGGGTTGCGTTTTTTATACTCATCGTTGATCAGTTGGAACTTTTCAGCCATAACGGCCTCATTTGTGAAGAACTTCAGTGTGACCGGTTTGGCTGCCGCCGTATCTTTTTCGCCTGCCGCCGCGGTTGAAGCGCCCTGGCTGGAAACCGTTGACGCGGCTTGGTCGGAAGTGTTGGCATTTCCGTTGCCGCAGGCACTGAAACCTACTATCAGCATCGATACCATCAGAATACACACCAGTACCTTTTTGACTAGACTCATAAAATAGCCCTCCTTAAAATATTGTTTGTGTAATCTATTTACATTTTAAATAGATTCGTTGGAAATAGATAAGGTAAAATCAACCTTTTACTGCCCCTATGGCAATTCCCTCGATTATATATTTCTGGCATATGAAGAATGCGGCCATAAGCGGAAGAATTGCAAGAACTGCGGCGGCCATCGTCAATGCGTACTGATTGCCGTACTCGGAGCTAAAGCTCCTCATTCCAAGCTGTAATGTAAACAGCTTGGGATCGACAAGGAATATGAGCGGGTTCTGATAATCATTCCACGTCCATATGAACTTCAGCATGGCAAGTGTGGCGATAGCCGGCTTGACCATAGGCAATACGATCAGGGTGAATATCCTGCCATGACCGGCTCCGTCGATTATTGCCGCTTCAGACATTTCGTTCGGGATAGTGACCATGAACTGACGCAGCAGGAATACGCCGTATACGCTGAATGACGCAACAATGATTATTCCAAGATGCGAATTTATCAGCCCTGTCCACTTGAATATCATAAAACACGGGATTATCGTGACCTGCGCAGGTATCATCAGCGTACTCAGATATAGGAAGAACAACTTCCTGGAATGACTGAACCTGATCTTTGCAAACGCATACGCCGCCGTTGCGGAAACGAATACCTGCAGTATGGTAGTAAGGACCGATACCTTTACTGTGTTAAAATAATAAAGGGGAAAGTCGAACGTACTGTTCCATGCTTCTGAGTAATTCAGAAGATCCAACGTTTTTGGTATCCACCTTATGGGAAATTCAAATACTTCCCCTTCAATTTTGAACGATGTGGAGATCATCCATAAAAACGGGAGAACCATTGTTAGGCTGATCGTTCCGATTATTACGGTATATAGAATTCTCCATATATTTAGTTTTATTTTCATCGTATGCCCCTTTCCAGCCTGCATCAAAAAGACCATTTCAATAATTCGTTTTATCCCCGAATTTCCATTGAATCAGGGTTATTGCCATGATGATCGCGAACATGATCCAGGACAAAGCGCTTGCATAACCCATATCATAGAACTGGAAGGCTTCCTGATAGATGTAATAGGCCATGACGATGGTTGAGTCTCCCGGTCCGCCCTGTGTAATGACGCTGACCTGGTCAAACACCTTGAACGAATTGATCAAAGCCATGATCGTAAGGAAGAATGTCGTTGGCGCCACACTCGGGATGGTTACATAAAAGACCTTCCTCAACGAACCGCACCCGTCTATTTTAGCCGCCTCATACAAATCAGTATTTATCCCGGTAAAGCCGGCCATGAACAAAATTACATTATAACCTAACTGGAGCCAAATTGTTTCAATGGCTATACCGATCAATGCCCAATGGGTATCTCCAAACCACTTCGGCGGATCCGCAACGCCCAAGGCCATCAATATCTGGTTGACAGGACCCATCGTCGGATGCAGTATGACTTTCCAGACGATAGAGATAGCAACCAGGCTGGAGATATACGGCAGAAAGATCGCTATTTTCATCGCCGTCTTTCCATGTACAAAATCATGAATTAAAACTGCAATGATAAAACCCAAAATGATCGAAATCGGAACAGTAAGGATTATATAAAAGACAGTGTTTTTCAGAGCTGCAATGAACTTATAATCCTTAAAAAGCATCGCGAAGTTTTGAAAGCCGATAATATTAATATCCTTGAAGCCAGATATAAACGACCATTTGGTAAAACTCAAAAACAGCGAGAAAACCATCGGGAAAAGTATAAACCCGATAAAACCTATCAAACTGGGCGTTAGAAAGAGGAAGCCCGCCAGGTTTTCCTTGCGGCGTCTATTTCTGTACGGTACCGCTTTTTTTGCCGATGCAACAGTTATCATAAACAAACATCCCGCCTTTCCATTACAGGGTTATTTGGGCCGCAAACGTGGAATATTGCGGTTTTGCCAGAACGGTAGTCCCTTTCCCGCGCTTCAGTATCTTGATACGCTTTTCTTCAAAAGGGAACAAGTCGAAATAGTTGTCCTCGAATACCCAGCCGAACTCCTCGTCCTCTTCTCCGCAGGTTAACTCGACACAGCGCGCGAAGCGATCTGTCCTTACGGTGAGATATTCCTGGTCGTATTCGATGGATATCCTGGCGTCATGGAACGGGTACATGTTCTCCTTGGTGAGATATGCATTGGTAGTTAAAATGACGTTTCCATTTTCATCGCGTACCTGCGCATATAAAAGAGTGAACCAATGAAGAAAACCGAACGAATCCAGATCCATGATGATTTTGGAGCTGCCGGGCTGCAGAGCCACAGGCGCGGAAAACGTTTTTTTGACTTTTTCCTGTTCCATATTGTACAGAATGATGTCGAGCGTGCCATGACACTCTTCCCGGGTATCATTAATACCCCACAGATAGATGTGGTCGCTCACCTCGAAATCGATCATAACAGGCTTCATCGCACGCTTCGCCGCATAATAGGTCAGGCTGCATTCTCCATAATAGTCGACATAGGCACAGTAGAAATTCGGCCAGGGATCGTTGATTTTCCACATCATATGCCCTCTGCAGGCAGGTGTTTCATGGCTTTTGTAGGCCGGATTCCCTCTTCTGGAACGCGCGTACATCTGATATATGTCCTGCCCTGCCGCGGCTGTAAATTTGTAGATAAGCTCGCGTGGAGTGTTCGCCGCATAATAATCCCAGATCGGGCCGAACTTCTCTTCTCCGTTGTTTTTCAGCAGCTTCTTCCAGCTCTTGGGTACAGGATGCACGCAGCCGAAGGGCTTCGAGTCTATATAGCCCTCTTCCCAGATATCGTCGCCCAACCACCGGCGCATACTTTTGTACTGCGGAGGGTAGACCCTTATGTTTTCGGAGAAGAACACTCCATACTGCTCACCCGCGCAATAGGCGCGGAGCGCGCGGCTGCCGTGCGAATCGCAGAACGTCGGATCGTTTGTATAACGGCCTTCCGCAGGGCACGAAGTATGATAATAGCGCTTCGGATCGAGTTTGGCGCACAGATTGCGGAAATCGTCGGTTAGGATATCGAAGCCGTACGTTCCCTTTTTCTCCTGGAGCTCGCACATATAAATATTTTCATTACCGCCGCACCACATGAATATCGATGCGTGATGCTTGAGCCTGCGCAGCATGAATTCCGCTTCATTTAAAATAAGTTCCTTGTACTCCGGCGAGTCGGGAAGCTGCGATCCGCCTGTAGGGAAGTCCTGCCATACCATAATCCCCAGTTTGTCAAAAACGTCATAAAACTCATCCGGGTAAGGCTTGTTGGGTCCCCATATACGTATCGTATTCATGTTTGCGAAATCGATTTTTTCGATGAGGTCAAATGCTACCTTTGAATTGAATTGATTTGAAGGTCCCCATATGGGAGCTATGTTTCCGCCCCAAAAACGGACCGGCACGTTATTGAATTCGAATACCATATCGCCTGTTTTACGAATTTTCCGGATACCGAACGGCTTGATCACTTCCTCCACCAGCTGTCCGTCGGCAAAAATTCGTATCGAGGCTCTATAAAGAGGATGATCTCCGTAATTTTTAGGCCACCAAAGCTTCGGATCATCGATTTGAAGCCTGGCGCAGGCTCTCCAGGCATCTTCCCCGCTTTCCGCAGAAACCTTGACACATACCAGGTTGGCGCCGTTTTCTTCAGCTACTGTTATTTCTGCGGTGATCGATGAGGAATCATATGCCCTACCGCCCAATAAGACCGTAACCTCAGCTTTATCAAGCCGGCTGTTCAATTCGACCTCGATATCCGACTCAAGCAGCTCGGCATGCTCCACCGTCTCAAGCACAACCTTGTCAAAAATACCAATAGGACTGTAGCCATGCCCGTCGGCTTCTCTTTTTCCATAGTCTTCAGACTTCATAAGCATAGCCCGCGCCGGCACCTCGCCCTTCCAGCATTCCGGCATTATAGCCTCGTAGTGGTCGAGCATTTTTTTGTGCTGGTGGAAATAGACAAGCAACTCGTTATTAGCTTCGAGCAACCCGGTAACTTCAACCCGGAAGGGTAAATACATACTTCTGGAGGTTCCCAGATGATTCCCGTTCAAATAGAGATCGCAAACCGTATCCAGTCCATAAAAATGCAGGAATTTCCTCCCGCCATGCTCCGGCATGCCAAAGCCGCACCGGTATATCCAATCGGTCTCAGATACCCATTTACAATCTCCGGATCGGCCGTTTTCAACAACTTCGTCGGATATGACGCCTTGCTTCATTAATATATCGTGAACTTGCATCGTCACATCAGAAGCAATCCTGTCACCGGCACATTCGGAAGCCGTCTTCAGAATCGCGGCAGAATCCCCCGCCACATCTGCTTTACAGGCTTGGACTGTCCAGTTCCTTAACTCTGTCGATTGCATATTTTCCCTCCTTGTTGATTATTGAGACATTATCTATTACACTTAGGTAACTAGCCTATTAAAAAGAAGAGATGAACGTTTTAAATTTGATAGTATAAGCATATTACGCACAGTAGCTCCCATCAACTTCGAATAACCGCAAATTACTCCGATATCGGTTTTTCGGGCACTATAAAAAAAAAGGATTTTATTCGATTTTCCTCAAAATATTCATTTCGTATTTTGATATGCTAATATATATACTAGGAATAATGATCGGTTTATCTGTATTTAACGTCAGGAAGGTTTTGAGTCATTTTATGTAAATTTATTTCAAGCGGAATTTCAGAGGCAAAATAAACGCATAAGGGGATCATGCCATGTCCAATAGATACAGATTCCATAAAAAGTATTATTTTAAGTTGTTTCTGATAATATTCATCATCTCCTTGCTGATGATAAGCATTTCTTTTTATTCGGCTTCTTTCAATTATTCGGCAAACCTGTCAAAAGAGCATCAGATGAGTATGGCTGAAACTCTTAATAATTCCGCGCAGAATTTTGACAATCTGCAAAAAGAAATTGATATGTTGTATACCCTGACCTGGTCAAATAACGCTATCCATGATTTTCTTCACTCCTCTGAAGTAAATGGCAGGGAAGAAGAGCAGGCCGTGCAATATATAAAGGATCTGAGCCATCTTAACGCAATGGTGGACTCCATTGTACTGTACAACCATCAAACCGACCGGTATCTGTCAAGTAGGCCGGACAACACTGAAATGAGTCTGCTGTTAAGTACTTACCTGCTTGATCTTAAAAATTTCGGATCGACAAACAACCTTTCAAAAAATAAAAGCTTATTCATTTATCATTCCAGGCCAAATATCGAGACAGACCGCAAAGTGCTGAGTATCATATATTATGATATTAAACCCAACGAAGACAAGTACAGCTGTATATCGATCAATCTGAATGTCGATAAAGTCGCAGACAATATATTCGCTAATTTAAAGGATACTGCCGTTTTGGCAAATGAATTGGGTACTGTCGTCTGTTCCAACGGAACCTCCGATGGAGTTTTAACTTTGGGAAATGTCAGCAGGTGGACTCGTACTGTTTCCGACGGACATAAAAAGACAGGGTATTTTGACGATATCATCGACAATGAGAAACATCTGGTGTCCTATTATAAACTGTCCGGATATGACTGGGTTCTCTTTTATGTATCGAGTGAAATAGGCTTTCCTTTGCTTGATTTGGGAAATCTGAAGATTTTGAGCCTGTTCATATTTGCCGACATTCTATTTTCATCGGCAATAGCCTATATCTTTACCAGAAGGCTATATTCACCGGTAAATCGTATTGTTAAGAGGATTTTCAACGAGTATATCGATGTTATGAGCAATGTCCGCGGAAGTGATGAGTTCAGCTATGTAAACAATCTTTTAGGGATCCTGTCCAGCCGTATCGAGACATTAAAAGCCGAAAACACAAATTACCTTTCAGATATCAAGTCAGTCTACCTTCACCGTATTTTAACCAGCCCGCTGCATTCGGACGCCCCCGAGGCGGAGTGGAACCAATATTCCATAAAGGTGATACCTAAAGAGCTTTTCGTCGTTATAATAAAGGCGGATGATCTCGAAAGTACCAGTTACAGTGGCAAGGTATATGAGAGCATGATTTTGGGCAGCGCGGATAATTTCTTAAATAAGAATCTGAACATTGAAGCTGTGATCACCAAGCCTGAAGAGGTCACGCTTTTACTGAATTTCGCCGAGCAGGATACGGATCCGTATAACTCTGTAATTTCAATACTGAGAGAATTTCAAAGCTTTATTATTGTTAATACGGGCATATCTGTCAGTATAAGCATAGCCGGGGCGGCAGATTCGATAGGGGAATGCTCCGCCTGCTACAGACGCGCTTCCGAGTTGATCAAGGAGAGATTTGTGATCGGTTATGGAAAGGTCATTTATCAGGAGTATATAGACTCGACACTGTCAACCGGCTTGAGCTATCCCAACGAACTTATCTCGGAGCTATTGGCAAATATCCGGAATGCAGACAAGGCTTCATTCCTTGACAACTATGGAAAGCTGCTGAATATATTGAGAAATTACGTTTACCATGACGTTGCTTCAGTTTTGCTCCAGATCATCACACAATGTCTCCATACGATGAATTCGATTACCATCAACAATACATTGCTAAAGATCGATTTCGGCGAATTCGATCTGATTTTCAGCCGCATGCATACCCTTGATCATACATTGGGCTGGTTCGACAATCTGTTTGAAGAATATCTGTCCGCCATACACAGGATGGAGCTCCTTAAATCGGATAAATACTACCAGGAAGTGAAGTTCATCCAGGATTATATAGACAAGCATTTTTCAGATCCTAATCTGAGCGTTGAATCACTGTCCGAATCTGTAGGCTATACAGCGAACTATTTCTCGAAGATATTCAAAAAGATCACGGGCATGTGTTTACACGACTATATAAAAATGGTCCGGATCAACCAGGCCAAAGACCAACTGAAGAACACAAAACTGACTATTCGCGAAATTTCCGACATGACGGGATTTATCAATCAGAACTATTTTTATTCTTCATTTAAGAAGGAGACAGGGCTCACACCTGCCCTGTACAGGAGCAAGTGCAACGTGACATGACAGTATGGGCAGCCATTCGGCTGTGGTCTGCTGTTCAGCTCAGCCTTGCCGCAATGGCTTTACCCATACTCCGATTTTTATTGCTCAACCACTATCGAAACACCGTCGGGTATCACCGTTACATTTGCATCGCGCCCCGATAAGCCATAAGCTTTGCCCAGCGCTTCATCCAAGCTGTTCGCGTGCAGCATAAACAGATCGTTTACAAGTTCCGGCCCGCATTTGTCTGTAACCATAATGACCCTGTATTTTACGAGGATTCGCGCTAAAACCTGAGCCTGCCATTGATCGGAGCTCGTGTCCTCCATGGGAATGGCAGCGATCTTTTTTACAACCTCTTCAGGGCTTCCGCCGTTTTTGAACCATTTGTAGAATGATTCTCCTCCATGCCCGTCCTCGCATTCTGCAAGCATGATTATCGTGCCGTCTTCTTTAATGCTCCTCGATGCAGTGTCCAAGCCCTTTACAGCCTGGTAAATATTCTGATCCAGAGGGTAGCCGCCGTTTGTAACTATAACGATATCGGAAGGAACCGCTTTTGCCCTCGACATCCGGGAAACGAATTCACAACCTTCTTTGTGGGCCTCTTCAGCGTCTCCGCAGAAGCAACCTATGATTTTCTTCTCACTGTTCAGCGCGACGTTTAGTATGAATCTCAGCTTTGCCGCCCCGGCCGCATAAAGCATATCCTCGTGCAAAGGATTGTCCTTGAGATTGCCGGCCCTGGAATTGATATTTGAAATGAAGGCTGAGCAATGGTTTGCAAGAACCGTTTTTTCACCGGCTATACCCGGAAGCACACTCTTTCTTCCTCCGGAGTATCCGGCAAAAAAGTGAGGCTCGATAAAACCCTCGGCAACCAGAAGGTCCGCCCAGTCAACAAGCGAATTGAGCCACAGTTCTCCGCCGGATGGCAGTATGCCCTTGAATACAAGGTTATTTTTGTCCCTACAGTCGTGAATCACAATGTCTTCCTTATCCACTATATCATGGCCGAATTTGTCTATCAGTTCTTCACGGGTAGTTGTTCTATGCAGTCCTGTGGCAACGATTATTTTGATTTCTACATGAGGATTGGATTTACGGATCTCTTCCAGTAAGATTGGCAAAGTAATTTTCGATGGAACCGGCCTGGTATGATCGCTGGTGATAACGAGAACCTTACCTGCTCCGGCGGCCAGCTCGCACAAGCGCCTGGAGCCGATGGGGTTCTTTATGCTATTTTCTACGACGCTTTTTTCAGTGCCCTCCATAACTATATTATCTGCAGGAGGATAAATTATTCCCGCAAGCTTTTCTTCGTCGATATTAAGATCCAAATGCGTCTTCCCGTATGGGAGTCTTATGGTTTTCATAGACACTGCCCCCTAAGATTTATGTCCGAGATTTGAAGAATAGATATGTAGTAAATGTTATACTTGTATATACAACTGTAGCATACTATATTCCACTTACTTAGTCAAGACAATTATCTATACCGACTATGGCTTGAAATGGCCTGAAATAGCCTGAAACGGCCGGCGTTATATATGAAAAATCACATTCCTGAGTCCATGGTAATAATCCCCCCACTCGGCTGTAAAACGGAGTACTGAATAATCCGGGTCGTCAACGCCAAGAGGGTAGTAGACCTCGCAGCCGTCCTTCCAGAGGCGAGCCCTGGATGCATGATCCGAAAGCACCTCCATTTTCCCGACAAGCATGAGGCCCTTATATTGCTCCTCATCGATAAAATAAATGCAAGCCTTCTCATTCTGCCTGAATTGGGCGACACGCTTCGATGATGTGTTTGTGCTGAACCAAAATATCTTGAGACCTTCAGCCTCACACTTGATCATAGCTTTGATGTTGGGAAACCCGTCGGCTCCGTTCGAACCGACCAATGCGTTGGCGCAGCTCTCCGCCAGCTTCAGCGATTCGGCGATAGCTTCCTTGACCGACTCTTCGGCTGTTTTTTCGGAAACTCCCTTCTCCATTTGTTCCTTGGCCTTTTTCAGCGCATTGTCCATACCGTTTTCATTCATATAGCATCTCCTCCCATAATACGGCTTTTAAATATGCCGGCATTCTACCTGTTCAGTCTTTCAGCCTTTCCGTGCTTTTCAGCGTTTTCGAGCCTTTCAGCCGGAAAGGTTCGAATAAATACGTTTCAGGTAGTTCTCAAAATCATCTATCTCTTCTTCTGTAAATCCTTTGTAATAAAGTTGGATCATGTCGGCCGATACCTCTTCGTAAGCCGCCTTCATCCTCCTGTTTTCGTCGGTCAGCCGTATCAGTACCTTGCGGCGGTCATCCCCGGGAAATATCCTTTGAATGTGGCCGGTTTCCTGCAGCCTGTCGAGCATCCTTGTAAGCGTTGACTTGCTGAGGGCAGTTTTTTGGGCGAGCTGCTGTATAGGTATGTTGTCCTCCTGCCACAGCGCGAATAATATCCTGCCCTGCGCGGGATTTATGTCGTTAATGCTGAAATCCTTGAGCTTCCTTGCAAAAATCCTTTGAGAAAGCTGATGTATCTTAGACATCAGGTATCCTCCGGAACGAAGCTGCGCCATATACTCACCCCGTTTTCAATGTAAGCATTTACCGTTGTATATAGTATAATTGTATATACAACTAATTGTCAACAACAACTTTATAATAAAAGTAGGACAGGGGGGGCAGGAACTTTGCCCCACCGTCCCAGTCAATATTTCTCAACATAAAAAGAGCCGGCTATCGGTGCTGTGCTGCCCCCAGATAGGGCGCCCAGCGCCTGCCGACTCCTGTTTTGCTGACGTAAGCCTAAGTTTTACCGTTATTTCAGGCCAAGTCCCTTCCTTTTCGAAATTATATGAGCTTCAATGGCGTCGGCGACTTCTTTCGGATCATCGCCAAGAGCCACCTTACCTCCGGTAAGGCCTTCCACATCTTCGGTCAGCAGCTTTACAAGCTGCGGCGCGCCCGTGATGAAAGGCGTGGGGGACAAATGGGTATATGCGCCGTAAGCGACGGCAAACACACCGTCGATTGTGGCCTTCTGTTCCATCCATTCTGGCGCCGTTACCGCTATCGGGAGATCCGGAATATCAACCTTGAGGTGTTCTGCCAGCGCTGTAACGAGCATCGATATCCTGCCGGTATCCGTACAGGTCCCGAAGCTCAGCACCGGAGGGATATTAAGCAACCCGCAGACCTCCCTCAGGCCTTTGCCCGCCAGTTCCTTCGCTTCAGGACTGCAGAGGCCCGCTACCTCGAGCGCATGGTTTCCGCACCCTCCACTGACGACAAGTATGTCCCTGCCGATAAGTTCTTTGGTCAGGTTGATCGTATTCCAGTCCTGGGGTCCATTGCGCAGGGTCGAACAATTTGCCAGCGCAACGACGCCTTTTATCTTGCCTGACGCTATCACGTCGACAAGTGGATCGAGCTTGTTGCCGATCGCCTGTAAAACTGCTTCTGTTGAAAACCCCGCGATCGCTTTTTGGATCTTTTGCGGTACCTTTGGAGTGATCCTGCCATTTCTTTTTTTGAAATTCTCAATACCGAGTTCTATAAGCCTGTCAGCCATAGCATCCACTTCGCCTGGATTATAGGGCATTTTCTGCTCGAGGCCGGGAACTCCGATTATGGTGCTTACACTTACAAGCGTTATCTGATATTTTTCAGCATAGCAGTCTATAGCAGGCGGCGAGCAGTTTTCCTCCATAGCTAAGACGTCGACCGTGCCGGTAGCCAGCAAAGGTTCAATCGTAAGCCAGTTGCCCATCAGCCCGACAAATACTTCGTCCATTTCGAACCTCTGAAGCAGTTCCTGACCGGTCTCGATGGAGCCAACCACCCTCAGGCCCTTCGCTCCGGCGTCCCTGGCTCTTTTCTGCACCTCCGGCGTCCTGGCCTTGAGCAGCGTAGCCACGCCCGCCCAGGGTTGATGTCCGTTGAATACTACGTTTACATACTCCGGGTCCATGATCCCGAGGTCTGTGTTGACCTCGTGCGGTTTCGGTGTCCCAAACAGTATGTCCTGCACCATTTCAAGGCCGATCTGAGCCGTATATATGGTCGAAAGGCCCAGTCTCAGAGCCTTTTTTGCAAGCGAAACGTAATCTCCGTCCACATTTGTCAGGCAGCTTGCAACGCAATTCTGTTCTTCATGGATGACCCCGGCAGGGTAAATGTTGAGACGTTTCCATACTTCTTTGCGCTTGGTGGGCGCAAAGGCTTCCACCATTACACTCGGAGAATCGGGGCCTTTGGCCATCTCACTGTTAAGCAGGTCTGAAAGCTCTACAGCCAGTTTATTTTTATCTTGATCGGTATTTATTCCGACCATACCGCACATCCATTTCAACTTGCCTTCGTCGGCTATTCCGAAAGGGGTTTTGCCCATCGCGGTATCCCTCAGCGTCCGGTAGGCTTCATACGCATGGTGGCTGTATGTGCCCGCCCCCATGATATTATGGAGGAGCAGCTCCCTCATTGCCATTGCGTCCGGGCCGATCCCGCAGACTCCTTTTTCCTGTCCGCCCTTTTCGTTTATCCTGCAAGGCCCCTGCGAGCAAAGCTTGCAGCTCAGTCCTTCCAGGCAATATTTGCACCTTATTTTCTCCTGGAGCGTCCAACGGTCGAACACATTGGTCATACCGTCTTCCCTTATCCGCTTGAGCATCTCCTCCACCGAATCGTGGTAGCTCACGCGGCCTTCCGTCTTTTCCAGTATCGTCTCACCCATATAAATTCCTCCAAAGCAATTTTATATGATGAGTTTCTGCTGAAATCCACAGAATATGTATTTGCATGTAGGACGGGGCAGGTTCCGCACGCGGGGAAAAGGTTGAATGAAACGCAGGGACGGTTGTTTTGTTTCGTTTGCGAAAAACGAAGCAAAACAGCCGTCCCTGTGTTTCGCGTGCGTTTCGCTGCGTTTCACCCTATGCCTCGCGGATCGCTCCCATCGGGCAAAACATAATGCATTTCCTGCATTTCAGGCACTTGGCCTGGTCTATCTCAGGCAGGCCGTAGCCGTTTTGTTTTATTGCTGCTGCCGGGCATACCCTTATAGCGGGGCACGAATGATTCTGCGGGCATCTTCTTTTATCAACTGTAATGCTCATTGTAGTAAGCTTCCTCTCAATTAGTTTGGTTTATTCACATTATATACCCCGTGGGGGTATGTTGTAAATACCAATTAATTTCAATATTTACTTATGAGTCATAAAATCTATAAAATCGCAAACAAAATCATCGGGCTTTTTATCGGTAAATATGAAATTGAACTCTCTCATGATCCTTACATTCCTGATTGGTATCGTCACAAGCGTCCCCGCGTTCAATTCGCGCATGACCGCAGCTTTTGATATCACCGTGCAGCCGAGTCCCGCTTCCACCAGGGATTTTATAGCCCCGATACTTCCTATCTCCATATAAACTTTCATTTGTGATATGTCATAGCCCATTTCCGCAAGTCTGTTTTCGAATACAACACGGGTGCCGGAGCCTCTCTCCCGCAGTATAAGCCTGCCTCCGCGGACAATATCCTCCAGCTCCGCACAGCCGCCCGCAGCCAGGCTGTCCTGCGGCGAAGCGACAAGCACAAGCTCGTCGTCCTGCATTTTTACATAAGAAAACCGTTCCTTGTCAAATGGCCCCTCGATTATACCCAGATCAAACTCTCCATGAAGAAGCCTTTTTATAATCTCATCCGAATTATGGACCTGCATTATGATATCCGTATTGCCGTGCAACCGCCTGTATTCTCCAAGCAGGCGCGGAAGGACAAATTCTCCTATGGTCAAAGTCGCGCCGACATTGTATCTTTTTATCACAGAGGATTTGTTTTTGAGCGCTCTTCCGATAAGCAGGGAATTCGCCTCAAGCTCTTTGGCATAGTTCAGCAGCAGTTCGCCCTCCGGTGTGAGAAAAAGCTGCCTTCCCTTCCTGTTAATCAGTACGACTCCATAATAATCTTCCAGCAGCTTTATATGCTGGGTTACGGCCGGCTGTGTCAGATTGAGGAGCTCAGCCGCTCTCGTATAGCTTTTCAGCTTTGCGACGTTTATAAAGGTTACAAGCTTTGTATCGATCATCTTACCCCTCGTTGGCAATTATAAAAATATTTTATCAATAAATAAGATTTCATAATTTGTATTTATAGATACATCATACTAGAATTATATGACGATGACAAAAAAGAATGGAGTAGATCCTATGAACTGGCTGAAGAAAAATTATGTAGGAATGCTGCTGTCGCTTGCAGTCGCGCTTGTCGCCTCATGGCTTGGCAGCTTTCTGCCGATCGTTGGAGGACCGGTATTCGGCATCGTGATCGGCATAATAATCAACAATGTATTTGGGAAACCGGCAGGAACGGAGCCGGGTTTAAAGTTTACGTCCAAAAAAATACTGCAATGGGCAATAATACTGCTCGGCACGGGCTTGAGCCTGACTCAGGTCTGGAAAACAGGAGTCGAGTCGCTTTCGGTGATGGCGTTCACTTTATCGGCGGCATTTATAACAGCTTATAGCTTCGGGCGCGCAATGGGCATACCGTTCAAGCTTACGAGCCTTATCGGCGTGGGGACGGCGATTTGCGGAGGCTCGGCCATAGCCGCCGTTTCACCTATAATCGAGGCCGACGATTCTGAAGTAGCCTACTCCATTTCCACGATTTTCTTTTTCAACATACTGGCCGTTTTGATTTTTCCGCCGCTGGGGCACCTGTTCGGATTCTCCGACAAAGCCTTCGGACTGCTGGCCGGAACGGCGGTAAACGACACGTCGTCTGTCGTTGCTGCGGGCTATGCGTTCAGCGATATTGCCGGAAGCTACGCCACAATTGTCAAGCTGACGCGGACCACAATGATAATTCCCATATCGCTCATCTACGCCGTGATTACCGTAGTAGGCAAGAAGCGCAAGGCAACAGACGGCGCCACCGTCAATTACAGGTTCGGTAAAATATTTCCCTGGTTTATAGCCGGGTTTATTGCGGCTTCTCTGCTTAATACGCTGGGTATATTCAACGCTTCTGCCGTCGCCTTCCTTTCAGGGGCAGGCAAATTCCTTATAATCATGGCGCTGTCCGCCGTGGGCTTAAGCGCCGATTTCAGGGCTATGATGAAAACTGGGCTCAAGCCGCTATTCCTTGGGCTCATAGTATGGTTTTGCGTGACTGTGGTAAGTGTCGCAGTACAGTTTGTAACAGGGCAGATATGAAAGCCGCACACAACCGGTATGGTAGCGCTCAAGCCGCGCACACCGCAAAAAAGCAGACGGCCCGCAATAAAAGGCTATCTGCTTTTTTATATCAATATTGCATGCAGCCCCGTTAACGCTCCATATGTTAACGTCCCGCATGTTAACGTTCCTTGGTTTACTGCTTAGCTGTGGCCGCAGCTGCAACCATGCTCTCCATGACCGTGCTCATGACCGTGCTCATGGTCGTGGCCATGTTCGTGGCCGGAGCAGCCCGCGTTTGTCGATACCAGCTCGCCTTTGATAAACGCTTCGACCGCTTCGTCGATACTTCCGCTGATTCCCGATATTATTTCTATACCGTTATCCGCGAGGTTCTGTCGCGCTCCTTCTCCCATACCTCCGGCTATGACCAGCTCCACGCCCTGGGAGGCCAGGAAGCCCGGAAGCAGGCCATGTTGATTACCTTCGGTACTGATAACGCTCTTGTTCTTAACTTTTGAAGCTTCGACTTCGGCGATTGTGAAGGTCTCACATTTGCCGAAATGTGCGGATACGGAGCTTCCTTCCGTTGCTATCGCAATTTTCACGACATTACCCTCCTGTTCCCTTTTAGAAAATTTTCGCTCGATGTAGTTCGCCGCTTCATCCAAATATCCGACGCTCACCTTCTCGATCTCACCCTTGTCGCACAGCCCTGCTACGGCCGGGTCTATGGGCATTTTAGCCAAAACCTTCAAGCCCATTTTATCAGCTATCTCGTCTATTTTGCTTTCGCCGAAAAGCTTTATCTCTTTTCCGCAATCCGGGCACTTTAGGTAGCTCATATTTTCAACAATACCCAATACAGGTATATTCATAGCCCTGGCCATATTGTATGCCTTGGTCACTATCAACGATACGAGATCCTGAGGCGACGTCACGATTATGATACCATCCAGAGGTATGGACTGAAAGACTGTCAATGGAACATCACCCGTACCGGGAGGCATGTCCAGGAAAAGATAGTCTGCCTCACCCCAGATAACATCTGTCCAGAACTGCTTTACCGTACCCGCTATTATCGGACCTCTCCAGATAACAGGTGCGTCATCCTCCTCAAGCAGCAGATTCACCGACATTATACTTATGCCGTTGTGAGTCTTCTGAGGAAGGATCCCGTATTCATTTCCCCGGGCCTTTTCCCTTATTCCAAAGGCCTTTGGAATGGAGGGTCCGGTAATATCCGCATCCAGAATACCGACCTCGTATCCTTTCCTGCGCATCATTACAGACAACATCGAGGTAACGAGCGATTTGCCTACACCGCCCTTACCGCTTACAATTCCGATAACCCTTTTGATTGAATTCAGTTCATGTGTATTCTCGAGAAAGTTGTTCTTTTGCTCTCCCCCGCAGCCACCGCTATTGCAGCCACCGCTGCCGCACGAGCCTGCGCAATCCACGCTTTCACAACTGCAGCCGTTCTCACTCATTTTCATTCACCTCTGTTTTATTATGTATGCACTCTTCACATTTTTCGCAGTCCGTTCGCCTGCAACTGCCCTGTATTCTCTTGCAGCACGGCTTTTCCGCCGTCAGCAGGTAACTTCCCCCGTCTATCCGGAGTATCTTTCCGTGAACGATGGCGTCCGCAACCTTTTTTCTGGCAGAGTTGACTATCCTCTGAAAGGTACCTCTCGATACATTCATGCTGGCAGCCGCCAGATCCTGCTCCAGGCTAAGATAATCGGCAAGGCGGATCGACTCGACTTCCTCGACATTCAGAATGACTTCCTCCGTATTCCGAAGCTGAGGATGAAAACATTGATTATCCGGTACAAACCCAACTCTTCTGCATTTCCTCGGTCTTGTCACCACATCACCTCATACCGTGTAGTGTGTGTGTTATCTAGTAAAATTATTGTGTGCATATGCACATTATAAATATTCGTATATTTTTTGTCAATAGAATAAAGTTATAGTATTAGCTGCAAAAGCAGTGGACAGCTGCAGTTCCTACTGTTATAATATACCCTACAGGGGTATATTATATAATAAACCACCAGAAAGCAGGTGATGTATTGGCTTCCTATATATTAACCTTTACTGAAGGCATTTTGACTTTTATTTCACCGTGCATTCTGCCAATGCTGCCGATCTACTTCCTATACCTCGCAGGTACGGCCGTATCGCCGGCTTTGGGCCAATCCGGCCCGGCGGGCTCAACTGGTTTTTCAGGCAGCTCGTCCGCCGGTAAAAACAGGGTACTGATAAACGCGATAGGCTTTGTAGCGGGATTTACAGTTGTGTTTGTGGTACTTGGCGCGGCTGCGACAGCACTGGGACATTTTCTTGACAGCAACCGGCTGCTTGTCCAAAGGATAAGTGGTCTGATAATGGTAATTTTCGGGCTGAATTTCACGGGCTTGTTAAAATTGGGCTTCCTGAACATGGAGAAAAGACTGAGTTACAGGACTGAAAACCTGAAATTCCTTAGTTCCATGGTTTTCGGCATGGTCTTCAGCTTCGGCTGGACGCCCTGCCTCGGCGCGTTTTTAGGCTCCGCGCTGCTGCTTGCCGGCAATTCGGAAACGATGTTGGAGGGCATAATGCTGCTGTTGGTCTATTCGGTGGGGCTCGGCATACCGTTCATCATTTCTTCGATGATACTGGAGCAGTTGAAAGGAGCCTTCGTATGGCTTCAAAAACATGGCAGGATAATCGGAATAATATCAGGCATACTGCTAATTGCGGCAGGACTGCTGGTTTTCTTCGGGATTTTGAAATATTTGAACTAGAAACCAGGGGAGGAACAAACGATGAGAAAATCGTACAATATTATAATTTGGGTCGTTGCACTTGCTTTAGTGATAGCCGCCGCGTATACCTATTATAACAAAAACAAAACGGAGGGCGCCGACCTGCTCCCCCGGCAGAATCAGAACCAATCAGACACACCAGGCTCGTCAGGGGCTTCACAGCCGGCCACCACCCAAGATAGCGGCTCGCAGGGTGCCTCACAGAGCGGAGTAACCGGAAGCGAAGGTACACAAAGCGACAAGGTAATGGCTCCCGACTTCACTCTGAAGGACCTCGACGGCAACTCGGTCAAGCTTTCGGATTATCGTGGAAAGATCGTAATACTCAATTTCTGGGCAGTCTGGTGCAAATACTGCAAGCTTGAAATGCCCGATCTGAATGAACTGGACAAAGAGTTGAAAAAAGGCAATGATGCCGTGATACTGGCTGTAGATGTACAGGAATCGGCAGACACGGTTGAAAATTATTTGACCTCCAACAGTATCGGTCTGAAGGCGCTTTTGGACGAGGACGGGTCTGTAGCCCAGAGTTACGGCGTTTCGGGCTATCCTACCACGTTCGCGATAAATCCGGACGGTTCTGTTTACACATATATATCGGGACAGACGGACAAGGAAACGCTGCAGAAGATAATAGACATGATAAAAAACGGAGAGCCGCTGAAGTAACCGAAAAGCATTCAAAAAACAGCAACGCCTTGAATAAACGCGTTGCTGTTTTATTCCATAAACCTCATGAAGCTCTGCATCGTTTTCGCGAGTTCAGCCATTGCTTTTTCCTTGTCTTCGGAAGCCGCGGCATTCTGGATACATGTCATCGAATGCCTTTCCAGTATCAGGCTGCCTGTTTTATTGACAGCCGCGCGGACTGCAGCTACCTGGGTAAGTATATCTGCGCAGTTCTTCTCTTCCTCGATCATTTTCTGTATGCCTTTGACCTGGCCCTCTATTCTCCTGAGCCTTTTGAGGATATCGTCCCTGTATTCTGTTTTTACGTCATCCATACCGACTGCCTCCAATACTATATAGGGGTATAGCGATATTATACAGTAGAGGCAGCTACAATTCAATTCCCGATGTAATACCCCTTCCAGGCTGACACCCGGCGTTTGTGGCTGACATACGGCGTCTTACGAACACAGCCTGCACATACCGAAGGAGATGCAGACCTTTAACTGCTCACAAATACCGTTGTAATCCCTCTTTGTGATGCCATATCGCTTTAAAACCTCGTCCGTAGGCCGTTTTGGCTCAAATACCATATTCCCGCAGCAATTAGGCCTGCTTTGATCGGGCGAGGAATCCGACTTTATACCGAAATCATTGTAGGTCGCCTTAATTCCATTAATCCTGAAAGCTCTGGTTTCACATATGTTGCTGTAAGTATCGAGTTCGATTTTCATAGATGCTTCCTCCTGTCGGTTAAGTATTATTCAAAATTGCTTTCAATAAAATATTAAGGCAGGGTGCGGCATTCAACAAACCAATGTTGTATAGCTTGGGTTGGAAAACTTTCCTAATGATATAATTAGATATGGTCCGTTTTCAATCAATCCACCAAACGGCTGCACGGCCGTCCGTCTGGCAGCGCGTATAAGACGCACATACCGCGCGCACCGGATAAAAAGGCCCCATGGCATACTCGCCAGGGGGCCTGCAGATAGCTGTGCTTTTACGTCCATACAAGACGCCTTACTCGGTAAGATGGCCCGAACGGGGTCATAGTGTGACAGCAAATAACGTAATCCATTATACTATATAAATTCGATCAAATCCATACAATCGCCAGAGCTCCCGAACTTCTTCAGCAAGCTGTTCCGCCTTCTATATTCCTGTCCATGGGAAAGCCCTCCGGCTTCCGTGTCTTTCCTCATGTCTTCAATAAGCCTTTGTATCTCATTTCTCAGTGCCTCCGGTTGATTCTTGTCATTCGAAATGAAACAATCAAGTCCTATCAGCTTACTTGTAAATCGGATCCCCCCAGATGTTACGGCTGCTTTGACCCTGATCTTCGATCTGCCATACCCGATAAGCTTCCTTGCCAGATTAAGGCTGCCCAATTCTTCAATCCCCATCGCCGCGCCGCATTTGGTGCAAATGAACATGCTTTTGCTGAACCTGTTCTTTTTGGAATATAAACCGCAGTCGAAGCACCTGTAGAAAATATCGTAGGAACTGACCCTGGCCGGAGATGGCAGGCCTGTGGCGGAAAGTTTGTAGTCAAGAAGCTCCGCGAGCCGTAAATAGTTCCGCCGGTTATAAACAGGATGGCATTCATTTCCGTCACTGTCGGACCAGCAGATCTCATCACCCATTTTTACGAGGTTCTGTATTATAACCTGCGACTTGTTTTTTTTCGCAATTTCAGAAATACCGTTTGCAGTCTTGTGCAATTCATTCAGCGACGCTCCCTTTTCGCCCGGAACGCCTGCTCCTGGTACAGGACCGGATCCTATGACAATGCCCCTATCATCCACAACAGTATAAACCAGACTGTGGTCAAAGCCTCTGCAGACTCCCATATAGGTTTCGGCTGCCAACGTTTCCGTATTGTCCATATCTATACTAACAGCCAGATAATAGTCCTTCCCGCGCTTTAAAAGACGGGCCGTTCTCAGCTTTTCTGGTTCGTTGAGCGCTTCCCTCAAAAAGTGTTCCTGATACCTTCCGAAGGATAACGGCACAATAATGTAGTTTGCTTTACGCCTGTTTGATATAAAAACTCCAGAGCCCTCGCTTACGTACTCCAGTCTGTTCCTCTCACATGACTTGATATCCGTGGTTCTGGCTGTTTCCTTGTTCAAAAGGTAAAGCTTTGCCCAAAATCTGTTTTTCTCCCTGTCATAAAGCAGACAATAGCTCCTGCGTGTATCATACCGGCAGAAGTATACAGGTCTTTCAGCGCTGCCCCCCGCATTCGGGAGCCTGGCAGCCGCCACTGTTTCCTTGAGGTTCAGGTAGCCTGCCAGAACCATTCCGAGTTCGAATTTGAGTGAATCCTTGAAGGGTTGGACGTTGAAACGATTCAGTTCTTCGCCAAGCTCACTGCTTACCCATTTCATGATCCCACCCGCCCTGTAAGGGCCACCTCCAAGCCTGTAATTCCTGCTGATGACAGCTATTTCTCGGCGGGCTTTGTCCAGAAGGAACCTGAAGGCCTCATTGTAATTATATATTGCACCGTCGAGAATCTCTTTCTTTTCTCTGCCGGGTTTATAAATTTTTAAAACAATTGTCCTCAGGCCCATAGTTACCTTTCTAATCAAGCTATATCCATCATGTCAAATTATCAGTTATATTCTATTTTTACCTGTTTTCCCATGCTTCTGATGCACTCCGCCATATCCTCCACCAGTTTCAGCTTAAGGCCCAGATTGAGCGGGAAATCCGGATTCTGATGTGCAGGATTGATTGCTCTTCCAACGAAAAAGTTTATATTAGTTCCCTCTTCAATTAAAAATTTTGCCAGTCTGGAAGCGCCGTCCTTTTTATCAAGGCGGAGGAAATCCTTCATCGAGCTTTCATCAGATATACAATTTTTAATGAGAATAAGGGCTTCTCTCAGAGTCAGTACACCTTCCGTAGTCAGATCGATTCCTTCGATTTCAGCCATGGGAGGTATTTCCGGATTGTAGTACTTGAAATTGGTCGTCATTTCTCTCCCCAGCTCCCTCGCGACAATCTGGGACGTGGTACCCCCGCATACTACCTTCCTGCCCTCTTCCGCAATGAAACGGTCCACTACCTTTTTATCCAGCTTCGTATCTACCGGCGGTCCGACCATTATGTTGACACTGGCCATTCTTTTAATTTTTACCGCGGCAACCGTAGTATCGTCTCCCGGTTCATGGGAGTAAAGGTTGTCACAGGCCGAAAGGAGCAGCTTTGCCAACGCCTTTGACGTCATTTCGCTTCTGAAGGTCTTTTGAATATATTCACCGATGTTCTCCCGCTGCCAGCCGAGATTCAGTGTATGACCAATTCCCGCATGTACCGCTCCATCGCTGACCAGGACGAAAAGGTCGTCTTGATTGACTTTAAATCTTGCCTCTCTGATAGTTTTCCCGCATATTTCCCTGCTGTCCGATTCTATCGGCACCGGCTTTCCCTTGTTGAACCTGAAAACCGAGGGGTTGTCGAACTCAGCCAGGTAGCCGTCTCCGGAAAAAAATAACTGCAGGATCGTAAAGGTCGAATATGCTATGTTCCTCTCCCTGCAAACGGGAAGAGTATTGGCTATGGTTTCGACAGCCTCCTCTATCCCGAGTCCGTTTGCCAGTATGGTCCCGATGATCTTTGACGTAAGCGTCGACAGTATGTTGGCTTTAACACCGCTTCCCAGGCCATCCGCCAGAACAAGGATCACCGAATCCCTGTCTCTGATGACTTCGACCTTGTCCCCGCAAAGCTCCTCGCCGTATTTATTCAGATTTTCGTATCCCACATCTATATAGAGGCTCATTTGCCTTCTTCCATCTCCAACATGATCGATTTCTTCAGTTTGGTCAGCGCGACTTTGGTTTCTGCCGTCGTCTCACCCAGGAGACTTGCTATTTCCTGCGCGACCCTCATCTGTTTTTCTATTACCTTCTGTGCCAAATCCGCATTTTCAGTCCTTATTTCATGCGTTAAACGGCGCCGCTCTTCTTCTTCCGTGATATCCCTGACGATAGCTACGATCACATTCTGCTCCGGTATGAAAATTACCGACTGCTCAACGGTTATACCAAACCTGTCGTAATAGTATTTTTTATCATAAATGCTCGAGCGTCCTTCCAGAACATTCTGAAAATCCTCACACTCAAGCAGTTCGTAAATATGTCTTCCGGTAACGTCCTCCGGTCCCAGACTGAACATTTTGCGGGCAGCTGTGTTAGCCTCCTGAATTTTCAGTTCACTGTCAAGAGCGAAAATGGCGTTGGGAGTAGTGTTTATAATCAGGTTCGAAATCGATTCCGCCCTCTCCCTCATGTACGGAAGGCACATGTATAGTTGAGCCCTGCCGTTATATACCGCGATTGCCTTGTCTCTGCACGTCTGGTAACCGCATGCCCCGCAGTTCAACTCCTTATCCCTAGTGTATTTCCCGATGCTGTTGAGGATAGCCTGTATGGCAGTCTCCGGGAGCAGGTTGTTTTTCTTCGACCTGTCTATGAATTTCTTCGCGAAATCGATCCTATCGCTGACATCCATAACCAGACCGGCACTACCCGCATTTTTTCTGTAGTACTCGATTAGCCTCTCCCTCGCCATAAGGAATCCGCCGGTGTTTGCTTTCATGCATGGGCCGCCAATACAGCTTCCCTTGCAGCTGTTCATTTCAATAAAATATTTCTCGATCCCGCCGGCTTTAATGGATTCAAGTACGTCGATGCAGCTATCTACTCCGTCGATGCTGATGCATTTGTACATTTTTTTGTATTTGCCGCCTATTGTTTTGAGAATCCCGCCCGGAGCCGGGTATATTCTTGCGGTCATGTCGTCATTAGCTTTTATCTCGCCGGAAAAATCGTCCTTCCCGCTTATGCCCTCCGATTCGAGCCATTCCTCAAGCTCCTCAAAAGTAAGCACCGCATCGACTTCTCCGTCATTTTGAAAATCATTGCATTCATCTTTTTTAGACAGGCAAGGTCCTATAAAGACCACCTTTATTCTCTGGCCGTATGTCTGCCTAAGCATCTTCGCATGGGCTATCATTGGGGAAACAACGGGAGCAAGCTGGTCGATCAGCTCCGGGTAGTGCTTTTCTATGAGGAATATTATGGATGCACAGGCAGAGGTTATTATATTTTTCATTTTCCCGGCTTCCATCAGCTTTTCATACTGCCTGGAAACCTCAGCCGCCCCTGTAGCAGTCTCTTCGACATATGTGCAGCCGAGCTTTTTCAGTGCAGAAAACAGCCATTTACCGTCATTTTTCCCGTAAACGGAAATAAAGGAGGGCGCAAGACTTACATACACCTTCTCCTTTTTCCTGATAAACGATCTTACTGTCTCTATGTCATTTTTTACTGTCTTGGCGTTCTGCGGGCAAGCTTTCAGGCAGTTGCCACAAAGCATGCAATCCCCTTCAATGATTTCAGCCTGATCGTTCCTGAAGGCAATTGCTTTGACAGGGCAGCTTCTTATACACTTGTAGCAGTTTTTACAGTTTGCCTTCCTGAATTGGATAGTACCCATTTACTCCAACCTTCTAACTATATACTCCTCAAACATCTCCCTTGCGTTTGAAACCGTCAGCCCTTCCAGGAACTCGTCCCCCACCTTTACCGATACTCCTCCGGTACAGCGTCCGAGACAGAATGAAGCCTTCAACTCCGCTTTATCCTCAAGCTTGTACTCTTTGATCAGCTCTTCAAAAATTTTGATGATCTGATACGAGCCTTTCAAATGACATGAGCTCCCAACGCAAATATATATTTGAAGCATTTGTATTCCTCCAGCCTTATTGCCGAATGTCAATTAAATTCTATACAATTATACATATGTCTGTCAATTATGATTTTATGTTAACTAATGAATTTACAACCAACGCATCCCTGACTTTACGTTCCGTAGCCTGCCTGCCGTATTTATCGACTTCAGCCCTGTTTTTCGGCCCGTGGTGAAGGCATGCCGCTCCATTGATGCATCCGCCCTCACATGCCATACCTTCGATAAAATTCTTGTCGAGCCTGCCTTTTGAAGCTTTCAGCAGCGCTATCCTGCACTGCTCCATTCCATCGCATATCTCGGCATTTACTTCTATACCGAGGTTTTCTTCCTTTGCCACATGGGCAACGGCCTCGGACAGCCCTCCGCTTCTTGCGAAAATACGGCCGTAGTATGAAGCGTTGTCCAGGCTTTCTCCCTCGAACTTTTCAACGTCTATATCCATTCCGTCGAACAAGGCCTGCAGCTCCTCAAAGGTTATAACACAGTCAACAGCGCCCTTGTATTCCTTTTTTCTGTATTCCGATTTCTTGCTGATGCAGGGACCTATGAAAATGACTTTGGCAGTCGCATCCGTGAGTTTTATGAATCTGGCAAGCTCGATCATGGGAGAAGCATTATGGGATACATACTGCCTGAGTTCCGGGAAATTGATCTCGATGTATTTTACGAACGATGGGCAGCAGGAGCTTGTCAAAAAGCCCTTTTCAGCTAATTCTTCAGCTTCCTTCATGGCTACCATATCCGCCCCCAGAGCAACCTCAACCACCGCATGGAAACCCATCTTTTTCAAACCTGCGACAATCTGCTCGATTTTCGCATAGCTGAACTGGCTTACAATGGAAGGAGCTATCGCCGCGTAAACATTGTATTTTCTTCCATTTTCAGAACCTTCAAGCAATCGGACCGCGTCAAGCACAAAAGACCTGTCCACTATTGCTCCGAATGGGCAATTATAGACGCATGCCCCGCATTCCGTACATTTTTCGCCGCTTATTACCGCCTTTTTGTTTTTATCTATAGAAATAGCGTTGGCTTTGCAGCCTCTTATGCACGGGCGAACATTCTCGGAAATAGCCTTATATGGGCAGGCGTTCATACATTTGCCGCATTCGATACATTTTCCGGTATCGATGCTTGCCTTTTTGTTTTCAAAGCTGATGGCGCCTACCGGGCATGCCATAAGACACCTGTGAGCTATGCAGCCTCTGCAGGTTTCCGTAACCTTGAAATGCTCTATAGGGCATTCGTCACAGGCGATGTCTATGATCTGCACGACATTGCCTCCGACGCTGGCGTCTTCCATGGCATGCTTCAGACGTTCCTGAACTATGGCTCTTTCCTTGTAGATACAGCACCGCATCGTAGCATCAGGTCCCGGAGCTATTTTGCGGGGTATTTCGTAGAAGGCCCCGTCCACTTTTTTCTGCAGCGCCAGACGCACCAGTTCGTATATGATTTTATATTTCAGTTCCTGAACTTCAGTATCAAATAACCTCATACATTTTCACACCTATCTATTGTGAGGGCGCTATCAAAAATTTATATCAGTTCCATTCATTGCGCATTCGAGTATCTTCTTAAGGTCTGAAGGGCTTGTCTGCCTGGGATTCGAACCTGTGCAGGGATCCTTGAAGGCATTCTCCGCGATAAAGTCTACCTCCGACGCAAAGGTTTCATCTTTAACGCCATGTTCCTTAAGGGTTTTGGCAATACCCAGCCTCTTGTTTAGTTGGCATATTTCCTCGATCAGAGCATCTGTAAGCTGCTTGTCAGACTCGCCTTTCAATCCAAGTCGTCTTGCGATCCTGGAATAACGGGCCATACATGCCTTTGAATTGTACTTTATGATATATGGCAGAAGAATGGCATTGCAGCAGCCGTGCGGTATGTCAAACTGGGCGCCGATCTTGTGCGCCAGGCTGTGCGCAATCCCCAGCAAAGCATTGCTGAAAGCCATTCCTGCAAGGCACTGTGCGACGTGTATACCGTCTCTTGCATTTTTATCCCCGTTATATGAGTCGACAAGGTTCTCAAATATCATCTGTATCGCTTCAATTGCAAGAGGGTCTGAAAAGCTTGACCTTGCCGACGCGACATATGCCTCGACCGCGTGGGTAAGAGCGTCCATCCCGGTATGTGCAGTCAGTGTCTTCGGCATCGTATACGCCAGCGATGAATCGATTATTGCAATGTCGGGCGTTATTTCGAAGTCCGCGAGAGGATATTTGATTTTTGTGGAGTAATCCGTGATGACCGAGAAGGCTGTGACCTCGGTAGCCGTTCCGCTGGTGGATGGGATCGCAACAAAAATGGCCTTTTTTCTTAGCCCCGGCATGGAAAATGGGGTCTTAATATCCTCAAATGTCAATTCAGGATGTTCATAAAAGACCCACATGGCTTTGGCTGCGTCGATCGGTGAACCTCCGCCTATCGAGACGACAATGTCCGGCTGATATTCCTGCATGGCCTTTGCGCCGGCCATAACCGTTTCAATCGACGGATCGGGCTCAACGCCCTCGAACCTTTTGGTTTCA
Organism: Bacillota bacterium; assembly: GCA_023412915.1. Taxonomy (GTDB): domain Bacteria; phylum Bacillota; class Clostridia; order Acetivibrionales; family DTU013; genus JAEYOM01. Next base: position 112,564 of record JAEZRE010000015.1, read on the forward strand.
AGTCCGGCTTCCTTCAATATCCCTTCAAGCTTGTCCAGAAAACCATATTTTTGCATGGAAGAGCCGCCAGTCACTATAATTGCTTTGCTGTGGCCTTTGAGGCATTTAAGCTCCTCAATGGCATTTTCTCCCCAATAAATATCCCTCGGTAATGTAAACCTTGGCATATCGATGTCCTCCTTATATTCTTTATATTGTTTATTAGTATCTTTTACAATAACGCTCCTGTTCCCTACAGCTGCAAATGCTGTTTCATCCGGCTATCGGGAGCCTTTTCCCGGCTGAAGACCTGCCTCTCTTAATATGCAGAACCCTTGTACTCCGGTTGAAGGTGTGCTTTTCATGAGCCTCTTCCCTGTTCAGGTATTCCTGATATGAAATGTCCCTGCAGGGGTATTCCGATTTACTCTCCATCTCACCCTCGATAAAAACATGTCCGGAAAACTTGCAGGAAGCATTGCCCTTTATATCTGATCCACAGCGGCTTTCGCCCGCATTTATAAAATAATCGCAATATTCACAATTCAACATATCATCCCATCCTTTGCTCTATTATGCGTCGGGCAGTCGCCTGCTCGACATAACAATTCTAGCCCGGCCGTCTGAGGCCATCAAAACAAATGTTTTCAGAATTTATTCGCAAATTTCGAAGCGTTATAATTAGATATGGTATGAACAAAGTTGTCCTGACTGATGCAAGCATAAAAAAAAGACCCTTTCGGGCCTTAATCCGAGTCCTTCATGTTCTCCTCGGCAAATTTTATCATCTTCCTGACCATGTTGCCTCCTATTTTGCCTGCGTCCCTGGCAGTTATATCGCCGTTATCTCCATGCTTGAGCCCGACACCTTCCTCGGAAGCAACTTCATATTTCAGTTTGTCAAGCGCGTCCTCTGCCTTTGGTTCCAGTTTCCTGTTGTTTGCCATAAAGCACCGCCCTCCTGAAATATTTTATCCATTCGGACAATAATATTTTTAGCGTTATAAAAAACTATATCCCCAAAAAATATTTCTATATTTAATAAAAATCCTGCGTAAAGCCAAAATATGATTAAATTACAAAAAGTCGCTTTTTAATTTACGATCTATTGTTGAAGCAAATTCAAACAATAACATGTTTCAACAGCCTTAGGATTTTGAGGGTAAAGCGTATGGAAATATCGGGCTTCACACCCGCGTTATGGCCGGAGGACAAGGCTCCTGACGAGGCGCTGGATTGCCGGAAATGCGAATTGTGCCGGCAAAGGACAAGAGTGATATGGGGCGAAGGAAATCCGGAGGCTCCGATCGCCGTGATCCTGGACAACCCCGGGGCAAGGGAGGACAGGGAAGGAAAACCCTTCGTATGCGGGGCAAGGCTGAAGCTGCAGGAAGCAGCATACGAAACGGGGCTTGGAGCCGAGGACATGTATGTGACCTATATTCTGAAATGCCGTCCGCTCCGGCGTTACGACAAGGCAAATGCGCGCGGTACCTGTATGTCCTATCTGGCGCGGCAGCTGGACCGGCAAAAACCTCAATTGGTCTTTTGCCTCGGCAACACCGCAGTCCAGTGGTACTTTGGGGATATGGAGGCGGAGGTGAAGAATCTGAGAGGCGTATGGCACGATGTAAACGGTCTCCCCACTGCCGTATCATATCACCCGCTTGCCGTAAAGAGAAGACCGAACCTGAAGGTTCAATTTGTGACGGATTGGCAGCTGGTAGCCGAGCGGTATTTCAAGACGGTTAAAGGAATGTTGCAGTAAAGGCTTTAGAGGTGCAGCGCAAGGAGTTGCAGTGCAAGAAGGTGCAGTCCTGAGGGCGTCAAGCTCAAACGCCTTGAGCAGCCTGTCGATCCGTAGATATTATATCGTACGCTTTTATATTAAACTCTTTCAGGACGCTGTCCATGCAGCTTTTTCTGACTGCGGTATAAATTTCACTTTTTGTGCCTAACAGCATGGACATAATATCATAAAACCCTTTTTTCTGAAGCTCCAAAGGGCCTATCTCATCTATGAATACAGGCTCTATCCCTTGTCCGATGATACTGTAAACAGCATTATGGGCAAATTCCTGCCCCTTTCCCGAAAAGCTGAAATCTCCGTATTTGTATACCTCATCCCAGTCAGGCGGGGTAAATTCGCTTATAATTGAAAAAATTTCACTTTCGCCCGTGGAAAGCCTGATAATCCTTTGACCGGTGAAATGGCCTTCCCGGAATATCTTGGCATTTATAAAGCCGTCCCCGCAGCCGAGGCTACGGTATATTGACAAAAGCCGGGCGGTCTTCCCCGAATTCACTTCTCCCGTCACTATATGGACATACGTCTGCCTGCCGTTCTCTGCCAGGAACACTCCCCCTTACACAGCGCCGATTTTCATAAATTTACGGCAAATACGGTTATAATCCTGCATGGTATCAACATCCTCAATTATGCCTTCATCCTGCACCTCGAGCCTTTTAAAGCCCTTAGTATCTATAAAGTCCTTCAGGCTGCCGCATCCCGGAGCATTAAGGAGTTCATGGGCAAGACAGTGCTTCATTAGTACGGGGTGCCCAGTTTCACCATTAAAAGCGGGAAGGATGATATCTCCGTCAATTTTCAACATGCTTTCGTAGGTATCGCGGCTTATCAGAGGATAATCGCCGGGAGTCAGGAAAAAACGTCCTGCACTCACATGCTCGAGGCCTTTCCTGACAGAGCTGAACATTCCGTCGCGGTAATTCTCGTTTAAAACCAATTCCGCTCTGGGGTATCCGAGGACTATGTTCAAAATGTCAGATGCTTTGTGACCGCCGACGATTATTATTCTCGAGCATGTGTCGTACATCGCCTCGATACATCTTCCAAGCATAGTTTTGCCACCGATGTCCAATGCCATTTTGCAAGTCCCGGCCCTGCTTGAAAAGCCCGCGGCCAGGATGATCCCTTCGACTCCTGGAAGGCGCGCTTCCATGCAGAGATAGCATTCTTCATTACAGGTCGAATTATCTTCCTGATGTTTCGAACTACCTTCCGGATGTCTCACCCTTACAGCGCCAATTGGACAAACAAGGCAGCAGCAAGCGTCAGGCAGGAGAATACAATAGCGAGAACGCCGCTTAATCCGCTGCCTAATCTGCTTTGTAATCCGCTGCTTACAATTAAGCGCTTCATCAATCCGCCCGTATTCACAGCGGCCTGTTCTGTCTTTTTACCGATTGATTGCGAAGTTTTCATGCACCCGAAAATCATCAGGCTGTTTGCAATGCCTTCGACGAGCAAAAAGCTCAGCAGGGTTGCAGCGGACCGCAATGGTGATATTACTGTATAGCTTGCCGGCATAAGCAGAATATACGCCAGGTACAGCACCCTCCAGCCCATACTGGCGGATAGCACCCCAAAATACCCGGGCCGGTAAGCATCCCGTTTACCGGAGACCAGTCCTAAAAGGATGCAAACGGCAAAACCTTCAAGAATTATCGAAACCGCCGGGTTTATGATTCTGTCCGGGCTCGTTGGCATTATGAAATCCACCAGTTTTATCGCTGCGGCCACAAAGGAAGTAAATATTACCGAGGAAAGCCTGTCTGTCCTACTGTAAACACTACTGGTAAAATAAAAGGCGAGTGGGAACCAGACAACCCAGCCGACGCCCAGTGAAAAAGAATGCAAGACATACCCGAGAGTGGCCTCGGTCAAGCCCCATAAGGCGCCCCAGAAGATAATGCAGGTCAAATATTTTTTCATAAAAGAATCCCGCCTTTATGCACGGTTAACATACCGTTCTATTTTATGCAGGCGGCTTTATGAATATATCTTTACAAGCCTCAAGCAGGGTCTCTGCCCTTTTCGCCGGAGGGTATGGCGTAGTCGACGGCCACCGCCACGACTATTCCCGCAAAAGTATTGAGTATCCTGTTGACACTGTATTGCAGCGGATTTTTAATATCCTTTCCAAGCATGATCGCCATGAATATGACGCCTGCGATAGGAATGGCATTGTCCAATTTAAATATGCCTAAGATATAGACGATGACAATCATCCCAAGCCCGCATAAAAACACATTGCCGGGTTTTATGAGCGCCAGCCCGACGCCGATGCATGCTCCGGCCAGCGAGCCGAGCATCCTTATCCTGCCTGCTTTCAGCGGAGTTTCCTTTGGACTTGCGATCGTGAAAATTGCGGATATGGCAGTAAAAAACGGGAACTCGAGCTTCAGGAGGTAGGATATCCCCACGCTCAGGAATGCCGCCAGCGAGGTTTTGACATTTCTCATGCTAATGCCGTATTTCGTAAGATCACTCCGATTCCTGGATTTTTAAGAATTTATTATCTTATTATTCTGAAACCGCAGGAAAATTATGATTCTGCCATATAAAGCCGTGTTTGTGGAACGAGGGTGACATAACACCAAAAACACAGGGCTGGAATATGATAAAACAAGCGGCTATTTAGATTAGAGAGGTGTTTCTGATGTATAGTGTTATCCGCAGCGATGTAAAAGGGGTCAGGAGAATTGATCCCGCAGATATTGCAGTACCGCCGGGGTTCAAAACTGATGTTTTCGCAGACGGACTTACGACTCCCATCAACATTACAATGACGGATAACGGGGAAATGCTCGTTGCAGACGCGGGCGTTGCGACAGGTAATGGCAAGGTGCTTAAGCTTGTGAACGGAAGGTTCGAGACAATCGCTGGCGGCTTCAGGCCGCCATTGACGGGCATAACCTGCTACAAGGGAGATATATACGCCGCTCACAGGGGCTTTATCACAGTGATCAGACCGGACGGGAGCAAAACGGACGTGCTGAGCGGGCTTCCAAGCTGGGGCGATCATCATAACAACAGGGTCGTTTTCGGAGCCGACGGTAAGATGTATTTCGGTCAAGGCACGGCAACTAATTCGGGCGTAGTCGGAGAAGACAACGAATGGGTTTCGAACCACCCGTTCTTCCACGATTACCCAGGTTGCGATATAGAATTGAGGGGCTTCAACTTCATCACCGAAAACTCCCAAAGCAAAGCGCCCTCCGATATGGTCTGCACCGGCGCCTACCAACCTTTCGGCGTGCCCGGCCGCCCTGGAGAGAAGATAAGAGGGATCGTTCGTGCGAGCGGAAGCATACTGCGTGCCAATCCGGACGGTTCGTGCCTCGAGCTGGTCGCCTGGGGCCTCAGGAATCCCTTCAGGATAAGGTTCGACAGCTCGGGAAGGTTGTTTGCCGCCAATCACGGAATGGATGTGCGCGGCAGCCGTCCGGTAGCCAATGCGCCGGATGAATTCCAGCTGATCAGGTGTGGGGCGTGGTATGGCTGGCCTGATTATACGGGCGGCATGCCTGTTACGATGCCGGAATTCAAGCCGGAGGGTAAGCCGCAGCCGGAGTTCCTGCTGGCAAGCCATCCCATGCGCCCTCCGACGCCTATAGCAAACTTTATTCCTCATTCCGCCATAATGGGCTTCGAGTTCAACCATTCGCCTGCTTTCGGTCCGATAGGCAACGCCTTCATAGCCGAATACGGCAGTGAAGCCCCAGAAACAACAGGCGGCTTGCCGCTTCCGGGTGTGGGACACAGAGTTTCGACGATCGATATGCAGACCGGGAGGATCTCGACCTTTGCAATCAACAAGAGCGGTTACGCCGCATCCTATACGGGCGGAGGCGGATTCGAGCGTCCCATAGACATTCTGTTTTCAGACAGGGATGAAATGTTCGTAGCGGATTTCGGCCTGACGCAGGAGGAAGACGGAGGGTTTGTCCAGGGCACGGGCGTCATTTGGAGGATAACGAGGATATAGAATTATGCGGCTGGCATATTGTCATCGGGAGCGTGTTCGTTTTGCATAAGATACGATCAGACACGATGAGCAAAAAAGGCCGATGATATAATTTTCGTAGCCGACCGGCCTATATTAGCTCCGATATATCACAGCAGTCCATACGGCCTCAGTATTGCTCCAATATCGCTGTTGATCCTGCCGACATTTATACTGCCGATTGTAGTATCCCTCAGGGCATATTTTTGTTTCAGCCTCAAAATCCTGTATACGCTGTCATTTATCCGCGACATGGGTATGCTGCCGTTCGCGGCCGCATTTTTCAAGGCGTTCAGCACCTTTACTTCGTTATTGTAGCCTCCGCTAAGAAGTACGATATCGCTCCCGGCATTCACGGACTTTACTGCCGCTTCGGCCAGACCATAATTCTTCGTAATGGCTCCCATGGTCATATCGTCCGTAATCACTACGCCTTTGAAGCCCAGCTGGTTTCGAAGTATATCGGTGATAACCGTCTTCGACATGGACGACGGATTCGCCGGATCGACCCGGGTCAACAGAATATGTCCTACCATTACCGCATCCGCGCCATTATTTATGGCTGCCTTGAAGGGAACGAATTCAAAGTTTTGAAGCCGGTTCAGATCATAATTCACAACAGGCAGCGCGGTATGCGAATCCACTGATGTATCGCCATGACCCGGGAAATGCTTGACTACGGGTATCACCCCTCCGTCCCTGATCCCGAGCATCGCCTGCACGCCAAGCCTGCTTACGATCTCCGGGGTGGAACCGAAAGCCCTGTCCCCTATCACGGGATTATCGGGGTTGCTGTTTATATCCAGCACAGGCGCAAAGTCCATATTGAAACCAAATGAACGGATCATCTCCGCCGTCACGTTTCCAATCCGGTAGGCGAGGGCGCTGTCATTTACCCTGCCTATCGCCCCCATGCTTGGGATATTTACGAATTCGGAAGGCATGCGGCTTACCCTTCCGCCCTCTTCATCAACCGATATGAAAATAGGCACCTTGTATGACGAATTCGTGAGCTTAAGCCAGTTGATCAAGGCCAGAAGCTGGCCTGTACTCTGAACGTTGCCGCCGTATAGTATTAAGCCGCCGATGCGGTAATCTCTGATCAGCGATCTGACATCGTCGTTCACTTCATAGCCTTCAAACCCGGCAATAACCATCTGGCCTATTTTCTCGTCAAGAGTCATACCTGCCAGCAGAACTGCCGCTGCGTCGGCAGAGGGTATGCAAAGCTTTTGTCCGACGGACAGTACGCTGGGGTTGGCGATCTGCGGATTTGCCCTGAGAATGGCGTCGACACTGACGTGATAGGCCTGTGCTATTTTATAAAGCGTGTCCCCCGGTTGAACTATCCTCAGAGTCTGTCCCGGCGGGCATACCGGTATGCAAATGACCTGCCCGACTCTAAGCCGGTAGGGGTCTAGTCCGGGATTCGCCACAGTTATTTGGGATACGCTGACGCCAAACCTGACAGCAATGAAATAAAGAGTATCTCCCTGTCTGATCGTGTATTGGTAACTGTTTGCAGGGCACTGTCTGTACAGAAAAAACTCATACATCATAAAGACCAGTCATCCCCGGCTTATAACCGGCCGAAAATCTTCTTATGTATACTATGATACGGAACCGGTCTTGCTACTTATACATATATGGTATTTTACACTCCGGCTTCAAACTCCTCGAGCATTTTCAGGTATTTCTCCCGGCTGCGCAGGTTCTCCCCATCCTGCTCAAATTGCCTGCAATCCCTCTCGACCGCTTCCATTGTCTCCTTGGAAAGCTTTGTCTGCGCAAATTTGTACACGACTTCGTCTTCCTTGTCTATATGCCTTGTCAGCAGGTGTGTATACGAGATTGCGTTTGCGATCACATCGAGCCTGGCCTCGTCATCTCCGGCAAGTACTTTGTTAACGGCGGCTTCGAGGTCCTGCATATACATTCTTCCGAGGTCATGCTCTACCAGCATGCCGTGCCTTATGAGTTTTTCCGCAATGGGGCCGAGTTCGTCAAGCATCCTGTTGAACAGCAAGGTCTCCTCCTTGCCATGGTGGTGTCTGTCGGCGTAGCCCCTCACAAATTCTATCAATGAAAAGAAGTCCTCGTAACGAACCTCCTCATTTTTCAGTATTTTATAACAGTAGCTTCTTATCACAGCGAGCATCCGCTTGATATAGCTGTGTTCTTCCTTCATCAGTCCGATGCAATCCATATCGTTTCTCCCTTCTTCACAACGAGGCAGCCTTAGCTCACTACCTTATAGCCTTTGTCTTTCAATACCTCTATGATTTTTTCGATAGATATGTTTTTCATGGCGGCGCCTTTGGGTATTGTCATAAACCTCCCGGCAGTATTCAGCATACCCGGATTTGCAATACTTTCAAACCCAAGTTCTTTCATGATCTCAACCATTCGAGGTTCATCCCTGCATATCTCATATACGCTTTTTGATAAATCTATAACATCTCCCATACGATCATCTCCCCGCTTTTGAAAGTCTTTTGATCAGGTCAAAGCAGTTGCAGCTTCCAGAATTATATGATATATTTTGTTACAATTTATTATACCAACAACCGGAGGCTCGGTAGCTTTGATAGAAGTATTTTTGAAATCGATGCTCATAGGTTATTCAGGCGCAATGATGCCCGGTTCTCTGCTTACTTACACTCTGGATAAAAGTATAAAGACGGGCGCCAGGGCAGGTATTTTGATCTCCGTGGGTCACGCGCTTCTTGAACTGGCGCTTGTGATACTGATATTTTTAGGCGTTGGCAAATACCTTGGCACAGCGGTTGCGCAGATGATCATAGGGATATTGGGCGGGCTCGTTCTGATATTCTTCGGGGCCGGCATGGTCAAGGATATCGTCAAGGGTAATATAAGCGTTGACTTCAACAAGCCTGCCGACGGCAAGTATGGAAATATTGTGGTCGGGGGCGCATTGATAAGCGCGTCCAATCCTTATTTCATAATTTGGTGGGCGGCGGTCGGTCTCGGCCTTATCATGAATGCATACAACTCGTTCGGAATAGCGGGCGTCGTATTGTTCTACACCGGCCACATACTATCGGATTTCACCTGGTACTGCTTCATTTCGGTTTTGATCAGCAAGACAAGGACCTTTATCAACCTGAAGGTCTACAAGCTCGTTATCGCCTTGCTAGGTGTCTGCCTGACAGGCTTCGGCCTCAGCTTCCTGATAGCGTCCGTGAGAATTGCATACGGCTTACTGGTTTAAGGACGTTATGGAATTGTTTATGCCAAGGTCATATTGTGACCGTTATTTGGGGGATAATAACTCCAGTTTAATTAAGGAGTGTGATCATATGATCCCCGAAAAGCTCACGCAGATCCTGAAGCATGAGGGTGTCGCAGCCATTGTGACACAGGGTGCAAACGAGCCCCATGTGGTAAATACCTGGCACAGTTATATAAAGGTCACAGGAGACGGGAGAATGCTGTTCCCCGTCGGAGGTATGAATACCACGGAATCGAATATCAATAAGAATAACAATGTCCTGCTTACCGTTGGCAGCCGGGAAGTAGAGGGAACTCACGGCATGGGCGCTGGTTTTCTGGTAGATGGATCCATGTCGATTCTTTCACAAGGCACAGATTTCGACGATATCAAACAGCGCTTTCCCTGGGCAAGGGCAGCAGGCGAGGTAAGGGTAAACAAGTCTACTCAGACTTTATAGAATAAATCCGGTTTCTTATGTTTACAAATAGGTATAAAAAAGGCGATATGCTGCAAATGCAGTTATATCGCCTTTTACTAATCACACTATCCTTACGCACGGCCCGTGTCCCGTAATGATATATTTCACGGGAAGGTCCCTTACGCTTTGCTGCACTGTTCTCCGAGCCTCCGGGTCCGGTATCTGAACCGGCAAAATGCTTTGCAGTTCGTCCTCCAGACGCGATTCGACGATTTTATCCTTAATAGCACCCCTTCGGATAAACAGATCGCTGCTGAACAGCAGGCCGCGGTTTTCCTCGAAGGCCATCAAACCTTCCCACAGGTGCATTTCAGACGGATAGGAAAGAAATCTCAGCCTGAAGCCGTCTGCCTCCAGTACATCTCCCGGAGCTTTCGCCATACTGTCGTCAGCCAGTCCGAAGCCCGTCAGCTGGCGCGCCGTGATCTGCGAGCAGACTGGCTTTGCCCCTGGAAAATGCTCGAGAAGATACATTAATCCGCCGCATTCGTCTGACTCGAAGTGAGATATGAAAATGTACGAAAGCCGGCGTCCCTCCAGTTGTTCCTTCAGCCCGGGAAGCAGCGCCTTCGCCTGGTCGATGCTCCCCGTATGTACAAGCACAGGCTCGCTGCCTGTCAGCAGGTACTGGTTGAACGTAAGATCGATAAATCCAATGTAGCTGCTGAACAAATAAAGGTCGTCGAATATTTTAATGGTATCCATAGCGTGTTCTCCCCTTTTCAGAGCCTTGTTCAGCCTTAATATCACCTGTATTTATAAAATTATGTCCCTTAGCAGCTCCAGTGTGGCAGTTTCCATGCTCCCTGACGCGGCAACTGCCTGGAGCGGCTGATTGCCCGCCCTCAGGCAAGCCTAATATTTGCCGAACTCCGTATCGCTTAGTGCAATCTTGCTTTGGGAAGGATATATATCACCGGTGGTCTCTTCTTTATCGGCAAATTTCGCTTTTTTCTTTTCCGACATGTCTTCAAGCATTTTCAGCACTTCAGGACTGATCCCGTCAAGCCTGTTCATGGATCTGGCATTGTGCTTCAGTTTGAATTTACCTACCATTTCCTTCAATATTATTGCCTGGCTTGACAGCTCTTCGCTTGCGGCGGCGCTCTCCTCGGAAGTAGCCGAATTCGTCTGTACGACCTGCGATACCTGTGCAAGGCCTTGTGTGATCTGTGCAATCCCGGTAGCCTGCTCGTTTGAAGCAGCTGCGATACCATTTACCAGGTCTGCCACCTTCTCGACGCCGACAACGATCTTATTAAGAGCCTCCGCCGTTTCTTTTGCTATCCGGGTTCCTCCTTCGGTCTTCGCTATGGAACCTTCGATCATGTCGGTAGTCTCCTTGGCTGCATTTGCAGAACGTGCGGCAAGGTTCCTGACTTCCTCGGCGACTACGGCAAAGCCTTTGCCGTGCTGTCCCGCCCTTGCCGCCTCAACGGCTGCATTCAGCGCAAGAATATTGGTCTGGAATGCGATGTCGTCTATGACCTTGATTATTTTGGATATATTGGCGGAGGAAACATTGATCTCCTCAATTGCCTGAAGCATCTCTTTCATCTGATTGTTCCCCAGGACAGCGTTGTTTTTGGCATCTTCAGCCAGCTCATTCGCCTGGTTCGCATTTTGTGCGTTGAGTTTTGTTTGTGTAGATATCTCCTCTATCGAAGCAGTGAGTTCTTCCACCGAGCTGGCCTGCTCGGTCGCTCCCTGCGATAGAGCCATGCTTGAGGCGGATAACTGGCGCGAACCCGACGCGACCTGTTCCGAGGCAGAGTTTATATTAGTCATGACCTCATTCGTGTTGTCGGCCATAGCGGCAAAGGATTTGGCAAGGGTACCGACTTCATCCGTCGAATCGATCTGAACATTGATATCAAGATCCCCGCCTGCGATCTTATCGGCTACTAGCACCAATTTATTGACAGGCCTGCTTATGGATGAACTGATGAAAAATCCCAGAAGTATAGCTATAACTACGGCAGCCGCCACTACGATAATCAGCAGCATCGTTGCCGACTGTGCCGCCGATGTGTTCTGTGTATTCCTGTCCGTCGCGATCTGTTCCTTAAGGCTGCTTAAGAAGTCAATCGAATCCTGGAGCGCCTTGGACGCCTTGCCACTGTCTCCGTCCGCAGCCATCAGGCTCATAACCTGTTCATCCTGATTGTCCCGCGCCAGGGCGATATCTTTATCGAGTGTGATATAGAAAGCATTCAGAGCGTCTGTAAATACTTTGTATGCGTCCTGCCCCTCCTTTGTCAGGAGAGTTTTCTCCAATTCGGGCGCCATACTGGCTATTTCCTTCTTACTGTCATTAATACTGGCGACAGCGGCATCAATTTCATTGGTATCACTTGCGAGCACCATATCTCTGAGGCTTACCCTGATATATTGAAAGGCCACCGATATATCGGACATTTGCTCAATTGGAATAGTGCAATTTACGTACAGCTCAGTATCATTCTTCTGGATATCGGTTAAGTTCAATATCGATATAACACCTACGACTCCTGCGAGCAACGCTACCAGAATGAAACCGGACAGTAGCTTGACGGATATTTTCAAATTATTGAACCATCTCATTATATTTCGCCTCTCTTATTCGTTGAGATCGGACAAACGCTCGGTTTCATCCTCAGTAAACAGCTTCTCGCAGTCAAGCAAAAGCTTTACGTCGTTTCCGACCTTGCCGATCATTTTAATATATCTGTTGTTCAAACCGGTATTCATCTGCGGAGGTATTACAATATCCTGCTCAGGAATGGAAAGCACTTCCGAAACGCTGTCGACAATAAGCCCTATGCTAATATCCCTGATGTCCACCACAATCACGCAGGTTCTGTCGTTGTAATCCCTGGGTTCTTTTTTAAAACGTAATCTTACATCCATTACCGGTATTATCTTTCCCCTCAGATTGATTATTCCTTTTATGTATTCCGGGAGCTCAGGTATCTCGGTTACAGCCTGAATACCTATGATTTCAGTGACATACCTGATTTCGATACCGTAACTTTCCCTGCCAAGTGAAAAAGTCAAATATCTGCCATTTTGCGTATCTTCCTCAATTTCCGCGACATCTTCCATAATCTCTGCCATGTATTCATCTCCTTTCCAACCTTATTCTCAATTCCCCTTGCTCACCGCGCGAGCAAGCCTCCGATATCCAGGATAAGGCTGATGCTTCCGTCTCCCAGCAGGGTGCACCCGGTAAGTCCCTTGAGCTTGTGAAATTTCCTTATGAAATTGGGCAGTGTTTTAACCACCACCTGCTGCTGGCCCAGCAGTTCATCGGCGAATATGCAAAGGCTTTTTTCATCCTGCTCCACCATAATGATGATCCCATCGTCAAAATTGGTGATCCCGTTTCTTACCCTGTATAATTCATGGATGCGCAAAATGGGATAACATTGGCCTCTGACCATTATCATCTCGTTTTCATCCGGATCGGTTATGATGTCGCTTAGCTTTGGCTTAAAAGATTCTTTGATAGAAACGGTCGGTATAGTATAACGTGAATCTCCTACTTTTATATTCATCCCATCTATAATTGCCAGGGTAAGAGGTATTTTGAGAGTGATCGTCGTTCCCTGGTCCGGAGCGCTTTCTACCGAAACCGAGCCTCCGACCATTTCGATGTTCTTTGAGACCACATCCATTCCGACGCCCCGCCCTGAGAATTCGGTAGCATTATCCTTGGTAGAGAAGCCCGGAAGGAATATGAGGCTGTAAATTTCCCTGTCGGTCATCTCATCGGCGGCCTTTAAAAGCAACCCGTTTTCCTCGGCTTTTCCAAGAATCTTTTCCTTTTTCAAGCCCTTACCGTCGTCTTTAACTGTTATAAGCACTTCGCTGCCTGCATTTTTAGCTTCCAGAGTGATTTTTCCCGCTTTCGGCTTACCTTTCGCAAGCCGGTCTTCATATGGCTCAATGCCATGGTCAAGCGAATTTCGCACCAGATGCATCAATGGATCCGATATATGCTCAATAATATTTTTGTCTACCTCGGTCTCCTCGCCTATTATTTCAAGCTCCGCCTCTTTCCCCAGTTTCCTGCACATATCGCGGACTATGCGATGCATTTTGTGCAGCGTTGCCGAAAGCGGTACCATACGGACCGACATGACCATATCCTGGATCTCGCTTGTTATTTTATTAAGGTGCCTTGCGGACTTTTGGAAGTTATCAAGCTGCAGGCCTTTCAGATCGGGATTCTGAATAACCATAGCCTCCGCTATTACCATCTCTCCGACCAGATCCATCAGCTTATCGAGCTTTGAGACACTTACGCTTATGATATTTTGCTGCGATGAAATGTTATGCGTCTCCTTACTGTCGGGATTCTTTTCGTCACTATCATGGCTGTTGACAGTCTGAGCTTTATCAGACTGCCCGGCGGCCTCCTGCCCGAGTTCCAACAGCCGGGTCAGCTCACTGTCATTCTCCAGTTGTGAGAATTCCAGCTCTCCCAAGAAAATAGTCTTCATAAAAAAATCGTGCAGTTCTTTATACGAGCGATCGGACTTCAGATAAACCGTAAATCCGTCTCTCCTTATCGAGTCTGCACTTTCGTCGTTCTCTACAATATCTTCCGGGACATATGCCATGCTTTCCGAGAGGCCTTTTAGCTTGTGAACTATTGAATATGCCCGGATATTCTCCATCCGGCAGCCTTCCTCGAATCTCAATACAGCTCTGTAGGTGTTTTTGGGCATTAAACTGTCGGCTTTTCCAGGATTCACGGAGTTTTTCTTCAGAAGAGATAAAAAACTTTTTGACTTAGCGATTAAAACAGCGGCATCTCCATCCGGCACGCTACTTTCCTTCATTTTTTCAATTTCGTTTTTAACAAAATCTATAGCTTCCAGTATCAGATCCGAAAGCGCCGGGCGGTCAATATCATCAGGCTTTTCCTGGCGTATGAAATAGAAAATGTCTTCGATGGCGTGCGTCAAGGACGATATGTTTTCGAACATCATCATTGCCGATGAGCCTTTTATGGTATGCATGATACGGAATATTTCATCAATGGCGGGCTGGCTGTAATGGTTTGATTTTTCATTCGACAATACCAATTCCTCAAGCTGTTCCAAAAGCTGAACGGTTTCAAAAACAAACATATCAAGCAAGGGTTCGTTTGAATTATGCTCCGACATTAGCTGTATCCCCTTTTACTCTTAATACCGTATGCTTACGTTGATAAAATTTTATCGAGGGTTTGATTCACGTGTAATCAGCCAAACATTAACAGTATAAGTCCCTTTATTGTAATTTGTCAATATAGCCCTGTGATTCCACGAATTCTAAGTTATGCTAAAAAAAATAGGTAAATGGTCGTTCATATTCTTATATTAGCCGGCTGATATTAAGAAAGGGGTAAGAGATAATTAACTCTTTGTTAAAAGAAATCACAAAAAAATACCTTGTCACGGGGACAGGGTATCAAAGGTACAAACAAGTTACATAGAGATTCGCAGGAAGGAAGGGGGCCATTTATGCGACATGCCTGTTTATACTGACCTTGCAATTGCTGCCGGCAAGCCTTGCCACCTGAAATTCGGTATTCTCCGTTATATTCAGACCTGTGTCTATAAGCTTCAAGACCGCTTCCACCAAGCTTTCGGCTTCAACAGTAAAATTCCTGTCATTCAGTTCGATGTTCAGTTTCATAATCAACGCCCCTGTTAAAATACTACAATACCATTCGTATTATAGTATCGGCTTTCAAGGGTATTAACCGAATGTAAATGTTTCCATAAATAAATAGAAATCGCACGTTCATAGAGCCCGTGCGATCGCTATTTTCCATAAATTAAAGCTCCGTCGTTTGGCGGAGCCGTTGCAAAGATTTATAAATTAAAAAGGAGGTGTAAAATGAAAAAGTTTATGTTCTAATATTAACAAGCAAATGTTAAGAAACTAGGGAGAAATAATTAACTTTTTGTGAATAAGAAAAGGAGGGGCTCATAATGAAGCTCACGACGTTATGCTACATAAAAAGAGACGGCAAGACCCTCATGCTCCACCGGATAAAAAAACAGAAAGACATACACGAGGGCAAGTGGAACGGACTGGGCGGGCACATGGAAATTGGGGAAACTCCCGAGGAATGCATCGTCAGGGAAGTGTCCGAGGAAAGCGGTTTGACGCTCAAAAGCCCACAGCTCAGGGGTATCCTGACCTTTCCCCTGTTTGACGACGTTGAGGACGAATACACATTTCTCTATACGGCCGATGAATTCGAAGGTGAACTGATGGATTCGCCCGAAGGTGTCCTCGAATGGATCGAAGACTCCAAAGTCCCGGGCCTTAACCTTTGGGAAGGCGACAGGCTGTTCCTGGAATGGCTCGAGGACGGCAGGCTGTTTTCAGGGAAGCTTATATATGAAAATGGGAATTTGAAAGGTCATAAGGTTGTTTTTTACTAACCCGGTTACAACTCCCGGTAGTAATCCCTTATCTCTGAAATTTCTTCTTCGCTGAAGCCCAATAAACCGAGGAATTTATGGTGCTGCTCCGGCGAATGCTTCTCGAAATCGGCATGCCACTTGTCGCCGTTTTCCTCGTTTATCCCGGCATTTTCCAGTATCGCCTTCCAGACAGTTTTGTCAACCTGCCTCTCACCGTGATAAAGCCTGCTGCTGTTAATGATCCTCACGATCATATTCTGCTGTTCCTTGATTGCTTCAATCTCATAGTTCAATTGTCCCAGCCTTTTCAACAAGGATGACATGATATTCAAGTCGCTGGCCTCAAGCAGTCTGGCGATCTCCTCGAGCGGCACCCCTGTTTTCCTTAGTAAAATAATATGCCCCAGTCTGTCAATATCCGAATCGTTATACATTCTATAACCTGAGCCGCTTCTCGCAGACGGTTTCAGTAGGCCGAGAGAATCGTAATACAGTAGCGCCGTCCTCGACACTCCGAACATTTTTGACACTTTTCCTATTGAAAGCTCCATTTTCACTGCCTCCCAATAAATTATACCGTTTTCTCAGTTCTTCTGCCATAAACTATAAAAAGCAGGATCGAAATGGAGATTATGGACACTCCGCATATTCCCGTCAAATTTTCGATCCTAAACCGGTCCAACAGAAAACCGAACACAAGAGTAGCCGCAGGCAGCGTCAAATTGCCGATTGAACCGATTATGCCAAAAACTCTTCCCGCCATGGTGTTTTCAACATTTTTCTGCAGTATTGTCTGGTATGCCGTACTAATGATAATGACTGTAAGGCTTATAAACAGGAAAACAATGAAGAAAGGAATGCTACTTTTGATCCCGAAGCCTGTCAGAACGGCAAATACGATAAAAATAAAGCCTAACGCGGAGACGCCGCTGAACATTGTCCTCTCTTCCTTCCGGCTAATGCTGAAAACATTCAGCAGAAAAGCCGCCGCAATGGCGCCGAAACCGTAAAAGGTTTCAATATAGCCGAGATTCTGGGCGCCATTGCCATTGAGCCTGTTAGCAAGCACGGGTATGACGACCTGCATCGAGCCCACGAAGAAATGAATAATACCAACAATCGATATGATTATGAGTATCTTTTTTCTTCCGAAGATATAGCTGTACCCTTCTTTTATGCTGTCCTTCATGCTCCCGGCTTTTTCAGAAGCCCCGGAGGAAGGCCCGATGTTCATTAAAGCTTCGAAAACGGCTGCCGCCATGAACGATATGGCGTTGAATATGAAAACAAAGGCATAGCCCGGATATGAAACCGCCAAACCACCGAGAACAGGGCCTGCAACCATTGAAATGCCGCTTGCGAGCTGGCTTTTTGCATTTGCTGCCGATATGTGCTCTTTATCGACGATCTGCGGAATGACTGCCTGAACTGTGGGCGTAAAGAAGGCCGAGGCTATGGAAAGCAGGATTTGTGCGGCGATGATAACAACCAGATTTAAGTGCCCCAGGAAATATACGATAGCGACGATCCCTATTACAAGCCCTCTGAAGACATCGCTTACAACCAGCAATGTCTTTCTGTCGAATCTGTCAATTATGCCGCCTATAAAAAATCCCAGCAGGACCGATGGGGCCATTGCGAAGAAAATAACCAGACCCATTTTGGCGGACGATCCCGTTACCTGCAGCACCCAAAATGCCAGCGCCAGGGCGTAGAATTTGTCTCCTATCTGGGAAATGAACTGCCCCGCGATCAAAAGATACAAGTCTTTATGTTTAGAGTTTATCATTACGCTCACCTTAAAACTTCAGATTTTTATTCTCCGGTTTAAACTCTAAACTATAAAGCTATAGACAGGTCAACAGTTTTTTTCTTACCCGCGTTTATTTCTTACCTGCGGTTTCCTTATTCGCCGCGCCGCTTTTCTGTAACCGACAGTTACTTATTTGTCATAAATTGCACTCATATATTCTATATGCCTTTTCCGGATATCTTTCATTCTTGCTTTATATCCGGCAATCGCTTCTTCCCTGCTTTTTCCCCCCTTAAGATATTCCCTTGTCATAATGCACCACTCTCCTGCAAACGCGGAATCCAGACTGGTATAAAATTGATGCTTCTTACTGTCTATTGCCCTTCTGGCATCACATATCAAAGGATTAATATTTTGTCCGCCTAGAAATCCAACCCGGCTTATTGTATTTTTCATGATGGTTCCTGAGATGACCGATCTCCTGCCGCCATAATTTTCATACATTTCATCGGTATTGTCCCCATTCCGGTACAGGGTGTCATTTGCAAGGCGATATTGCAGGCCGTTTTCTGAACAGTCCAGCGTTATCCATTCGATAAGGGGGCCGATTTTATCCTTCAGCGGCGAGGCTTTATTGACCATGATCCCCGAACTGACGCCCGTGCTCAATGTATTCCCCGGCGGCAGGCACACTGCCCAGTCGCCGTCGGTGCTCTTCAAGCCCCAAAGATAATGGGACTGACTCGTTACCATTTTATCTGCAATAACAAGGCCGAATACCTGTTTACCAGCTTTACCGTCCAGCTCTCTGAACCATTCGTCGGTATACGGGTCGGTTTCCTTCATATAGCCGTTGTCATACAGGTACTTTGAGACGTCCAAAAATTCTTCCCACCCCGGACTGATATCAGTATTCCCGTTCAGCCCCATTCCTGAAGCGCCGGTCCCGTCATCAAACAGAGGCCAGATGCCGTAACTTCCGGGTATAGCGTAATAGCCGCTCCTTTTCAAGGTTTGCGCCGCTTCCTTGAACTTCTCCAAATTTCCTGTACCTGCGCCGATGATACCGGCAATTTTATCCGGATCGTCGGTTCCCCATACGCGCCTTGCAATGGAGCGGCGATACATGAATACGCAGACGTCGCTTTCATACGGAAGCGCAATTATTTCTCCATCCGGATTGGTACCGGCGTCAATCGCATACTGCGGAATATCCGCCTTCTTTAAAGCGGAATCCATATCGATGCCGAGCTCTTTATATGTGCTTGCATACCCGGAGTATTTTCCCCTGATGAATTCCTCGGCATATACGTCAGGAATACTGTAAATATCTACTGAGCCTCCGTCGCCTTTTTTCAGCGGCTCGATAATGTTAGTGAGAAAGTGGTTATCATCAGCAAGTGAACCTACGCTGCCATGTATCTTGTATTTGAATTCCGGGTGATATTCGGCATATTTTTTTACTATATTCACAAGCTCCTGGTCTGCCGTATTGATATTGAGCGCAATATTGACGGCAGGATCGTAATAATACGTATTAAAGTATTCCCTGAATTCTTTTGCTTCCTTGTAATAATCCGCGATCGCGGTGTTCCTGTTCATTTCGCCGCTGAGGTACGCCTTTGTCTCAATAAGCCATTGAGAGGAGTTTGTATTTTTCAGACCGTTATAGCCCTGCTGCTTGCCCGCCGCAGCTTTTTGGGCGTCATAGAACACAGCGTTGATGTCTTGTCCTCCAAGAAATTCTATACCGGCGTTTTCACTTTTAAGAACGGTCCCTGAGACAACCGGTCTTTTAAGACCATAATATACATTATTTTTGTGGCGGAGGGAGTCATTGGCAAGACAATGCTGAAGCCCGGTCTCGGAGCAGTCCAGTGTGAGCCATTCGATAAGAGGCCTGATCTTATCCTTGAGCGGCGAGTTTTTGTTTACCAGGATTGCCGTATTCCCGCTCAGATCTATGTTAGTAACCGGCGGCAGGCATATAGCCCAGTCGCCGTAGGTTTCACCCAATCCCCTTTCCCATTCATGGAATCGGCGGGGGACCAGGCCGAATACTTGCTTGCCGTCTTTACCCTCAAGGTAATTGTACCACTCGTCCGTATGCTGCAATATGTCCGTCATACAGCCTTTGTCCAGTAATTCTTTAGAAATGTCCATGAATTTCAGCCACTCTGAATTAACCTCCGGATATTCTTTCAGCCTCGTATCGACCAAAGGCCAGATGTCGTCGCATCCGGGTACTATATAATAACCATGCTGTTTCAAGGTCTTTGCCGCTTCCATGAACTTATCCCATTTTTGAGTGCCTGCACCGAGGATACCGGCAATTTTATCCGGATCATCAGTTCCCCAAACGTCCCTGGCAATAGAGCGACGATACATGAACACTCCGATGTCGGGCTCGTAGGGCAATGTAACCAGCTTTCCGTCCAGATTGGTTCCGGCGTCGACGGCATACTGCGGTATGTCCGCTTTCTTCAGCGCAGCGTCGACTTCGATGCCAAGATCCTCGTATGTGCATGCATACCCGGAGTAATCACCCTTGATAAATTCCCGCGCATACCAGCCGGGGACACAATAAATGTCCATTGCATTTCCGCGGCCTTTTTCCAGCTCACTGATAACTTGCCTGAAATAAGCGCCGTTCCCATCGGAAAAACAATTGAACTTATACCTGAAATCGGGGTTTTGCCGGTGATACTCCGTAAATATATCTTCCGCTTCCGGATCGCACGAATATATGTTGATAACACTTTCATTGACAGAAGAGGCCTGTACCCCGGATGCCGCGACTGCGCCCTGATCTGCAGCTGCGGCCTGTTCCTCTATTGGCTTTGCGGTCGAGGCTGTATCGGTGACAGCATTATGTACGGAGGTCAATAGCAGGCTGGCGATTGCAAGGATACATACACCGGCGATTTTAACATACTTTCTTATGGTGGGTTTCGATCTCATTTTTTCTCCCCCGCATCTTCCCCATGGCCTCCGGAGCCTATGACACTCCCATCGTTTACAGGCAATATTGCACATTACGCAAATTTAACCAATACTCAGATTATACCATTTGGCGGAAATTTCTTACAGTGTAATCCGATTATGCGCGGCATTTGGCCGATTATATACGGCTCTTGACTCTTCCGCCTATTTGGAACTCTGATATAACTTCTTGTTACCACGCATGCCGAGGAGGTAATAATTAATATAATCGTTCGTATACATATAATTCTTCGGAGGTTTTCCTTATGGGCGACGCAAAAAACATGGCATGTATAATGGCTATTTTCGGAGGCACAGGAGATCTGACCGGCAGAAAGCTCATCCCCGCTATCTGCAAGCTCGCTCAAGGCGGTTCACTACCCGGGCGGTTCGCCTTGGTCGGTATCGGCAGAAGACCGAAAAGCCATGAGCAATATAGAGAGGAGCTCATAACTTCGATTAAAAAAATATCACATATCAAAATTAAAGAAAGTCTATGGAGCGAATTATCAAAAAGAATTCTCTATTACCAGCTGGACTTTTCCGACCCGTCCGCATACGAAGGATTGAGGCTGTTTCTTGACGATATGGATAAAATGTATGATACCTGCGGCAACAGACTTTATTATCTGGCGGTCGCGCCGGTTTATTTCGAGACTATAGCACTGAATCTTAAAGAAAACGGTATGGCGGTAAACAAAGGGACATGGCAGCGCCTCATGATAGAAAAGCCCTTCGGCAGGGATCTTGCCACTGCCCGGTACCTGAATGACATATTGGCGGAAGTATTTCCGGAAGAAAACATCTTCAGGATAGACCATTATCTCGGAAAGGAAATGCTCCAGAACATGCTTGTATTGAGGTTTAGCAATGCAATGTTCGAAAGCACGTGGAATAACCGCTATATAGACAATATACAGATAACCTCCGGCGAAACCGTGGGCGTGGAAAGCAGGGCAGGATATTATGAGACTTCGGGTGCTATGCGCGATATGGTGCAAAACCATATGCTGCAGCTTCTGGCATTAACTGCGATGGAGCCTCCCGGAGGAATAAACGCAAATTCTATAAAGGACGAAAAGGTCAGGCTTTTACGGTCTCTGTCAGTAATGAGCGTGGCCGATGTCCGGGATAGTATCGTCAGAGGCCAGTATGGAAGTGGTTTTAAGAATAATGAGACTCTTGCCGGTTACCGAGAGGAAAATGGAGTTTCCAATATGTCCGACACAGAAACATATGTGGCAATGCGCTTATTTATAAACAACTCCCGTTGGGCAAACGTGCCGTTCTATTTACGGACGGGCAAAAGATTGCCGGAAAAGGCGATAAGCGTCATCGTCGAGTTCAAATCCGTACCCGGATTACTGAACCTGAAAGAATACAGCGGAATGCAGCCGAATATACTCGAAATACAAATAGAGCCTAAAGAAGGCATAACCTTTCACATCAATTCAAAAAAACCCGGTATGGGCAATGATACAACCACCGTTAAAATGGACTTTTGCCAGAACTGCAGCTACGCGGGAAATTCACCGGAGGCATATGAGCGCTTGATCGCGGATGTCTTAAGGAACGACCATACCTTATTCACAAGTTGGGATGAAATAGAAGCCTCCTGGAGCTTTACGGACAATATTATCGACATATGGAAAAATACTGCCCGACCCGCTTTCCCCAATTATTCCGCCGGCACCTGGGGGCCGGCGGAGGCAGATGAACTACTGGCAAAAAGCGGTCATAAATGGAGGTACTTATAAACATGTCCCATAAAAGGCAAGTCGGTCTCTAAAAAATGTGAAATGAGGAAGGCTTAATGCAAATATACGATATCTCTATGCTGATAGAGGAGGATATGCCCACATATAAAAATATGCAGGACAAAAAGCCCAGAATCAGTGTGATCAAAGATTTTACCTCCGGAAATATATACGAATCCCATATCGAAATGGATATGCACACGGGCACGCATATCGACTCTCCCATGCATATGCTTCCATGGGGGCATTCCATAGATAAGACGGATATATCGAAGCTTGTCACGGAATGTGCCGTTCTCGACCTAACACACGTCGAAGAAAAAATAACAGCCGACGACCTTCGTAAAAAGGATATCAAGGCTGATTCGTTCGTCCTCCTGAAAACCGGAAACTCTTTCAGCGGTCTTTTCGATCCAGCATTTATATATCTTGCGTCCTCAGGAGCGGAATATCTCGCAAAAATGAAAATATCCGGAGTCGGTATCGATTCGCTCGGCATTGAAAGATCCCAGCCCGATCACCACACTCACAAGGTTTTGTTCGAACACGGAATAATCATTCTCGAAGGACTGGTGCTTTCAAAGGTGGAGGAGGGCTCATATCAGCTCATTGCGCTGCCGCTAAAAATCCGAGGCACCGAAGCGGCTCCTGCGCGCGTGATCCTGTTAAAATAAACCACCTGCATTACTATACGGAGGAAAGCGGGACTGTCACTTAAACTTGTTTAGGAGTAGAAGATAATTCATAAACTATGACGGAGAAATCCAGATGATGGGAGTTCTTGTATTTTATTTACAACAAGGATATGAATTATGTATAATATGTTTGTTAATGGAAAATCGTCTTAACTATGGGGCAAATTACGCTAACACTACTTACAAAGAAATATTAGAAAATTTATATTTGCTGGTGTCAGTTTATATTTAATAAGCGATGGAAAATTAATTACGAGGAGTGATACATATGAAAAAAACAGTTTTCGCATTAATATATGCAGTTTTCTTAACTTTTAACTCGAGTGTTATTTACGCCAACGATTATCCTTTCAGTTCTATTAAGCAGCAAAGCATCAAATATACCTGTGTACATACAATTCTTAAAGGCGACACACTTGATTCTGTAGTTAAATTATACGGCGTTAAGTCACAGGATATCATAAATGAGAACAAACTTAAAACTAACATATTAAACCAGAATGATGAACTTTATATTACGATAAAATATCCCATCGTCACCTCAAAAGGCAAATCAATGTCCGAGTTTGTGCCTAATGGGTGGTACGTTATGGAATCGGTTAAAGGCGATTTAAACAAGGACTCCCTGCCTGATATTGCTCTAATCTTGGGAAAAAAGGTCCCCACTATGAAAACTAGTGGATTAAGTACTAATTCCTATTCTCATCCACGTATTTTCGTAATTATTACACAGAACAAAGATAAAACATACAAAAAGAGCGTCCAAAGCAATGATGCAGTCGCTGCGTATGGATACAAACAATCATTTGATTGGTATGACCATATGAAAATTGAGAAAGGCACGTTGCTTTTTGATTATTCGGAGAAAATGCACTCTACTTTTCGTGGTTACCAATACAAATTCGCTTATCAGAAGGGCGGATGGTTTTTTACTGGACTAACTACGAGTAAACTTGTTCCTAATGAACATATCGCTGAAACCATCATCGACACAAACTTTCAAACTGGCGATATAGTCACAAAAGAAATTGTCGATGGAAAAATCAAGAGCACAAAAAAGACAAAAGTTAAAGTACAACCTCTTGTCAACCTCATGAATTTTGCTGCAAATTGATTTATATTATAGACGAATATAAAATGGTAGCGTTTTCAATAAAACAGAGTTAAAGCAAATAAGCATTTTCTGCGACAGCTATAGTCATATTTGTTATGAGAAATCGACTTAAAAATCTATGCTATTCTTGATACGGTGAAACGTACCACAAACAAATTGAGTTTACATAATATACATTCGACTATTATTTACAACGAATAAAATCCATATTTTCTGAAATGCTTCAAACATGCCTGTTAGTGAATAAAATGAGCAATAAATGGCACTTTTACAATAGCAAGGCTTTGCTAAATGCAAAACGTTAGCTGAGTGGTAAAATTTGAATAATTTATTGACTTCATTTTCGATTATTGGTACAGTGTAGAAAAATATATAATTTTTGGGGGTATGAGGGTTTATGACGATTCTTGTATTCTTGTGGTACGTTATTTATATTGTGCAAATCTTTTTTGCATACGGAACAGCATACAGGCTTACAAAAAGGGGTGGCGATAATGGTGTAGCTCTTTTTGGATGGATATTACTTATGACGTTTGCTTCGATAATTCCTGGTCTGGGTATATATTTGTGGACTAAAAACAAGGATTAATAAGACATGTTTACTATGAATAAAATGGATGTAGAATATTTAATCTAAACTATAAAAGAGACAAGTCAAATAAATGCTAACTTGTCTCTATGTATATAAAAACATATTAGACTATATACAACACACTCACTGGAAAGCGGTCTATTCGGTATCTTTAATATCTTTCATGTCTTTCCTTATTAAGTTTGACAATATATCCAACGACTCAAAGTAGTTCTCATCCCAGTTCAACGTCTGGTATGTCCTAAGGTTGCTGGTGACGGTTCTGAGGATTTCGTCCTGCTTTTCCATCGAAGTATTGCACAATATCTTCCTGATCGTGTCCCTCCAGAAGCTTAGCTCTTTACTGTAGTCATTGATCCTTGCAAGTAACAATAGCTTGGCCTTTCTGTAGGATGCATAATTTCTCTTTGCCTCTTTGATAATTTCCTCGGACTGCTTTCTGAAGCCTTCCATCTCTTTCTCGGAGCTGGCGAGCCTCTCCTCCATCAGCTTCTGCCTTTTGCTTTCCACGCTCAAAAGCCAATAGTTCGATATCACAATGATGACCGAGTAAAGCATCATATAGATCAAAATAAGCTTAATATTCTCATACAGAGGGTTTTTCAGATCATCTGCGTAAACGACATCTATGTTGTTTCCGTTCTTGTCTATAACGATATCCCTGCTGTCGACGTTTTCATGGATTTTGAAAAACAGGCTGACGCTGCTGTTCGATGGAATGCTTACGACCTTAAGGTCGGTCCAGTCATCCGCTACGATGTTATTGCTCTGTTTTTGGAGTTCTAGCGGCTGGCTGGCCATAACCTCATTCAGCTCTATGGTATCAGGCACTTTTATAATAACGTCTTTAATCGTATTGCTTTGAAAATTTTTAAAATCAATGACCGTATAGCAGTCTCTTCCGTTCCTGACTACATTACCGATCTCAACGCTGCCTTTTGAAAAAAAGGTCGATATAAATAAGCCTACCAAAGATGTGACGATGATAGTGGTTATTTGCAGCACAACCTGCTCGAACAACTTCTTTTTCATGGCGCAGCCCTTTCAACAACAAACATATATGGATATTATATTTTTCGGGCAAATGAGTTAGTATAGCTGCTGCAAGATTCAATCACGATGCACAGAAAAACAATAATGCCCGTTTACACGGCAGCCTGTGCCTGAGTTAGCTGGGCTATACATGAAGCTACCGTTTCAGGGCTCGGCTCGGCGGTTCTCAGCCTCGGCATAGGTCTTGTAGGCTTCACCTTTAGTAACCTCGGGATTAATAGACCTTTGCCCCCAATCTTCAAATTAAACTTGAAAGTTGAAGAGTAGAGACCTTTTCCCCAGATTGCTTCTGAAGAAAATAAAAAACCCACAGAATCTTCATTCTGTAGGTCGTTGGAGGCGCCACCCGGATTTGGACCGGGGAGTGAGGGTTTTGCAGACCCTTGCCTTACCACTTGGCTATGGCGCCGTTTCTTTGACAGCTAGTATATAATAACACGATTATACCTTGATGTCAACACTCATACGGCTCGCGGAGCATCCATCCCATGTCCTTTTTTTCCCATAATCGACGCAGCCGCTTACCGGTATAATATGGCATTCTCCTCACATTGGTGAAACAATATGCCGGAACCTATCGAACAGATTCCGGCATGTGCTCCACGCCTACAGACTGTTTTTAACCGCATCCAGGGTTTCTTTGGCGTCTGCCGCCTGTGCATGGAATGCTGTTATCTTTTCGCAGGAATAGTCTTTACAGTGACCGCAGTTTTCCACAGCTTTCGTTATTCCGCACTGCCGGATTTCGCATGTGCTGCAATAACCCATTTTGCGGCCATCCTTCGACATGCAGCCGTCGCAGTTCACATCCTCCGGCTTTAATTGCACGCCAAATCCCGAACCCCATTGTTCTGCCACCTTCGCCCGCGCAGCGTTGTCATCATTGATCGTTGCAACGTAGGCCGGACAAATACCGCAGTCCAGGCCGCAGTAGGCAATTATTTTATCCATTCAGAACCCCTCCTGTATCCGTTATATGTACAGGATATCCCAACGTTGCGACATATGTCTGTCATATTTCCCCAAAATCAACATAAAAAAAGAAAACGCATGTTTGCGTTTTCTTTTTTGGAGCGGGATACGAGATTCGGACTCGCGACTTTCACCTTGGCAAGGTGACACTCTACCACTGAGTTAATCCCGCATATAGATTATGCCGCTTTCACGGATAATCTTTCAGCCTCACTGTGTGGAGCCTTCAAGCTGTTATTTATACCGCCTGTGACGGATAAATATTGGTGCCCAGAGCCGGAATTGAACCAGCGACACGAGGATTTTCAGTCCTCTGCTCTACCAACTGAGCTATCTGGGCAAAAGTACAGATAACATTGCTGTTATCTGTCTTAGTGGCGACCCGAAGGGGGCTCGAACCCCTGACCTCTAGCGTGACAGGCTAGCGTTCTAACCAACTGAACTACCGGGCCAAATATCGCTTGCGCGTGAAGCTTTTATTAAAAAGATCTTTTAAAAGATCTTTGGTGGGAACTATAGGGCTCGAACCTATGACCCCCTGCTTGTAAGGCAGGTGCTCTCCCAGCTGAGCTAAGCTCCCGTGAACCTCTCGCGTCGAGCGACATTAACCAGTATACAAAAAAGCCTCTTCAAAGTCAATAACAAATTTAATTTTCTGCAAAGATAATTATTCCAGCGTGAATACTCAAGTTGAAACTTCCGTACCAGCACACCGGCTTAACCTGCTGGCAGCCTTTATACCAGCGCTCTGAGCTCGTCCTCGGTGAAATAGTATTTCCTGTTGCAGAAGTGGCACACTAACTCCGCGCCATGCTGTTCGTCGGCTATATCGATCAACTCTTTCCTGCCCAGGCTGATGAGGTTGCGCTCCATACGCTCCCTGCTACAGTTGCATTCGAATTTACAGGGCAGCCTGTCCGTGATCTCCAGCCCTTTTTCTCCAAGCAGCTTCTGCAGTATCCCTGCGGGATCCAATCCGTCGGTGAGCATGCAGGTGATGGAATCCGCCAGAAAGATCTTATCCTCGAGGTATTTGACGATCTCCTCGTCGGTTCCCGGCATGAGCTGGATTATATAACCGCCGGATGTTATTATATTCTCGTCCGGGCTTACGAGCACGCCAAGGGAAACTACCGTCGGGACCTGCTCGGAATATGCAAAATAATAAGCCAGATCCTCGCCTATTTCGCCCGACACGAGGTCAACGTAGCCCACGTATGGCTCTTTGAGACCAAGATCCTTTATCACGTTGAGATAACCGTTCCTGCCGACTGCCCCGGCCACGTCGAAATGACCTATCGCGTTCAGCGGCAGATAAACTTCGGGGTTATAAACATAGCCCCTGACATTCGAGTTCGAGTCCGACACCGCAATGATCCCGCCAAGCGGGCCATCGCCCTTGATCTGGATGGTCAGCACATCCCTCTCGTTTTTGAACATCCTGCCCATCATCGCCGCTGCCGTAAGCGTCCTCCCAAGCGCCGCCGAAGCTGTGCCCGACGTGCCGTGCAGCCTGTGTGCCTCCTGGACGATATCCGTCGTTACTGCGGCAAACGCCCTTATCGAGCCCCCAGCCGCCGTCGCCCTAACTATATGATCCTCCATAAAAATCTCCTTTATCTACTATTACTCCTGCCTGCAAGTGTAACGTCAAGCAGAAACACATCTTTCCTGCTGGGTATGCTGTACCATTGTTTTGAATTGCATGAGTTAATTTTGCATTAGTTTGCCTCTATGCTGTGCTATTGTTTTGAATTACGTGAGTTTCGTGATGTAGAGCATATTAATGAGGCATTACTCAGGGCAAATTCACTGTTTGAGCGGAGTATACTCCGCAAGTTTGAACTAAGAATGAAACTCGTACTAAAAAACAACCAGCATACCCTCTCCTTATATTATAAAAAACCCCGATATGATAATATCGGGGTTCTCGTCTGCTGATCTTAGAATTTATGTTAAAGTTGTTAGCTTTAATTACATAACCTTCGAAACATTTGCAGCCTGGGGTCCCTTTGCGCCTTCGACTACGTCGAATTCTACTTCACAGCCTTCTTCGAGAGTCTTGAACCCATCCATAGTGATTGCTGAAAAGTGAACGAATACGTCGTTTCCGTTATCTCTTTCAATGAAACCAAAACCTTTTTCAGCATTGAACCATTTTACTCTTCCTCTTTGCATTGCTAAAAACCTCCTGAATTTAACTTGGATCTGGCAGCACTATGTGCTCTTTTTGCCAAACCTTAATAAGTTTAGCACATTCCTTTACAGCTTGTCAATGAGAGAAGATTACATAAAATATGCTCAATGATATTTATCTGTCCCTCATTAAGTTACCATAAATATGTTGCAATTTTATTTTGCCACAATCCCGTGCTAATATTCAAAGGAGCAACAAGTAATATTATCCTGTTTTTTTGCAAACAAAAAACATTCTCTCGCAATCCTGCGGCGGTTTCCGGAAACGCAGCGCGTCATACACCGACAGTGTTTTAAAGCCCGCCGCCGACAGCATCTCAGATAATTCCTGCTTTTCGTAACAGCGTTCGTATTGTACCTCATCAAACCTTCTGTACCTTTCGCCTTCGCTGACGAAAAACGTCAAATCGAACCTGCACAGCCTAGTCCCGCTGTCGAAGCAGTTTTGCCAAACGTAGGCCACATCCTGATCGGTCTCGCCGAAAGTGTTGTTTGATAAAACGTTATTGAATTTGAACGGCGTATTTATATCGAAAATGAACAGCCCCTCCGGGTTCAGGTAATTCGCGACAAGCTTGAAAAACCGCTTCAGATCGCGCTTATACGTCACATAGTTTACGCTGTCCATCAGACTGGTTATTACATCCACCGTCCCGTACAATTCAAACCTAGTCATGTCCTGATTCAGGAACAGTATGTCCGTTCCGCCGTCAAGGGCTTTTTGCCGTGCACAGCTCAGCATTTCAGCCGACTGATCGATTCCGATCATTTCATAGCCTTTTTTGGACATTTCAAGGCAATAACTGCCCGTTCCACATCCAAGGTCGGCCATCAGCTGAGGTCTAAGCCCGCTGCGCACGCATATTGCTTCGACGTAATCCGCCCATTGCTTATAATCCACGTCACGCATAAGCCTGTCGTAGAGATATGCAAAATCACCGTAAATGAGAACCACCTCACAAATACATAAAGTCATGTGTACATTTATTCTACCACATGACTTATGTCCTGCAAGGTTTTCTTTCTTTTTGAGACAAGTCCCCCTATTTTCCCGGTCTCCTTTGCAGTAAGGCTCTTCCAGCCGAATTGCAGCACCTTGTCGGCCAGACCGAGCTCCCGGGCTATTTCCAATTTGATAGTATCAAGCTTTTTTTCAGGCTTTTTCTCCATCTCCACACCTCTTTGTACATTGTGTTTATCCTGCCATTGTATTTTGTGGAGAAAACAGCCTTTTATGCGTTATCTGCCTATTTTGCTTTTTACATTATCCAGAGCGGCCTTGAGCTGAACATCTTTATCCCTTGGAATCTGGGATGTCGGCAGGTTCCTGTATTCATCCGGCACCTTCACCTCTATGTCCGGCATTATACCCTTCCCCTGAATGCAAACCCCCGAAGGTGTAAAGTATCTTGAAATGGTTACCTTCAGGCCCGAGCCGTCCTGCAGCAGCTTCAGCTCCTGCACAAGACCCTTGCCGAAGGTTTTGGTTCCGACAAGCGTCCCTCTCGAATAATCCTTGACCGCACCCGCCAGTATCTCTGAGGCACTGGCGCTGTTCCCGTTTGTCAATATCGCAAGCGGCAGGTCCATGTATGATTTGCCCGATTTCTTGTATTGCCTGACGCCGTTCCTGTCCTCGGTGTAGACTATGGTTCCTTCGGGAAGCAGGCTGTCGGCAATCTGTACAACCTGTTCATAGGATCCTCCCGGATTATCCCTCAAATCTATCACAAGCCCCTTGATCCCTTTATTCAGCATAGAATTGAGATCGTTTGCAAAGTATTTCGATATCTCGCTGTCGAACATCACAAGCCTTATGTATCCGATATCACCGTCCAATACCTCGCTTCTTATGTTCGAGGCCTTAATCTTCTGCCTTGTGATGTCGAACTGCATATACCTGTCTTCGGACGGCCTGTATACCGTTATCTTTACTTTAGTATTTTCCTTGCCCTTGATCATGCTTATTATCATATTTTCATCACTCAATGCCGTAACGTCGGTATCGTCGACCTTGACTATCCTGTCGCCCTGCTTTATACCGGCCTTTTTGGCTGGCGAACCTTCGCTCGGTTCAATTATCGTCAGCAGTCCGTTCGTATCTACGTTGACCGTGACGCCGATCCCGACGTAGCTGCCCGCGGACTTCTCCATGAAGGATTTCATCTGCTCCTTGTTGAAATAAACTGTGTAGGGATCCTTCAAGGAATCGGCAAGACCGCTGACGGCGCCCTCTATCATCTTGTTTTGATCAACGTCCTGATAATAGTCGTCTGTCAATGTCTTCCTGACTTCGTTGAATTTGGCTACATTCTCGTAACTGACCTTGCTTGCGTCGAAGGAAATGACATATCTGTTCTGGAAAGAGTTTATCGTGAAAAACAGCATTACTGTTGCCAATATCGCGATTGCTGCCGTTATCGCCAGAAAAATGATCACCTGCCGCTGCGTATACTTTTTCTCCATACTATCGCCCCTCGCTAAAACATATTGATGTACTGGTCCAAAAGCCGATCAGTATATCCTATGCTGCTTGTAAAATAAATAAACCCGGTTTTTTTACCGGGTTTGAGTTTATCCTTTAGTCATTTATGTATTCTCACTTTTTAAGGTAGCCCTTCATCGGATTCTGCGTCGCACCGTTCACCCTGACTTCAAAGTGCAGGTGGTTACCCGTCGACAAACCGGTGCTGCCGACCAGTGCGACTTTCTGTCCCGCTTTCACCTTCTGTCCTACCTTTACAAGTAGCTTGCTGGCGTGTCCGTACAGAGTTGTGATCCCGCCGCCATGGTCGATTACCACCATGTTCCCGTAACCGCCGCTTCTGTCATACTGGGACATTATAACCGTGCCGCTGTTGGCGGCTACGATCGAATCTCCCCTGTCCGCTCCTATATCGATGCCGGTATGCATTTTATATTTTCTGAGTATGGGGTGTTTCCTCATGCCGTACGGAGAAGTAATATCATAATTGCCCGGGCACGGCCACACCATAGAGCCGCCGGCATACTTACCCTTCGAAGACAGATTCTTTATGACGCTGTTCAACCTGCTTGCCTCGGCGATCTGTGCATCTATATCCTTTTCAAGCTTATTGAGGGCTGCCTTGCTTCTTTCCAGCTGGTCCTCTACTTCCGCCCGCGAACTTTTCAATTGTGTAAGCTTCTTTTCCTTTTCGTCCGCTTTTTGCTCGAGAAGGTCCCTGGCCTGCTGTTCTAGCTTCTTTTTGTCCTCGACGTCCTGCTTGGCGCTGTTGAGGTCACTTATCATATTTTCATCGAACTGGGATATCGTGGACATGTAATGTAAACGTTCATAAAATTCCAGCGGGCTCTTCGATGCCAGAAGTGTGTCAAGCACTGAAACGCTCGAATTCACATACATGACCTGCAGCCTGGTTTTGACAAGCTCGCGCTGGCTGTTGTAATTGTCTTGGGCCTCTTTCAGAGCTTTCTCCGTTTGACTGAGGTTTTCTTCGGCATCGCTTATCTGTTTCAACAGTTCCTTATATGCATTGGATTCATTTGCCTGTTGGTTTGTTATTTTACTTTTTTGGTTTTCCAATTTTGATTTTTGCTGCAGTACTTCTTTTTTTTGCTGGTTCAGCTTGTTGATACGGCTGTCAACTGACGATTTTTGGCTCTTTGCATCGCTTAACGTGTCGGCCGAGACAGTGGCCGGTACGAAAACCGTTAACAGTAAGGTTGCAAGAAGCGTTACGATTGTCAATCTCTTCACTATTTCAAACCTCCATACACAAAAAATCTGTAGCTTGCTGTTTTTCCTTCAGAAGGGGGACATTAAACCCGCAAATACCTGCGTATCGACAGGAAGCTTCCCATTGTGCCCACGACAGCTCCAATCAGCAGATAATATACCGCGAGCTGGGACCAAACCTCCTGCACCTTCGAGAGCGTTAGCAGCTGTTTATTGGCAATGATCAAATCCTGGGAGAAGTTTACCTGGATAGCATTATACCCGTATGTCGAAATGACAAATGCTACCACTGCACCAATTACACTTATTATAACACCTTCTACCACAAAAGGCCAGCGTATGAACCAATCTGTAGCTCCTATATATTTCATGATATTTATTTCCTTACGCCTTGCGAACACCGTCAGCTTTATGGTGTTGGAAATGATAAATATCGATATTATCAGGAATACCGTAACCATAAAGCTGCTGCCGAGCTTTATCCAGTAGGATACCCTGGAAATTATATCTATCGCATCCTGAGAATAGGTTACTTCCTTTATTCCGCTGCTTTTTTCGAGGGCGGCTACTACGTCCTTGCTGTAAGCCGTATCTTTGAGCTTTATAACGAAGGATACCGGGAAAATCTCACCGAACCCGTCAAGCAAGCCTGAACTGTTGCCGAGTTTATCCTTGGCCCTTTGAAAGGCTTCCTCCTTGGTAACCTTCTGATAGGAAGCGATTTTATCGTTATTTTTGATACTGTCCTCGACCTTCTGTACCTGGACGTCGTTGAGCTCCTCATAGCAGAATGCTTCGAGCTGCGGCGCTTCCTTCCAGATCTTTATGTTACCCTCGAGGTTGTAGGCCGTAAGCAGGAAAAATCCGAAGACCACAAGCGTAGCCGTCACTATCATAACGGACGCCAGGGACATCAGCTTGTTTCTATATGAGTTTATGGCGCCTTCTTTAATTATATGCCGGACTGTTCTTATCTTCATCCCTGTATAGTCCTTTCTCCTGGTCCCTGACGATCAATCCCTTGCTGATGGCTACGACACGTTTTTTCATCTCATCGACAATGGATTTTTCATGTGTGGCCACAATGACCGTTGTCCCCCTGTGGTTCACTTCGCTGAGGAGCTTCATGATCTCCCACGATGTCTCGGGGTCCAGGTTACCTGTAGGCTCATCGGCTATAAGAAGCGCCGGATTGTTGACCAGGGCTCTCGCCAACGCGACTCTCTGCTGTTCTCCGCCCGAAAGCTGGTTCGGGTACATGTTCGCCTTCCGGCTCAGCCCCACAAGCGCAAGCGCCATAGGCACCTGCCGCCTGATTTCCTTCGGCAGCGCCTCTGTAATGACCATTGCAAAAGCAACGTTTTCATACACCGTCTTATTCGGCAGCAGCCTGAAATCCTGAAATACAACGCCAAGGCTCCTTCTTAGATAAGGAACCTCCTGCCTTGCCATGGAAGTGACGTCATACCCGTTTACATAAACTTCGCCCTCGGTTGCATCCTCTTCTTTAAGCAACAGCTTGACCATCGTCGATTTCCCTGAACCGCTAGGCCCGACTAGGAAGACGAATTCGCCCTTTTCTATTTTAAGATTTACTTCCCTTAATGCAACAGTCCCATTGGGATATGTTTTTTCCACATTTTTGAGTTCGACCACATCAACACTCCCCAATTCAGCGCAATATGACTATATTCTACAAAAAAAACCTTAAATCCTGCTTAAAAAATGTTTAAAATTCCAGCCGGCCCCTATACGAATTCCCCTCTGGAGCTTTCAGCCTTATCCAGGTACTTCTTTACCAGCATGGATACCTTGAATATTATCGCGTCGTCAAAGTTTCTAAGGTCGAGTCCCGTGATCTTCTGAATCTTGTCGAGCCTGTATACGAGCGTATTCCTGTGAACATAAAGCTGTCTCGACGTTTCGCTGACATTCAGGTTGTTTTCGAAGAATTTTTGTATCGTGAGGATCGTTTCGCTGTCAAGCGCTTCAAAAGAGCCTTCCTTGAAAACCTCCCTGAGAAAGAGCTTGCACATGGTTGTCGGAAGCTGGTAGATAAGCCTCCCGATACCGAGGTTATTATAATCGATGATCGCCTTGTCGTTTTCAAATATGCTTCCGATCTGCAACGCCGTCTGGGCTTCCTTGTAAGACCTTCCTATCTCCCTTACGCTGTCGACTATCGAACCGATACCGATCTGTGCCTTCACCATGAGCTCGGTGTTCAGAGTGTCAATGATCGATTTCGCTGTTTTGTCGATTTCCCTGGTATCCTCGTCATCCCTGAGCTCCTTGATCAACACTGTGCTCTCGTCGTCGAGCGCGATGACGAAATCCTTGATCTTCTTGGGGAACAAGCTCTGTATAACCTCGTGCGGCTGGATGTCCCTGGCCTTTTCGGTCTTTATGAGGAACACCGAGCGGTATACATTGAAGGGTATGTGGAGCTCCTTTGCCTTGAGCTGTATGTCTCCCGGCAGTATATTATCTGTGATAATGCTCTTAAAGAAATTGCTGCGGTCGAATTTCTCTTCATAATAATTGCGGATGTTCGATACGTTGATGGCGAGCATAGAAAGCAGTTTTCTGCTGTGCTCCCCTTCCAGGTTTATAAAAACTATGAATTCCATCCTGTTCTTTATATAGACCTTCTGAAACAGAAAGCCCTTAGATTCGTAAAACAGGCTTCTCTCGTTAAGGATCGATCCGATTTCCGGATGAACGCTTCCAGTCAGTGTTTCATCCGTACATCCAAGTATCAGGCCGGTTTCGTCCATAACGCCGAAAAAGCCATCCATAAACTCACGTATCTGATTTACAAGGCTCTGAAAAAGTTTCACTTATATTCCTCCCGTGCCGAGATAATCTGGTGTACGGAAATAATTATACTATATTAGAAAAAAATATAAAATAAAAAAGAGGAAGATCAATATCTTCCTCTTTATATTTGTGATTATCAGTTTACTAACGTCTTTTCCGTATCTTTGTCGAAAAGGTGGATCCTGTTGGTGTCGATAGCTATCTTGATAGTATCTCCGGACCTGGTCTTAGTCCTCGGATTGACCCTTGCGGTGCAGCTTACGTCTCCGATGAACATATGGAGCAGGGTTTCGGAACCAAGCATTTCAACAACTTCTACGTTTGCTTTTACGATGCTGTCGGGCATTGATTCAAGGAATGCTTCCTCGTCATGCATGCTCTCAGGCCTGATGCCCATGACAACTTCCTTGCCGATGAAGTCGGTGCCGTCGATCTTCTTTGCTTTGCCTTCAGGCAGCTTGATAACGTTCTCACCGAACTTGAGCAGTATATCTTCGCCCTTTTTGTTGATTTCAACATTGATGAAATTCATCTGCGGGCTTCCGATGAAGCCTGCAACGAACATGTTGACCGGTCTGTCATACAATGCCGTAGGAGTGTCGACCTGCTGGACCAAGCCATCCTTCATAACGACGATCCTGGTACCCATCGTCATAGCTTCGGTCTGGTCATGTGTAACGTATATGAACGTGGTATTCAGTTTCTGATGCAGCTTGGTGATTTCAAGTCTCATCTGAACCCTGAGTTTTGCATCGAGGTTGGAAAGAGGTTCGTCCATGAGGAATACCTTAGGGTCACGGACTATAGCACGTCCAAGAGCAACCCTCTGTCTCTGACCGCCTGACAGAGCCTTCGGCTTTCTGTCGAGCAAATGCTCTATTTCCAATATCTTTGCTGCTTCGTGGACTCTCTTCTTTATATCTTCCTTAGGAGTTTTCCTGAGCTTGAGACCGAATGCCATATTATCGAATACAGTCATATGCGGGTACAAAGCGTAGTTCTGGAAAACCATTGCGATATCTCTGTCCTTAGGTTGAACATCATTAACAAGTCTGTCGCCAATGTAAACTTCGCCTTCAGAAATTTCTTCCAATCCGGCAACCATTCTCAGGGTCGTCGTTTTGCCACAACCGGACGGTCCAACGAGAATGATGAATTCCTTATCTTCGATATCCAGATTGAAATCACTAACTGCCGTAACGCCACCCTCATATCTTTTGTACACGTTTTTTAGCTTTACACTTGCCATTTTTTCCCCTCCCATATCTAAATACGGTTTACGATACTATAATTACTATAACATGTGCCGACCTTTTCAACTAGTACACTTTTTAACAAATTTAAAAAACGGTTATTAGTAACTTTGCATAATGGATTTCAGTTAAAATATTGCATTTTTATGCATTGATATGTATAATTATAAATTATAAATGTGGTATAATGGATACCGAGTAAGTTTGCTTTATGTATTGAAAGGAGCAGAGTATGGCATACAAAATATTCGTAGATGGCCAGGAGGGAACGACAGGCCTGCAGATAAACGAACGTCTGCAAAAACGCAATGATGTCGATTTGCTTAAGATAGATCCCGATAAACGCAAAGATCTCGGCGAAAGGAAAAGGCTTATAAATGAAGCCGATATCGTTTTCCTCTGCCTGCCTGACGACGCCGCAAAGGAATCCGCAGCGCTTGCCGAAGGCAGCAAAGCCCGCATAATAGACGCAAGCACTGCTCACCGTACAAATAGCGCCTGGGCATACGGCTTTCCCGAACTGAGCCCTGATTTCAGGAACAGGATCAGAAATTCCGCCAGGGTATCGGTACCGGGCTGCTATGCATCAGGCTTCATCGCGCTGATGTACCCTCTTATAAAGGAAGGGATAGTACCGGCGGCTTACCCCGTTACCTGCCATGCCGTGTCAGGCTACAGCGGCGGCGGGAAAAAGCGTATTGCCGAATATGACGCTGCCGATCCGGCCGACGATTCGATAAAAAGCCCGCGTTTCTATGCTCTTGCACTGAAACACAAGCATATGCCGGAGATGCAGAAAATAAGCGGCCTTGCCAATCTTCCACTGTTTACTCCGATCATCGGGCCTTACTACAAGGGAATGACAGTGGCAGTTCCTCTTTATTCAAGCCTTCTACCCGGCAAAGACAGCGCGGCTTCGATAAGCGAATTTTTCTCTTCTTATTATAATGGAGAGCGCTTCATAAAAGTTTACCCCTTCGGTTCGGAGGGCGGCACAAAGGACGGTTTTCTGGACGCGACGGGCTGTAACGGCACAAACAACATGGAAATATACGTTACCGGCAATGAAGAGCATATACTGCTGACAGCAAGGCTCGACAACCTAGGAAAAGGCGCTTCCGGCGCGGCGGTACAGTGCATGAACCTCATGCTTGGGATAGATGAAGCGGCAGGACTCGAATAAGTGAAACACAGGGACAGTCCTTCACTTAAATAAAATAGATCATTATACGGAGGTAATTATGGAAAACCTGATAAAAAAGGCCGGGATCCTTATAGAGGCGCTTCCCTACATTCAAAAGCTCCATGGAAAGACCGTCGTCATAAAGTACGGCGGAAATGCCATGATAAATGAAGAGCTTAAGAATTCAGTCATGGAAGACATCACACTGCTGAAATACATAGGCATGAACCCCGTCGTTGTCCATGGAGGCGGGCCGGACATCAACAAGATGCTTGGCAGGCTCGATATCAAGAGCGAATTCCTGAACGGCCTGCGCGTGACGGATAAAAGCACGATGGAAGTCGCTCAGATGGTGCTTGTGGGAAATACGAACAAGGAGATCGTCTCCCTGATCAACCAGAAGGGCGGCAAGGCAATAGGCCTTTGCGGCATCGACGGGAACCTGATCGAATGCGAGCAGTACAAGACTATCATAGACGGTGAGGAGAAAGATATCGGCTATGTGGGAAAGATCACGAATATTAACTCCAGAGTCCTCGAACTAATGGCGAAGGACGAGTATATACCCGTTATCGCTCCGGTAGGCGTGGGGAAAGACGGCCAGAGCTACAATATCAATGCGGATACGGTCGCAGGCGAAGTGGCGATAGCGCTCAAGGCAGAAAAGCTGATGCTGCTGACGGACGTTGAAGGAGTAAAAATGTCGAAGGACAGCCTCGATGTGCTGCATGCCCTCACAGAGGCTGATGTGAAAGACCTTATCTCCAAAAACATAATAAACGGCGGCATGATACCTAAGGTGCAGGGCTGCCTTGACGCCTTGAACGGCGGAGTCGGCAGGACCCATATCATCGACGGCAGGATACCGCACTGCATACTTCTCGAGATATTCACGAACAAGGGCATAGGAACCATGATAATGAAGGAAAAGGTGCTCTACCACAGCAACGAACAGCTGTAAACTTTTTATATAAAGTGTTGGAAATAATTATCCGATATAATTGATTGGAGTGATACAAAAGACATTTTTGGAGGTGGTCCCTGTGAACCCCTCGATAGTTTCTTCCTTGCTTAAAGAGGGCATGATGGTGGGCGTCAGGGTTGGTGCCAACGCTCCCTGGCATGGCAATATCATTTATACAGTGAACGGAAATACAATTAAACTGGCATATATCGAGAAGTTTATGAAGGACTCCGCCGCACCCGGGAGAAACATTTGGGTCAAATACTCCAACGATTACTACATTTATTATTTCTCCGGGAGGGTCGAAAGATTTGTTTCCGAACCCTCCGCAAGCGTCCTCGTCGAACTCGAACACGCGGAGGAAATGATCAACAACAGGCTTTTTCCGCGTTATGATGTCAGACTCCCAGCCAGCATAAAGCCTGTATGGGACAATGACAAGTATGAATGTACCGTGACCGACCTGTCGTACGGCGGAGCGGCATTTGTATGCGAGCACAAATTCGACAGCAACGAATACATCGATATGACCTTGAACCTCACGAACGGAAAGGCTGTAAATGTTTCGGGCAAAGTCATACGACGCCGCAGCACAATGGGAGAGTTGACTGATCACGCAGCACAGTTCATCGAATGCGACAACAAGGAAAACAAGCTGCTTGCCGAATATTTCGCACAGCTTGAGGAAGAGGCTTCCGAGGTTTATCGTCAATATGAAGAAAAAACAGGTTCAAATAGCGTAAGATAGTGCTAATATAACATATAAAGAGCTTAAGCCACTTGTATAGTGGTTTTTCTTTTTTATTTGCCCCCTATTTTTATTGGCCCAAATTGTTGCATTTTTATGCATATGATTGTATAATTATGAATAGTATATTTTGTGCGCCATGAAGGAGTTGTTGACATGAAGCTGCAGGAAGTAAAGGACACGGATTCGAAATACTACATGAATACTTTCGGAGCCAGAACCCCCGTATGTTTTGAATACGGAAAGGGTATGAAGCTCTATGACAGTGAAGGGCGTGAATATACCGACATGCTGGCAGGGATCGCGGTAAACGCGCTCGGGCACAGTCACCCTGCCCTCGTCGAAGCAGTAAGGTCACAGGCGGAAAAGCTTATTCATTGCTCGAGCCTGTATTATATAGAAAGTCAGGCAAAGCTGGCAAAGGTACTTGCGGAAAATTCCTGCTGCGACAGAGTCTTCTTCGCAAACAGCGGCGCCGAGGCAAACGAAGGCGCTATCAAATTAGCCAGGATATATTTTAAAAAGAAAGGCCTTGCCGAAAAATACGGCATCATCACATTGAAGAAATCCTTCCACGGCAGAACTCTGACGACCGTGGCCGCAACCGGACAGGAAAAATACCAGAAGCCGTATGCGCCGCTCATCCCGGGGTTCAAGCACGTTGCGCTGAACGATCTCGACGAACTCAAGGCTGCCATCGACGAAAACACCTGCGCCATAATGATGGAGCCTGTGCAAGGCGAGAGCGGAGTATACCCGGCCGATATCGATTATATCAAAGCGGTCAGGAAGCTCTGCGATGAAAAAGACCTGCTGCTCATATTCGATGAGATTCAAACCGGCATAGGCAGGACAGGGAAGCTTTTCGCGTACCAGCATTTCGGGGTAGAACCTGATATCTTCACACTGGCAAAGGCATTGGCAGGCGGTATCCCGATCGGGGCGCTGTGCGCCAAGGAGCAGGTCGCTTCTGCGTTCGAGCCGGGCGATCACGGGTCGACCTTTGGTGGAAATCCGCTCGCATGTACGGCAGGACTTGCAGTTATGAAGACTGTTCTCGAGGAAGACATTCCCGGGCATGCCAGGGAAATGGGTGAATACTTCAAAAAAGAACTTGAAAAGCTTATAAAGGAGCAAAGCATAATTGCGGAAGTGCGCGGCCTCGGGTTGATGATAGGGGTACAGCTTAAGGAAGAAAAGGCAGTCGAAGTCAAAAACAGACTGTTCGACAAGGGCTTCCTGGTCGGAAGCATCGGACCGGGTATTGTCCGACTGCTGCCTCCGCTCATCATAGAAAAGAGCGACGTCGACGCGTTCGTCGAAGCATTCGCTTCAGTGCTTTCAGGCATCTGACAGCAGACATCGCCACAGGATCAACGGCGGACGACGGCACTGGAGCCGGAAACAGGCACAATGTCGGATCGGTCAGCAGCAAAGCAGTGAATATAACATTGGTAAGGGGCAATCAAAATGAAATCAGTTCTGGTTCTTGAAGACGGAACATACTTCCCCGGCGAAGGGTTCGGACAAAAGGGTGAAACTGCCGGCGAAGTTGTTTTCAATACATGCATGACGGGCTATCAGGAGATAACCACAGACCCGTCCTATAACGGTCAGATAGTTACGATGACCTACCCGCTGGTCGGAAATTACGGCTTCAACGGCGAGGATAACGAATCCTACAAGACACACGTACAGGGCTTCATTGTCAAGGAATTGTGTGCCGAGCCCAATAACTGGCGCAACTCGACCGCCCCCGACGAATATTTCAAAAAGAACAATATAATCGGCCTGAAGGGGATCGATACCAGAGCTCTCACCCAGCATATCAGGAGCCATGGCAGCATGTTCGGCATAATATCCACGGAATGCGGCAATGTGGACATACTTCTGGAGAAGCTGAAGGCAAAGATGGAGGAGAAGCGCAGTCTCGTGATGGAAGTGACGACACAGGAGCCGTATCATATACCCGGCAGCGGCAGCAGAGTCGCCCTGCTGGATTTCGGAGTCAAACGCAACATCATTAGGTCGCTTAAGAAGCGCGACTGTGACATTTACGTCCTCCCCGCTTCGTCCACAGCAAAAGAGATACTGTCCGTGAAACCTGACGGCGTACTCGTATCGAACGGACCCGGCGATCCGAAGGATCTGCCTGAAGCTAAAGCGGTACTGCAGCAGCTGCTGGGCAAAAAGCCGCTTTTCGGTATTTGTCTGGGGCACCAGCTGCTCGGCCTGTCGCTCGGCGGCAACACCTACAAGCTGAAATTCGGACACCACGGCGGGAATCATCCTGTGAAGGACTTCATTACCGGCAGGTGCTATATTACGTCGCAAAACCATAATTACGCTTTGGAGAAGGATTTCAGCAGCGAAATAGAGATTACGCACATGAATGTAAACGACAATACGGTCGAGGGCTTCCGTCACAAAACCCTTCCGGTGCTCAGCGTCCAATACCATCCGGAAGCGGCGCCGGGGCCGCAGGATTCGGCTTATCTGTTCGATGAATTCCTGAAAATGATGCAGCAGGCAAAGTAATAATCGGAGGAAAGTATGCCAAAAAGATCAGATATAAAAAAAGTGCTCGTTATCGGCTCGGGTCCGATCATAATAGGTCAGGCGGCAGAATTCGACTATTCCGGAACTCAGGCATGCAAGTCCCTGAAGGAGGAAGGTATCGAGGTCGTGCTTGTCAACAGCAATCCCGCCACGATCATGACCGACGGTGAAACAGCCGACAAAATATATATCGAACCCATAACGCTGGAATTCGTAAAGAAGATCATAGACAAAGAGAGACCCGACGGCATCCTCGCCTCCCTCGGCGGACAGACCGGCCTCAACATGGCCGTGCAGCTGGCCAACGACGGCATCCTCGAACGCCTTGGAATCGAATTGCTCGGCACTTCCCTGCAATCCATTAAAAAAGCCGAGGACAGGGAGCTTTTCAAGAGGACGATGCAGGAAATAAACGAAAA
The DNA here is from genome assembly GCA_023412915.1 of Bacillota bacterium. Classification (GTDB taxonomy): domain Bacteria; phylum Bacillota; class Clostridia; order Acetivibrionales; family DTU013; genus JAEYOM01. The sequence goes on from JAEZRE010000015.1 coordinate 155,251, forward strand.
GGTGCCACACAGCGCTATCGTAAACGATCTGGACGACGCCGTGGCCTTCGTTGAAAAGGTCGGCTTCCCCATCATCATCCGCCCCGCGTATACTTTGGGCGGCACAGGCGGCGGTATCGCCGGAAACATGGAAGAATTCCGCTACATCTGCGCAAAAGGCCTGAAGCTCAGCATGATAAACCAGGTCCTGCTGGAGCAGAGCGTTGCGGGTTGGAAGGAAATTGAATACGAAGTCATGCGCGACGGCTCGGACAATTGCATAATCATATGCAATATGGAAAACTTCGACCCTGTCGGTGTCCATACAGGCGACAGCATAGTCGTAGCACCGAGCCAGACGCTCTCGGATATCGAGTACCAGATGCTCCGTTCCGCTTCGATCAAGATCATACGCGCGCTCGAAATAAAAGGCGGCTGCAACATACAGTTCGCTTTGAACCCCGAAAGCTATGAATACGTAGTCATCGAAGTGAATCCCAGAGTCAGCCGTTCCAGCGCCCTTGCATCGAAAGCCACCGGCTACCCGATAGCCCGTGTCGCCGCAAAGATCGCCATCGGCCTGAACCTCGACGAGATAAAGAACTCTGTTACTCAGAATACCTATGCCTGCTTCGAGCCCTCGCTCGACTATATAGTTACCAAGGTGCCGCGCTGGCCCTTCGATAAGTTCACGACGGCCGACCGTTCGCTCGGGACGCAGATGAAGGCTACCGGCGAGGTCATGGCTATAGGCAGGACCTTCGAAGAATCGCTGCTCAAGGCTGTAGATTCGCTTGACATAAAGCTGAATTACCAGCTCGGACTGGCATTGTTCGACAGCAAGACGCCCGACGAACTGCGGGAGGTGCTCAGAACTCCCCGGGACGAGCGGATCTTCGCTATTTTCAAGGCTCTGCAGAAGGGCATAACGGTAGAGGAGATAGTGAATATCACCAAGGTCGACAGCTTCTTCATACACAAGCTCAGGAATATAGTGCTGCTGGCCGATGAGGTAAAAAACGCCGGCATTGCCTGGCTCGATTACGATCTGTATATCAGGGCCAAGAAGATTGGCTTCGGCGATTCATACATTGCAAACCTGGTGAATGTACCGCTCGATACGGTGCTTGAACTGAAGCGCAAATACCCGATCAAGCCCGTATACAAGATAGTCGATACCTGCGCCGGAGAATTCGAGGCCGTGACTCCCTATTACTATTCCACTTACGAGGAACGCGACGACGTCGTAGTTTCCAACAGGAAGAAAGTCCTTGTCATAGGCTCGGGCCCGATCCGTATCGGCCAGGGCATAGAATTCGACTACTGCAGCGTACACTCCGTCAGGACGCTGAAGGAGCTCGGCGTCGAATCCATAATCATAAACAATAACCCCGAGACCGTCAGCACAGACTTCGATACCTCCGACAAGCTCTATTTCGAGCCGCTCACAAAGGAATGCGTGCTCGACATCATCCTCAAGGAGAAGCCAATGGGCGTCATAGTCCAGTTTGGAGGCCAGACTGCGATAAACCTTGCAGAGCCTCTGCACAAGGAAGGCGTGAAGATACTGGGAACCTCCGTCAAAAGTATCGATATCGCCGAGGACAGGGACAAATTCCTGAAGCTCCTCGACGAGCTGAATATCCCGATCCCCGAGGGCAGCACGGCATTTTCGGTGAAACAGGCCAAGACCATAGCCAATCGCATCGGCTACCCGGTGCTAGTCCGCCCGTCCTATGTATTGGGCGGAAGAGCAATGGAGATCGTATATAACGACAAATCGCTTGAGGAATATATGAAAATGGCTGTCGATCTGTCAGCCAAGCATCCTGTGCTGATCGACAAGTATATCTGCGGAAAGGAAGCTGAGGTAGACGGTATCTGTGACGGTGAGGAAGTATTGATACCGGGCATTTTCGAACACGTCGAGAGAGCCGGCATTCATTCGGGCGACAGTATCGCCGTTTACCCGCCGCATACGCTGTCACAGAAAATAAAGGACACGATAACCGATTATACCATGAAGCTCGCAAAGGCTCTCAAAACAGTCGGTTTGTTCAATATACAGTTCGTCATAGACAAGGAAGACAAGGTCTATGTTATAGAGGTAAATCCCAGGGCCAGCCGTACGATCCCGATAATGAGCAAGATCACGGGCATCCCAATGGTCAATGTCGCGACGAGGCTCATAATGGGTGAAACGCTTCGCGGACTCGGATATAGACCCGGACTTGCAAAGGAATCCGAATTCACAGCGGTCAAGGCGCCTGTCTTCTCGTTTGCCAAGCTGACCACGGTGGATACGTTCCTCGGACCTGAAATGAAGTCTACGGGAGAAGTCATGGGCGTCGACATGGATTACCATCATGCGCTGTACAAGGCCCTCATAGCAAGCGGACTTTCGATACCTACCGGAGGAAGCGTTCTTTTCGTTACAGGCGAAAGAGATCGCGAAGACTGCATAAAGATGGCTTCGAGATTCAGCCGCCTTGGTTTCAGGCTGATGGCCGATGAGGATACCTTCATTTGGCTGAAGGCAGAAGGTATGAAGGCTGAGCTCGTTCCTACCGATAATATACTGGAGTATGTAAAAAGCGACAATGTATCCCTTGTCATCAGTACGCCCGCCAAGGAAGGAATCCCGGGCAGGCTGGGCTTTTCCATAAGGAGGACGGCAATGGAATACAATACCCCCTGCATAACTGCGTCGGATACAACCAACGCGGTTCTCGACATACTTGAACATATGGCAGGCAAAAAGGAAACTAAAATATACGCGCTCGACGAATATTCGGTGCAAGCACGGTAAAGAGCGCCTTGCACCCTGACCTGACCGGAAGGGCCGCGTCATATGGCCGGCGAAATTAATTCCGAGAACGAATAAAAAAGGAGTAATCAGCAATGAAGCATCTGATCGATCTAAACGATCTTACCGTCAATGAAATAGAAGGCCTGTTCGCACTTTCCGAAAGGCTTAAAAAACAGCTGAGGGCCGGTGTAGAGCACCATATGCTCAAGGGTAAAACTCTCGGAATGATATTTTCCAAGTCCTCCACCAGGACGAGGGTATCCTTCGAGGTGGGAATGTACCAGCTGGGCGGCTACCCCATGTTCCTCAGCTCGAGCGACATCCAGCTGGGCCGCGGCGAAACCATACATGACACTGCAATGGTGCTTTCACACTACATCAACGGTATAATGATCAGAACCTTCAAGCACAGCGACGTCCTGGACCTCGCAAGATACGGCTCCATACCGGTGATCAACGGCCTGACCGACCTGATGCACCCGTGCCAGATACTCGCTGACCTGTTCACGGTCTACGAAGAGAAAGGCAGGCTCGAGGGCCTCAAGCTGGCCTACGTGGGCGACGGCAACAACGTTGCCAATTCCCTGCTCCACGGCTGCGCCAAAACGGGAATGAATATTACGGTAGCAACTCCCAAAGACTATAGATGCGACGAAGCGATAACCGAGCAGGCCAGATCCGCCGCTAAAATATCCGGCAGCAAGGTGGTTATCACCGATGACCCCGAAGAAGCCGCGAAGGATGCGGACGTCATCTACACCGACACCTGGGTAAGCATGGGCCAGGAAGCCGAGAAGGAGATGCGCATAAAGGTATTCATGCCGTACCAGGTAAACGAGCGCCTGTTCTCTATGGCAAAGAAGGACGCAATGTTCCTCCACTGCCTGCCCGCCTACAGAGGCCTGGAAGTCACGGAGGGCGTCATCGACGGACCGCATTCCAAGGTGTTCGACGAGGCCGAGAATCGCCTGCACGTGCAGAAAGCCATCATGGCTACGCTCATGGGGTGAAACGAAACACAGGGACGGTTCTTTTGTTCCACTTGAACAAGCTGAGCCTTCCCCAAATCACTAAGCAATAGAAATAAAGGTGAAAGAATTTGAAATATTCATTTATAATACGAAAAGCCGAGCCGGAGGACGCACCCGCGATTCGGAACATCATGCAGGAAGCCTTCAGCAAATATGCCGAGGACGCCGGCCTGACCGTCTCGATGGACGCGCTGCAGGAATCCCTCGAAGACATCATAAACGATATAAAAACAAAAGAAGTCTTTATTGCGCTCATAGACGACATTGCCGTAGGCAGCGTCAGGGTGCAGCTCCGCGACGACAATACCGCCTATCTCAGCAGGTTCGGCGTCAGGCTCAGCTACCATAACATCGGTATCGGCAAGTCCCTCATGAACCTTGTCGACAAGCTGCTCATATCCAAAGGAGTCAAAAGCGTATACCTCCACACCGCATCGAAATACTTCGGACTTGTCCGTTTTTATTACGGCCGGGGCTTTTATATAGACGCCGTAACGAAGGATAGGGGCTATGCCCGCGCACTTATGGTGAAGGAATATAAGTAAAACTAAAACTGATTAAATATATACAATAAATCATAGCCTTTTACAAAACAAATTTTAAGATAAGTGTAAAATAGAATATATAACGACGGTCACGAAGGCCTTTTAGGGTGAAAAGGATTTTCGTGGCCATTTTTAATATTAAAGGAGCCTATACTATGTCAAAAAAAATGTTTAACAGCTTATCCTACAATAATATTGATGATTTTCTATATGGTAGATCGGTAAACCCGATAACATGCAAAAACGGTCTTGTAATAGGAGGAGGGCAAGTATTGCCGGAACTCAATTTTACATTGCCGCCGATGTTAATCACAGACCAGACTATGCCTGAAGTTATACAGCAATATAAAAGCATCATGGAAGATGCCTGCAAAAGAGCCAGAGAACTATATTCACAAGGCTTCGTTGTTGAATTGGAGCTTCTTCCCGCCGCTACCTATAACCCTGAATGGGGTATTGAAATAACAAAAACCGTCCGTAATATAATGTATGAAAACGAAAGCAAATATGGGTTAAAAAGTGTGATGAGGCTTACTCCGGTTGATATAAGGGAGGATAGGGAATCGGTCCATATGTGGAGAGGCAAGCATTGGGAGTCCGTGCTCAAGACCTTTGAGGGCTGTGCAAAAGAAGGCGCTGATTTCCTCGCCATTGAATCTATCGGAGGGAAAGATATTCATGATGATGCCGTTATGTTCTGCGATATTACCAAATCCTTGTTCGCCCTTGGAATATTGGGCACACGAGATATGTCCATGTTATGGAGATCAATAATAGATATTGCTGACAATACCGGGAGTATCGCATCCGGTGATTCGGCATGCGGATTTGCAAATACGGCAATGGTTTTAGCCGACAGAGGCTATGTACCTAAAGTATTCTCTGCTGTGGTAAGAGTCATGTCTGTAGTAAGAAGCCTTGTTGCTTTGGAGGAAGGAGCTGTCGGTCCACATAAGGACTGCGGATATGAGGGCGTCTATATAAAGGCCATTACCGGAACGCCAATCTCCATGGAAGGTAAATCCAGCGCATGCGCGCATTTAAGCCCCCTAGGCAATATCGCCGCGGCTGTCACCGATCTGTGGAGCAATGAATCGGTTCAAAATATTAAGCTTCTGGGTGGAATGGCGCCGACCGTATCCATGGAACAGCTTATTTATGATTGCAGGCTAATGAATACTGCTTCAGAGAAAGGCAGGGTTTATGCGCTTATAATGCGTGATTTGCTCGCTGATTCCGACAGTAGATTAGATCCCCAGGCTTATGTGCTAAGGCCTGATATAGTGCTAAAAATTTCAGGAGAGATATTAAAGGAAACTGGTCACTTCAACAGGACAAAAAAGGCTGCGCTTTTGACAATAGCCGAATTAAAGAAAGCTATCGCAGACGAAAAGGTTGTTATATCGGAACGGGAATTGCCCTGGTTGGATACAATGGAAAGCCAAATTGAATCATTGCCCCTGGATGAAGAGGAATTCATCCGACAAATGCTTAATGATAATGCATCGGATAAATTCGTTCCGCAAAAATATGATTTATAGACAAGCTGCTCATATCCAAAGGAGTCAAAAGTGAATACCTCTACACTGCATCGAAGTATTTAGGCCTTGTCCGCTTTTATTACGGCAGGGCTTTTATATCGGTTCCGAGACTAAGGACTGGGGCTATGCCTATGCTCTGGCGGTAAAGGAGTATAAGTAAATACTTTTTAGGGAAACTTGGATTTGAAAGTTTGGTAAATTCGGTATATCATAAAATTGCAATAAATGATCAACGAATCTACCAAAGGTAACTTATGGCTAAAACAAAATTGGTATATAACGAATATTATGAAATAAACATCGACCAGCAGAAAAACCGTGCCTATTTAGCGCTACAAGGTTTTTGGCAGCATGAGTCGAATGTGGAGAATTTCCTTGAGGATATTCAATCAGCGCTGGAAAAGCTGCAGGATAACTTTACACTGATAGTCGACCTGACACATTATGACGGTACATCTTCCGGAATGCATAACATACACGTTGAAGCTCAAAAACTTGCCCTACAAAAACATCTCAGCAAGATCGCCGAAATTCTTTCCGAAAATCAAATGGTCAAAATGTTTTCCGAAATGTATTCCAAAGAATCCGGCGTAAATACAATGTCATTCAAAAGCATAGAGCATGCGGAAAGATGGCTTGATCTGTATTAGAAGTATGCAAGAAATCCAAAAGAAAAGCATTGGAGAAAAACATGGAATTCAAAAGTGAACGCCTCTATTTCAGAGAATTTGAGCCGCAGGATTATGATAAATACGCCTCCGTTTTTTCAAATGATCTCGTAATGAAATATGCCTACATGGATAAGATATCCGATGAAAATGAGATGAAATCAGCCTTCGAACTGGTGATAAAAAACTCCGGTATTGCCGGTAAAAGGGACTCTTACGAGTTTGCCGTCTTTTCGTCTTCGAACGGTGATTTTATCGGGTGGTCCTGCATACTCGTCAATTATCACTTCTCAAGGATAAAATTCGGAGAAATAGGCTATTTCCTGCTGCCGGATCATTGGGGCAAAGGGTACGCCACTGAAATCGCAAAAACCCTCACGGAGGTTTGTTTTACTAAGCTCCGCATGCATAAGGTGGCCGCAAGCTGCAACGTCAACAATCCCAACTCGGAAAAAGTCATGAAAAAGGTTGGTATGACAAAAGAGGCGGAGCTTCGGAAAGAAAGGTATAAAAACGGACATTGGGACAATGAATTGCGTTACAGCATTTTACTCGAGGAATGGGAGAGCAAACGAAAATAAAAGCCCTGGGCGATAGCCTGTCGATAGGCCTGGCGATAGCCCTGTTAATTGGACAGCTTGTTATCAGAATTATTGTCCGGAGAGCGGTCCCCCTGCATATTAATGTATCTTGAGGGAGAAATGCCGTAAAATTTCTTGAATGATTTGCTGAAATAAAAGGGATCATTGTATCCTACTGCTTTTGAAAGCAATACGATCTGGCATTCCCTGTTTTCGTCTATAAACTGCTTTGCTTTTTTCATTCGGAAATTGATGATGTATTCATTAAGGGTAGTTTTCATCTCCTGCTTAAATATCTTACATAAATAGTTACTGGTTATAAATAGGTTATTGGCTATCGAGGTAACGGACAAATCATGAGACTGGTAGTTTTTCTCGATATATTCACAGCACTTTGAAATAATCGTATCGGAACGTTTGCGGAAATTATTCACGGAAAACGAGATTATGTTTTTATAAAGGCTGATAATCCAATTCTCCAGCTCCGCGGCTGTCTCAAACTTTTCGATGTGCGACATGTAAACGCTTTGATTATCGAATATATAGCTTGTGTTCAAACCAAGCTCTATTGAAAAATGGATGATACAATTAACGAGGTCGGCCGCAATAAAGCAAAAGTATTCTTTGCAAAAGTTTTTTTCCAGTGTATCTGAAATGATTTCATGCAGTTGATCTTTTACCTTATTGAATTCTCCCTGCCTCAATAATGAGGTAATGTATGACGTGTCCGCCCGACAGTTGCTTTTATCCGGATATGATATCTGTGCGGTGTCGTAAGTATAGATTTTGCCTGCGCCTTTACAGAACTTCTGCTCCAAGGCCTTTTCAGCCTGAATGATAGCATTGTCCAGATCAGTAATCCCGGAAAATGAATTACTGACGCCACAGGAGATACTGATGTTCATATTCTCAAGCACATGACCCCCCGCTCTTTCAAAACATGTCTTGAAATTCAATGGGGTGTAATTTGTAATACCTACACCAATCAGAACATTAAATTTATACGGGTACAGGGTAACTTTCAACCCGATTTCTTCCAGATATTTCTTCACCATGACCGAAACAGCCGTTAAGGATAAAATTCTTTCCTTTTGCGTTCTGAATTTTTGCATTAGGAAATCTGCCTCCAACAAAACCACGGAATTATTGGCGCATCCATACTTTTTGATGCCCGAACTGAATAATTCGATAAAATCGGCTTTGTTCTTCTGAGGTTCATTAAAGAAATTGCCGGCTTTGAGGCAATCGTCGGGATGCTCGAAGTATTTCAAGACCTTTCCCATGTTTCTTTCTTTCAGTATTTCTCTTTTGGCAGCTACCACGGCTTTCTGAAACTCATCCCTTTCAAGCGGTTTTACAACATAATCCATAACTCCGGCACGCATGCAGCGTTGGATATAATCAAAGGTATCGTAACCTGTCAGAACAATTATCTTTACATGCGGATATTTCCTTCTAACCTTGTCTGCAACCTTTATCCCGTCCAATAATGGAATATTTATATCGAGAATCATTAGTTCAGGCTGGTATTTGTCCACCAGCTCCAGCGCTTCCAACCCATCGGACGCTTCTGCGATAATTTCAAAGCCCAGACCGTTCCAGTCGATCAGGTTTCGTATTGCATGCCTTATTAAGTACTCGTCATCTACAATAATTGTTCTGACCAAGAGAATCCCCTTTCTCTATTAAAGTGAGTTTTCCTGATATTCTTGTATGGCAGGTATTTGTATATCGACTTTTGCGCCGCTTTTCAAATCATGAATGTATAAGCCGTACTCCTTTCCGAAATAAAGCTGGATACGCTCGTTTACGCTGTATAGGCCGTATTTCGTGCCCTGATTGTTCTTGAGTACATTTTCGATAATTTCCTTGCCGATTCCGGGTCCATTATTGGTTACAGAGATGACAATAGCATTCTCCCCGCGTTTGCATGAAATGTTCAGATACCCTTTACCTGGTTGCTGGCGGATACCATGGTATATTGCGTTTTCTACAAGAGGCTGTATGCTCAATTTCACTATAAGAAAGCCTTTCAAGTCTTCATCAAAGTCTATGTTATAAGTAAATTTGTCCCTATATCTGAAATTGAGGATCTGCAGATAGCTGGAGACATTCTGTATCTCTTTCTCAATCGGGATCAGATCTTTACCGCCGCTTAATGAAGTTTTATAAAAAAGCTCCAGCGATTTTGTCATTTGTGACGCGTCATCGTACATTTTAAGTGTTATGAGCGAATCTATGCTTTCAAGCGTGTTGTACAGGAAATGCGGGTTTATCTGAGCCTGGAGCGCAAGAAGCTGGGACTTTTTCCGCGTGGTCTGCTCATTGTAAACCTGTTCGACCAGAGTCGATATTTGTGACATCATTGTATTGAACTTCCGCGCGAGCTGTGAAATTTCATCATTTCCCTTTACTATGACACTAACTGAGAAATCGCCCTGCCCCGCTCCGGCCATGGATTCGGACAAACTCAAAATTGGCCTTGTTATCGATCTTGTAAAGAAATAAGATGTTACAGACGCCAACACCACACCGAGTATTCCGCATATGACGATGAGGAGCAGCTGTTGCCACATCTGGCCGGTTATGACCTCCAAAGGCAACTTTGAAACCGCGTAATAATTTATCTTATCAAAGTGAACTGAGGTTACAAAATACTTTTCATTTCCCTCTTTGATAATCTTGCATTTACCGTTTGCTTCCGCGGCAAATGCAAAGCTTTTGGTATTGGAGATATCGGAAAACAGGTCATCTTTATTCAAGTTAGCTATTATAATGCCTTTTTGATCAATAATAGATATCGATGAGCTCTTCTGATCATAAAGAGGCTTTAGGAACTGTGATATCGTGGATTCATAATAGTTGATCTCAACAACGGCTACAATGTTTCCGGAGTAGTATGAAATCACAGGCTTTAAAACAGAAAAATAATTTACGGTTTTGCCCGACGTATTATATGCTATTTTGCGTGTGTTTAAATATATCGGCATACCCCAATACTTATTCATAGTCTTCAGCTGATCTGCAAAGGTTTCGCCGTCAACATTGTACAATCTGCCATTATCACTGCTGGTTGCTATACTTTGACGATCGATGCCGTATACTACTATTGATGCTATATCGCTTTTGGGCTCGATTATACTGTCCAGAAAGCTTCTGATCAGCATTTTGCTTTCGAAGTCCTGATAGCCGCTGCTTTCCGAACTGTAAAAGTCCTGGATCCAGGCGTTTGAAACAACTATATTTAAAATATTCGCAGCATTGTTAAGAAGACTTTCCGTACTTGTGACAGATTGCTTCAGATTTTGAACAGAGTTGAAACTGGCTTTATCCAAATTCGATTTTTCTATTATGAGAATCGAAGCCGTAGCCAAAATAGTAAAGGGAATGATAAATACTATTATATAAGTTAAAGCGAGCTTGTTTTTTATGGATGAATTATGGTACAACTCTTGCAGTTTCCTAAGCATATAATTTTACCCCAAAATTATTATATTAAATCTGGTTTGGCTTTTCAATTTTTGCGGAACGAAAAGTACAAAATTACAGGGAAGTTTAATATTCTCCATTCAAAAACCATATTAAACAAGCTAGCATAACAGTATACCGATCAAAATTATGAAAGAGAGGAATCAATAATGAAAAAAGCAAGATTTATGAGCACATTGCTGGCAGCACTTCTTTTGTTCACATTAGTGCTCAGTGGTTGTGGTTCTCAACAGCCCGCGGAAAATAACCCCTCGCAATCAACTGAAGCAACAGGTGAAGCAACAGGTAACACAGCTCCCGCGGAAAAGGTTAAACTGACCGTTTTGACCAGATGGACAGGCTCGGATGCTATGACACCCTTATTTGATGAAATCATCAAAGGGTTTACCGAACTACATCCTGAAGTTGAGATCCAAAATGATTCGGTAAATGAAGAAGCAGCGTTCAACAATAAACTGAAAACAGCTATTGCTACAGGCGATGTACCTAACGTCTTCTATAATCCCGGCATTATGAATGCCGTTGATTATGCGAAAAACGGGATTGTAATGGAAATCTCGCCATTGTTCGAAGATAAAGAATGGTATGACGGATTTATCGATGGTGCTTTCGAAACCTACAACTTTACGCCGTTCGGTGCTAAAGGATATTATGCAATACCCCATTCGATCGGTGTTGAGGGGATCTTCTACAATAAGGACCTTTTTGCAAAAGCAGGTATTGCAAAAGTGCCGGAGACCATCGAGGACATGTATGACGCCATCGACAAGCTCAAGGCTATAGGTGTTACGCCCTTCGCTGTAGGCGCCAAGGAAACCTGGAGAGCGGGACACCTTCTTAACTGGCTTACATATAAAAATGTCGGTATTGACAAGGTTAAGCAAATTGGTGCTCGTAACGCCAAATGGACAGATCCCGATATGGTTGAGACACTCAAGCTTTTTGTGGACCTAAAAAACAGAGGAGCATTTCCTGTGAACTTTGAAGGCGTCACCTATGACGAGGAAAAGTCAATGTTCCTTACAGAGAAAGCCGCAATGGTACTCAACGGTTCCTGGTTTATCGGGGATTGCGACGGTTCCGATATTTCCGCAAAGATTGGTATTTTTGCTCCGCCCAGCTTCAAGGATAAACCGCAATTTAACGGAAATGGCATAATATATCCACAACAGCTGTACTTAAGCGGAAAAGCTACCGGTGCGCAAAAAGATATGCAGATTGCCTTTGTCAAGTATATTTCAAATAAGGAAAATCAGCAGAAAATGGCTCTGGAGATTCAGCGTATCCCGATAAGGAAGGATCTTGACCTCTCTTCAGCCAAGCCTGACAGCTTGTTTTCACAGGCAGTTGCAATATCGAATTCCATCACCTTATCCTGCGGAGATACCTTCGACTTCGATCCTCTGCCTTCGATGATGGATCGTACAAGGAACTCACTCATAGGCATGTCGTTGGGAATGTCACCTGAGGATACCGCAAAGGAAATACAGTCTGAAATTGATAAAAACAAGTAATATTCCCTTCGGTTAATTGATGGTTGCATCTTTAGCGATAAAGATGCAACTTTCATTTAATATGTATATAAATTAACGCGCAATCGTCAAAAGAAAAAGAAAGGCTGAAAAGATGGAGAAATTTAAAAAGAATTTAAAAGTGATTGCACTGTTTATGCTCCCCGCTTTTATAATCTACCTTATATTCGCCGTAATACCCATTGTTCAATCGATCTATTTCGCTTTTTTTAACTGGAACGGTATACACGGAGTACCTTTAAAACTTGTCGGACTGAACAACTTCAAGATTTTGTTCGGTATGAAGGAGTTTTACCATACCTTTAAAAACGCTTTCATATTTGCAGGACTCAATCTGCTTTTTCAAATACCGCTGGGCTATTTCCTCGCGTATTTATTGGCGGATTTCTGCAAAGGCTACCAGTTCTTTAAGACTATATTCTTCGCATCGGTTATTTTACCTATGACAGCCACGGCGCTATTGTTCAAATTCATTTTTGGACCTAACAATGACGGGATCATAAATTCAATCCTGGTTGGTCTAGGAATCAGCGACGGCAATATCGGTTGGCTGCTTCAGCCTTCAACGGCGTTACTGTCAATTATTATTGCCAATGCCTGGTGTGGATTCGGCTACCATATGACTATCGGCTTTGCCGCAATAACTGGCATACCAAAAGAGATTATGGAAGCAAGCGAGATTGATGGCGTGACAGGGTTCAAAAGAATAATTACAATAGTGGTGCCATTGATCTGGGAACCCTTGAAAACCTCGGTCGTACTTATTATAACAGGAAGTATAAAGGTATTCGATATTGTATTCGTAATGACGGAAGGCGGTCCGAACGGACTCACCCAGGTGCCGTCCACACTTTTGTACAATGAGGCGTTCAAATACAGCAATTACGGAATAGGCAGCGCTGTCTCAGTTTTAATTTTTGTAATTTCATTACTACTTGCATTTTTCAGCATGCAGGCAATGAAAACTCAGGAAATGTGAGGAGTACAGGATGACAGGTAAAAAATCAGTTGATGTGTATAAAAGTAAGTTTTTTATTACAATTAAATATTTGTTTTTGAGTATTATGACCATAGTGTGTTTATATCCTATATATTTTGCTGTCATATCTTCATTTAAATCCACAATGGAAATAATGAACTCTAAGTTTGCACTTCCGAAGCATTTTGGGATAGAAAATTATATCAAAGCCTGGAAAATAGGAAATATGGGCAACTATTTCATTAATTCTCTTGCCCTGACCGTAATATCCATGTTTTTGCTTATTATTACAGGTGCCCTTGCCGCTTATGTAATCTCAAGATTCAAATTCAGATTTCAGGGACTTATATATACCTTTTTCATTTCCGGACTCATGATACCCATGCAATCCACTATAATTCCTCTTGCATTTGATTTGGGCACATTCGGGCTTAAAAACAACTACCCTGTTCTTACTCTGTTATTTGTAGCCTTCAACATCCCTATTACAATTTTTATTTTGACGGCATTTATGAAATCCATTCCCAAGGAACTCGAGGAAGCGGCAATCATAGATGGCTGTACTGCAATCCAGGTTTTTATGCATGTTATCATGCCGATGTCTGTTCCAGCAATAGTAACCGCCAGTGTGTTTAACTTTATCAATGTCTGGAACAATCTGCTTTTCCCCTTGGTCTTCATAAGCGATAAAAATAAGCAGGTGATTTCCTTCGGGCTCTTGTCATTCTTCTCGGAATGGCAGTCTGACTATGGCGGAGTAATGGCAGCCATAACGCTTGCCATAATACCCCCGTTCATAGCCTATATCTTCTTGCAGAAAAAAGTTGAGCAGGGCCTTACAGCAGGCGCTGTAAAAGGCTGATTAAAATGACGAAAGGAAAATGTAATTATGAAATCTTTACCATTTAGACAAATACATATGGATTTTCATACATCACCTTTTATACCCGGTGTTGGTGAGCAATTTGATCCCGAGGGCTTTGTGAAAACTCTCAGGGATGCTCATGTAAACTCTATCAATCTTTTTGCAAAATGCCATCATGGAATGTATTATTACCCTACTAAAATAGGTACCATGCACCCTCAATTGCAATTCGATCTTTTTGGCAAGCAGGTTAAAGCATGCAGGGAAAATGGAATCCGCCCGGTAGCTTATACCTGTGTTGCGTGGAATGAGGACTGGGCGGATCGTCATCCGGAGTGGCTTTGCTTCACATATGACGGCCTCAGGGGCAATAAACTGCCTTTTGAGAAGGGACATGTCAAGTGGAATTCCCTGTGCATCAATAATAAGGACTACAGAAAGGTTGTCAAGGCAGAGCTTGAAGAGATATATGACAACTATAAGCCGGACGGTTTCTGGATCGATATTATTGTCGCATATGAGTGCGTATGTGCAACCTGTCAGAAAGAGATGAAGGAGCTGGGCATGGATCCGACCGACCGCAGCCAGGTTATCAGACACGATAGAATGGTTGAAATCGAATTCTGCCGTGATATATACGAATACCTCAAATCTATGGATAAGGATCTGGAGATCTATTTTAATTCACATCCTTATGACTTTGATACCGCAGAGGATAAATCAACATCCTCGGCAAGTAAACGCAATTATTTTTCATTTATAGATATCGAGTCCCTTCCCAGTGAAGACTGGGGTTACAACCATTTCCCCATGGCCGCGAATTATGTTAACAAATATGACCTGCAGATGTGTATGATGAATGGAAAGTTTCATAATTGCTGGGGAGATTTCGGGACTCTTAGAAACGAAGCGGCCCTCGGATTTGAAACCTCCAGGGCGCTGGCCTATGGAGCGAGAATATGCGTGGGCGATCAATTGCACCCCTCGGGAAAAATTGAAGAGGCTGTTTATAACCGCATCGGGAAAATTTTCGAAGGAATTGAAGGCAAGGAAGCCTGGTGCAGGGATACCCGCAAGGTCTGTGACGTAGGAGTATTCATCGCCAGCAAAGAGAATGAAAAACCCAATACGAGTCATTTGCCCGAGGAAGGAGCTTACAGAATTCTTACAGAGCTTCACATTCCTTTCGACTTTCTGAATCATTATGATGATATTTCCAAATACGAGCTCCTGATTTTGCCTGACCAGGTACAGCTCACACAGGAGCTTGCAGAGCGCCTGGACAATTTTGTAAGCCGCGGCGGGAAGGTGCTTCTGACAGGAAAATCAGGTGTGGATGAGAAATCCGGGAGATTTATGCCCGGGTTTGTGAAAGCGCAGTTCTTAGGTGCTTCAGAATATGAGGAAAGGTATGTCAGATTGACGGATGACTGTTTCAAAGAACTGCCGCATATGGACCATATGCAATATGTCAGCGGTTATTCCATAAAATCCGACGAGAAAGCACTGGCCAGAATTGTACCGCCTTATTTCAACCGTGCCTACGACAGGTTTTGCTCTCACAGACAGACTCCTCCCCAGCCGGATGCCAGCGATGAACCTGCGATAATAATGGGAGAAGGTTATATCTACACCTCGCTGAATCTGTTCACAGACTATATAACCAATGGTTACAAGGTGCACAAGGATATTATAGGTTCCTGTATACAGCAGCTTTACAAACAGCCGCTGGTGAAGAGCGATCTCCCGTATATAACCGAACTGACGTTAAGAGAAAACGACGACGCATATATTATGCATCTTCTTAACTATGTCAAAGAGAAAAAGAGCAAGAAGCTGGAGATTGTAGAGACAGAGTTTACAGTCTGCGACTGCGGTATCTCAGTCAAAACTCCTTTTACTCCCCAAAAAGTAAGGCTGGTACCGGAGGGTAAGGATATAGAATTCAAATATGCCGACGGTTATACAACTTTTAACCTTGAAAAGACAAGCGGACATACAATGGTCGAAATAGTAAGATAGCAGCTACAGCAAAGCTGACAGCGGCTCCATTGAGGGCTTCCGTTAATTGCGCACTTTACCCCGAAAGCTAAAGGGGTGATCTGTTCGAGGAGGCTCTCAATGGGGTTTTTTACGTTTCCCGGCATTACAATGTATTCGCCGATTGTCACTTCCTGTTTATCAGTATCAGCCCGGCGATGCAAAGCACGGAACCGAGTATTTTGCTGAGTCCGAAGCCTTCCCTGTAAAACAGTATCCCCACCGGTATCAGCATAACGGCAAGGATGATATTCGCAACCAGCGAACCGACGCTTATGTTCCACCCTGCCCTGTAGGCCATGAGATAACCGAACTCCAGGCCGAGTATAGAAAAGCCGAGAGCTATGCTGGTCCAGTTGAGATCCTTGAACGATTGAAAAAACCCCTTGTCGGTCTTGTAGAACTGCATCGCTATCAGGGTCAGAAATGCCGCGGTCAGATACGTCACCAGCAGAGCCGAAAACGGGTTGGCTCTCTGCGGCGTTGATTTCTGGCATACATTGTAGAGTATATTCGACGCAACTATCAGAACTATTGAAAACACATACATAAACATGGGCTTGGCATCACATCCGTTATTGAAATCATATGGGTGTAAATTGTATAGTCTTTAATTTACCATATTGAAGAAAAACCGTCAAACTAATTGACAAATCCCAGCCACACAGTTTCGCCTGCAGCTGGGCACCTGTATTGAAGAGGCGGATAAAGAAAAACCCAACAGACTTCTGGAGGCAGGTATAAAGAAAGCCCGACAGCTTTCAACACCGCCGGGTTTTTCGAGGAGTCGGTTTATATTCAGCCTTTTACTGCCCCTTCGGTCATTCCCGCGATAAAGAAGCGGTTCATGAAAATGTATACGATCAGGATCGGGACAATCGACATGACCGCCCCCGCGACCATGAGGTTCCAGGAGGAGATGCCCTCGTTGGAATCCTTCAAAGAAATAACGCCGACGGTCAGCGGCCTGATTGCCTTGTTCGACAGTGTGAATGCCAGCGGAATGAGGTAATTGTTCCATGCGTTCTTGAATTCGAGGAGACCGACCGTTGCTATTATCGGCTTTATCACCGGCATTATGATCCTGAGGTAAGTCTTGAAAAAGCCGCAGCCGTCTATCTTCGCAGCCTCGTCTATCTCGCGCGATATTCCGTCGCAGTAGTTGGTCATCAGGAAGATGTCCACCACCATGCCGATAGATATCTGCACTATGATCATGCCCCACAGGTTGTTTGTCATTCCGAGGCTCTGACAGAGGCGGAACAAAGGGTAAACGATAACCACGCCCGAGATGAACAGCGTCAGCGAAAAAGAACCTACAAGCAGCTTTTTGCCCGGAAACCTGAGGCGTGACAGCGTAAACCCCGCCATCGACGAAACGACGATTGCCCCTATGACCGTGCCGGCGCTGATAAGGATGCTGTTAAGCGTATATACCGCAAAATTGGCCATCTTCCAGGCGATAGAGTAGTTCTCCCACGCGAAGCTTTCCGGAAACAGCCGCGCTCCTCCCATCAGGAACTCCTCCTTTCCCTTGAAGGAGGACAGTACGGCATATAATATCGGGAAGACCGTGACAAGTACTGCCAACAGGAGAAAGATAAACAAGGCGGTTACGGCGAAGCTGGGCGCCTTCCTGCTCTTCGATCGTGAATGCATACTATCTGCGGCCTTTTGAGCCGTCCAGGTCCGTTTGGAAGCTATTCCGGCTTTATTATTTTCTTTCATAACAGGCTCCTAATTCTCCGACATTTTTGAAGTCGACTTCATGTAGATCACCGCAACGATGGATATAATCACAGTCGCTATCATACTGACGGCCGATGCGTAACCCTGCTGCGAGATGTAGTCTGGGCTGAAATAGTAAGTGTAAATGTAGGTCGCCATAACGTCGGTCCCATGTGCGGGTCCGCCGTCAGTCAGCGTCTTGATGGAGTCGAACAGCTTCATCGCGTCGATGATCGACAGCATCACTATTATTCTGAACATGCCTCCGAGCATCGGAAGGGTGATATACCAGAAATTTTTAAAGCCCGTGGCCCCGTCTATACTCGAGCTTTCATATACGTCGGACGGGATCTTCTGCATTGCGGCAAGGAACAGCACCATTTTAAGACCGGTGTGGAACCATGTGGCAAACAGCACAACCGTCAGCTTTGCCATCCAGTCGCTCTCCATCCAAGGGATTTGCCGTTGCAACAGGCCCGCATGCATGAGCGCACTGTTGAGTATTCCGTCCGTCTGGAATATAAAGAAAAAGATCATACCCATGATAGCCTGGCTCGTTACGTTCGGCAGGAAGAGGGACGCCCTGAAAAAGTCCCGGCCGCGCAGCTTGGAGTTCAGTATGACCGCAAAGAACAACGCCAGGGGAATCTGCAGCAGTACAGTTCCGAAGCCCATTATCAGCGTGTTTACAACCGCGTTCCACCACGTAGCATCCTTGAAGGCCCTGATATAGTTATACAAGCCCGTGAATTTGGGAGTGTTGATGCCGTCATACTCGGTAAAACCGAGAACCAGAACGCAGATGAGCGGATATACGCAAAACATAAGGAATAAAAGAACCGCGGGCAGCAGCATGAGGATTCCCTGCGGGTTGCCTTTTAAATCGCCTAGTATGGCAGTTGAAAGAGAAGCTCTCTTTCGTTCGGTATCGAATTTGGATATTTGAATTTCTGTGGATGGTTTCATAAGCCACCTCTCTATGGACAGAGAGTCCTGTATAATTTTAGTCAGCGTTTCATCTAATCGGGTAAAACCCAGGGGAGGCTTCACGCCTCCCCACTATTACCCGGCTCTTCTCTTATTGCATAAAAGCCCGGTCCTTTATTTGCTGTAATAATCAAAGTAATCGAAGCCAGGTATTATAATATCTTCCCTGGTAATCTCGCCATCCTGCAAAGCTTTGTCCAGAGCCGCGTTATACCTCGTGCTGAGGTCCTCGAGACCTTTGTCGATAGGCGTCTTGCCTGCAAATATGGACTGATAGACCATATCGACCTTGTCTCCCTCGAGCTTGGTCAGGAAGTTCTGAACCTGCAGCGGGAACGCCTTGGAGTTCTGGATATCCGTAAAGTTCTTGATACCCAGGTAATTCTGAGGTATATTTGCAGGATCGTTCGCTTTTATCATGGTTCTCAGAGGCTCGCCGTTCTTAACGAACTCACTCTGATTGTCGAGCAGGAATTTGACGAAATTCCAGGCCTGATCCTTATACTTGGAGCCCGATGCTATCAGCTTGCTCATGTCGAAGAACATGAAGCTCTTTCCCCTCTTGTCACCCTCAAACACAGGTATAGGAGCGGAATCCCACTTGACGTCGCATTTGATCTCGTTGTTTCCAAACTGTGCCACCTGCCAGTTACCGTCGATCATCATGGCGTATTTGCCCTGTCCGAACTGTGCCCTTGCCACCTCGATATCCTGCAGCAGTGCGCCCGGCGCCATGATCTTCTCTTTGTCGAGGTCGATCAGGAACTGCAGTGCTTTCTTCTGCTTGGAGAAGTCGAATTTGCCGGTAGTCCAGTCAAATGCGCTTTCACCTGTCACACCGGAGATAGAGCAGACATTGTCAGTGAATCTGCCCCAGGTGGAGGCTGTCTTCAATGCGGCAACAAAGCCGTAATACTCTCCCTTGCCCATATCGGTGATCTTTTTGGCGTCTGCCTTCAACTCTTCGAGCGTTGCCGGCGGAGCGCCTATGCCTGCCTTGGCAAACAGGTCGGTGTTGTAGATGAGCCTGAAGAAAGCTGCCCTTTCAGGGATCGCGTAGAGCTTGCCCTGGTAATAGAACTGCTTCTGTTTGAAAACCTCGGGATAGAAATTCTTCTTATATTCTTCATTCGCATACTGGTCCAGAGGCATTATATAGTTTGCCTGGGCAAGCTGCGGGATAGTAAGGCCGCCGTTCAATTCGAAGATATCCGGTGGGTTCCCTGCCGCCAGCGCCATCTGGACAACGTTTTTATAGTTTTCACCATAGACTTCGAATTCGACTGTCGCGTTATCTGTATTCTCCTTGTTGTAACGTTCCACCAGCTTGCCGGTGACGCTGTTCTTGGAAGCCGCGCGCATCCAGAACTTCATATTGATCTTCTCGGCGCCTGCCGCCGTTGCCTCAGCGGCTGTTGCTTCGGCCGGTGTTGCGGCTGCTGCGGTCGCTTCAGCCCCCGCTTTCGTTTCGGCTGCCTGATTGCCTGCCGTCTGTGTATTACCGCAACCGGTAAACAGAGAAAACAGCATGACAAGACAAAGCATACCGATCATTAACTTTGACAACCTACCCGACATTTCGATTCCTCCTTAAAAATATCGTTTGGCTGCATCAGCCCGACATAAAACGTCGTGGCATACATCCTGACATTATTATAAGAGCCGTACATAAATGGAAACAGTAAGTAAGTTTTAAAAAAAGGTATGTTATTTTTACTGCCTATTTGACCTGTTTCAGAATCTCATTCCTGTAATCCCGTGGGCTGAGGCCGGTATGCTTCTTGAACAGCTGGCTGAAGTACTTCGGATTGCCGTAGCCTATTTTTTCAGATACCTCGTATACCGTCAGATCGGTCGACTGCAGCAGCTTTATGGCTTCGTTCATCCTCTTGTTCGTCAGATAATCTATGAAGTTCTCGCTCAATTCCTGCTTGAACAGTCTGCTGGCATAGCTCGCATTCACGTAAAACTGTTCTGCGATAGTGTTGAGCGTTATTTCCGTCGCGTAGTTCTGGTCGATATACTGCCTGATCTGGCCGATGATGGCCCGGATGCCCGAGGAACCGGATTGGAACACCTCTCCGGCAATATCGCAGAATGCGGACGTAAAGCTGGCTTCCAGCTCATCGAGCGTCATATTCTGCATTTCATTGACGAACCTGTCAATGAACCCGCTTATAGTGCCGGTATCGAGGCCGATTTCGTCCAGATTCCTTCTTATGACAAGCAGTTCGTCCCTGCAGCCTGAAAGGAGCTTTGAGGGATCGAGCCTCCTGCTTTTCAATTCGCTGAAAAGGTCGCGGATCACCCCCGGAATACCGGCGCTGTCCGCTGTTATTACACTGTTTTCGAGCCGCTTCCACATGCTTACGGGCAGTATGAATTCGTTGCAGAAATTGCAGGCGACCTCGCTGTAGTAAAGGACCTTGCCCCTGCCCAGCATAAGCTTGTATTTCAATGCGCTCCTGGCTTCCTTGTAGCCCTCCGGGGCACCCCTCAAGCCGCTGCAGGGATTGCTGACCCCGATAGTTACCGTCACGTTCAAGTTTCTTGCGACCTGGTGTATTACGCCTCTCAAAAGCTCGTCGGCCGTTCCCGGCCGGCAGGCAGCCGTATCAAGTATGACGGTGATCTGTTTTTCGAGCATGTAGAATACGAGCCCGACAGAACGCGAATTTATCAGCTCGTCCGCTATATTGGCAATGGCAAAGCGTATCAGTTCGATGTTTTCGCTGTTGAAGCGCTCGTTGGTTTCTATCAGCTCGAATTCTATGACTGCGCAGATGAATTTGTCGGGAAAGCGGTTTATGCCAAAGCCCGCGAGTTGTTTTCCCACTCCGGCCGTATCCCTGGCTTCACCGGTCATAATGGAATACAGCAGTTTGTTCCGGAGAAAAGGCGTGCTCTCAAGCAGCTTCCTGTTCAACTCTTCGAAGCGTTCACGCTCTTTTTTCGTCTTCAATATGCTGTCCTTCAGGTCGAGTATTATCTCCCTCAGTTCATCCTCGTCCACCGGTTTGACAAGATACCTCACAGCCCCGTATTTTATGGCGTCCCTCGCATACTCAAAATCCTGGTAGCCGCAGAGTATTATGCATTTTGTCTCGGGAAGCCTGTCCCGGATGCTCTTTATAAGCTGCAGACCATCCATATAGGGCATCCTTATATCGGTTATGACGATATTCGGCCTGAAGCCGTCCGCCATATCAAGCGCTTCCTGACCGTTCGCAGCCGTCCTGATCTCGGACACCCCAACCCTATCCCAATTTATAAGCTGCTTCAAGCCATCGAGTATCGGCTGTTCGTCGTCAACCAGCAAAAGTCTGAGCATTGTCGTCACCTCCCTGGCAAAATGTCCTGTAGGGGATCCGAATAGCTATCCTTGTGCCCTTGTTTACTGTGCTTGAAATTTCAATACCGTAGGAATCGCCGAAATGGAACTTGAGGCGTTTATGGACATTTACGATGCCTATCCCCAGCCTGCCGGAAGCCATAGAGGATTCGAGCGCCACTCTTATCTCATTCAGCCTGTCCTGGTCTATACCCATTCCGTTGTCTATCACCTCTATTAAAATATCGCCGTCCTCACGCCTACCCTTGAGTATTATGGCGCAATAGCCCTCCTTTGGCTCAAGGCCGTGGAAAATGGCATTTTCGATCAAGGGCTGGAGCGTCAGCTTCAGTATGCATGCGTCAAGAAGGTCCTCGTCAAAATCTGCTATATATTCGAATCTGTTGCTGTACCTGATATTCTGGATATCGATGTAATATCCCACATGCTCGAGCTCTTCGCGTATCCTGACGATCTCGCTGTCCCTGATGATATTGAGATGCAGGAACTTCGAAAGCTTTTTCGTCATTTCGGCAACCTCTCCATCGTTGTTGACCACCGCCTTCATCCTCAGCGACTCGAGCGTATTATAAAGGAAATGGGGGTTTATCTGCGCCTGCAGCGCTTTGAGCTCGGCTTCCTTCCTTTTGATTCCGAGCAGGTATTCCTTCTGTATCAATTCCTTGATCTTGAAAATCATTTTATCGAAGCTTCTGCCTATATCGCCTATTTCATCCTTATAGTCGAAATCGACCTTGGCGTCGAAATCCCCTCCCGCTACAAGCTGCATTGAGTTTCTGAGCTTCCGGAGCGGTTTTGTGATGCCCAGTGAAATGAACACGCAGATGGATACTATGGCTATAATGGTTATTGCCGCAATAAAGAAGGACAGATCCCTGACGTTTCTCGTTTCCTTCATGAGCTTGTCTTCAAGTATGATGCCCAGCGCGAACCAGCCGGTATAATCCGAACTGTTATAAACAATTGTCCTGTCCGTTTTGCCGAGGTTTGTCCTGAGGCTGCCTGCCTTCCCTTCGAGGATCTTTTCGAACGCATCTGCAAACCTTGGGATGCTTATGCTTTTCAGAACGGAATTGGGATCGAAAATCATATTGTAATCCTTGTCCATGATCAGTATTTCCATCGAACTGTTCCGGCCCACAAGCTCGATGTTGCCCTGCACCTTTTTGCAGGTTACGTCGGCTCTTATGCAACCCAGTATCCTGCCGGTGCCGTTATCCGTTATCTTGCGGACGACGGATATCGTGGCTTCGCTGCCGTTCTGCCCCAATGGGTCTTCACTTGCCATATTCTTTACGATCATCGATTTGCCGGGATTCATCGAGGCTTCTCGGTACCACCGGTATGCCCCGGGATTTTCATTGAAAAGAGAATATCTCCTGATGCCCTCCGTTATCAGCATGCCATTTTCGGAAATGAGAACAATATTCGTTATATCAGGCTTGATAGTGTATATATTGAAGAGGAAGTTTTCTACATAATCCGAATTGTCTCTCAGTTCGATATCCGATTTTCCGACCAGATCGGTGCCGAGGATCTCCTGAAGCCTGCCATCGGCCTGCGTCATAAGCAGCAGCCTGTCCAGATCGCTGAAATATGCGTCGATATTGTCATTCAACTGATTCAAATAAAGTGAGGAGTAATTGACCGCTTCCTGGCGGAGCGAATTTTTCCAACTCAGATAATACACCGATATCACGGTTACGATCGATATGACGAATGCGGCGGAGAAGCATATTATCTGCTTCGACTGTATTTTCAGGTTCCAGAACAGCGAGCTTAACCTTCTGCTCTTTTGAGAAACAGACCTATGTTTCATTGAAACCTCACTTGTCTGTCGTGATACAAAGTACTGCTTTTATGGGAATTATTATATGTAAAGTGCAATAAAATAGCAACTAAAAACATAGCTATCAAGTTCAGCCATATTTTCAGTTGCAATTGATTTTATCTGTTTGACATCTCTTCGGACATAGCATTTGCCCGATTGTCATTACATGCTTATATATTCGTCGAAATTGAGCCCGTTGACCTTGCAGTACTTCATCACGGACATCAGGATCTTTTTACCGCCGCCAACGCCAGTATTAAGGTATCTGTACAGATGCGACGGATCGACTCCGAGTTCTCTCGCAAACCTGTTGTAATTCCCTGCGCAGTTGGTATTCATCAAATCATGTACCTTCTGCCTGTTCACTTCCATTACGTTATCCTCCAAACAACCTAACACAAGAAGACATCCATATGAGCGTCGTAGGTAATATATTACATTTTTATTCAATTCTAGTACAGTTCTAGAATATTGTCAATATAATGCCGCATATTTCCTACAAATCAGTGTTTATAACTCATCGGTCCGTCAGGAATTTTTTTGGAAGACCTCGTTATATTTTCTCGTTATATTTTTTGGACGACCTTGCTGATGGATTTGTAAACGATAAATGTAACTACGGAATTCAAGCCGGCCTTTATGAGATTGAACGGTATTATCGCGGGTATCAGCAGGCTTTTGACCGTTTCAAGCGGAACTCCGTAGAAATTGGGCTGAATTACCAGGTTCAGCGGGATCATGATCAAAGTCATTGCAATCGTGCCACAGATCAGCCCGAGGATCGCTCCCTTGCGGGCGTGCATTTTTTTGTAGATGAGCCCTGCGGTGACGACAAAGGTACCTGTCGCAATTATATGCATAACCAGTCCGACCCAGCCGCCTTCGGCGAAAAGCAGCGTTTGTATCGTAGCTTCGACCGCAGTGACGGCAAGCCCCGCCAAAGGTCCGAACAGGAACGCGCCGATAAGCATTGGGATATCGGCCGGTTCATACTTGAGGTAAGGAGCCGCCGGTATGATCGGGAAGCGTATCACATACATCAGCACAATCGACAGTGCAGTCAAAACTCCCATAGTTGCGATTTTTTTAACATTCGTTTTCATTTTACATTACCCCCTGAATAGTTTGCTCTGCCGTTTCTTCGGCATCCGCACAAAATAAAATTCCCTGAGAATGATCCCAGGGAATGTAAAATACAAGTTCATCATCTTCTTTCATCCAGACTTTACTGTCGGCCCCGGAATCTCACCAGGTCAGCTTTCGCTCGCGGGCTAACAGCTTTCGCCGTATTACCGCCGGTAGGGAATTGCACCCTGCCCTGAAGATCATATTCAGTTTATGCAAATATATTAGCACCAGGGAGTCGTCCAAGTCAACAGAAACTTTTGCATCCTCCCAATTATTGTTTGTTGAGGCGGACATAATATGTTTCGATTGACTCAATAATAGGAATGATCCGCGCCCGCATTTGAACGAGCCGTGATAATACAGCTTGCCCGTGACGGAGCTGATGCAGTGATTGCACCCGCCCTCGCCGTTCAGAGTAGTGGTACAAGCTGTTTATCCATAGAGCTTGCGCGTCCAGGCCCCCGCCCCTGCCTACTCATACGTCTTAAAGCCTTCGCCGAGCACCTCCGTGACTTCGTTCAATATGATAAATGCCGACGGGTCGATCTTCTTGACAATTTCCTTGAGCTGTGCCAGCTGCGCACGCTGTATGACGCAGTACAGCACCTTTTTTTCACTGCCCGTATACATACCGAGTCCCTTCAGGGCAGTGACCCCCCTGTCGAGATCGGTCATTATCGCCTGTGCTATCGGGTCGGCAAAATCGGAAACGATAAAGATCGACTTCGCGAAGTTTACGCCCTCCAATATGACGTCTATAATCTTCGATGATATGTAAAGCGCCAGGACCGAATATAAGGCAAGTAGAAAGCTTTTGAACGCGACCGCGGCAAAAACGATGACGGCCGAGTCTATGAACAGGAGCGTTTTGCCCATCGATAAGCCCGGGTTGAAGTGATGGACTATTCTGGCCGCAAGATCGGTCCCTCCCGTAGTGGCTCCCGATTTGAACACGAAGCCGAGCCCGAGCCCCATGAAAAACCCTCCGAAAATCGTAAAAAGCAGATAGTCCGGACTCGAAGTGAGCCTCTCCAGTTCCAGTTCCTTGATAATGAGCGTTGTAAGCGGCTCCGCAATGTCGATAATGACGGATAGGAGTATGGTACTGAAAAGTGTGCGTACGGTGAATTTCCGTCCGATGAATTTCATACCGAAAATAAACAGAGGTATGTTCAGTATCAACATTACTGTGCCGACCTGGAACCTCTCCCCACTTAAATAGTAAATAACCGTGGCTATTCCGGTGACACCTCCCGGAGCAAGCTTGTAAGGAACCAGAAAAATATTGATGGCAGCCGCAGTTATCACCGAACCCACGATAATCCACAAATAATCCTTGAGACCCTGAACGAATTTTTCCTTCCGCTTCATAGCCAACACCGCCTTAGTCTTTTTATGGCACGGTACTTTTATTTTCCCCTGCCTGCCGGTATAATGCATCCTTTGACAAAAAATCGCGTTTATACTATCATCAATATATTGTAATATTATTTACACCAATTGTTAAGGGGGATACATCCCCCTTTAAAAAACAGACGGACGGTCATAAATGAGCGGGATATTATTCATTTCATCTTTTTATACAGGCCATGGCCATAAGAGTATCACTGCCGCACTGCGGGAACAGCTTTCGGAACTCGATCCGTATACGTCCGCCGATGAAATCGACGGTTTCATGCTTGGCGGGCCGGTCTCTGCCTGGATGAGCAGGATGTACGACAAGGTGGCGACCAAGGCTCCTGCGTTCTGGAAAGTGTATTACGGACTTGGCAACGTCTTTCCGTCCGTTTCGAGGATTTTCATGGCGCGGAGCATAAAAAAGGGCTTTTACCGTGTTCTGGAAACGAAGCGCCCTGATCTCATAGTATCAGTGCACCCCAGCTTTGTAGGCTCCGTTGAAGACCTCCTCGATGCAAGGGGTTGGAAGATACCGGTGATATCGTATATTGCTGACCTCGACAACGTCTCGCGCATATGGGCGGACAAACGCTCGTTTTGTACGGTCTGCCCCACTGAAAACGCAAGACTTACGATGTTGAATTACGGCGTGCCCGACAGCAAAATTAAAGTTTTTGGCTTTCCGGTAAGAAAAAGGTTCAATCAAACCGGACCTTGCGGGGCAACCTCATATTATGAACAATTTAAGCAAAAAAAAGAACTGCAGTTTTTGATAATGAACGGCAGCCAGGGCAGACAGCAGGCTGTGGAAATGGCAAGGATCCTGCTCGGGCATTATGACTGCAGAGTCGTTATACTGGCCGGAAACAATAAAAAATTCCGGGCCGAAGCGGAAAAAAGCCTCGAAGGCTACAAGGACAGGCTCGAGGTCTGCGGCTTCGTTGAAGATGTTGAAAAATACATGCTCGAATCGGATATTTTACTATTGCGTGCGAGCCCGAACGTAATGATGGAAGCCGTAAACCTGTGCAGGCCTTTTATTGTAACGGGAGCGTTGACCGGCCAGGAGGAGAAAAATCCGCAATTCGCGGAGGCAAATAATTTGGGCGTTGTCTGCGGTGATACTCTGAAACTGACGGATACCGTAAACGGGCTGCTTGCGGACGGCGGCAGAAAACTCGGGGAAATTGCGGCGAGCCAGTTGGCGTTCAGACAGCCGGAAGCATCCAGACGCGCGGCGGAATTGTTTTTATCCGCCTTGAAGGGGTAAACGGAGGGTATATGAAAATAATCAGGCTTTTGATACAAAAGGAGTTCCTGCTGAATCTTTTGACATTTTTCATTTTTTCTTTAATCATAACATACCTGTCCAACAAGATGCCCGACAGCTTCTATTCCCGCGACAGCTGGCTGCTCAGGCAGCGGGAGTGGGAGAAGAGGGGCGAATTCTATCAGCGCGTCTTTCGCGTGAAGGTTTGGAAAAAGCTGCTGCCCGAGCTTGGCGACATAGTAAAAGGCGTCTTCCCGAAAAAGAGGATAAAGGAATATACAAGGGAATACCTGCAGAAATATATATTTGAATCCTGCAAGTCCGAGGTTACCCACTGGAGCATCATTTTTTCCACTCTTTCGTTCTTCCTCTGGAGCGAATTCGAACCAGCAATTATGATAGTGATTCTTGCTATTATTCTGAATTTGCCGTATATTATCATACAAAGATACAACAGGCCGCGGATAATGGTGATGGTTGAAAACATCGAAGGCCACCAGAGCAGGGTACCTGCCGTCTGATTTCAGTAGAATGTACTATGAACAGGATATATACCTATGAACAGATTTATTTCATATACGCACTCAAAGCCGCTTGCAGGGACGGATCGCGACGGACGTAAATTCACTGCGGCAATATGTATACTTATTTTTTTAAATGCACTCAAGATAACGCTATTTGATTTTATGATCCTTCCTGTCTGGACTCCGGCAGCATTCGTCTACAAGCTTTCATTTACCGTGCTGATCGGTATAATACTTTTTCCACAGGCAGCCCGAATCAGTTTCAGACTGCTGCTCATCCTGCTGTATGCCGCGCAGATCGCATATATGTTTTCATACATGAGCTATTACGCATATTTCGGCAATTATCTTCACCTGTTCCAGGCCTTCGCGCTGTTCACCGAAGGCGTAGGGCCTATCAGGCATTTCACCATCCCGATAAATTACAAGATGGGCATACTTCTCATCGATCTGCCTTTCTTTATCTGGCTGTTCTTTTTTAAAAACAGAGCCGGATTATATCGCAACAATCTCAGAAAGCCCGTGAAGAACGCAGTCATGGCCTCGCTGCTCGTGCTTGTACTGCTCGAGGGCTGGAACTTCGCAAACGGCCTTTCGGTGCTGCAAATGGGAAAAAATTTTTATTCCACCGAAGAGAAAATAATTGAACGGTACGGAACATTTGTAAACAATATCGTGGATATAACCGTGAATTACGGCGGCGCAAACATGGTCAACCAGTTCCAGTACGGCAAGACCGTGACGGCTGCGGAAAGAGCGGAAAAACACCCGAATATCGTCGCGATACAGGTCGAATCCATGGATGCGGCTGTTGTAAATCAGCAATATAAAGGCGAATATGTAATGCCCTTTTTGCACAGTCTCACTCAAAAAGGTGTTTATTACCCCTTCATGCTTTCGTACCACAAATCCGGGGGAACCTCGGACGCCGAATTTTCTATATTGAACAGCATCGAGCCGTTGGGCAATTATCCCTCCATCAAAATACCTATATACGATTATTCGAACTCCTTCATAAAACAGCTCGATACTGGCGGTTACGCAACTGAGGCCTATCACGGCAATATAGGCAATTATTATAACAGGGACGTGGCATTTCGGAAGATGGGCTTTGACAATTTTTATGATATTGGTAAAATGAAGTTGAAGGAGAGCGGATGGGGCGCGCCCGACCATGAAGTTTTCGATTTTGTTCTGAAAAATACGGCGGGGCTGAAACAGCCGTTCTTCGACTATATAATAACCATGAGCAGCCACATGCCGTTCGAAAATACGGCTGGTTACTATAAGAATGACAGGTACGACGATATCGGCGACAAGGTTGTCCGGAATTATTTTACGGCTTTTTCCTATGTGGATCAGTCGATACGGGATTTTACAAATGAAATCCTCAAGCAATACCCGGATACTTACGTGCTGATTTGGGGCGATCATACTCCCAGCATTGAATCCGCGGATTACAAGCAGGCTTCATATACTTCCGAAGGCGATTACTACGAATTCGTGCCGTTTATAATGCTGACGCCGGACGGTAAAGCATACACCGGAAGCGGGAATGCGGCGTCGTTCCTCGACATAGCGCCGACGATTCTCGATGCTTCGGGCATAGCATATTCCTACAGGACCGATGGGATCGATCTGGCCGCCCCGCCCTCAAAGCTTCCGGAGGTACCGTTCAAGGGCAAATCCCACACCAGGGCGGAATTGTTCGACAATGTCATGGGAAAGTAATTGGAAAGGAAAAGCTATGAGAAAAACGATTGAAATACTCGGCATACCGGTAGACAACATAACGATGGATGAGGCTGTGGAAAAAGTCGGCTCATTCATAAAGGCCGACGGCATCCACACCATATTCACTCCCAATGCTGAAATAATGATGGCTGCACACAGGGATCCCTCGCTTGCAGCGATACTAACCGGAGCCGACATGCTTACTGCCGATGGCGCGGGCGTCGTACTGGCGTCGAAGATACTTGGACAGGCGCTCCCGGAAAAGGTTTCGGGCTTCGACCTCGTAAAGAAGGTTTTTGAGACATATTCAAAAGACGGGATACGCTGTTTCATATTCGGCTCGAAACCGGGAGTTGCCGAAGCCGCAGCTGAAAGGATCAGGAACGGCAATCCCGGGATCGTCGTTGCAGGCTGCCGCAACGGTTACTTTACAGACAAGGACGACGCCGAAATAGTAAACAGCATAAATGAAGCCAAGGCCGATAT
Source organism: Bacillota bacterium (assembly GCA_023412915.1). Classification (GTDB taxonomy): domain Bacteria; phylum Bacillota; class Clostridia; order Acetivibrionales; family DTU013; genus JAEYOM01. The sequence goes on from JAEZRE010000015.1 coordinate 185,748, forward strand.
ACTGCTGGTAGCGCTCGGCGCACCTAAACAGGAGAAGTGGATAAAGAGCCACCTTGACCGCCTCAACTGCAAGGTGTGCATAGGCGTTGGCGGTGCGGTGGACGTTCTCTCGGGCAATACCAAGCTCGCGCCTGATTTCTTCAGACGGAACGGCCTCGAATGGTTTTACAGGCTGTGCAAGGAACCAAAAAGGGCGAAGCGCATGCTCGACCTGCCAAGGTTTATGATACGGGTCGTATTATCGAAGTTGACAGGAAAATAAGTCTGATTCTCGCCTTCTAGGTAAGTTCAGCCCTTTTAGTGATCAAACAGGATACGAAGCATGATACGGCGAGCAGGATCAGCCCTGCTCCGCAGCCCGTTATCCATATCATATGCTGATGGGAAATATAATACTGAAAGGTTTGTTTCAAGCCGCTCAGATCCGCTTTCTTGCTGATTAATACACTGCCCATAATAATAATATACATAGGCAGCATAGTAAAAATGTATGCCTTTGAAAAACCGATCTTAAAGTAAATCGGGAAAGAAATACCGATGGCCAGGCAATAATAAAGAAAAGAAGCTGACAAGTAGGTAATAAAGGTGGACTGCTCCATTCCTTTACCGGAATAACTAGATATGATGTAAGCCATACACCCTGAGACCAACATATTTATAAGGCAGAAACATAAAGCGAATATAAACCTGCCTATAACGACATCAGTCCTCCTAAGCGGCAAAATCCCATATAACCTGCTTAAATTATTTTTTTCATAAATGGAAAAAACCAAGCCGCTCAAAAATACAGAGAAAGCCATAATGATCACTATCGCTATAACCGGCTGAGTAAATACGGCCAATAAGACTGCAAGCGCATAGATGATTATGAATCTCGCGTAATTGCTCTTTAACGTATAGTAATCCAATCTTACCGATTTTATAACATTAGTCACGGTTTCCCTCTCCTTTACTGATATATACCAATATCTCATCAATGGTGGGCGCTTCGATTATTATTTCACCGGGTAGCTGCTTTACTTCCGGAGCCGGTATCAAACCGGAAAATCCTGTACTGCTTTGTTTAATGCCTATGATCTTAGCCCTTAACTGTTCCGTCAAATCCTTCGGACCGCCTTTGACGATGCGGAAGCTTTCAAGCAAATTGTCCTTTGTTCCCGTATAGAAGACCCTGCCATTGTCGATCAATGTGATATAATCCGCTATCGTCTCCAAATCTGAAGTTATATGCGTCGAAAACAGTATGGATTTTTTTCCGTCTGAAATATAATTGCCCAGTATATCAAGCAGTTCGTCGCGGGCAACCGGATCCAGGCCGCTAGTCGGCTCGTCGAGTATGAGCAGCCTCGCTTCGTGTGACATTGCCACAGCAAGCATCAGCTTCATTTTCATTCCGCGCGACAGATCTTTTACTTTTTTATCTACGGACAGTCCAAAGCTGCCTAGATATTTTTTGTACAGCTCACTGTCCCATTTGCTGTAAAAAGCTTTTACCGCCTTTTCAACATCGGATATCTTCCAGTTGTCCACGAAAAAAATGTCGTCGAAAACGACGCCTGTATCCTGTTTGATTCCCTGTTCTTCCAATATGTTATCCTTGCCGAATACTTTGATAGTTCCGCTGTTGCGTGCAAGCATGTTCAGGATAAGTCGTATGGTTGTAGTCTTGCCGGCGCCGTTTTGACCGACAAAGCCCATGATGTAGCCTTCCGGAAGTGAGAACGCAACATCTTTGAGCGTAAACTCCCTGTACTCTTTTCGCAAACCTGTAATCTCTATGGCATTAATCATATTCATTCTCCTTCAGTATCAACTCGAACATCTTCAAAAGATCTTCCCGCGACAGCTTCGCCGTTTTCCCCGCGCTGACAGCTGACGAAATGCCTTCCTCGACCTTGCGCAGAAGTTGCTCGCGGACGTATTCGCTGTTTTTGGGCAGGACATAACAGCCTTTACCCTGGACGATCGAGATAAATCCCTCCTGCTCTAGATCTGTGTAGGCCCTTGTCGTTGTAATTACGCTTATCCTCAATTCATTTGCCAGCTGCCTGATCGATGGAAGCAGATCTCCCTCTCTCAGCTCGTCGCTTAGAATCGCCTCTTTTATCTGATCTTCAATTTGCTCATAAATCGGCTTTCCCGATGTATTGGTTATAATGATTCTCAATTCAAACCAACCTTCTACTGAATATAGTGATCTTACTGTTTATATACGATATTAACAGCTAAATTGTTACAAGTCAATAGAGTATCAATGGAAAATCTTGCATTAGATTTGGTGATATTATGAGTCAAAGGATAGAAAAGTATGATGGACAGAAAATACGGCGGATAGAAAGAAATCAGTCGGGAATCTCCTTGCCTGTGAAGCTCTTGATACTGTACGCTCCGAGATAGTAGACGTCGCCAAGCAAAAGGTTCCTCGATTCATCGAGCCTCAGCTGCATTACATCATTTATTCGGTTCTGATCGCACAGCTTTTTATATATGGTTTTAGTATCTCCCTTGATATTATAAAGCGCGCCAAGCATGCCGACCGCGTCGTCATAAGTGAGCCTGGTATCTTTAAGGTAGGGCCTCATACGGGAATCCAGTTCAAGCGAATAGACATTCCTGTCAAGGCGGTATATCCCGTTGATAAGGATATAGGCCAGATCCTTCTGCCTGGCCTGCTCGTCATATTTCAGATCATTTTTTACGCCCCCTCCGATAAGACCCAGGGTAATTAGCTGCCTTGCGGCAGGATATGCCCAGTTGTCCTCGAGCCGGTTTTCTATGGCTTCATTCGGCAGGTACATGCCTGCGCCCGTGAGCATAGCCTTGAATTCACCGAATTTTTTATTCTCTTTGTCAAGATCAGCCGGATTTTCGTTACGCGCAACACAGAATACCGCCGCAATCCCTGCCGCTTCCCCGGCCGCTATGCTTGTCCCCACGGTACCCGCGCTGCTTGCCGCAAGCGACGAGTAGGATGCCCTCGGACCAGCCATCAGAAGGTTGGAGGCTTTCTCCGGGACCAGGTTCCCCATGGGTATACCATACTGTAACCCTTTTCCGGCGATAAACTGCCCTCTTGGTGCGAACTTGCCGATCATTATGGGATATGAACCCATCGCGATCGTCTCCGGAGGGTATTTGTCATCCAATATGTTGTTCACAGTTAAAGTGCTTATGCCGCGGAAATGTCTTGACTCGGCGATGCGCAGGCTGTCTGCGGCCTTTGAGAATTTAAGGCCTTTGAACTCGTCAAAATTCTCCGAAAGGAATACCGCAAAGCTTTTTGCCTCTTCGGCCTCTTTTTCGTATGCCTGCTTAACGGTATTCAAGTCAGTTACGTCTATATCCGATACGGAAAGCCCGCTTACAACGACCTTCCCCTCTTCCGGGAAATAAACGTTCAGCCTGTCCAGCCTTGAATGCATGTACAGCAGATCATACTTACCCAGCTTGGTATAGAATCCGCTTTTTTTGACGAGCTTGCCCAGTTCGTCCTTTTTTACAGTGACACCGCTTTCCGCAGTCATTTCAAAGTTAAGTCCTGCCGGCATGAAGCTTTTAGCCATGTTGAGATCTTCGGAGCCCGTAATGAAGGGGACCTTGCCCGCTTCAAGGAGAGCGCCGTCATCCGAGGCGTCAATGAAAATCCTTGCTGATATATTTAAATCCCCTTTATCCGTATGTATCCCCACAGCTTCAAGGTAAACGCCCGATTTCTCCACACCCGTTACGGAGGCGTTATACAGAACCTTCAGGCTCTTTTCCGCCGAAACCATGGCACTTACGGCGTCGAGATAATTTTTACCGGTAAAGCTTTTACCAAGGCTTTTATTGAGTTCGTTCAGAATGCCGCCGTTAAGAAGTATGCCGTTCTGCCCGGCAGGCAGTTCAAGCTCCGGTATCATGCAATCCGTGATTATGCCGCCAAGATCTGCGTCGTCACTGATCAGCAGCGTACGCGCGCCCAGGCGGGCAGATGACACCGCGGCGGAAATGCCCTGCGGCTCGGCGCCGTATACAACGACGTCATAATCCGTGCCGCTGTCTTTTGGAAGCTGCCCGGACCAATACTGCTCGTATGCTTCGATTGATTTTTTATCATTGAATAATATGGGTTTTATACCGAATTGGTAAACAATAAAAAATATACCTAAGGCCAGAACAAGCCTGAAAACATTCTCTTTTTTCATTTTATCCCCTCAAAGCAAATCTCGGCGGAATTAGTTCAGGCTTGTCCAATTATGTATTATCTTAATCTATGTATGTAACTTCGCTTTTCATGCTTACTGCCTGCCGACCGCCCATATTATATATCGGCCAGTCCGAAGCTTATGCTTAGCGCTTCGTTTACCTTCTCCATAAGTTCCTCGTCGAGATGTCCTATTTTTTCCCTGAGTCTTTTTTTGTCTATCGTTCTTATCTGTTCCAGCAGAATCACCGAGTCCTTTTGAAGTCCGTAATCCTGGGCATTTATTTCTATATGCGTAGGCAGCTTAGCCTTGTTTATCTGCGATGTTATGGCTGCAGCAATAATGGTCGGGCTGTATTTGTTCCCTATATCATTCTGCACTACAAGCACCGGCCTGACTCCCCCCTGCTCGGAGCCGATCACCGGACTAAGATCGGCGTAAAAAATATCACCGCGTTTTATTATCACGTTTACTCCAACTCCCCAAGACGTTCCTCATATTTTTGCTGCTGGTCACAATCCGCGTCCAAACACAGCTCCGCAAGTCTGATATTGATTTCGGCCATTTCCTGATACCCTTTTTTCATCCTGTCTCTCATTTCGATTTTTCTCTTTTCCCTAATATACAATTTCATCGCTTCCCTGACGAACTCGCTTCTGTTGGTTTTTTCGACAGAAACAAGCGTATCTATTTCTTTCAATAGATTATCAGGAAGACTTATAAGTATTTTTTTCAATTCTGCCAAAATAAATCCCCCATTTTTTTTGGATTTATTACGAGTCGGCGAACACGTATCTCCCGCCCCGTTGAAACGCATCCGGGATAAGAAAACCGATGCGTTTTGAAATGGTTGAGACAGCGCACTATTATTATAGCTGGCCTCGTTAAAATTATGTGGGTGGTATATGCATTAGTATATATCTTATTATATATATTATCGCATATACGGTCAAATTAAAATTACATTACGCTTTATTATAATATAATGCACAAAATCCACAAAACATGCGTATTTTCCGCAGTCGCCCACCGCCGGTTTACGTGGCCAGCCTGATGGGTCCGAGAGGCCTGATCGGCATTATGGGCCGGGCAGGACTGACGGGTCTGACGGGTCTGACGAACCCGGCGGGCCTGGTGAGTCCGGCAAGCTTGACGAACCTGGCGGGCCTGACGCAGCCAAACCGGTTCGCAGCAATCAAATAAGGTAATTCAGGATGCTGCAGATCTTGCCGTCCTTCAGATATACTCTGGGTATCCTTTTACCTATGATACATACGAGCTCGTAATTGATCGTGCCGATATCGGCAGCTATCTCGTCAACGCTGATGCTGGAGCCGTTCTGGTTCCCGAAGACCACTACCTCGTCCCCCACGTGCACTTCGTTTTTAAGCTCCGTCACATCGATCATGCACTGGTCCATGCATATCCTGCCGACTACAGGGGCAAACTCACCGTTCACCAGCATGCGGCCCTTGTTCGAAAGCAGCCTTGTATATCCGTCGGCATATCCAATCGGTATTGTAGCAATTTTGCTTTTGCGTGAAGTGCGGAATATCCGGCCATAGCTTATGCAGGTGTCGGGCTCGACATCCTTGACCATTATTACGTTGGCTTTAAGCGTCATGGCCGGTTTTAGCCTGATCTTTTCCCTGTCCACATCCTTCGACGGGTACAGTCCGTATAATATGACTCCAGGACGGACCATATCAAGGTGCATTTCGGGATATTGCATAGTTCCGGCACTGTTGCAAACGTGCTTTACAGGGATCTCTATACCCTCTTTCGAAAGCTCGGTGCATAAGCCCAGAAAGCGGTCGTACTGCATCTTGGTATAATCCTTTTCATGTTCGTCAGCCGAGGCGAAATGCGTGAACATGCCTTCAAGTACAAGTCCGGGTAGCCTGTTTATCTCGGTGATGTATTTTACAGCCTCACGTCCGGGCATGAAACCTATTCTTGTCATTCCGGTATCCACTTTGACATGCACCTTTACTTTTTTCCCCAGCCTGACAGCCGCCGAAGAAAGTGCCTGCGCAAGGTCCAGGCTGAAAACCGTTTGAGTGACGTCATTGAGCACCAATTCCTCTGCTCTGACGGGGTCGGTATAGCCAAGTATCAGGATCGGCACATCGATACCCATATTCCTGATCTGGATGGCTTCGTCCAGCATTGAAACAGCGAGCTGAGTCACTCCATTGTCCAGCAGGGTCCTTACGACCTCACGGACTCCGTGCCCATAGGCGTCTGCCTTAACGACGCCCATCATCTCGACCTTTTTACCAGTAAACTTTTTTATTTCGCGCACATTATGTGCAATCGCATCCAGATCTATTTCCGCCCATGCCCTGTTAAGTTTATAATCCATGATATCCTCCGTTAAAACATTTCCCCGATCAAATAAGCACCGGTTTCTTTTGTGGTCTCCCTATCAGTATATTCCTGAGGTTTCCCAAGGTAGCATTAATCTTGAGCAGCCGCAGCAACCTTCGGACGCAGCGGCTAGCAGCATTTCATTAAAGCCGTTGAAAGTAATTTCATTTCCGCCGTCACACCGACCGGCTCAGCTTGATTATTTCCTTTATTGCATACGGTAAATGCCTCGCGACATCGCCTGCAAGAATACCGTGCATGCCCATGCTGTCCGCTGCCAGGTCGCCTGCCAGCCCATGGAGGTATGCTCCGGCTACAGCCGCTTTTCCTGCGGAAGCGCCTTGCGCTATCAGCCCCGTAATTACGCCCGTGAGTACATCTCCGGTACCGGCGGTGGCCATGCCGGCATTACCGGTGGGATTGATATATATCCTTCCGTCAGGCAGCGCAATGATCGTCCTGCTTCCCTTCAGCACAGTCACGACCCCGTACTCCGACGCGAACCTACCGGCTGTGCCTATTCTGTCCTTTTGCACTTCGGCTACGGTCAGTCCTGTCAGCCTGCCCATCTCGCCGGGATGCGGAGTGATCACGGCCTCCGTTTCGAGCCGCTTAAGTATTTCCGTATTTCCGGAAATAACATTAAGCGCGTCCGCGTCCAAAACCAGCGGCGCCCTGCATTCGCTTATGACCAGCTCGACCAGCCGTTTTACGCCCTCGGCCGCAGACAGTCCCGGCCCGATGGCAACCGCATCCATGCCGGCCATGCGCTCTCTGATTTTGCTCACGCTCTCTTCGGAAAGGTAGCCCTTACCGCCGTCCGGAAGCGCAATGATAACAGGCTCCGTCAGGGAGGAGCTGTAAATGCCCGCCAGGCTTTCAGGCACTCCCGCGTATACCAGGCCTGCTCCTGTGCGGAGCGCGGCCGTACAGGCCAGTCGACCGGAGCCGGTCATTCCCGTCGAGCCGGAAATTATAAATGCCTTTCCGTAGGTGCCCTTGTTGGAATCGGGTATTCTTTGCGGTATCATCCCCGCCGTCATTCCGGCATCGACTATTTCGCACCTTATATTCTGCGCAGCGATAACGCTGCGCGGTATCCCGATATCAGCTACCTTCAGTCTTCCGGCACACTCGCAGCCGGGATTGACGGCAAGCCCGATTTTGGGCATGCAGAAGGTGACCGTCGCATCGGCCCTGATACATGTGCCGCGTATACTTCCGTCCGTCCCGTCTATACCCGAGGGTATGTCGATAGACAGTATAGGCTTTCCGGACAGGTTCATTCTTTCGATGACTGTCGCAGCGATGCCACTTATATCCCTGCTCAATCCCGTTCCGAAGACTCCGTCTATCACAAGCCGCGATTCCTTAAGCGTACAATCGAGGAGTGCAACATCTTCCGCTCCGTTTAACTCAACGACATTTATGCCGATTTTCTCCAATATGACCATATTCATAAGAGCATCTCCGGAAATTCCGGCTTTAGCTCCTGCCAAAAGGACTCGGACGTCGAAGCCCTTGCCGTGGAGCAGCCTGGCCGCGGCAAACGCGTCCCCGCCGTTATTTCCCCGGCCCGCAACGGCCGTGATAACTCCGCCGATGTTCCCGCCGAGCATTGTTACGGCTTCTGAAGCAACGGCAGCCGCTGCGTTCTCCATCAGCAGGAGCCCGGGTATGCCATAATTGTTTATGGTGTTTTTATCTATGGAATTCATTTGGGCAGGTGTGACAATTTTCATAACACCGCTTCCTTTGAGCGATCGATCAACGATCAATTGAGGTACGATCAATATTATTCAGTTCGCCTGGACTCTGCCGGGATTTCACCCGGAATCTGCAGCGATTCGGCGTGATCCGCCGGGGAGCTATCCGAAAAACTCCCTGTCGAGCTTTTCCAGTTCTTCGCCTCCGAGAAGGTCATGGAAATATGAATATATATCCGTATCATCCTGTGAGAGCGATTCCTTCTCGTCTATGTAGCCCTTAAGCTTTTCTCTGGTCTCCTCTATCAGCTTTTCCAGCTCTTCCACTCGCTTTTTGCTGGATCTTATCTTGAAGTAGACTATGTTCACTGTAAGTTCGAGAAGCTCCAGGTTGGCCTGCTTCAGCCTGCCGGGCATCTCGTCGAGCTGTTCCTCTATCTGTTTGTCCCTGTCGTTTATCCTTTTTATTTCACGTTCCGAGGCCTGCATTTCCTTCTGGGCCTCCGCATCGTTTTTTTCGAACACGTCAGGCGTAAGCCTTATTATCCTATCCATATGCTGCTTTTTTAAAGCGGCAATATTCTTCTGCTCTGCAGTTAGACGCGCCTCCTCCTTCAACAGTTCCTTGAGCTTCTCCTCGCTGCGCTCGATGGCAGGAGTTTTAGGCGTACTGTTGAACAGCTTGTTCCAGCGCTCGTCCAATATCAGGAGCGATATGTCGTTTTTCCTTAAAGTCTTCGTATCAAACTTCTTGGTCTGGTTTGATTTCCAGGGCAATAAATTCATTGTGTCATCCCCGTCCCGAAGTATTTGGCAGCCAACCGGCATAACTTGTTAATTTAATTATAGTTTTTAAGAATGCCACATACAATGAGTATTTTTACTCAGGTCTGCCGTATCAAAGGCCCAGTGCCTCCTTAAGGTACTTTGCCGACGCTTCCCTTTCCTTTTCGAGCAGCGCATCCACCTGTACATAGTCTACAGGCTCACATAATGTATCGACCCTATTCCTGAAATCCTTCAGTTCCATTGTATGCGAATATATCCGGGAAAGCAGGCCAAGCCTGTCCAGTATACTGTAAAGCCTCGAATTCACAGCTTTTTCGGATTTCTGCGAAGATTCGAAACAATAAAATTCCTTCTTGAAGTTTATTGAAAATACTGTGCCGTGGAAAGAATCGGTGCATACGGCGGCCGCATTCCTGAAAAGGCCTAGGAATTCCTTCGGACCCGCATCGAGTACCGTCTGGCTGGTCTGGGGCACCACCCTGCGCGAACCGCACAGCGACACGACCGGCAGCTTGTACCTGTCGGAAAGTACCTGGACAAAGTCTCCGTATTTTCTGGCGTCTGTAATGAAATAGCACAATATATACGGTTCTTTATACCCGGGCGCTGCCGATACGGCGCTCCAGTCGTCCCCATTCAGCAGGAGCGTAGGGTCGAGTACAGTCTGCGCTTCCCTCGCCGCAATGTCGCGTATGATGCTTTCACCCTGCTTTTCCCTGACGGACAGACACTCAAACCTGTTTAGATATTTCTTCAGCAGCTCCCTTTTATCCTCAGGTATCGAGCTGATCCCGAAGCTGGGGGCGTAAGCTATACGTCTGCCGCTTTTTGCAAAATCCGCGAAAAAGGCGGGGTCGAAGGTACTTTCCTTATATATGAGCGGATTCCATATCTGATCGCTTCCGCAGATATATACATCATACACGGGAGCGTCATTCTTCAGCTGTTCAAAGTTACCGTAGAATTTATCCGAAAGGTTCATATCGTCGTGTACAAAGCTTTCAAAGCGTATGTATCTTTTTCTCAGCTTTCCCAGGTTGAGCAGAGTATTGGCATTTGATAGAAGCGATCTTGCGGACAAGCCTTTTTTGAACAGCCTGTTGCCTTCAACCGTATCTATCCTTACATAATTGATTACTTCGCATTCCGTCCCGGCTTTCTGCGCGGCCCGCATGAGCGCGTACGCCTGAAGCTGCGCACCGTAATGATGGGCGTGGTGGAATGTCAATATGCCTGCTTTCATGATATGAGATTCACCTTCCTGTTATTTTTGCCTTACTGCCTTTTCCCCCCGGTAGCAGCCCCTTCATCCTGACAAGGATATCTGAAGCCATCTTCCTCTCTATAAGAATATTGCCTCCTACGACAATAATAAACACCCATGCGGCGGTCGGTATCGAATATAATGCCCAGCCCGCAAGGCTGCCCGGCTTGATGTCCACAAGGTACAGCGCCGGCAGCACTGACGCGAAAAACAGCACGAATATCCTGAGCACTCTCCTGATGGAAAGCGTGGGTCTCAATTTGGTAACGGTTTTCGGTATATAAAATATCAGATCGATATCCCTGTACAGGTTCGAAAGTATGGAAGCGACCAGTATTCCCGCGATGCCGAAAAACGGCGCAAGCACTATGGAAAGCACTACAATTATGGCAGCCTGTATGAGCGACTGCACCTTCGTTTCTTTATAAAGTCCAGCCGATATGACAAGCATCCCCTGAGGCGTCTTAATATTCGAAAAGACTCCTACGCCCACAAAGAGAGCGGCTAAGACAGGCCTGACGTATACGGCGTCAGTGAATTTTGCGGTATAGATATTCATAAAGGGCATGATGAGTATGGCCGCGCACGCATAGCCCCAAGTCACCAGTGCATAGTATAAATACTCGTACTGCTGGTAAGCCTTCTGCATCGTCCCCATCTCTTTCCGGACCAGCAGGTCGCCGAACATGGCGCTCAGTCCGTTGCTGAAGGTCGTGAGCAATGCGAGAACGCTCGCGAATACCATATTGTACACCACAAATACACTGGCCTCCTTGAAGCCAAGCATAAGCGAAGTAACAACGACAGGCGTAGCCGTCGACGCTACTCCGAGGACCTGCAGTATGAGCGAATCCCAGCGTTTGTCGAGAGCGTCGTTCATAGGCGGTGCTTTCAGGTCGATGTCTGGATACTTTCTCCTGCCGTACAGTATATACAGGCCGGACCGTGCAAAAAAGCTTATCAGAGCAATCAGCTGGACAAGCACTATATCATAGCGAAGACTTGCGAGAATGAGGATTATTATGGCATTAACGGCGACAGCCGTCGCATTTATCAACGAAATTACGTAGCTCTTCTGATCTGCCGTGTAAAGCACCTTGTATTTACCTACCGCAAAGAATTCCAACGCCCCCGAGGCGCCGATAATAAGGACCAGGGCGGCGATCGTAACAACGCTGATACCCTGCCCGGAGGTAAACATGGGATATAGGAAAGCGGTCAAAAGGACCAGTCCGGAAAAAACAAAGCCCGAAATATTGTAGAATCTGTTGGACGCCGACAGTATCCCGTTAATATCGTGTTTGTTCCTGTCTGCGAGCGGTTTGTACAGGGCATATATGGCAGCTCCCGAGATTCCCGCCTCTACGAGGTTGAAATATGAGATGAACTGCCTGATGGAGGTAACGAGACCGTTAACGGAGGAACCGTATACGGTTATCATTACCTGCGGAAGTATCAGATTTACTACCAGGTTTACGATTTGAAGCACAATTGCGCTGATTGTATTATATAGTGAAAGCTTGGTTCTCATAGATCCCTTTCATTTAACCGGAGTCAGCCTACCCGCGCCGGACTCAGCCTACCCGCGCCCAAGAAGGCGCTTGGCCAGACATTTTGCCCTGTACCTGAAGCTTTTGTTGTCCATGTATTTTGCCCTGAGCCGGTCAAAATCGAGGCCCACCTTCATATCTCCGAAGAATTCGCGCCGCCCTGCAGGCTCCGCGACTGAGGAAACCAATCTCGGGTTGAACCTGACTGCTTCCTCAAACGAACGTTCCTTGATGCAGGTATTTTCGCCGATCCGCTTCAGGGCTTCCTCTCCGGCTGCCGTGTGAGTTATTATCAAAGATACTCCCTTATTGTCCGAGTACTCCGTTTCACCGTGTTTGTCTATTCCCCAGAAATCCGCAAGCGTAATATCGGCTTTCGTATTATCGATTCTGAATTTGCAGTCATAGCACGATCTGCGGTTGAATATGCTCTTTCCAAAACCCATGGAATAGATTTCTCTCTTGACCCTGTTAATATAGCGGCTTCCGTTTTTGAACTCGATCATCATACTGCTGTCATTCCAACCGGTCGACTTGTCGCGGAAAGCTACCGACTTGATATCGCTTTTATAGGCGTCCTTAAGATATCCGAGGAACATTTCCCATACCTTTGGCGAAGGTACGCCGTGGCAGGCAAGGTCACAGGCAAGCAGGCCCGGGTAATCGTGATTCAGAAACGCCTTAAGCCCGGCGATCTGGCAGGGCATGCCACAGAACAGAACTTTTCTGCCTGCTTTCAGGAAATCCCTGGCTTTGATAAATGAATCGGCAATATCGCTTTGAACATATTTAGAACGTCTAAGGTTATCGAGTTCTTTTTCATTTTCGGCATATATATGCGTCACCTTGAAGCCGCTATCAAACCCGGCCCCGAATACTACTCCGCCGTCCGCAAGCGTAATAAGCGCAAGCTGCGTGAATACTCCGCCCGAGGTGCTCTTCGACCTGACGGCCTCATCCCTGGAATAGCAGGCATAGGCTTTATGCCCGCCGCCGGCCTGTTTCGTTTCCGCACCTGTCTGCCTGGGTTCCGAACCGGCTTTCAGAGCATTATTGATCGGACAGGTTTTTTCGCAGAGTCCGCAATTATTGCAAAGCTCTTCGTTTACATTAGGATAAAGAAAGCCTTCGTCATTTGCCGACATAGTAACGGCGCCTTTGGGGCACACCTGCCCGCAGGCCGCACAACCGGTGCACAGTCTGGCTTCCCTGGTTATCTCCTTCATCAGGCCACTTCCTCCTCCGCAGCTTCGGAATCATCCTGCGCTATCTGTCCCCCGCAGGCCTTATCAGCGCTTAGTTGGACGTACAGCGTGGACAGGATAATGCCTACCGCTGCCCAGAAGAACAGCATGACCCTGCGGTCAAACCAAACATATTCTATCATGCCATTGGCCAGAAGGCCTGTCAGTGAGGCCAGACCGGCAATGAGGATGTTTTTCACAACCTTGTCCCCCGTGTGGGTCAATGTCCTGATGCTCTTTTTAACTGTCGTCAATATGAACGCAAGGAATGTCATTATCCCGGCGAAACCGGTCTCCAGCCACAACTGCAGATACAAATTATGACTGTGGGACGGTATGGAGCCTTTTGCCACAAATATATGATAATTCTTTGAAATTCTTATCAAAGTATCGTTTCCAAGTCCAAGGCCGGTGAACCAGTAATCCTTCAGTATAGGAATGACAGTTTGCCATACGTCTATCCTCGTTTTGAACGAACTATCGGCCATATTGAACGATTTTAACCGCATAAGAATGGAATGCGGCAAAAATGGAACTGCAGCGACAGCAAGCAATATCCCGACAGGTATGAGCCTTTTCTCCTGGAAAAACACATATACTACCGCTGCCAGCGCTATTGCGATCCATGCTCCGCGCGCCAGCGTAAGCAGCATCGACAGCAGCGGCGGCACAGCCATGGCGAGAAAAAGCAGCTTTGTGATTGTTCGTTTTGCATTGAAAGCCATTGCAAAATAGAAAGGCACGAATATCAGTATGACCTCTGCAAAATCGTTCGGATTGTTGAAAAATGAAAAAACCCTCGTCATGCTGCCCTGGTTCAGATCGGTGTCCACCCATGCAGGATTTACAGGCACTTTGATGATGTACTGGTAAATACCATACACTCCCGCGAGGGTCAAACCCGCCAATGCAACAGCCAGCAATTCGGATATTTCCTTTTTTGTCCTCAAAGTCACCACGAGAAGCAGCACCATCATGAATCCGGTAAGGTAATATCCGAGGAACCTCAGACTGGCGCCCGGCATGATGGAAAATACCTGGC
>JAEZRE010000022.1 GCA_023412915.1 Bacillota bacterium
AAAATATTTATAAAAACCGGGGTGCAAAAATAGGACTACGTACTCATTGACATGGTATTTTAGCACTAGTATAATTAACTTACTCGTTCATTGAACGACTCTCTTTTGTTTAACCCGGATAAAAAAAGTTTACTAGTGAGATAATACAGAGTCCCAACTGGGGCTCTGTATTTTCCTTTTCAGAGTGTTAAAATTAACGGCTGTTCATCCCTGCCGTTTATCACAGACATTCATCCTGGCCGGCTACCGGCTCCTCCTGCCCCGTTTCTGAATTCTATTCTTACCCTATACCTTTGATCAGTGCCTTCGCCCTATTTATGCCCTATTTTGCCCTATTTATGCCCTGTCTATGCCTTGTCCTATGTCTGGATCTATGACCCGCGCCTCTCCGTTCCGAAAAAAGGTACACAAAGACAAGTCATAATGCATATATGAAATCACATATATATTTAGAGTTTACAAAACTCAACCGGTTCGGAGGCTTTTCATGAAAAAACTGATAATAATGCTTTGTTTCCTGCTGCTTTTGAATGGATCGATGATCACCGCCGCAGCGGAACAGGCTTCGATAGTCGATAAACCGTCGGCGGTAACTGCCGCTCCCGCGGCCATAGATCCGAATAAAATAAATTACAAAACAGAGCTGAAAAAGCTGGGATTCCTTAAGGAAGAGAGCAGAGATTCTTCTCTGAACCTGCGGAACGCCGTGATTCGGTTCCAGAGCAGTTGCAATATTACGGTAACCGGCGTATGGGATAAAAAATGCCTCTCCATGCTTGCGGAGCGGCTTATGACCGGTGTGGCCGGCTGTGAGGATATGGTAGCCGCACCTCCGGTTACCGGAAAATGGATTACTATAAACAAAAACAAAAGAATATTGACGCTGTATGAGGGAGACAAAACAATTCAAAAATATCCTGTGGCAGTAGGAAACCCGCCTTCTCGCACGCCCGAGGGCAAATATACCATTGTCAGCAAGGTAATAAATCCCTCCTGGGGCGGAGGCGGATATGCCAAGCCCGTAAAGGGCGGCGTACCTGAAAACCCTCTCGGATACAGATGGCTGGGGCTCTCATATAAAAACGGCTCCACACTCGGCATACACGGCAACAACAGCCCGTACTCGATCGGGAAAAATGTGTCGCATGGGTGTATAAGAATGATAAATTCCGACGTTACCCAGCTTTTTACCATCATACCGCGTTCGGCTCCGGTATGGATCGGCAACGAAGCGAAGCTGAAGGAATGGGGAGTCATACAGCCGGAATATGGCAGTAACGGGCTTGCCGCCGATCTCTCCGGCAAAGCATCGCCAACAACCAAAGGAGCCATCAAGGTTACCTATGACGAAGCTGTACCGGCCGGCGAGACTCAACCAACCAGCGGTTCAGCTATCGAAATCAACGTGAATACGACTGATACCGCAACCGGTGGAGGTATCGACGTTTCGAATGATACTACCGCGCCCACAAGCAGCGCCAGTATCGACATATCAGGCGGTACCGGTACATCCGGCGATACCTCTGGAGGGGCAGGAACAGGCGTCTCGGACGATGCCGATACGCCCGGCGACAGCTCAGACGGTGCAGGAACAGACAGCTCAGGCAGTGCAGGAACCGGCGCCCCGTCCGACGGTACGTGACCTTCGACCGGCGCGCCATAGGCTTGCCTTGAAATGTAACGTTCACCCGCCAAACGGTCAGGCTAATTTATTCAGTCCCGGGATATCCAAGGTGGCAAAATAGTCTGCGGGAGTTTCAGCGCGGCGGATAAGTACCGCACTGCCGTCTTCCTTTAGCAGAACCTCTGCGGAACGCAGCTTGCCGTTGTAATTATAGCCCATCGAGTAACCATGGGCGCCCGTGTCGTGTATTACCACCAGGTCCCCTTTGTCTATAGCCGGAAGCATACGGTCGACAGCAAACTTGTCATTGTTCTCGCACAAGCCCCCGGTTACATCGTATTTGTGATCACAGGGCATATTTTCCTTGCCCATTACGGTTATATGGTGATAGGCTTTGTACATTGCAGGACGCATCAGGTTTGCCGCGCAGGCGTCAAGCCCGATATATTCCTTGTGTATGTGCTTCTCGTGTATTGCCGTCGTTACGAGGCAGCCGCAGGGTCCCAGCATGAATCTTCCCAGTTCGGTGTATATCGAAACATCCTCCATTCCCGCGGGTACGAGGATTTCTTCAAACGCCTTCCTGACTCCCTGACCTACCGCGTATATATCGGCCGGCTGCTGTTCGGGACGGTATGGAATGCCGATGCCACCCGAAAGGTTAATGAACGCAATATGCGCGCCTGTCTCCTTCTTAAGCTCCGCAGCAGTCCTGAACAGTATCGCCGCAAGCTGCGGATAGTATTCGTTCGCCACGGTATTGCTCGCCAGAAAAGCGTGCAGGCCGAAGTGCTTCACACCCTTGCCGATAAGCGTCCTGAAGCCTTCAGTCAACTGCTCGCGGGTAAAACCGTATTTAGCATCCTTCGGAGTATCCATAATCGCGTTGTTTATAACGAAGTCCCCACCGGGATTGAAACGGCAGCTTATTGTTTCAGGTATGCCGGCCGCTTGTTCAAGGAAAGCGATGTGTGTGATGTCGTCAAGGTTGATCACTGCCTTCAGGTTTCTGGCATATACAAAATCCTCTTTCGGGGTTACGTTCGACGAAAACATGATCTCACTGCCCTTAAAGCCCGTCGCTTCCGCAAGCATCAGCTCCGTATAGGACGAGCAGTCCGTTCCGCAGCCCTCTTCCCTCAGGATTTTCAGTATTGCAGGATTCGGTGTGGCTTTAACGGCAAAGTATTCCTTGAAGCCCTTGTTCCAGGAAAATGCATCTTTTAGCTTACGCGCGTTTTCACGGATACCTTTTTCGTCGTACAGGTGAAAAGGCGTATGAAATTCCTTGACTATTTCCTTAAGCTGTTCATTGTTGAAAAATAACTTTTTCATTTGGTATTGTCCCCCTTCGTCATTTCGATAAGCTGTATCTCATTTTTAAGTGAATCCTTCAATAGATCTATCAGGTTCTTCTTTCTGGAATACAGGCAGGTGGAGTATTCGCCGTCCTCTATATCCCCTGTGAGCACGTTTGTGGAATCGGCTATGAGCCTTATTTGCCGGTGCGACTTTTCCGTCAAATAAACGGTAGCTCCTTCAAGGTTAAACGGCACATTGGTTATAAGCACCGTCTTGATACCCCTGCCTGCGGCAGCTTTTATTTCCGGCTGCAGACATTCAAGTACCTGCTCCGACACCGATATATACACTCTCTCCCTGGCTTCAGCTATCATATTCCTCATCTTGTCCAGAATGTGACTCTTTCCCTTTATAGTAACATAACCTTCTATATCGTCTCTTTTAGCCGGAATATTCCTTAGCAGTTCCTTCCTTGTCTCCTCAAGCTTCCTGATTCTGTTACTGCAGAGCTCCTCAACGGTAACAGGCGTATATCTGGTAGCAGGCCCATCTATCACGTAGGCGCCTCCCTTCTCGACCAAAGCGGCCAGAGAAGTATATGCATTGGAACGCGAAATGCCTGTTATTTTGGCAACCTCATACCCGTTCAGGTCCCCCTCCGAAAGCAGGGTCGTGTATATGACGGCTTCCTGCCTCGTTAGATTGAACTGGGTCAGCAGCTCGATCATATCCATCGAAAATCAATCCTCTCGAATTAGTGTTCCTGTTAAGTAATACTATATAATATATTTTTACTTCTGTACATACTCAAAATAAAAAAAGTGCAAAACGGATTCTATTCCGCCTGCACTTTTTTCTTCCCTGTGTTTCACTTTATCGTTCCGTAAGATTCAAGTGTCACCTGAACTTCAACCAAAAATTCCGCGTCTTTATATACCTCTTTCCAATTGTTTTGTTTCCAGTATTCCGGATGTTTCGATCTAACAAGCTCGCCGAACCCAACCGGATCGGAACCCGCATCACGAAGCTTCGTCAGGAGCGTCGTTACATCTTCCCTGATCCCAACTTCCAATGCGTCCTCCATCTTCCTTTGTTCATCAGGCTTATCCAGATTATGAGGGCCTGCATTTTCGTTCAGTTCTGTCTTTAAATCCAACCTCACTTCGATAACAGGTCTGGAACCGCTTAAATCAATTTTGGACCTGCTTTTAAAATGATTGACAGAGAAAGCTGCCCCTTGTTTGATCACACCTTCTTTCTCGCCTTTGATCGCTTCCCTGTAGGTATATT
The DNA here is from genome assembly GCA_023412915.1 of Bacillota bacterium. Lineage (GTDB taxonomy): Bacteria > Bacillota > Clostridia > Acetivibrionales > DTU013 > JAEYOM01. Next base: position 4,217 of record JAEZRE010000022.1, read on the forward strand.
CAAAATTTCTGCCAGCACCCTTGAGAGCATTCAGCAGCACAGTCTGGTTTTCATCAATGGTGCCGACCATTTTATCTCCTTTGAAAAACGCCGTACCGGCAATTGTTATGTTTTCATCATCAAATTTGACAAAAGTTGCGACCGGATCAATTGTTTTTGAATAATACCAAATTATAAAGTTTGAAATGCGGGCTTCCGGTGCGGCAGATCTTCTGTGGGCATCCTGGATCAGATTGGCAAAATAGATGGCCGGCCTGGGCTTATCAGTATACTTTGAGCTTGCCTCCATCAATTCCCTGGGGCTTCCGTCCACTATCACGATATTCGCCAGCAAAGGGTTTTCGGGATCCCTTAAAAAGACTTCCATAAACTCGCTAATCCCCTTTTGGGCAAGTTCTTTAGAGAAGTACAGGTGTTGAATTTTGCCGCCCTGCAGCATCTTGCCAGCGGTATTTCTCATATCCTCTCTTGATGTCCGGATCAGTCTTCGGGTTGTAATGTATTTGAACAAAACTTTCTCCTTCACTTCCTGTTCGATAACCGGGGAGGTGATTGAAAGCAGCAGCTTATTGTCAGGCGCGCTTTCAAGTCCCATTTGGAGTATGAATCCGATATCCTCGAACTGTTTCTGACTCCAGCATCCGGTCTGCATCATTAGTCCAACGGCAAGTATCGCTGTAATTACATGTTTGAAAACAGTCTTCATTTTTCGCATATACCCTTCTTTCTGATAAAGGACAGAAAAAAGCACAGGATGAAAAACAAAATTATGGCAGCTCCTGCTATACTGATGATATTCGTTATCTCATACAACTGGTTTATACTGTTCGGCAGACTGCCTAATATCAGTATGGAAACAAAAAAAACAATATATAACGGTTTTGTTTTTTTTAAGCCAAACACCTTGTTCAATCCGTCAAACGCTGCAAAGACATAAGACCTCATGGAACAGGCCGTCGGTATGAACCACAAGGCCGTGAGATACAGGTCGATCCGTTCAAATATAGGCGCATTGTAAACCCTGGAGATGTTGAAAAAAGGCAGCATAAGAACGCTAAGGAAATTTTCTCCCAGCACTCCGACAGAGATGATCACTATAAACAAAAAAAACGCAGTTGCAATTAAAATAGCCGACATTTGAGATCTCAACACCTTATTTTTATCGGTAATATAGGGATAAAAAAAGCCGACCAGTTCAAAACCCAAAAAAGCAAAGAAGCCGTTTTTCATGTTAAAGGCGATATTGTTCCATCCGGCATCCGCCACGGGTAAAAGGAAGGAAACCCTGAATTGCTTCAGTAATACTATGAAAATAACTATAATTGCCATATAGCCGTAAACGGAGATATAAAGAAAACGGCTGATATGTTTCAAGCCCTGCCATACAAGGTAGAAGGAAGGAAGCATAATAAATGGACCCAACGCCCAGGCCGGAGTCTCCTGCAATAGCGTAATTCTCATGAAGTAGTTGAAAATACCGGCGCCGGCGACAGTGGTCAGCATCAGATATAAAAGCAGAAGGATATTTATAGCCGTTCCGATCACTTTGCCAAAAATATATTTACTGATATCATATACGGATTTGTCCGAATATCTTTTAAGAAGAGCAAGGATCATCAAGCTTGACGGCAATACAAGCAGACATAGAAGTATAATCGATATCCACCCGTCATGTCCGGCTCCCTCTGATATTTGTGATGGGAGCATAATGACACCCACACCCGTCATTGTAATAAATGTGATATACCCCATCTGGACAGATTTTATAAGATTATTTCCGTCCATTGTTTCCGCCCCTGTATAAATTTTTAGTTTTTGTGATCCTTGGCCTCTTGTCCAATGCCTTTATTGGCAGTCTCAGTAATGAATCCTTCAAACCCTGCAAATCAAAAGGTGATAAGGGCTGGAAGTATGGCTGCCCCAACGATTCCATCCTGACAAGGTGAACCAGCGCAAGGCCGGTACATATAACAATCCCGATAACCCCGAACACAGCGGCGGCAATTATGAAAAACAGACGCAATATCCGGATCGCCAGCGACATGTCAAATGACGGGATTACGTAGGATGCGACCGCGGAAGCCGCAACGATGATGATCAGAATATTGCTTACGATACCTGCTTCCACGGCCGCTGTACCGATAACCAGGCTAGCGAATACACTTATGGCAGTTCCTATATAAGTCGGAAGCCGTATGGCCGCTTCATGTATCATTTCAACGATAGCCTCCAGAATCAGCACCTCAATGACCGGCGGGAACGGAACCTTTGACCTCGATTCAGCCAATGTGATCAGAATATTGAGTGGAACGACATAATAGTGGAAGGACGTAATTGCAATGTAAAGCGCCGGGAATGAAACTGCAATTATTATTGCGGCGATCCTGACCAAACGCAGGAAAGAGCCATGGATCCACGATGTGCTGTAATCATCCACGGCCTGAAAAAAAGTTATGAAATTTACCGGAGCAATCATTACTACGGGTGTTCCCTCCTGCAGAACAACGATCCGGCCTTCCAGAAGCGCTGCCATTGCTCTGTCCGGCCTTTCCGTTGCCAGATATTGGGGAAAGATTGAGTAAGGGTGGGACGTGACCATCTGCTCTACATATCCTATTGCAGGCAGTCCGTCGATATTGATTCTGCTGATTTTTTCATACAAACCGTTTACGATTTCTATATTTGTAATGCCTTCGATATAAGCAATAGCTACTGTTTGATGTGTTTGCTCTCCAAGTGTGATAGTCTTGAATTTCAACGCATTGTTTTTTATCTTTCTTCTCAAGATGGCCAGATTGGAGTCCAATGCTTCTATAAAGCCCTCATGAGGCCCTCTTATATTCTTCTCAACCTCCGGTTCTTCGATACTTCTTTTATCGAATTTCTTAAGTGAACAGGAAATTGCATAGGGTAAATCGCCGCAGATAAAAACTGCCTCTCCCGAAATAATGCTCATGATTGCTTCATTAATGTCATACACCGGCTTACTCTCATTACCGGGCAGATTAGCAACGCCATCCGGGTCCGATAAATCCTTTATTGTCAGGGATAGAACAGGATTTATGAAATCCCGCTGAAGAAGGTCCGTGTCGACAAGTCCGCCAATATAATAGAAACAACCATTGCAGCCGTTCAAGCACACCTTTTTGCGTATTATGTCCGGACAATCCAACAGCTTCTTGTCTACATGCTCCTGATCAATCGAGTCCACAACCAAATTCACACTCCTTGGGCAAAAATAGTTGATGAAGCATAGTAAAATCTTTGCCCGTATGAAATATTGTCTTCAGTATGGTGGAATCTATCCGCAGCGCTGTATTCCTGATAACGAACATAAAAAACAAAACCCCGGAGGCTTGATTCCTCCAGGGTTTTGTTTTTGGCTGCGGGAGAAGGATTTGAACCCTCACAGACTGATCCAGAGTCAGTAGTGCTACCATTACACAATCCCGCAATATTTGCGACAGTCGTTATTATAGCACATGGGCTGTACATAATGCAATAGTTTTTGTGTAAATATGAACTGTAATAAATAACCAGCCCGGCATCCCGTCTGATGGGGCACAAAACCCATCAGACAGTAAACCGTACATCTACATCATCACCGGAAAGCTAAACACATGCTCCCGGGTTAAAAACAACATACTCCAGGATTTAAGACACACATGCTTCCGGAATCCGTAATCACCTTCCGAACAACGCAAGCAGCACGCCGGCGGCGACCGCGGAACCAATTACTCCGGCGACGTTGGGTCCCATTGCATGCATCAGTAAATAGTTCGTAGGATTCGCCTTCTGCCCTTCGACCTGCGATACCCTGGCAGCCATGGGGACTGCGGAGACGCCTGCGGAGCCGATAAGCGGGTTGATCTTGCCGCCGGACAGCAGATACATCAATTTGCCTATGAGCAGGCCTCCGACTGTGCTGAACATGAAGGCCAGCAGGCCAAGTCCGATTATCATAAGCGTCTGCGGCCTGAGGAATCTGTCTGCCACAGCCGTGGCGCCTACCGTGGTGCCGAGGAATATTGTAACGATATTGATCAGTGCATTCTGAGCCGTACTCGATAGTCTCTCGACAACTCCGGATTCCCTGAAAAGGTTGCCTAGCATCAGCATTCCGATCAAAGGCGCTACGGAAGGAAGCAACAGTACGCAAAAAATTGTAACGGCAATCGGGAAAACGATCTTCTCGAGCTTGCTCACTTCTCTGAGCTGCTCCATTTTGGTTTCCCTTTCCTTTTTGGTCGTCAGAAGCCTCATTAGCGGCGGCTGAATCAGCGGGATCAAAGCCATGTAGGAATATGCCGCGATAGCGATGGCGGGCAGCAGATCGGGTGCTAGACGCGTAGTCAGGTAGATTGCGGTTGGTCCGTCCGCTCCGCCGATTATACCGATAGAAGCCGCTTCATTAGGATCAAAGCCAAGAGTTGTGGCTATGATGAAAGCCGCCATTATACCGAATTGAGCCCCGGCGCCCATAAACAGGCTCGACGGTCTGGCAATCAGCGGGCCGAAATCAGTCATCGCGCCGATGCCGAGGAATATCAAAGAAGGATATATTCCCAGTTTCACGCCTTGGTACAGATAGTACAGCAGCCCTCCCGGCTCTGTCGAACCTTCGGCAGGCGCACTCATTAGTCCTGCGAGCGGCAGGTTTGCCAGAAGTATTCCGAAGGCTATGGGCAATAGCAGTAAGGGCTCGAACTTTCTTACAATTGCCAGATATACAAGGACGCACGCCACGACCAACATCAGACATGCCTGCCAGGTCAGCGCGGCGAAGCCTGAATCGGTGAATATCGATTTTATAGCATCAAGAAACATTTATCCTCACCTCACTGAATGACGGCAAGCAGATCGCCCGTATTTACGGAGGAACCTTTTGCACCGTTTATATATGAAATGCTGCCGTCGCAAGGCGCAACAATCTCATTTTCCATCTTCATAGCTTCAAGTATCACGAGAACGGAGCCCTTTTTCACTTTCGAACCTGCGCTGACTTTAATATCCAGGATAGTACCCGGCATGGGCGCTTTGACTGCTTCGCCCTGACCAGCGGCGGCTGAGGGTACGGGTTGGGCAGCTGCCGGTGCGGCCTGTGCGTTTGCCGGCGTCTGAACCGGCATAACCGCCGGGATTGCTGCAGGCTTTACTCCAGTGACGGCAGCCTGTCCCTTTTCGACTTCAACTTCATAATCCTTGTCGTTTATAGTTACGATGTATTTCATATAATTGTCAGTCCTCTCTTCTATTTGTCAAGTGCCTTTATATACTTGAAATTCAGCTCCTCCAACGGTATCCCTGATTCGAAGCTTACTATCGCCATAACGGTTGCCGCGGTTTTGTCATCAACGTTTAGAAGCTGAAGCTTTCCCTCGGCAGTCTGCTTTTCACCTACGGCCGCTGTTTCCGAGTATATCGGCTCAGCTGCCGCTTCCGGGCTCTTTACTTTTCCTCCGGTTGCAGCCTTCAGGGCAGCGGACAGCAGGATAACCATCCCGTACAGCACCGCCAGAACCATAAAGACGATAAAGAGGCAAAACAGCCCAACTACAACACTTTCAATAACCGACATATTTATCCTCCTTTGGATGTTTTAGAGGAAATCCGCGCCTTTGGCGCTAAACATCCTCTTTGGATGTTTTAGAGGAAATCCGCGCCTTTGGCGCTAAACATCCTCTTTTACAGTTTTCTGATAGAGTAGCTTACTTTAACAGAAGCCATCTCTTCCCTCTTCTTAATGAAATTTTACGCTATCTGTGGAAACGCGATATAGGAAAGCACATACTTGTCGCTCTTAGCGAGCGCTCCGATCTCCGCTTTGGCCTCATCGAAGCCAGGCGCCAGAGTATCCGCAAACCTGCCCTCCATAGGCTTCTCATCGCCAAGGACCTTTTTTATCAGGCCAGCTTCGACCGTTCCGGGAGCTTTTCCGTATTCGCCCTTTAGATAAGCC
>JAEZRE010000007.1 GCA_023412915.1 Bacillota bacterium
ATATCGGATATCGATTCGGGTTTTTACGCAAACACTTACATGACTGCCAGAAGAGTCCTATGACAGACTGATTTGCGTGTTCGTCATATCTTTTTTACGGAAAAATAAAACATCTGCTGTGGCACCGAAATTTTCGGTGCCACTTTTTTTATGTAAAAGGCGAGCTGTGCTGCAATACGGCAGCTTTTGTCTTCGTAATGGACAAGCTTGTATTTCCAATATAAATACCTTTGCCTGTCCGAATGAAATGGTATAATTATAATTATAAACCTGATTTATCTGGGGGCATTGAAATGCGGATATTACACACATCCGACTGGCATCTGGGCAGAAACCTGGAACAGATAAGCCGAATCGGAGAGCAGCGGGAATTTATAGATCAGCTGTGCAGGAGCGTTGAGGAGCAGAATGTTGAACTGGTGCTTGTCGCCGGCGACATATACGATACCAGCAATCCTTCGGCGGCTGCCGAGGAGCTGTTTTACGAGGCTATCGACAGGCTTTGCGGCAACGGCAGGAGGGCTGTCGTTGTTATTGCGGGAAATCACGATAACCCGGAGCGCCTTTGTGCAGCAAGTCCGCTGGCACGCAGGAAGGGGATAATACTTCTGGGTTATCCGGGAAGCGACGCCGGAGCGGATTTGCAATCGGATAGTGCCGCTACCTTTATAACCGACTCCGGTCCCGGATGGCTGGAGCTGTGCATACCGGGCTGTGAGCATCACGCGGTTGTCATAACGATGCCGTATCCTTCAGAAGCAAGGCTCGAGGAGCTTTTGACATTGGAGGCCGACGAGTCAGCGTTGCAACAGGCATATTCGGAAAGAGTCGGCGGTATTTTCAGGAAGCTGGAGGAGAAATTCCGCGAGGATACGGTAAATCTCGTAGTAGCACACTTGTTCCTGCTTGGGGGCAGTGCTTCCGATTCCGAAAGGACGCTTCAGGTCGGAGGGGCTATGACCGTCGACCCTTCAGCGATGCCCGCGAAGGCCCATTACGCCGCGCTTGGTCATCTGCACCGCCCTCAGGAGATAAGGAATGCACCCTGTCCCGTATTCTATGCAGGTTCTCCGCTTGCCTACAGCTTCTCGGAAGCGGATTATGCCAAAGCTGTCTACTTTATCGATGCCAAGCCCGGTGAAAAGGCAATTGTTACGCCCTGCTACCTTAACTGCGGCAGGCCTTTGAGAAAATGGCTGGCTGACAAGGGGATGGGTCAAGCGCTGGAGTGGTGCAGGGAAGGCCGGGACGCCAATGCCTGGATAGATCTCGAGATTGTGACGGACCGTATATTTACGGCTGAGGAGCAAAAAACGCTCAGAAGCCTGAACCCGGGTATTATCAACATACGGCCAAGAATAAAGGCTGAGGACGCCGAGATGTCCGAATTTCAAAGCAGGGAAGGCCGAAGGATCGACGATTTGTTCGGCGATTATTATAAATACAGGATGGGTACGGAGATACCCGATGATTTGATGAGGGCGTTTCTGGAAATCGTAAATGGCGACGATGAAGAAAATGACGACGTAATACAGGAGTGTGCGGTAACGGGTGAATCGGGCACACCTGGCACATCAGACGCGTCAGGCATATCGAAGGCATCAGAAGCCTCAGAGACATCGGGCACATCGAAGGCATCGGGCACACCAACCACATCAAATGTGTCGGACGCGTCGGACGAAGATGCTGACAGACGCGATGCGGAGCAGGAATGTGCCGCGGTGGGTGAAGAAAGCCACGGAACCCACGGAACCCACGAAAGCGGAGAAAATACGGATATTGCCGAAGCGGGCGATGACACGGTACAGCAAAGTGCTGCCTCCGGTGAATACGGAAATAAAGGGGTGATCGGGCATGAGGCCTAAGCTGCTTGAAATAGAAGGACTTCAGAGCTTTACCGATAAACAGACCATTGATTTCGAAGCTTTGGGAGAGACTGGCCTCTTCGGAATTTTCGGCCCTACCGGCAGCGGCAAATCCACCATATTGGACGCGATAACCTTTGCTCTATATGGACGTGTAAAAAGAGCTGAAAACGGCACTCAGGGGATTATCAACTCGAATTGCAAAACCGCAAGGGTTTCCTTCGTGTTCGAACTTACAAAGGATGGAAGCAGGAGAACATACCGCGTAGAGAGGACATACCAGAGGAAAAAGAACGCCTCGAACTCGTGTGAACCGAAAGTGGCGCGCCTTATTGAAATAACGCCGTCCGGAGACATACCGCTTTGCGACAAGGCTACCGAGATCAGTAGTTTCGTGAGGGATCTCGTCGGTTTGAACAACGAAGACTTTACAAGGGCCGTGGTACTTCCACAGAACAGCTTTCAGGATTTTTTGCTGCTCGACAACAAAGACCGCCGCGGCATGCTGGAGAGGATTTTTTATCTCGAGGAATACGGACGGGAACTTGAAGATAAATTGAAGCATAAAATGGCCGGTATGAAAAGCCGGTTGGATGTATTGTCCGGCGAACTCAGGGCATACGAAGACGCTTCGGACGGAGCGCTTGAAGAGGCTCGGAATAGTATGGAAGAGGCTATTCTCGAGAGAACGCGGATCGAAAAGGAAGCAAAGGAATCGGAGAACAGGTACAACGAAGCGAAAGAGGTTTGGGGGCTTATTCGGGAACAGGCCGAGTATATCAGGCTGGAGCAGGAACATACGGCCTCTTCGGCGGCCGTCGACGGCATGCGGATCAGCCTGGAAAAGGCGGTCAAGGCCGGTGGCCTGCTTGATACCATATTGAATACAAGAAATATAAGGGACAGGCTGGAAACTGCCGTGCAGCAGCTTGCCGAAGTATCGGCTGCAATCCCCGGAGTATCTGACAATCTTGAAAATATAAAGGCCGAATATGAAAAGCTTAAAATGGAAATCTCTCTCGAACAGCCCAGATTAGTCGGACAAAGGGCAAGACTTTCGGATGCGTTGGCGCTTAAGGATGAGATCGACGAAGTATCGGGCAGGGCAAACTCATTGCATGCCGAAGCAGCTAAGCTTCAGGCTGCTGAAAAAGCAAAGCAGGAAGAACTCGAAAGCGCATCAAGCACTTGCGGCCTGCTCGAGCAGGAGGTTGAAAAGCTTAAGCTTGAAATAGAACCGCTCAAGGTGGAACCTGAATACCGCCGGCAGGTGCAGGAAGGCGTAAAGCTGAAAAATGAAACCGAGCAGCTTGTTTCAGGGATAAAAAGCCTGGAGGAACGTAAAAGAGCGCTTCTCGAGGCGGGAGCCGCGCTTGAGCAAAAACTGGGACTTGTTAGCGGCGAACTTGCCGCAAGTCAGGAGACCCAGAAGAAACTATCCGAGGAAAAGGCCAGGCATGAGAGCGACAAGCCCACGGATCAGAATGCATTAAAGAAGCTGAGCGACAGGATACATTCCGTGCAGGGCACATATGATCGGCTGCTGCTTAGGAAAAATGAATTGGACAGGCTCAAGGCCAAAGCTGAGAGACAAAAGGAGGAAGCCGGGGAGCTTGAACAGAAATCGGCTATTCTCGAGAAGGAAAAGGAGAAAGTTTCCGCGGCGGCTGAACAGGCAAAAGCTGCTTATGACAAGGCGTTGAATGAATCCAACCTGAATAGCGCCTATGTCCTTTCAAAAATACTGAAAGCCGGTGAACCATGCCCTGTATGCGGTTCGAGACAACATCCCGAGCCTGCTTCGCATATGGAAGAAGGGGATGCGGATCGGTTGGAGACACTATTGCAGGCTGCAGCACAAAAGCTTGAAGAAGCTGAAAAGGCTCGCAAGGATGCCGAAAGGAATGCTCTGATCGTTTCAGGACAGCTGATAACAGCGTCTGATCTGCTTGATCAACAGCTTAAAGAGATAGAATCCAAGACAGGGGAATTTGAGCAGGAGCAGCAGACACTGCCGGAAAAGCTTAAGGGAATGGGCTTGGAAGAGATACGTGCCGAGATAGACAAAGCCGGTAAAACGTATGATGAAAAGCGACAGCTTCTGGAAAGCTGGGAGCAAAAACTGGAGGAATTAAGAGTCGGTATTGATGAAATCAACAATATTACAGCGGAGAAGAGACTGGCTCAGAATGAATTGATGACACAAGCCGGAGGCAACCGTGATAATATAGCGGAGCTTGACGGCAGTATCAAGGAATCGGAAAAAGCCCTTGAACTTACCGCCGGGAAGTATGACGCTTTTCTAAAGCTGCATGAATTGAAGGATGCGGGGACCGAACTTGAAAGACTTGCCGGGAATGACCGGAAACTTCACAAACTTCAGTCGGATATGGAACAGGCACAGGAAAAAGCAAAAAACAAACGGTCCGACGCGGAAAGACTCAAAGAGGAATGGAGGCTGCTGAACTCCGAAAGGATAAAAAAAGAGACACAGGAGAGCAGCCTGAACCTTCAAAAGGATGAAAAAACTGCGAAGCTCAGGGAATTGGCGGGCGAGGCGGCCGACATCAAAGCCGGTATCGGACGTATCGATGAATTACTCGGAGCATATACAAAGAAGGACAGCAAATACCGTGAGGACATCGGGCTTCTTGAGAAAAGCTTCAATGAGCTTTGTGCCCGGAGAGCTTCTCTCGAAAGCCAGCGGGACATATATTCCGAGACCTTGAATAATGATGAGGCAAGACTGAGAATTGCGCTTTCGGACAAGGGCTTTGCTGATGAAAATGATGCCGAAGCTTCTGTAATCCCGGCTGAAAAGCAGGCCGAGCTTAAAGCGAAGATAGAGGAGTACGACCAAAAACTCCTGAATATACGGGCACAGCTGGCAATACTTCAGAAGAAGCTCAAAAACCGCATTATTACCGAGGAGGAATGGCGGACGATCGACAGCGCCTGGCAGGAGCTGTCCGCATACAGGGAGGCGTGCGTAACTGCCGGAGAGGTTGCCCGGAACAATTACAGGCTTCTTAAAAGCAAACATGAAAAATGGGTGACACTCAGCAAAATGAATGATGAGCTAACCCGGAAGCAGGGGTTGTACGACCAGATACAGAAGCTTTTGAAAGCCGAACTGAGGAAGGATAACAGTTTCATCGATTATATCGCTGAGGAAAGGCTTCGTTATGTCGCCGCGAATGCTTCGCGGACGCTTGGCATTATTACAAAACACCGTTATATGCTCGAGCTTGATACGGAAGCCGGTTTTATAATAAGGGATCAGGCAAATGGCGGCGTACACCGTATGGTCAGGTCACTGTCGGGCGGGGAAACCTTTTTGACATCGCTTTCGCTGGCGCTTGCGCTTTCCGAGCAAATTCAGCTGAAAGGGCAAAGCCCGCTGGAGTTCTTTTTCCTTGACGAAGGCTTTGGAACGCTGGATCAGGAGCTGCTGGACACCGTTATCGATTCTCTGGAGAGATTAAGCAGCAGCGATCGTGTCATCGGCCTCATCAGCCACGTTCCCGAGCTTAAAAGCAGGATCGCCAGAAGGCTCATTGTTCAGCCTCCGACATTGCAGGGCGACGGCAGCAGAGTCGCGATCGAAAAGGCGTGATGGGACGCGGGGCTATTTGAGGTATAAAGTTTGCAATTATAACCATATTATTATATAATTGTTAGTGACAGCTTTCGCTTAGCGTCCAATAAGTAAGCTTCACGATAGTTCATTAGCTTAAGGGGAGTGATAAAATGACGGTTAAAGGAGAAAAAACTGCAGTCGCCGTTAGCGCGGCAGGTAATGTCGAAGCGGCAGTTGCTGCAGTAACCAGGGAAAAGAAGACCGTTAAAAAAGTGCAGACTGATAACGATGTAAAACGCAAGGCAGTGAAGCTGGTAGTCGCACACCTGCGTAAAAAGCTGCCTGAAACGGGTTTTATCGGCAAGGAACACATTATAGGCTGGATAGAAGGTATGGAGGAGCTCCTTCTGAAGGACGAATTCGTGATGATAGAGTATATTCAGATGAGACACAGCCTCAATGACATTATCGAACGTACGGTTGATGAGGAACTTAGATTTAAATTACGGGACTCATGGTACAGTCTGGGTAAGGCCCTCGACAAGAAGGTCAAACAAAAATAGGTCCAGATGCATGAGCCCGGTGATACCGGGTTTTTTTGTTTTGTTTCGTTTACAAGGAAAATGCTGTATTCAATGATCCGCACCGAAACGGAGGCCGCTCCTCCGATTCTGTACGGATCATTTTTTATGAGTCGGGGGATGGACTGGACAGAGGGGATACGGACTTTGTCCCTCTTTCTGGTTAGACCTATCTGACTAAAACAAATGGCCAAAACATCATTTACAAATAGACAAAAAGTATATATAATATAGCTATATTTAGAAGGTTCTGGGAGGTGTTTCGGTTGAAGGTGAGCGCTACAGACATGAAAAACAGCTTTGGCAGGTATCTGAAGAAATGCCTGGAGGAAGATGTCTTCATTACAAAGAACGAACACATCATAGCAAGGCTCAGCAAATACGACGACCCGTCAGAGGGCTACCTCATGATCAAGGAGGGCAGCGCGTCATATACCTATTCGGGTAAGAGGGTGACGTATGAAGAGTTCCTGAAGATTACCGAAGAGAATGAAGAGAGATACGAATACATCGACGGAGAGGTGTTCCTGCTGTCTTCGCCCGGTATGGCGCATCAGATCGTACATTCAAACCTGAACAGATGCCTGATGAATTGGTTTGTCGGAAAGAAATGCCACGTCTTTTCGGCCCCCTTTGACGTAACGCTTTTGGGGGAGAACCTGAAGGATAAAAACGTGGTGGAGCCTGATCTGCTGGTATCCTGCGACTACAGTGAACAGCGGGATGAGCGCGACCGTTATACAGGCATACCGTCTCTGGTCGTCGAGATACTATCCCCGGGCACGAGGAGCCGGGACTATGTAACGAAACTGCACGTTTATATGTATGGTGGGGTCAGAGAGTATTGGATCGTTGATCCGCAGAATAAGAAGGTGACCCAATACCACTTTGAAGACAAGGAGCTTTGCGAAATACTCACCTGCAATTACCCTGGTGTGGTCAAATCGATAATTTTCAGCGGTCTTGCGGTTCCTATGGAAGAAATATTCAGGGACTAGGCATAACAAAGCCCTCGCGCATTCTTATACGTGAGGGCTCTACAATAATCTTGTTCTGGTTTCTGCCTTCTGTATCAACACCCTGAAATGAACCCGCGGCCGTTTTCAATCGAAGCCCTTATGCTCTCGGCTGCCGGCCCTCCCGGGATATTCCGGCCTGATACGCATTTTTCAAGGCTGATTTCGGAATAAACGTCGTCGCCTATCTTATCTGAAAAATCCTTGAATTCAGCCATGGATAACTCTTCTATAGCTTTGCTGTTATTGATGCAGTAGAGGACCATCTTGCCGATGATCTCGTGTGCGCTGCGGAACGGTATACCCTTCTTGACCAGGTAATCAGCCATATCCGTGGCATTTGTGAAACCGCCTTGCGCTGCCTTGTACATGTTTTCCTTTTTGATTTTCATGGTGGAAAGCATCTTTGTGAATACGGGGAGGCACATTTTTACCGTATCGACCGAATCGAATATGGCTTCCTTGTCTTCCTGCATATCCTTGTTGTAGGCCAGTGGGAGCGATTTCATAACTGTAAGCAGCGCAGCAAGGTCGCCGTACGTCCTGCCGGTTTTGCCCCTGACGAGCTCGGCTACGTCGGGATTCTTTTTCTGCGGCATTATACTGCTGCCGGTGCTGAAGGCGTCATCCATCTCAACGAAGGCGAATTCTCCCGAAGACCAGAGCACGAGCTCTTCGCTGAACCGGCTCAGGTGCATCATTATCATAGCAACGCAGGAGGCCAGCTCTATTGCAAAATCCCTGTCGCTTACACCGTCGAGGCTGTTTTCCGTAATAGCGGAAAAGCCCAGTTCATCGGCGACAAACCTTCTGTCGAGAGGGTAGGTTGTGCCTGCAAGCGCTCCCGAACCGAGCGGCATGACGTCCATTCGTCCATAGCAGTCATCCAGACGTCCGATATCACGCCGAAACATCTGGAAATACGCCATCACATGGTGTGCCAGCGTTATCGGCTGCGCCCTTTGCAGGTGGGTGTAGCCGGGCATGATCGTTTCCAGATTCTTTTGGGATATGTCCAGCAGAGTTTCAAGCAGCTCCAGCAGCATTGCCCTGATGTTTTTTACCTCGGCCTTCAGATACATGCGGATGTCGAGCGCTACCTGGTCGTTGCGGCTTCTGCCTGTATGCAGCCTTTTGCCGGTATCGCCGATACGAGATATCAATATCTTCTCAACATTCATATGGATATCTTCCGCGTCGATTTCGAATTGCACCTTGTCGTTCTCGATGTCGTGAAGGATTTCGAGCAGCGTTTTGCAGATAAGCCCGGCGTCGGCGGCAGGAATGATACCGCATTTGCCGAGCATCTTCGCGTGCGCCATGCTGCCTTCTATATCCTGCTTGTAAAGCCTAGCGTCGAAACGAATCGATGAATTGAAATCATCCACCGACTTATCAGTGCTGGCAGAGAATCTGCCGCCCCATAATTTCATATCCGTTACCTCGCATTCTTAAGTATCCTTGAGTAATCATAAGTGGCCCGGAGTAATACCAAAGCAACCTATGGCAAAGGGAAAGCCGTATTTCGGGCTTTCCCTCCTGTTGATCCAATTCATAAGCTTTTTATTGAACAGAGGGAAATGAAACAAAAGAACCGTCCCTCCGTTCCATTTCTGTTACACTTATTTCTTAGCGTTCTTCTGGTTTTCCAGCATCATAGCCCTTACCTTTATCGGCAGGCCGAACAGGTTGATGAAGCCTTCGGCGTCCTTCTGGTTGTAAACCGCGTCCTCTCCGAAGGTGGAAAGCTCTTCGCTGTACAGAGAATACGGCGATTGTGCGCCGGCCGGCATACAGTTGCCCTTGTAAAGCTTCAGGCGTACCGTACCGGTGACGGTCTGCTGCGTGTTGTCCACAAACGCGGATAGCGCCTCTCTGAGAGGAGTGTACCACTGGCCGAAGTAAACGAGCTCGGCGAATCTCTGCGATACGAGATCCTTATAATGCAGCGTGTCTCTGTCGAGGCACAGCAGTTCGAGTTCCCTGTGAGCGGCATACAGGATGGTTCCGCCGGGGGTTTCGTATACGCCCCTCGATTTCATTCCGACGAGCCTGTTCTCGACCATGTCCATGGCGCCTACGCCGTTGGCCGCGCCAAGCTTGTTCAGTTCGTCTATCAGTTCGATCGGCTTGTACTCGACTCCATTGACCTTTTTCGGTATGCCCTGTTCAAAGAATATCTCCACATAGGCCGGTTTGTCGGGAGCTTTTTCGGGTGAAACCATGAGCTTCAGCAGCTTCTCATACTGCGGCTCGTTCCACGGATCCTCGAGGTCCTGGCCCTCGTGGCTCAGGTGCCACAGATTCCTGTCCATGCTGTAGTTGTCCTTTTTGGTTACGGGGACTGGAATATTTCTTGCTTCAGCATAATCGATTTCTTCTTCTCTCGATTTGATGTCCCAGATCCTCCAGGGTGCGATTATCTTCAGGTGCGGCGCAAGAGCCTTCACCGTGAGCTCAAAACGCACCTGGTCGTTGCCCTTTCCGGTGGCGCCGTGGCATATCGCAGTCGCGCCTTCCTTTTCAGCTATTTCGACGAGCCTTTTTGCTATTATCGGCCTTGCGAACGAAGTGCCGAGCAGGTATTTGCCTTCGTACACGGCATTGGCCTTCAAGGTGGGATATATGAAATCCGTGATGAATTCTTCCCTCAGGTCCTCTATATATATCTTACTTGCACCGGTTTTAATGGCTTTTTCCTTGAGCGGATCGAGCTCTTCTCCCTGACCTACGTCGCCTGCCACTGCGATGACTTCATAATCGTAATTTTCCTTCAGCCACGGTATAATGATCGAAGTATCAAGACCGCCCGAATATGCAAGTATTACTTTTTCCTTCTGACTCATATGAATTCCTCCACTACTATGCTAAAATATTGACAAGTACTATTTTACTCAATCTGGTTCGATTATACAACAAAGTGTATAAATATGCAATAATAATTATAAATATTCAATTTTTAAGCCGGAACATTAACAAAAGAATAAAAACTAAACCAGAGGTAACTTTGAATGATCATCATGGGGATCGATCCGGGGTTTGCAATCACAGGGTTCGGTATAGTAAAATACGAAGGGAACAAATTTTCGCCCATCGAATACGGCGCAGTCACGACCAAGGCCGGCGAGCCTTTTGCTCAAAGGCTTCTTGAGATCGACAGGGAGATATCGTTCATCATCGAGCGGTTCAATCCTGACGCGATCTCCGTGGAGGAGCTGTTTTTCAACAAAAATATTAAAACAGCCATAATGGCGGCACATGGCAGAGGGATCGCGCTCGCTGCCGGGGCCAGGTTGGGCAAGCCGGTATTCGAATATACGCCGCTTCAGGTCAAGCAGGCCGTGGTCGGCTATGGAAGAGCTGAAAAGGCGCAGGTTCAGCAGATGGTGAAGGCGATATTGAATCTGCCCGAGATACCCAAGCCGGACGACGTCGCGGACGCGCTGGCTATCGCCGTTTGCCACGGCCATTCCAACAAGCTGGCGGCACTGGGTTATATGGGAGGAAAGTAAAGGGAGGGTTAAAATGTACGCATACATAAAAGGCAGGCTTGAAGCGAAGGGCAATGATTATATTGTGATCGAAGCCGGCGGTATCGGCTACAGGATAAATACCTCGCTCTCGACTATCGAGGCGGCGGGACAGACCGGAAACGAATTCAAGGCGTTCACGCACCTGTATGTCAGGGAGGATATAATGTGTCTCTATGGTTTTGCGACGCAGGAGGAGCTCGGAATGTTCGAACTTCTGCTGACCGTGTCGGGAGTCGGACCGAAGGCTGCGCTGGCGCTGCTCTCTGCGGTTTCACCGTCCAAGTTCGGCCTTGCCGTCATCACCGACGATACCAAAACCTTGACAAGAGCCCAGGGAGTCGGCGCGAAGCTGGCCCAGAGAATAATCCTCGAGCTCAAGGACAAGATCAAGAAGGAACAGCTTGCAATGGCATCCGGCACAGGCTTCGATAAGGCGGAATTGCCGAGAGAGGGCTCAAGGCTCTCCGAAGCGGTCAGTGCGCTCATGGTACTGGGCTACACGCCAGCCGAAGCAAGCAAGGCTGTGGCTTCGGTATATTCGGACGAGCTCGATCTCGAGACCATTATCAGGAATTCACTGAAGGGACTCATGAGGTAAGGCAGGGAACGGCTAACGCGAGTAAAAGTCCAAAGCAATTCAAATACAAATATATTTGAAGTCATTCGGTAAACAGACTGACTTAATGAATTATAATTGCCGGCTCAGGCCGGACAGCGGATGATAAAGCGCATTGAAGAACGGAACGGGGGAAGGATGCATGGAAGAGGAAAGGATTATAGAGAGGAACGCCGTCGTTGAGGATGTAGACGAGACTAGTCTCAGGCCCAGGAGATTCAACGAATATATCGGGCAGACCAAGGTCAAGGAAAATCTCAATATATTCATAGAGGCTGCCAAAAGGCGCAAGGAAGCGCTTGACCACGTCCTGCTATACGGCCCTCCCGGTCTGGGAAAGACGACGCTCGCTGGGATCATTGCTTCCGAGCTTGGAGTCAATCTTCGTATAACCTCCGGACCCGCCATAGAAAAGCCCGGGGATCTGGCGGCAATACTCACGAACCTGGGAAGCTACGACGTACTTTTTATAGATGAGATACACAGGCTCAATAGAAGCGTTGAAGAGATACTTTATCCCGCGATGGAGGACTACGCGCTCGACATAATCATCGGGAAAGGCCCGAGCGCGCGCTCTATCAGGCTCGACCTGCCCAAGTTCACACTTGTTGGAGCGACTACAAGGGCCGGATTGCTGACGTCCCCGCTGAGGGATCGTTTCGGCGTCATCAACCGACTCGAAATGTACAATAACGACGAGCTAGCGCTTATAGTAAAACGTTCGGCGGGAATACTGAACATAGAGATCGAGGACAAGGGCGCGAGGGAGATCGCAAAGCGTTCGAGGGGAACGCCGAGAATAGCCAACAGGCTGCTCAAGAGAGTGCGCGACTTTGCGCAGGTAAAGGCAGCCGGAGTCATAGATGCTGCGGTTGCCGATATGGCGCTGGATGCGCTGGAGATCGACGCAATAGGCCTCGACAACACGGACAGGATCATGCTTGCCAGCATAATCGAAAAATTCGGGGGCGGCCCGGTCGGGTTGGATACGCTTGCGGCCTGTATCGGGGAGGAACCCGATACCATCGAGGACGTATACGAGCCCTACCTGCTGCAGCTGGGCTTTATAAACAAAACGCCGAGAGGCAGGATGACGACCCAGTTGGCGCACGAGCATCTCGGAATAAGGATGAAGAGCGACCGGTATGTACAGGAGGAGATGAAGCTCGAATGAAGCTCATGATGCACATGTGCTGCGCGCCGTGTTCGACGTACCCGCTTTCGGTTTTACGGCAGGAGGGTATCGAGCCGGTGGGAGTTTACTATAACCCGAATATCCATCCCATCGAGGAATTTGAAAGAAGAAGGTCAACAGTAGAGCAGTTTGCAGCCATCAAAGGGCTACAGGTACAATATTTCAATGATTTCAGGCAACCTGACTGGGAGGCTTTCGCCGGCCCCGGAGATGCCAGGTGTACGATGTGCTACACGACACGTTTGAAAAAGGTAGCCGAACTTGCCGCAGAGCAAGGCTTTGACGCCTTCACGACATCACTTCTAGTCAGCCCGTACCAAAAACACGACCTCATAAAGCAGCTAGGCGAAAAATACGCCGCGCTGTACGGCATTCAATTCTATTACCGCGACTTCCGCCCCGGTTTCAGGGAGGGCCAGAAGGAAGCCAAGGACCTTGGACTATACCGCCAGAAGTACTGCGGGTGTATTATTTCGCTGAATAATCCGTGAGGTGTCGAGAGTAGAGATATCTGGATTTTGTAGGAATGTGAATGCTACAGAACCGATAGGCCGCAACTTCCTTAAAATAAAAGGATTGCGGTCTTTTTATTATTCAAGGCTTCTATAACCTGCAAATTATTATTTCTGCCTACATAGTAATTTTAGGGTAATTGCTGACCCCGTAATAGAACAAAATTTGAACTTGCGGTAATTTAGTAGTGAAAATGACATATTTTCGGGCCAGATAATTGGACATTTCCCTGATATGTATTCTGCCGATTGATTTGAAAGAAGAACCATCTGTGTTAAACTATCTTTCTTTGCTATTCCTTTCAATTTGAAACCGAAATCCAGTCCAATTGGATCGTGCAAGTCATCGGCTCGACCGGTGATTATGATTTTGTGTATATTCTCCCGCCGTGGCGGCGCATAAAAATTCCCGGCCGAAATTCAGCCGGGATGGAAATGATTGAACCTGTTTGCATCAACCTTTGACCGCGCCAACTACCATCCCTTTGATCAGCTTCTCCTGCATTATCAGGAACATGATGAACATCGGAAGAACCGACAGAGAAAGAACCGCCAGAATCAACGGGATATTGTTTACATTTTCGCCCTTATAAGCCTGAAGAGCCAAAGGAAGGGTTTGCGCCTGTTTACGCGTCAATGTATTGGCAAAAGCAAATTCATTCCACATCGTAACACCGTTGTAAATGGCCAGCGTTGCAAGGCCGGGTTTGGAAAGAGGTAAAATGATCGTAAAGAATGTACGTAATTTACCGCAGCCGTCAATTTCCGCAGCTTCTTCAATCTCCTTCGGAATTGACTGCTCCATAAAGCCTGTCAGGATAAACGTTGAAATCGGAAGAGCAAACGCAACATACGGCCCAATCAGAGCAAATATGGTATCGTAGATCTTCAGGTCTGTAGAAAGCTTAAACAGCGGAATCAAGGTGACATGCATCGGAATGGCCATCATGGCAACAATGCATGCACGAATCACATTGCGGAATCGGAAGTGCAACCGAGAAAGCGGATATGCCGCAAACGATGTTATAAATAACAGCAGTATGAGCGAAATCGCCACAACGATAACACTTCGGAAGAAATAGTTAAAGAAACCGTTTTGCACAACCGTTGCATAGTTTCCAAAAACCCATTTTTCCGGGAGCTTGAATACACCGTTCATCAGCATATCAAACTGCTCTTTAAAAGAGTTGATGATCATAAACGCAAACGGAATCAGTGCGACCAGTAAAAGGATTCCAGCGAAAATGAAAGCTACAATCCAACAAACGACGCTCTTTCTTTTCGCTATTTTATATCCATTAGCCATCAATAATCCTCCTTTATGACGAAAATCTTTTGGAAGATCAAAGCAATGACTGTAATGAGGATAAACATACCGGCCGCTACGCCCGACCCATAGCCCATATTGTATTTATGGAAAGACACTTTATACATATATGTAGCCATTAAGTCTGTGGCGGTACCGGGTCCACCCTGGGTCATGTTCCAAACCAAATCAAAGTATTTCAGCGAGCCAATCAAAGACATTGTACAGGCAACTTTGATGGTTGGCATCAAAAGCGGAAATACAATGGATTTAATGTACTGGGATCTCGTTGCACCGTCAATAATGGAAGCTTCATATAAACTGGTATCTATACCGCTGTAACCGGCAATAAAGTATACCATATAGAATGGAGAGAACTGCCACGCCATAACAAAAATAATTGCAAACAAGGCCTGCGGGTATTGGCCCAACAAATCGACGTAAGTTTCTTTTCCGGCGAATAAGGTTGCAATTTCTGTCAGCATTCCATAGTGAGTAGACAATACGTAAGAGAACAGGAAACCGATTGCTGTGGAAGACATCAAAAACGGGAAGAACCAGACGGTCTTGAAGATATTCAGTTTTCTTCCGCCTGCATCTAGGAATGTTGCCATCGCAATACCAATCGGCATCTGAAGGACAATAGAACAAACCATAACAATCAAGTTGTTCTTAAACGCATTCCAAAAGCTTATATCTTCTATCAGTTTGCCCCAGTTCTTCAAACCGGTAAAAGTTTTGTTTGCGTTAATGCCATTCCATTTATACATACTGGTTATAAAGGTGTTAATAACCGGATAAATGATGTACACAGCAACAAACAGTAAAAGCGGAATCAGAAATGCGATAGCAATTTTTCTCGTACTGCGCGCTTTCGTATAGGCAAGAGACCCTGGAACTGGCTTTGGCTGTCTTGTTACATTGGAGTTTTTCAATGTAGCCGACCTACCTTTCCTCGAGAATAGATTTAAAATATCATCAGAAGGAGCTTTCCCGCAATTATTGCGGGAAAGCTCGGTCATAATTTCTCAGACATAAATAGCGGTAAACTGATTATTTATTTTCTTTCTGATATTCAATCCAAGCATCTGAAAGATCTTTGCACAGTTCTTCTGGAGTCTTGGTAAGGCCAAACAGATCGATCATGCTGTCTTTATGAACTTCTGCCACAGCACCCGGGAGATACTGATCGTAGAACAACTGTACCTTAGAAGCGTTGTTGAACAGATCATAAGTAGCCATCGGAACAGAATCCTTTACATACTTTTCAGCACCCTGAATCGGAAAGATCTTGGTGGAGTTATCCTGCAAGCCTTTTACATATTCATCCGTGGTCATATACTGGTTCAACAGAACGAAGAGAGCTTTCAGCTTTTCTTCATCACCCTTGGTGTTGAAGGAGAAAGCATTACCAACAGCAGAACCTACAGCGACCTTCTGGTTGATGCCGGCTTTTTCGGATTCTTCATCAATCGGGAAAGGAACAGCTGCCAGGTTAGCATAGTACCAATCTTTTGCTTCTTTCTTAATGTTACCGCCGGAAGAAGACAGCTGAACCATCATACCAGCTTTTTCTGTATAGAGGAGTTTACGGTCATCTCCGTTATCCGGCGCGATGGAGTTAACGCCCTCGGGGAAGTAACCTTTTTTAACCCATTCCTGAATCTTCGAGGCTGCTTTTACGAACGGTTCATCATCGAATTTGCCTTCACCGGAGTAAGCTTTAGCAACAGCTTCCGGTCCGCCGAAACGGGCTACAAGGTACATATAATACAGAGAACCGGTCCACTTTGAGGCATTTGCGCAAGAGAGCGGAATGTAGCCGGCTGTTTTAAGAGCTTCAGCGCAAGCTTCGAGCTCAGCGACGGTTGTCGGAGCTTTCAGTCCTAATTTACCAAACAAAGTTTTGTTGTAATAAAGGACTGTACCGGACATACCACCATAAGGAAGAGCGATCAACTGGCCGTCTTTGTTTTTGCACATTTCAATGGCAGAATCCAAATACTGGACCTTGTTGTACTTCTCATAGAGTCCTGTGATATCATCGCAGTAACCTGCATCACAGTAGTCCTGCATCGGGCCGCCTGTCCAATGAATGTAGGCGTCCGGACACTGATCGGCGCCCATCGCAATCAGGAGCTGCTCTTTGTAAGTATCGTTTACAATGTGCTGATAGTCGATTTTGATGTTTTGATGATCTTTCATGAAGTTCTCATATGCAGTTTCGCAAAGGCCTTTCATGGTGTCATCCGTAGAAATATCCCACAGAGTAATTGCTATTTCTTTGTCCGTTAGATTGAGCTCACCATCATCAGCGGACTCTGCGGACTCAGCGGACTCTGCGGATTTTGAACTGGATGCGGAGGCAACTGGAGCGCTGCCGGGATCTGAAGAATCAGCGGCTGGTTTTTCGCCACAGCCAACAAGGCATCCGATAAGCATAGAAGCGACCAACATCAAAGCTAACATCTTTTTCATAATGATTCCCCCTATCAATATTTTATATTTGTATTTAAGCTTTCGCCTAATACCGAGAACAAAAAAGTTGCCAAGGGAAAACTTCCGTCCAAAACGGGAAAAACATTTTTTCGATAGTTAAAATCCTCCAGCCGACCCAATCGATTATTTCAAACAGATCAGGCAAGTCCTGGAAATTTTCATTCTTAATAGTATACTTTTGTTTACAATATATACAATTATATACCTCTATATACATTTTTATTGATTTTCTCTCGTTTCTCTCGTTTTTCTAAATCAAGGTTCAAAATAACAGCGTTAAAAGCCATTGTTCATGAGCCTTGAACCTGCAAAAGTCACTGGCGATCCTTAAAATTTTCTACTTTTTCACAGGCAAGTCCATAAATACACCGTGTATATTATGCAAAACGAGTCCGCGGGCATTGGTGCCAGCAAACTTGCTACCATCAATGGAAAAGTCTGGAGTGCTATAAACTGGAGAAAACATTTGAGGGCTCCATTGAGCTCGAAAAGACATCCGGCTCTTGGGCTCCTACCAATCCCAAAAAGGTTGACGGCAAATCAGAGCGTCTTAGTCCTCTTGAAGAAATCATTCAAAAAATCAATGAGGCGTTCTTTGGAGATTTTACGGATGTAGATAAGGTTATTGTTGATGATCTATACAAGAGAATGCGCAAGGACGAGAATGTGCGCAAAGCAGCGCAGACAGATGACCGTCAGGTATATGAACGCAGCATTTTCCCCGGGATTTTCGACGCAACCGCCCAGCAGTCTTACATTGAGAATACTAAAGCATATACACAGTTATTCGTTGACGCTGACAAGTATCGTTCCGTTTGTCTGGCGTTAGCTGACAAGCTTTATAAAGAACGAGAATCAAACAGTTCTCCCCTACTAAAAGAGCAACATGAGTGATTAAAAGTTAACCGAAAAACCCTGGAGATAATATGAGGAGGGGATTTATTTGGACGAGAAGTATAGCAGAATTGATATTACCAACGATCTAATGGTAAAATATCAGCATTATCTGCGGCCTGAAATTAAGACTATATCAATAAGCCAGTCTAATGAAGATGTATGGTTAGAAACCCTATCGATAACTATTATAAATGATAAAGGATGGACTAAGGAAACCATTAATCGGATTAGTTTAGATTTTATTAGTGAAAATGATGATATTAGAAGATAGTTGTAATCTGAATTAATGCTCGTGTTGCCCATTATGCCTAAACCAACTTCAACAAACATTTTTATAAGCTTGCATTATCCATATAATAGGAATAAGACTAATAATGTGAACCCTAGAAACAAGATATTTGGGGTGCAAATTTATTATTAAGATGTGAGGATTTCTATGAAAACTTATAAGGAATTGATAGGCGGATTTGGCGGCAAAAGCGAAATACTGAATATGCAGCTAAGATACGAATCTGGGGAAGACGGAGCATTGGCCTGGTTGGGGCAGACTCAACAAAGAATAGCCGCCATTGACCAGGCGGGTATTAAGCTAAACGCCGTATTGGAGTGGAATCTCGATGCCGAAGGTATTGCATCCGCCCTGGATCACGAATACAAGAGAACAGAGCGGCGAAGTCCATTGCACGGCATTCCGGTGCTGTTGAAGGACAATATCGACACCGGTGACAGCATGCATACCTCTGCAGGCAGTCTTGCACTCGCCAAACGATACGCTTCGCAAGACGCATTCATTGTAACGAAGCTTCGCGCAGCGGGAGCAGTTATCTGTGGCAAAACGAACATGACGGAGTTTGCCAATTTCATGACCGATAATATGCCCAATGGCTATTCTTCCCGGGGCGGGCAGGTAAAGCACGTATGGAAGGCTGATGGAGATCCATCCGGTTCGTCAACCGGTTCGGCCGTGGCGGTGGCTGCCGGCTACGTGCCATTGGCAATAGGAACGGAAACGTGTGGTTCGATAATAAGTCCTGCAGCGGCAGCGGGAATTGTCGGATTGAAACCTACGGTGGGATGGGTTAGCAGGAAGGGCATTATTCCTATTGCACCCTCCCAGGACGTAGCCGGCCCTATGGCACGCACAGTTGCTGATTGTGCGTTGGCGTTTTCAATAATCTCAGGCTATGACCCCGCCGACCCTGTGACAGGATCATGTATCGACCGGCAAATACCGAAACCGGAGGACTTTCGAAAGTATTCGAACGGGTTGATTGGTGTACGTTTAGGAGTATTTATGCTGGACGATGAAGATAAGCCGGTAAAATACCCTGCCTTCCATAATGCCCTGCATCTGTTGGAGTCCCTGGGTGCGGAGATTATTCCGTTTTCGCCGCCAAAAGGTGCCGGAGAACATATGGGAACTGTTTTATTGCATGAATTTCACCCTGCTATGGACGCAGCACTCATGCATAGTACCGGATTCGTACACACAATGTCCGATATTGCAGCTTTTAACGAAGCGCATGCCGATGAATGTCTGCGTTATGGGCAGACCAATATTTCAAAGGCGTTATCTTTGCCAAAGCCCATGTTGACTCCCGAATATTTTGAAGCTCGTGAAACGGCTCGAAATGCGCTTAGAGCATTGCAGAAGAGTTTTTCCGAATTATCGCTCGACGCAGTAGTTTCGTTATACGGACTTGAGGCGTACCCGGTAACTGGTTGTCCGGCATTAACGCTGCCGGTCGGATATGACGAAGAGGAAGGCATACCTGTACCCATTGTAATCAATAGTCTACCGTTTACCGAAGGCAGTATTTTAGGTATAGGAATGGCATTGGAAACAGCATTGAATCTTAGTCTTCATCCGACTTTGATCACAAAAGGGGATAACTGTAATCTGGGCAAAACGAAAGGATAATTTGGGGCCGGCTCTATCTGGTGATAGTTGATTTGTCAGGCGGTAGAAGAGAAGTTTCCGATACGAAAGCTAATGTTGTAATAGATAAGGAAACTAGGGGTAAAATGATCATTTCGATGAGTTGAATATATTGCATAAAAGTACCGCAGACCATTTTAATTACGGGGCTTGCGGTTTTTTTCGTTTGGTTAAGACTAATTTCTCTAACCACAATTCCTATAATACAGTTGGCTTACAAAATAATATAAACAATGAAAAGATTCCCAATAATGGTGTCGAATTATAATAGAAATATATTTGAAGAGTATATCTATAATGGGAAGCTCAAATGAATAGCATAAAAGAGTCACAATAGATAGGTTTTTTGGGGGATAACTATGAGTACATCGACTGAAACTAAGATTACACTTGGGGAGTTGTTCAGAAAGTCGTGGTCGATATTTAACGAGAATTTATTTGCGATAATTATGGTGAATCTTATTGTAGCTTTACCTGTAAATATCGTAAATTATGGCCTTTCCATTATTCGCAGAACCAGCTCGGTTAAATTTGTTTTTGATATATTATCGACGCTTGTGTCTTTAGTTGCCGGAATTGCGGCGTTAGCCACCGTATACATAGTCGTGAACACTTTGAACGGTAAGGCTCCCATGCCTTTGAAAGAGTCGATTTCCCTTGCATACAAACGGTTCGGGACTTATGTTGGTACCGGTATATTGCAGGATATCATCACCTTTGCGCTTATTTTATTGTTCATCATTCCGGGAGTTATTTGGCTCGTTTATTACGCATTTATGAGTCAGGTTATTGCTCTGACTGATTATAAATGGAAGGGCGCGCTGAATTACAGCAAATCCGTCGTTAAAGGCAATTGGTGGAAGGTGTTTGGCAACTTAGTAGCGCTCTCTCTGGTTCCATTGGTTATTTATTTCTGCATGTCTTTTCCTTATAGGTATTTAATAAAATCAAAACCGGAACTTGATGCCCTTATTATACTGATAAATGTGATTTCAAATGTCCTTTCCAGCTTTGTCAGTGTAGGTGCGACAATACTATATATAAATCTGGTAAGCGTTAAGGATGCTTCGGATAAAAAAACGACTGCCTACGAGAAAATAAACAATTACGTTAATAAGAATTCTACGATAGAATCCGGAGAAGCTGAAGACGCTGAAGAAATCGGGAAGCTTGAGGCCTCAGAAGAACCAGAAGATTCAGATATATACGACAATTCGCCGAGGTGTTCTACCTGCGGCATAAAAGTCGAGCCCGGTCAGGCGGTCTGTCCGATGTGTCGTTCGATAATTCATAAAAAGTGAAAACATGGCTGTATAATGAAAAGTATGACTAATACCTGTTATCATGTCAAATAACAGGAAGATTTGCCATATGTGTCTATTGTATAATTGGTTATGAGGAAGTGACTAATATGGATAATTATTTAAATTATATGAAGGATTATTGGGACGGCCGTTTTGAAAGCGAAGAGAAGATATGGGGAGAACGCCCCAGCCATACGGCTAAATATGCGCTTGAACTATTTGAAGGCAAAAATATAAGCAGGATATTGGTTCCGGGTGCGGGTTACGGGCGGAATACGAAGCTTTTCAGCTCAAAAGGCTATTCCGTCACCGGTGTTGAAATATCCGAAGAGGCTTATAAAATAGCCCTTGCGTATGATAAAGCAACAGAATTCCATAATTCATCGATTTTGGAGGTTAAGCTTCCGAAAGAAAGCTATGATGCTATATACTGCTTCAATGTACTTCATTTGTTCAGGGAGAGCGGGCGCGCTCTGTTCCTCGAAATGTGTTTCAATTGGCTGAAACCAGGGGGCGTCGCCTTTTTTACAGTTTTTTCAACGGAAGAAAAAAGCTATGGAAAAGGCGATGAAATTGAGAAAAATACATTTGAAAGCAAACAGGGAAGACCGGTTCATTATTTTTCCGACCAGGATATAAAGAGTCATTTTTCAAAATTTGATATTCGGGAGACCGGTTTGATGGAAGACACTGAGAATCATGGCGATGAAGGGGAGCATGTTCATACTTTACGATACGTCTTTGCTCAAAAAAGATTTCAGGACATAATATGACGGACCGTTTAGTGCTGTCGTACTTACGCGCGTAATCATTTGCGGTAAACACCGCAGGTTTCCTTAGTGCGGACAAATATCTGTTCAGTTCATGAATAAAACGCTATATACCAGCATATAAAGTGAATTGAATAATATTTGTTGCAAGGAGGAGTATGCTATGATCGACAAGTATGATCTGGACTTATTAAGTGAAATTGAGCTGGGCTTTTCAGCAAGGGATATTAAAACGTCGAATAATTCTGAATCGGTGCTTTTTGATAGCGGTTTTGAAGGCTGGCCATCCGCATATAAAAGCGGCTGTTTAACCTCAGGCTTAGAATCAGGCTGTGCCGATGGCTGCCAGCCTGCGCGCATCGAAGCAAAGTCGGACTGCGTGAAACGTAGTGACACTTGGTATGCTTTCCTACACAAGTGTTGGAGAAATATAGTATAATCAAAATGACTATATCGATTAACCGGAGCTTATGGCATCGGAGAACAGGTTACGGTTCGGTTGCAAATCCATTACTATACAGGACATGCGGTTTTTATAAGGAGACATATTTTAATGAGAAGATCAGACAAGGAAATAACGGACAAGCATCAAATAGCTGAGATACTGCAAAAGGCTGAAGTGATCAGGGTCGCCATGGTCGATGACGGCGAACCTTATATCGTCGCGATGAATTTCGCATATTCAGGCCCGGATAATTGCATTTACCTGCATTCTGCGGCAGCGGGCAGGAAAATCGACATTTTGGAGAAAAACAACAGGGTTGCTTTCCAGACTGAGATCGATGCCGAAACGGTGCTTCGGGAGGTCGCATGCGACTCAACCGCCAGGTACAGGAGCGTTTGCGGCACTGGAAGGATATGTTTCGTCAGGGACGTCGAAGAAAAAAGGAAGCTGCTCGACGCGATCATGCTGAAATACAGCGGCAGAAGCGGCTTTACATATTCGGAAAGGGCTATTGACGGGACTTTGGGCATGAGGCTCGAAATAGATTCTCTCACAGGCAAAAAATCCGGATATTGAGATAAACGCGTGCTGGCGCAATTACAAGTCATATACAAGATGCTTTCGTCAGCTTATCGTACTACTGCAGACCCGTTCCTGGCAGGACGGGTCTCAACATGCTTTTAGCTAATCGTACTACTGCAAGCCCCGTTCCTGGTAGAACAGGTCTCAACCATGCTTTTATCAGCTTATCGCACCACAGCAGACCAGTTCTTAGCAGAACGGGTCTGAACATGCTATTGCAGATCAGTCGTACAACTGTCCCTACTCATCGGCTCATTTCACTAATATTACAATATGGTTAATAATTGGTGAAACAATAGGATAATCGGCAGACCTGTCGAATTATATCATGTATGCTTTTTGTCAACAAATGAGAAATTCAACAGGGGTGTCATAATGAAACGATTCGCAGCAGCAGTTCTCGCAGTGATCCTCTCCTGTGTTTTCACAGGCGGTTCAATTATTCTGGCTACTCCTGTTGCCTTCCTGCAGCCAAAGCCTATCAGCGTTCAATACAGCCGCAACGGAGTATACGAGGTCATACGCATAAACGCGGAGGGCTACACGGATTATGACTCGATGGAGCTCAAGGATCCACTTAGGCTGGTCATTGATCTGAAAAACACAAAGTCGCCTGTTGATCAGACTTGTATAAAGGCTGGCGGCGCATACGTCAAGCTTGTAAGGTGTGCGGAACATACCATGGGAACGAGCCGCGTAGTTCTTGAATTGAACGAAGGCTATGAATACTCGGCTGAGCCCGGCAGAAACGGCATTACCGTATATGTGACAAAAAAACGGGCTCAGGAGACTCTGGACAGGGCGCAGGCCATTTCATTCGGAGGGACCGATTACGGTATCGGTCTGGATACGGCGTTGACAAGTGATGTTGTGCGAATATCCCTGAAAAGCCTTAAAGGCCGCCAGATCTCGAGGCTTACCGCGCCTGACCGGCTCGTGCTGACCATACCTGACGCAGGCGTATTCGGCTCTGATATTAACTTAAATGTAAACAGCAGGCAGATCGGCGCCTTCAGCTATAAAAAGACCGGCTCGGGAGGAGCTGTAATCACCATAAACCTGAAGGGGCAGTTTCAGTATGAATTCGGCGAATCCGACAGCCAGCTTGTTTTAACCCTCCATTGGCCCAATTATACCAGTGTTTACTATAACAGCAGCAACGACAGGGTCTATTTCACCATGAGCGATACCAGACTCACCGAAGGTGCGAAAGACCTGAAGCTTCTTTATACCGACGATTATGATAAAGCGGGAAACCGCTATACGATCACCTTTCCAACCTCGCAGTCCGTCATCAGGGAGGGCAGATTGGACATTAACGACGCATACCTGAAATCCTTCGAGGTAAAATTGAATCCTAAGGCTGGTACGACCTCCCTCATATTCACGGGAAACGGGAAGAATGCCTACCTTGCGTTCACCCGTGAATCCGGGCTCACGACGATAACGGTTATGAAGCCTGCGTCAGACGGCCGGGAACTGGTGGTGATCGACGCCGGTCACGGTGGTTACGCTGCGGGAACGGTTTATGGAACCGCGGAGGAGAAGAACCTGAACCTCGATATGGCAAAACGGCTCGATGCGCTGCTGACGAGCAGGGGCATAAGAACCTATATGTTAAGAAGCGATGACAACGGCCTGGATAACTATGAAAGAGTCTATATCGCAAACAAGCTTGCTGCCAGCCTCTATTTGAGCATCCATGTGAACGCGATGGATGACAGGAGCTACAGCGGCACGATGACGCTGTACTGCTCGAGCGATAACGGAGGTTTTACAGGAAAAAGCTTCGCAAGCATAATTCAGAAAAATCTGCTATCTGCGCTAAGCACTGAGGACCGGGGGGTCAATTTAAGACCCGATCTGATAGTGCTCAGGGAGACGTCGATGCCTTCGGCGCTGGCTGAGGTAGCTTTCCTGTCGAACAAGTACGACCGGGCCAACCTGCTGGAGCCGTCCTTCAGGCAGAAGGCAGCCCAGGCATTGTGCGATTCCGTAGTACAATCCCTTCCAAGACTGGATTGATTCTCTTCGTATACCAGGCCGGAATGATATTTGTATAAATATCTATAAAAAAAAACAGTGGAATTTATGAATTCTACTGATTTTTTTTATGTACCTGGTATGGTAACATGGAGTGAAAGAATTTGATATTTTTGACAACTAAATATGGAAAGGCAATATACTGTGGGAAATACTAGAAACCTTTTAAGTTGTCCATAATCTCCATAAAATGTAATGTTTTACAGGAGGACGATATGAAAAGGTTTATAGCTGTTTTTCTAAGCATACAATTAATGCTGCTTGCGGGATGCGCACTGCCTTTTTTCGGTAATTCGAAGGACGAACCGTCTTCGCTCGCCGAGGGACAGGAAATGGTGCAGATGCCTGCCGATGACAGTTCGAAGGCAACTGGCGGAGGGTCCATAAACATTTCAGGGTCCGGAATCGCTGCCAATGCGGGCAATAATGGAGCAACGGACAATACGTCGGTGGCAGTATCCGGAGGCGCAATAAGCGGTAACGCGGGCAATTCCGGCAGCAACACCGGTGCCGGTACGACGGCTGACCCACAGGCTTCTGCCGGAACATCGGCCGACGCAGCAGCGTTGACCGGTGACAATGCTTCTTCGGTAAGTGAAACGCAGGGTGATGCGCTGAATGGCTTAACGCCTGAAGGCACAGGAGTTATGGCGGCGGAAAGCGGTTCTGACAGCAGCGCCTATTATTCCGAGCCAAGAAGACCTGTAACGGTTTATTACCAGGATGGCGACGGATACCTTGTGCCGATGACAAGATGGATCGAGTCCCAGCAGGGCATCGCACGGGCGGCGGTCAGTCTGTTACTCGACAGTGCGCTTAACCGGGAGGAGATCGCCTACTACGGAGTTTATCCTGTCCTGCCTGCCAATACTGAGATACTGGGCATCGATATACGAAATGGTATTGCGGTGATCGATTTCAGCAGGAACCTGCTTAATTACGGGAACGTGAAAGCGGAAAGAAATATTATAGCATCGATAGTATATACGCTGACTGAATTTGACACCATATACGGCGTCAGGATATTGATAAACGGATACCCTCAGGGAGTAATGAAATACGGCTCGGATCTCACCTATGAGCTTGGCAGGGAGGATGTTGCGATAAACGCAGACCCCTCGGTGCTGGTAAGCGGCAGTGAAAAGGAAGACGTGTTTTTCCTGAAAAAGGCAAATACCGGGTATACTTATCCGGTGCCCGTGACAATGGTCAGCGCGGGCGGGTCGGGAAGCCGGCCGGAAGAACTTGTCAAGCTTCTTCTCGGTACCGTTTCAAAAGACGGGCTTGATTCTGAAATGCCCGTTGGAGCGAGGCTGCTGGGTGCAAGCACAAAAGACGGAGTGATAACGCTGAACTTCAGCGGCGAGTTTGCGAATTACGGAGGAACCTCGAGGGAGGAAGGCATTCTGAAGCAATTGGCCTATACCCTCAGACAGTGCAAGGATATTAAGAAGATAAAGCTCCAGGTGGAAGGCCGTGAAGCGGTACTTCCCGAAGGTACGGACATATCTGACGGACTGGCGATACCCGTGACCGTAAACGATGTGATGGATAGATAAGATACATTTGATATTCTGGTACGTATAATAACAGTGAAGAAGGATGCTTCTGCTTGGATAGCATGGTGGCGAAAATGATAACGGAACCGGTACAAATCGTCGTGGCAACGAAAAACAAGGGGAAACTGGAGGAGTTCGCTCAGCTTCTTTCCCCGTTTCCATGCAGGGTCGTTTCGATGACGGAAGCGGGAGTTACCGAAGATATAGAGGAAAATGGCAGTACATTCGAAGAAAACGCTGTTATAAAGGCTAAAAGCGTATGGGAAGCAACAGGCGGCATGGTACTGGCGGACGACTCGGGACTTGAAGTCGATGCACTCGACGGTGCGCCGGGGGTCTATTCTGCAAGATATGCAGGCGAAGGTGCGACGGATGCCGACAGGAACGAAAAGCTGCTTCGCGCGCTGAACGGGGTACCTGAGGATAAACGGTCGGCCAGATTTGTCTGCGCGATCGCAGCCGTATTCCCTGATGGAAGCAGTATTGTGGTAAGAGATACCTGTGAAGGTTATATAGCTTTTGAACCGAAGGGGAGCAAGGGCTTCGGATATGATCCGCTGTTCTATGTTCCCGGATACGGCCTTACTGTGGCCCAGATGGAGTCCGACCTGAAAAACAGGATCAGCCATCGCGGCAAAGCGATGATAAAGCTGGCTGAACAACTGAGAAAACAGTGGGATGAAAGAATGGACAGCGGCATGCAGTGACGCAATTTTGGGGGTTTATTTCAATGAAGATTTTGGTCATCAGTGACACACACGGAGATACAAATAAGGCTGAAGAAGCCATAAGATCGAATAAAGAAATCAACATGATCATTCATCTTGGAGACTATTTCAGAGATGCACAAAAGCTGTCGGGTATGTTCCCGAACATACCTGTGGAATATATCTATGGCAACAGTGATTTTATGGTGGAGAACGTTCCTGCCGAAAAGATGCTTGAGGTATGCGGAAAGAAGATTTTTATCACACACGGGCACAGGTATTCGGTAAAATGGGATTATGGCAGGCTTTACAGGAAAGCTGAGGAGCTGAAAGCCGACATGATTCTTTTTGGGCATACGCATGTCCCGGAGATCATCGAAAAGGATGACGTCTTTCTGTTGAACCCCGGGAGCACAAGCGATCCCCGGGACGAATCGGATGAATCCTACGCCATAATCGACATAGTGGGGGATAAGGTAGTACCGAAGATTTGTTATATTTAAGTACGGCGCCGTTTGCATCGCCGTTTGTCATTTAGACGGTATATTTCACGGTCCCTGTACGCGTGGGTCAACCCCGCGCGTGGCAGCAGCCGCTCCCGCAGTGGTGCGCGTTGGGACATTCGCCCGCGCCGGAGCTCTTGGACTGGATTATATTGACCTTGGAGAATACGGCCTCCAGCTTGTCTCCGCCGCATTTGGGGCATTTTATCCTTTTGTTCTCGCGATCGCTCATTGACGCCATCACGTTAAATACTTCGCCGCAATCGCATTTTAGATCATAAAAAGGCATATTTCAATCCTCCGTTAATTTGCTTTACTTTATTTTACTGCATCGTTTCATGAAATACCAGTTCGTCAATAGGCTTTCTCATGGTATCGTGCCTGTCCGGCGGCAGCGGGTCGCCTTCGGCATAGCCTATAGCCAGTATATTGACAGGTTCCACGTTTGAGGGCAGGTTGAACTCGCTTTTTATTATATCAGGCTTGAAGCTGCAGATCCAAACGCTGCCCAGACCGAGCTCTGTAGCCTGCAGCATCATGTGATCTGTTACGATGCTGGCGTCTATATCCACCAGATTCTTGCCGTCATACGGCCTTACCCAGACGGAGTTTTTATCCGAGCAGACAATGATGACCAGCGGGGCGCCGAAAACCCTTGCGGCTTTTTCGACTTTCTTCAAGCCTTCTTCCTCACGGAGAACGATCAACCTCTGCGGTTGCCTGTTTACGCCAGTAGGAGCGACCCTGCCGGCCTCCAATATCTTCATCAGCTTGTCTTCTTCCACTTTTCTGGATTGATAGCTCCGAACCGAGTATCTCTTTTTGGCGATATCGATAAAATTCATATGTTCTGCCTCCGATCCTGTTTCTTTTCATAATTCCATTTTACAAGTATGCTCAGCAGCAGGCAATATATAACCTGTCAGCATGCCTGTGTTTCGCCGACCTCTTCCGTACGGCTCTTCATATGCTTCCATTTTCCCGATCTGAATCTGAGGAAGACTATCAGCGACCTCGTATACTGATCCAGCACGAGCGCGATCCAGGCGCCGTTCAAACCCCACTTCAATACGTTTACAAAGAAATAGGCAACGACTACCCTGAAAACCCAGATGCCGAAAATGGAGGCATAAAGGGGGTACATCGTATCGCCTGCACCTCTCAGCGCGCCGGCTAGCGAAAGCTGCGTGGACTGGCCGGGCATGGCGAGCGACATTATCTTGAGTACGGTACCTGCCATTGCGGCAACAGCGAGATCATCCGTATATAACCTCGCTATCGGATGTGAAAAAATTATGTAAAAAACTCCTATAGTACATGCCACAGCTACAGCCACATGATGTATCACATTTGCATATTTTTGAGCGAGCACTTCGTCATTCGCGCCAAGGCTCTGACCCACAAGCGTTGTTGAAGCGACTCCGAAAGCCATGCATGGCGAAAAGGCCAGGCCGTTTATGTTCAAACCTATCTGGTGGGCTGCAAATCCTGCCGTGCCAAGCCCCGAAACAGTCCGCGCAAATATCATGAGACCGCTTTGTATGACAAACTGCTCCATTGCAGCCGGCAAGCCTATGGAAAATACACGTTTTATAATGACGAAATCGGGATGGTACCTTCCTCTGTGGCGTATATTGATTGAGGATTTGTTCGAGAGGCTTATTATATAAAAACCTATCAAACAAGCTATGATTCTCGAAATAGTAGTCGAGATAGCCGCACCCTCGACTTTGAGTTCGGGAAGGCCCAGCTTGCCGTATATCAGGAGGTAATTGCCGAATACATTGAGAAGATTGCTTCCGATATTGTACAGCATGGGGATTCTGGTTTCACCCGCTCCGCGCAGTGATGCCGTGATGCCCATGGTGACAGCCTGGAAAAGCAATCCCGAAGCGACGATCCGGAAGTAGGCCGTGGCGTCCTCGATGGTATCGGCCTGAGCGCCCATGAAGGTGACAATGTAACGTGAAAAAACCATGCCTGTCGTACTCATGACCAAACCAAGCACAATATTTACAACAATTATCTGCCTCGTGACAGCCGACGCCTTTTCAACATTGCCCGCGCCTATGTTCCAGGCGACGAGGGCTGTCGTACCTACGTTGACCGCGGCAAAAACGGCAAGCAAAAGCATGAACGGCTGGTTTGTCAGCCCTACGGAAGCTATCGCCGCGGGACTGAGCTGACCGACCATTATCATATCTATCATACCAAAAAGGTTGGACATTACGAGTTCGATAAAGGCGGGCCAGGTTATCGCAACGATGCGGCGCCTCATTTCGGCGGAATTGTAATCGGCTTCGGGTGCTGCGTTTTCTTTGTTTTTTGGCTGAAGTAGAAGCAACGGAAAGACATCCTCTCTTTTTTGTAAAAAAACAATATTATAATTGTAGCTTCAAAAAGTAGAAATAGCAAATTGCTCCAGCCGTATTTAGCACTTGCGTCAGCCTGTAAGTTCCTATTAAAAACTTTGCAAAACGCTTCAACATTATTGGGGAAATTGTTATAATATAAGAGATTCTGCAGTATTTTATCGATTTTACCTATTTATTTTATTTTACCTTATTTGGGGGCACATGGATGAGACACATCTGGGGCAGGGTATGGGCAGCTTTGGTTATCACCGGCATCATCAGTTTTTTATCGGCTCCGTCCCTGGCAGCCGCTATTCCTCAATCACCATTCAAAAACTCCGCAAACCCGAAGATCAATTTTATCAAGCTGACGGACGGAACTGCCGTCAACTTGATCGATACGACAAAAGCTCCTCTTGTGTTGGACAAACGAGGCTGTAGCTATGAACCGGCCGATGCGGCGAAGCCTGTCTCGATCAAAAACGACGTCAGGATCACAGCGGACGGGATATCGGTGTATGACGCCGTTATTGACGGCGATCTTTACGTCTATGGCGATAAAGCCGTGCTGAACAGCCTTGTTGTAAAAGGGAAGGTCATTATTGTCTCCGGACAGGACGTTGCAATGGATTACTGCAGTATAGACGGTGATATAGTTATAATGGAACCGGATGAGGAAGCTGCGGAAGCTTACGGCGATATACAGCAGCAGGCTGCATTGGCCGCTAAACCGCCGGATATATTTGCCGTTGATACAGGCGCTGTCGTTGATACGGGCGATACCGTGAAGGAAACGGCCGATACCGTTGACACAGGCGCTATCGTGAAAGAAACGGCCGATGCCGCGAAGGAAACGGCCGATGCCGTTGACACTGGCGCTGTCGTTGATACGGGCAATACCGTGAAGGAAACGGCCGATGCCGTTGACACTGGCGCTATCGTTGATACAGGCGCTATCGCGGGGGAAGAAGCTGCTGCCGGTCTGAACGTTCCGGGAGTCGGCCCCGACAATTCCACTGCCGAACAACATGCTTCCTTAGACGAGCCGTCCGACTCCGACGCCCTGGATGAAAAACCGGCGGATAAGCCAACGGATAGGCCAACGGATAAGCCGGCAAAGAAGCCGGCGGTGGTGTTTCTGGAGTCAATTTCGATAGATGACTATAATAGCAGGTATGCGGTTGCCAATAAAACCTGGATGCTGCCTCAAGGCTGGAAGCCAAAGGATCTTGCGGCTATAACCGTGCCTTACAGGGGAAGAGCCGAAGCGAAATATATGCGCAGGGAAGCTTCGGATGCCCTCACACTGTTGTTTGCAGCCGCAAAAAAGGACGGGATCGCGTTGTGCGGTATTTCCGGCTACAGATCCTACGAGCTTCAGAAATCCGTATATAATAAATACGCCAGGCAGCTTGGTGAGAAAACAGCCGATATGTTAAGCGCAAAACCGGGCACCAGCGAGCACCAGACCGGCCTCGCCATAGACATATCGGCAAAATCCATAAATTATGCGCTAAGCAATTCCTTTGCCAACACGCGCGAAGGGAAGTGGCTGGCTCAAAATGCAGCCCGATTCGGCTTTATCCTGAGATACCCGAAGGGCAGGGAAGCAATTACCGGGTACACATACGAGCCGTGGCATTTCCGGTACATCGGAAAGGAACTGGCTGCCGACATAACTAAAAAAGGTGTTACGCTTGAAGAATACTATGACATAGCCCCGAAGAACATCGTGCGGGAGTTGATTGCCGGAAAGCTCAGCGTTAACGGCATTTGAAGTTAAAAGCACCCGAAAAAGCAGGCACCTGACGTGCCTGCTTTTACCTTGTAAAGAGCCTTATTTCCATCCAGTCAAAAGCCATCCAGTCACCAGCGCCTGCATTTGACGTATTTTCAATAGTGACCCGGTTGGTTCTGCGGAGATTGGCGATGTCGAACGGCAGGTTTATCCAGTTGTTAAACATGCCTCCGGCAGGGACTCCGTGTTCAAGGTTCACTCTTCCGTCATGCACTACAGTGCCATTTATAGTTATCCTTGCCGAGTAGCGGTTGACCGGTACATTCGCGTGGTCGTCGAGGACAGCCCGTATGATCACCTGTGCGCGCTGGTTCCCGGGTACGGCCAGAAAAGCGGGTGACCTGAATGTCCAGGAGCCGCGGTTTCCGGTATAAAGGATATCGGCGTTCCTGCTTGGGTTACCATAGTTGGGGTAAGCGGTCAGTTCCTTGAACAGAGACAAGGTAGTTGTTGCCGGATTATCGCTTAAAAGAGGCGGAGGATCCTGTTGCGCAAGCAGCGTCGGGCTTATATAGTCGACATCGTCGTCTGCGTCCGCAGTATAAGTGTATTGAACCGGAGCATATTGAGCCGGAGCATATTGTACCGGATAGCTCTGGAACATTGGCTGCTGATACGGCATTGTCTGTTGAGCGGTCATATACGGCTGGGTATAGTATTGGCTTACAAAAGGATAGGACACATAAGGCATTTCCATAATTCCATCTCCCTAATATTTATATTTCATAATATTCTTAAGTGCCGTATTTTGTTCACTACTTGCAATACAGCCCAGTAAAGAGTCGGGGCGGGGTAGCTGCAAATATTTCAGAAAAATATTATAGAATCAATTTAACAATTAAAGGTATAATTCTATTATTGGATTTATTGCATATGAAATTATTCAGCAATAGCGGAGGAAAAAATATGGGGATGTTCATTAAGGAAACAAATAAACTGATATGGAATTTCAATGGAGAAAAGCTTGTTTTGGAGCCCTGGAACGAGAACAGCCTCAGGGTTCGTTCGGTTATGATGGGAGATATTCTGGATACGGACTATGCCTTGCTGCCTGCAAATAAATGCGATACGCAAATTGAAATTAAGGAGAAAAGAGCTTCGATTACCAACGGCAAAATCAAAGCTGTCCTGGAAGAAATCGAATGGACGAAGAACTGCCGAATCAGCTATTACAACCAGAACGGAAAGCTGCTTCTTCAGGAGTTGGGCAACCATGGCGCGCTAAACCTTCAGGCCCGCAAATTCAAACCTATAATCGGCGGCGATTTCCGGCTGACGGCTTCCTTCGAATCGGACGAAAACGAAAAGCTCTACGGTATGGGGCAGTATCAGCAGGAAATCATGGATATCAAGCACTGCAGCTTCGAACTTGCACACAGAAACTCACAGGCAAGTATTCCGTTTGTGCTATCAAGCCTGGGATACGGTTTCCTTTGGCACAATCCGGCCATAGGCAAGGCCAGCTTCAACAGGAACAGGACCGAATGGCATGCGGAGAGTACGAAACAGCTGGATTACTGGATAACCGCCGGGGATACGCCGGCGGAAATAGAGGAAGCCTTCGCCGGGGTCACCGGAAAGGTTCCCATGATGCCTGAATACGGCCTCGGGTTCTGGCAGTGCAAATTGAGGTATTACAACCAGGAGCAGCTGCTTGAGGTCGCAAGGGAATACAAGCGCAGGAACCTTCCCATCGACGTCATAGTATGCGACTTTTTCCACTGGCCCAAAATGGGCGACTTCAGATTTGACGAAGAATTCTTCCCCGACCCGAAAGCAATGGTCGACGAGCTGAAGAAAATGGGAATAGAATTGATGGTGTCCATATGGCCGCAGATCGACCTCGAAAGCGAGAACTACAACGAAATGCGGGAGAGAAACCTGCTGGTCAAGCCCGAAATGGGGGTCAACATAAGCATGCTGTTCGGAGGCTTCAGCAATTTCTATGACGCTACCAACCCGGCTGCACGAAAATACGTTTGGGAGAAGTGCAAAAAGAACTATTACGATAACGGCATCAAAATATTCTGGCTCGATGAAGCTGAGCCGGAATACAGCGTTTACGACTTTGATAACTACCGGTACCACGCCGGACCCAATGTCCAGATAGGCAATATTTATCCTCAGCTGTTTTCCAGGACCTTTTACGAAGGGATGGAAGCCGAAGGCCAGCGGGATATCGTAAATCTTGTCAGGTGCGCCTGGCTGGGAAGCCAGCGGTACGGCGCGCTTGTCTGGTCGGGAGATATTCATTCCTCGTTCGAGGATTTCAGAAAACAGATCTGTGCCGGGCTCCAGATGGGATTGTGCGGGATTCCGTGGTGGACTACCGATATTGGCGGTTTTCACGGGGGATACCCTGAAAATGCAAGCTTCAGGCAGCTTTTGATACGCTGGTTCCAGTACGGAACGTTCAGTCCGGTCATGCGTCTGCATGGGGACAGGCAGCCCGATACCAAGCTGTACAAAAAGGACGGAAGTTCCGCGCTGTTCACGGGAAGCGACAATGAAGTGTGGAGCTTTGGCGAAGAAGTCTACGGAATACTTGCAAGGTATATGAAGCTGAGGGAGATCATGCGTCCGTATACGCGCGAGTTGATGAAGCAGGCCCATGAAAAAGGCACTCCTGTAATGAGGACGATGTTCTATGAATTTCCTGAAGACGAGCAATGCTGGACGCTTAAGGATCAGTACATGTTCGGAGGCGATTTGCTGGTCGCACCGGTCGTACATGAAAATATGACTTCGAGGGATGTTTACCTCCCCGCAGGCACAGAATGGACCAGCCTTTGGAGCGGTGAAGCCTTTAAGGGAGGGCAGGCCGTACATGTCGAAGCGCCTCTTGCTATAATCCCTGTTTTTCTTAGAGACGGAAGACACAAGGAATGGATCGATTCCATGAGGAGACTTTGAAATGCGTACTGAAGCGGAAATGATGGATCTGATAATAAAGAAGGCCGCAGAAGACGAGAGAATCCGCGCTGTCGCCATGGATGGCTCGAGAGCGAATAAAAATGCGGTGCACGACGAGTACAGCGATTTCGATATCGTTTATTTTGTTACCGATGTACGCGAATTTACAAGAGACAAAAGCTGGGTGGACTATTTCGGCGATATTCTGATAGTACAGTATCCCGCGGATTGGTACAAGCATCCCTATGATTACGACAGTCATGATTCCTTTGCCTTTCTGATGCAGTTTGCGGATGGTAACAGGATAGATCTGACTATTGTTGACGTAAGAAATATAGAAAAGGAAAAGCAAAATGCCGAGCCCAGGATTGTTCTTTTGAACAAGGACAATTTCAGCGAGCTGATTCCGCTGGACAGTGAAAAGGCTTTTTATATCAAACCGCCGTCGAAGATGGAATTTGATAACGTCTGCAACGAATTCAGATGGCTTTCGGTCTATATAACAAAAGGGCTGTGCAGAGACGAATTCTATTACGCCAGACACATTTATGAAGTTCCGATCATGGA
This sequence comes from Bacillota bacterium, assembly GCA_023412915.1. Lineage (GTDB taxonomy): Bacteria > Bacillota > Clostridia > Acetivibrionales > DTU013 > JAEYOM01. The sequence continues at coordinate 35,085 of JAEZRE010000007.1, forward strand.
AATGTTCATGAAAATGTTGAATTGGAAGATCGGTATATTGCATGGGTTCAATGTAAGTACCGGAGCTCACGGCAAATATCTGAAAAGGTTTCTCACCCGCAATGAAATGAACCGTTTCCGGGGGATATTCCCAAACGGCGAATACAAGGATATCTGGGATAAACTTTTTCTCATGTACGACTACTTTGACGAATTGGAAACGGAGGTTGCCGATGGACTGGGCTTTCAGCGCAACAGGGAGGAAACGGAAAAGGTCAGGGCTTTCCTGGAAGCAAGGAGATCGGCTAAGGAAATGTGAGGAGTTATCTACATTTTGGCAATGTGCCGGATATTTGCAATGTGATATAATCGATTTGCCTAATAATAGGACAGATAAATACAATTGTATTAAAATAGATGAAGAAGCGGTGAGGTGACAGGATTATGAAGATAGGAAAGCTGCAATTGAATAACAGTATTTTCACCCGATTGGTCGTCACCTTCCTCATTATCATAATTCCTATTTACATGTTGGGAATATATATTTATTATTGGGGACTGCGCACTGTCAAGGATGAAATTTCCAAGTCCACCACGGCGCAGGTATCGTTTTATATGCAGGGACTTGAAAAGGAAATAGAGAGGATCAAGATCCTTCAATACGACAGCCTCAATGATGAAAATCTCAACAAGCTTGCCGTAAGGTGGCAGATAATGGATAAGTACCAGCAGATAGACTGTATGCGGCGGCTTCAGCAAAAGCTGGCGATGATTAAAAACAGCAGTATTTATATAAACGACGTCAGTGTTCATATCTTTACGATCGACAGGACGATATCTTCAAATTCCGGAGTCGATACGCTCGACAAGGAAAGCTACAATAACATACGAGTTCCGGTTGGATTTAAAGGAGCCCAGATAATCAGCTATAAGGAGGGCCTTTACCTCAGTACGCTGCAGCAGCTTGGAGCCGGCGACGATGCCCTGTACCTGATTGTCGTCGAGCTCAACAAGGCAGCCTTGCAGCAGGCTTTGTCCCAATTCAACACGTATGAGAAAAGCGGTTCATTCCTGATCAGCATGGTTAACAACGACATCGTTGCGAACCAATCTGACGCGAGCAACATACCGTCCGCCGTGAATTTTACCAGCAAGCTTGGGAACAATGACAGCGGCATGGATTTTACCAGGATCGATAAGAGAGGGTATTATATAGTTTACGCAAAATCCGAGTATTTGAACATGGTTTTATTGAAATATATCCCGGAGGAAATCATCCGGAAGCCCATTCAGAGTTTTTATGCCTGGGTATGGATATTCACTGTTGCCGCCGTATTTATTATCATCATATATTCATATTCGACCTACTTGTTCATGCATAAACCGCTGCGACAGCTGGTGGAGTCCTTCCGCAGGGTGGAAAGCGGAGACCTGCAGGTATCGATAAACCATGATTCCAAAAATGAGTTCGGATACCTCTATAAACGGTTCAATGAGATGGTAAAGTATCTCAATACGCTTATAAACCAGGTATATAACCAGAAGATACTGATGCAGCGAGCCGAATTGAAGCATTTGCAGTCGCAGATCAACCCGCATTTCCTGTACAACAGCTTTTTTATGATAAATACCATGGCCACGATCGGCGATGAAAACCTGATACCTTTTACCAAGCATCTTGGTGAGTATTTCAGGTTTGTCACCAGAAGCTCCTCGGATTATATCCCGCTGGAGGAAGAAATCAAGCACGCCAAAGTGTATACCGAAATACAGCAAATGCGGTTTTCCAAAAGGCTTCAGATCCAATTCGGGGAATGCCCTGGAAAATATTTTAAATTAAGCGTCCCAAGGCTTATTATCCAGCCGCTGATAGAAAATGCGTTCGAACACGGGATAGAGAATAAAAGCACCTCCGGGATAGTTACTGTGAGCTTCGAAGAATCGGAAAATGAGCTGGATATTATCGTCGAAGATAACGGAAATACCATAACGGATACGGAACTGGGCGAATTGCAGAATTCATTGGACTCAGACGCTGAAGGCCTTGAAACGACCGGAATAATAAATATACATCGGCGCATCAGGCTTGTTTTCGGTGACGAAAGCGGGCTAAAGCTGTCCAGAAGCGAATTGGGCGGACTGAAGGCTGTTCTTGAGATCAAATTGCAGGGAGGTGAAGGTAATGTACAGACTGCTGATCGTAGATGATGAAGAGATAATCGTAAACGGATTGTATGAAATATTCAATAGCTTGAAACACCTTGATCTGGACGTTTATAAGGCATATTCCGGCGGAGAGGCGATAGAATGGCTGAACAGAACGCGGATCGACATTGTGCTGACCGATATCAGGATGCCTGAGATAGACGGTCTTCAGCTGATGGAGAAGATTTTCATGAGCTGGCCCCAATGCAAGATTATTTTCCTTACCGGGTACAACGAGTTTGAATATGTGTACAAGGCTATACAGCACAGCGGGGTCAGCTATATCCTTAAAACGGAAGACAACGATAAAGTGATCGACGCTGTCGGGAATGCCATCAATGAGATCCAGAGGGGCGTCAAGACGGAGAATCTTATCCATGAAGCGAAGGAACAGATGAATATGGCACTGGACCTGTTCCAGAAGGACTATTTTCTCCATCTGCTGCATGAGGATTCAGCGCTCAAGGTGGACAGAGCACAGTTCGAGAAGCTTTCCGTCCCCATGTCTCCCGATCTGCCGGTTATCCTGCTTTTGGGACAGATCGACAACATGCCTTCGAACGCCGCCTACTGGGATAAGATACAAAACTTGTATTCAGTTAAACTTCTTGTCGATAAATACCTGAATACCAACGTCCGAAATATCAATGTAACGGATGAGGGTTACCGGTTTGTGATTTTCATTCAGCCCAAGCTTCAGCTCATTACAGCCCAGGAGAGTACTGCTGTGCGTTTTGAGAAGACCGGTTCGTTTTTGAAGGGAACGCTTGAGATGATACAGAACGTTTGCAGGGAATCCATCGGCTTGTCCATAAGCTTCGCCCTGAGCGGAGAGCCTTGCAGGTGGGATGAGGTTTCCCAGAAATACTACTCTCTGTGTCAGCTGCTCAATTACCGTGTGGGCTCAGGAATAGAAATGTTTTTGGTCGATAATGAATTTAACAATAATATATTGAATAACGAGCCTGTTGTTGAAGTTCCGGAAATTGAAGCCGAACAGGAGGGGCTTGAACTTCGGCTGAGGCAGAAAAACCTCGAAGTGATCGACTCATACCTGGAATCAGGACAAAGCGAAAAATACTTCATTGCCTTGTCAGAATTGATGGAGCCTTTGAAACTTATCCGAAGCATGAACAACAATCTTGCATTAGAGGCTTATTTCAAAGTTTCCATGATGCTGCTTTCATATATCAACCGCTGGAAGCTCTCGGGAAAGGTGGCCTTCCATATCAGCCTGTGCAAGCTGATGAACGTCGGTAAGCATGAATCGTGGGAGGAAGCGGTGACATATCTCGATGAATTGTCCAGGGTCCTTTTCAAACTCCAGAACGAAGAACAAAAACGAAGGACGGACAATGCGATAGAGTATATACAAAATTTTGTGGAGACTCATTTGAATGAAGACCTATCGCTGGTCAGGCTGGCGGAGCAGGTTTTCCTGAATCCTTCCTATCTGTCACGCTTTTACAAACAGGTTATGGGGATAAATCTTTCGGAATTTATCGATAATGCCCGCATTAAAAGGGCCAAGGAATTGCTTGAGAAGGATAACATAAAAATAAATGAAGTTGCCAAAATGGTAGGCTATGAAACGGCTGCCTCATTCACCCGGTTTTTCAGAAAATTCACGGGAAGCTCCCCGCAGGAATATCATGATGCGATCCTGACGGGTAAACAAATGAAAAATAAATAATACAAACAAAAGGTAAAGAAATGATAACGAAGTAAAAACAAGTAAATAGTTATCTTTATTCTCAACTCTTATAATGAAAATAGAGTAAAATAATTATTTGCTTCATTTTGGAGGAGAAGAAGATGGATGGGAACATCAACGCGGTAAAGCCGGTCGGCCCGGGCAGCGTCAGGCTGTTGCCGGGAGAGCTTAAAAGAAGGTATGAACTGAACAGAAAATACATGATGAGCCTTGATTCTGCCAAGCTCCTGCAGAATTTTTATACAGAAGCGGGCGTCAATGTCAACATATACTATTCTCCGGACCTTGATGATTGCCATAAGGGGTGGGAGCACCCGGCCTGCCAGCTGCGGGGCCATTTCCTCGGCCACTGGCTGTCTGCGGCGTCTATGATGTCGGCTTTGAATGATGATGTTGAAATAAAAATCAAGGCTGACCATATTATCTCTGAACTTGGAAAATGCCAGAAGGAAAACGGCGGGGAATGGGCAGGTTCCATCCCTGAAAAGTATTTTGACTGGATCGCAAGGGGAAAGCAGGTTTGGGCCCCTCATTATACAATTCACAAAACCCTTATGGGATTGTGGGATATGTACAGAAATGCCGGGAACACCCAGGCTTTCGAGATACTCTGCAATTTCGCAAAGTGGTTCACTAAATGGTCGTCCGGTTACTCCAGGGCTCAAATGGACGATATACTCGAATTTGAGACCGGGGGCATGCTCGAGGTTTGGGCAAATCTTTACGGTGAGACGGGTAAACAGGAGCATCTGGACCTGCTGTACAAATATGACAGGCCGCGCCTTTTCGACCGCCTTTTAAAGGGAGAGGACGCACTGACCAATATGCACGCCAACACGACCATTCCCGAGATCCAGGGAGCGGCCAGAGCCTGGGAGGTTACCGGGGACGAAAGATGGAGAAGGATTGTCGAGGCTTACTGGAAGCTGGCCGTGACAGATAGGGGCTACTATTGCACAGGAGGCCAGACCCATGGTGAAATATGGACGCCGCCGTTCGATTTCTTTGCAAGACTCGGAGAAAAGAACCAGGAGCATTGTACCGTTTATAACATGATGAGGCTTTCGGACTTCATGTTCCGCTGGACGGGCGACCCGGCTTACGGCGATTACTGGGAAAGAAACATGCTGAACGGGATCCTGGCCCAACAGAACAAAAATACGGGTATGATCGCTTACTTTTTACCTATGGCTCCAGGGTCGGTAAAAAAATGGGGGACCGCCACGCATGATTTCTGGTGCTGCCACGGCACTCTCGTACAGGCGCATCCGTATATTCAGACCGGCATATATTATGAAGACGCTCAAGGCTTGTACGTACAACAGTATATCCCGTCTGAACTCGACTGGAGACATGGTTCCACAGGCGTTAAAGTAAGTATGGACTATGACAGGCAAACCGAAAAGACTCACAAACCGGACGTAGTCAGGATCAGGATAAAAGTAGCCTGTGAAACTCCATCACACTTCAAGCTCAATGTCAGGATCCCGTGGTGGATCTCCGGAGATCCTGTTATTCTGGTCAACGGCAAAAGAATCGGGTCGGCGGCAAAACCGTCCTGCTATGCCGCGATCGACCAAACCTGGTCAAATGACGAAGTATTTCTCGAATTTCCAAAGAAACTAACATGCTGCCCGATTCCGGGAAAGGAAGATTACGTAGCCTTTATGGACGGCCCTGTCGTTCTGGCAGGCCTGACTGATGAAGATAATGCGCTGGCGTTGGATAAATCAAAGCCCGAGACCGGGCTCGCCGTTTTCCGTGAAAGAGAGTGGGGCAACTGGATAACCGAGTACAGGACCTTCGGACGGAACCCGAAAATCCGTTTTATACCGCTGAATGAAGTGACAGACGAAAAATACACGGTGTATTTCCCTGTATTCGATCAGGAATAAAATATAAAGAAATGAAATCCGACTGAAGAGTTTGGTTGGTATGAATAAGAGAACGAAGGGAGCAGATCAAATCATGTTAAGAGTGGTAAAAGTGGAAAATGGTACGGTTCAAGGTATTCCAGCCGCAGATCCCCGCATAACAAGCTTCAAGGGGATTCCTTTTGCCGCGCCGCCGGTGGGTGAAAATCGCTGGCGCGCTCCCCAGCCCGCAGAAAATTGGGATGGTACACTGCAAGCGTTCGAATTTGCTCCCATATCGATGCAGGCGATCCCGGGGTTGAATAAAAACGATATCTACTCCAGAGAATGGGCGGTGGATCCGGATATCCCGATGGATGAGGACTGCCTCTACCTTAACGTATGGACGCCCGCCTGCAGTGCGGACGAGAAGCTTCCGGTGTTCGTATGGTACTTCGGAGGCGGACTCCAGGTTGGAAATACTGCCGAGATGGAATTCGACGGCGAACGTATAGCACGCAGGGGTATAGTTGTAGTATCTGTCAATTATCGTCTGAACGTCTTCGGCTTTTTGTGCCATCCGGAAATAACGGCTGAAGCGCCCAATGCGCCTGCGAACTTCGGCAACCTCGACCAGCAGTACGGTACAAGGTGGGTAAAGAGGAATATCGCAGCCTTCGGCGGAGATCCCGAAAATATAACGATAGGCGGCCAGTCGGCAGGCGGCGGAAGCGTAATGAGCCAACTGACCTCTCCACAGAATGAAGGCCTGTTCCAGAAGGCTATCGTTGAAAGCGGCATATTTACAAAGCTTTACCCGAACAATCCCATGCCCTTTGTAAGGCGTGACCTTTCAGAAGCAGAGCGGGAGGGACAAAAATTCTTTGAATTCATGGGACTAAAGTCGCTGGCAGATGCCAGAAAGCTCGACGCTATATATATCCGAGACAAGATGCTGGAGTATGAGAAGCTGACGTTCTGGGGTCTATGGGGCACAATCGTAGATAACAGGTTCAGCACGGGCGTTGCGTTTGACCAGTTCCTTGAAAACAAGCGCTGGATGGTGCCCGTACTTTTGGGTAAGACCTCCTCCGAGTTTTTCAGCGTACCGAAAGTTAAGACCCTTGACGAGCTTCGTGAACTGGCTGTTGAAATGTTCGGTGATGAAGCCGGAGAATATCTCGCGCTTTGCCAGGCAGAGTCAGGCGACCTTGAAAAGGTATTGAAAAAAGCTTCGGTGAGTTCCATCGAATATGCCTCCCGTATTGCAATACAGGCCAATGCCGATACCGGCGCCAACATTCCGATGTATTTTTACGATTTCGACGCGGAAATACCGGGCTGGGATAACCCCGGAACTTTCCATTCCGTGGATCTCTGGTTCTTCTTCGAGACGCTGGCCAAGTGCTGGAGGCCATTTACAGGCAAGCATTACGACCTTGCCCGCCAGATGTGCAATTACTGGGCCAATTTTATCCGTTCGGGGAATCCCAACGGAAAGGATTCCACCGGGGACGACTTGCCGCACTGGGATCCGTGCACACCTGAGGCTCCTTACGCTATGGTGTTCGGAGATAAGGCCGGATTTATAAGAAAACAGCCCGATGAGCTTATGAAATTCATGATAATGCAATATTTCAAGAAAAGTGAACAGTAAAACAAACCTTCCAAGACGGCACAACGGCGAAAGGAATGAGCATTCAAAATGTTGGTTAGGAACCCGATCATTTGGGCAGATATGCCGGATCCGGACATATTGCGCGTCGGCGATACGTATTACATGGTGTCGACGACCATGTTCGTGATGCCCGGAGGTCCTATCCTGAAATCAAAGGATCTGGTCCATTGGGAAATCGTTTCATATATATTCAGCAGTATCGAAGACAACGACATATATCAGATGAAAAACGGCAAACACGCATATGGAAAGGGGCAGTGGGCTACCAGCCTCAAATATTACCGCGGTAAGTATTATGCGTGCTTTGTCTGCCATGATATGAAGAGGACTTACATCTACCACACCGATGATATCGAAAAGAGCGGATGGGAAAGGTATGTACTGGAGGGTGTATACCATGACATGTCCTTCCTGTTCGATGACGACAGAGCCTATCTGATTTATGGAAACGGGGAAATCGGCATAGCCGAGCTGAAGGAGGACCTGTCCGGTATTAAAGAGGATGGCGTCAAAAGGATCCTTTTCAGCACACCCTCCGATAATATGCTGCTGCGTTGTGAAGGCTGCCGGGCGTACAAACTGAACGGGTATTATTATTTGATTTTCATAGATTGGCCAAAGGACGGGCATGGAAGGCGGCGTGTCGTGTGCTACCGCTCAGAAGAGCTTCTGGGGGATTATGAGTGGAAGGTCCTGCTCGATGACGACATGGGATACCGTAACATGGGGATAGCGCAGGGAGCCTTGATAGATACCCCGAGCGGTGACTGGTATGCCGTTTTGTTCCAGGATCACGGGGCTGTCGGTAGGATTCCCTATCTGATACCGGTTACCTGGGAGGACGGGTGGCCCGTCATAGGACATAACGGAAAAGTACCTGAGACTTTTGAAGTCCCTTTTCAGGAGTATGCTGCCAAACCTCTGATAATAAGCGATTCCTTCAGGCATTCGGAGAATGTGCTGGAGCTGCAGTGGGAGTGGAATCACAATCCGGAGGCGGACTGCTGGTCTTTTACGGAAAACCCCGGCTACTTGAGGCTGAGCACCAAAACGCTGGCGAATGAAATACTAGCAGCCAGAAATATACTGACGCAAAGGACCGGCGGACCCGGCTGCGCTTTTACGGTCGAATTGGATACGGAAGGCATGAAACCCGGGGATTATGCGGGACTTGCAGCATTCCAGGGGAATTACGGTACAATTGGAATAAAGATCGGCAACAAAGGCGAAGGTAATATTCTATCATGCAGAAAAAATGCCAGCGGAAGGCAGGCTGCCGAATATGAAACCCGGTTTGCCGGAAGGCGTATATTCCTTAGGATAGAATTCGACTTTGAAAACAACGAGGATACAGCTTCTTTCCACGTTTCGGAGGATGGCGTCAAATGGAGGAAGATCGGACGGGAGCTGCAGCTGAAATATTCGCTCGACCTTTTTATTGGCTGCCGCATAGGTATATTTTATTACTCGGAAACAGAAGCAGGCGGTAGTGCGGATTTTCGGAATTTTAATTACTATAAATTATAATAATCGTGAAAGTCGCGAAAAATACTCCTAGGAGGTACGCACATGAACCACGGTTATTATAAAAAAATTATTTCCATAACCTCGGCTGTTGCTTTATCTGTAAGTTTTCTGTCGGCCTGCGGTTCACAAAATCCTTCAGGCGGAAATCCCGCAACGGATACGACAGTACAGAACTCATCCATGACTGCTGTTGCAGGAAAATATATACCGTCTGTAGATATTTCTTTCGTGCGCGGCATAGATGATGATTTTGCATCCAATGTCATACCGAACTGCCCGGGTGAAACATTGGACAATAACCGGTGGTTCGACGTTTACAGGGATGAACTGGGTATAAACATAAAGTATGACTGGACAGTAAGAGGAAACGAGGATTCAGATGCCTACTCCCAGAAAATCACCGTAACCCTGGCCTCCGGGAACCTTCCCGACGTAATGAACGTAAATGCGTATCAGCTGCGCCAGCTTGCGGATTCCGGAATGATAACCGACCTTACGCATTATTGGAACGACTATGCCACGCCGATGATAAAGGAATTTTACAGGGAGCCTGGCCCTTCCGTCCTGGATTGTTCCACTATAAACGGAAAATTGATGGCTTTGACCGCTGTCCCTGACGTATACGGAGACGGCATATATACCTGGATAAAATCGGACTGGCTTGCAAAACTGGGCCTTTCGCCTCCGAAGACGATGGGCGATGTTCTGGATATCTGCAAGGCTTTTACTGTATCGGATCCGGATGGAAACGGGTGGAACGATACCTACGGACTCGCCGTCACCAAGGATCTGTACAGCGGAAGTACGGGATTGGAGGGCTTTTTTGCCGGATATCACGCATATCCAAACATATGGGTAAACGATGGTTCGGATAAACTGGCCTGGGGAAGCCTTCAGCCGAAAGTAAAGCAAACGCTTCAGATATTGGCCGATATGTACCGGGCCGGCGAGATCGACCCGGAGTTCGCAGTAAAGGATATGATAAAGGTTGCCGAAACCATAGCGGCAGGAAGGATCGGCCTGGAGTACGGAGCCCAGTGGAATCCAATGTACCCGCTGATCAGCGACTACAGGAACAATCCCGATTCGGATTGGACAGGCTATTCCCTCGTTTCCGCAGACAGCAGCAAGGTTTACTCTCCCGCAAAATTCGGAGCGACCCGTTTTTTTGTCGTCAGAAAAGGCTACGAACACCCGGAAGCGCTTATCAAGCTGATGAACATGCATGCAGAGAAATGCTGGGGCGAAACGGCCGACTTCAATAAATACTATATGCCTATTGAAAATGAAAGCGTAGGGGTATGGAAATTCTCTCCTGTGTACCCCGCTCCGCCCACTAAAAACATTGAAGCGATGCAGACGCTCAATCAAGCCCGCAGTAACAATACACTGGATAAATTGACCGGTGAACCTGCGACTATCGAGAGAAATATCAAAGCGTTCGAGAATGGCGATAAAACGCAGTGGGGATGGATGAAAATCTATGGGCCGCAGGGCGTGTACCAGTGGGGTCTGCAGTATTTTGCAAACGGTCAGTTCTACAAAGATAAATTCACAGGTACTCCAACGAAGTCTTTTGTTGCTACGAAGTCCGCCCTTGACCAGATGGAAAAGGAGGAGTTCATAAAAATCATAATGGGCGAAGCTCCAATCAGCGAATTCGACAAATTCGTGAGCGATTGGAACAAGCTTGGAGGAACGGATATTACGAAAGATGTTAACCTGTGGTACGAATCTGTAAAAGCTAAATCCTGAATAATGGCAGATATAATATGCGTCACAACAAGGCAGCGTTCCGAAATGGGACCTGCCTTTTGTTATTGTGCACAAAAAAACAATAAAAAAGCGGTAGATAAATATAAAAAGTCAACAAATGATAAAGAGGTAAAGAATAAACAAGGCTTTTCGAGATCTGAAATCAGAAGAGGTAAACAAAAGATAACGAAGTAAAATCATGTTGATAGTAATGCAAATGCGGTAATTTTATAATGTTAATAGAAGCGAATTATACAAAAGATCGTGTGAGGTGACCTGCGTGATACGAATGGCATTGGATACGGAAAATAAAATAGGAAAGATCAATAAAAACATATACGGTCACTTTGCAGAGCACCTTGGACGCTGTATTTATGAAGGTATGTGGGTCGGAAAGGAATCCTCGGTTCCAAACACGGACGGTCTGCGCAATGATGTCGTCAATGCGCTGAGAGCTTTGAAAATTCCTGTCCTGCGCTGGCCGGGCGGATGCTTTGCTGACATATACCACTGGAAAGATGGGATAGGGCCATATGAGAAGCGGCCCAGAATATTGAACTCTCACTGGGGCGGCGTAGTGGAAAATAACCACTTCGGTACACATGAGTTTTTCCGCCTTTGTGAATTGACAGGAGCAGAACCGTACATCTGCGGCAATCTCGGAAGCGGCACCGTGCAGGAGATGCAGGAGTGGGTCGAATACATGACCTTCGACGGTGAGTCGCCCATGACCGAACTGAGAAAGAAGAACGGCAGGCAGGAGCCCTGGAAACTGACCTATTTTGGTGTAGGCAACGAAAATTGGGGCTGCGGCGGAGGAATGCGCGCCGAATATTATGCGGATGAATACCGCAGATATGCCACTTATGTTAGAAGCTTCGGAGATAACAAAATATATAAGATAGCCGGCGGTGCGTCGGTAGACGATTATCACTGGACGGAAGTGCTGATGAGGGAAGCCGGAAGCAGAATGGACGGTCTGAGCCTTCATTATTATACGAGGACCGCAAAGGACGACTGGTCCATAAAGGGATCGGCCGTTGAATTTACTGAAAAAGAATGGTATTCCGTCATGCAGAGTGCGTTTTACATGGAGGAACTCGTAAATAGACATTCGAGCATCATGGACCGTTATGATCCGGAGAAAAAGGTAGGGCTGATTGTGGATGAGTGGGGTACGTGGTTCGATGTCGAACCCGGAACGAATCCGGGATTCCTGTACCAGCAGAATACTCTCAGGGATGCGTTGGTCGCCGGGATCCACCTGAATCTCTTCAACAACCATTGTGACAGGGTTCAAATGGCAAGTCTCGCTCAGACGGTAAATGTGCTTCAGTCGGTAGTGTTGACTGAAGGTGAAAGGTTGCTCCTGACTCCGACCTATCATGTGTTCGATATGTTCAAGGTGCATCAGGATTCGGACCTTCTGCCGCTTACAACGGATTGCGGAGAATACAGGCTGAACGGGCAGTCGATACCGCAGATCAGCGCATCCGCATCTGTCGACGCCGAGAACAGGATCAATATTTCGCTATGCAACCTGAATCCTGCCGGAACTGCCGAAATAACCTGTTCATTCAGCGGGAGAAACTATTCCCGCGTTAGCGGAAACATACTGACGGCCTCGTTAATGAACGCGCACAACACGTTTGAAAATCCAGAGACCGTGAAACCTGTTCCGTTCAAAGGGGCTGCATTCAAAGACGGCGAACTGAGCGTTTCGTTGCCGCCCAAGTCTGTTACCGTGCTAACTGTAGAATAGCAGTTAATATCTGGTATTTGCCTGTCTTTTATATATTAAAAATTCCAATTAGAAAAGGGTGACATAATGCAATCAATTAGACACAGCAGCAAGAAAGGCGCGGGGTTTAAGAAGTTTCTGTATATATTGCCATTCATGGCAATACTTGCAGTCTTTGCTTATTATCCGCTATATGGGTGGATCTATGCATTCTTTGACTATATGCCGCCGATCCCTCTGTCAAAGTCGCCGTTTGTAGGTTTAATGTGGTTCCGTTCCCTTGTTGAGAACCCGGTAAAGATCAACCAGATTTTACAGGTGCTCAAGAATACTTTCGGGATGAGCGGTCTGAATATTTTGTTCTCCTGGCTCCCCATGCTTTTTGCCATATTCCTGAACGAAATCAAAAGCATGCGTTACAGGAAGTTGGTACAGACCGTAACTACACTTCCGAACTTCATCAGCTGGGTACTGGTATATTCGCTGGCCTTCTCCATGTTCTCGAGCGAAGGTATGCTGAACGGTATGTTAAGGCAGCTGGGAATTGCGTCAGCTCCGGTCCTGTTCCTGCAGGATTCCACACATGTCTGGATAACGATGTGGGCATGGTTCACCTGGAAGTCGTTGGGCTGGTCGGCCATAATGTATATCGCGGCGATCACGGGAATTGACGAATCGCTCTACGAAGCAGCCCATGTAGATGGCGCCACAAGGATGCAGGTAATACGTTATGTTACTTTACCGAGCCTGCTGCCGACATATTTTGTTCTGCTGATGCTTCAGATAGCAAGCTTCCTGAACAATGGAATGGAGCAGTATTTCGTGTTCCAGAATGCATTCAACAAAGATACCATACAGGTTTTGGACCTCTATGTATTCAACATGGCGATGGGAGGCGGAAGTTATTCCGTTTCAGCCGCTATAAGCATGCTGAAGAGTTTGATCAGCGTTGTGCTTCTGTTTTCAGTAAACGGTTTATCCAAACTATTCAGAAAGGAGAGCATTGTATGAGCAGCAAAGCATCAGGTCTGGCACGAAATGAAAAAGTGCCGGGCGGCAATTTGAAAAAAAAGATTAATATGCAGAACAGTGCCTCCGACAATATGATCTCTGCTTTGACTTATGTTCTGTTCGCGCTTTTTGCCATCATTTGCATATACCCGTTTTACTATATCATTATAAATACCATTAGTGCGAACGACATCAGCTCCAGAGGAGATATCATATTCCTGCCGCAGCAGATACATTTCCAGAACTACTCGGACGTGTTCAAAATACCGGGGCTCTGGGATGCCACAGTGATATCGGTGGGCAGGACACTGATAGGAACGGTATTGACCGTGGGAGCTTCCGCCTTCCTTGGATTCATGTTCTCACAGGAGGATATGTGGGCCAGAAAGTTCTGGTACAGATTCACCATAATTACCATGTATTTTAATGCGGGCATAATTCCATGGTACCTTACGATGAGGTCGCTGCACCTGACGAACAATTTCCTGGCATATATACTGCCCGCGATCGTATCACCGTTTTTCATCATTCTGGTTAAGACCTTCGTGGAATCAACGCCGAGGGAACTGCAGCAGGCGGCTGAAATAGACGGGGCGGGGATAATGACCTTCTTCTTCGCTATCATGCTGCCGATTATAAAGCCCATATTGGCCACCGTTGCCATATTTGCGGCAGTAGGGCAGTGGAACTCCTTCCAGGACACCCTGCTGCTGGTTACCGACAACAAGCTGTACAGTCTGCAGTTCATACTGTACAACTATATAAATCAGGCAAGTTCGCTATCCACGCTGGTAAACCTTCAAAACAGCGGATCTACCGTAATGCAGAGCCTTGCAACAAAGCAGACGACCACATCGGTCCGCATGACTGTTACGATTATCGTCGTAGCGCCGATAATGCTGGTTTATCCAATTTTCCAAAGGTTCTTTGTCAAAGGGATTATGATTGGCGCCGTAAAGGGATAAAACGCCGTTATAATAAAACAATATATCCAAAGGGAGGATTTAAAATGAGAAACAAAGCAGTAAAGAAATCTTTGTTGTTAGTGTTTGCATGCCTGTTCCTGTTATCGGCAGTGCTTACAGGCTGCGGAGGAACTTCGCAGAACTCAGGCAATGAGAATACTGCTGCTAACTCAGGTACTGCTCCGGCACAATCGACCAGTGCAGCTATAGATCATAGTCAGGTACTGACAATTGATGTATACGACAACGCAGCAAACTACCAGGGTGAACAGACAGGCTGGTATGGCAAGATACTCAAGGACAAGTTCAACCTCAAGCTGAACATTCTTGCTCCTCAGGTAGCAGGTGATACGCTTTACAAGACAAGATCTGCAGCAGGAAACCTCGGAGACCTGCTCGTCATCGACAACAGCCAGTTGGAAGAATTGATACCCGCAGGTCTTATTATGGATATATCGGACCTGGTTAAAAACTCTTCGAACCTGTCGAAGTACGTTGACAACCATTTCCTGCCTTTCAACAAGGCGTTTGACAAGGTAAACCCGGATGGCAAGATATATGCGATGCCGACGTTTGAAGCAGACACCTCTCCGACGACCTTCTCGGAAGAAATTCCGTATTCAAGTCCGATTATGCCCTGGGATTATTACAAGGGTGTAGGCGCCCCTCAGGTAAACAATCTGAGTGACCTCCTCAACACTCTGAAGGCTATGCATGACAAATATCCCAAGACTCCCGACGGAAAGACTATTGTTCCGATCACGCTGTGGAAGGATTGGGACGGCGGCAGCATGGAAAACGTACGTTGGCTCTCGAACTGGTATGGATATCAGCAGCCCGACGGAACCTCTTCCATTCAGTTGAACGCAAAAGGCGATATAGTTCCGCTGTCCGACGACAACAGCATGTACAAAAAGATATTGAAGTTCTATTATGACGCAAACAAGATGGGCCTCGTAGACCCTGACTCAGCATCACAGGATTGGAACAAGGTCTCTGAAAAGCTGACCAACAAGCAGGTTCTGCTTCTTTGGTACTCATGGCAGAGAGGTTTCTACAACTCCATTGAAAGAGGCAAAAACGGAGACGGTAATGTTTCCATTCCGATAGGTGACTCTCATATAATCCAGAACTCCGACGCTTACTATGGCGACGGCAGAGTGTTCGCACTCGGTTCAAAAGCAAAAGATCCCCAGAGGATAATGGAATTCCTGGATTGGTATGTATCGCCGGAAGGCCTGCGTTACTACACGAACGGCTTTGAAGGCTTCAACTATGAAAAGACTGCCGACGGCAAGCTCAAGCTGACAGAAGTCGGACAGACCGCTTTCCAGAAGAATACTCCCGTACCGGCTGAATTCGGCGGCGGCGGATACCAGGACGGACAGTGCAAGATCAACAGCATGATCATGAGCGATTTCGTCAAGGATCCTGATACAGGCGAGTTCTACAACAACAATTACTGGAGCAGCACGATCGAAGCAAACAAGACTCAGCTCACAACCGAATGGCAGGCTAAGTTCGGCGCAACAAACGCAACCGAGTACTACCAGAAGAACAAAATGATCGACATCGTGCCGAATATCAACACAAGTCTGGGATCGGATTCTTCAGATATCAAGAATAAGAGAAGCCAGACCTCCGAACTTGTAAAGAACACATCCTGGAAGATGATATTCGCGAAAAACGAAGCGGAATTCAACCAGCTGTGGGATAAGATGAAGACCGATCTCGATGGTCTCGGATGGAAAGACGTAGTTGCAGCAGATACCGCAAAAGCTCAGAAGATAGTCAAGATGCGCGCAGATGCAACTGCAAGCAAGTAATGATTTTTAAAGCATAAAGATTGACAGGGGATATGTATTTATACAATACATATCCCTTATTTTCAAGTAGAATATAATATAGATAGTTTTTTTGCATAGATTTGGGCATAGATGATATTATATTTATGCTTAATTTACATAAAAGCATCCCTGAAAATTTATTGTATGAGGAGAAAGACATGAAAGCGATAATCGACCTGAGAAACAGGGGCAGCAAGATCGACAGGCACATTTACGGCCACTTTTCCGAACACCTCGGACGCTGTGTATACGGAGGCTATTGGGTAGGCGAGGACTTGGACATCCCTAACGTGAGAGGCATAAGATCGGATATAACGGAAGCAATGAAAGCGATCAAGGCTCCCAATATACGATGGCCCGGAGGGTGTTTCGCCGACGATTACAACTGGATGGACGGAATCGGGCCTAAGGAAAGCCGGCCTCCAATGATTAACGTCCACTGGGGGGGAGTACTGGAGAACAACCATTTTGGTACTCATGAATTCATGGATCTGTGCGAACAGATAGGATGCGAACCCTACATATGCGGAAATGTCGGCAGCGGCACTGTCCGTGAGATGAGAAACTGGGTGGAGTATCTGACGGACGACGGCAATTCACCCATGGCACAGCTCAGACGAAAAAACGGCAGGGACAGGGCATGGGGGATAAGATTCTTTGGAATCGGAAATGAAAACTGGGGCTGCGGCGGCTTTATGAACGCCGATTATTACGCAAATGAATTCAAGAGATATGCGACATACGTAAAGAATTACAGGGGAATGGGTGAGACGAACTGGTGGCAGGTCCCTCCGCTTGTAAAGATCGCCGGAGGACACAATGCCGAGCATCTCGATTGGACTGAAACGCTTATGCGTGAAGCGGGCAGGTTTATGGGGGGACTGTCGGTCCACTGCTATGTCAAGCCGGGCGAGGAATCGAACGGAACCGTATTTTCCAAAGACAGCTGGTATCAGACGGCGGTGAATACGTATGAAAAAGAAGCGCTGTTCAAACAGAACATGAGCATTATGGATTTCTACGACCCGGAGAAAAAAGTGGTCATGGCTGTCGACGAGTGGGGAATGTGGGTAGATAACGAGCCCGGGACGAACAACGCGTTCCTGTTCCAGCAAAACACCATGCGTTCGGCTATGAGCGCCGCACTGATGCTGCATACCTTCCAGAAGTATTCGGACCGTATCCGCCTGTGCAACCTGGCGCAGACCATCAATGTCCTGCAGTCCATCATCCTGACGGAAGGGGCAAAAATGGTAAAAACTCCGACATACCACGTTTTCGACCTGTTCAAGGGCCATCAGGATGCCGATTGGGTTCCTGTAACATGGGCGGAAAAACCGGAAGCCATAGACAGAGGACTGCCGAATGTTGATATTTCCGCATCCACGTCGGAGGATGGAAAAGCGTATCTAACGATAGTCAATCTGTCGGCAGACAGAAACGCCTGCGTACGACTGAACTTCGCGCACATGAAGGCACTTAAAGCCCAGGGAAGGCTCATAAGCGGCGAGGTCACCGCACACAACACCTTTGACAAGCCGGATGCGGTCAATACCAGGGCTCTTGACAATATCAACGTTTCAGACGGAGAAGTGTCGGTTGAATTGCCTGCATGTGCGATTGCCGCCGTTGAAGTTGAATTAGGCTGAACTGATTTATGGTAAAATAAGTTATATGGATATATGAAATATTCGAAAAAATTTTGTTAACGGGGTGTGAGGGCATAATTGACTGAGGGTTGCCATGGCTGCTCTTCGAGCGTACACGTAAAAGACAGTGAAATAGAGGCGGAGATCAAAAGAGTAGTCGAATCCGGCGTGCCGCTGACAGACAGGGACGAGTATGAAAAAAGGCTGAAGGCCTGTAATAGCTGTGAACAGCTCATGTATGAGACTACGTGCATGAGCTGCGGATGTTTAATAAAAGTAAGAGCATTAAATGCTTTGCGCATTTGTCCGCACGCATCCGGAAGCAGATGGTAGCGGTCTTTTCTGCGAAGCCTGTATTTATGTTATAAGGAGGATTCACACAGTGAAAAGTATTCAAGTACCGCTTACGGGAAAACCTTTCAAAAACAATGCCGCCTATTGTGTCGGAACTGGCAGAATGGGCCTGGCTCTCCAGAAGGAGTACGCAGAGCATTTGAAAATAGTCCAGGAGTCCATACATTTCCGCTATATACGCGGTCATGGATTGTTTTGCGACGATGTCGGAATCTACCGTGAAACGGAGTTGGACGGGATATCGTACCCCTTCTACAACTTCACGTATCTCGACCGCATCATGGACACCTACCTCGAAAACGGTATCAGGCCTTTCCTGGAACTGGGGTTTATGCCGGAAAAACTGAAGACGGGCGAACAGACGGTATTTTACTGGAAGGGCAATGTCACGCCCCCGTCGTCCTATGAAATATGGGCGGAGCTGATATGCGTGACACTGGAGCACCTGATCGACCGTTACGGAAGGGAAGAGGTCGTCACGTGGCCTGTTGAAGTGTGGAATGAGCCGAATATTCCGTTCTGGGCGGGCACTATGGAGGAATATTTCAAGCTTTATGATTATTCCGCCGCAGCCGTTAAAAAGGCCGACCCGCGTATACAGGTGGGAGGACCGGCTATCTGCGGCGTTGAAACGGAGAAGTGGCTGAGGGCTTTCTTCGAGCACTGCATACGGAACAATTCACCGCTGGATTTCATCACGCGGCACTGCTATACTGCTAATCCGACGACTGCACGCGGACACTACATATATCACACGGTAAATGAGCCGACACGTATGATCGACGAATTGAAGGAAACCCGGGCTATAATGGCGGATTACCCGCGTATTGCAAATATGCCGCTTCATATCACGGAATTCAACAGCTCATACAACCCGCTTTGCCCCGTTCACGACACCGATTTCCATGCCCCATATATAGCCCGTATACTGAGTGAGGCCGGAGAGTATGCGGACTCCTATTCGTATTGGACCTTCAGCGATGTATTCGAAGAGGCGGATGTGCCAAAATCCATATTTCACGGAGGCTTCGGCCTTGTCGCGCTGAATTCGATCAAGAAACCTACCTTCTACGCTTTTGAATTTTTTGCAAAGGCGGGAGAAGAGTTGCTTTACAGGGACGAGCACCTGATCGTTACCAAAAAGAGCGACAGGTACGTGATCATCGGATGGAACTGGCACGATATGCGCGATCATAAAACTACAGCCGATGAAAGCTATGCTTTATCGCTGCCCTCCATGGGAGATCAGGCAATGCTTGTGAAGAAGGAAGTGGGCGGTTCCTGTGCAAACCCGATGCAGACCTGGAGCAACCTCGGTAAACCGAGAAGCTTGAACAGCGAACAGAAAAAGCTGCTGCAGGCATCGTCCGAGCCGCTTCAGACGGACGCCAAGCTGTTTGCCCGGGGTGGAAAGTATGAAGTTGAACTCTCGATTCCCTGCAATCACCTGGTAATGCTCGAAATCATGCCGGTGAAAGATGAGACCGGTACGTATCTGGGTTATGATCCGGAAGAGTTTTACGGACTGAAATAATATACTGATAAAGCTTCTGAAAGGATGAATGAAATGATGGAAAAATCAGATCTTACCGCACTGCTTCCCGACGGTCAAATGTTCGAGTTCTGGGAGGTTCCACAGAAATATGACCGTGAGCTGCACGTTGATAATAAAAACCCGCAGGCGTCCGACGAAAACGAAGGATCGGCTTCAAAACCGTTCAGGACGATCAATGCCGCGGCGCAGAAAGCAACCCCCGGGACGAGGGTGCTGATTCACGGCGGAACCTACCGTGAAACCGTACAACCCGCCATGGGTGGCGAGAGTCCCGAAAAAATGATAAGCTATGAAGCCTTTAATGGCGAGGAAGCAATAATAAAGGCCTCCGTAGAGGTGAAAAGCTTTAATCCCAGCGTAGGCTGGAGGCTGACCAGAGGCTTCGGACAAAGCACGGTGGATACCGGCAGGCTCAAGGTATGGGAGATCGTATTGGATCCCGAGGATTTCAAGGGCTATAACCCGTTCTGCGCCGTAAACATACTGCATGACAGGCTGTTCATCGAGTATGACAAAACCGATATGACGACATACCTGAACAGAAGGGGAATGGTATTCGTAGACGGCAAACCCATGAAGCAGATGCCTCTTTATTACATGCTGAGTGAAAATGAAAATGCGTACTGGGTGGAGGCAAACGGACAGAAGGTTCACATCCGCCTTTCAGGAGACGACGATCCGAGGAACCATACTATAGAGCTCAGCAACCGCGAGCAATGCTTTGCGCCGAAGATACCGTTCCTGAACTACATCAGGGTGAAGGGTCTGACTATGGCGCACGCGGCTACCGGCGCTCCGGTTCCGCAGAGAGGTTCTCTTTCCTGTTACCGCGGCCATCATTGGATAATAGAGGACTGCACCATAGACTGGTCGAATGCGACAGGGATCGACTGCGGTAACGAATGCTGGCATCATGAACGGATCGAAGGGCAGCTGATCGGGAACACGGTAATCCGGCGAAATACGATCAAGGATGCCGGAGTATGCGGCATAGCGGGAATGTTTGTGAAGAACCTGCTTATAGAGGACAACCTGATCACAGGCACAGGCTGGCAGCGGATGGAGCTCTCCTGGGAAGCGGGCGGCATAAAGGTGCACAATTCGGTGAATTCGCTGATACGACGCAACATCATAAAGGAATGCTACGGCTGTGACGCGCTGTGGATGGACGTCGGAAACGAGAACAACAGGATAACGTCAAACCTGTTCCTTGACGGCATCGATTCAAGGGAACATATTTTCATAGAGTGTACGCGCGATGTGGAAAACCTCATCGACAACAATATAATCTGGAATGTCGAGGGAAGGTACGACAGGAATGCGGTACCCGCCGAACCCGGTTCTTCCGGCTGGTACAAGACGACCGAAACGGGAATTAAAAACGGCTACGGCATTTATCTTGAAGGTACCGACAGGCTTCGGATAGTGAACAACCTGATCGGCAAATGCAACATGGCGGGCTTCTTTGCAAAAGTAGTGGCCTTCCGTCTTATGATAAGACGCGGCGGAACATCGAGGGAGAATAAATTCTTCAACAACCTGTTCTATCAATGCGGCGACGCGGCGATCATACTGCCGAACGAGCACAATGCCGCGGAAGGGAATGCATATTCAAAGATGCCCGGAGGATATCTGCGCGTAATGTACCCCGAACCGGAAATGTGCCTGGATCTGCCCACATGGCAGGAATTCTGCGGATTCGATCTGACCGGCTGCACCGGTGAGCTGGATATAGACGTCGACAGCGACGATCTGACTATGGAGATAACATACAGGGAACAGCTTCCTGAAGTAAAGACGGACGAAAAAGTGACCACCGATTATTTCGGCAACACGACCGCAAGCCTCAGAAGAGCTGGGCCATTCTCAGGATTGACCGGAGGCAGGGTGCGTTTCGGTATCGATCCCAGAAAAAAGAAAGCGTGATACAGGCGATAACGAAAGGCTTGATAATTCAGGAGGAGATACAATGAAGGATTATAGTTATTTGCGCGGCTTCAACTATACTCAGAGTAATGTATGGACTGACATCAACTTCTGGGAGGAATACGACCACGCTGTCGTAGACCGTGAAATGGGATATGCCGAGCGGCTCAGCCTCAATAGCGTTCGTGTGTTTCTTACCTACACCTCCTATATGAAGGACAAGGCACAGTTTCTTGCCAACGTCGGGGACTTCGTCCGAACCGCCTGGAAACATCATATTTCTACGACGCCTATAATATATTGCGGTTTCCGGTTCCTTCCCGAGGACTACGAACCGCTGCCACAGCAGGAAAACCAACTTCCTCCCCTGCCGAAGACAATTCTTGACAGGAGCTGCTGGACGCTCGGTGAGAGATATTTCGACGATCTGCTTGCCGCAATAGGCGACGAACCCGGTTTGCTGTTCTGGGACATATCGAATGAGCCGGGCTACCATGACAACTGGATCACCTGGTATGACGATGAACCGGAATATTACCATACCTTCAGGAGCAGGCACGATGTGGAAACGCTGCGCGCCAACCAGGAACGGGTGTGGGAAATCGTGCGGCATTTCTGCCGGTATGTCAAGAGCAAGGATCCGAAGCATGACATCGGAGTGGGCAATATTTTCATATTTGAGCTGGAACCCAGCGGAACAGCCGATCTGGTCGACATCATACTGTTCCATGATTATTCGGCTACAAGGGGACGCATGCGCAGGATATACGACATGGCGAAGGCTCTGGGGGAAAAGTACGGCAAACCGGTTGTAAACAATGAAACCTGTTGCCTATGCCGTGCAAATCCGTATGACATGACGCTTGAAATGCTGGAGGAATACGGGTTCGGGTGGTATTTGTTCGAACTGATGATTGGAAACGACGGCTGGAACCGTGTCCACGGCATCGTATATCCCGACGGCACCGTCAGGGATCCCTCCATTGTGGCCGCGTTATTCGGCTTCTATAGAAACCGTGGTGAAGGCGCCATCCGCCCGGACGTCAATCAGGAAAATTACGTGGCCGATCTGATACGGCGGGTAAATCTGCTTATGACCGATACGCGAAGGCATAACCGGACAGACCACAGCAATGATGCTGCGGAAATATTGGAATTGTGCGAATACGCCTCCAATTTGCTGGAGGCCGGGGAACTCGTTCCAATGGCATATCCTCCCACGGCAAAGGTTGCCGCATACCGCCGTCAGGCGGATCCGGACGCGGAGGAACTGAAAGCTTGGCTTTTTGAACTGGTTGAAACGTTGAAAAAGGCATGCCATATCGTATAGCGGCCTTGCGCAGTACTGCTTTACGGCCGATGGAGCGCATACCGGCCTTAAATATTGTAAATGGATAGAGTACAAAATACAGGAGGATAAATTATGAAACTGGTGTATGGCGACTATACAATGAGCTTCAAAGACGGCGGCCTTGAGATTCACAAAGACGGCAAACTGATGTATTTCAACAGACGTCCGTTGTTTGTAACAGTAAAGACCGCCTCCGCCATAAGTGAGTTTTATGACAGCGCTTACAGTGAAATTACCGCTGCGGACGATAAAATACTGGCGAAAGGTGTTCTGCCCTCGCCGTACGGTTCGGAATTCGCTTTCGAGGATGTGTACGAGGCGACAGGCGAAGGCTTCAAGATAGGCAGAAAGGTCAAGGTACTGAAAGCGGGGGAAGACCTCGGCTTTTCCACAAAGATATCGCTTTTAATGGCTGAATCCGACGATACCCATGCTTACGACTGTTTTGCGCCGGGCGTCTGGTACAGGCAGAACCAGTTCTCTCCCGAGAACTCCTTTGGCAGGGATCTGGACTGCGAATACTTCTGGCACATGGAAACGGGCTATGCTCTGCCCCTTTTTGCAATGCAGAACATAGCGTCGGGAGAGACCGCGGCTCTATCGCGCTGGGCGGCGGACGTTACCCTGCGAAATACGAACCTGATATATTCTGAAAACAGTGCGGATCCGCTGTTTACCATCGGAGCGATCGGCATGAGCAAACCGCAAAACAGGACGCTGAACTATCAATATTATGGTTTTGCCGTGCGTAAGGATTTCGAAACGAAGACCGACGGCTTGTCCATCGACTATGTATACCCGGGAACACAGGGACAAATGCCGGGAAGTAACCATTATGGCGGCCTGGACTTCAAAAATAAGGTAAAGACGATTCAGCGATTGAACCATCCGGTGGAAGCGGGCTTTGAGCAGAATTATGCAGTAGCTGTAAATTTCGGGCATTACGACGGCTTCCAGAACATGATGAGGGAAGTCTGGCGCATTACCTATGACAGGATGCGCGACAATTTGTTCGAGGTGGACAATGCCCATCATTTCCACAACTGCATGAAGATTCTTACCAAATACACGAGGAAGCACGGCGATTCGTACGGTCTGCCATTTGCCTGTCAGTTCCCCGACATGGATATCTCCAGCATGTCCTTCCAGTTCGGCTTTGTGGGGCAGCAGCCCGGTATAGGCTATCAGCTGCTGCGTTACGGTGACAAGGAAAACATGCCGGAGGCCTTTGAAAAAGGTGTGAACGTCATTGATTTCTGGGTTAGGACTGCGATGACCGAATCCGGCTTGCCGCATATGTGCTACAACCCGAATATAAAGGGCTTCGAACCGTATCCCCACTATGTCCGTATGTTGGCCGACGGCATCGAGGCTATATTGGACGCATATCTGTATATGCGCAGGAAGGGCGACGAGCGGCCTGCCTGGATGGAATTCTGCAGAAAGACCGCCGATTGGCTCGTGAATATTCAAAACGAGGACGGCAGCTTTTACAGATCATACAATACCGACAGCTCCGTGCGAATGGATTCGAAGTCCAACACTCCCAGCCCGATCCGTTTCCTGGTACAGTTCTACCTTGTGTCGGGCGATGAAAGGTACAAAAACGCTGCCGTCAAGGCCGGCGAATGGTCCTTTGACAACGCCTACCTGAACCTGGAATACAGGGGAGGCACCTGCGACAACACCGACATACAGGATAAAGAGGCCGGTATCTATGCTTTGTTCGGCTTCCTCGCCCTTTATGACCTGACAGGTGAGGAAAAATGGCTGGAAGGTGCGACAGGCGCCGCCGATTATACCGAAACCTGGACCTATGCCTGGAAATTTCCGGTGGTTACAACCCATACGAAGCATCCTTTCAACAAATATTCGATCAGCGGGCAGAGCATCATCACGATAGGCGGAGGCGCCGACGTGTATATGGCCGCCTGTGCGTATACCTATTACAGGCTGTATGTAATTACAGGCGATGAGCATTACCGCGATTTTGCGGAATTTATTCATAAAAACACCCGCCAGTCCAACGATGTGGACGGCAGCGCGGGATATAGCATGCCAGGTCTGGGACATGAAAGCGGCAACTTTACGTACCAGGTGCTGCAGAGCCACTACCATTGGCTGCCCTGGTGCACCTTTGTGGAGGTCGACCCCTCGTCGAGGCTATATGATACGTTCGGCGGCTACGAGATAGCGGACGCGCAGAAACTCAGTCCGGAGGAGCGCGCCAGGAGAAACCGCATATATGACTCCTACGCAATTTAACATGGGAATGGAAGTGGGGAGCAGATGACAGAGAATCGGTCCAAAATCAGATTGCCTCGCCTGATAAGCAACGGCATGGTGATACAGAGAAACGCGAAGGTTAAGATATGGGGCTGGGCGCCGGCAGGTGAAACCGTAAAGGTCCGTTTCGGAGGTAAAGCCTATGGCGCGGCCGCAAATGAGGATGGGGAATGGCAGGCGGTACTGGATACCGGAGACGCCGGCGGACCCTTCGATATGACGGTGGAGACCGGGGACGGAGCGGAAAGCGTCACCGTAAAAAACATGCTTCTGGGCGACGTATGGGTGTGCTCAGGCCAGTCCAACATGGAAATGAGGATGTTTTCACTCAGGGACGATTACCCCGATGAGGTTGCAGGAGCCGGCAACGACGCCATCCGGCAGTTTCTGGTCCCGATAAGGTATGACTTTGAAAAGCCCCAGCAGGACGTCGAAGCAGGAAGCTGGGAGGCGGCGAACCCCGAAAGTATATTGAATTTTACCGCGGCGGGCTATTTCTTTGCCAAAAAGCTGTTTGAAAAGTATCAGGTTCCGATAGGCCTGATCAATGCCAGCCAGGGCGGGTCGCCCGCGGAAGCCTGGCTGAGCGGGGACGCTCTTGTGCAATTTCTGGAGTATTATGAAACGGCGCAAAAGCTGAAGGACAAGAAATATCTGGACGCTCTCAATTTGAAGGATCAGACGGACAGCGAGGAATGGCACCGCCGTATAAACAAAGCCGATATTGGAACGGCCGGAGGCGGGAAGCCATTCTATGACTCTGATTTCGACGCATCAGACTGGCAGCGTGCAAAGGTGCCCTCCTACTGGGACGAGGAAGGCTTGGGCCGCATCTATGGCGTTGTCTGGTTCCGGAAGGAAATCGATATAGCTTTCCCGCCCGCGGGAAAACCGGCAAAAATACTGTTCGGGAATGTGATCGACGAGGATACGCTTTACATCAACGGTAAGCTTGTCGGAGCCATGCCAATGCAGTACATACCGAGAAAATACGATATACCTGAGGGCTTGCTGAAACAAGGAAAAAACACGATCGTGGTCAGAGTGGTCAATAGCTCGGCACGCGGCGGCTTTTACAAGGGCAAGCCGTACGAACTGCATATCGGAGACCGCGTCATCGACTTAAGCGGCGAGTGGCAGTGCAAGCTGGGCGCGCAAAGCGAACCGATGCCCGAGCCCGCGTTTGCCATGTGGAAGCCATCGGGTCTTTACAACGGCATGCTTGCGCCTGCCGTAAACTACGCGATCAAGGGTGTTGTTTGGTACCAGGGCGAATCCAACACTAAAAAGCCCGGGGAATACGAGAATCTGTTCAGGGCGTTGATATACGACTGGAGAAGGAAATGGGGCCAGGGCGATTTTCCCTTCATATACGTACAGCTTCCGAATTTTGGCGAGCGAAACGGGCCATCCGTAGGAAACTGGGCCGCATTGAGGGAGGCGCAGCGCAGGGTACTTGACGTACCGGTCACTGGAATGGCTGTAACGATCGATATAGGGGAATGGAACGATGTTCACCCAAGGAATAAGATGGATGTCGGGGGACGGCTGGCGCTTGCCGCGCAGAAAGCCGCCTACCGGGATGAAACCCTGGTGGCTTGCGGTCCCTTGTTCAAGTCGGCGGAAAGGGATGGCAGCCGGATCGTGCTGTCTTTTAATTATACGGGCGGCGGGTTGGTGACAAAGGACGGAAAAAGGCCCGGACACTTTGAGATAGCCGGTGGCGACAAGGTATTCCTTCCGGCGGCCGCCGGTATCGAGGGTGATCGTGTCGCTGTATGGGCCGACGAGGTTCCGGAACCCGTTTATGTAAGGTATGCATGGGCAGATAACCCGGAAGGCGCCAACCTCTACAACCGTGAGGGCCTGCCAGCTTCGCCCTTCATGACGGAACAGGTGCGGGAAAATTCGAAGGAATAACGGACGGAGAAAAAATATGATTGAAGGAAAAGTAAATAGAAAAGGGAATATCCTGATATACACCAGAATGCCCGTTGACGGCGAATATTCCGGACATCTGGCGTACAGCGCACATTTCGCCTGCAGTAACGACGGCAAAAACTACAGGGCACTGAACAATAATTATGGAATTCTATTTGCAGCCTCTACCATCACGCACAATAATTCGATATGCGAAAAGGCTTTGAAAAGCCCGTTCCTGTTTTATACAGCGGACGGGATTTTCGGTATAATTGCCGTCAGGATCAATGCCGATGGAAGCGACGATCAGGAGAGCAAGGGGAAACTTGTGCTGTGGACTTCGGAGGATCTGTTTCGGTTCAGGGAGATAGGCCTTGTCGATCTGCACAGGGATGCTTTTGTACAGGAGGCCGTCTGCAGATACGATCAGTCCGCAGGTTCATATGTGATCGATTGGCGGGACTCCGACGGCTGCATTTTCAGGAACACGCTGTCCGACATAAACGACCCGGGCAGCGTGTCGCACGCCGAACCGGGCGACAGCTTCGCGTACGGCGATGCGGCGGATGCTCCCGAAGGCGCCGTTAACGGAAACGTACTGCAATTAGACGGCAGACTTTTCGACGAACTCATGCTTAAATGGATGCCGCTCGAGAATGTATCCGTCGAAGTCCCGGAAATGATAACCGCAGCTTCGGCGGAGGATGTCCGTAAAGTACCGGCAGCAGCAGTCTACACGGACGGCTCGACCGCGCTGAAGCGGGTGGAATGGGATACAAGCGGAATAGACTTCGGTAAGCCGGGCATATATGAAATTTCCGGCATCGTGCTTCAGGAGGTTTATAAATTTCCGCTGGCTTCGGGCTATGCCGATCCGGATATTCTCAAGTGGAACGGCAGGTATTATTTCATAGCCACGAACGACAACCTGGATGATATCGGTTTATATGTGCGTGAGGCGGATACTGTTTCAGGTCTTTTTGAAAAAGGAGTAAAGGAATACCTTATCCTGGGTAAGGACGAAGAGAAAGGGTACGTTCAGACCTTTTGGGCGCCTGAATTTCACATGGTGGGAAATGAACTCTACATTTTCTTTGCGGTCGGGGGCAAGATATGGGGACCGCAATCGCACGTAATGAAATTGAAAAAGAACGGCAGCATTATCGATCCCGGCAGTTGGGAAGAACCTGTCCGGGTAATAAAATCCGACGGCACCTTTCTCACAACAGAAGGCATTACACTGGATATGACATACTTTGAAGCAAATGAGAAATCCTATCTGATGTGGTCCTATCGTATTTGGACAACCGGTATAAGCTCCGCCGACGATTCCGGTTCCATGCTGTATATTGCGACTATAGACCCTGCCGAGCCATGGAGGCTCACGAGCGAGCCCGTTCTCATTTCAAGGCCGCTTTATGGCTGGGAAAATAACATGCGTACCATAAATAACGAAGGGCCTTACGCCATAGTGACGGACGATAACGTATACGTCACCTATTCAGGAGGCGCGGCTGGAGGCTATACATATGTTCTCGGTCTGCTGTCCGCCGGAAAGGGAGACGATCTGCTGGAGCCGGACAATTGGGTAAAGAGCGGCGCGCCCGTCCTGTCCTATTATTCTGTAAAGGGCGAGTATGGCCCCGGGCACAACACTTTTTATATCGACGAAAACAACGATCTGATGATCGCCTATCATGCCCAGGAAGCCCTGAAAAGCAACCTTAGATGTACCGGTATACGGCGCGTGCATTTCAATATCAGGGGTATGCCCGTATTCGATATGTCCGCTGAACGTGATCTGAACCCGAAGCTTGCCGGAGTAACCACGAGGGTCAAAGTCAAAGAATAATAAACGGGGCGACTAACCGCGATTATTGCGGGGAAGGGCAAAAAAACAGCGATCAGTACATTATCAAGAGAAGATAATACATTGCTTCCCGATACGGAAAATGGGAAAATTGAAATTAAATTTCATTCCGATTCGGTCAGCAGGATGAGATATACGCTGCCCGGGCGCTTTCAGAGAAGCCGGGCTCTGGGGACAGTACATACTATATAAGCCACAATAAAAACAGAAGGAGTTTTTGAAATGGACATGCTTCAGATCAGGAACGGAAAAATAATTGACGGGAGCGGGAAGCCCATCCAACTGCGCGGCACATGTGTCGGCGGCTGGATGAACATGGAGAACTTCATAAACGGTTATCCCGGTTCTGAAGTCGGCGTACGCGCGGCTGTCGCGGAAGTTCTCGGCAGCGGCAGGGCTGAATTCTTTTTCGACCGGATGCTTGACAATATGCTGGGAGAAGAGGATATCAGGTTTTTGAAGGAGTGCGGCTCGACGGTCGTACGTCTGCCTTTGAATTACAGACATTTTGAGGACGATAAAAAGCCGTTTGAATACAAGGAATCGGGTTTTCAAAGATTGAACAGGGTACTCGGCTGGTGTGAAAAGTATGGCTTATATGCCATATTCGACCTGCACGCCGTCCAGGGCTGGCAGAACACAGACTGGCATTGCGATAATGACAGCGCTCACGCTTTATTCTGGGAACATCCCCACTTCATTGACAGGTTTGTTGCGCTTTGGGAGGAATTTGCCCGGAGATACAAGGATAATCGCGCCGTGGCAGGGTACGACGTAATGAACGAGCCGCTCTGCAATGCTCCGAGGGGCAGATTCACGGACGTCGACAAGTACGGACGGAACTGGGAAAGAATAAATACTGTTTTCCATAGAGTCGTGGACGCTATCCGCAGGATAGATCCTCAGCACATCATATTCCTTGAAGGAGATTATTTCGCCTCGTTGTTTGAAGGGTTCGAGGCTCCGTTTACGGGTAATCTTGCTTACAGCAGCCATAATTACACGGCTTCAGGCTTCGGACCGGGAGCATACCCAGGCGTGATCGGAGGAACGATGTGGGACAGGGACAGGCAGCTTAACGTCTTTTTGTCACATGAGGGTACAAAGTTCACTCAAAAGCACAATGTGCCGCTTTGGGTCGGAGAATTCGGTTCGGTGTACAATGGCGCCGCATCCGAAAAGGAAGACAGGCTGTGCGCTCTGGACGATCAGATAGGGATATTCGAAACCTACGGAACCCACTGGACTACATGGACTTATAAGGATGTAGGGGTAATGGGCTGGACGATGCTCGACCCCGAATCGGATTATATGCAGCTTGTAAAGCATGAGCTTGAAGCAAAGAGGCTTTTGGATACGGACCAGTGGATGGGCTGGCTGCCTGAAACACCCGCCAAGGAAATGGTCAGGAACCTTGCCGAGTACGCAAGAAAGACGATTGGCGATACAGAGATCGAGCCGGCCCCGGCATATGACTATTTGAAGCAGAGGGCTTTGTCCGGTTTCGTAGGCAGTCTGATGCAGCCGGCTTACGCCAAGCTGTTCAAGGGTATGTCGGAGGAAAGGCTTGACCGCGTCATGGATTCGTTTGCTTTGAAAAATTGCATAAAAAACACCGGATTGCTCGAGGTTGTAAAGAAGTATATGGCTTTCCCCGCGAAATAAGGCACGTGCCAGGTAAATATTTTAATATAGGAGATGCATTATATGGCAAGGTTTGAAGATTTGTCGGCATTGTTGCAGCGATTCGTAAAAGAAGGTCCGGCCGGCTGCGGCTGCGCAGTCGCAAAGGATGGCAAGACCTTGTATGAGGGATATTTCGGGTATGCCGATCTTGAGAGCAAAAGGCCAGTTGCGGAAGATACCGTCTACCGCCTGTTTTCCATGACGAAGGTAATTATATGCACTGCTGCAATGATGCTTTTCGAAAGGGGTAAATTCCTGCTGAACGAGCCCCTGTATGAATATTTCCCCGAATACAGGGATACGCAGGTAGTCGAAACGGGACCGAGCGGCATGGTATATACTCGGAGGGCAAAGAACCCGATGCTAGTAAAGCATGCGTTTTCCATGGCGGTGGGTATGCCTTATTCTTACGGGGATTCACCGACAGTTCGGGAGATGGCAGGAGTAAAGGACGAATTGCAGAAAAAGCATGGGAAATACGATATCGTGACCGAGGTCAAGGCTATGGGAAACGTTCCCATTGCATTCGATCCCGGCACGCACTGGCTGTACGGCTATGGGCACGATATAGTCGCAGCCCTGATACAGGTGGTTTCGGGAAAAACCGTAGGACAGTTTTTACAGGATGAAATATTCGAACCCCTGGGAATGAAGGACACAGGCTACCGTTTTCGTGACGATATCGAAACGAGGCTGGTTTCTCATTACAAGAGGGATGAAAATGGCAATATGAAAAAGATCCCCGGATTTCTTGATGAATTTCATCAGCCGGACTCCATTTACGAGTCGGGAGGCGCCGGGCTGTATTCCACGGTAAACGATTATCTGAAGTTTTCTCAAATGCTTGCCAACGGCGGCATTTACAATGGAACAAGGATCATAGGCAGAAAGACGATCGACCTGATGCGTTCAAACCAGCTTAACGCGGAACAGCTCAAGGATTTCAACAACTCCTACCTCGCCGGCTACGGCTACGGTCTCGGAGTCAGAACTCTTATGAGCAATGCCGAAGGGCATTCCAACGGATCGGCCGGGGAATTCGGATGGACCGGTGCGCTTGGCACGTATGTATCGATAGACCCGAGCGAAGGTTTATCAATGGTTTATATGCATCAGATGGATCCGAACATGGAGGAATACCATCACTTGCGGGTCAGGGCTGTTGTCAACGGCTGCCTCGAGTAAGTGCCGGGACTTTTTCAGGATACTTTCGGGTTATCTATACAACATTTGCTTAAGGGTGGTATTTGGCACGCCGGAGGAAAGGAAGGAAAACCTCCTCTCGATTGTTGTCAAGCCCCGGATGGAGGAAAGGGAGAGACGGGTATGAAATACTTTGAAGAACCGGCCAGGAAATTACCTGTCCGGGAATTTGACGTTATAGTGGCAGGAGGAGGAACCGCCGGCGTTGTCGCCGCTTTGGCTGCGGCGCGTCAGGGCGCAAGGACCGCGTTGATCGAAAGCAAGGGGTACCTTGGAGGAATAGTTGTCGAAGGAGGCACTGCCCTTCACAGCTTTTATAACCTATGGAAGGCCTTCCCCGGAGTGGAAAAGCGTCAGGTGGTCAAAGGCATACCCCAGGAAATCATCGACAGGCTCGCTCAAAAGGGCGGCACTACAGGACATGCGGAAATGCTTATGGGCTATGACTACGATTCTGTATGTACGGTGATCGATACGGAAATCTACAAGCTGGTTGCGTTTGAAATGCTCGAGGAAGCCGGGGTCAGTATATTCGTAAATACCTTGCTGACAGGTGCGGTAATGGAGGGCACGCGTGTAAAGTGTGTGCTGACCGAAAGCCATTCCGGGAGAGAAGCATTATTTGCAGCGTCCTTCGTAGACTGCACAGGCTATGGGGATCTTTGCGCACAGGCCGGGGCCGGCTTCACCGAGCCCAACGATTATATGGCGGCAAACAGCATAGGTGTCGGCGGGGTAAATGTTGAGGAATATTACAGGTTTTTCAACCGGTGCGACGCATTGACCAACTACTGCGAGGGGATAAGAGACGGCAGGGATGGCAGGATTGTGCGGATTGACGGCAATTTGAGGAAGGCTTCGCCGGAATTTGCCGAGGAAGCGCAAAAGATCGGTATGTCCTCCGTCATTACCACACTCCATGATGATTATTTCATGTTCCTGAAACTCAATTACAAGCTGCCCGTAAGTCCGACTGACCGGGATGGGGCGGCGCTTGCCGAGGTGGAACTCAAAAAACGCCAGTTCAAGGCAGTGGAACTGCTCCGTAAATACGTGCCCGGCTGCGAGCAGGCATTCATCGCCAGAACCAGCCCTTCGTTGTGCATAAGGCGCGGAAGGTGTATTAACTGCGATTACGACATCACCCTTGACGACGTATTGCAGGGAAGGCATTTCGAGGACGACGTTTTTACCTACGGCTTCCACGATTATGCGCCGCGGCTTCAGATCAGAAACGGCGGAACTTACGGCATCCCATACCGGGCTCTCAGGGTATCGGGCATTGACAACTTGCTGGCGGCGGGTATGATGATCACCTCCGATCATGACGCTCATATGTCCACCCGGAACACCGTGTCCTGCATGGGTCAGGGGCAGGCGGCGGGAACAGCGGCGGCGATCTGCGCGGTCAAGGGTTATGGAACGCGTGAAGTGCCATTCAGCCTGCTGAAGGAAACACTTTTGAAGGATGGCGTATACCTGGAGGGCCAGCACCAAACCATTGAAAAGGAGACGAAAGTATGAAGGTTACTGTATCAGCCGACAAGACTTGCGGCAAAGTGAATAAATACTGGACGAAATGCGTCGGCAGCTGTCACGCGGCCACGGCGCTGAGAGAGGACTGGCGCGGGCAGCTTCGGACCTGCCGCGAGGAATTCGGCTTCGAGTATGTGCGTTTTCACGGATTGCTGGACGACGATATGAGCGTATGCCTGAAAAGGGATGACGGTTCGCTTGAATATTCGTTCTTCAATATCGATTCAATATTCGACTTCCTGCTCGATATCGGAATGAAGCCTTTTATCGAGCTGAGCTTCATGCCGGAGGCGCTGGCTTCCGGCACAAAGACAGTGTTTCATTACCTGGGCAACATCACTCCCCCAAAGTCCTATGATGACTGGGGCAGGCTGATCGAAGCACTGGCCTCCCATCTGGTGCGGCGGTATGGCTTGGAAGAGGTGCGGAAATGGTTCTTTGAAGTATGGAACGAACCTAACCTGAAGGATTTTTTCTGGTCCGGTACAATGGAGGAATACTTTGAACTTTACAAATACGCCGCGTTGGCCGTCAAGAGGGTCGACAGCGGGCTGGCTGTCGGCGGGCCGTCCACGGCGATCGACGCCTGGATACCGGAGTTTCGGGAGTTCTGCAGCAAAAACAACGTCCCGCTCGATTTTATCTCGACGCATCATTATCCCACGGATGCGGCGTTCGGCCTTGGATTGAACATGGAAGAGCAGATGGCTCGTTCGGAGCGCGGCGTATTGAATAAAAGGGTAAGGAAAGCGTTGGAGGAGGCCGGTCCGCTCCCGTTGTACTATACGGAATGGAACTGTTCACCGAGCCCGCGCGACCCTTATCATGACTTCCCGTACAATGCGGCGTTTATTGTTAAAACGATCACGGATAACATGGGACTTGTAGATGTCTATTCTTTCTGGACTTTTTCAGATATATTCGAAGAGAGCGGTTTCAGCTCTGTTCCGTACCATGGCGGCTTCGGACTTATGAATATCCACGGGATACCGAAGCCTTCCTACAGAGCGTTCCAGATGTTATCGCGGCTGAACGGCGACAGGCTCGAAGTCTCAGCCGGTGAAGCGAGTCCCACGGTGGACTGCTTTGCCTCAAGGAATGGCAGGAATATCACGATCCTCGTATCGAACCATCAGGTTCCGCTTTCGCCGATACAGGCCGAAAAGGTCACGTTCGGTATCAAGGGCATAAAAGGCGTAGGTTCTGCGTCGCTCGAGCGCATCGACGAGCAGCACGCAAATCCCCAAAAAGCATGGGTTGAAATGGGAAGCCCGACGTATCTCGACCGCGGGCAGATACAGACGCTTATGAAGGCGTCGGAGCTGACGAGCGAAGCTGTCGACTGGAGGAACGAAGTGGATGGTGTGACGATCGACCTCACAATAGAGCCTCATTCGGCGGTGGCCATCTCGCTGACCGTTGAGGAATAAAGCCTCAGGACAGTAGGTGTATATGATGAAGGAGGCGCTGTAATGAAGGAATACAAGAATATATCATATAAAAGGACTGAAAACAGGGAGCTGTATCTGGATGTTTTTATGCCGGAAGAAAAAAATCCCCCGCTGATAATGTGGATACACGGAGGCGGCTGGAAGGAACTGAACAGGACGTGGAATCTCGCAATGCCAATGCTGGAAAAAGGGTATGCGGTTGCGACGGTTGACTACAGATACTGTGACGAAGGACAATTTCCAGCCCAGATGCTGGATCTGAAGGCTGCCTTGCTTTTTCTGAGGACCCATGCCGGACAATACGGATATGACGGTTCAAAGATAGCGGTATCTGGAGATTCCGCAGGTGCGCACCTGTGTACACTATTGGGTGTGTCCGCGGGAAACCGGGATTGGGAAACCGAAGAGGGGGATTACAGTGTGCAGGCCGTCGTCGACATGTGCGGACCGACAGACCTGCCGTTATCGTTCAAAGGCAGGGATGAGGATTTGAACAATGTCATAGCTGAACTGCTTGGAACCCCCGTTACTTCCAAGGCGGGACTGGGCCGTGCGGCTGCGGCGAGCCCTCTCGTCTATATAAACGGCAGCGAGCCGCCGTTTTTGATACTGCATGGGTCCGAGGATCCCGTGGTATCGCCAGGACAGTCGAGACTTCTGAGAAATGCCCTGGAAGAGGCGGGAGTGCCGGTAATGATGTATCTCATACCTGGAGCGGTGCATGCATTCGGGGGCAGGCTTGTAACTGACATTACTGCCGAATTCCTGGACTATTTCCTGAAAGGCGTCAAGACCGTCGATACGCCGGAGGTATTGAAATGCCACCATAGAGATATTCCATATTTCAAAAAATAAGTAAGTAAAGCATTCAATGAAGGAGAAGTGAGCCATGAATAGAAAAGCATATCTCGATGAAATAGACAAGGTTATAAGCGGAGGGAAATTCAAGGACAACTGGGAGTCCCTTTCGCAATTCAAGGCGCCCGACTGGTACAGAAACGCCAAATTCGGCATCTTCATACACTGGGGCGTTTACTCGGTACCCGCGTTTGCCAACGAGTGGTATCCGAGGAACATGTACATGCAGGGTTCGCCCGAATTCGAACACCATGTCGCCACGTACGGGCCACATAAGGACTTCGGCTACAAGGATTTCATACCCATGTTCAAAGCGGAGAAATTCAACGCTGATGAATGGGCGGAGCTGTTCAAAAACGCCGGCGCCCGTTATGTAATACCTGTGGCCGAACACCACGACGGTTTCCAGATGTACAGGAGCGAGCTGTCCCATTTCAACGCCGCAGAAATGGGGCCGAAACGCGATGTTCTGGGCGAACTGAAGGCGGCTGTCGAGAAAAAAGGCTTAACGCTCGGCGCGTCCTCGCACAGGGTTGAACACTGGTTTTTCCTCGGGCACGGAAAGGAATTCGACAGCGATATAAAAGAGCCGCTGGCCCTGGGCGATTTTTACTGGCCTTCCATGCCGGAGGGAGAGCTGCAGGATCTGTTCAGTAAACCGGAGCCTTCGCAGGAGTATCTGGAGGACTGGCTGCTGCGCACTTGTGAGATCGTTGACCGTTATCGCCCGAAGATAATCTACTTTGATTGGTGGATACAGCACAGCGCGGTAAAGCCCTGGCTCAAGAAGTTTGCGGCCTATTACTACAATCGTGCCGCCGAATGGGGTACAGAGGTGGCGATCGATTATAAGCATGATGCGTTTATGTTCGGCTGTGCCGTCGTAGATATCGAACGTGGCCAGTTCGCTGAACAGAAGCCTTATTTCTGGCAGACCGATACGGCCATCGCGAGGAACTCCTGGTGCTACACGGAGAACAACGAATTCAAGACCTCCAGTGAGATTCTATGCGATCTGGTCGACATTGTGAGTAAAAACGGCAGCCTTCTGCTTAATGTAGGACCCAAATCGGACGGAACGATCTCAGAGGAAGACAGGGCTGTCCTGACGGATATAGGAGAATGGATGAGGGCAAACGGCGAAGCGATATATGACAGCCACATCTGGCGTGCCGCGGGCGAAGGCCCGACCAAAGTCGAGGAAGGCCAGTTCACGGATGCCAAATCGAAGGTGTTTACATCCGAAGATATACGGTTCACAGCAAAGGGCAGCAGTATCTATGCCACTGTGTTGAATTACCCCGAAGACGGCGAAGTAAGGATAAAGTCGCTGGGCGAGAAGAATGCCGCAAAACTGCCGCACTTCCACGGCATCATCAAGGAGGTTGCCGTACTCGGTTTTGAAGAAAAACCCGGGTGGAAGCGGACGGAAGAAGCGCTGATTGTTTCCACGAAGCACGTGAAGAGCGACAAGCCGGTCGTAATAAAGGTAACGGTTGATTGATTTGCGTGTATTATGCCATAGAAAACCGGAGGAGTGTCAGACAGTACGTACACAAGCTGTCGGAACTCCGATCGCGGAGTCAATGCTTCGCAAGGCAGGGCGGCATTTCCCACAAATTAACATTAATTTGCTTTATTTTTGTTAGTGTGTTATAGTATTACTGTAATATTGTTTTTTCAACTGCCTGAATCCAAGATATGATTTCTGGAATATATAGAGCGGGAAACTCAATTTTATTGGTTGCCCGCTCTTTTTATATTTATATGGAAAAGAGGATATTATGAATAGTGCAGATTTACAAAAGCTAATTGAGATAGCCGGTAAAATGGCCTTGCGCAATATCTGGGGAGAGAACTCGCGCAAGATAAATATGGCTATACTTAAATTGGACCCTGAAAATTGTGCCGCATGCACGCGACTGGCAAAATACTATAAACTCGACGACAAGATGGATGAAGCCGAAAACATGTATTTGAAAGCCCTGGAGATCGATCCTGACAACAGGGGGGCAATCAATAACCTGCATGAAATAGAGAAAGACCGGAAGGAGAACGATGTTGTAAATAAAATTAAAACTTTGGGAGAACTACTAAAAGAAGGACAAAATTGCTTCGTGAAAGGCAGATATAATCTGGCGGCCAAGTTTTTCCAGAAAGCTTATGATACAGATCCGTCATTGAAGCACGCTGTAAGTCTGGCAGGTGCATATAAACAGGCAGGCAGATATGACAGGATAGAGAAATTATACATCGCACTCGTCGACGGTAAACCCGGTCAGGCTGATATAGACGCTATTGACAGCGAATTCAGAATGCTCAGGTCAGATGTAAACGGTAAATACGAGAATTAAAATATGGTATATAGTGATTGACCACTTGGAAATGGAGAAAAGAGAATTGAAATTCAAGGAACTGAATATAATTACGCCTATACTGGAGGCTTTAGAAACCGAGGGCTACGACGTACCGACCCCGATACAGGAACAGGCAATACCCCCGATACTTGCAGGAAAGGACCTGCTCGGATGCGCTCAGACCGGAACAGGGAAGACGGCAGCCTTTGCAATCCCGCTGCTGCAAATGCTAGACAAAGAAAAGATCAACAGGAATGAAATCAAAACGATCAGAGCCTTGATACTGGCTCCGACGCGAGAGCTTGCCATTCAGACCGGCGAATGCCTTCATGCGTATGGGAAGCATATAAGCATCAGACATACGGTTATATTCGGAGGAGTGTCGCAGGTTCCCCAGACTGAAGCATTGAGAGCGGGGATAGACATTCTTGTAGCTACTCCCGGCAGATTGCTTGATCTGATGCAGCAGGGATATATCAAACTTGATCATGTAAAATACCTTGTGCTTGATGAAGCGGATCGTATGCTCGACATGGGATTTTCCCGCGATGTGAAAAAAATAATGGCAAAGCTGCCCTTAAAAAAGCAGACGCTATTGTTTTCAGCGACTATGCCGCCTGAAATCATCTCGCTGGTAAACGAAATTTTGTCAGACCCTGTCAGAATAGAGGTAGCCCCGGTTTCGTCAACTGTTGACATAATAGATCAAACGGTTTATTTCGTGGATAAAAAAGATAAAAAAACACTGCTTGTAAAACTGCTGAGGAATAAATCCATAGATTCGGCATTAGTATTTACAAGGACGAAGCATGGTGCTGATAAAATAGTCAGGGACCTTGCAAAAGCAAGTATCAATGCTCAGGCCATACATGGCAACAAATCGCAGACTGCCCGACAGCTTGCGCTTAACAATTTCAAGGCGAAGCGAACAAGGGTGCTTGTCGCCACCGATATTGCAGCCAGAGGAATAGATGTACAGGAGCTCTCGCATGTCATCAATTATGACCTGCCCAATATTCCCGAGACCTACGTCCATCGTATCGGACGGACCGGTAGGGCTGGAATGGGCGGAACGGCAGTGTCTTTTTGTGATAATGAGGAGAAGGCGTATCTGAAGGATATTCAGAAGCTGATATCCAGAAAGATACCTGTCATAGAGGAATCATCCTATTCAATGAGTATTTCGGGAATCTGACGGTAAAACTAACGGTATGCAATTCATATAATGGTATTAGGCTTTACATTATTTTGGGAGGTGTTGTAAATACAAGCCAATAGATTACTTATGAATGAAGAAATCAAGGACAGGGAAATCCGTCTCATTGATAGCGACGGTACCATGATGGGCATTTTCTCAACTCTAGAGGCGCAAAAGTTGGCTGACTCGAAGAATCTGGATCTTGTGAAAATCGTTCCGAACGCTGTCCCGCCGGTGTGCAAGATTACTGATTATGGTAAGAGCGTATTTGAGCAGGAAAAAAAGGATAAGCTGGCTAAAAAGAATCAAAAGGTCGTTTCTCTGAAGGAAGTCAGATTATCAGCACAAATTGAAGAACATGATTTTAGCTTCAAGATGAAAAACGCTTACAAGTTTCTGCAGGACGGTGACAAGGTTAAAGTAAGCATAAGGTTTAAAGGCAGGGAAATGAAATATACCTTGCAGGGGCAGGAAGTGCTGGCCAAGTTTGCCGAAGCTGTAAAAGATGTGGGGACGGTTGATAAGCCATCCAAATTGGAAGGCAGAACTATGGTAATGATAATTAGCCCCAAAAAAACCTGATTTAAATGTGTTGCATTTATTTAATTACTATGGTACAGTTAATATGCTAATTACTATATATAGAACATATGGATAAATTTACCGAACATAACTCTCTTTAATTTATAGGAGCAGGAAAGTAAGGGATGATTTGGTCCAAATAAATTAAGGAGGTATATAGATATGGCAGATAAAGTTTTAACATGTAAGGATTGTAACGCGGAATTCGTTTTTAACGAAAGCGAACAGGCTTTCTACAAGGAGAAGGGTTTCGAGAACGAGCCCCAGAGGTGCCCCGACTGCAGAAGAGCAAAGAAGCAGCAGAGAAACAACGGCGGCAACAGAGGCGGTTTCGGCGGCGGCAACAGAAGCTTCGGTAACAGGTGGTAAAATAAGAAGGAGAGCCAGGCTCTCCTTTTTTAGTACGCAAATATATGCCAACTTGTTAAGGTAGTTGCAAACATAGTACGGTACAAACGTAGTACGGTAAAAACGTAGTACGGTAAAAACAGGGCAAATGATAGGAAAGTAACCGGTGGCCCGGGAGGCTTCGGCCGCGGCCGATACTGCATCATGAGCCTTGTGCGGAGGCAGCAGGCTTACGGACCTTTTTCACGGATGCTTTGTTCTCTTCGCACCAGATTTTCATGAATTGTATATATTCCGGAATCGGCATGATTTCCAGATCATCCTGGGTAAAGCCGTCTGATTTACGCTTATCATAAAAATCCGACATGAAATCGTTGAATTTGTACCAGATCGAACTTGCGCTCGGAACGCCTTGTGGCAAAATGGATTCGACAAACCAGTTCCTTACTTCCTGGACAAGCTTGTACGGTTCCTCGTTATGGCTTTTGATATCGCAGCCGGAGATGTCCGAAAGGCCTTTCATATAACGGAATTTTTCCTTTTCGAGCACCAGACACTTTTTATCATGGTAGATTTCCGAGAAGTATCTGCAGCCGATATCGAGGCCCAGTTCGAAGGGCATGTTCTGGCGGGAAAGCTCCTTTAATTTTTCGGGCTTCATCCTGGAAAGATCGTGGATGCTGTACTTTGAGGACTTTATCAATTCGCATATCTTGAATAACCGCAATTCCCCGGAATCGGATCTTTCCGCGGCTATCTTCGGTGTCAAACCCAGATATATGATCGTAAACAGAAGAGGTCTCAGCAAAGAAAGGTATTTTTTATCAAAAGGGCAATTTATGAATACGTTCGTTTCATAGCTCATAGGTTGACCTCTAAGTACATGAAGGCATGAATTGCCCATCGATAACCTTGCTCTGGATAGTACCGTCCTTTCTGTGTATGACGAGTTCACTGCAGGCATTCCTGCTCACTTTTTTTCCAAAATCGATGGCGCTGTCCTTAGAATCGAAATTTCTGATCGCCCTTTCCGATCCGTCTCTTTTAACGCTCCAGCCACCGCTTGGGTTTGTTACGACATGATGGGAATTTCCAGCCATTTGAACCTTACCCCTAATATAATTTTGATTTAATTATAACATATTTTTACATTAAGCTTAAATACTTTTAAGGTCGGAACTGGTTTATTCGATATCCTCATTTTCATTTATAAGGCAAGTACTATAAAGTAAAGGTTAATCTTATCTACGAATACTAATCTAGTAAACTCAATTAATAACTCAAAATATTTTCATATTAGTCAATTTTTAGAGGTATTTCTTATTAAATGTCTAAATAGAAAATTATAGATTACTCAATGAAGGAGTAAGCAAAAATGAAACTTGAGAGAATTGTGATAGAGAATTATAGAAAAATATGTCAAGCCAACATTCTTCTCGCTCCATCTTCATTTATTATTGGGCCAAACAATTGTGGCAAAAGCGCAGTATTATCTGCAATTGATGCGTTATTGTCTCTAGATAAAGAAAAAATTACTGCACTGGATTATCATGAAAATCCAGACCATACAAGATCAGAAACGATTATCTTAACTGGT
Organism: Bacillota bacterium; assembly: GCA_023412915.1. Classification (GTDB taxonomy): domain Bacteria; phylum Bacillota; class Clostridia; order Acetivibrionales; family DTU013; genus JAEYOM01. The sequence continues at coordinate 77,087 of JAEZRE010000007.1, forward strand.
TATTTTGGTTCAATTTCCCCCGATGTTGCTAGAAGCCGTGGGTTCCGAGGGAGGGTTATTGAAGATAAATATACTTATAAGAGGACATTTTATTTTTCTGGTAAGCCTAAAATTGAATGTCTTGAATATCCATCTGTTCTAAAAGAAGATTTTAAGAATGTAAAGACTATTGGGGAATTACTAGATAAAGGTATAGCTGAGGTAGAAATAGCTCAAGTCATGGGTGAATTCAATAGAGATGAAAAACTTAAGAAGGGTTGGGAAAAGGATTTTCCAGATACTCTAGATTTTCATACTAGTGAGGAGCCTATTTGGGTTGCTAATCCAGGTGGAATACCATCGGTGGTTCAATCAAAGCTTCCAAGAGTTATGAGAATACCTTCTTTTACTGATATTAATGATATTCAATCGCCTGATAAAAAATTTATCTTAGGAGAATGCTTATCAATTCTTTTTGAGGATTTAATAGAGCAATCACCTTTAGCTAATGAAATACAAGGGAAGCTAGATGAACTTCAGGCGCAAATGGATCCTGATACAGAAGATACTTTAATTCACAAATTGTGTATAGATGTAAATAAGGTCATAAGTGATGTTTTCCCGGAATGTGGTATAAAAATTAGACCGTCTTTGCAGGGAGTAAGTGATATTTTAAAACCTAAATACCAAATAAATCTCTGTTCAAACATATCGACTGATGCAGAACATCAAGGTACTGGGTTAATACGAACGACTGCATTTGCCATGTTAAGATACCATGCAAAAATGAAGATTGAGAAATCTCTTCAAACCAGACCAATTTTGGTGGCCTTTGAAGAGCCTGAATTATACCTTCATCCTTTAGCTGCTAATCTTCTAAGAGAAACAATATACGATTTAGGGCAATCTGATCAAATAGTATGCACAACTCATTCACCCTGGATGATAGATTTATCAAAAGAACCATTGAGCTTAACAAGGATGTATGACGCTCAAAACGGTTCAGTATCCGCTATTAATTATGGAGTATCGACTTCGTTAGGGAGATTAGACCCACATGATAAGGAACGAGTAAAAATGATACAAATATTTGATGATGAATTATCAAGAATTTTCTTTAGCGAAAGGGTAGTCATAGTTGAAGGTGATACTGAGGTTTTAGTAATAAACAATACATTAAAATTATTCCCGGATTCTGTTAAAAAATTGGTTTTATCAAAATATCAAATTATCAAGGCTAGGGGTAAGGCATCTATTATCTCTCTAGTGCGCTATTTAAAAGATTTAAATATTCCACTGTACGTTATGCATGATAGAGATCAAGGTGTAGAAGGTGCTGAGCGATTTAATAAAAGCATTTCTGATGAAATAGACGATGAAAATAGATTAATTTTACTAAGAGAGAATATTGAAAATGCTTTAGGATATCAGCCACCCTCATATGATAAACCATTTAGGGCATACAAAGAATCTATTAAATGGGGTAGTAAAGAGGAAATACCTGAAGTCTGGCGTACAGCATTTTGCAAACTATTTCAAATAGATTGGTTTAGTACAAGATAAGATATCAAACTAATTTGCGAAATCCTTTATACTAATCGCAATTCTTTAGCTACTTGATATTAATGGATTTTATAACAAACGAGTGTAAGCGTATAAAATTATAGTAGCACTTTTTTAAATTTATATATGGATAAGAGGTGGGTCTATGAGAATTCTATTTCAAGGCGGTTGGAAAGAAAATAGAGATCCTATCGAAAATAAAGATAAAGTATTCGAATACTGTATTCAATTAGCTAAATTCATTGTGGAAAATAATCACCAAATAGTTCTTTATTCTTTAAGGGAGTTTGAAAATGTTATAGCGGATGAAATAAATAAAGAATGTACATATAAAGGAAAAGATATTAAAAAGCATCTACTTTATATATTACCAGGTAGAATTAAGCAGATACCGAAATATGGAGTCGTTAAGAGAATCGATTCTCATTGGTGGATTGAAGAGAGGACATATCTCGTAGAATGTTCAGAAGCAGTTATTGCAATAGGAGGTGGTCGGGGAACTTTTGATTGCATGGATAAGGCATGTATAGCGGCTAAACCTGTATTTATTGCAGGTGCTATTGAATCAAGAGCTGTAGCATCATGGCGAAACAGTAAGAAAAAATATTATTTTTTCGAAGAAGGTGATGCTGATTTTTTTGAAGATATTAATATAAGTAGCCAAGAATATTTTGATAAATTAGCAAACCTAATAAAAGTAATTGAGGCCAAGAAAAAATTCAGTAATAAAATTTTTATAGTACATGGTAGGGAGCATGAATATATGTCAAGTTTATCTCGAGTATTATCAATACTTGGGTTTGATCCAATTGTATTACAAAACGAGGCTAATAATGGCTTAACAATTATCGAAAAACTAGAAAAATATATTGGATACGGTTTCAAACATGTTGATTTAAATGTAGGTTTCGCATTTGTTTTATATACTCCAGATGATTTAGGGCATTTACCAGGAGAATTAGAGCAATATAGGGCAAGACAAAATGTTGTCTTTGAACATGGACTATTACTAGGTATATTGGGGAGAGATCGTACATGTGCAATTGTAAAAGGATCCATAGAGATACCCTCAGATTTTCAAGGAGTAATATATGAAAGAATAAGCGATTTTGAAAAAGAAGCTATAACTGTTATCCGCATACTTGCATCTGCAGGTTACCAAATAGATACTTCAAAATTAGTCTAATTCATCCACGCGCACTCGCCCCGAAACGTGCATTTGGCACGTTTCTTCCGGCTCGTGCCGCAAGGTTCGAATCTCTTCTTTATGCAACACACATAAACAAAAACGCCATCTATCGATGACGTTTTTATTTTTGGCGTGCCTGAAGGGATTCGAACCCCCGGCCAACGGATTAGAAGTCCGTTGCTCTATCCAGCTGAGCTACAGGCACATATTCAGTTTGCGGTCGGTACGGCTGCGTTAGACGCTTCCGGTCAAGTTCCGCTGTCGGCGATGCAGCAGGATCTCTCTTGCTGCGGCCTAAAAAATCAAGTGGAGCGGGTGATGGGAATCGGACCCACGCAATCAGCTTGGAAGGCTGATGTTCTACCATTGAACTACACCCGCACAGGTATCGTGATTACCGACTTTCATATTATACAGTCGGTCTGCCCGTTTGTCAATGCCGTAAAACCGCATAAATCGTTTATCTTAAATACTTTTCAGACGGTATGCTCCGGATAGATCAATTTTCCCTGCAATGCCTGCACGGTAGCATCGTCCGGCTTCTTGTCGGTGATGATCAAATCGATTGTTATTGTATCCACTGCTCTACAAAAAAAATCGTGGCCGAATTTTGTGGAATCGCATAACAGGATCCTTTTCCTGGCGTTCTCGCTCATGGCTCGCTTTACTGCCGCATTTTCCTCTTCAGCCTCGGTGGTCCCGTTTTTTGCGGAAAAACCGCAACAGCTGAAAAACATTATGTCTGCGCAGTAGGATTTAACTGCCTCTATCGCGCTGTTCCCGACATAGCTGGATTGGTTCAGCAGTCTGCCGCCCGTACAGTAAACGGTAGCCGTCGTCTGTTCGTTGAGATAGTTGATCGTTGCGGCTCCGCTGGAGATTATGCTCTTCCCTGTGAAGTCTCCGAACTGGCGGGCAAGGTAGAGTACGGTGGAGCTCGAATCAAAAAATATTGTTGAAGCACCTCTCAAATATTGCAGGACGAGCGATGCTATTATTTCTTTTTTCTCTTTTTCCTTTTGACGGCGCAAAAGAAGCGGCATATCACTGTTGCTTCCTTCCGACAGCTCAGCTCCTCCGCGTAACCGTTTCAATACGCCCTGCGCCGCCATTTCAGACAGATCGCGCCTTATTGTGGCGGGGCTCGAATAAAGCAAATCGCATAAATGTCCGACGGTTACAAATTTCTTCTGATGGAGAATTGATATTATTCTTTCCCGGCGCTCATTTATAAGCATAATTTTACCCCGAAATGATTGATATTGATTGATAATGATCAACATTATAATGCAATTTTAGTACTTTATCAACGTTCGCGCCAATTATTGACATTGGATTGCCCAAAGCTTATATTAAGGCTGAAGTTCACGGATAGGGGATTTTTATGATGACAGAAATTGAATTAAAGGATCAGATATGCGATATATGCCACAAAATGTGGCAGCTGGGCTGGGTCGCGGCAAACGACGGCAATGTGTCCGTACGTCTCGAGGACGGCAATTTCCTTGCCACGCCGACAGGTATTAGTAAAAGCTTTATTACACCTGAAAAGCTCGTTAAGATAAACGGTAAGGGTGAAATTCTGGAAGGCGGCGCCGGATACAGGCCGTCGTCAGAAATTAAAATGCACATTAGGTGCTACAGCGAGCGGCCGGACGTAAACGGTGTGGTGCATGCCCATCCGCCGACGGCAACAGGTTACGCTGTAGCAGGGCTGAGCCTTGACGAATATTCGATGATCGAGACTGTCCTGACGATCGGCTCCATACCCTTAACGCCGTATGGAACGCCCTCTACAATGGAGGTGCCGGATGCCATTACGCCGTACCTGCAGGAACATGATGTCCTGCTGCTGCAGAATCATGGCGCGCTGGCTGTCGGCTGCGACGTGCTGACCGCATATTACCGCATGGAAACGCTCGAGCTTTACGCAAAAATCAGCCTTACGGCGCATCAACTCGGAGGAGCAAAAGAAATTCCGGAAAAACAGATAGATAAGCTGATGGAGCTGCGAAAAAATTACTATCATGTTACCGGACGCCATCCCGGATACAAAAAGTACAACAAGGCTTGAAGCACATGGATGGAGGTCTTCATATGGGAAAGGTATCCACTGTTCTTGTCTTTGATCTTGGGGCGTCGAACGGAAGGGTAATGCTCTGCCGCTTTGATGCAATGGAACTGGAGCTTGAGGAAATTTACCGCTTTACCAATGAACCAGTCCTGCGTGACGGCACACTTTACTGGGATTGGGACCTCCTGTTCCGGAATATTCTCGAGGGAATAAAACAAGCCCGTGACAAAGGCGGCTTTGACAGCATAGGTATCGATACGTGGGGTGTCGATTTCGGTCTTCTGAATGCACGGGGAGAGCTCATGGAAGCGCCGGTGCATTACCGCGACAGCCGTACGGACGGCCTTTCGGGCAAGGTCGCAGCCATGCTTGGAGAGCAGGAGCTGTATCAAACGTCAGGCAGCCAGAGGATGGATATAAATACTCTCTATCAATTATATTCACTCAATACAAAACGCCCCGGGTTTATAAAGGGTGCAAGATGTCTTTTAATGATGCCTGATCTGATCAATTATTTTCTGACGGGCGAGCGCCATGCCGAGCTGACTATTGCCTCAACCACGCAGATGCTGGAGCCTCACGGCAGGACCTGGAATTTGCCGCTGCTTGAAAAGCTCGGTCTCCCGTACAAAATTCTTCCTGGGCTCATAGCGCCCGGTACTCACGCGGGGATGCTCAAAGCGGGAATCTGCGCGGAGCTTGGGGTTGAGTCCGTGCCTGTGATTGCAGTGGCGTCGCACGATACTGCCTGTGCGGTCATGGCTGTTCCTGAAGGTGACCGGGATTTTGTGTTCATATCGAGCGGGACGTGGTCGCTTCTGGGGACGGAACTCGAGGAACCTGTTATTGACGCTGATTCACAGGAGTGTAACCTGACTAATGAATTGGGGTTTGACAATACGGTTACATTTTTAAAAAATATGACCGGGCTTTGGCTGATACAGGAGACACGCCGCCAATTTAAACGCGATGGCAGGGAATACACCTATGCGGATTTGGAAAATATGGCGCGGCAAAGCCGTCCATTTTCCTGCTTTATAGATCCGGACTACAGGGAATTCATGCAGACCGGCGATGTACCGGATCGAATCAGGAGGTTTTGCAGGGAAACAGGACAATATATTCCGCAGGATGACGGTGAGGTTGTCCGCTGTATCTATGAGAGCCTGGCGATGAAGTACCGCTTCGCTTTTGAACAGGTGAAACGCTGCACAAAAAAAGATTATAACGTAATCCATATTGTCGGGGGCGGTACGAGGGACAGTTTCCTTTGCCAGATGACCGCTGACGCGGTAAATATACCAGTTCTGGCAGGTCCTATCGAGGCCACGGCACTGGGAAATGCGGCGGCGCAGCTGATAGCGCTGGGAGTTTTGGATGATTTGGGGCAGGCACGCGCAGCGATACGCAGGACTTTCTCTCCGAAGGAATTTCTGCCTTCAGATCCGGACCTTTGGTCAGAGCATTACAGGCAGTTTACACAAGTAATCGAGCAGCATTAAAAAGCTTAATTATTGATAAATGTACTTAGTATTGGGGAGGTAGCATCATGATTTATCCAAAGGTCGGTATAAGGCCAATAATAGACGGCCGTTGGGGCGGAGTACGTGAAAGCCTGGAAAAGCAGACTATGGATATGGCATCGGCGGCAGCCAGGCTGATACGGGAGAACCTTCGCTATCCGGACGGAACTCCCGTGCAGTGTGTCATAGCTGACACAACTATAGGAGGCAGCGCCGAAGCAAATCTCTGCGCTGAGAAGTTTTCAACCGAAAATGTGTGCGGTACTCTGAGTGTAACGCCGTGTTGGAGCTACGGCAGCGAAACTATCGACATGAATCCGCTTACAGTCAAGGCAATCTGGGGCTTCAACGGCACCGAACGCCCCGGAGCCGTTTATCTGGCTGCAGCATTGGCAGCGCATGCACAAAAAGGACTTCCTGCATTCTCAATTTACGGGCACGATGTTCAGGACAAGGGTGATGCCGAAATACCGGAGGACGTGCAGGAAAAGCTTCTTCGTTTTGCCCGCTGTGCAGTTGCCGTGGGCTGGATGCGCGGCAAATCCTATGTGAATATCGGAAGTGTTTCCATGGGCATAATGGGATCCTACTGCGATGCGGACTTCCTGCAAAAGTATCTGGGTATCCGCGCCGAATGGGTCGATATGACCGAGATTTTACGCCGCATCAAGCTTGAAATCTATGACCACGAGGAATACAGGAAAGCCCTTGAATGGACGAAAGACAACTGTAAAGAGGGCTTTGACAAGAATGCCGAAAAAGAGCTTGCGGATATTGTTAAAAGGTCTAAAGTGGTACCGCCTGAAAAAGATTGGGAGTTTATAGTAAAGATGACGCTTGTCTGCAGGGACATTATGCTGGGGAACCCCAAACTGAACGGGCTGGGATGGCATGAGGAGGCTTTGGGTCGCAATGCGGCAGCAGCCGGTTTCCAGGGGCAGAGGATGTGGACCGACTGGCTTCCGAACGCAGACTTTACGGAAGCGGTTATAAATTCGTCCTTCGACTGGAGCGGCAAGCGCCAGCCGATCCCGTTTGCAACCGAGAATGATACCATGAACGGCATAACCATGTTGCTGCTCAATATGATTACCGGAAGAGCTCCTCTGTTTTCGGACGTACGAACTTACTGGAGTCCGGACGCGGTAGAACGCGTTACCGGCAAGAAGCTTGAGGGTATTGCGCGTAACGGCCTTATGCACCTCATCAATTCAGGCGCTACCGCGCTTGACGCGACAGGCGCATCCAAGGCCGCGGATGGCGACGGCTGCATGAAGGAATGGTGGAACATGACCGATGCAGATATATCCGCCTGCCTTGAGGCTACAGACTGGTGCCGCGCAGATTATGAATATTTCCGCGGAGGCGGATTCTCGTCCCATTTCAAAACAGATGCACAGATGCCTGTAACAATGGCGAGATTGAATATTGTTGACGGCCTTGGCCCTGTAATTCAGATAGCCGAGGGCTGGACGACCGTGCTTGACGAATCCGTCCACAAGCTGCTCGATCAGCGTACCGATCCGACCTGGCCCACCACCTGGTTTGCTCCGCGTTTGACGGGAAATGGCGCTTTTACCGACGTTTACAGTGTAATGGCAAATTGGGGCGCAAACCACGGCGCATGGGTGTATGGACATGTGGGGCAGGATCTGATCACTCTATGCAGCATGCTTCGCATACCTGTCTCGATGCATAATGTGGATGGCAGTAAAATTTACCGCCCGCACGAATGGAGCGCTTTCGGCACACAGGATCTCGAAGCCTCGGATTTCAGGGCTTGTAGGGAATATGGCCCGTTAAACAGATAAAGGACTCCTTTTGACGAAGGCATTCTATATAACGCCCGGTCGAATGAAACAACGCCCTCCTGTCAGGAGGGCGTTTATAAAAACTGGAGCCTACTTTTTGTCCAACTGCTGCTGTATTTCGGCTGCCATGTTATCGATGCCGAGATTTTTCATATCGCCTATGAACTTCGTAACTTCGCCGGGGTCCTTTATCTGTCCCTGCGACAATTTGAACTCGAACTGCTGGACGGCCTGGCTTCTCTGCGCCGCCATATCCTTCAGCTTTCCGTAATCGGGATAGAATGCCCCATGCGGCGCATATTTGCTGTATTTATCCAGGAAATCTGTATATGTATTAATACCTGCGCCATAGGTGTCCTTGGGGAGCGTGGGGTTGTATTCGGCATTCCTGAACGCCCAGTTACCGTCCCAGTAGAGATAGGTACGGTTGTTGAAATCCTGTCCGGTCGGCATGGTGGGATAGCCGTTGGCCAATACGTAATCCTTGTTTTCTATACCGAAATTCATAAGATAATAATTGTCGCGGGTCTGGTGCACCCAATCCAGGAAACGGAGCGCCCTTGCCGTGTTTACCGATGTAGCCGGGAATACGAACGATCCGTTCATAAAGAAGGTACCCATCGAATTGTCGCGCTGCACCTTTTTCTCGGGATAGAGGTAGAAGACACTCAACGGGTTGGATTCTTTTAATTCGCCTGACTCCGTATTGAAGGTCATCTTGGTTGGCTCCTTGGACGGAGGGCTCAGCTCGCCGTAGTAAACAAACGATGTGACCTTTGTCTGGTCGACCTTTGACACGTCCTGCAGATAGCCCTTGGAATACCAATCCACTATCTTGTTCGAGGCTTCAAGGAATTCCGGCGTCTGCTCCCAGGCCTTTATCGTCATTTTAGGATCGTCCCACTTGTAAACGAGGTTCTGGAATTCATCGAGAATGACATAGCCGAAGGCCCTGGCAAACAGCTTCATCGAATCGACGCCGTTGGCTATGATCCCGGGGACCAGTTCGGGATTGTTATCCTTGACTGCCTTGAGATAAGCTTCGTACTGTTCGAGACTCGTTATCTCCGGGATCTTGTACTTCTTATAGAGAGCGTCGTCTACCATCAGATAGGTACAGTAGGCGGACGGGTAAAGGGATGGAACTGCGTAAAGCTTTCCGTCTACCTTCGAAAAACCGAGCTCTTCCTGAGAATATTTAGAAAACAGCGACTGAGCGTTTTCAGGGAACAGGGTGCTGATGTCCGCAAGCTTCGACTCCCTGGCAAGCGCCGTGAAGTCAGGGTAGAAGGAATCCGGTTTACCGAGGCAGAAAGCGTCGATGACGTCTCCCGAGGCATCCAGCGTTTTCATCTTGTCCATATACTGGCCGAACTCGATCCATTTGAAATCGAGGGAAGCGTTGACTGTTTCTGAGGACCGTTTCTCGAGCTCGGCCTTTACGTCAGGCCAGCTTTTTGGCTCTGTTCCGGGGAAATAAAATTTCAGCGACGTATGTTCCAGCTTTTCAACGGGCGCTTCATACTTCTGCATGAAGGAGTCGCTTTCTTCTGCGCCTTCCGTGGAAGAAGCGCAGCCTGCGGGGAACAGGAGCAGCGGCAGTACCGTCAAGACTGTCAGTATTGAGCGCAAATACTTATGCACCATTTTCATCTTGCTCTCTCCTTTATCTCTTTTGTCTAAAAACACTTGATTAGCAAAACGTACCAGTGTATCATTTTCTATATATGACACATTTTACATAATAATATTATCAGTCGAATTTGAATAATTTGTTAACAAATATTAAATTTTTGGTAAAAGGGGGATATGCATGTCGGACTTAAATAGAAGATACTGGAACGAACAATTCAAGATACTTCAGGCTACATGGCCCAAACCGGACAACTTCAACGAGTGCGTCGATATCTGTCTGCAGCTGCACGGCATGGTACATTCCGCTGCTCCCGAACTGGCTGTGCCCGTTTCGTTCGAAGACGAGCTTTGGGCGGTTCTGAGCGAGGAAGCCTTCAGAAAGCTACATCATGGAGACCAATCGATCGCCTGGAAGCTATGGCATGCCGGCAGGATAGAGGATATGACCATGAATGTGCTGATTGCCGGGGAGCGCCAGGCCATAGACGAAAACGACTGGTACGGTAAGCTTAACGTAAAAGCCCGGGATACAGGCAACGCGATGAATGAGGATGAAATAGCCGGAATGAGCGATTCGATCAGTATAGAGGCTTTGAGTGCTTACCGCAATGAAGTAGCAAAGCGGACCAGAAGGGTGATCCGGTCTCTCGAGCCGCAGGACCTGAGGCGGAAAGTCGACGTTGCAAGGCTTGACAGCCTTATGGCGGACGGCTCGCTGGTACCCGCGGCACAAGGTGTCTACGATTACTGGAAAAAGAAAACGTACGCGGGTCTGCTTCTAATGCCTGCAACACGACATATACTGGTGCATATTAACGAGTCGATGAGGCTTGTTTGATTGGATAAGTGGTGATTGTCCTTGGAAAAGGTAAAATACATGGAAGGGCTCCGCGGACTGGCCTCGATAATCGTTGTACTATCCCACTTCGTAGTGTTTTTCTATCCCTCGCTGTATACGGGAGACCCCAGTGAAGCCCGTTTTGTCTCGAAACTTGATATAGTTATCGCCGGAACGCCTTTGAATCTGATTTACAACGGCAACTTTGCAGTATGCATATTCTTTTTGCTCAGCGGTTATGTGCTAAGCTACAAATTTTTTAGGACAAATGACTACGAGCATGTTATTTCAGGGGCCTTCAGGAGGTATTTCAGACTGTTGATACCCGTGCTGGCCATTAATATAGTTACCTTCGTTTTAATGAAGGAAAATCTGTTCTTCAATAAGCAGGTAGGCAATTTAACAGGCTCTACATGGTGGCTGAACCAACAGTGGTCCTTTGCCCCGACCGTATCTAACCTGCTCAGGGAATCGTTCCTTGGCGTTTTCTTTCTGCAGGCGGACAACTACAATCCGGCGCAGTGGACCATGATGTACGAATTGCTGGGCTCCTACCTCGTTTTCGCCATATTGGCGCTGTTCGGAAGGTACAAAAACAGGAATTTTGTATATTTCATACTTTGCTGTGTTTTTTTCCAGACTTATTTCCTTGCTTTCATCGCGGGCCTGATCATTTGTGACCTGAACATCAACGGGTTTATCGAAGCCTTCAGCAAAAAGGCCTTCAAGTGGGTGCTGATAGGCCTGATCTTCGGCTCGTATCCCGCGGGTATGGACGTAAGCAATACGATCTACAGGATATTTGATTTCTCCGCCGTATATGACGCGCCCATTATTTACAACCTGCCGTTGTTCTACCATATTCTCGGCTCGGTATGCTTCTTCCTCGTGCTGATCAATTCTGAAAGGCTGCAGCGGTTCTTCTCCGCAAAGCCGCTGCTGTTACTCGGCAGAATGTCATTCTCGATATACCTGGTACATCTGCCTATCATGGGAACGTTTTCAGGTTTCATGTTCGTATCGCTGCACAGGAGCATGAACGACAGCGCCGCATTTGCAGTCACCTTCGTTTCATCCGTCGTCCTTATACTGATCGTTTCCTTTATCATGAGCAGGTTCGTGGATGAAAAGGGCGTCAGGCTGACACAATCGATGTACAATCTTTTCAATGACAGGATACTCAAAAGATTCAGGCATTTGATACCGCCCGGCGTCATATCCGGCACGCCGAAGTGATTCACGGACCGAAAGCCGGATGCGCCAGGCAGGTACTGTTTATCCATGGAACATATCGAGTCTTGCTGCCCGATGCAGCATTGATTTTTCGTTTAGGTTGTATAAACGATGGATAAGTTATATAATAATAAAGAAATAATTTAATACTAGGTCATAATTATTCGACCAGGGATCAATAATTATTTATTTTTGGGGGAATAACTCATGTTGCTGTTGTATATATCACTTTCAGTTGGAGCTCTGTTCATCCTTTTCTGGTGCGCACAGCTTCTCTTTCTGAACCTTCACTTAAGATGGACGAATCATATTATACAATCCGACAATGAGGACGCCAAAACAGGCGTCAGTATAATACACCCTATCAAGGACGTCGATTTCGAACTCGAAAGAAATCTCGAATCCTGGTTCAGGCAGAACTACAACGGTCCGATACAGCATATTTTCAGCTTCCAGTCGCCTGATGATCCTGCGATACCTATAGTTAAAATGATAATGGAAAGCCATCCCAATATGGACTGTGAGATTACGGTAAACCCCGTCATACCCGGGCTTAACGGCAAGAGCTCAAACATGGTACACGGAATGAAGCTTGCGAAATACGATGTCGTAATGTTCGGCGACAGCGATATAAGGATCAGGCAGGACTTTATAGTAAAGATGGTCCGGCCGCTAAAGGACGAAAAGGTCGGGATCACTACCTGCGGGCAGATAAACATCGGCGGCAGGGATTTCTGGACCAGGTTCTTCACCTTTACCCAAAACACCGAAACTGACTTTACCTGGGCATTCCTTACGAAACTCGGCGTAGACGTAGGCGCTACAGGCGCGGCCTTTGCCATGAGAAAGAGCCTGCTGCTTGAAGTTGGCGGTCTTGAAGCCTTCGGCGGTTCGCTCCTGGAGGACCTGCACCTTGGAAATACGCTTTACAAGATGGGATACAAACTGATACTGGGGCCTTTCCTCGAATGCCACGTAAACAAACTTGCAAAGGAAAAATCCTTCAACTACGCGCGTCGTATCGGGATCGGCATCAAGGCTCATATCGCCACCGAGCTTCCGATGTTCATAGCCATGTTTTTCTGGTACTGGGTGATACTGCTTCTGGGTCTGGCCTTCCGGGATCCGTACGTGATCTATCTGTCCTTGATGTTCATGGGGGTAAGGGTGATCCACGGCGTGTTTATGAGGGTCATAACCGGAAACAGCATCGTGCTTACGGATTTTGTCACACCTCTGTTTTTCGATTTGTTCGCAACCTTCTACCTCATATTCTCCATCAGCAACCCTTACGTTACCTGGAGGGGCATCCGGTATGAAGTCAAGAAGGGCGGCTATATCGAAGAAGT
>JAEZRE010000004.1 GCA_023412915.1 Bacillota bacterium
CGGTTGACAATACTTCAAGGCTGTTGTATAATTCTTTTTGCGGCATTAACGCTATATGTGCCGGTGTGATGGAATTGGCAGACGTAGTGGACTCAAAATCCACCGGTAGCGATACCGTGCCGGTTCGAGTCCGGCCACCGGCACCATAATAAAAGTCAAATATGAATGTCATGCGGTGAAAACCGCATGACATTTATATTTTTCGGGGATGTCAACCCTTGAAACGCCCGTCCATATTCTCCTATGCAGTGGCCTGAAAAATAAACCAACCGTCCTTGACTGAAAACTGGAATACGCCGCCATGCTTTTCAACGATATGTGCCATGCTTTTTGTGCCAAAACCATGCCCCTGTTCTTTTGATACAGGCAGACCCTGATGGAATGTCGGTTCTGTCCGGTAGCTGTTGCGGAGGTCAATGCACAGCTTGTTATTCTTGGAATACACACGCAGGCGTATGAGGCGTTTATTGCTGTCAGGTATATGTTCCGAGGCTTGTATGGCGTTCTCCAAAGCGTTTGACAAAAGCGAACAAAGCTCGGTGTCACTAAACGGAAGCGAGTCAGGTAGCTTCGCATCTATCGTCAACAGGATTTCCGACTGTTTTGCTTTGGTGGCAAAGGCAGACAAAATCAGATTGACAGTTTCATTTTCGCAAAAGCGTATAGGCGTGATGGCATCCATGTCGGACTGGGCAGTCTGCAGATATTCTCTGATCTCCTCGATGCGTTCACTTGAGGCCAACCCCTGTAAAAGAGAGATATGGTGGCGCATATCATGCCGATAGGACGCGGCGTTCTGCTGCAGCTGCCGGAGGGAAGAAAACTCTTTCTGCGCCAGTCGAAACTGCGCATCCAGCATATCACGCTCTCTTTGGAGGGTTGCCTGTTTTTGCGTCTCAGAGTAGTAAAGGATGACGAACAAAAAATAGAAAACAGATATTGTCGAGGGCATGAACTGTACCGCCCATTTTATGCCGCGGTATAACACATCGGTGTAAATGGTGGTAGTGTAGTCGAAAAGATAGTAAAAAAGCGGTACCCCGCCTAAAAATAAGCAAGATTTAGCGGACATCTCCATAAGCTGCCGGATGGACCCGGCTACATATCTTTTCAGAATAAAATAGGACAAAAATACAGCCGCAATATAAAAAATGTGGTCTGCAAGTCTGCTGTCCAAGGCGGCTCCCGCAAGGAAACCGACCCATCGCGGCGCTTGACAGCAAAGATAGCCGGAAAGCACACTGATGGAGGATATAAGCCACGGACGTTTGTAGTAAAGGGAGAATATCAATATCAGCGGCAGGTGGATAATCAGCGGATACAGCTTTGATGTCAAATCCAAGCCCAAGAGCCACCAACAGGCGGTCTGAACGAAAAGAAAGATAGCACAGAGAAAACCAACGATAAGCCTGTTTTTCCGCGTGAGCTCTATTCCTGCAAAGAGAACCGACACCGCTATACCAAAGACTAAAGAAAATCCAAATCGTAGGAGGCCTATCAGTGTTACTAACATATTGAAGGCATCTGCGTCCATTTAATTATTCCCCCTCCATTTGATAAGCCAGATACTGTTGCCTGACTTCTCTCGCCTTGCCCTGCGCAACAGGAATGGAGGAAAGAGTCTGTAAGGTAACCTGACGATTTTCAATAGTTTCCACATACTGCATATTCAAAATATAGGAGCGGTGAGTTTTAATAAAACAGCTATATTTCAGCAGGTTGTCGCAAACAGTTGAAAAGGATTCCATACATTCGATGACCTTGCCGGAGCGCAGGTGATACAGCACATTTCTGCCGATGACCTCGGCAAAAGCCAAATTGGAAATCAGTATTTTTTGAATACCTTCATTACTCTTTACGATAACCGCGTCCTCATCTTTTTTGGCATTGATCTGCTCCAGCATCTCGTCAAAGGTGAAGAACAGCTTTTCCTTTGAGATCGGTTTCAGTACATAGTTGATAGCTTTTACCGAATAGCTTTCCAAGGCAAATTCAGTCGAGGAGGTAAAGAATAAAACCGGTGCGGTTTTGTCAAAACCACGGATTTCCTTTGCGACATCAATGCCCGTAAAGCCCGGCATAATAATATCCAGACAATATATATCAAACCGCTTTCCTTTTTTCAGGGCTGAAACCAAATCAAAGCCGTTCGGAAAGACGGCGTATTCACAGCTTAAATGTTTTGATGTTCGGTACAGGTCTATAAGCCGTACCATATTGGACAGCTCGTTAAAATTGTCGTCACAGACCGCAATCTGCAACATAAGCACTCCTCCAATTCTTTATTATTCTATTTATCCATTGTAACTTTACCATAAAAATAGAAAATCCGAAACTATGGTTCATGTCGAAAAAACCATGTTTCATGCAGCGGACAATTTTTAGTGAATATTTTTTGATAGATTTAAATCAATAAATGATCACTATAAACCACTAAACAGAAAATGGAGGATTTGAAATGAAAAAATTATTGGTACTCATGATTGCACTTGTTATGACCCTGTCTCTCGCAGCCTGCGGCGGAAACGAGGTGGCTACAGAGCCCACTCCTGAAGCACCGGCAACCGATGTATCGGCGCCTGCCGCTACCGCACCTGTCGCTTCCGCACCTGCCACTTCGGCGCCTGCCGCTTCGGATATCACGCTTGTCAGCAAGGAGGCAAATTTCACCACCCTGCTTGTCCCCAGCGATTTTGGCGAATTTTATGACAAAGACGGCTATGCTATAGCTGAGGGCACAAATGCCAGCATTGTCGTAACCCCCACGATAGAACCGGATATAAGAATCGAGGCTATTACCAAGGACTACATGGTCGGCCTGATGGGGGATACATATTCCAACATCAAGGTGCTAGCCTATGATAACCCTGTTACCATTGCCGGAGTGGACGCCGTATCCTTCCAGTTCACGGGTGACGGCGCTACAAGCGGCAAAAACAAAACCGTTTGTCACCTTACTTTGTTCTTTTCAATCGAAGGTCAGGACTGTGAGCAGCAGCTCATCTTTACTTATGACACAGGGGCAAACACTTCGCTCGAGGCTAATCTGGCCGATATTATCAAGAGCATTTCATTGGAGTAATACTCTTGTGTATCAACGGCAGGCAAAGCGCTTCATTTTCCGGCCGGGCATACAAGCTGCAAAATGGGCAGATGGACAAAATAGTGGTCTGTCTGCCCATAAAAAAATTAACGAGGAGGACTTTATTATGCTGCCTGCTTTAATCACAATCATTGCCATTGTTACTGTGATTGCACTATGGATCGTCTCTAACCAGCGCAGACTGGTTGTGTTGGATGAGAATATCAGCAATGCCATGAGCCAGATCGGGGTGCAGCTGTCAAGCCGCTTCGATGCTCTGACGGCTCTTTTGGATTTGGCAAAGGGCTATGCCAGGCACGAAAGCGAAACGCTGATTGAGACAATCAAATCGAGAAGAAGCGTGATTACGGCAAAATCCACACCGGATGATGTGCTACGTCAGGAAGGGATTATTTCCGAAGCCTTGGGCAGGATTGCCATGGTAACGGAGCAATACCCGGAACTAAAGGCAAACCAAACCTATATTAAAACTATGGACGCGGTGCAGACCTTTGAAAATATGGTTCGCACCAGCCGCCTGATATACAACGACAGTGTGACCAAGCAAAACCGTGAAATCCGAATGTTCCCGGTCTCCATTATTGCCGGGATGCTGGGCTTTCGTCAAAGAGAGTATCTTGTGGAGCAGGCTGGCAAGGCGGATATGCCAAGCATGAAATGAGGTGTCCTATGCGAAAAAAAGTGCATGGCCTGATTCTGTGCGTTGTCCTGCTATTTACACTTCCGTTTCCCGTGTTTGCGGCGAATCAGGTGGAAACCATGGATATTCATGCTGTTATTTATGAGGACGGCTCCATGTACGTTAAGCAGAGCTGGGAAGGCAATTTTAACGAGGGCACGGAATGCTACATTCCCATGAATTCACCCGACTATCTGACTCTTAGCCGGCTTGCAGTATCCGACCCAAACGGCAGCTATGAGACCGTGCAGGATTGGAACATTGACTGGAGCTTTGAAGAAAAGGCAAAAAAATGCGGCATCCAAGCTACAGACAGCGGGTATGAAATTTGCTTTGGTATCAGCCGGTATGGACAAAACCGCTATGCGATTGAATATAAGCTGGACATGGCGGTGGGCGGTTACAGCGACAGAGATGGGGCCAACTTTCGATTTGTAAACGACGGTATGAATACAACACCTACCGATGTGAAGATTGAGATTCGGCTGGCGGACGGAACGCCTATCACCGATGAAACCGCAGACATATGGGGCTTTGGCTATGACGGACAGGTGGAATTTTCAGACGGCGCCATTCTTGCTTACACAGAAAGCCCCATTGCTCCCGAAAACCATGTGACGGTACTGTTTTCTCTGGATAAGGGAATCCTGTCCCCATCACGGCAAGAACCGGGCAGCTTTGAAGAAGTAAAAGAAACTGCCTTTAAGGACAGTGATTATGATGACACCGTATCCGCCGGCGAGGAAGTATCCACATTTGCAGCGCTTAGCGTGACACTGCTGTCCATCGGACTACCTATCGGGCTGATTATTTTGTTTTTCAGGATGAAAAAGAAAAGTGCGGAGAAAAAACGGCAACGCTTCTCCGAGCGGTTCGGATATTTCAGGGATATTCCCAACGGGGGTAATCTGAGCGCCACCTATTCGCTGGGGCGATTGTTTGATGTGTGTGAAGACGGTGCGATCCTTGCCACAGGAATGCTGCGGCTGATCCAGCTAGGCTGCCTGTCCCCGGTGGAAACGCAGCAGGTCGGCTTTATGGGCGAAACTAAAGAAACGGTCAGCCTGCGGCTGATGGGCAGTGACCATGGCAAAATGAACGAGTATGACGAGTACCTTTATACGGTATTGGAGAGCGCGGCCGGTTCGGACGCCACCTTGCAGGCAAAGGAACTGGAACGCTTTGCAAGTCAAAATGACAAGCTGCTGCGAGCCTATATACAGAAATGTGACAGCGCAGGCAGAGCGTATTTGAATCGAAAGCTCTGCCTGAAACGGTGGGATATGCCCGCCAAACTCACAGACCTGACGCCCTCCGGTGAACAGGAACTGGGCGAGCTGATGGGGCTCAAGCGGTATCTGGCGGATTTTTCACTGGTTGCCGAGCGGGGCGTCAAGGAAATGCCGATTTGGCAGGAACTGCTGACCTATGCCATGCTGTTTGGCATTGCCGATCAGGTGGCGGAGCAGATGAAAGAGATATATCCTCAAATAACTTCCGAGCTGTCCTATTACAGCCAAAGTATGGTGACCGCCTATTCCTATCACTACTTGCTTTACAGCAATATGAAGAAAGCAGAAGAGCAACGCGAGCAGGAAAAGCGCAGCGGCGGCGGGGGAGGATTTGCTTCCCTTGGCGGGGGCGGCGGCTCCATAGGCGGCGGTTCGGGCGGCGGAACAAGATAATTAAAACAAATGGAGGAACTGGTTATGGGCTTATTTTCAAAAAAACCACCTTGCCCCATCTGCGGGGGCAAGATTTCGTGGCTTCTGCCTTCGAAAATCGAGGGCGAATACATCTGTGACACTTGCTACGGCAAGATCGATATGGATGCCGACAAGTCGAGCAATCTGACGATGCAGGGCTTTCGGGACTATCTGGTATTTTACGAGCAAAATCAGCGGCTGAAGGAGCAGTTTGTAATCTCCGAGCGGATTGACTTCGGCCTTTGGGATACCAAAATCATCTTTGATCACCAGAACAAGCTGTTCTGCATGAGCAAGAACCCGGACAAAACTATATTTGAGGGCAATCAGCTGAAATCCTTTACCATTAAAGAGGATAGTGCTCTGCTGTTCGAGGGTTCGGCGGCTGGCATTAAGCGATATACCAGCACCGTGCCGGAGCGCGCCATGGCCATGGCGCCACAAATCAGCCAGTTTATGATGAACAGGCAGATGGCACGCACTCTTGACAGGATTGATGATGGCAAGGCAAACGGGTCGGCGCAGGTACAGTGTTTTGATGTGCCGGAACCCTTCCGGGCGTTTAATGTGGAACTGCGTTTCGACCACCCTTACTGGACTGTTATCAAATGCGACATGGACGGTCCCCGATTTAATAATACCAACCCCGATGTGAACGACTACCTCCGCTCCTATCAGCGCAACTTGGAGGAAATTGAAAAGCTCATGACCGCATTCAGGACTGTGGCCTTCCCGGACGCGCCGGAGCAGTCTGTCGGACTTGGCACAGTGGGAACGCAAGCGGTACATACGACCATGGCCCCACCTGCCGACGCCATCGAGGAAATCAAGAAATACAAGGCGCTCATGGAGGACGGCATCATTTCCCCGCAGGAATTTGAGGCGAAGAAAAAGCAGCTGCTTGGAATTTGAAGAAAATTGCCATATCCATTGGGAAAGGGGGGGATGGCATGACTTATGCCTGCGAGGACTGCGGCTTTTTATTCAGTCGGGCAGGAGAGGTTAAGGAATGCCCCTCATGCGAGAAAAACCATATTCGTTCTGCCACCAAAGAAGAAGCACAAATGGTGCAGAAGTTTCTGGAAAAAGGAAAACCAACTTTGCGAATTGAAGAGGAAAAGACATAATGAACAAACGATTACTGAGTAAGTTACTGGCGCTGTGCATGGTAGTGACCATGCTGCCGGTTTCGGCAATGGCGGAGGAAGCGCATACGACCATTGGCACATGCGGGGAAATCATCAGCTTTGCACCGCTCACAGAAACAGAAAAAACCGTTGCCGTCGGCACGACCGCAGAGGACTTGGAACTGCCCGAAAAACTGACAGCTACGGTGCGGACTGCCATAACCTCTGAAGATACGTCGGTACAAGATTCGGAAAGTTCAGATGAGGATACGTCGGTTGACGATTTGACAACTGCGCCCATCGACAGCGGCGTAACGGAAGATTCCAGCCAGGATCCCGACAGTTCAGATGAGGATACCGTATCGGGCAATGTAGCGGTTGCGTCCGCTAGCTCCACAACGGAAGCTTCTATCCGGGATTCCAGCAATGGAGATGAGGATACAGAGGAGGATTCGGTGTCTGCAACCTCCGGCTCTTCCATAGAAGCAGAAGTTGGTCAGACGAGAAGTACAGAGGAAGTCCCCGACCCTGAATGGGAAGTAAACACCGTGGACATTCCGGTGACATGGGTTTCTACGGACTATGATCCGAACACCGAGGGAGATTATGTCTTTACACCGGTGATAGATGACTACACGGTCAGCGCCGAGCTGGCCGAACTGCCGCAGGTCACCGTAACGGTGGAAGCGGCGGTACCCATGATGCGTGCACTCTTGGGAAGTAGTGGCAGTACAGTAATAGAGGTTAACAATAGTGCGGAAATTGGATATTACATCGAGAATGCGACAGGCAACCTGGAGTTGAAGCTTATATCATCCGGCTTTGCCACAGCGTATGTAATGACAACGATTCCCGTGCACATAGGCTACGACATCACAATAGATCTCAACGGACAGACGATGGCTAACGATAACAGCGGTACTGAAAATGTTATAAGAAAAATTGGCAATGGCAAGCTGACTATTAAAGACAGCAGCGGCGGCAGCGGAAAAATAACGCGTCCTAAAGGATCCGGTCCTGCAATCTTAAATGAAAGCACGGGTGAGATAATTATTGAGGGCGGCCGTATTGACTCCGTATATGCCAGCGCTATTGTCAGCAACAATGGCCCGGTGACTTTTAAGGGGGGAGAGATTCTAAATACCGATGGCATTGGTATCCAGTGCGACAATAGTACGGTAACCATTGAAGGCGGTGATATTAACAGTACCGGAAATAGTAAAACTACAATTTCTGCAAACATCATAAACGTTTCCGGCGGTATGGTGCAGAATGGCAGCTACCAAGGCAGTACCTTAGTCGGCAATACAATATCCGTTTCCAGTGGAACAGTAAAGACCGGTACTCCCGATGGTTATGCGATTAAGGGAAATGATGATGCTACTATAACGCTTACCGGCGGCACAACCCAGAATATTTCATGGAGTGGCACAGGCATTGCGATTAATCCCGGAACAAGGGGCACAATTAGAATCCCAAGCGGCACAGTAACCGTCATAGGCGACGCTATGGCGATGCTTCAAGCCCTTGATTTGAGCGGGTATTCAAATGTGGTCATCAGCGGCAATACAACAAGCGCCGATGATACAGGTCTTGTCGTGATTACCTTAGGAGCTCTTGAAGCAGAACTTGACCAATATAAATACGTATTGTTCGAGCCGGGTACCGGACTGACGAAAGAACCCATGCCTGAGGCAGTCTTCACTGCCACCGGGCCGAGAGAAGGTACGCTCTCCGGCTTGTCAGCCGGATTGAAGTGTTATATTTTAGACAGAGGAATGTATCCTGTTGACTCCAGCGAAAACATTAGTCTGTCCAACCTTGAGCCCGGCAACATATTGTTGGTGCGTAAGGGCAATGGCACTACTACAGCAGATTCCGATGCGCAGACCATTACGATCACCAAGGCGGCAACGCCAACGCTGACGGCAACACAACCCAGCGTCATTGGCGGCAGCGGCAGCATCCCCATGACATCAGCACATGAATACAGCACCAACGGCGGAAGCAGTTGGTGCAATGCCTCCGGCGCCGCCACCCTTGCCGCGGGTACTTATCTGGTGCGCGTCAAGTCGGCAGGCACGATGCTTGCCTCCGAGAATCAGATCATTACCCTGACTGCCTTTACCGTCACGAAAGAACCCATGCCGGAGGCAACCTTCACTGCCACCGGGCCGAGAAACGGTACGCTCTCAGGCTTGACAGCCGGATTGAAGTGTTATATTGAAGGCAGAGGGTGGCATCCTATTGACTCCAGCGCAAACATTCCTCTGTCCAACCTTGAGCCCGGCAATATATTGTTGGTACGTAAGGGCAATGGCACTACTACAGCAGATTCCGATGCGCAGACCATAACGGTCACCAAGGCGGCAACGCCAACGCTGACGGCAACACAACCCAGCGTCATTGGCGGCAACGGCAGCATCCCCATGACAACAGCGCATGAATACTGCACCTATGGCGGTAGCAGTTGGAGCAATGCCTCCGGTGCCGCCACCCTTGCCGCGGGTACTTATCTGGTGCGCGTCAAGGCGGCAGGCACGATGCTTGCCTCCGAGAATCAGAGCATTACCCTGACAGCCTTTACCGGCACGAAAGAACCCATGCCGGAGGCAACCTTTTCCGCCACCGGCCCGTATACCGGCATCCTCACCGGCGTGGCCAGCGGAATGAAGTATCGGATTGGCAGCGGAATAATATGGACTGATATTTCGTCCGGCACAGACATCAACCTGTCCAGTCTTTCTGCATGCACCATCTCGGTGGTGAAGAAAGGCGACGGCATTACGACAAGCGATTCCAATGCGCAGACCATAACGGTCACCAAGGCGGCAACGCCAACGCTGACGGCAACACAACCCAGCGTCATTGGCGGCAGCGGCAGCATCCTCATGACAGCAGAGCATGAATATAGCGACGACGGAAGCAGTTGGAGCAATGCCACCGGCGCCACCATCCTTGCCGCGGGTACTTATCTGGTGCGCGTCAGGGCATCAGGCACGATGCTTGCCTCCGAGGATCAAATCATTACCCTGGCAGCCTTTACCGGCACGAAGGAGACCACGCCTGAGGCAGCCTTCACTGCCACCGGGCCGAATTACGGCATCCTCACCGGCGTGGCCAGCGGAATGAAGTATCGGATTGACGACGGAGCGTGGAAAGATATTTCGTCCGGCACAGACATCACCCTGTCCGATCTTTCTGGCTGTACCATCTCGGTGGTGAAGAAGGGCGACGGCATCACGACAAGAGATTCCAACGCGCAGACCATAACGGTCACCAAGGCGGCAAAGCCAACGCTGACTGCATCACAACCCGGCGTCATTGGCGGCAGCGGCAGCATCCCCATGACAGCAGCGCATGAATTCAGCGCAGACGGCGGAAGCAGTTGGAGCAATGCCTCCGGCCCCACCACCCTTGTCGCGGGCACTTATCGGGTGCGCGTCAGGGCGGCAGGCACGATGCTTGCCTCCGAGCCTCAGGAGATTACCCTCATAGCCTTTACCGGCACGAAGGAGGCCACGCCTGAATCAATCTTCTCCGCCGCCGGCCCGGATACCGGCACCCTCATCGGCGTGACCAACGGAATGAAGTATCGGATTGACGACGTAGCGTGGACTGATATTTCCTCCGGCGCAGACATCAACCTGTCCGGTATTTCTGCCTGCACCATCTCGGTGGTGAAAAAGGGCGACGGTATGACGACAATCGATTCCGACCCGCAGATAATAACAGTCACCAAGGCGGAGAAGCCGGATCTGATGGCAACCCAGCCCGGCGTCATTGGCGGCAGCGGCAGCATCACCATGACAGCAGCGCATGAATACAGCGCCGATGGCGGCAGCAGTTGGAGCAATGCTTCCGGCACCACCACCCTTGACGTGGGCACTTATCTGGTGCGTGTCAGAGCTGCAGGAACGATTCTTGCCTCCGAGCCTCAGGAGATTACCCTGACAGCCTTCTCCGGCATGAAAGAGGCTACACCGGAGGTAACCTTTTCCGCCGCCGGCCCGGATACCGGCATCCTCACCAGTGTGGCCAACGGAATGAAGTATCGGATTGACGACGGAGCGTGGACTGACATTTCCTCCGGCGCAGACATCAACCTGTCCGCTCTTTCTGCCTGCACGATCTCGGTGGTGAAGAAGGGCGACGGTATGACGACAAGCGATTCCGACGCGCAGAACATAACAATCACCAAGGCGGCAACGCCGGATCTGACGGCAACCCAACCCATCGTCATTGGCGGCAGCGGCAGCATCCCCATGACAGCAGCGCATGAATACAGCGCCGATGGCGGCAGCAGTTGGAGCAATGCCTCCGGCACCACCACCCTTGATGCGGGCACTTATCAGGTGCGCGTCAGGGCGTCAGGCACGATGCTTGCCTCCGAGCCTCAGGAGATTACCCTGACTGCCTTTACCGGTACACGGGAAAGCACACCCACGGCAAACGTGGATTACGCCGCCGAAAAGCTGACCGGCCTGACGGCAAACGGCAGCTACTTAGTAGGTGCGGCAACTATTACGGCTGACACCAACGGAGAGATTGACATTGACAATAGTTGGTTTGGCACTGCTATTTCCCTTATCAAAAAAGGAAACGGTACAATCACAAACGATAGCACGGCGCAGAGCATCTCATTGGCTGCACGACCGGCAGCCCCTGCCTGTACCGTAACGCAGCCCTCTGCAAGCTCCGCCACCGGCACCATTTCCGGTATCGGGACGACCATGGAATATTCCACGAATGGCGGAACAGACTGGACGATTGGAACAGGCACAGATATAGCGGGACTTTCCCCCGGCATAGTTTTGATTCGTATGAAGGCTACGACGGGTGCTCCTGCGGGTTTGAGCCAGAGCATTACAATAACCGCATATTTGCCCAATGCCCTCACCGGCACGGCAACCATCAGCAACACAGCTCCGAGAATTGGCGATAGACTGACTGGTTCACTTGTGGGCGGCAACAACACAGGCACCCTTACCTATGTGTGGAAGGCACGCGGCACTCAGGTAGGCATAGGCTCAGAGTACATAGTAGCCGCAGCAGACTATGGCAAGATGATTACCCTTGAAATTAGTTCAAGCGTTGAAACCGGCACGCGCACAAGCACAGCAACTGAAGCTGTGGCGAAAAAAACGGCTCCTGCGGCTCCGTCGGCGCCAACGCTTTCGTCAAAAACCCACAACAACATTACCTTGACAGCCAACGCCGCCTATGCGTTCTCCAAGGACGGCAGCACATGGCAGACCAGTAATGTGTTCAGCGGTCTGTCTGCAAGTACGGAGTATACATTCTATCAGCGAGTGGCTGAAACTGCCGACACGGAAGCATCGGGGGCAAGCCCGGGATTCAGTGTGACGACGAATTCAAACGGCGGTGGTGGCAACGGCGGAAACACCTCCGGCAACAGCAACTCCGGCAACAGCAACTCCGGCAGCGGTGGAAGCTCCTCAGACAACAGCAGCCATGTCATTGTCACCCCACCCGCACCGGACAAGCCTAATTCTCCTACACAGGGGGAAATCAAGGTTCCTGGCACAGTGGACAGCAAGGGCAACATCAAAGTAAAAATCACTGACAAAACCGTGACCGATGCCTTCGATAAGGCTCTTGAGGATGCAAAGAAAAACGGCAACGAGCAAAACGGCATTACGGTGGTGCTTCGTGTGGACACCGGAAGCAAGACCGGCTCCAATGTTACCGTCAATCTGCCAAAGACCGTGCAGGATATCATCATTGAGAAGAAAATCGTCAACATCATTGTGGTATTGGACAACCCTGATATCAGAATCGACATGGATTTGGCAACCGTACAGCAAATCAACAAGCAGGCAAAATCTGATGTGAATATTATCGCTACCCGTACGGACAGCGGCAAGTTGACCGGAGAGGCGAAAAGAGCCATTGGCAACCGTCCGGTATTCGACCTCAAGGTTAACTACGGCAGCGGCAAACAGGTGCAGAACTTTGGCCAAGGCAGCGTATCGGTCACCATTCCCTACACTCTAGGCGCAAATGAAAAGGCCGGGAATGTGCAGGCGGTCTATGTGGACGCCAAGGGCAAGGTACACTGGCTCGTAAACTCGGTCTATGACAGTGCGGAAAAGCTGCTGCGCTTCAGCACAAATCATTTTTCCACCTATGGCATCGGCTACAAACAGGCAGATACCGCATTTACGGACATTGCAGGCCACTGGGCAAAGGAAGATATCGAGTTTGTTGCAAGCTGCGGATTGTTCAGCGGCACCTCCGACACCACCTTCAGCCCGAACACTGCCATGACAAGAGGAATGTTCATCACTGCGCTGGGGCGACTGGCAAACGCCGATGTGAGCGGCTACAAGCAAAGCAGCTTCACCGATGTGAAAAGCGACGCTTACTACATGGGCTACATCGAATGGGCAAGTAAAAACACCATCGTAAACGGCACCGACAATGGGAAATTTGCCCCGGATCAGTCCATTACCCGTGAGCAGATGGCGGTCATCATGCAGAACTACGCAAAGGTCATTGGCTTCACATTGCCGAAAGTCCATAAGGAAAGCACCTTTGCGGATAGTGGCAAAATCAGCGCCTATGCCAGGGATGCGGTAAGGCAGACGCAGATGGCAGGTATTTTCAGCGGCAAGGACGGTAATCTTTTCGACCCGAAGGGTACAGCCACCCGCGCCGAGGCTTCGGCAGTGCTGCGCCGTTTTGTGGAACCGGCGATTTCAAGCGGTACCATGCAGAACTGGACGAATCCTTGAACATACCGCACTGGTAACAGAAAGATCTACTGCCCTGCGGATATCCGAAATTGGTGTGGCTCGCATTAAAAAAAATGGGCTGTCTCAAAATAAACTTTGAGGCAGTCCTATTTTTGTCTAAAAACACAAAAGACGGATGTAAACATCAGCTAAATGCGGTGGAATCCATATCGTTGAATAATGTGTTTATTGCAAAAAGTCCTTGATTAGTGGGACTTTTTGTGTTTTAAATAAAATATATGAATACTTGAATACTTTGGTAATGGAGGCGGAGAAATGATAAAGGCGATCGCATATGAGTCCAATACCGGCTATACCAGACATTACGCCGAGATCCTGTCCGGCGAGACCGGTCTTCCGGCTTATGAGCTTAAGACTTCGGAGAAAAAGCTGACCAAGGGTGACGAAATAATATTTATGGGTTGGATCATGGCCGGCAGTATCAATGGTTTTAAGAAGGCCGCCGCAAGCTATGCGGTAAAAGCCGCCTGCGCGGTCGGAATGGGCGCCCCGACGGAAAAAGTCGTAAACGACCTCACGGAACGCCATCAGATAAAGGACGCCAGGGTATTTTGCCTGCAAGGCGGCTTCGATATCAACAAGCTTCGCGGCATGTACAAATTCATGATGAAAATGATGGGCAAGGGCATCTCGAAATCAATAGAAAAGAAAGAAGTCAAGACGCCCGAGGATATAGCGTCGCTTGAAATGTTCAAAAACGGAGGCGACTATGTCAAAAAGGAAAATCTGTCCGAGGTGATCAAATGGTATGGCGGTGTAAAAGCGTGAGACGGTTAGGATGAAGCCGTTGGAGACGCCCGTATTGCAATCGGAAGTGACGGCGGGAAATATATAAAAATCAATTCAAAACTGGATACAAAATTATAGTATTTGGACACTTTATTAAATTTTTTATTGTTTTTTCCTATGCTATCATAGGTCTGTAAGTAATATAAAAGGAGGACTTGTTTATGAAGCTAAGGAAATTGGCAACCTTATTGCTGGTATTCGCGTTCATGGCTGTAGCCATTATGGGATGCGGATCAGCAACAAAGACGGAAGGTGCTGGAGCGGCTGAGGCAACTGCAGCGGAGGCTACTGCACCTGCTGAAGCTACGGCACCAGTGGCGGCTGCACCGGCAGATGACACCTTGAAGGTAGCGGACAAGGACATGAAGATTACTTTGTGGGACATCGCAACGGAGGATCCTGCTAATAAAATCCAGCAGGGAGCTGTTGACCGTTTTATGAAGGATTATCCCAATGTAACGGTTGAGACCACCCATATCCAGAACGATACTTACAAGCAGAAGCTGGTTGTGGCAATGAGCTCCGGACAGTGCCCGAACATGTACATACACTGGGGCGGCGGTCCTATGAATGAGTATATCGATTCCGGTTTCGCAGTACCGATTACCGAATTGATGAACAAGTACAACAAGGTGCCCTTCCTGAAGGCAGCTATTGCACAGAGCTCCTACAAGGGCGAGATTTATGCAGTTCCTTACAGCAGCCTCGCAGGAAGCGGCATCTTCTACAACAAGACCATATTCCAGAAGCTTGGGCTTCAGGTTCCGCAGACTATAGCCGAACTGGAAAAGGCTTGCGATACACTGAAAAAGAATGGATATACCCCCTTCTCGCTGGCTAACCAGAACAAGTGGACAGGTTCCATGTATTTCATGTACCTGGCAGCCCGCTACGGTGGAGTTGATGAATTCAACACAGCAGTCGACGGCACCGGTTCCTTCACTTCACCTGCTTTCATGTATGCGGCAGAGACGATCCAGAAATGGATCAAGGCCGGATATTTCCCGGACGGCGTCAACAGTATCAATGCCGACGACGGACAGGACAGACAGCTCATGTACAAGGAAGAAGCGGCAATGATGCTTCATGGTACATGGCAGGCATCCTCAATGAAGAACGACAACGCAGAGTGGTATACGGCCAACATAGGCTACTTTGCATTCCCGAAGCTTGACACAAGCAAAGCTGACCAGTCCATAGTAGTAGGTACTTCCATAGGCAATGGCTTCAATTTCAACACGGGAGACGACAAGGATCTGCTGAATGCATGCTTTATCCTTGCAACACAGTACTATAACGGCGAACAGTACAAAAAAGAGATGCTCGATACAGGCAGCATTCCTTCAATCGAGGGTATGGGCGATTCCATCACCGATCCCTGCATGCAGCAGGTTTGGAAGGACTTCATGAATGCCAGCAATGTACAGCTGTGGTATGACCAGTATCTGCCTCCGGAAGTCGGAGAAGTTCACAAGAATACCTGCCAGGAAATCTTCGGACTGACGAAGACTCCTCAACAGGCTAACCAGGAACTGCAGGATGCCATGCAGAAGTACTTGTCTGAAAAGAAATAACATGTCACTGGATTTAACATTATCAGTTTAAAAGCTTAAAAGTGAAGCCCGCAGTGAATAACGAGACTACTTACTGTGGGCTTCCTTTTAATAACGGTACCATGTTTCTCGGTGATAAATTGCTGTATATCGTATCGGAGGGATTTATCCGTGAATAATAACGTGTCATTGCTCCAAAGCAGGCGAAGAAGCACCCGCAATGCAGCTGCAGTATTCCTGACGCCGGTTATACTGATTATGCTTGTTTATATCGTGTATCCGATTTTTGCAACATTCGACATCAGTCTTTACAAGTGGAACGGTATTTCCGCAAAAAGAATTTTCATCGGTTTAGGCAACTGGAAGGATCTTATAGGTGATCCTACATTCTGGTATGCTTTTAAGAACAACATACTAATTATGGTTTGTTCAATATTGCTTCAAATACCGATTGCAATAGCTCTTGCGACATTTTTGGACGCTGGCGGAAGGAAGCTTAATATTTATAAAGTGGTCTGGTTCCTACCGCTGCTTATGTCTTCAGTGGCGATAGGTTTTCTGTTTTCTTATGCGCTTGCTACGTCGGGGGGCATCATCACTACTATTTCACAAGCGTTCGGCGGAGGAAAGGTCGATTTGCTTGGCCGTGCTCCACACGCGCTTTTTGCCGTCATAGGAGTAATTGCCTGGCAGTATACGCCATTTTATATGGTTTTCTTCATGGCAGGCTACAGCAATATAAGCATGGAAATTTACGAGGCCACGATCATCGACGGCGCGACACGCGGGCAGTATTTCAGGTATGTAGCGCTTCCGCTGCTGACCCCTATCATTAAAACGGCATGTATCCTGTCTCTTATAGGTTCCCTTAAGTATTTCGATTTGATTTACGTCATGACGGGTGGCGGTCCCGGAACTGCATCCGAATTGATGGCAACCTACATGTATAAGATGTCCTTCCAGCACTTCAAAATGGGATACGGATCCACCGCGGCAGCCGGAATGTTTATTCTGGTAACTGGAATAGCGCTGTTGATACAGAAATTAATCAGAGTAAAGGATGATATATCATGAATAAGGATATTGAAACCAAAATAAAAAGCAAGATTGCATGGACCATCGCTTTCATTCTTGCAACAGGCTGGGTGCTGGTAACGGGGATTCCGTTCGTCTTCATGGTGCTCAACTCCTTCAAGGGACAGTTCGAAATGCTGAAGAAGGGAATATTCCAGCTTCCCGACAAGTGGTATCCTGAAAATTATATTGCAGTTCTGTCCAAGGGTTTTATGAATTATTTCTTCAACAGCGTCATCGTTTTGGTTGTTTCATTGAGCGTGCTTCTGTTTATAACCGCCTGTGCATCCTATCCTCTTTCCAGGATGAAATTCAAATTCAGAGGCGCAATTTACGGTCTGATCGTTGCATGCATGTCAATTCCGATACATGTGACCTTGATACCGGTCTTCAAGATGACGACTCAATTCAAGATATATGACAAGCTCTGGGGATTGTTCGGACCAAACATAGCCTTTGCCATCCCGATTTCCTGCTACATTCTTACGACCTTCATGAGCGGTATTCCAAAGGACGTGGAGGAATCTGCAGAGATAGACGGCTGCGGCAAGTACAGGAACTTTTTCAGCATAATATTGCCGCTTTCAAAGCCGGGACTTTCCACTCTGGCAATTTACGACGGCGTTGCGATATGGAACGAATTCATTTTTGCAAATACTTTGACACAGTCGAAGACTGCCAAGACGCTTCCATTGGCAATATCGGCCTTCCAGGGTGAGCATGCCATGAACATCCCGGTAATAATGTCGGTTCTTGTACTCACTGTACTGCCAATGATAATCCTATTCATTGTTTTGCAGGATAAGCTTGTGAAAGGCTTGATGGCCGGTGCAGTTAAGGGCTGAGGCATGTACGTAGGCTAGAGCAGCCGGTTTCAAAGCGGGAGGGGTTTTTTATGAAATGTAACAAGGAATACCGTCTTTCATTTACGGAAAAAGCAAAGGAAATAGTGAAAGGTCTGACATTGGAAGAGAAAGTGTCATTGATGGGCGGAAACTGGCCTCTTGACAAGATGATGGAAGAGGCCATGTCCGAAAAGAAGGATACTCATTATAATATGGTCCCATATCCGGCAGGCGGTGCGGCGGAAAAAGGTATCCCGCCGATGCTGTTTGTGGACGGGCCTCGAGGCGTCGTATGCGGAATAGGCGAAAGTACCTGTTTCCCTGTTTCCATGCTTCGCGGAGCGACTTTCGATACCGATCTCGAGGAGCGTATCGGACAGGCTATCGGAGAGGAAGTAAGGGCTTTCGGTGGCAACACCTTCGCGGGAGTGTGCATCAACCTGCCCTACAATCCAGGCTGGGGTCGCAGCCAGGAAACCTACGGTGAGGAGTCATTCCACCTCGGGCAAATGGGTGCGGCGCTGGTTAGAGGTGTGCAAAGCAGGAACGTAATTGCCTGTGTAAAACACTATGCGTTCAACTCAATGGAAATTTCCAGATTCAAGGTAAGCGTCGAATGTGATAAACGCACTGAACGTGAAGTCTTTCTTCCTCACTTCAAGGATTGCATCGACGCCGGCGCAGCAAGCATAATGAGCTCATACAATCTGTATCGTTCCATGCGGTGCGGGCATCACAATTACCTTCTGAGCCAGGTGCTGAAGGATGAGTGGGACTTTGACGGTTTTGTGATGAGCGATTTCATTTGGGGGGTCAGAGATACCGTTGAAGCTGCAAATGGCGGACAGGACATGGAAATGTGCTGCACACAGTACTTTGGCGAAAAGCTTGTAAGAGCTGTAAAGGACGGTTTTGTTCCGGAGTCTCGAATAGACGATGCTGCCATAAGAATTGTCCGTACGCTGCTGGCATTCACAAAAGCCGATATAGCAGAATATCCGAAGGAGAAATATGTCGGCAGTCCGGGACATATAGCGCTTGCGAAGGAAGCTGCCAGAAAGGGAATCACTCTGCTCCAGAACAAGGACCGGGTACTTCCGTTCGACAGAAAGGACGTAAGGTCCGTAGCCTTGATCGGCAAGCTTGGCAAAAAGGAAGTTATAGGTGACTGGGGCTCAAGCCGCGTATTCCCGGCATATGTAGTTACACCCTACCAGGGCTTGAAAAACATAGCGGCAGATGTGAATATTTCGTACTGTGACGGAAGCGACCTGGAAGAGGCAAAGGCTGCCGCACGTAAAGCGGACGCTGTTGTTTTTGTTGTTGGATACGACCATGATGATGAAGGCGAATATATTTCGGAGGATCAGAATGTAGGTTCCAACTTCTCAGTCGGAGGCGACCGCCGGAATCTCGGACTTCATGAGGATGAGGTCAGGCTCGTCAAAGAGGTAGGGCCGCTTAATACAAATTCCGCAGTGGTGCTGGTCGGAGGAAATATGATCATGATGTCCGAATGGAAGGACAGTGTGAGCGCAATACTCATGGCCTACTATGCAGGTCAGGAAGGCGGTAACGCCCTGGCCGAGATACTGTTCGGAGATGTCAACCCAAGCGGTAAGCTGCCATATGTCGTGCCATTCAAAGAGAGCGATATGCCCGGGGTCGATTGGGATACGCAATCCCAATGGTACGATTATTACCACGGTTATACCAAATTGGAGAAAGAGGGCATAACTCCGCTTCTGCCATATGGCTTCGGTTTATCCTACACGCAGTTCGAGCTATCGTCACCCGGCTTCCGGACAGATGGCAGCTATGTGTATGCAGGCTGTAACGTGAAGAATACCGGCGACGTTGACGGAACACAGGTTGTTCAGATGTATGCGGGCTTCAGAAATTCACACGTCGACAGGCCCGTAAAGCTGCTGCGGGGGTTCTCGAGGGTAGAACTGAAAACGGGTGAGGAGAAGAATGTGACCATAGCCTGCCCCATTGAGAAATTAAAATGGTATAATCCCAAAACATCGGCTTGGGAGCTCGAACATATGGAATATGAGCTGTACATCGGCTTCAGCGGCGCTGAGGAGGACCTTGTGAAGGGTACAATTGTGCTTTGAAAAGGAAAGCCGGCAGCCGGTATTACCTCTCTTTTTATCTGTAATATCGGCATCCCGGCTTACTTTATGTTAATATAGTAATATCAGTGGTAAAACGTTATTCCAGTTCATAAGGAATAGGTGAAATAGTGGACAGATTATGGAAGAGCAAGTTCAGCAGTTGGAATCTGGACAAAAAAATCTACGCTGTCATAACCGGTCTGAGTTATGCCATTTCGATCATAATGCTTGCTATTTTCACTACCTTTTACATTTCGTCCTTTATAGGCCAATCGAACAATATTACAAATGACCAATTGGCTTCAATGGTCGTCAATTACGAGTCGGCACTGGATTCTTACAAGGAACTTGCGGAATCGATCATCATAGACGATTCCTTCCAACAATATCTGAAATGCGGCGGTAAGAGCAGCTATAAGTATTACGGTCTGGTAAGCGGTGTGAAGAACACTCTTCAAAATGTTTTCAATATGCATTCCAACATGCGGTTCGTCGCGGTCGTCAGCTATTATTTCGAGGACACCGTATATAAAAGTACGATCACAAAAATTTCGAACAACTTTCGAATGGTCTATGAAAAAGACTATGGCGACAGCAATTTCAGCTGTGAACGCGGAACGCTCCGATTAAGCTACAATGATGCGTATTTGAAAAACAACAATAACATGCTTAATGTATATATGCCTATTTATAACACTACCAATATGATCCACGAAATAGGGCTGTTGTGCATGATTTTCGACAATAGTTTGTTTGAAGGAATACCTCCGGAAAAAAACGCTATAAAATACGATTCGGAGCTGTTTATGGTGGATACCTCAAGCTTGATTGTCTCCTGTACGGACAACGGCCTCATAAATTCGGAATTTGAGTATTCGGGATTGTTGAAAGGGACCAGCGGGAACTTCGTCAAGGGGAATAGTCTGTATAACTACCGGAAAGTAGGAGATTGGAATTATTTTCTCATCAGCAGGATCCCATTGATGAAGATGTACAGGGACAATATCATAGTAGTGGTCCTGCTTGTTTTAATGACTGTGGCAGTGACATATTTCGGTCTGAAAATATGCAAGGGTATCATAAACAGAACCTATCATCCTATAGATAACATAATAAGAGGGATGAACGACGCGGCGGAAGGAAAACTGGATGTGCGCGTCAATATGGAAAATGTGGGCGTTGATTTTGTCAAGCTTGCCAACGGTTTCAACTATATGATGGAGGAAATCAAGACACTAATGGAGCAAGTCAAACTGGAACAGCATCAAATGGACCAGATCAGGTTCAATGCACTGCAGTCCCAGATCCAGCCGCATTTTCTCTACAATACGCTCGACTGTATACATTGGCAGGCGAGCGCCGACGGGAACAAGGAGTTGTCGATGTTTGTAAAGGCGCTTGCCCAGTATTACAGATTGTGCCTCAGCAAAGGCAAGGACGTAATCTGCCTGGAACAGGAAATCGACCATGTGAGAAATTATCTAATCATCCAGAATATACGGTATGACAACATAATAAGCAGTACCATCGATATTGAGGAGGACTGCAAAAAGGTGCTGATCCCCAAAATCACATTGCAGCCTCTGGTAGAAAATTCGATATATCACGGGATCAAAATCAAGGAAGGCAAAAGGGGGGAATTGAAAATAACCGCCCGCAAAATGAACGGCGATACTTTTATAGTATTGGAAGACGACGGGACAGGCATGACGGAGGAACAGATCCGCAACATGAACAATTCCATTTCCGAGTACGACAAGGATTTCGGGTATGGAATCCGGAATGTGAACAAGAGGATCGAAATATTGTTTGGCAAAGAATACGGATTGCATTACTCAAAGAATGAATCAGGCGGAGTGACTGTGACTATACGGCTTCCCGGTGTGGAAGCCTGCAGATTCGAAGAGGTGATGTAATGTACAGCGCGCTTATAGTGGATGACGAAAAACTGATAAGGCTTGGGATGCGCAAGGCAATACCCTGGAATTCCATTGGGATCGGTGAGGTTTATGTAGCCCAGTCAGGCAGGGAAGCTCTCGATGTCATCAGGGAAAAAAAGCCCGAG
Source organism: Bacillota bacterium (assembly GCA_023412915.1). Taxonomy (GTDB): domain Bacteria; phylum Bacillota; class Clostridia; order Acetivibrionales; family DTU013; genus JAEYOM01. Next base: position 21,841 of record JAEZRE010000004.1, read on the forward strand.
ATACTCATTACCGATATTAAAATGGATGAAATGACGGGACTGGACCTCATTGATCAGGCCAAACACTTCGTACCCGAGATAAAGGTAATCGTATTGACGGGGTATGACGAATTCGAATATGCAAGGCAGTGCATCAAGCTAAAGGTGCACGACTTTTTTCTTAAACCTATCGATGAAAATGCTTTGGTTGAATCACTCAAAAAACAGACCGCAGCTTTGGAAGCCGGTAAGATCAAAAAACTGGCGGACATCAACGAAAACCGTGCCCGAGCAGTGACAGAACAGATGCAGATAGAAAACTTCCTCAGGAATCTGGCATGTAACGCCAGGAATCAACAGGACGGTGAAATAGTGAAATTCTGCAGGGAATACAATTACCACCCGGAACAGTATGTACAAGCGGCCATTATTGTTCCAGCCCTGTATGAAGACAGTGACAACGACGTTGAAAACTTTACCGCGCTGACTATAAAAAATATCTGTATCGGTATGGTGGATGCTCAAAACAGAGGGCTGACCTTCATGGATAATTGCGGCAGGATCGTAATCGCCTTTTTTCTCAGCGGGAGGAAAAGCGGTATACTGGAATGGGTTAAGGAACTGAACGGCATTTTGAGGGATGAGTGCGGAAAAAAGCCCAGAGTAGTCGTTGGCAATCCCGTGCAGGGAGTCAGGCATCTGAAAACCTCATATAACGATGCTGTGGATTTGTTGAAATACGGTGAAGCTGTTCATGATGAAATCATACAGACAATAGGTGCCCGAAAAAAGGATACCCTGTTCAAGGAAGTATTCCTGGAAATTAAAAACGCAATGTGTGAAAACATAGCGGAGCCGGACAAGGTACTGAGTAAATTCGAACGGTTTTGTCAGGCGACGGATACCTACAATGTCTCGGATACCTATATCCGAAGATGTTGCTATGAGCTTGCCTCCTCGGTATTCTACTCCTTTATCTGCCATTCGGGGTCGAACGCCGATGCGGCATTGAACGTGTTTTTGAATAACTTGACGAACGTGAGCGGAGAGGGGCTGTTCGGCCTTACAAAGGGCTTTCTTACAAACTTGTTGGGCAGCAGGGATGACAAGTGTTTTCACGAAATTGTGGACAAGGCGAAGCGCTATATTGCCGCGCATTTACCCGACGACTTGTCCGTTTCCGATATCGCGGCCTCTCTTTATGTTACGCCCAACTATTTGTCCAGGCTTTTTAAAAAGGTCACGGGAGAGGGTTGCAACGAATATATAGTAAGAAAGCGGATAGAAAAGGCGAAGCTGCTCCTCGAGACTACCAATTTTAAAACGAGCAGGATCGCGCTGATGGTCGGATACCGCGACACCAATTATTTTTCGCTTGCCGTTAAAAAGAATACCGGCATGTCTCCGAAAAAATACAGAGAGGTTCGCAAGCTGAACAAGACAGGGTAAATGCAATGCCTATATCCGGATTGAAGCAGAAAAACATATATTGACATATGTCGATACATAAACTATTATTATATAAACAAACACAGACAAAACGGCGTTGACGAGGAGGAGTACATACGCTCCCGATGCAAAGAGAGAAGACGGACGGTGCAAGTCTTCGTGAGGGGAGTATGGAAGTAGCCTTTGAGCAGTGAACCGAAAGGATTTGATCCAAGTAGGCTTCAACGGAATTTTCCACCGTTAAAGGGAAAGCAGTATCGGTTATCCTGTTGGATCGCCCGTACTGGCAGAGTGCAGAGTATTTTCTGAATTCAGGTGGTACCACGAACACATAGGTTCGCCCTGAGCAAACGTTTTAACGTTGGCTTGAGGCGGACTTTTTGATTTAATTGAACATATTGCAGTCTTGTTCAAAAATCAGAGGCCCTCGAAAAGCCTCTGATTTTTATATAGTTTTGAAAATTAAGGAGGTATCGGGTATGGAAAGGAATTATGATTTTAAACTGGCAGAAAAGGATATGCAGCGGCTGTGGAAGGAAAACAATGTCTATCGCTTCGATGAACAAAGCGGCAGGGAAATCTATTCCATAGACACTCCGCCGCCTACAGTCAGCGGAAGCCTTCATATCGGCCATATTTTTTCCTATACGCAGGCTGAAATGATAGCGCGCTTCAGACGCATGCGGGGGTATAACGTTTTTTATCCCTTCGGCTTCGACGATAACGGCCTTCCGACCGAAAGGCTGGTCGAACGCGAAGAAGGTGTTTATGCGAAGGATTTGCCGCGAAGCGAATTCATAGAAAAATGTAAAGGCACGGCGGCCAAGTATGTCGAGGAATTCAAGGAGCTCTGGCAATCGCTCGGCTTTTCGGTCGATTGGTCTCTTCAATATGAAACAGTCGGCCCAATGGCGCAGAGGATATCCCAGAAATCGTTCATCGAGCTTTACAAGGCTGGGAAAGCGTACATGAAGGAGTCTCCTGTGTTATGGTGCACGGAATGCCGGACATCGATCGCTCAGGCGGAGCTGGATACCAGGGATAAGGATACGGTTTTCAGTTACATCCCGTTCAGGTTAACCGAAAAATCGGATGCTGACAACACTTCGGGGGAAAATGCCGGTACAGCCGGTACTGTTGACGAAGCTATCGCAGCCGGTAATGACTCGGCAAATACCCGGGGCTCCTTGCCTGTCGCAACAACGCGCCCCGAGCTGCTCTACGGCTGCGTTTGTCTCTTTGTCAATCCTCAGGACCCGAGATATGAGAAGTACATCGGAAGAAGCGCGGTTGTTCCGATGTATGATTACGAGATTCCCATTATGGCCGACGATAAGGTCGGCATGGACAAAGGCACAGGCGTCGTTATGTGCGCGACCTTCGGGGATAGTACCGACGCCGGTTGGTATGAAACGCACAAGCTGCCATACAGGAAAGTCATCCTGCCGGACGGGACGATAACTCCGGAGGTTCCGTTCATAGGCGGCCTTGCCGTTCCGGCAGCCAGGAAGCAGATCATCCGTTTGCTTGAAGAAAACGGGCTGCTGATCAGGTCGGAACAGATCACGCACTCTGTCGCGGTTCACGAACGCTGCGGAAAAGAGATCGAGATCATACCGTCGAAGCAGTGGTACATCGATATATTGTCGAACAGGGAAGCGTTCCTGAAGGCGGCCGATGAAATAAACTGGTATCCGGAAAATATGAAGAGCCGCTATAAATTGTGGGTCGAAAATCTGAAGTGGGACTGGTGCATATCAAGACAGCGCTATTTCGGTGTTCCCTTTCCTGTCTGGTACTGCAAGTCCTGCGGCAAACCGGTGGCAGCCGGTGAAGAGACCCTGCCGGTCGATCCGCGGGAAGCCTCGCCGGAGACCCCATGCAGCTGCGGCTGTACGGAATTTATCCCTGAGAACTCAGTTTTTGATACCTGGGCGACATCTTCGGTCACCCCTCAGATAAATGCAAAATGGGGCGAGGCTGGCGACATAAGTTCAAAGCTGATGCCTATGGGGCTACGGACACAGGCGCATGAGATCATCCGCACCTGGGCGTTCTATACGATCGTCAAAAGTCTTTACCATACAGGCAGGATACCCTGGAAGGATATAATGATATGCGGTTTTGTTCTGGCCAAAAAAGGTGAGAAGATAAGCAAGTCGAAAAACAACTCGGAGCTTTCGCCAAACGCTCTTATCGGCGCACATTCCGCAGACGTTATCCGTTACTGGTCCGCAAATTCGAAATTGGGGACTGATACCTTTTTCTCGCAGGATGAGCTGGGGATCGCTAAAAGGTTCGTTACAAAACTCTGGAACGCGGCAAGGTTCGCGATTTCGCACCTGCAGGATTACGATCCGGGAGTGGAGATGGAATTGCTCCCTGTCGACCGTTGGATAATGGAAAGCTGCAGCAGAACCAAAAGTGGGGCTGCAGAACTGCTGAATCAGTACGAGACAGGCTCTGCAAGGCATTTGACGGACGACTTCTTCTGGAAGGATTTCTGCGATTATTATCTGGAAATAGTCAAGGAACGGCTCTATCAGCCCGATATACACGGCGCGGAAGGACGCAGGTCTGCTCAGAAGGCGTTATACCATACGCTTCTGAATATACTGAAGCTGTATGCGATCTACGTCCCGCATATAACGGAGTTTATTTACCAGGGGTTTTTCAGGGAACACGAGAAAAATGTGTCTCTTCATTTGCTGAGCTGGACTAATGAAAGTCCGGCGGAAAATGATATAATGGACTTCGGGGATAAGCTGAAGGAAGTCATCGCCGACGCCAGAAAATTCAAGTCGGAACATTCTCTTTCAATGAAGGCGGAGATGGACGAGATAGTCATAAATACCGATGAAAGGCTTATAGGCTTGTTCGAACGGACGATACCGGATATAAGGGCCTGCTGCAATGCCAGGGAAGTGAGGCTGGTCCTCTGACACGGGTAGCTTCGGCAGTCGTCGGAAAAAGAAGCTCGTAATGGTGATATATTGTCAACGAGGGCTGACGGGAAAAATAACAACAGCGAGGTCATATATATGAATTGCAGGCAAGGATGCGGTGCGTGCTGCATCGCGCCTTCGATAACATCGCCGATACCGGGGATGCCGGAAGGGAAGCCCTCCGGCGTCCGCTGTATACAATTGACCGGCGACAATAAATGCAAGCTTTTCGGAAAGCCTGAAAGACCGAAATTTTGTGCAGGTCTTAAGCCTTCTGACGAAATGTGCGGAGAATCGGCGGCGGAGGCTTTGAGGTATCTGTACCGCCTCGAAAGGGACACAAAACCGTGAATGCCGGACATACCGGGTTTTACAGGCTGAGGTTTCTTAAAACATATTGTTGAATACAGCAAAAGGATGAATTATAATAAAAAAGTAGTTTACCACTAACAATTTACTTTCTAAATGACAGAGTAGATCATTGCGCGTGAAGTGCCAGCCGGACGGGAAGTTGCCGCTGGACGAAAAATCCTTGGGATTTGCGGTGCATTGATCGCATTCCGCTGCCACATGAGGGCATTTCCTTCCTTCTGTGACGCCATGTCGTTGAGAAGGGGCCTGTCCGCTGCCGAAAGTCTTTCGGTACGGAGGCCTATGAAGGAAAGGAGGTGCTGGAATGAAAAAGACTAAAGTCCTTGTCTACATGAGCCTGTTCGTAGCGATGTATGTAGTGCTTACCTATCTGGTTCCCGTTATTAAAATAGATATAATAAGGGTCAGCTTCGGTTTTGTGCCGCAGGCATTTGCATCGATGCTGTTCGGACCGTTGATCGGAGGGATGGGTTCTGCAGCGGGGGACATCCTCGGTATGTTGATCGCCCCCAGCGGTGCATATTTTGCCGGCTTTACACTGAGCGCATTCCTGACAGGCACGATCTACGGCTTGTTTCTTTACAAAAAACCCAAAACCCTTCTGAGAATCGCCCTTGCAGTTCTTTGTACAACAATTTTCATCGATATCGGACTCAATACGTACTGGCTTACAATCCTGCTGGGTAAAGGCTATATGGCATTGCTGCCGGCACGCGTAATAAAAAGCGCCGTTATGCTTCCCGTACAGATCATAGTTATTTCCTTGCTCTGGAAATATGCCGGGAGGCATATGGAAGGAATATCCGGCCAGGCCGGAAGGAGACAGACGTAAGGCTGACCGAATCGAAACGCGGGGGCGGGTCGAAGAACCGTCCCCGCGTTTCGCTACTCGATTTCGCCCGCGTAGTCAGCCTGTTATATCGAAGCTGTATAAGCTTCCGGAATTATCGTCTACATTGTTCAGCTGGTCCCTGAAGCTCAATTTGAGGTACGATTCCTTCAAGGCCGGTACGGTTGTCTCAAAGCAGGTTTCACTTCTTGTCATCGGTATATCCTGTTCATTCTCCATATTGGCTCCATATCCCAGATGTACGTTCATTTCCGTTGCACCGTTTTTGGAGAGTATGCCGTCGTATATTATCCTGACCCTGTCGCCTACCACCGGAATAGCAGGGCTTATCGCCACTCCGTCCTCCATGTATTCGAAATTATGTTTATTTGACATAAGCGCACCTTTCAAAACATTCTGATAATTTGTCGTTCGTTTCTAGCATATACATTTTTACCTGCGATAATTCATGCCGCTTTACTGTATGTTTTTTACCATTGCGGCAGAAATTAATACTAAAATGCAGGATTTTTTTAAAATAGAAACGGTAAAGGGATGAATCGGATGAAAGCTGTTATTATGGCCGGCGGAGAGGGTACAAGGCTGCGGCCTCTTACATGTTGCAGGCCTAAGCCCATGGTTCCGGTAGCAAACAAGCCTGTTATGGAACATATCGTCGAGCTTCTCAAAAAACACGGAATAACGGATATCGCAGCGACGCTTCAATACATGCCCGATCTGATCAGAGAATACTTCGGGGACGGCGAAGACTTCGGCGTCAGGTTGAGATACTATATCGAAGATAAACCTCTCGGGACCGCCGGAAGTGTAAAAAATGCCGAAGCCTTTCTGGATGATACCTTTTTGGTAATCAGCGGCGATGCTCTCACGGACATCGACCTGAAAAGCGCAATACAGTTCCACAAAGACAGGAATTCCATGGCCACGCTGGTTTTGAAGCGCGTGGATATCCCTCTTGAATACGGAGTAGTGGTCACGGATCCCGAAGGCAGGATAATCCGGTTTCTTGAAAAGCCAAGCTGGGGAGAAGTGTTCAGCGATACCGCAAATACGGGCATTTATATACTGTCGCCCGAGATATTCAGCTACATAAAACCGGGAGCGGTTTTCGATTTCAGCAAGGACCTCTTCCCTGCGCTTCTGAAGGATAACAAAAGCATGTACGGGTATATAACCGAGGATTACTGGTGCGACATAGGGGATATAGCAGCCTACCTTCAGGCCCAGGCAGACATTCTGGACGGCAGGGTCCGGGTAAACATACCCGGACAGGAGCTTGAAAAAGGGGTATGGATCGGCAAAGGGACGGAAATAGGCCGGGGAGTGAAGCTAACGGCGCCATGCCTGATAGGCTCCGGCTGCCATATCGGCGAGGCTTCGGAGATCGGCAGTTATTCTATAATAGGCGATAATAACGTGATTTCGGGGCAATGCGGCATAAAACGCGGCATTACATGGAAGAACTGCACTGTCGGCTGCAAAACGCAGCTAAGGGGCGGCATTTTGTGTTCCAATGTCAGCGTGAAGCAGGGTGTTTCGGCATATGAACAGTCCGTCGTAGGGGATCGAACACTAATAAGCGAGATGGCCGTGATAGAGCCTTCGGTAAAAATATGGCCAGGCAAGCTGATTGGCCAGGGCGCGGAAGTCGACGCCAACCTTGTCTGGGGTTCCAAAACGGGAAGGCAGATATTTGGAAACAGGGGGGTGGCAGGTGATGTTAATGTAGACCTTACGCCCGAGTTTTCAGCAAAGCTCGGAGCTTCGCTAGGCGCGGTGCACGACGGTAAAGGCAAGCTCGGAGTCAGCTGCGATGGATCTCCCGCGGCGATAATGATCAGGAACGCTTTCATTTCCGGGCTTGTTTCAGCTGGCATCAAAGTCTACGATTTCGGCAGGCTGCTGCTTCCTGTCATACGTTCGGCCGTCAGGTTCTACCGTCTGGACGGCGGAGTCCATATCAGCGCCTGTTCCGGGGAGAATACCAGGCTCGTGCTGGATTTCCTCGATAAGTTGGGAAATAACGTTGAGAGAGGCATCGAGAGGAAAATAGAAAATATATTTGCCAGGGATGATTTCAACCGGTGCAGCTGCGATTGTATCAATGAAATCGTGGTAGTACAGGGTTACGACGAATTTTACCTGAAAAACATACTAAGAGGCGTGAAATCGGAAAAATTGAAGTTCAGCGTTGCTTTGAATACCACCTTGCCACTGCATTCACAGGTGGTTTCGGACCTGCTGGGCGAACTGGGCTGTACTGTGAAGACTGTCAACGGACAGGATGGCGAACTTGTGCCCGTCAGCATGGGAGGCTTTGCGAATTTCGTCGTGAGGGAGGGCTTCGACCTGGGTGTTTCCATAGAGGAATCCTGTGAAAAGATGGTGCTTGTCGACAGAAAGGGCAGGATAGTGCTCGAGGATATGTTCATAGCCCTTATTTCGCTCGTGCTGCTCAGGAACCTGGAGGGGGGCACGGTCGTGGTACCGCTGTCGGCCAGCCAGGCTGTTGAAAAAATAGCGGATCAATATCACGGGAATGTGATACGTACCAAAACGTCTTCAAGGGATATAATGGGCAAACTGCTGGGCAGGAACACCGGAGAGGACCTGCTGGAGCAGTTTACTCTGCATTTTGACGCTATCGCAGGGCTCGTTAGACTGCTGGATTATATGTCGGTCAATCAGCTCAGCCTTTCCGGGCTTGTAGACATGCTGCCGGAAATACACATGCACAGGCAGGAAGTTGAATGCGGCTGGAATAGCAAGGGCAAGGTTATCCGAAGGCTGATACAGGAAAACGGCGGAAACAAGGTCGAGACTCTCGAAGGGGTGAAGGTATATAATGACAAAGGCTGGGTGCTTGTGCTTCCGGACGCTGAAAAACCTATGGTAAAAGTTATCGGCGAGAGCTCCAGCACAGAATTTGCAGAGGAATTGACGAATATCTATGCCAGAAAGGTGAGAGAGATAAGTAGAAGCTGACCGATAACAATTTTTGCGAATACGGATTTCGCAGGATTGCAGTGCAGTTACGAAATTTTGCACTGCAATTCATGCGGTACCTGATTCCATAGCCTGTATGAAAGCCATTCCGGTACATGGAAATGGCTTTTTGCGGTAAAATCATATTTCACTTGAAATACATAGTTATTAAAAGTAGAATTGTAATATATAAATCCGGTAAAACCGAATTGACATTCGGCATTACCGAGCTTAGTTTGTAACGGATACGGGGTCTTTATGAAAAAGCACGGCAGCCAGTATGTTTTACTGATCGTTTTCATAATTTTCGGTATTGTTTTAGCCGTCCAGACGAAGAGCACGCTCAACACAAAGAAGCTGGCCGCAGCCAAGACCTACAGCGCGGACATGTTGAAGGAGCAGCTTGTAAAGGAGCAGGCCGAAACTGATGCCCTGAAGAAAGCTATTGATGAAAATGTTGCCGATCAGAATAAAATCATCGATGAGTACGTACTGCAGCAAAAAGATGATCAGCTTGCAAGAGACTGGGAAAAGATGAGATTTTCCGCCGGCCTTGTCGACGTCAAGGGTCCGGGCATTACCATCAAGCTTGACGACGCTCCCGCACGCCAGCCGGATACTCCCTTGGGCTGGCAGATCATACATGACCAGGATATCAGGGTAATACTTAATGATCTGAAAAAATCCGGGGCAGAGGCTATTTCCATAAACGGCGAGCGCATTGCGCCCATGAGCGAGCAGGTATGTGCAGGCCCGACCATACTCATCAACGGCAACAGGCATCCGGTTCCTTTTATAATCGAAGCCATAGGCGACCCCGACACATTGTACAACAGTATCATCAACAGCAGCAGGATAGCTGAAATGACCGAATTCAACATCAGGGTCGATATCGCCAAAGCAAATGAGATCAAACTGTCAAAATTCAGCGGCGCTGACAAGCTGGACAAGTATATATCGGGGCTGGAGGTAGTTGAAAAATGAAGATCGCTAGGAATGTGGCAATGATGCTGGTTTGTGTGATACTGGGTATCATGCTGTCACTGCAATATAAGAGCGTAAATTACAATCAGAGCATTGCAAGCTTTGAGAACAAAAGGCTAGATGAGCTGAAGGACGAGCTGATCACACTGCAGAATCAGAAGAATTCGCTGCAGGAGAGGCTTCAGGAGCTCGAACAGCAGAACCAGACATATGCAAAGGTCAAGGCCGGAGACAGCGAGGCGGCTCAGCAGATACAGAACAACCTGCAGAAGGCAAGGATATTTGCGGGTCTGGAGACAGTCAAAGGCAAGGGTATGATTATCAATCTGGACAATAACGGCTTGATATTGGTACAGGAATATGACATCCTCGATCTGGTAAACGAATTGAGAGCCAGCGGAGCACAGGCCATTTCCGTAAACGATGAGAGAGTCGTAGCTATGACGGAAATACGCGCGGCAGGCCAGTATATCGTAATAAACGGCAAACAGATGAATGCTCCCTTCGTGATAAAGGCGATAGCGGACCCGGACGATCTGGAACGTTCGCTTTCACTGATGGGGGGAGTTCTGGAAAGACTTAAGGAAGATATGCTTAACGTCAGTATGAAGAAGGCCGACGAAGTCGTGATAAATAAATTCGTCGATGACGGAACTACTATAAAGACGGACCTTCTCAAACCCGTACAATAACCGGTATTATTTTCAAACCTCCATAATACAAATATATTGTAGGCATGTCGGGCCTTGACTTGAAAAAACAAGCCGGGGCTTTTTTTCAACGGGTTTTTATGGAGGTCGTCCAAATGAAGTTTAAGTTACGTGATCCCAAAGCTTTATATCTTATTGCCGCCGCATTGATAATAGTTATTGTGTTTACATCCCTTTTGAACGGGCTTTCGCATGTTTCGGCATACAACCCGGAGCTTAGCGATCTTGGCGGAGTCTACGCAAGCAGTTTCAGCGACCTCGACCTTAAAACTGAAATAAGCGGCAGGCTTTCCGAGGACGCGGGTAAAAAAGACCGGCCTGTTATCAGCGACAACAGCGGCACTCTCAGCAACAAGCTTCTCAGCTGGGGCATATCGAGAAGGCAGAACAACCAAACTCCCGCAGCCGACCCGGGAGCTCCGGAGCTCTTGAAGAAATACGGCGGCGCATACCTTGGAGACACCCAAAAGAACGTAATATATCTTACCTTCGACGAAGGCTATGAAAACGGCTATACGCCCATGATACTCGATGCGCTGCGCGACAATGAAGTCAAAGCCATATTCTTCATAACGGGTCCATATCTGAACGGACATCAGGATCTGGTCAGGAGAATGGTGGAAGAGGGGCATTATGTCGGAAACCATTCCATCCACCACCCCAGCTTGCCCAGCCTTGACGACGGGCAGCTCGAAGAGGAGATTCTCGGACTTGACAGGGCATTCAAGGAGAAGTTCGGCGAAAGCATGCAATTCCTGAGGCCGCCGAAAGGCGAATACAGTGAACGGACCCTTGCGCTGACACAAAAGCTGGGTTACTGCAATCTATTCTGGAGTTTTGCATATGATGACTGGTATAGGGATAGATACAGGGGAGCGCAGTATGCGTACGACATTGTCATGAGGAACCTTCACAACGGAGCCGTACTGCTGCTGCACGCGGTTTCCCGGGATAATGCGCAAGCTCTTGACAGCATTATAAAAGGCGCCCGGGAGAAGGGATACACTGTAGGCGACCCTAAAGATCTGCTGCCGCAGGAAAAGGCTGGGGATGTAGTCTATGGCGAAAAATAGCGCCAGAAAGAAAAAGTCGAAGGAAAAAAGTGAAGAGTACAGCCGTAAAAAGGGATTCAAGGAAAAGTTCACGGAGATGCTCGAACTCCCCAAGGAACTGCTCCTTAACATCCCCAGGATAATCATGGCCGGCAACGGTGATATGATGATTGAAAATTACAAGGGACTTATAGAAGTCAGCCGCGCCAGGATAAGGATCAGTACTGGTCCTGGTACAGTGAAGATCACCGGACTTGGGCTTATCATAAGAGAAATTACTTCGGAGGACATCATAATATCCGGAAACATACAAACGCTGGAATTTCTATATGCCGTAAACGATACGGAACATACGGGGTGAAGCTTTTTGTTGCTGCTCAGATTGTGGAATTATCTACGGGGATATGTTATTATAATAGTCGAAGGCTTTTTCACAGAGAAGTTTATAAATATCTGTGTGCACCGGAATATTCTGCTTTGGGACGTCAAGGTGCAGAGCGACCGGACACTGACGATGAGGATGAACATAAATGGGTTCAGACTTATCAGACCGATAGCCAGAAAGTCGAAGTGCAGAGTCAGGCTGCTCAAGAAAACGGGCTTGCCGTTTGTTTTGAACAGATATCGCAGACGGAAGGCTTTTTTTGCGGGAGCTCTTTTATTTATAGCGTTGATATACATACTTTCATCATTCATATGGAATGTTGAAATAACGGGCAATAAAAAAATTGCTACTGCGCAATTGGAAGAAGTGCTGGCACGCAACGGCATAAAGACCGGTATATTGAAATTCGGCATCGATACCGACAATGTGGTGTCGAATGTCATGCTCGACATGGGAGACATATCGTGGATAGGTATCACGATCCATGGTACCAAAGCCAAGGTGCAGGTCAGGGAAAGGATACCGATACCCGAGATAATCCCGATGGACGAACCGTGCGATATTGTGGCTTCAAAGGACGGTATGATCAAAAAGGTTGTTGCCAAGGAAGGCATAGAAGCGGTTGGCGAGGGTGATACTGTACAAAAAGGGCAGGTCTTGATTTCCGGCAGCATACCCTTGAAGGACGATGAAAAACGATTCAAGCTCGTGCATGCGATGGGAAAGGTCACAGCCAGGACCTGGTATGAGGAGGAATCACCCGTTATATTGACCGAGACCGAGAGACTGAAGACCGGAAGGGAGATAAATGCCCATTCGATGGTATTGTTTTCCTGGAAGCTCGATCTGCCGCACAGGAAGAATAATTTCGGTAATTTTTCCGTTACGGAGGACAGGAAGCGGCTATCTATAGGTGGGGATCTCGTTTTCCCGTTGGAATGGGTCACGGTGAAGTACAAGGAAGAGAAGCTGGCGGAAGCTGTAGTTAATGAGGAAGACGCCAAAAACGCGGCGGCAGAGGCAGCCTATAAAAAGGCTTTTCAGCAGGTGCCCGAAAATGCCGAGGTAGTGAACACGAATATATATTATATAAAGGATGAACAGCGGGGACTGCTTGCCAGAGTGACTCTGGAATGCCTGGAGGATATAGGAGTGTCCAGAAAGATTGGAGGAAACTGATTGGACAATATTGAAAAGACAATAGAATTCGAGAAGATAGAACACGCAATCAAGCTATTCGGAAATTTCGACGAAAATGCAAAGATCATAGAAGACGGGCTCAATGTCAAAATGATTTCAAGGGACGCCGAAATAAAGATTACCGGTGACAAGGATGACGTCGAAAGGGCGTCCGTAGTTATAGAAAGGCTGCTGGCCATTGCCGTTCAAGGTGAGGAAATCACACGCCAGAACGTGAATTATCTGGTCAATCTGGCGTCTGAAGGCCAGCTCGACAAGGTCAGGGAATACCCGGGCGATTATATATGCCTTACGGCGCGCGGCAGGCAGGTAAAATCAAAGACGCACGGCCAGAAAAGATACGTTAATGCCATTAAGGAAAACACTGTGGTTTTCGGAATCGGACCGGCGGGCACGGGAAAGACTTTTCTCGCTGTTGCCATGGCTGTCACAGCGTTCAGGGACAAGCAAGTAAACAGGATAATACTGACGCGTCCTGCAGTTGAGGCCGGAGAGAAGCTCGGCTTTCTTCCCGGGGACTTGCAGAACAAGGTTGACCCGTATCTGAGACCGTTATATGACGCGTTATACGAGATAATGGGGGCGGAGACCTACCAGAAATACCTCGAAAAGGGCATGATCGAGATAGCGCCTCTTGCATATATGCGCGGCCGTACTCTTGACGATTCGTTCATTATTCTCGATGAAGCGCAGAACACAACGCCGGAACAGATGAAAATGTTCCTGACAAGGATCGGTATGGGCTCGAAAGCGGTCGTTACGGGCGACATCACTCAGATAGACCTTCCGGGAGAAAAGAAATCCGGACTAAGAGAGGTCACGAAGGTATTAAAGGATATAGAAGGGCTCGAGTTCGTTTATCTGACGGAAAAGGACGTAGTACGGCATGAACTGGTGCAGAAGATCATAAAGGCTTATGAGAAATTCGATCAAAGGAACCAGGCGCATTAGCCGAATGGGGGGCTGGTATTTTGAAGGCCGCAGACAGAAGCAGTAAGGCAAGGCAGATAGGTAGCTTTTTAAGAAACAGGCTGTTTCAGAAGCTCGTCATCACTATTGTGACAATATTGACGGCTTCTTTGCTGATAGTGAACGGAGCGGCACCTAAAAAGTACAGGCTTGAGCAGGGCGGGAAATCGGGTTATGATATCACCGCTCCAAGGGATATTGAAAACGAATACCTGACAAAAAAGCTCGCCGGCGAAGCCGCGGCGAAAGTTCCGCCGGTCATGACGAGACTTGAAAGCGTACCGATAGACGTCATAAACAGTGCGAATGATTTTATCAATGAAATAAAAAATGCGCGTCTTGGTGTAGATAGGAACATCCAGGAGCAGGGCGTAACCAAAAAAGACGAAAATTACGGGCGAATATTGGAACAGGAACGGAATATAGCCGCAATCAACCTTAAGATAAAGCTTGCGAGGTTTAACGTCCCGTTATCCGGCGAACAGGTGAAATATCTGGTTGCGAATGCTTCCGAAGACGAACTGGACAAGTTTACGCAGGTCACGATCGGGCTGCTCAGCACCGTGATGAAACAGGAAGTTGATCAGGCTAACCTCGCCTCGAAGATAGACTACCTTCAGAGTACATACCAAAGCAGCGACCTCGTACAGGAATTAAAAAATATCGGCAGTCTGCTGGCAAAGGCCTTGATGAAGCCCAACAGCGTAATAGATAATGAAATTACGGACAGCAGAAAGCTTGACGCCTACAACACAGCTATCGAAAACAAACAGATGATACGGGAAGGCTCCAGGATCTTAAGCTTCGGGGACATTGTCACACAGGACAAGCTGGATATGCTCGAAAAACTCAATTTGCTTGAAACGGGCAAATTCGATTTTTTGTTCGCAGGAGGAATACTTGCAGTCGTTTTGATGCTTTCCTTCCTTCTTATTTTGTATATCCGTCATTTTAGCTACAAATTGATGCATGGCACAAAGGAAAACATCCTGCTCAGCGTCATCATACTGTTGACGCTGTTGTCGGCCTGGCTGCTCAATCCTGTCCAGCCGCTGCTGATACCTGTTTTTATAGCGCCCATGTTGATTTCGATACTGATTGACTTAAGACTGGCAATTTTGGTCAATCTGCTCCTTTCCATGGCTATTTCCTTCATTACAAAGGGAGATCTGGCCCTTTTCTTCACAGCTGTGATAGGGGGGACTGTCGCCGCGTTCATTGTGTACGGAGCCAATCAAAGAAGCAAGCTATCGGCTTCCGGCCTTGCAATCGCACTTATAAACGCTCTGGTTGTGGCCAGCTTCGGCCTTATAAGCAAGGACAGTCCGACAGCGATAGCCAACAGCGCCATGATAGTCGGCGTAAACGGAGTACTGTCGACGATTTTAACCATAGGAACGCTGCCGTTTTTCGAAAGCACCTTCAACGTAATAACCCCCCTGAAGCTGCTGGAGCTCGTAAACCCGAACCAGCCGCTGATGAAGAAGCTTCTGATGGAAGCTCCGGGTACATATCATCACAGCCTTATGGTGGGAAATCTGGCCGAGGCTGCGACGGAAGCAATAAACGGTAATGCATTACTTGCCAGGGTAGGCGCATATTATCATGATGTGGGGAAATTGAAGAGGCCGAACTTTTTCAAAGAGAACCAGCTCTCAGACAACCCGCACGACCGCATGACGCCAAACCTCAGCACGCTCGTGATCACCTCGCACACCAACGACGGGGCTGAAATAGCAGAAAAATACAAGGTTCCGCTCGCGGTAAGGAATATAATCAGCCAGCATCATGGAACTACGCTTGCCGCCTATTTTTATTTCAAGGCGAAGAAAACCGACAAGACGGACAGCGTAAAGCCGGAGGATTACAGATACCCAGGTCCGCGTCCAACCACAAAGGAAGCCGCCGTTGTCATGCTCGCCGATTCTGTTGAAGCGGCGATACGTTCTATGATAGAAAAGACGGAAGGCAAGATGGAAGGCATGGTCAGAAACATAATCAAGGATAAGCTGGACGACGGTCAGTTGGACCTTTGCGACCTTACACTGAGGGATCTCGATATGATTGCAAAAGCATTCATGAGAGTTTTCGGGGGATATTTCCACGAGAGAGAGGAATACCCCGAAATGAAAATAAAAAAATCGCAGGATGAAGGAAGAAATGAAGCTGCATCGCTCAATACGGCGGACGGAAAAGAAAATGCCCCGGAGGATGCGTTGAATACCAAAGAAGAAATGCGGGAGGAGGAAGACAGGGAGTATGAGAAAGCGTAAAATTAAAGGGCCCGACGCGACAAGGGTCTTCATAGAAAATGAACAGGAAGCTGTCGCCGTTAGTGACGATATGCTCGAACTGCTTGACAAAACAGTTAAGACCTGCCTTGAAAGCGAAAATATAAAGGTGGGCTGTGAAGCGAACATTCTGCTCACGGACGACGGATCCATAAAGAATATAAACAAGCAGTTCAGGGATATAGATAAAGCTACGGATGTACTTTCGTTTCCAATGGCCGATATGAAAGAAGGGAAGCTTCTTTCCGAGACAGGAGATTACGATCCTGACGAAGAGCTGCTGCTGCTTGGGGATATAGTGATTTCCATGGAGACGGCAGGTAGGCAGGCTGAACAATACGGACATTCATTCGAACGGGAATTGGCATTTCTGACGGCGCATGGCGTTTTTCATCTGCTTGGCTACGATCATATGGTAAAAGCCGAGGAAACCGTTATGCTCTCCAAACAGGAAGAGGTTCTTGGCAAGCTGGGGTTAAAGAGGGAATGAAAAACAGGAATCTTCTGGACAGCTTCAATAATGCCATAAATGGCATCCTTTCCACGGTCAGGACCGAAAGGAACATGAAGATCCATCTGTCCATGGCTCTGCTGGTCCTTATACTGTCGATGTTTTACGATCTTACCAGGATAGAGTTTGTAATAGTCTGTATAACTATCGCCATAGTAATAATATGTGAACTATTCAATACGGCGATCGAGGTCATCATAGACACGCTGATCGGCGTCTATCACCCGAAAGCAAGGGTGGTCAAGGACACTGCCGCCGGGGCCGTCTTCGTGTCTGCGCTGCTTTCGGTTCTGGTCGGGTATTTCATATTTTTCGACAGAGTAAGTACGAGCCTGGAGATAGGGATAATACGCGTGCACCAGACCCCCATGCATATAACCGTGATTGCCCTGCTGCTAACCTTGGCGGCAGTGGTACTCCTGAAAACCTTTTTCGGGAAAGGTACCCCGTTCAGCGGCGGGATGCCGAGCGGCCATTCGGCCATAGCTTTTTCGGCGACCACTGCGGTAGCGCTTTATACGAACAATGCAAATATAACGATTTTATTCCTTATTGTTTCGTTACTTGTTGTACAAAGCCGATTAGAGGGGAAAATACATACTGTGATCGAACTGGCGGCAGGAGCGATTATAGGCTTTACTTTAACGCTGCTGCTGTTCCAGCTGTTAGCATGAACCGATATAAAATGTTGTAAAGATATAATATTAAAGGATGTTTAGCGTAGGAGGGAATGTCATGTCGTTCAAATCCGGTTTCGTCTCGATCGTGGGCCGACCAAACGTAGGAAAATCAACTTTGACCAACTGTCTGGCCGGTGAAAAGATATCCATAATTTCGAACAAACCGCAAACCACCAGAAATACCATCAAGACAATCATCAATACTGAAAGCAGCCAGATAATATTCATCGACACTCCGGGCATACACAAGCCTAAAACCAAGCTCGGAGAGTACATGGTTAACATCGCGGAGGATACGCTGAACGAAGTCGACATAGTGCTGTTTCTCGTCGAAGCGACGGATGCGGAACCGGGCTCGGGCGACCTGTTCATCATGGAGCAGCTGAAGGAGCTCAATACGCCGGTATTTCTGATCATCAACAAAATTGATCTGATCAAAAAGGAGCAGCTCTTCGAGAGAATAAAGAAATACACCGACATAATGGAGTTTACCGCAGTAATACCTGTTTCCGCCTTGAATGACGAAGGCACCGGGATAGTACTGAAGGAGATTGAAAAGCTTTTGCCTGAGGGACCCAAGTATTTTCCCGATGACATCATCACTGACCAGCCTGAGAAAATGCTGGCGGCCGAGCTCATCAGGGAAAAGATACTGGAGCTTACACAGGAGGAGGTTCCGCATGGAACGGGCGTCGAGGTGATCTCGTTCAAGGAGCGCGAGGGTAGGGATCTCATAGATATAGAAGCAAACATTTACTGTGAGAAGGAAACCCACAAAGGCATACTGATTGGCAAGGAAGGGAAAATGCTTAAAAAGATAGGTTCGCTTGCGCGCGTCGAGATCGAGAACCTGCTTGGAGTAAAGGTTTTCCTGCAACTCTGGGTCAAGGTGAAGCCCGACTGGCGAAACAGCGACAACATGCTGAAAACGCTTGGGTATAAGTAATAGATAACACTGTGAAAACGTTCTGCCGCGCCGCTGCCTGAAATTGAATGAGTTTTGTGAGTTAGAGCATATTGATGAAGCTTTGCAAAAGGCAAATTCACTGTTTGAGCGGTGCGTTAGCACCGCGAGTTTGAATTTGCCGCAAAGCGAATCTTATATGCTCTTCGAACAAAACTCCGCAATTGAAGGCAACGGCGCAGCAGAACAGTTGGACTAACCATTACAAGTAATTAAAAAAGAAATGGTTCAAATCCCATAGACATTTGACACAAATTCTAGCAAGTATACATTTGACTTTTTAGAGAAAGCTAAATGTAAAGCTTAAGAAATTTGTACAGACGATAAAGCTTTAAAAGAAAAGGGGGATTTGTAGTCAAATGTTGAAGGAATTCGCGTGGAATACTTTTATCAATACCGGAAATCTTGAATCCTATATATTTTATAGAGAAATAGAGGAGAAGGACAGGGCTGCTGAACAAAGCAGGCTGGCGGAAGCTGAAGCCGCACCGAGCGTTAGCAATGCCTGAGTGATTTTAAAGCCCGGTCGACATTTCTATGGCGTTTCTGAAAACCAGGGGGATAGTTGTAAAAGAGGTCAATACAGGAGAAGCGGATAAGATAATTACGATTTTTTCTAGGAACCGGGGCCGTATTTCAGCTCTTGCAAAGGGCGGGAAGCGGCCTAAGTCCAAATTGTCCGCCGGATCCCAATTTATGTCCTACGGGGAATACGTTCTGTATTCGGGCAAGGAGCTTTATTCTGTGAACAGCTGCGAGGTGATCGAGCCGTTCTACGAGATCCGGAATGATATGGAAAAGCTCACTTACGCCGCTCATTTCATGGATATAATACTGGAGATAATACAGGAGAACCAGCCATCCCCAAGGCTTTTGCAGCTGTTGCTCAACTCTCTTTATCTGCTCGCCAAGACCGATAAGCCTCCGGAGCTCGTCTCCAGAGTATTCGAACTTAGGGCGCTGTCGCTGGCCGGGTTCACGCCGCATGTCAACAGTTGCATGAATTGCGGTCAGGAACCTGAAAAATTCTACTCGTTCAGCTTCGAAAAATGCGGTTTCCTGTGCGACAGGGAAAGCTGCGCAGCTTCGGACCGTTTTTCAATCCAACTTTCGCCCGGGGCGTCCAGGACGATACAACACATCGTTTATTCCAAAATGGATGAATTATTCAGCTTCGGCCTGTCACCCGAAGTTCTTGCGGAGCTGGGGCGGATAACGAGAAGGTATTTGCGTGAACGCCTTGAGCGCGATTTCACGAAGCTCGATTTTTTAAAGAGCATCTAGCGGGCGGTAAGAGAATCTATATAATTCGCATGAGCAATTCCACGACGTATACGGTAATACAGGCGGCGAGCGCCACCGTCAGCAGGCTTTTTTCCTTGAAGGAGAGGAGCAGGGCGACAGCCGTACCCGCCGCGGCGGAATATATCGAAGCAGTCGATGTTAAAACCGCGGGGAAGGTCATAGCAGCGAGTACTGCAAAAGGGATATAAAACATGAAAGACTTTACGAAACGGTTCTCAATTTTGCGCTTGAATATCACCAGCGGCAGCATCCTGACAAGATAGGTCACTCCAGCCATAACAAGTATATACCACAGGATCATTCGCTCACATCCTTTAATTCATCGATTTTCACTGATTCTCCAGCAACTCCGTCAGTCTCATCAGCTTCACCGGCATCGGCAGCTCCGGCATTCTCACCAATATCTGCAGCGTCATAAACATCGTAAACCTCGGCAGCATCGGTGATATTGGCAGCTTCGCTGTTCGCAGCGGTTTCTGCGTCCCTGACCGGGAAAAGCAAGGCTCCTGCCGCAGAGGCGGCTACAGCGCAGATTATGATGACAAAACCTCCCGATAAACGGTTGAGTAAGGGAGTGTATCGAAACAGGCAGCTTATGGCGACTGAAAGCAGGATGACCTCCAGTACCGGCTTCGAATGCTTTGCAGGAGGGATGATGATTGCAATAAACATGCCATAAATAGCGATATTGAGTGCGGAGCAGACGGATGCGGGCAGTAGGGTGCTCGCTGCGGCTCCTAATAAGGTTCCGAGCGCCCAGCCTGCATAGGGGATGGTTATCAGGCCATACATGTAGCGCGTGCCTATCTCCGAGGGCTTACCGGTTGCAACGGCAAAGATTTCGTCTGTCACACCGAAAGAAATAATTAGCCTTTGAAGGAATCCGAACGATTTGTCGGCTTTTTGGGATACCGAAAGCGACATCAAAGAATACCGGAGATTTATAACGAGCTGTGTCAGCGCCATTTCCAGATAGGGAGCGGAAGACGCGATCAGGCCTATACCGGCGAATTGTCCGGCGGACGTCAGGTTGGTCATCGATATGAGTACCGCTACCCAAACCGGGAGGCCTGAATTGACAGCCATAATACCGAACGTGAACGACACGGAGAGGTATCCCAGACCGATAGGTATGCCATCCTTCAGCCCTTTGGAATAGCTGTTCAATGATACTGCCTCATTTATGGCTGATTCATTGATGGTTTGCCGGGATCTGCCCATTTACCGGTTCTCCTTGTTATCTCGACTTTTGTACTTCATAATAGCATCATGGGTATGTACTGTCAAATACTGTCCCGAATGAAATAGCCTCTGAACGGGGGTATGAAGGTTTCAAGCGACTCTAAAACCGCCGGTACTTCGATACCGGCGATTTTTACTATAATTCCGGACAACAAAAAAGAGAGGTTATAAACCTCTCTTTTTTTGGTGCGGTCGATGGGACTTGAACCCATACGGTCTCCCATACGCCCCTCAAACGTACGCGTCTGCCAGTTCCGCCACGACCGCATTTTCAGGCCTTTGCTCGCGCATCGGCAAAATCAATTATACTAACTGTTTGGAAGAGTGTCAATACTTTTAGGGAAAAAATATAATTAGCAATTAAATGTAGATCATATGTATTGAATTATACTCAGGCTGTTGGTAGAATTGATAATAAGCATTGAAATTTGCCTTAGCCGGATCCGGTTGAAGGCGTAACAAGAAATGAGGGCATTTTAAATGGCAGGTTTTTTCGGATTATTCGATTATAATAAACCAGGGCCGGGCGTACCTGACAACGCGCCGCCGAAAGCTCCCTTTGTAGTGTTTTTTGAAATATTCCAGAGAAAGTTTTGGAATTTCATTAAAATCAACTTCATGTTTCTGGTCTTTGACATTCCGGCAATCTTACTGGGTTATATGGTGCTTTTGTTCCTGTTCCCCAATATATTCCCGAATGCGTTCGAGAGCGCAGATATGATCACCAGTGAGATGCTGATGAAGTTCATACTGCTGGTACCGCTCCTTTGCATACCGATGATAACCTTCGGGCCAGCGCAGGCCGGCTTCACCTATCTGCTGCGTAACTATGCCCGCGAGGAGCATGCCTTCATATGGAGCGATTTCAAGGACACCGCATTTAAGAACTTCAAGCAAAGTATGATCATTGGTACGATAAACTTTTTTGCGACATTCCTTATGCTGTTTTCGATAAGGGCTTACTCTCTTCTCAACAACGGCAATCTTCTCGTCATGGCCGGCATGGTGCTGATGATTTTACTGTTTACGATATTCGCCATGATGAACATGTACATTTACCCGATATTGGTAACTTTCGACCTTCCGGTAAAACAGATATACAAAAATGCTTTGATATTCGCTGTGATCAAGTTCTTACCGAACCTTGGGATACTTTTGCTGAACGCGTTCATAATAGCGCTGACCTTCGGAATGATAATACCCTTCAACCAGTTTATAGGCATACTTGTACTTCTGCTGATCACCGCCAGCCTTGTAGGTTTTATTACGAATTTCTATGCGTATCCAAAACTCAAAAAGTATATGATATCCCGCATTGAGGACGATGAGGAAGACGAGGACGACGACGAGGACGACGATGAGGATGATGGGGATGAAGAAGACGAAGCTAATGAAATAGAAAATAAAGTCGAAGAGAACAGCAAAAACAAAGAAACAGGCAGCGGAGCAGGCGAGATCGTAATTCCGGACGCGTACGGCAAAATCGGGGAGCCTGGAACAAAGCCCTCAGACAATTTATCAAACGATTCTTCCGACAATGAACCTGAAGAGTATGTTGAACCCAGCAAGGATGAGCATACGGGCGACGATGGCATAAGACGCTATTTTTAAGTCTGTTGGACACGCCATATAATCGGACCGCACAATACCAGTATTTAAGAACTGTATGTAACGTACAGTTCTTTTTTATTGATGAGGCTGTAACAATACCTGTGGGTTAACATAAAATGTACTGAGGTGGTTGCAATGCCGAATCAATTGCATACTCACGGGTTTGCAGGCGGAACATCCTTCGCCGACGGGCATGCTCACCAGTATATGGGAGTAACAAGCCTGGTCTGGGATAATCCGGGCCATGTTCATTTCATGGCCGATAACACGTCCTTTGTCAATGGACACTGGCATGCATTCAGATTGGTTACGAGCCCGGCGCTGTATTTCGCAGGCGGACACTACCATCTGTACAGGGGCGCCACGGAGGTTGCGGACAGACATACTCACGATATGGAAGGACCTACGGTAATCTACAGAAGGTAGGATGAAAAAATCGCAAGTGCATCAAGCCCTTGCGATTTTTAAACAAATCCCTGTTCGCTGATTCAATCGGGAAGGTCATATTCCTTTTTAATTGCATTGATAGCCTTATCGACATCTTTTTCATATATAAGATATGAAATATCGGTCTCTGAAGTGGTAACGAGCTTGATTTCGACGCCTTCCTCAGCAAGGATGGTAAAAAGGCGGGCAGCCACTCCAGGTATGTTCTTCATGCCTTCACCGAA
Organism: Bacillota bacterium; assembly: GCA_023412915.1. Taxonomy (GTDB): domain Bacteria; phylum Bacillota; class Clostridia; order Acetivibrionales; family DTU013; genus JAEYOM01. Next base: position 44,996 of record JAEZRE010000004.1, read on the forward strand.
CACCTGAAGCTTGGTGTTGTCCGCATCGATTTCAATGCGAAGATCCTTGGCATTCTTTTTGATATCGTTCAGGGCGCTCAGAGCGTTTACAAGATCGCCGGACGGAAGGCTGAAGGAAAGGTTGATGCTCCCGCGGAACGGAGGGGCCTGGCTTATCATGTCGATATTGATATTCCTGCCTGCGATCACACTGAACAGTTCAGATATCAGTTTTGTATCGTTAGGCAGCTTGTCGATTGTGACTAGGGCGACGTTATAGGTAACATTTATGCTGGATACCGGTTTAACCGACATTTTTGAACACCTCCGATAATATCTGTCAATACTATTTTATTCTGCGCTTATCAGATCATTCATATCATACAATCCGGGCTTCTTACCGAAGACGAACCTGGCCGCGCGCAGGGCGCCCGCGCCCAGAATATCCCTTGACATAGCCTTGTGGGTTATTTCGATTATTTCGTCATTGCCTGCGAACATGACCGTATGGTCTCCTACGATCGTTCCGCCGCGAATGGCATGAATGCCTATTTCAGTCCTGCTTCTCTTTTTTCTGCGCGAATGCCTGTCGTATATGTACTCCTGTTTCTGGTCCAGTACGGAATTTATCGAATCCGCTATAGCCAGTGCGGTGCCGCTTGGAGCATCGATCTTCTGGTTATGGTGCTTCTCGATGATCTCGATGTCGAAGTTTGTCTCGAGAACCTTTGCAGCCTTTTTAACCAGATCGATAAGAAGGTTGATCCCAAGAGACATGTTTGCCGAGTGAAATACGGGTATTTTCTTGGAAACCTGCTCAAGAACGCCTTTCTGCACAGGAGACAAGCCTGTGGTTGCGATAACGGCCGGAAGCTTTTTTTCCTGGGCATAAGCCATGAGACTCTCGAGAGCCGCAGGGTTTGAAAAGTCGACTATTACGTCGACTTTTACATTGCAGCTCTTAAGGTCCGTAAAAACAGGGTAGGGGTTCCTGCCGTTATCGGCAATATCGTAGCCTGCAGCGATCTTGAGATCGTCATACTGCTCGGTCAGCCTTGTGATGACCTGGCCCATCTTACCGTTGCAGCCACTCATTAATATTTTAATCAAAGCGACACTTCCTATCTTCTTTTGAATAAGTCAAATCAAGCCGTAATTTTTCATCGCCTTTATTAGTATACCCTTGTTTGCTTCGGACATATCGACCAGGGGCATCCTGTTCTTTCCTACCTTCATGCCCATAAGGTTCATAGCTTCCTTTACCGGGATCGGGCTGACCTCGATGAAAAGCGCCTTGATCAGTTCGAGAGTTGCCAGCTGAAGCCTGCGGCTGCCTTCGATATCCCCGGACAGGAACTTTACTGCCATATCGTGTGTATCGCGCGGAATGATATTGGCCATTACGGAGATGACGCCTTTTCCTCCAAGGGACATCAGAGGTACGACCAGCGCGTCTTCGCCGGAATAGACGGTAAAATCCCCGCCGCACAGATTGACTATTTCACCGACCTGGTTCAGGTTGCATTCCTTCACGCCGACAATGTTGTCTATTTCGGACAGCTTTTGGAGCGTTTCGGGATTTATGTTTAGGTTTGTTCTTGACGGAACATTGTATAATATCATTGGAATACCGATATTTTCGGCTATCACCTTGAAATGCTCGTATAACCCGCGCTGCGTCGTCTTGTTGTAATATGGGCTCACCGAGAGGATCGCATCCGCTCCGACATCCTGGGCTTTCTTGCTCAGGTGTATGGCATGCCGTGTATCATTGCTGCCTGTGCCGGCAATGACGGGTACTCTGCCGTTTACCTTTCCGACGGCATACTCTATGACCGAAATATGTTCATTGTCGGGCATGGTTGATGCTTCGCCGGTCGTTCCGCAAATAACTATCGCGTCCGTGCCTTCTTTTATCTGGAAATCTATCAGTTCGCCGAGTTTGTCAAAATCTACTCCGTCTTCGGTAAAGGGCGTTATGATCGCGACACCGGAACCGGTAAAAATACACTTCTTCATTCTGATCATCCTTTCAGATTGATAATGCCTCTTACAGCCAGCCTTCGGCCTTGAGAAGCTCAGCCATCAGTACGCCGCCGCCTGCGGCGCCTCTTATCGTATTGTGGGACAGGCAGGTGAATTTATAGTCGAACAGATTATCCTCGCGCAGTCTGCCTACGGCAATACCCATGCCATTTTCGAGATTTCTGTCCAGCCTGGTCTGCGGCCTGTCAGGTTCTTCGCAATAGGTGAGGAATTGGTCGGGAGCGCTTGGAAGCTTCAACTCCTGCGGCTTGCCCTTGAACTCCTTCCAGCAGCTCAATATTTCATCCTTTGTAGGTTTGTTCCTGAAGGTAACGTACACAGCGGCCATATGACCGTCGGAAACAGGTACCCTGTAGCACTGCGCCGAAATGGCGGGACCTTGCGCCAACGCGATCCTGTCGCCTTCGACAGAGCCCCATATCTTCAGCGGCTCCTTCTCGCTCTTTTCCTCTTCTCCTCCGATGTAGGGTATGACGTTGTCGAGGATATCAGGCCAGTCCTTGAATACCTTGCCTGCGCCGGATATTGCCTGATAGGTGGAGGCCAGCACTTTCTCGGGGCCGAAGCCCATCAGAGCATGGACCGGAGGCACGTAGCTCTGAAGTGAACAGTTCGATTTCACCGCTATGAAGCCTCTTTTAGTACCCAGACGCTTTCTCTGTTTTTCAATTATTGCAGTATGACCCGGGTTGATTTCGGGAATGATCATCGGTACGTCTTCGGTGAATCTGTGTGCCGAATTGTTTGAAATAACCGGTATTTCGGCTTTGGCATATTTTTCTTCCAATTCCCGTATTTCGTCCTTTTTCATATCGACGGCACAGAAGACTGCTTCGACTTCATCAGCCATTTTACTGATTTCCGTGACATTTTTCACAACCATGCCCTTAACGTTTTCGGGCATCGGCAGGTCCAGCTTCCAGCGACCTTCAACGGCTTTTTCATAAGGAAGGCCCGCAGACCTTTCACTTGCTGCTATTGCAGCTACTTCGAACCAGGGATGGTTTTCGAGGAGGGTGATAAAACGCTGTCCGACCATGCCTGTTCCGCCGATGATACCGACTTTCATTTTTTTGCTCATCTTAATTCCTCCTATTGAATGTTTAAAGGAAATTCGCGCCGTACGGCGCCAAACATCCTCATATTGAGTGTTTTAAAGGTAATCCGTGCGGTAATAGCGCTAAACATTCCCAAATAATAAATTAACTGCTGGCAAAAGTGCCAACAGTCCCTAATTTCAATTCCCCGTGATTAAGCGGGGTCAGAACTGGCAGCGCTCCATCAAAATGCTTGATGACAGTTACAGCGCTATTTGCGTCTGCAACCAGGACACTATCCCGCAGGGGACCGCTCCTTCGGCAATTCACCCTTTCATGCCGTTTCGCCGGACCCTGCGGTCCTCGGCGGCGTTACTCATGTGAAATGCACCTCTACCGTTACTTATGCTATTACAGTTTTAAATATAATAACATCGCAATGCAGTGTTGTCAAATGTTTTCTGTTGCAATAATACCGGAGCTTATATTACAAAATGATTAAATTTGATCGGAATAGCGTTAAAAATGCCGATATAGAAGGAAGATAGGAAATTAGTGTCGAATAAATATTGTTAGATGCGATTATTTACCAATGAGAAGGTGCGTTTATGCTAAAGGGACTATTCAGAAAAACGGCCGCGGTCCTGATGGCGGCAGCCGTAATGCTTTCATCGGCGCCGGCGCCTGCCAGCGCAGGTACGGTTCCCGACGTTGTCCGGGTCGGGCTCTATTATAAAGACAGCTCCGTGAACACGGCGCAATCCGTTTTTGACATCTCTGCTCAGGCTGGAATAATGCTGGGCTTTTCTAGTAATGAATATTTTACCGAGGTTTACAGAACGCCGGGTTCGTCTGTCACTTATATTAGGAAGGACGCTTACTATTACGTTACCGGCAGCGGTCTGAAGGAGTATGATCCGTCGGCGCCGCCTGCCTCGGGGGTACGATTCGGACCTTATCATATTAAAATAGGAAGCGATTACGCCGATCAGGCGACTGCGGCTGCACAGGCGGCTTTATTCCGCCAGTCCGGAATACCTGCTTTCATAGCGTTCGCTGATGCCTGGCAGGTCTGGGGAGGTTGTTATGAAAGTGATTCCATGGCGCAGGCTGAGACAAACAACCTGAGGAACCTTTTGGGTGAAATCGGGTATACCATCGTACAGCCTTCACCCGCCGGAGTTATTGCAGTTGACGGGCAATATCAGCCGGTTTGCGCATTTGTGAGCGGCTCGGCCTATTTTCAGGCAAGACCCGCACCCGGTAATGATCCGACTGTAATCAAAATAAAAGGCGTGCCGTACAGGGGCGCGATAGAGGTCAAAAGGCTGTCGGGAAGCGACATGACCGTTATAAATGCCGTTTCCATGCAGGAATACCTCTACGGCAACGTTCCGCCGGAAATAGGCGGCAAAGCTCCCACCGAAGCGTTAAAAGCGCAGGCCTTGGCTTCTAAGATGTACGTGATAAACAACATGGGCAAGCATGCCAGGACAGGCTTCGATCTGACTGCAACGACAAGCGACCAGGTCTACAAGGGTTACAACAGCGAAACACCCCAGAGCAATGCCGCCATCGATGAAGTCAAGGACAAGCTGATAATGTATGGGGGACAACCCGCGGCAGCGATCTTCTACTTTGCATCAGGCGGAGGCAGCACCGAGGATGTTAGGAACGTTTGGGGCTCCACATATCCCTACCTTGTCAGTGTTGATGATCAATACGAAAAAATATATACATGGACTAAAACTCTGCGTGCCTCGGATGTCAGGGCGAAACTGCCCGAACTCGGCAATATTCTCAGTGTCGCTATCACACAGACCGCTCCGCAGACGGGAAGAGTTACCCGGTTGGCGGTAACGGGTACCAGCAGGGGCGCACCCGAGTATTTTGAACGCGAGAGGACAAGGACGCTGTTCGGGCTTGACAGCCAGTTATATACCATAACCTCGGACGCCGACGTATTTGCGGTTACCGCCTCAAATAGTCCTGTGGCTTCAGCGGGCTTGTCGGGCGGCAATACGGCGATCGCATCGGCGAGTATAGCAGATAATGCTATCGCTCTTGGTTATGCTGACAGCGGGAGCAGCGGCAATATACCTGGAACAGGCGATACGGGAGGCAACCCCGGCGGCGTAACCGGTATGGCTTTAGCGGAAGCAAACGGTACGGAGCAGCCTTTGTCAGGTGCAAATACCACCGCGGCAGCCTCACAGGTAAACGGTAACGTACAGGCAAACTATGCGTCGAACGAAACCGACTCGATTATACAGCTGCCCGCATGTTCGACTCCCATGAGGACTCAGCTCGGAGGCAAAAAGGTGGTTACAGCCTCCGGTGTGGTCACTTTGAGCGGTACAAACAACAAGATCACCATACTTGGCGCCGACGGAAACGTCAACAAAGCCGCCGTAGTGCCGGAAACGTACACGTTTACGGGCAAGGGCTGGGGACATGCCGTAGGAATGAGCCAGGAAGGCGCTATAGGCATGGGAAAAGCAGGCTTTACGTATGATCAGATATTGACGCACTTTTTCCAGGGAACACAAATAGCGGGATAGCTAGAGGTTGGATATTGTAAAATGCACTAGCTTCATGTATTATTTCTCTTGTGGTGGAAATATATAAGTAGATTTAGTGCATTTTTCATGCGCTACGATACAATGGAAAGACACAACGGACTGAAACAGGAGAAAAATGAAATCAAGCGACTTTTATTACGAGCTTCCGCAGGAACTGATAGCACAGGAGCCTTTAAAGGATAGAAGCAGCTCGAGGCTTCTGGTACTTGACAAAAAAACAGGTGACATTGAGCACCGGGTATTCAGCGATATAAGGGAATACCTCAGACCAGGTGACTGCCTCGTGCTGAACGATACAAGGGTCATTCCTGCCAGGCTGCTGGGCGCCAGGGAAGATACGGGCGGAAAGATCGAATTCGTACTGCTCAAAAACATAGAGGGCGACGTCTGGGAAGTCATACTCAAGCCCGGCAAAAGGGCTAAGCCGGGAGCCAGATTCGTCTTCGGCGGCGGAGACCTCCGCGCTGAAATAATCGAAGTGGTGGAGGGCGGGAACCGGCTCGTACGCTTCGAATATAAAGGGATCTTTCAGGAGGTACTGGATAGAGTGGGTATCATACCATTACCTCCATATATAACAAAAAAGCTCGAAGACGCTGAAAGATACCAGACCGTTTATTCAAGGTACCGCGGATCGGCGGCGGCTCCGACTGCAGGACTCCATTTCACGCAGACGCTGCTCGGGGAATTGAAGCAGGAGGGCATAGAACTGGCTTATCTGACGCTGCACGTCGGGCTTGGAACCTTCAGACCGGTAAAGGTCGAGAATGTGGAAGAGCATGTGATGCACTCGGAGTATTACGTATTGAACCCGGACGCCGCTGAGACAATCAACAAGGCGAGGGCGGCGGGCGGAAGGATAATTTCCGTCGGAACGACAAGCTGCCGGGTGCTTGAGACCATAAGCTCGGAAGACGGGCATGTAGAGCCTTCGGAGGGCTGGACAAGCATTTTCATTTATCCGGGCTACAGGTTCAAGATAGTGGATGCGCTCATTACGAACTTCCATCTTCCCGAATCGACACTGATAATGCTGGTCAGCGCTTTGGCCGGCAAGGACAGGATCATGGAGGCTTATCGTACTGCAGTGGAAAACCGATACAGGTTTTTCAGCTTTGGCGACGCTATGCTGATCAAATAGGCGGGGAAGAGTGATTTTACGACAAGTGAGAGCGTTTTCAAGATGTTAAGCAATATCAAAGGAGAGAGCAATGGCGGCTTTAAGGTACGAATTGATAAAGAAATGCAAGCAGACAGGAGCAAGGCTCGGAATAGTCCATACACCGCACGGATCATTTGAAACGCCGGTATTCATGCCTGTCGGCACACAGGCGACCGTCAAGGGCATGACTCCCGATGAACTCAAGGAAGTCGGTGCGAAGATAATACTCAGCAATACATACCACCTCTACATGAGGCCTGGAAACGAGCTTGTACGCGAGGCCGGGGGACTGCACAGCTTCATGAACTGGGACAGGCCGATACTGACTGACAGCGGCGGTTTCCAGGTGTTCAGCCTGAGTGACCTAAGACACATCACCGAGGAAGGCGTTACCTTCAAATCGCATATTGACGGTTCAAAGCATGTTTTTACGCCCGAACTGGCGGTAAAGATTCAGAATGACCTCGGTTCCGATATAATGATGTCGTTCGACGAATGCACCCCTTATCCCGCTGACTTCGATTATGCCAAAAAGTCGCTCGAAAGAACCACGCGCTGGGCAAAGCGGTGCAAAGAGGCGCACAAAAATACCGAAAAACAGGCATTGTTCGGGATAGTTCAGGGCAGTGTTTACAAGGAACTGAGGGAACAGAGTGCGAGGGAGCTTGTAGCGCTCGACTTCCCGGGCTACTCGATCGGCGGTCTCAGCGTTGGCGAACCGGCGGAGGATATGTATAAAATGCTCGAATGCACCGTACCTCTCTTGCCGGAGGACAAGCCAAGGTACCTGATGGGCGTTGGAAGCCCGGATTACCTTATAGAAGGAGCCATCAGAGGTATAGACATGTTCGATTGCGTCCTGCCCACGCGTATCGGCCGCAACGGGACTGTCATGACGAGCAGGGGCAGGATCATAGCGCGCGATGCAAAGTATGCCAGGGATTTTTCACCGTTGGACCCCGAATGCGACTGTTATGCATGCAGGAATTATACGAGGGCTTATATCCGACATTTGCTCAAGGCACAGGAAGTGCTCGGCATCAGGCTCACTACCTGGCATAACCTTAAATTCCTTTTGGACTTGATGAAAAAGGTAAGACAAGCTATAATAGATGATAGACTTGGAGATTTCAGGAATGAATTTTTTGCGGCGTATGGTTACAAGCTGTAAAAATGTGAAAGATTATTAAGGTTATGAAACCTATAATAAAATATAATCAATAATGGAGGAAAACTATGCCAACAGGACAGAGCGGCGGCCTTTTATTAACATTGGGCTACCTTGTATTTTTCATCCTGATCATGTACCTGATGATATTCCTGCCCCAGAAGAGAAGGGACAAGAAATCCAAAGCAATGCTCGACGCGATGCAGGTCGGCAATACGGTCACCACGATAGGCGGCGTTACAGGTAAGATCATCAACATCAAGGACGATGAGGTTACCGTCGAGACCGGTGTTGAAAAAGCAAAGATCAACTTCAAAAAGTGGGCGATCAAGGAAGTAGTCAAACCGGTAGAATCCTGATTCGACAGCTTTAAAATCCCAGGGACTAAAGACGTCCCCGGGATTTTTGTGTTACGGGACATTGTGCAATGAAGGCAAAGTCAGGTTCTATTCCCACCTGCCCGTTAATATGTATATTGTATGATGCAATACATGCTGCGATTTTGCAGCGTGTCAACATGCGTACAGGAGTGATTAACGTGCCCAAAATGTCGAATGCGAATACCGGCGCCGCCGCAAATGAAAAGATGAGTCTGTTTTCCCTGCTGAAGGGATTACTGGTTTCATATGTCATTACCATACCGGCGTTCATGCTGTTTGCACTGATACTTGCCAATACTGATTTTCCACAGCGTCTGACGACCCCGGCCGTGGTGGTCACTACGATCGTCAGCGTACTTACGGCAGGCGCCATCTCAACAAAGGGAATTCGTAACAGAGGATGGCTCAACGGAAGCATTGTCGGCCTTGTATACATGATCTTTCTTTATGTTTTGAGCAGTCTTGTTTACAATGACTTCACCATCGACAAATATGTGGTGACAATGACTATCATAGGCATACTCGCGGGAGCAATCGGGGGCATTGTAGGCATCAACGCCAAGGGCGCGGTAAAATACAAGAATGCCTGAGGTATAGTAATATCAGTCATATATTGATTCAATTTTAAAGGATTTATATTAAAAAACGGCGGAGTACCTCTTTCATAATAGGGCAAGGTACTCTTTTTTTGTTTCACTTTATACTTCTTTCAATAGCAGTTTTAGAAAATAGTAGTAGTAATGTAGAATAATGTGCTAATATGATATTGAAATTAACGAGTCATGCTATTTTAACTTATACCGGGAATTTTCAGCCATTGAGGAACTCTGACGGTTGGCAGTTGATCACGCTGCACCTTGTTTGCTGTAAGGTTTATTAGGTGATTTATGAGTAAGTTTGATAACAGTTACTTAATAAAACTGATATTAGAAGAATATCAGAAAGTTTTCTTAGAGATAGGAAACCATGAGATTGAAAAAAACGGGACACGATATGGAATTCCTCCTAAAAGTATAGTTGTTAAATATCACGATGTTTTTAACACTGATGAATTTAAAATTGGGAGTATATTATCAGTGTGGCGTGTTTTTTATGATCGGATTGATTATTTATGTGATTTGGATACTGAGCCGATTAAGGATCCGAAGGACGGAATGTACTTTAATGAAGGGCTTGGGTACTTTTCTTTTAATGAAATGAATAATGAGATTCAATTTGAATGGTATGTTGGCCCAAGGTATGGTAGAGGATTTGTATACAAGATTATTGATATTGAAGGGAAAATAGAAGTCATCCAAGATAGACTTATATGGGTTTCATAATACGCATGAAAAGTTTAGGCGGGTGTTAACGAAGATACTCAAAGATACATGGTCTCAACGAATGCTGAAGGACATGCAGCATCATATCATTACGAAGTCAGTTTGACAACTGGAGATATTTATAATGAGGAGAACAAAGTTATTGATAGTATAGAAAGTATGTTGGGGGCCGGGGATGGCAATTGAACGCTCCCAGAATGTTGGTCCCGGCAGCATGCCACACACCGCCAGGGAGAAGGCCTAGCGCGGTCGCAGCTCATCGGCGTCACGACTTCTGCCGCTATATGAAAGACTGGGTAAAGTTCGCGCCGTTGTGATACGGAGTGTATAAGTAGAAGCACTAATACTTAAAGAAGAGGTCATTATGAAAAAAATAGCCATTTTATTTGTTTCGTTAATAACATTTTTAGCCTGTGGCTGTGAAAGTAATTTCTCATCGGAGGGAAATTCGAATTTATCCGATATAATTAAAACAGAACCTGTAATAAAAGCTGATACGACTAACCTTACTGAGGAAGAATCCAGCAATTCTTCATTAGTAGTAATTCTAAATCCATATTTTATTGACGATGATTCTATAAGTCTAAACGGAAGCTTTTTATTTGATGATGACATTGAAAAAGAAGTTGCTTTACGTATAAATCAGATTACTACATTAAAAGAAGGTCGGTTATTCGAGTTGAAGATAGATCCAATAGAAGGAATTCCAGATGATCGGCTAAACTTAGGATACTTCTATGAACAGAAAGACAAAATTATTAGAATACTCCCAACTGAAGAAAATTTAAAAGGTTTGAAAAATGATAACGTAATTCCACCTGATAGTGTTATTGTTTGCCAAGGTGATGAAATAAAGGATAAATTAAGTCAAGCGGAAAAAGGTTGGCACCAATATATTGAAATAAATGCGGATAAGTGTGAATTCCATTCGTATAACAATCAAGTTGACACTGGATATTATGAATCATTTACATGGGAGAAAAATAAAGGTCTGGTGTATTACCAAAGTGGTTATGGCGCAGGACGAGATTCTATAGAACTGCAAAGATAGATAAAATTTGAGGAGCGACCATCTGTGGTCGCTTCTGAATCAGCAGGGCGCAATCCTCCTTCGCATAACAAAGTAGTTAGAGCATGGGCATGGCAGCACGGAGCAAACATATCTTCTTCCATTCGACTGTAGATCGAGCAGTGCCACACCGATTCGCAGGGTGACAAACACCGCCAGGAAAAAGGGCTAGCGCGGGTTACAACTCATCGGCGTCGCGACTGCTGAGACATTATATGAAAGGTGCCGGGGTTTAGGTGCGCACGTCCATGTGCGCGTAAACACCTTTAAGGTAAGGCTTGGAAGTGTGTATTGCATATAAAAAACGGAACTTAAGGCGAGATAAAAAGAAATAAATTTGGAATATGTTATATTGAGAGAAGGTCTTAGTATGGATGCTAATTGTGAGTGCTTATATCACTATACGAATGTAAGTTCGCTAGCATTGATACTTAAAAATCAAAATATGAAGTTTAATCCATTGACTGTACTTGATGATAGCGAAGAAGAAAAGATACAGGATACGCAAAAGTATGGGAAGTATTGTTATGTTAGTTCTTGGACAGAAGATGAGAATGAAAGTATTCCAATGTGGAATATGTACACAAACATATCTGAAGGTGTAAGAATTAAACTACCGAAATACCCTTTTCAAGAGTATCTATTAAATACAGAATCATTCGATAAAGTGAATGAGAAATTCGATATCTTAGGAAATGGTTTTAATATTATTATTCCTCCAAAAGATTATGTATATCAAAATTATTTTTTATCAATCCCTATTCAAAATAAAATTCTTAAAAAAGTCATTTATACTAATGATACAAGTCTACTTTATCCTAGAATCAAAGAAATTTCGAATGGTAAAACAGTTATTTCATCCAATAAACTAGGAATATATAAAAATGATTATTGGAGCTTTCAAAAAGAATGGCGGTATAAATTAGATTTTTTTCCATTTGGCCAAATGGAAATGATTAAAGAAAGTAATAATGGTAATAAAGAATTATTACTAAAACTTGAAAGAGCTATTGATCTGCCGTTCAATTATTATTTTTTAAAATTAGATAGAGAAAAATTTGAACATATGGAAATAACATTAAGTCCAAAAATAAATGAAGGAAATAGAACTATTGTCAAGATATTAATGGATAAGTACAATCCAAATGCAAAGATCTTTGAAAGTGAACTAACTGGTAAAATAAGGTAGATAATTACTATTTTTAAAGTGGCTATTTAAGGGGATTTCATAGTATATATTTTTAAGGGTTGTCGTTCCATGGCAACTCTGACGTTGTAGCCCGCTGCCCTTCAGATAACAAAGTAGTCAGCGTAAAGGTGTGTAAAGTCTGAGTCACTGATTTGGATCCCGAAATGATAGTCCCGGCAACACGCCACACCGATTCGCTAGGTGGGCTAGCACCGCCGGAGAGAAGGACTCCGGGGTCCTGAGCATCGGCATCGTAACTGCTGAGACGTTATGTGTAATACTCCAATATACTCTAATACAAAATGAGGAGGGAAAAGTGTGAAAAACATTGATGAGCTTAAGAAAATCGCAGTATTAATCGATGCGGATAATGCGCAGCTTACAAAGTTGAAACCAATTCTGGCCGAAATCTCGACACATGGTCACATTATCGTAAAAAGGGCGTATGGAGATTGGTCCAGCCAGGTATTGAAGAATTGGAAAAGTGAATTAAATGAATTAGCAATTCAACCAATCCAGCAATTTGCATACACAACCGGGAAGAATGCCACCGATGCAGCTATGATTATTGATGCAATGGACTTGCTTTACACAGCTAAGTACGATGCGTTTGTTTTAGTCTCAAGCGATAGTGATTTTACAATGCTTGCATCAAGATTACGAACGTCTGAAATATACGTTTTTGGTGTTGGTGAACAAAAAACTCCAAAATCATTTAGAAATGCCTGCGATGATTTTATGTTTACTGAATATCTTGGTGCCACGCAGCCTGCTGAACCGGGAACCTCTAAAATTACAACCTCTGAGGAACATGAAATCACAAAAATAGAAACTGCTCCAAAAGGAACAAATACAACTGATACTCCCGCAACAGAATCTGTGCGTAATGGAAATATTGAAGCCATTAGTTCTCTTCTTGATCTTGCTTATGATAAGTATGCGGACGAAGGAGGCTGGGTAAATGTTAGCTATGCCGGTGATTTTATTAAAAGATCAATGCCGGACTTTGATTCGAGATCTTTCGGGTTTTCAAAATTGACAGGATTGATTGCAAGCCTTCCCAAGAAATATGAAATGAAAAAATACAAAGGAAAAGGTACTACCAATATTATTGCTTATAAAAAGAAAAGGTCTGCGTAAAGTGTCGTACCGCACATAACAGGGCTTTTGCGCTTAGCGGTGCTCCGACGGGGCTAAAAAGAACTTAATGAGGTAATTATGAAAATACCGACATTAGGCGTTGCAAACGAGTTTTTAGAAGAGGCACAGAAATTAAATCCTGGACCATGGGTAGAGCATTCAATAAACGTAGCAAAGGCTGCTAAGATGATAGCAATCCTGGATAAGGACATAGATCCTGATGCAGCTTATATCTTTGGACTATTGCATGATATCGGGAGACGGGCAGGAGTATATTATGTCAGGCATGCTCTCGATGGATATAATTTTCTTATGAAGAAAGGCTATGATGATGCGGCAAGGATCTGTATGACTCATGCCCATTCATCAAAAGGTGAATGGGATTGTACAGAAGAAGAAATGGAGTTCGTAAAGTACTTTTTAGATGGCATTGAATTTGATGAATACGATATGTTAATTCAGTTATGTGATGCGTTATCGCTTCCACACGGATATTGCCTGATCGAAAAAAGAATAGTTGAAGGAGTTCTAAGGCTAAATGTTATGAACGAATTCATTCTGGTAATGTGGAGAGGAGTTTTTGACGCAAAAAAGTTTTTTGAGAGTAAGCTAGGATGCTCTATATATACAATTCTCCCAGGTGTTTTAGAAAATACCTTTGGAATGAGTAATAAAGAATTGATAAGGCGTTTGTCAAAGTAGGCATTGACCGGAATATGGCATTTTTAGTAGACAACAAGTATATTCTAAAAATATCGTAATCAGTACTGGTCGAGTATATATACCTTAAGTAAAAAATGCCTTTTCATTATTATCTCAATATGCTATAATATCAACGCAAACGACTTGTAAAAGTTGGTTAACGAAGCACTTGGGAGGGATACATATGAAGCATATAAAGACCATCAATAACGCTCAGCTGAAAAAGGATCTCAAGAATTCCGGCTGCGGCGAATGCCAGACCTCATGCCAGTCGGCATGTAAGACGAGCTGCACGGTAGCAAACCAGAAATGCGAAAAGAGATAAATCGATCACAAAAAGCTTGAAACCATAACAGCGGGGGGCTTGTGCTCCTCGCTGTTTATGTATAGGGACGGGGGATAAAAATGATCCATAGGTTCAAAATGCACGGTGAAAATATAGTTTTGGATGTAAACAGCGGAGCTGTTCATATATTGGACGAGCTGTCATACGAACTGCTTGGGGTAATGGCTGACGAGTCGGGAGAATTGACTGAAAAAGCGGAGGCAGCCATAGTCGATGAACTGTCGTATAAATATAATAAGGAAGAAATAACTGAGGCGCTGGCTGAAATAAATGAATTGACAAAGAGCGGTCAGCTTTTTTCAAGGGACGATCTCGAAGACTATATCGGGGATTTTTTGGAGGAGAGGAATAAAAAGCCCGTTGTAAAGGCTTTATGCCTGCATATCGCTCACGACTGCAACTTAAGGTGCAGGTATTGCTTCGCGTCAACGGGTGACTTCGGCACCAAAAGGACCCTTATGCCTGCTGAGACCGGGAAAAATGCGATTGATTTCCTGATCGAAAACTCGGGCTCGAGGCGCAATCTCGAGGTCGACTTCTTCGGCGGTGAGCCGCTCATGAATTTTGACGCCGTAAAGGAAATAGTTCTGTATGCTCTGGACAGGCAGAAGGAAACGGGAAAGAATTTCCGTTTCACTATTACGACCAATGCTGTGCTGCTCAACGAGGATCACCGGAAGTTCATAAACGAGTATATGGGCAATGTCGTGCTGAGCATAGACGGCAGACCCGAGGTAAATGACAGGATGCGCTTCCGCGTCGACGGCAGGGGCACTTATCATGATATAATGCCAAAGATAAAGGAAATGGCCGAATCGAGAGGACAGGACAATTATTACGTCAGGGGTACGTTCACACGCGAAAACCTGGATTTCTCCAAGGACGTGCTGCACCTTGCGGACGAGGGCTTCAGGCAGATATCGATAGAACCTGTCGTTGCGGCAAAGGATACGGGCTACGATATAAGACACGAAGATCTGCCCGGGCTTTTCAGCGAATATGAAGCTCTTGCGCGCGAGTATGTTGAAAGGCGCAAAGGCGACGACTGGTTTAACTTTTTCCACTTTATGCTCGATCTTGATCACGGTCCCTGTGCGATCAAGAGGATGAAGGGCTGCGGCTCCGGCCATGAATATATGGCAGTCACTCCGGAGGGGGATCTGTATCCCTGCCACCAGTTCGTCGGTATGGAAGATTTTAAAATGGGCAATGTTAATTTGAAGACCGAGATCAACAGCTCGGTAAGGGATATGTTCGTCAAGGAGAACATCTATACAAAGTCCGACTGCAAAAAGTGCTGGGCGAGGTTCTTCTGCAGCGGAGGCTGCGCGGCGAATGCCTGGCAGTTCAACAACCGTCTGGACAAGCCCTACGATATAGGCTGCGAGCTCGAGAGAAAGCGCGTGGAATGTGCGCTGTGGGTAAAGGCTGCGGAAGCGCAGGAGGACAACGGCTGATAACGTCAGTATCGGCGGTTATCGGTTTATGCCGGCAGATGATGGCTGAATAACAATTGGATAACAACTGGCACTTGCCGGCTAAAAGTAAAGAAAGCATAATGAAGGCTTAATACAGAAGAAGGATAATATATAAAAATGAAAGAGGGTGGAGCTTATATTAACAGTCCACGATATCAAGAAAAATGAAGAGGTCAAGACCTTCCTGACAATTGCCGAGACTCAGATGCGCGTGCTCGGCTTTACCGAGCATTCGTTCAGACACGTCGGTATAGTTTCGGGGACGGCGGGAAATATTATGGAGCATCTGGGTTACCCGGAACGCGAGGTGGAGCTTGCAAGGATTGCCGGATTTCTGCATGACATAGGGAACGCGGTGAACAGGAACGATCATGCGCATACCGGTGCTATCATGGCATACCAGCTCCTGACCAAGATGGGCATGGACTACAATGAGGCCGCAGATATTATGGCGGCAATAGGTAACCATGACGAACATACGGGGACGGCTGTAAGCAATATTTCGGCAGCCTTGATACTGGCCGATAAATCGGACGTCCACAGAAGCAGGGTTCGAAATACCGATTTTGCCACGTTCGATATCCATGACCGCGTAAACTATGCCGTTGAAAGATCCGTCATATCTGTCGACAAGGAAAAGAAAACGGCGGATTTGGTATTGAAGATCGATACCGCGATATGCCCGGTAATGGACTATTTCGAGATTTTTCTCGTAAGAATGACAATGAACAGAAGGGCGGCGGCATTTTTAGGACTGCAGTTCCAGCTGTTCGTCAATGACTCAAGACTTATTTAAGTTGCTTAAAACATCCATTTCCCTAGGAGGTATTTTATATTGACTGGCTTGTACTATAGATATATAATAACTTCATGCGGTTACGAAAAAAAGGGGGATTTTTACAGATGAAAGGGAACAACGGGATAAAATTTTTCCTCGTTATTGCCTTGATTGCCGTGTTGACATACATTTGTTTCGCGGGCAATCTTTTTGGGCTTAAGGTGAAAGGTGCCATGGATATTGTTCCAGGTATCGACATCAACGGAGGAATTGACGCAACGCTTTATGCTGTAACGAGCGACAACCGTAAACCTACGCAGAAGGAGCTTGATACCGCCAAAGTCATAATCGGTAAACGACTTGACAAGGAAGGTATACTTGACAGGGATCTCACCACTGACCTTGCAAACGGCAGGATCTATATCAGAATACCGTATGCCAAAGGTGAAACAAATTTCGATCCTGAGGCCACTATGGCAAAATTGGGTAAAACGGCTTTATTGACCTTCCAGGAAGTCGATGAAAGCAAAAGGGATTCCAACGGAAAACCGACGTATGATGCAAGTAAAGTAATTTTGGGTGGTACTGACGTTGTCGACGCTACACCGCAAAAGAACCCTGACAACGGCGGTATGCAGGTAGATTTGAAATTCAATGCCGCGGGACAGCAGAAGTTCGCTGATGCTACCGGAAGGCTTGTAGGAAAGCAAATTGCTATTTTCATGGACGAACAGTTTATATCTGAAGCTCAGGTTCAATCACATATCACTTCAGGCGATGCAAGAATAACACTCGGCACCTCGTCTGATAACGTCGCTACAGCGGAAGCGAAGGATCTGGCCGATACGATCAGATCAGGCGCGCTGCCGTTCAAGCTCGAAGCAAAGCAGATCAACTCGATCAGCCCTCTGCTCGGAAGAGGTGCGCTTGATATTACGATAAAGGCATTTATCGTGGCATTCCTGCTGATCGCCTTTTTCATGATCTTCTATTACAGACTGCCCGGTCTTATAGCGTCGATCGCGCTTTTCTCACTTGCAATAATGACGCTGCTTGCGATCTCCTGGCTCAACATCACGATGACAATATCCGGTCTGGCCGGCGTTGTGTTGGGTGTCGGCATGGGCGTCGATGCGAACGTCATCATATTTGAACGAATAAAGGAAGAAATGCGTGCCGGAAAGACAGTAAAGGCATCTATCGACCTTGGTTTCCAAAGGGCATTGTCAGCCATCATCGACGGTAACGTAACGACTTTGATTGTAGCTGTAATAATGGGATATTTCGGTACAGGTATCATGGTTTCATTTGCATATACACTGTTTGCCGGCGTACTCATCAGCTTCTTCACAGCAATCACGCTTACGAAGACCATGATGAACGGCATAGCGGATTTCGACGCAGCCAAGAGACCTTGGCTGTATGGAATATAAGGGGGAGGCGCAGACATGGTAGATTTAATGGCTAAAAAGAATATCTTTTTTGTACTGTCCATCCTCATTTTCCTTACGGGTATCGTTGCCACATTTGTCAACGGTGTGAAGTTGGACATACAGTTCCAGGGCGGAACGATAATGCAGATACAGATGCCTAACGACAATTTTGATACGGAACGCGCGGGTGCTATCGTGGAGAGCACGATCGGAAAACGTGCGAGCGTGCAGAAATCGACTACGTACAATCCTGACGATCCGTCTAAGGAAATAACGCTTATGGTTCTGAACATAGGCAGTAGTCAGACACTGAACGATACCGAAAGAGCCGATGTGCTCACTGCTTTGAGGAAGGAATTCAATATACCCAATGAAGCCCAGATCACGGTAAACAGCGTCGCTCCGTTCATAGGAGACGAGATCAAGACGAATGCAACGTATGCGATCATACTGTCCGCGATTATCATAATACTTTATGTATGGTACAGGTTCAGGATAATGCATGGACTTTCCGCGGGTGTTTTCGCAGTACTGGCACTCGTTCACGACTGCTTCGTTATGTATGCCGTTTATGTCCTGTTCCGCATACCGATCAACGACTCGTTCGTCGCCGCGGTTCTGACTATTATAGGTTATTCGATCAACGATACGGTTGTCATATACGACAGAATAAGAGAGAATACGAGGATACTGCGCAAGATGCCTATACACGAGCTTGTCAACAAGAGCGTCATGCAGACACTGGCAAGATCGATCAACACCTCGATTTGCACACTGTTAAGCGTTGTAATACTTTACGTCTTTGCTGCATACTTCAACATCTCGTCACTCAAGGATTTCTCATTCCCGCTGGTTGTCGGTATCATAAGCGGCTGCTATTCGACGATATTCATCGCTAGCCCTCTGTATATGGTATGGCAGGAGAGGAACCTCAAAAAGAAAGCTGCTGCACGCAAGGCTGCAAAAGCTTGAAAAGAGATCAAACAATAAGACAATAGTAGAACATGGAGCCGGTATATTCGATACATTCGATATGCCGGTTCTTTTAATTTAAACGCTGAAACGCGGGGATGGTTCTTTTGTTTCGTTTTGCGAGTAAAACGAAACAAAAGAATCGTCCCTGCGTTTCAGTTAAATAAAATTGGATGTAGAGAAATATGGAATATTGTGCTAATATGTTTTTAATAAAGTGGAATATACTTTCTTTACAAAAGGAGAAATGTTAATGAGCAATCCTATAATTTTAGACGGCGCAAAGCTGGCAAAGGAAATAGAAGCCGAACTCGGTGCAAGAGTGGCCAAAATAAAGGAAAAGACAGGAATAACTCCTGTTCTGGCTACGATCCTGGTAGGAAACAACCCGGCTTCAGTCACATATGTGCGTATGAAGGGAAATGCCTGCAAACGCGTGGGGCTCGAATCACTAAAGGTGGAAATGCCCGAAAACACTACGACTGACGAACTGGTTGCGAAAATAGAAGAACTAAACAGGGATGAAAGGGTGCATGGAATTCTGCTACAGCATCCCGTGCCGGAGCAAATCGATGAACAGAAATGCTTCAATACGATATCGGTCAAAAAGGATGTGGATGGAGTCAATACGGATTCCTTCGGCAGGATGACAATGAAGCTCGACGCCTATAAAAGTGCGACGCCGCTGTCAATTATGACCATTCTCAAATATTACAACATAGATATTGCGGGAAAGGAAGCAGTAGTTGTGGGCAGAAGTCCTATTTTGGGCAAGCCGGTAGCGATGCTGCTGCTTAATGAAAACGCGACGGTAACGGTTTGTCATTCTAAAACCGAAAACCTTCCGGAGATAGTCAGAAGGGCCGATATAGTTGTAGGCGCTGTAGGCAAGCCCAGATTCATCAAGGCTGACTGGGTAAAGGAAGGTGCGGTACTTGTGGATGCGGGTTACAACCCGGGCAATGTCGGGGATATTGACCTGGAAAACGCCGCTGCGAAATCCTCCGCTTATACGCCGGTTCCCGGAGGGGTCGGACCGATGACCATAACAAGCCTTATGCGGCAGACGGTAGAGGCGGCTGAAAAAGCTTACAGGATTTAGCGGTATCCAGCGTAAACATAAACGTGAATGTAGACGTGAATATACTCGCAAATACAAACGTGAATATACTCGCAAATATAAACGGAAGACATTAACGTAAAATACAAACGCAAAAACAACGGATATAGCAAAGTCAGGCAGGAAAGCAGGTGGGTCGGGTGATAAGGGTCGGTTTGATAGGTTTCGGCAGTATGGGAAGCATGCTGGTCAATGCTTTCATCAGGTCGGGTGCACTGACTTCGGATGAAATTATAGTGTCGACACGGACAAAAAGTAAACTGGATGCACTTAAAAACCAATGGGGAGATATCGTCATAGCCGGGGATAACGCCGAAGCCGCAAGACAGGCAAGATACATATTCGTATGCGTAAAAGCTTCGGAAATGAAGGAGGTTATCCTGGAAATCAAAAACTGCCTCGAACCGGGTTCGATTATCATTTCGACGTCCGGCGCCGTTAAGATAAGGCATATTGAAAAGCTTTCTCAGAGAAAAGCGGTAAAGCTCATACCAAGTATTACCTCCGAGGTATTGTCCGGTATATCCCTGGTTTGTTTCGGAAACGGAATTGCAGAAGCTGATAAGGAATTCATCGAAACGATACTGAACAAAATAAGCAGCGTTAAAATCGTAAAAGAGGCTGATATTGGGTTTGCCAGTGAGCTGACGAGCTGCATGCCGGGGCTTATGGCGAAGATTTTCAAAGAGCTGTCGGATTCGGCCAAGCTTCACGATTGCGGCCTGACCGACAGTGAAATAGACGAAATGCTCGTTTCGACTTTGTACGGCGCCGCCAAGCTATTTTATGAGGCCGGGCTGAGCTTCGAGGATATCGTGGGGCGTGTTGCCACAAAAGGCGGAATAACCGAAGAAGGCGCAAAAGTACTGGGTTCGGGGTTGCCGCCAATATTCCGGGAGATGTTCGAGGTTACGCTGAATAAACGGAAGGCAGTAATGGAGCGTACTGATAACTTGTTCGATAACAGCTGAGAATTTCCAGCGGCGATGTAAACGTCGCAGGAACAATGGAAGAAGGTGACCTGATGCTTTGCCCTATATGTAAAAGTGCGGTACTGGAGGACAAGGAGCTTGAAGGCGGTTTGAGGACAGCCGTATGTCCTGTATGCAGCGGTAGCTGGGTACGCTACCCCGATTATGAAGAGTGGAAAAATAACGATCACACTAATATCGATACCGGAAATTTTAAAATTAAAGAAGAAGGCAGGGAGTCGAAAAAGGCCTGCCTTTGCCCTGATTGCGGAAGGATCATGATAAAGCACAGGGTATCGGCTAAACTGCCGTTTATGCTCGATCATTGCAATAGCTGCGGAGGTATATGGCTTTATAGGGGAGAATGGGAATCGATCATGGCGTCGGGCTTGCACTTGCGGGTAAACGAATTTTTCACTACCGAATGGCAGGATTGCATACGTGAGGAAATGACCAGGACAAGGCTGGAGGAAAAATACAAGACCCGATTCGGAAAAGAGAACTATTTGAGGCTGAAGGAAATCAGGGAATGGATACGTTCGGACGTGCACAAGGATGAGATCATAGCGTTCCTGATAGACGATGACCCATATAAAGTATGAGCCGTCCAATTAACGGTAACGGCGACGAGGCAGCCGCGGAATAATTTTGCTGATATTTCAGGGGGCGTTCGATTAAAAATGGATCAATACGCAAGCAGGCTCGAGATTCGCATCGATTGGAGCGAAATAGACGCATTCGGGCACATAAACAACCTGGCAATCATGAAGTACGCCCAGTCTGCCAGGGCAAATTATCTTGACATTCTAGGCCTGATGAAAATGCAGGCCGAGCAGAAAAAGGGACCGATTCTTGCATCGATCAGCTGCCAGTTCAAAAAGCCGTTATACTACCCTGGGCAAGTAACTGTATGTACAAAAGTCGACGCCGTTAAAAACACCAGCTTCGGGCTGGTGCATGATATCTTTAGCGATAAGGGCGAACTGGTCGCACAGGCCTGCGATATCATAGTTTATTACGATTTCAGCGGAGAAACGAAGCTTGAGATACCACAGGAGCTGCGCAGCAGACTGGCAACCGGCAAAGCTGGTGTATAGAATGCGTTAAGGAAGTATAAAGCATACCTGTTAGATTAGTCATGCAAGGAGCTTAATTATGGAAAAACTGATCGATCTGTCGCAGACGATCATGAATGATATGCCCGTATATCCGGGTGATTTGGAGACAAAGCTTTACAGGGTCAATAGCTTCGAAACCGACCTTTATAACAATTTCAGGCTAGAGACCTGCATGCATGCCGGCACGCATATGGATTCGCCTATGCACATGTCAGGAGAGGCCGGTTACATATCGGGGCTGCCGTTGGAAGTCTTTTTGGCGGAAGGCTGCCTGCTCGATGTAAGAGGGCTGCGGAGGATTGGAATGAAAGATGATTATGCGGACTGTGTAACGGAAAACAGCATTGTTCTGCTGTACACCGGTTATGACAGATTTTACGGCGAAGAGAGGTATTACTCGGATCATCCGGTCATTGCCGAGGAGCTATGCAGTTTTTTCATAGAAAGAAAGGTCAAAGCCGTGGGGCTCGATATTCCATCGCCTGACAGGTATCCATTCGCGGTACACAGGGTATTATTCGAAAACGGTATCTGCATCATCGAGAACCTCACAAACCTTGATAGACTGCTGAAGGTTGGGGAATTCAAAGTCATGGCCTTCCCTCTAAAGATAAACGCCGACAGCTCGCCGGTAAGAGCTGTTGCGATAATAAAATAAATGCGCAATATGGAGGTTTGAAATGAAACTGACTTCAGCCGTTATAAAAGCAAAGGCTTCAGAACTGGGCTTCCACCTTTGCGGCATCGCCCCTGTTGAAAGATTCACGGGTCTGGGGATCAAAACAGATCCGCTGGCAGTATTTGCGGAATGCAAATCGGTTATCGTTGTCGCTATGAAATTTCTTGGAAGTACACTGAAGGCTTCATCAACGATACCTTATACCATACTGCGGAACGGACTCAGCCGCGAGATAGACACTAAGACGACGGAGTTGTCCTATTTTATAGAGGAGCATGATCTGCTTGCGGTTCCGACAGGCGCTATCGAACCCTGCAATTACGATAATGAAATAAAAAAGACGGTTGGCCTGATATCTCTTAAAAATGCTGCCTACTTGGCCGGACTCGGCGTAATCGGCAAAAACACGCTGCTAATAACGCCGAAATACGGTAATATGGTATGGCTTGGCGCTGTCCTTACAAATGCGGAACTGGAGCCCGATCCCGTAATGGAATACAATCCCTGCAAAGAATCCTGCGGCGTGTGCATTTCCAACTGCCCTGTGCAGGCTTTGGATGGCAGCAAATTTATAGATCAGATGAAATGCTGGAATTATGCGTTCGGAGAAGAGGACGGAGGAGAGTGGAGGATCAAGTGTTTCAAATGCCGGGCGGTCTGCCCGTACTCGAAGGGGTTTAAACTGCGGGAGAACGCAGGAGTATAGGGGGAGAAGCCACAGGAGTAAAGGAGGGCGAAACTAAAAATGGAACTTGAAAGGATGGACAGCTTTTTTAACGCCAGGGCGGATTCTTATGACAACCATATGTTGAAAGAAATGGGTTTGTCTGAATTCTATGATGAAATAGAAGGCGGCCTGAAGGACTGCCATAAGCTTGATAAACTTCTGGACCTGGGTTGCGGAACAGGTCTTGAGCTTGAAGGGCTGTTCCGTGTCAATGGAAAAGCCGAAGTAACAGCAATTGACCTGTCTGAAGGAATGCTTAAGCTGCTAAAGGAGAAATTTCCGGACAAACGAGGTCAAATAGAATTAATCCACGGTTCCTATATGGAGACGGATTTCGGGTGTGAAGTCTATGATTGTGTTCTTACTACTTATTCCTTGCATCATTTTGAAGCTGAAGAGAAGCTTGCTCTTTACAGGAGGATACACGATTCGCTCAAAAAGGGCGGATGCTTTATAGAAGGCGATTATACGGCAAAAACACAGGAAGAGGAGAGGGAACTCATCTCTCTGAACAGGAAGCTCCGGCAGGAAGCCGGCATAGACGGAGGTTTTTATCATATCGATATACCCCTTGCCGTCGAAACGCAGCTGAAGGTGCTCAAGGAAGCCGGATTCAGCAGGACGAAGATCCGGAGTAAATGGGAGAAAACTGCAATTTTCATAAGCGATAAATAGAACGGAGCGGTTTATGGATAACAGGGACAAGTTTACCAACAAGGCGGCGAACTATGCAAAGTACCGACCGTCATACCCGGAGGGATTTATCGATTACCTCATGTATGAAGTTGGTATGGCGAGGCGCACCATCGCGGACATAGGCGCCGGGACAGGCATTCTTACGAGACTGCTGGCAGATAAGGCCGGAAAGGTAATCGCGGTCGAGCCGAACAGGGATATGCTTGAAGTATGCCTTGAGCACTGCCGGATGTGCGGCAATTTCACCGCATTGGACACCAGTGCGGAGAAAACGGGGCTGCCTGAACATTCTGTCGATTTTATAACAGTTGCGCAGGCTTTCCACTGGTTCGACAGGGAAAAGGCCAAAATTGAGTTCCGCCGGATTTTAATACAGAACGGTAAAGTGACGTTGGTATGGAACAGCAGGTCGGCGGAAAATGAATTCATCAAAGAAAACGATCTACTTTTAAGAAGATTGTGTCCCACGTTCGCAGGTTTTTCGGGCGGGGGCGGAACAGAACTGGATCAGTACGTAGATTTTTTCAAAGACGGCTGCTGTGATTACAGAGTATTCGATTATGACAGATATCTGACGCTGGAGGAGTATATCGGCGGAAGTCTTTCGGCTTCATATGCTCCTCTTGAGAGCGATCCCGGCTATGAGGAATTCATAAAAGGCTTGAAATCGCTGTTCTACAAGTACAGCAGCGGCGGAAAGCTGCTATTGCCGAACAAAACCTACAGCTACACGGGAGAAATTTAATCATGGAAAAGGATTCAAGCTTGTCGGGTAAAAAGACCTCCGAAATTTGGCTGTTGGCTGCGATACTGATAATTGCGGACCAGACGATCAAACTGATAATCCGGTATAACTTTTTACAGCTGCGCTTCGATATAGTCGGCGGATTGTTGTATTTCCAACCGCTGCACAATACGAAGCTGTCATGGATCAATTCGCTATTCGGGACTAACGTGGGGTTTCTGCCGCACGTCATCACGAATATGCTGATACTTATCCTTCTGGTGTGGGGACGCCGCTACGCCAAAAGTATCCGCAGCATCCCCATGCCGGTGGAGTATTCGTTTACTTTCATTCTGGCCGGCGCTATATGCTCCGTAATAGATAAAATATTCTGGGGAGGGAGTCTCGATTTTATCGGACTATTTTCCTGGTTCATATTCGATACTAAAGATCTTTATATAACGGCAGGGGTAACGATTTTTGCCGTTTATACCCTGTCATACTCTTTCAAAAACCCGAAGGTGGAAAACGGCGGTACGACAGACGATATGCAGCTTGTAAAGGATTTTATCGGTTTCATGGGAAAGGATGTCGGGAGGTTATATGGAAAAATCTTTGGAAGGCATGACTAATGAAGCCTGCGTTGAGATGAACGGCAAATACATGCCGCTGGAGATCGAAACGTGCACCGGCGCCGATTTGGAGCTGCTGGCTGATTTGAACCGCCAGCTGATTGAGGATGAGAAATATGACGTCAGGCTCAGTATAGAAAAGCTGAAGGAAAGGATGTCCGGTTTCCTTGAAAATGGTTATAAAGCTTTTCTCTTCAAGGAAAATAACAAAGTCAGGGGTTATGCGCTGGTCGACTTCAAAAGGGAACCGCTGTACCTGAGACACTATTTCATATGCAGGGACTGCAGACGGCAGGGGTATGGAACCGCGTGCCTGAAGCAGCTGCTTTCCGTGCTTGGAACCGACACGCTCGATATAGAGGTAATGTTCTGGAATTCCCGCGGGTATGAATTCTGGAAGTCGTTCGGATTCAAGGAAAGAAGTATTTATATGCGACTCGGATAGGTTTATCGGCGACTATAGTAATTATTTATTGAAAAAGTAAAATAATAAGAGCGAAATTATTTTTGCCGCGGGGGTTTCATAAAAACATATGGTTATTAGTTCAAACGCTCTTTTTCATTTTACACGGAGTATGGAGGATATTGCAGGCATACTGGAAAACGGCTTCGTCGCGAGATTTTGCCTTGAGGATTATTCCAACCTGTTCGACGCTTTGACTGACGGATTTACAATGGCTTTTCCGATGGTATGCTTCTGCGATCTGCCGATCTCTCAGCTTCCTGGACATATGGACTTCTACGGCAGTTATGGACTGGGCATGAAAAAGGAATGGGGAATAAAAAACGGAATAAGTCCCGTAATGTACATGCATCCCGGTTCCGACGCCGCCGGTTATATCGGAAGACTGCTTAGGTACGCCGATGGTCCGGCTTGCGAAGATAGCCTGCCTTGCAAAGCTGAAACGACTGTTTTCAGGAAATGCCTTAGAAGCGTGATAAGGCAGATAAAGCTTTACGAAGGTTTTGTTGAAAAGGATGGGCGGCAGGTATCCAAAAGGTTTTACGACGAAAGGGAGTGGAGATGGGTCCCATATGTAACTGAAGACGAAAACTCTGATCTGCTGAGCCTTTCGAGAAACACCTATGATACTATCCGGATGCGCCAGACTGATGAAAAAGCTTCAGATGCCGCAGGCCTGAGCTTTGAGCCTGAGGATATCGATTACATAATAGTTTCTCAGGAGAGCGAGATCCTCGAAATTATCGGATCTGTGGAAAAGTTTGGGCAAGGCTATGATGAAAACACCGTAAAGATCCTTGCGACCAGGATAATTTCAGCGGAACGCATCAGATCGGATTTTTAACCGGAAAGCAAACAGTTTACATTTGTGTTGCTGCTATGCTATTCTAATATTAACGGACAAACAGGAGGGCTTATATGGAAACATTTTATTATCCGGTAGTTGTTGTTGAGAGTGAAGAAGAGCTTGAGATGGTAACAGGCTATTGCGATGAATATAAAATCAGCTTCCAGTTCCTGGACAATGAACCCGGCAGCTTTCCCGCACATGTTTTACTCTACTGTGACAAGGATGATTTTTTGCTTTTCCCGGAAAGCATTTAAAACCGGCTGAAGGTTTTACTTTGTTTAACAGCCGGTTTCGTATCATCTGCCCATTACATAATCCATTACGAGTCCGCCAATAATAAATTCAGCGGCCAGAACAAAACTTGTTTTGACGATTTCCTTGGATACCATATCAAAATATGAGTTATACGGAAGTATTGTATTATTCAGCAGGACTAAAACCGTTCCAATAAGGAAAATCACAAAAAAAGTCAGGCAACCGTATTTGATCAACGCTTTCGGAAGCTTCCCAAGTCTACCGAAGGAAGTGATTATTTTCTGCATGACCTCACGCCCCTTTCCCCAATGACCTCGTTTTTATATAACCATTACATGTTAACATAACACCAAAACAGCGGCAAGCCTTAATGTTTACCAGCGTTATACTAAAAATTCCAGTATCGATATTTCAAAATATGTCGATATAATAGTAGATTATACACTAAAGATTAAAACTGTGTTAAAATGATAGACAAGAAATGACAAAATCATTCCAGGAGAGAGCGCTATGAAGAAGGTATTTGTGAGTGTGCAGGATTGCCAGCCTGGTATGGCGATAGCAGAAGATCTTTACAATGAATATGGCGCGGTTGTCGTCACCGAAGGAACGGTGCTCGACGAATATATACTCGGCAGGATTAAGGATCTCGGCCTGGTCAAGATAAAAATATATGCAGAAAATGAAGAGATGATCGTTGCGGGCGGTACGGAACTTTTTCGCGCACAGTACAGCGAAAATCTGTCGAGTGTAAAAAGTATGCTCCACGATATTTCAACCGGAAAGGAAGTAGACTCCCGGAAGGTTTCACTGGTCACCACCTCTTTGCTTTCGAGAATAAATGAGAACAGGGATATCGTCAATTGCATCAATGAATTGCGTACGGCGGATGAGTACCTTTATACTCACAGCATAAACGTTTCGTTGCTTTCCATGCTGATCGGAAAGTGGCTCAAATATGATTACAAGAAGGTCAAATCGCTTGTTACGGCCGGCTTTTTACATGATATCGGCAAAGGAAGGATATCGCAGGCGATATTGAATAAACCCGGCGCTTTGACAGACGAAGAATTCGAGGAGATAAAAAAACATCCAGCCTACGGTTTTCAGATAGCGGAGAAAATCCCGGAGGTCAACGAAGATATCCTAAAGGCGATTTTAATGCATCACGAGAGAGAGGACGGCTCGGGATACCCTCTCGGGCTGAAGAGCGAACAGATCCACGATTTTGCCAAAATAGTGGCTGTTGCCGACATGTATGACGCGATGACTTCCAACAGGGCGTACAGGTCCATGCTCTGCCCGTTCGACGTTATAGAGACGATGGAGAAGGATAATTTCGGTACGCTGGATCACCGTGTCGTCAGTGTTTTCCTGAAAAATATCGCTTCATATTATATGGGGGACTTTGTAAAGTTGAGCAACGGGGACATAGGAGAGATAGTATACATAAACCCATTCAACGTTTCAAAGCCGATCATAAGAGCCGCAAATACTTATCTGGATCTGTCCAATGAAAAGAAAGTGAAGATACTCGAACTTATTTAAAGCAAACAAAAAATATATGATAAAAGCTAATTAAAAACGACGGTTTATCCAAGAATAGACTGTCGTTTTTTTTTATTATTGTCGAACACTGGCGATTAACAAAGAATATACACGAAACTTTATTGTAGGACATGCCTGCCAAATAAGTTATAATATGCAATGCAGTTATTATTTTATTTCTTATGAGGGGGTAGCCAAAAAATGATAAGCAGGTTTCTTGAAAAGCATGTAGAGATCGAGATGGAGGAACTTGGCAGGAAGACGGGAAATACTCTCGAACTTGAGTACTACCTACTGGAAAACGAAGCCGGAGGTATAGATAGCGGCAGTATTTTCGGTGTGGAGATCAGAGAAAAGAATCATGGTGTATTAAATGAAATAAAAAACTACTACAATATCTACAACAATAGGGAAGACACCCTCAATCTTGTCAGAATGCTTGCGTTACATACCGTCACACCGTCAACTCTTCCGTATGTGCTCGACGATATATTGGGAACCTGATCCTCAAAAGAAGGAAAAAAACATACACCTGTAGAATATAGATATATATGAACCTCATCTTGAGTATGGCTTGGGATGGGGTTTATTTTATAAAAAGTTCTACAAAAAGAAGGAATATAGATAATTGTGTCGAATTCAATTAAAGTATTTTGCGGGATCGGCCTTGACGGTGCGGAATTATCGCCGGCAAAGGATTAATAAATTTTGCTAATATACCAATAATATCAGTATGGTATGAATAATGCCGCTGCGGGACTATAGAAGGATGGATGTTTATCAGGTATTCAGATGAGCTTATAGAAGAAATACGTATCAATAACGATATTGTTGACGTTGTCTCTGAATATGTGAAACTCGAAAAAAGAGGTAAGAATTATTTCGGCCTCTGTCCGTTCCATAGGGAAAAGACGCCTTCCTTCAGTGTTGAGTCGACAAAACAGATTTTTTACTGTTTTGGTTGCGGCAAGGGCGGAAATGTATTCCAATTCGTATCGCTGGCAGAAAGAATAGATTATATCGAATCTGTGAGATTGCTTGCCGACAGGGCGAAGATCGCGCTCCCCGAGAGCGAAGACGCAGGGGAAGCCGAAAGGGCAAAGCTTAAACAGCAGATCCTGAATATTAATCTTATTGCTGCAAGATATTATAATGGCGTACTGAATTCCGAAAAGGGAGAACCGGCGTCGCAATACCTTGTAAAACGGGCTATTTCGGGCGGAACGGCCAAAAAGTTCGGCCTTGGGTATTCTACCGATGAGTGGGACGGTCTGTACAGGCACCTTAAATCGCAGGGAATATCGGAGGAACATATGCTGCTGAGCGGACTGATCATGCAAAGCAGCAAAGGCCATCTTTATGACCGGTTCAAAGGCAGACTGATGTATCCGATCTTCGATATAAGAGGAAACGTGATCGGATTCGGAGGCAGAGTATTGGACAACTCTCTTCCCAAATACATGAATTCTCCGGAAACACCCACGTACAGCAAGGGCAGGCACCTTTACGCGCTCAACTTTGCCAAGAACTCCGGAGATAAGAGACTAGTGGTAGTGGAAGGCTACATGGATGTCATTTCACTATTCCAGAGCGGTATAACGAACGCCGTGGCTTCACTTGGTACTGCGCTGACTGAAAGTCAGGGGCGCATACTGAAGAAATACGCGGAAGAGACAGTGATATCGTACGATGCTGATACGGCAGGCCAGGCCGCTACGCAGAGAGGTCTCAACATACTGAACGACATCGGCTGCAACGTAAGGGTATTGACAGTGCCCGACGGCAAGGATCCTGACGAGTACATCAGGAAAAACGGGCCCGACGGTTTCAGAAGGCTGATTGACAATTCGCTTTCGTTGGTGGAATACAAGATCAGGGCTATCAGGGGCGAGCAGGATATGTCGACTACCGAAGGAAAAATAGCGTTTTTGAACAAGGCCGCCTCGATCCTTGCAAAAGTCGACAACATTGTGGAACGGGAAATGTACATAAAAAAATTATCCCGTGAATATGAAATATCGGAAGAGGCAATGCTTTCAGAAGTACTTAAAAAGACCAGGCCTGCTTCGAAGCAAAACCTCAGGATTACGAATCCGGTAGAGGCGGTAAGAAAGAGCGCGGACAAGGGCGACGAAGCGGAAGAGAAGTTATTGCACTACGAACGTTTTATACTGTCGTTATTATGTGTTGACAACAGTATATATAATATTGTAAAGGAGAAATTTAAGGTTGATCGGTTCATAGGGGCCGACAACAGGAGAATTGCGGATATAATATACGGGAAAATAGGAGAAAAAAAGGATTTAACGCCAGCAGAACTTATGAATCTCGTATCGCCTGAGGATTTGGGCGAATTTGCCAGGATATTGGAAGAGGAATGCCACTGTGATGATAATCGCAGGGCAATTTTGGGTAAAATTAGGGATATAGATGTCACAAGTTCTGAAAAGAGACAAAGACAGATACTGGAGTTCCTAAAGGACAAAGGAAAACTGCCAGAAGGAGATGTTGACAAATTAAAGCTGGAACTGAAAAATCTGACTCAAAAGATAAAAAATTTGAAAAGCACGCCAATTTAAACAGAGAAAGGAGGGGCGAATAATGAAAATAATAAATAATGATGTGGGAAATGCGAACAGGAAATCCATATTGAAGGAACTGGTCGAAAAGGGCAAGTCCAAAGGAATGCTTACCTATAAGGAAATCATGGACGCTTTTGAAGAAGTGGAGCTTGAGCCCGACCAGATAGAAAAGATATATGAAACCGTTGAAAATATGGGTATCGACGTTGTGGGCGACATAGACGCTGAAATCCAGGAACTTCAGAATACCGAGGAAGAACTGGATCTGACGCTTCCGGAGGGTATCAGCATCGATGACCCTGTCAGGATGTATCTGAAGGAAATAGGAAAAGTGCCCCTACTGTCAGCTGACGAAGAAATTGAGCTTGCACTGCGGATGGAGAAAGGCGATAATGAGGCAAAAAGAAGGCTTGCGGAAGCGAACCTCAGACTTGTCGTAAGTATAGCCAAACGTTATGTGGGCAGGGGAATGCTGTTCCTCGATCTTATTCAGGAAGGCAATCTGGGTCTTATAAAGGCAGTAGAGAAATTTGATTATAGAAAAGGCTTCAAATTCAGCACCTATGCTACCTGGTGGATCAGGCAGGCCATAACGAGGGCGATTGCGGACCAGGCAAGGACGATCCGTATCCCTGTCCACATGGTCGAGACAATAAATAAACTGATCAGGGTGTCGAGACAATTGTTGCAGGAACTCGGCAGGGATCCCCATCCTGAAGAGGTCGCAAAGGAAATGAACATGTCCGTGGAAAAGGTCCGGGAGATAATGAAGATATCCCAGGAACCTGTTTCACTTGAAACTCCTATAGGCGAGGAAGAGGACAGTCATCTCGGAGATTTCATACCGGACGACGACGTACCTGCTCCGGCTGAAGCTGCGGCATTCACGCTGCTGAAGGAACAGCTGCTCGGGGTCCTGGATACTCTTACACCCCGAGAGGAGAAAGTACTGAGGCTCCGTTTCGGATTGGACGACGGGAGGGCAAGGACTCTCGAGGAAGTCGGCAAGGAGTTCAACGTTACAAGGGAAAGAATCAGGCAGATAGAGGCTAAGGCGCTTAGAAAGCTCAGACACCCGAGCAGGAGCAAGAAGCTCAAGGACTACCTGGATTGACGCCCGTACGGCTGAAGATGCTTAAATTTCCTGTAATAAAATAATTATAAGGCGAAAAAATAACAAAGAGGCTATGAGCCTCTTTAGTTTTTTCATAAGGTTTTATTACAGGGAGGATGTTTAGCGCCAATAGCGCGTATTTCCTCTAAAACACCTAAAGGAGGTAAATACAATGGATAAAAGGATCGGTTCGGAGAATCTGCCCGAGATCGAATACACTACTTATGACAGGCTGCTGAGGGCCTGGGAAAACTCAATGGAGCTTGTGCGGGATTTTGAAATGTACTCCAAAAGAATAGAGGACGACGACGTCCGCAAGGTGTTCAAGGAGTTTGCCGAGGATGAGGGAAAGCATGCTTCAAAGTTCAGGGAACTGCTGATTGAACAGAAAATGGAAGCTAAGAGTTGAAAAGCTTTCGATTCTATCAGGTTTACCATAAAGTTTCATAATTTTTTATGAAAAACCTCTTGACCTGAGGCAGATAGGCAAGTATAATAGATTTTGTTTCGTTCCTCAATAGCTCAGTCGGTAGAGCATGCGGCTGTTAACCGCAGGGTCGTAGGTTCAAGTCCTACTTGAGGAGCCACTAGGGCCTTTAGCTCAGTTGGTTAGAGCAACCGGCTCATAACCGGTTGGTCCGGGGTTCGAGTCCCTGAAGGCCCACCAAAAAAAGCACCATCATGCGATGGTGCTTTTTTATTTTTCAGAAAGAGGGACTCGAACCCCGGTCGCATGGGCGAGCAGTTCCACGAAGTGGAACGACCAGCCCGAGAGGGCACGAGCCGTTAAAAAAATGCGAAGCATTTTTAGGCGAGTGAGCCGAGCCTAAAGGCGAGGTGGCAGTATGCGAGCGGAGTGAAGCAGACGGTCGAGTCCCTGAAGGCCCACCAAAAAAAAGCACCATCATGCGATGGTGCTTTTTTATTACTTAAATTTCTTTTCGCCGTTTTCGTCGGGAGGAGGGCTGGACTGAATGCTCGCGATTATACTTTTTTTTAGCCCCGCTTCCTGCTTTTTAATTAGCGTACCGCTTGTCATGCTGCTGAAAATCAATGACTCCGCAGCCGTCTCCGTATCGCTGGACGGTTTTCCCGAATTGATGCGCCCCATTAATATCTGCTCCTTTCGTAAATATGGGCATCGCTGGTGATTTTTGCACGATACGCGATGCCGGCACAAAATGCAATACCACTTATTCAAAATCAGCCGTTTAGTGTATAATAAAGCATGTACAAATTTTGCATATTTTATGAATCGACTGGAGTCATAACATGAAATTGAGCGGAAGGCTCGAAGCAATAGCCGAACTAATACCCAAGTGCGGCATACTTAGCGATATAGGGACCGATCACGCATACATACCGATTTTTGCAGTTGAAAACAAGCTATGTGAGAGGGCGCTTGCCGCAGATCTGAGAAAAGGCCCGCTTGAGATGGCGGAAGCGAATATCAGGAAGCACAGCCTCGAAAGCAGAATAGAGCTGCGGCTTGGAAACGGCCTCGAGCCTGTTCGCCCGGAGGAATGCGACGTGATAGTGATAGCGGGGATGGGAGGCTTGCTGATAAGGGACATTCTGTCCGCGGCGCCCGAAAAGTCGAACCGGGCAGCCTTGCTTTTGCTGCAGCCCAACAATGCCGTTGATGCGCTGAGAAAGTGGCTTTATGAAAACGGCTACGATATATTGGAGGAAAAGCTCATAAGCGACGCCGGAAAGCTGTACTGCCTGATAAAGTCGAATTGGACCGGTGTACCTGTATCAAAAGACGAATTCGATATTTATATAGGAGAGAGGATATTCGAAGGAAACGGTGAATTGCTCGGGAAGTACCTTCATAAAAAGCTGAAGGAGCTCGAAATGATAATTGAAGGCAGAAGCAGGTCCGATCCCGAAAAAAAGCGTTATGCCAATGAAGACAGTATTATGGATACTGCGACCTGTGTCACAATTAGGGATAGACTTGCGGATTACCTTGAAAAAAGCAGCCTTCAGTTTTAAGGTAATAAACGGGTTCGGACAGACTGGCGCAAGGAGCCGGATATATTGCTCCGGCATTGAATGAGCCCGATTCCGGAGCTGAAAGCTATGGATACGAAAGGGGAAGCGATATGACATATTGCAGAGATATAGTTTCTTTTCTTGAAAAGGCAGCTCCTCCCGAATTGGCGGAGGAATGGGACAATATAGGCCTGCTTGTCGGCAGCCCTTCGAATACCGTTAAAAAGGTACTTGTCTGCCTTGACGTTACACGTGCCGCAATAGACGAGGCGGTCAAAACAGGTGCGGACATGATCGTTACCCACCATCCTGTTATTTTCAAAGGGATCAAAAAGCTCAATGAAGACGAGAAGACGGCAGGCCTTCTTTATTTGCTGATCCGGAACAACATAAGCGTTTATTCCGCGCATACCAACCTGGATTATGCAGAGCAGGGCGTCAATACCTGCCTGGCGGATGCGCTCGGTTTGAAACAGACCGAAGTGCTTGGAAAAGGTCCGGGTAAGGCTGGAATTCTCGAAAATGAATGCAGTCTTCCTGAATTCATCGCGCGGGTCAAAACCTGCCTCGATGTCCCATTTGTCCGCGTGTCAGGCAGAGCGGATACCGGTATAAAGAAGGCGGCGGTTTTCAGCGGGAGCTTCGATGATGATCTGAAGGCCGTAGCAGCTTCAGGAGCGGACGTTTTAGTTACGGGCGACCTGAAATACCATACGGCATTGGACGCGCGCGAAATGGGCATGTGCATCGTCGACGCGGGGCATTTCAATACGGAGAAGGTTGTGTTGCCGTATTTGGCCGAAGCTATACAAAAAGGCTTCAGCGATATTGAGGTATCCTGCTTCAGTGACGAGAGGGACCCATTAATAACCACTTGACTATATGTACGGAATGGATTAATATATAAGTCCAGTATTGAGTAAGCCAGATAATCGCAGGTACAGTGCCGAAAGGCCGTATCTGAGGAAAGTCCGGGCTCCATAGGGCAAAGGTGCCGGGTAACTCCCGGTGAAGGCGACTTCAAGGAAAGTGCAACAGAGATATACCGCTGTCAAGGCAGGACTTGTCCCGCCATGGCAGTAAGGGTGGAAAGGTGAGGTAAGAGCTCACCAGCGGCATGGCGACTTGCCGGTCTATGTAAACCCCACCTGGAGCAACACCGCAGAGGGACATTTGGCGGCCCGTCAGTCCCGGGCAGGTGGCTTGAGCCATTCAGAAATGCTTGGCCTAGATAGATGATTATCAAACACAGAACCCGGCTTACAGACTTACTCATACCTATATTTCAAAAATCGCCCGTAAATGCGGGCGATTTTTGCTGTTTATAGCCAGTATTGACAAACTCCCGCCCGTTTCAGATAATGCATTATTCTAATTCGATTCACGTACTTAACATAATGTGAATAACTTGTAATAGGATAGCTATTCTTGCAGGGGAGAAGGTTGAATGGATTATAACCCTTATTATGAAGACGGCTATGGCGAACGACAAATGGGTATGATGGGCATGGGCATGGGCATGGGCATGGGCATGGGCATGGGTATGATGGGCGTTTCAGCCGGTGATCTGCTCTTGATTCCTGATTACAAACGGCTGTAATTCTTGAGGTTC
This sequence comes from Bacillota bacterium, assembly GCA_023412915.1. Classification (GTDB taxonomy): domain Bacteria; phylum Bacillota; class Clostridia; order Acetivibrionales; family DTU013; genus JAEYOM01. Next base: position 80,868 of record JAEZRE010000004.1, read on the forward strand.
AAGCCTTCAACTATTACCGGAGATTAATCGCTCTGGCTCAGAACGAACAGCAGCGACAAATCATTGCAAGCATACAAAGAGATGAAATGATGCATTACCACTGGTTTACCATGATGTTACGCATGTTGGGAGCGCAGCAACCGCTAATCCCTCCGGGTGGATTGCCTTTGCAATTTGCAGAAGGCGTCAGGGAAGCGATACGTCTTGAATACGAAGCTGCAGCTTTTTACCAGACTATTGCAAGCAGGGCGACAGCTCCTTTTATCCGGATGCATACTTTCCGTGCAATCTACGACGAACAACGGCATGCAGCGTTACTTCAAAATATACTGATGAGCTTGTGAAGCATGCTAAAAGTAAATAACGCAGAAGATAAGAGTATTGTCCTGTACTCGCATCTTCTGCGTAAATTCATGGTTATTGAACATTACCCATGCCAACCATTTTCCTGCATTCATCGGCACATTGTCTGCAGGTATCTGCACAGGTTTTACAGTGCTGATCTTTAAACATGTCACATTCTGAAGCACACTTTGTGCAGATATCCGCACAGAGATTACAAACTTCGGTCAAGCTTCCGCTTTGTCTTGAAACATAATGAGCAGCCGTTGAACATATTTCGGCACAGTCCTGAAGTGTTTTCATGCAGTTGGTTCTGGCCTTGACATCAGCTTCCTGCAGGCACATATTAAAGCATTCTTCGCAAATCTGAGCACATTTCAAGCACGCGTCAATACAGGATTGATAGGGATTCCCATTCGGCATGAGCGACATTGCCGGCATATTTGTTTGTAACTGCATATTTGTTACCTCCTATAAAGTAGTTTATTTACAGTGTTTAGAGTTTGCTTTTTAAAGCCAAATATACCTTGAGTTAGATTAATGAAACTACAAATGTTCACCCGCGCTTATATAAAGCACGAGCGGAAGTCTTACGTTTTTGCTGCTTCCGGTATATTTCATTGTGACTTCCATACGGACTAAATTGCAGAAATATGGATATACTGCTTTTGTCATGATTAGACAGAGGGATATCCATGGGATATAAAAATTATTCTTCAGCAAGACGTTATATAGCGTATGTCAGTTCTCTCGGAACAACACAGCTCCATTTGAGAAGTCCGTCCGTTATTGCTTTTTGGTCCGCAATGTTCCCTGGCTTCGGACATATGCTGCTTTCGAAATACTTACGCGGGTATCTCCTTTTTATATGGGAAGTATATGTAAATTTACAAGCTCACATTAACATCTCTATTTTCTATTCCTTTACAGGTCAATTCGAGTTGGCTAAAAAATCACTGGATATCCGTTGGATGTTAATGTACATTCCAACCTTTCTTTTTGCAATTTGGGACAGTTACCGTACAACTGTAGATCTAAATAACCAGTACATTTTAGCAGCAAGAGAAGACGCCGGCATTAAGCCCTTTAAAATGGATGCGATAGGCATAAATTACCTTGACAAGAAGTCACCATGGTCATCGGTCGTTTGGTCCAGTATAATGCCGGGGGCCGGTCAGCTTTCTATCCATCGAATTGTTATTGCGTTTTTTATCCTGATATGGTGGATTGCCATAGTATATTATTCAAGGCTTCTGCCTGCAATTCACTATACGTTATTAGGAGATTTTGAGCAGGCAAAGTCTGTTTTGAACGTACAATGGACGCTCAATATTCCTTCGATATACATGTTTACAATTTACGATAGTCTGATTAATACTATAGAAAGCAATAAGCTGTTTGATTGGGAACAGTCGAAATTCCTTAAAAGAAACTATCAGAAAAGTTCCTTCCAGATGCCTTCGATTAACACGCAGGGGAGTGGGAATATGTACATTATTGCAACATTTAAGCACAGTATTTCCTTGGAAAAAGCAATTACAGCCATTGAGATGAAGGGAATTCCCAAAGATAAAATACTTGCTGTCCCTTTGGATAAAAGAGGGGAGAAACCAAGAATTTTCGATACCATACATCAATCAGACGGGCTGAGTCTTCTTGATCTGCCTTTTGTTCTGGGCTCGGTATTAATGCTTATTGGGGCTATTTACGGTTTCATATTGGAATGGGGGCCTGTGATATGGAGTTTAATCGGCCTGGCTGCAGGGTTTGGAATAGGAATTGCCGTTAAATTAATCCTGAACGGCAGGTGTGCTGAGAAACGTACTGGCAAGAAGGCATCAGAAGTTGTATTGATAATTGAATGTAAAGATCATCAACTTGAAACTGTAAGGGACACACTTTGGTCGCACAATGCTTTTGGAGTACGAAAGCTTGAATTGAATTAAAGCTAAAGTCGAAATGAATATAAAAACGCCAGCCTCTTTAGGCTGGCGTTCAGTATTATACAGGTTATTGGCTGCGTTACACAATGAATTTTGAAATATTGCGCTGCAGTTCGTCGGAAGAAGCCTTGAGTTCGTCGGCATATCTTGCGAGCTCTTCAATGCTCGACAGCTGTTCCTCTGTGGAAGCCGTAACTTCCTCCGAGGCTGCCGCGGTTTCTTCCGAGACCGCCGAGATGTTCTGTATCGCATTGATTGCTTCAGCTTTGTTTTCTTCCATTTCAGTAATTCTGGACATGATCTGTTCGACCTGAGTCGAAAGGTTATCCATGGATTCCATTATACGTTTGAAAATTTCTGTCGTATTTGAAACCGCTTCATTCTGCGAATGCAACGTGGATTCTGTTTCTGCGGCCTTATCAACAGTTTTCCTGGTTTGTAGCTGAGTATCCTTTATGATTTTGGAAATTTTCCGGGCTGACTCCATCGACTGTTCGGCAAGCTTCCGTACTTCGTCCGCCACAACGGCAAAGCCCTTGCCGTATTCGCCCGCCCTTGCTGCTTCTATTGCCGCGTTAAGAGCCAGCAGGTTTGTCTGGTCTGCAATTCCGCTTATAACATTCACAATCTCACCAATGGATTTTGAATTCGTATCAAGCGCTTTCATGTCCAACATGATCTCGTGTGAAATTTTAGTCGTCCTGTCGGCTTTTACACCAAGGTCTTCGATTGAAACAAGCCCGTTTCTGGTTATTTCAACTGTGTCGATAGTCAGGCGGTCGATAGATTTGGCGTTTTCAGTCACACGATTTATATAGTCTGCGAGGCTGCTTATCTTTCCCACCCCGTGCTCGGCGTCCGAAGCCTGGGAAGAAGCTCCCTGGGAGATCTCCTGGACGGACTTGGCAATTTCATGCGACACGGCTGCAACCTGCTGCGAGGTCGTAGACACAATGCTTGAAGAATCGGTAACCTTCTGTGATACCTCAGCAGTTTGCCTAAGCAAAGCCCGCATATTCTCGATCATGGAATTTATACTTCTTGTCAGTTTGCCGAATTCGTCCCTCCGTTTTGTTTTGAGAGTTACGGTCAGGTCGCCCGAAGCAGCCTGCCCTGATGCATCGATTATACCGGTTATCGCTTTGCTGATATTTCCGGCGATAAGCAAGCCCGTACCAAATGCAATCAGAACCGCTATTATGACCAATATGACCGTAAAGCGCACCATAGCTGCAGCACCAGCCGTTAGTTCGCTTTCAGGTATCAAGCCTAAAAGGATGCAGCCGGTTTTCGATATTTTTGAATAGGTCATCAGGTATTTTACGCCATTGTAGTTTATTTTATCGGAACCTGTATTGCTTTTAGAAGTCAGAATTTTCTTGTAAAAATCCTGTTTGACGATGGAATTACCGGAGGCATCGTCGCTTCCATTCAATATGACCCTGCCGTCGGGGCTTGTCAGGTATACAAGATGCTTGTCCGAAAGCTTTATTTTTGACTGAAAATCTTTAACGGTCTCGGCGTCCAAATCAATAACCAACATACCGATTACACCAAGTTTACTGGTACTTCTGATCAATTGAATATATGAAAGAGAATAATCGCCGGACATGTTTTTGCTGAGATTGTCAATTTCCTTATGACTGCCAAACCACATTGAAAAGTTTTTTGTATTCTCAAGTGTTTTATAGAAGGAAAATTGGTCGGGTTTTGTTCCGGAAGTGGAATACATGGTGGAAATTCCCGACAGCTTATCATCGCTTGGAAACAGTGTAATACTGCTTATCTCCGGGGTGAAGGTCAACAAATTGGAAAAGGACGTCGTTATTTTATTTTGAAGCTTGTAGCTTGCCAACATTTCATTTGAGCCGTTGAGATATTCCTGGACGTCCGCATCGGCAAAAATCTGTTTGGCGTTATTTTCGATCGTCTGTGTAACAACTTCAAGGTACTGACCGCCGCTTCCTATTGAACTGAGCGAGGATTGTGTTGCATTGGAAGTAGCGCTATCCGAAGTATTGATGAAGGATGCCACTCCCTGGACAAGGATAAGTACTACCGGAATGAGAAATGCTGCGGTGAGCTTGATGCGAATGCTTTTGGAATCCAATAAGAAACCAAAAAATTTTTTTAGCGGATTTAAAATCTTGATGATGCTACTGGATTTTAGTTTTACCATGAGTGGATAAGCACCTGCTTTCTCGATATTGTATATTTTCTATATTTGACATAGCTATGTAAAATCCTCTATAAAAAAGCAATAAAATTTATTATAGTTCAAGAACATAAATATCTGTTTAAGTGAAATGTATGATAGATGTAATAATACAAATTAGTGCATATAAATAAAGCATCGGATTGCTGAATATAATTTACAGAAAATATGTATTAAGTATCATTGCGGGCAAGGAGGTAATCCTGTGGAGGAAGTCTCGGAATTTCATACGGTACGCGGCTATCAACTGCTTGAACAGAACAAGAAACTTCTGACCTCTGCGATGGAAGATTATCTTGAGATGATTTACAGGAATAGCCTTAAAGAGGGTTATATGAGGATAAACACACTTTCCGAGCTGCTGAACGTAGCGGCGCCGTCGGCAACGAAGATGGTTCAGAAATTGGGCGCGCTTGGAATGCTGGATTACAAGAAATACGGTATCATTTTTCTGACCGAAAACGGAAAGGAGATAGGCAGTTTCCTTTTGCAGCGGCATAATATAATAGAGCTGTTTCTGAGGAATCTCGGCGTTGAGGATTGTGTCCTTACGGAAACGGAGCTGGTCGAACATAATATTTCCGCAGAAACACTACAAAAGATCGATGCATATAATAAATTCCTCGAACAAAACCCCGACATTGTTAAAAAATATAAACAGTTCCTGCAGTACGACATAGGCTGAAATTCATGCCGCCCTCCGCCTGAACCCGTGTCAGGCGTTTTTTCATTTCACCTTAATCGCCTATAAGGCTCTTAAATAAGCTGTCATAAGGCCGTCATATTATGTAACACATTTCTTCATATTCACATATTTTAAGATTAGGTAAACAAAATTAGGCTGGACTAACGGATTTAGTTTATCAAAAGAATTTTATCGTAACGAAAACCGCAAAAAAGAGGTGCTGGAAGTGCTTGAAGACAGCCTCACCCGGACTGTCGGCGCAGCGTCGGAACAGTTTATGGTCGGAAGAGTCAGGATGGAAAGCAGCAGAGGGATATTGAATATGGCCAAAACCTTGCTGAAGTTTCTTGGCCCGGCTTTCATAGTAAGTGTCGCTTATATCGACCCCGGAAATTTCGCAACTAATATCAGCGGAGGGTCAAAATTTAATTACAATCTCATCTGGGTAATTCTTTGGAGCAATCTGATGGCCATATTTATACAATCAATGTCGGCTAAGCTGGGTATCGCAACCGGACGGAATCTTCCTCAGATGTGCGGCCAAGTATTTTCAAGAAAAACAAACTGGTGCTTCTGGGTAGTTGCAGAGTTGGCCGCCATGGCGACAGACCTCGCGGAATTTCTCGGAGGCACGCTCGGATTCTATCTGCTGTTCCATATACCGATGGCATACGCCGGACTGATCACCGCGGCTTTGACCTTTTTCATAGTCTATATGGGGAGATACGGACAAAGGGTGATAGAGGTCATAATTTCAATTCTGGTAGCTGTCATTTGCGTTTCCTATACAATAGAGGTTTTTCTTGCCAAACCTGATTTTGCAGCCGCAGGGCTTCACGTCCTGATACCGTCCATGCCGGGCGGCGAAGCGGTGCTCATCGCGGTAGGCATGCTCGGAGCTACTGTCATGCCACATGTAATATATCTGCATTCACAGCTTGTTCAGCACAGAAACAAGTATCTGACCGAAGAAGAAAAAAAGAAGCATCTGAAGATGGAAAGACTTGATATCACCATTGCAATGAATATAGCCTTCATCGTTAATGCAGCAATGCTGATTGTGTCTGCGGCTGTTTTCTACAGAAATGGAATGGTTGTTGAGACGATAGAACAGGCTCACGGTTCACTGTCGCCCTTACTGGGGGCGGCGTCAAGCGGAGCTTTCGGGCTTGCGCTGATAGCTTCGGGATTATCTTCCTCGGCAGTGGGCACTATGGCAGGGCAAGCCATAATGCAAGGTTTTGTCGGACTGAAAATCAACGACAATATAACGAGGCTGATAACGATGCTCCCCGGCATGTTGATAATCGCACTTGGTATAAACCCGATGCAGGCCCTGGTACTGAGCCAGGTCACTCTGAGCTTCGTACTTCCGGTCGCGATCATTCCGATGCTTTTGATAACAAGACGGAAGGATCTTATGGGATCGCTTGCAAACAAGCCTTTGACGAATATGGTCGGCTGGATGATAACGGGCGTCATAATATCCGCTAATGCGGTGCTTTTGTTCATGACATTTACAGGGCAGGTATAATAGCCTCAATAGACCCATTGTGTGAGGCTATTATATACCTCCGGTGGAATTAGCCCGATGCGCAGGATTTTCGGCTTATATTTCTGCTTTGCAGAAATTTTACAAATAATGAAACATTTCGCGTTTGGCGAATCTATTGTAGAAATGAGCATGGCTATTTATACCATGCTTTCTTCGAAATCGCGGTATAATACAACAGCTGAATATCAATAATAATAAAGAAGGTGCATTAAAATTACGAGGTGCTTATGCCTAAAGATGAAAGCAAAGTAACGTTCGAGCGTTCGGAGACAATGGAGCCGCAGCTGGCCGAGGCTGAAAAGGAAAAGGAAAAAATCGAGGAGATAAAGGAACTGGGAAAGGCGATAGTTTCGAATCCCAGGGGCAATATCCACTGCCTCACGATTATAGGTCAGATAGAAGGTCATATAATACTGCCGCCGCAGAACAAGACGACAAAATACGAGCATGTAATACCACAGCTGGTTGCGATAGAAGAGAATACGGAGATCGACGGCCTGTTGCTCATACTGAATACGGTTGGAGGAGATGTCGAGGCTGGACTTGCCATTGCCGAAATGGTAGCCAGTATGGACAAGCCCACCGTATCGCTGGTATTGGGAGGAGGCCACAGCATCGGCGTTCCAATGGCCGTATCCACGAATTTCTCGTTTATAGCGCCCTCGGCTACCATGACGATACACCCGATAAGGCTAAACGGCATGGTTATAGGCGTCCCGCAGACCTATGAATATTTCGATAAAATGCAGGAAAGGGTAGTGCAGTTTGTAAGCAAGAATTCGGCGATTTCAAAGGAAGACTTCAGGGCGCTCATGCTTAAGACGGGAGAAATCGCAAATGACGTCGGGACAGTTCTTTTCGGAGAAGAAGCGGTGAAGAGCCGGCTCATCGACGCCGTCGGAGGGCTTTCCGACGCAATGTGCAAACTGTATGACCTGATCGCACAAAAGAGGCTGCAGGCAGGACAGAACAATCTTCCGACCGGTGGTGAGCTGCAGTGATACTGTATTCTATAATACCCCCGGAGATAGTATTCCAAGGCTTCCAGGAAAACGGCGGCGGGGAAGGGAAGCGAACGGACATTTTTGAAGCTTATTACAGGGGTGAGAAGGTTCAGGTGTTGAAGAATGCAGTCGACCGTTTTGAAGTAGTAAGATTGCTAAGCACCTGTCCTAAATCGTTCCTGAATGAAAATTTTCAACCGGGCCATGTAATTGAAGAATGGGAATTAAAGCGAACAAGATAATAAAACAGGGCTGTCCGGCGGACAGCCCTGTTTGTTGTCAACAAAGGATCAAATCTTGAATTTCGAGATGGATTTCTGCAGGTCTTCGGACGCTGATTTGAGTTCTTCGGCAAACCGGGAGAGTTCTTCGATACTTGAAAGCTGCTCTTCGGTCGATGCTGTGACTTCTTCGGAGGATGCGGCTGTTTCCTGCGATACAGCCGATATATTCTGTATGGAATTGATAGCAAGGGTTTTGTTTTCTTCCATTTCCGTAACTCTCGACATGATCTGTTCGACCTGTTCGGAGAGCTTCTCCATGGAAGCCTTTATAGTTTTGAAAATGCTAGTGGTATTGAGGACCGCTTCATTCTGGGAGATTAGTATCGACTCTGTCACGGATGCCTTTTCCACTGTTTTAGCCGTCTGATCCTGCGTAGTTTTTATAATATTTGCGATTTCATGCGCCGAATCCATCGATTGCTCAGCCAGCTTCCGCACTTCATCGGCAACCACCGCAAAACCCTTTCCCGCGTCTCCCGCCCTTGCGGCCTCGATCGCCGCGTTGAGGGCAAGCAGGTTGGTTTGATCGGCGATGCTGCTTATGACCTTGACTATCTTTCCGATGGATTTGGATTGTACGTCGAGCTCCTTGATATCACCGACTATTTCCCTGGAAATGGAAGTTGTCCTGTTGGCCTTGACATAGAGGTCTTCGACCGAAGCTATTCCGTTCTGGGTCATATTCATGGTGTCACGTGTCAGAAGGTCGATCGACTTGACGTTTTCAGTCACATAGTTGATATTTTCAGCCAGCACGCTGATCTTCTCGACGCCGTGCTCGGCATCCGCAGCCTGGGCGGACGCGCCCTGGGAGATATCCTGTATTGCCTTCGAGATTTCCTGAGAGACAGCGGATACCTGGTTTGAGGTGGAAGAAACGGTACCGGCGGAATTTGTTACCTTTTCAGAAACATTTATAGTTTGTTCTATCAAACCGCGCATATTTTGTATCATCGAATTGATCCCGCGCGTCAGTATTCCCAATTCGTCCTTTCTGCGCGACTGCAGAGATATGGTGAGATCGCCGGAGGCCGCCTTGCCGGAGGCGTTTATAATCCTGTTTATGGTCCTGCCCATGCTGTTCGCCATAAAGTAACCGATCAGGAAGGCTATTATGACACCAATCAATATCATAATGACAGTAGTGAAAACTATGCTTTGTGCAGCCGCGGTCAGTTCGCTCCGAGGCAGCATTCCTATAAGCGTATAACCCGAACCTCCGACCTTGTAATAAGTCATAAGATAGGTGGTTCCTTTATAACTGACATCGTCCGAGCCTGTAACTTCTTCGCTTTCCAGTATTTTCTTGTAGAAGGTCTGATTTACCAAATCGGAATTTTCAGCAGTTTTACCATTCGTTATGACTCTTCCGTCAGGCCCCACGAAATGCAGTAGCTGCTTGCTGTCGTCGCTGCCCAGCTTGATGCTTGACATGAGATCGGAAATCATCTTGGGATTGACGTCGATCACTATCAATCCGACAGTATTCATTGTGCTAATATCTCTTACAAGTTTGATCAACGACAGTGAATAATCGTTGGAGTCAGTGTTATTTAGTTTGTCTATATCCTTGTGGTAGCCAAGCCATAAGGTGCCTGAATCGTTTTCGTTCAGTTTACTCATTAACGGCGTATCTTTTATATCGTTTAAAACAATATTGGTAAAGATCGATGATGAGTCTTCCTTGCCCGAAATAAGCATTACGCTCTTTATATCGGGGTTGAAACTTGAACTCGTTTGAAATTTATTATTGACTCTTTTAACAAGGTCCATCTTTTCAATAACCATATCTTCTGTGAAATCATCAGTGAGGTAAGCCTGGGTATCCGTGTCTGCAAACAGTCTGCCGGCAATGTCGTCGATGGATCTGAAGACTACGTCGAGATATTTGCCGCTTGTCTTTATAGCAGTAATGGAAGACTGTTTGGCAATTCCGCCGGTAGTAGCCGACGTATTACCGAAGGATATTATTCCCTGGGCAACCAATAGTACGATCGGAACTAAAAATGAAAGGATAAGCTTGACTCTGATACTTTTGATCGAAGTAAACAGAGAGATGACCGGTTTTAAAAACCTTGCAACTTTTGTTACTGCAGTCTTGATCAAATTCAGGAATACTTCTAGAAATCTCATACTGTACCCTCTTTCATTACGCTGATAGTATAATAATTAATAATTAGACAAAATATTCTAAAATCCTTCTTAATATTTCGATAATTTATATATAATTCACAAAAAATAAAACACGCTCGGATGTCTTTTGTGCAATTTGACCTATGGGCGTGCCTGTCAAAAAACTGTAGTAGGCAATGAGAAATTATGGTATAGTATTATTGAACCGGGGGTGTAATTTTGAGAGGGAAAAAAGTACAAAAGAAGAAATATGCAGTCAGGAAAAAACAGCAGGACAGTTATGCAAATGAGATACAGGGAATCCTGGTATTGGCCTTGGGCGTACTGGTTATGCTAAGCTTTTACATAAAGGGTTCGATTGGACTTTTCGGTACTTTCATGCGGGAAACCTCGCTGGGTTTGATCGGACTGCCCGCATTTCTCGTTCCTCCGGTAATCATACTCTATGCGGCCATCCTTATTTTTGCACATGACAAATTGAATCTCAAGGGTAAGCCCGTCTATATATTATTCCTTTTCCTGCTTACCGCGGCCATGATACAGACCGGCTATTACAAGCCCGAGGATTATACCGGTCTGACCCCTATAAGAGCCCTCGGACAGTTTTACAGCAACGGTCTGGCTCTGAAGGGCGGAGGTGTGCTGGGAGGATTGATAAGCCTGCCCTTCCTTCTGACGTTCCGCGTTCTGGGAACTATCATCATTATTACGGCGTTGTCACTGGTTGACGCAATACTTTTAACCAATTCATCCATATCGGGCTTCCTGAAAAAGCTCCGGAGTATTTTCGCAGGAAGCGGAAGCGATAAGTCCAAACCTTCATTGAGGGCCGGGAAGGAAGAAATGTATGACGACGACGATATGCAGCCTGAAATCGTGCAGGATGGGAATGGAATGTCCCTGCGTTTCGATAAAAAGCCCAAGGTAATTGATTTTAAAATAGAAAAGACATCGCGTGAGCTTAAGGAGAAAGCAGTCAAAAAGAAGCCGGGAGAGGACCTTGAAAAGGCAGGGTTCGAATCGGCAGCGGCGGCTGAAACCGAAAGCAGGGCGGCAGCCGAGGCTGAGGAACCTTTCAACCTTGTCATAAATGATCTGAAAAAGAACAAACCAAAGATACGACCGGAGAAACCGGCCATGTTTGCAGACGAGTTTGCAGGTACGATTAATGACGCCGGACTGAAGGGCGCTGCGGAAAGAGGGACGGCTGCGGCCGGCGCAGGTCTTACCGAGATAGTGATAAAAGGGTCTGTGCAGCCGAAGAGCCCGATGATGAAATACGTATATCCGCCTTATGACCTTCTGGTCGAGGATATGGATCAGGGCGGTTCGAAAAATTACCGCAACCAGGTGCTTGAAGGTGCAAAGAAGCTTGAGGAGACTCTGGGAAGCTTCGGCGTGTCGGCAAAGGTAATAAACGTCACCAGGGGTCCGTCGGTTACAAGGTACGAGCTGCAGCCGAGCGCCGGAGTCAAGGTCAGCAGGATAGTCAACCTGTCCGACGATATAGCGCTGAATCTTGCGGCGCCTGGAATCAGGCTGGAAGCGCCTATACCGGGAAAAGCGGCGATCGGTATCGAGGTGCCGAACAAGGAAGTGAATATGGTACGCGCCAGGGATGTCATAGAATCGCAGGAATTCGCACAGCACCAGTCGAAACTGGCATTTGCCGTGGGAAAGGACGTTTCTGGCGAAACGATCATTATTGATATCGCCAAGATGCCGCATCTGCTGATCGCCGGAGCTACCGGTTCGGGAAAAAGCGTCTGCATCAACAGCCTGATCGTAAGCCTTCTTTACAAGGCTACTCCCGAGGAAGTAAAACTTCTGATGATCGATCCGAAAGTCGTGGAACTTGGCATTTATAACGGTATTCCGCACCTGCTCATACCTGTCGTAACAGAGCCCAAAAAGGCTGCCGGAGCCCTGAACTGGGCTGTACAGGAAATGGTGAACAGGTATAAGCTCTTTGCCGACAAGGCTGTCAGGGATATCAAGGGTTATAACGAGCTAATGGCAAGGACGGGCGAACAGCCTATGATGCCCCAGATCGTAATAATTATCGATGAGTTGGCCGATTTGATGATGGTTGCGCCAAATGACGTGGAAGATGCGATCTGCAGACTTGCACAGATGGCCAGGGCGGCGGGAATGCATCTTGTGATTGCGACTCAAAGGCCGTCGGTAGACGTCATTACCGGCGTTATAAAAGCAAATATACCCTCGAGGATATCCTTTGCCGTGTCCTCGCAGATAGACTCGCGTACGATCCTTGACATGGCGGGCGCGGAGAAGCTGCTCGGAAGAGGCGACATGCTGCTGCACCCGGTCGGAAAAGCAAAGCCTGTCAGGGTTCAAGGCGCCAACATAACGGACGCAGAAGTTGAAAAGGTCGTCGATTTTGTAAAATCACAGGGCAGCGCAGCCTATGATGAAGATATAATAGAAGGAATAAACAGCGAGGACAGTTCCGTCAGCAACGACAGCGGCGATAACGACGAGCTGCTGCCGAGGGCGATAGAACTTGTCGTGGAAGCCGGCCAGGCGTCTGTTTCACTGATACAGCGCAAGTTCAAGGTCGGATATGCCAGGGCCGCCAGGATCGTTGACCAGATGGAAGCTCGAGGAATCGTAGGAGGATTCGAAGGCAGCAAGCCAAGGCAGATATTGATATCCAGGCAGCAATGGCAGGAGATGCAGATGAACGATAAGGGAGATTGATAATCGACGGGAGGTAATAGCTGTGACCGTTGTCAATGGCTTTATAATCATTTTAATGCTGGTATTGCTTCTATATACCGCATACAGGATGATCAGAAGAAGAAGCCTGCTCATGCTTATCCCAGTCTGCATACAGATATTTCCCATCCCTTTGGCTCTACTGAGCTTTATCAACAATGTTGAAGCCGAGCCTTACGTTGAGGCGGTATATATAGCCTTCGGAATACTTCTTCCGGCTTTTTTCATAATTTACGATTACAGGTCGATGACCTGCAGGATAAAGACGACGGGAGCCTTCGAGGGCCTTGTGGAGAGGGCGCCGGCAGCCGCGGATACAGTTTCTTCGCTTCCGTCGGAAGGTATAAATCCGCCCGCAGGCGATATACAGGTCTCGGAAGTTATGAGAGACCTTAAAAAGCTGCCGGAAGATCTTCAGAAAAATTTCAGGAAATGCATAAGCCATGCGAACGCTCTCAAGGCAGACAAAGACCCTGAGAGCGCTTACTATATATACGACACTCTTTCAAAAGCCGCAAATACTTCCTACATGCTGTTTTACAATCTGGCAGGCATTTGTTACAGCCTCGGGAGATACGATGAAGCCCTTGAGGCATACAGAAAGGCACAGGAACTGGTTGGGACGGATGAGTCGGGCAGAAGCGATATATTTTATAACATGGGCAATGCCTATTACATGCTGGGCAAGTATGAAAATGCCGTAAAAAGCTATGAAAAGGCAATAGACGCAGGTTCACACAGCAATTACATCATGGAAAACCTCGCGTTTGCTTATATTAGAACGGGCGATTCTGAAAAAGGCGTTGAAACTCTTAAAAAAATTGCGTCGACTGAAAATGATTACAGGGCGTCTTTTATTCTGGGTAAACTGATGAATGAGGCAGGTAGACTGGAAGAAGCCGAAAAAGCTTTAAGGGACGCCGTAAAGTCCGAACCTGACAGTGTAGAGGCGAGGGATGAACTTGGCAGAGTTCTTGTAAGGCAAAGAAAGCCTGAGGCTGCGCTGCAGGTTTTTGAAGAAATCCTCAATGTAAACCCTGGGCATTTTCAGGCGTGGAGCAGCAAAGCCGGCGTGTGCGTGAAGCTTGAACGCTGGAAGGAAGCAGTTTCCGCATATAAGGAAGCCATCAGGCTCAGGCCTGACAGTTACCAGTGTTATTACAACCTTGCGATGGCGCTGGAGGAATCGTGCAATCATGATGCGGCTATCGACGCTTATAAAACTGCCGTCAGGCTGAATCCCGACTTTACCGATGCTTACAACAATCTCGGCATCGCGCTGTCTTCGCTCGGAAGGCGGGAGGAGGCGCTTGAAACCTATTCGGAAGCAATTCGGCGCAAACCGGAGGAATTCAGTCTGTACTTCAACATGGGGATGTGCTTCTTCGAGGAAGGCAAATATACCCAGGCTGCCGCCGCGTATAGAAACGCGTTGGACCTCAAGCCTGACGAACTTGAGATATATTATTATCTGGGCGCCGCGTTGACGGAGCTTAGAAATTACAACGACGCAATAGAGGCGTATAAATCGGCTCTTGAGATAAAGCCCTCGGACGGGGAGCTTTACTATCATCTGGCCGCGATATACGCAATGCTTGGCAGGTACGAGATCGCGGGTGAAAATCTCAGGCAGGCGGTCGGCTTCAATGAGAGCGTACGCGAAGACATCAAGCTGAATCACGCGTTCGACGGCATGCGAGGGAGAAATGAGTTTAAGAAGCTGATCGGTTCGAGTCAGGTTGAATCCGGTCATCAGGCTCCGTCACAGGCAGGCTGAAATATTAAGATAAATGTTTAAACCCGATATTTTTGTGCTACAATTATTTGAATGGTATCGGACAAATATTAGGAGAGAAAAATGGCTTTTTTACCTGTAACAAGGAAAGACATGGAGGAAAGGGGCTGGGACAGCCTCGATTTTTTATATATCAGCGGGGACGCTTACGTGGATCATCCAAGCTTCGGTCATGCGATACTGACGCGCCTGCTCGAAAGCGAAGGCTATCGCGTAGGGATCATTGCCCAACCGGACTGGCACAGTATTGATGACTTCATGAGGTTAGGACGTCCTGAACTGGCAGTGCTCATCTCTTCAGGTGTTATCGATTCCATGGTCAACCATTATACTGCAAGCAAAAAGACAAGAAGTGAAGACAGCTACTCTCCGGGAGGCAAAACTGGCTTCCGGCCGGACAGGGCCGATATAGTCTACGCCAACCGGATTCAGGAAGCCTTCAAGGGAGTTCCTGTCATCATCGGGGGTATAGAAGCGAGCCTGAGGAGATTTGCCCATTATGATTACTGGGACAACAAGGTAAGGCGGTCGATACTCGTTGACAGCAAGGCGGACCTCCTCATATACGGCATGGGAGAAAGGCCCTTGCTGGAAATTGCGAAGCTTCTGGCAAAAGGTGCGCCGATAAGCAAGCTGCGAAATATAAGAGGCACGGCGTATCTGGCTGCGGAAGCGGAACTGCCCGGGACCAGTTACCTGACGCTCCCGTCTTTCGAGGCGGTCTCGTCAGACAAAAGGACCTATGCGGAAGCATTTATGCTGCAGTACACCGAACAGGACGCCATAAACGGAAGGCTGCTTGTACAGCAGCACGGCGACAGGTTCGTGGTACAGAACCCGCCGGCTCTTCCTATGACGGAGAAAGAACTTGACAGAGTGTATTCACTGCCCTATGAAAGAACTTACCACCCTATGTATGCCGAAGCCGGCGGAATTCCGGCGATAAAGGAAGTCGAGTACAGCATAACGAGCCATCGCGGGTGTTACGGCGGTTGCTCCTTCTGCGCGCTCAATTATCACCAGGGCAGGGTAATACAGAAAAGAAGCCAGTCTTCAATTCTTGACGAGGCCGGAAAACTAGTGAAACTTCCCGGCTTCAAGGGCTACATACACGACGTCGGCGGACCCACGGCAAACTTCAGGGATACGGCATGTGAAAGGCAAATAAAATACGGGACCTGTAAAAACAGACAGTGCCTCTATCCGCAGCCCTGCAGCAATCTTAAGGTGGATCATCGCGAATATCTGGAGCTATTGAGGAAGCTTCGCGGACTGAAGGGGGTAAAAAAAGTATTTGTGCGTTCCGGCATAAGATACGATTATCTTTTACTCGACAAAAACGACGAATTCTTCCGGGAATTATGCGAACACCACATCAGCGGACAACTGAAGGTTGCGCCCGAGCATGTCTCCGACAGGGTGCTCGAGAAAATGGGCAAACCCGGCAAAAAGGTTTATGACGCATTTGTCAGGAAATATAACAAAATCAATCAGGCTTTGGGCAAGGAGCAATACCTGGTACCTTATCTTATGTCCAGCCATCCCGGGAGCGATCTTCATGCTGCCGTAGAGCTTGCCGAATATATGAAGAAAACCGGATGCACTCCCGAACAGGTCCAGGATTTTTATCCTACGCCCGGTTCTCTGTCGACTTGTATGTTTTATACTTCTCTGGATCCAAGGACTATGAAAAAGGTATACGTACCCACAACGCCTCAGGAAAAAGCCATGCAGAGAGCTTTACTGCAGTACCGGAAAAAGGAGAACCAGCACCTTGTCAGAGAAGCGCTGCATTTGGCAGGAAGGGAAGATCTTATAGGTTATGGGAAAGATTGTCTTGTTCCTCCCGTTAGGGCAGATAATAATGGTATAAAAGGAAATCCGGATGCTGTCAAGGTAAGGAATGGAAGGCGGAAAATGAGAACAGGCGCCCGCAAAAGCAGGGGCAGAGCCTGAATCAGCACACAATCCGCAGGTGTTGTTTTTCTTGACATAAAAATTAAAAAAGTTTACAATTAATTTGTATTTCGTTTAAAAACGGATGGCTAATGCCATCCGTACATTATGAATAACCGGTTTTAAGCCTGAGGCCGGTCGTTGGCTTACGCCAACTGCTTACCCATGCAACCGGACTGACCATTGAAAACTGAATATGAGGAGGTGTGTGTAAATTTGGAATGGGTTTTTGGAATTTTGATTGGCCTTGTAATTGGAGCAGTGATTGCTTCGTTTATATCGTTCCGTATGGGATATAACCGCAGGAAAAGTGATGCAGAAGCTGAAATCGGCAGTGCTGAGCAGGAAGCGAAACGTATAGTCAACGACGCTTTGAAAACGGCCGAGAGTAAAAAGAGGGAAGCTCTTCTGGAAGCAAAGGAAGAGGTCCACAGAAGCAGAATGGAACTGGACAGGGAAATCAAAGAACGAAGAAACGAAATTCAAAGACAGGAAAGGCGCCTCGTCCAGAAAGAAGAAACGCTGGACAAAAAGGTAGAAGCTCTGGAACAGAAGGATGAAGCCCTGAACAAGAGAATGAAAGATGTGCAGGCAACACAGGATAAGCTGGCAGAGCTGCAGAAAAAGCAGCTTGAAGAGCTTGAAAGGATTTCCGGACTGTCTATCGAAGACGCCAAACAGTATCTCATCAGGGATGTAGAGGATGAGGTAAAACATGAATTAGCGATCCTGGTCAAGGATTTGGAAGCAAGAGCAAAGGAAGAGGCCGACAGAAAAGCAAGAGATATCGTTTCGACTGCAATTCAGAAATGTGCCGCAGACCATGTTTCGGAGACTACAGTATCTGTAGTGCCATTGCCCAATGATGAAATGAAGGGGCGTATCATCGGACGTGAAGGCAGAAACATCAGGACTCTCGAGACACTTACGGGAATCGACCTGATCATAGATGATACACCTGAAGCCGTAATACTTTCGGGATTCGATCCCATCAGAAGGGAAGTAGCGAGGATCACGCTTGAAAAACTGATCATTGATGGGAGAATTCATCCTGCAAGAATTGAAGAAATGGTTGAAAAGGCAAAGAAGGAAGTTGAGAATACAATCCGCCAGGAAGGCGACCGTGCAACCTTTGAAACCGGAGTACACGGACTGCATCCTGAAATAATCAAGCTTCTTGGTAAGCTTAGGTTCAGGACAAGTTACGGTCAGAACGTACTGAATCATTCCATTGAAGTATCCAACCTTGCAGGCGCAATGGCGGCAGAGCTTGGAGCAGATGTGGTACTTGCCAAGAGAGCAGGTCTTCTGCATGACATAGGGAAGGCCGTCGATCATGAAATTGAAGGTTCTCATGTTACTATCGGAGCAGACATTGCGAAGAAGTACAGGGAAGGCGATACTATTATCAATGCGATAATGTCGCATCACGGTGATGTCGAACCAACATCACTGATTGCCGTACTGGTCCAGGCTGCAGATTCGATTTCGGCTGCAAGACCGGGTGCCAGAAGGGAAACCCTTGAATCTTACATCAAGAGGATCGAAAAACTTGAGGAGATCGCAAATTCCTTCCCGGGCGTAGAAAAATGCTATGCTATACAAGCGGGCAGGGAAATCAGGATCATAGTCAAGCCCGACGACGTATCCGACGACGATATGGTATTGAAAGCCAGGGAAATCGTCAAGAAGATCGAAAGCGAGCTTGAGTATCCCGGACAGATCAAGGTAAACGTAATCCGTGAGACAAGGGCGATTGAATATGCTAAGTAAACAAAGCCGTTGGCTGGACATAAAAAGCGTGTGAAAACACGCTTTTTATGTTATATTATGAAGCATAGCGTGATTAAATGCGCAGCATAATAACGTAGCTTATGTGTTGGTGCAATAAGCTGTGTGAAGTCTTGTTTTAAAAACGAGTAGGGCTGGATGCCCCCGGGTTTTTTGTAAGAGACATATTGCGTAATGGAGGAACCGGTTTTGAAAGTATTGTTCATAGGAGATATCGTAGGAAGTCCAGGTAGAAAGGCCATTAAGGAGTATTTGGGCGAGATACGGAAGGAAATGCCTTTCGATTATTGCATAGCGAATGCCGAAAATGCAGCCGGGGGCTCGGGGATCACCTGCGTGCTCGCACAGGAATTGTACGCCGGCGGTATCGACGGTCTGACCATGGGAAATCATACGTGGTCTAAAAGGGAAATAACCAATTTTATAGATTCCGACAATAAGATCGTGCGACCGGCCAATTACGCGGAAGGTCTGCCGGGCAAGGGTTCGACAATAATTGACGGCAGGCTTGGTATAGTGAATCTGTTGGGACGAGTGTATCTGGATCCCGTCGATTGCCCGTTCAAGGCGCTTGACAGAGAACTTGTACATATAAAGAGCAAGGTTAAAGCCGTGATTGTGGACATGCACGCTGAAGCGACTTCCGAAAAGTGCGCTATGGCATGGTATGCGGACGGAAGGGTCAGCGCTGTGCTTGGAACTCATACTCATGTCCAGACAGCCGATGAACGCATACTTCCGTGCGGAACCGCTTTCATATCGGACGTCGGCATGACGGGACCTTACGAAGGTATTATCGGAGTTGAAAAGGATATCGTAGTCGATAAATTCGTAAACGGGATGCCCGTTCGTTTCGAGGTAGCCAGAGGCCCGCTGCAGTTCAATGCGGTTTATATTGAAATTGACGAGAAGAATGGCAGATCGACATGCATCAGACGAATTAACAAAATCCCCGTATAATAAACAATAGATAAGCAAATTATCAAAATTTCTAAAATTTAACTAAATAAAAAGGATTTTGAATAATTATGTAGAATTACAATTTATTCAAATAATATTGTTTGCAATAGGGGGTAAAAACCATGGATGTTTTAAAGGTCTCAGCAAAATCCAACCCAAATTCTATAGCAGGTGCACTTGCAGGAGTCATCAGAGAACGGGGAACAGCGGAAATGCAGGCGATAGGTGCGGGCGCGCTTAACCAGGCTGTGAAGGCAGTAGCGATCGCACGTGGTTTTGTGGCGCCGTCCGGCATCGAACTTATTTGTATTCCTGCCTTTACCGATATCATGATAGACGGGGAGGAAAGAACTGCCATAAAACTGATTGTCGAACCCAGAAGATAACATATAGTTTCTGAGACAAGGCTGCTGATAAACAATATCGGCGGCCTTTTTCACGTACTGAACGTAATTGGACCCGTGTTGTATATTGAGTATACCGACCGGTTATGGTAATATAATTAATGAATGAAATCCAGCAACGGAGGCCTTTATTGAAAACATTCCGTGAAATTGGCAACGGTGCGATCCTTGTTACGGATGGCGATTTGAAATATATCGAATTCGAATGTCTTAAAAAATATGAAGCTTCGCTGATCCACTGCATGACCACACGGGACGGAGGAGTCAGCTCAGGCGAGTGTGGGACGCTGAACCTGGGCTTTAAGAGGAAGGATACAAGAGAGAACATCCTCGCAAATTACGGTATATTGTGTGATTCACTGGGGATAGAAACCGCGAGTCTTGTCCTTACAAACCAGGTACATGACACAAAGGTTTCTTTTGTCGATGAAAAGGATAAGGGTAAGGGTTTTTCCAGGGAAAGCGATATAATCGGGATAGACGGGCTTGCGACTGCAACGCCGGGGATCACACTCGTTACGTCGCATGCCGACTGCGTGCCGGTCTTTTTATACGAACCTTACGTCAGGTCGGCCGCATTGCTGCACTCGGGCTGGAGAGGCACTCTGAACAATATCGCTTCGAACGGGGTAAAAAGTTTCGGAAGGGTTCCGGGTTTCCGCGCCGACAGGCTTGTCGCGGTAATAGGGCCTTCTATCGGGAGCTGCTGTTTCGAGGTTGATGAAGATGTTTTCAGCTTGTTTTATAATAGCTTCAAAGACGAGGCTTTTTACAGTAAAACAAGCGAAAAAAAGTGGAATATAGATCTTAAGGGAATCATAAAGGAGGAGCTTCTGAAGGAGGGACTGATACCTGCGAATATACATGACTGCGGTATATGTACGAAATGCAGAAAGGATCTGTTTTTTTCCTACAGGGGCGATGAAGGCAGGACGGGCAGCCTGGCGGCTTTCATGCAGATAAGGGCTTGAAGGGGTAACGTATGAAAAGATCCATATATATAAGCATGCTGCTTTTGATATGCACATTACTGTCGGCCTGCCAGTCCGGAATGGGTCCTGAGCAGCTGCTGCAATACAAAGGTGGCGAAAGCACCGGACAATACGAGGATTATGATATCCTCGACAAGGGGCCGGTGCCGGGAGGGACTCTGAATGTATTCACTACGGAACCGGACACTCTCAACCCGGTACTCACAAAAAATACATATACCGCGGATTTTCTTGGTTTCATTTATGAAGGGTTGACCCGCCTCGATAAAAATCAGAGGGCTGTACCCGTGCTGTCGGACAGCTGGACAGTAACCCCCGACGGGCTCATTTGGGATTTCCACATCAGGGACGGCGTCAGGTGGCAGGATGGACAGGCTTTTACAGCCGAAGATGTAGAATTCACCATTCAGACTATTCAGAACAACAGCATAGATTCCGTATACAAGCCTCTGCTGCAAAATATTGTCACATGCGTTGCCGCTGATTCGTCAAATATCAGGATAGCCCTGGCAAAACCGAATTCTTTCCTGCCGGAGATGATGTCCTTTCCAATATTGCCGAAACACCAGTTCAGCAAGAAGGATGTGCTTAGCTCGTCAAAGAATTTCAGTCCCGTCGGTACAGGACCGTATAGCTTTGTTTCATATACGCCTGAAAAGAATGTCGTTATGAAGGCAAACAAAGAATGGTGGCAGCTTTCTCTTGCCAAAGCCGGTGAGGTCGACAACACGATCGGCAGCGGCACGATCGGGAATCCGGGCGGCACAGGCACCGGTACCGCTGAAGGAACAGGATTCGGAACAACTGCCGTAGACCTGGGCGGGCAAGGCTTGGAAGCTCCGATTGGTACAGGTGACAATACCGTGTCGGATACCGTGCCGGATAGCAGTACGTTGACCCCGGATAAGGGAATGTATATCGAAACGATACAGGCGAATATTTTCAAGAGCCCGGACGACGCCATGGGAGCGTTCCAGCTTGGAGAGATAGATATTTCGGGAATTCCCACCAGTGATCTGGCAAAATACAAGGGAAGGACCGATCTTGTAATAAAAAAATATACGTCCCGTAATTATGAATTCCTTGCTTTCAATATGAAAAATCCTGTTTTTGCGGACCCTTATGCGAGAAAAGCCATAGATCTTGCGATCGATAGGGATAAACTGATAAACGATGTGCTTCCGGGAGAGGCCGAAGCCGCCAAGCTTCCTGTGCTGCAGGAAAGCTGGCTGTCAGGATCGGCAGATAATATAGCCGTTTCGGCCGTACCGTATCCGACTACCGATTATACAACCCAGGCTGCGATAATCAATAGCACGACCACATCGGCGATAACTGCGGCAACTCCGTCGGAGGCACTCGCAGCCGGAGGCTGGAAACAGAGCAACAGCGGATATTATAAGAGCATTGGCGGCATTAGAAGATATCTTAAGGTAAGCCTGCTCGTCAATACGAACAACAGTATAAGGGTTAAGGCGGCGCAAAAGGTATGCGAGCAGCTTCAGAGCGCAGGTATACCCACAGAAGTGAAGCAGGTCGCCTGGAATGAGCTGATGAACAGCGTTGTTGGGAATAAATACGACATGGCGTTCATCGGCTGCAGAATCCCCCAGATACCCGATCTGTCCTACATGTATTCGGCGGCTTATCTGCCCGCGGCATTATCCGGCGCAGGCGGAAATGCGTTCAATGTTTCCGGCTACATCAATGCGGCTGTGGACGCCAATGTGGCATCACTGTTCCGCGAGACGGATGAAAGCAAGAAAAAGACGATCTACAAAGCCCTGCAGAATCAGATAAGCAACGATACGCCGTATATCGGGCTGTATTTTCTGCGCGATGCGATGGTATACGGAAAAAGGCTGAGAGGCCCGCTCGATCCCGACACCTGGAACCGTTTCAACGGTTTTACGCAGTGGTATAAGCCCGAAGCAACATATTAAACCGCGCCATACCGGTATAGGCCAGGGTTTGGCCGGCCGATAAAAAAATATTTGGAGGATATTTATGATCTGGATACTGATTTCCGTTTTGGTAATAGTGATAGACCGTATTTCGAAGTATGTCGTTGTTAAAGATATCAAGCCGGGAGAAATGATCCCTGTCGTTGATAAATTTTTCTATCTTACGCTCCACAAAAACCCGGGAGCCGCATGGGGGATACTGCAGAACGGCAGGCTGTTTTTTCTGATACTCATTCCGATCATAGCGGCAGTTATCGTGTATGTTATGATAAGGCTCAAAAACAGACTCCTGAGATTTTCCCTGGCGTTGATACTCGGAGGCGCTTTTGGAAATTATATTGACAGGCTGTTAGAAGGGAAGGTCACGGATTTTCTGCTTTTTTATATAGGAAACTACGAATTCCCCATATTCAATGCCGCGGATATAGCGGTTACCTGCGGTACGATACTGCTGGCCGTTTATGTGATATTTATCTACAAGGAAACGCCGGTAAAGAAATAGGATGAAACACGTTATGGAAAATGTAATTTTCGAAATTACGGAAGAGGATTCCGATAAACGTTTGGATGTAATGCTTACGGCAAAACTCGGCGGTTTCTCGAGGAACCGTGTGGAGAAGCTCATAACCGACGGGAATATACTTGTCAACGGCAAGGCGGTAAAACCGGGCTACAAGCTGAAACAGGGAGATAAAGCAAGCGTTTCGATACCTGAACCGAAGGTCCTGGAGGTCAAAGCAGAGGATATACCACTCGACATACTCTACGAGGATGAGGATATAATAGTTATCAATAAACCCAGGGGCATGGTCGTACATCCGGCTGCCGGAAACTACGAAGGAACCCTCGTCAACGCGCTTCTCGAGCATTGCAGAGGTTCGCTGTCTGATATTAACGGGGTGATCAGGCCTGGTATAGTACACAGGATAGACAAGGACACCTCGGGTGTTCTGGTAGTTGCAAAGAACAACAGCTCACACGGGATATTATCCGACAAGCTGAAGGAACATGATATAAAAAGGGTATACATTGCCGTTGCCGAGGGCGTTATTATCGAAGACACCGGAAAGATAGACGCTCCGATAGGCAGGCATCCCACCGAACGTAAAAAGATGGCCGTAAATCTTAAAAACGGCCGAAGAGCGGTTACGCATTTCAGGGTACTCGAGCGTTTCAAATCGTCGACGCTGCTTGAATTGCAGCTCGAGACAGGACGGACCCACCAGATAAGAGTCCATATGTCGTATATAGGCCATCCTCTCATAGGAGATACGGTATACGGCAGAAAGAAACAGAGATACGGCATTGAAGGCCAGGCTCTGCATGCAAGGGTACTCGGCTTCGTTCATCCGGGAACCGGAAAATATGTGGAATTCGAGGCGGAGGCTCCGACTGAATTCAATGAGCTTGTTAAAACGCTCAGGAAGGAAGCCTTTGATTAACTTCAGGCCTTTCGTTAACCATAATTTGCCTAGAAACAACTATGCAATGATACAATTCTCTTATATTCTTTCATTATAGAAATATATCCATAAATCTAGAAGGAAATCCACTTTTTTTGTCGAATTTAAGTCAAAAATAATTTGCTCAAATTGCAGAAGCAGAAGTAGAAATATAAGCAGAAGCATTGGCAGGAGTGGAGAGTTATGGTACATATCAGAAGCATTAAAATCAAGCTGACTCTATTTTTCGGGATGTTGCTATTCGTTATTTGCCTGGGGTTTGGCACTGTGTCCTACCTGGAATCATCAAGCATGCTGAAGGCCAATATCGATGATACATTGCCTCAAATGGCGGATCAAGCAGCAAATTTCATACGCAGCAAGCTCGATATACAGCTTAACGCTTTGGAAGCCCTGGCAGGAATCGACATACTAACGGAAAATGATCTGACGCTAGATGAAAAGCTGGCTCATCTAAGCAACGAGGCTGAACGCAGTGGCTATTTGCGAATAGGCATAGCGGATGTCGGCGGAAAAGTGAAATACACCGATGGTGAAACCCTTGATATTTCCGACAGGGCTCATTTCAAAAAAGCAATAAGCGGGGAAAGTGCCATATCGGATCCTATTGTGAGCAAAGTCGATAAAAGTATAGTAATGAGTTTTGCAGTTCCAATCAAGGATGGAGGCAAGATCGTTGGAGTTCTTGTCGGAACGCGTGACGGAAATGAACTGAGCTCATATACTAATGAAATACAATTCGGAAAAAGCGGAAGCGCATATATGATCAATGATAAATGCACTACAATTGCTCACAAGAATCCGGAACTTGTGAAAAACATGGATAACACTCTCGAAAATGTTAAAAAGGACCCCGGTCTGGAGTTGCTGGCCAAGCTGGAAAAAGAAATGATTGCAGGTAAGAAGGGGGTCGGGCAATATTCATATAACGGCGTAACCAAATACATGGCATATACGCCGATACAAGGGACAACCTGGTCGCTGGCAATTACGGCTCCGGAGTCCGAGGTAATGGAGAAGGTAAAATCACTGGAATCTAAAATTATAATAATTTCAATAGTTTTTATATTGTTTGGAGTAATTATTACCTTCTTCCTGGCATCAAAGATTGCAAAACCTATAAAGGCAGCTTCGGACCATCTGAAGATAGTTGCATCAGGCGATTTTTCCAAAGAAGTGTCCGAAGTCATGCTTAAAACGAATGACGAAATTGGAGTACTTGCGAACTCGATTCAAACCATGCAGCAATCTATCAGAAAAATTGTCAAGCATGTTATTGACGGCTCGAAGGACGTTGGCGGAATGCTGGACAATATCAACAACGGCATTGATAAACTCAACAAGAGTATTGATGGTATAACGGCGACTACGGAGGAGCTATCGGCCGGTACCGAGGAAACAGCCTCGTCCACGGAAGAAATGAACGCCACGTCTTCGGAAATAGCTGAAGCGGTAAGCTCAATTGCTTTAAAAGCGCAGGAAGGCTCGATAAAAGTCAGCGATGTCAGCAAAATGGCTGAAGATATGAAGTGTAAAGCAACCGCTTCTAAAGGAAGCGCCTTTGAGATATACGGAAGGACTAAAAATGGCCTGCAGAAGGCAATAGATCAAGCAAAGGCAGTCGATCAGATAAACGAGCTGTCGGCAGCCATACTCGAAATTACAAACCAGACCAATCTTCTTGCACTGAATGCCGCTATAGAAGCCGCGAGGGCAGGAGAGGCAGGTAAGGGCTTTGCAGTTGTTGCAGAAGAGATCAGAAAGCTTGCGGAGGATTCAAAGAATACAGTCAATAGAATACAAAGCGTTACCAAAATAATTTTCGAAGCTGTACAGAACCTGACGTTCAGTTCCGGGGAGATACTTGAATTCATCGACAAGCAGGTTTCAAAGGATTACGATTATCTGCTCGAAGCCAGCGAACAATATAGTGTGAACACGTCGGCCATAAACGATATGGTGACGGATTTCAGTGCAACCTCGGAAGAGCTTCTGGCTTCTATCGATAATATGACCAAAGCGATCACAGAAATAGCCGGCTCTGCGAATGAGGAAGCGCAGGGAGCTTCGAGCATCGCGCAGGAGGCGTCCGATATTGCGCAGTTGTCAAATGAAGTGATTAATCTGTCCGAATCGGCGAAAAATAAATCCGATTCATTGATCAAAGCTGTTTCAATGTTCAAGATATAAAAGAAAATCAAGGGAAAGCCCGATAATCCTTACTCATAAAAATCACCTTAAAGCGCATTGTATATTAAGGTGATTTTTTTCATTATCCTATAGACAAGCATTTAGTGGTATGGTATCATAAATTCAATTAAATCGGAAAACCTTTTAATTAGTCCCGAGAGGCTGGAAGGGTAGCAATCGTTAGTGTATATTACAGGTGTGACACCTTAGATGATTATGCTTCCTGCCTTAGGGCAGGAAGCTTTTCTGATTTTATGGGAAAAAATAAGAGCGGACAAATCGTCTGTGATGAAGAATGGAAGGGAGGTCCCGGGTATGATCGACAAGGCTGAAATAATGGATGAGAGCGGCATCATGAGAGCCGTTACAAGGATTGCGCACGAGATAATAGAAAAGAACAAGGGCGTCGAGGACGTATACCTTATAGGGATACAGAGAAGGGGCGTGCCGCTTGCCAAGCTGATCGCAAAGAAAATACACGAGGTTGAGGGAACCGAAGTTCCGGTCGGAATACTGGATATCACCTTCTACCGGGACGACCTGAGTATGCTTTCGGAACATCCGGTCATCAACGGGACAGAGATCAATTTTCCTGTAACGGACAAGGTTGTCATTCTCGTAGATGACGTCATATACACGGGCCGCACCGTGCGTTCGGCGATTGACGCCATAATGGACATCGGAAGACCCAGGATGATACAGCTTGCGATACTGATAGACAGAGGGCACAGGGAGCTCCCCATCAGGGCCGATTATGTAGGGAAGAATGTTCCGACTTCCAAGACGGAGGTTGTGAACGTCAAGCTATTGGATATAGACAAAGTGAACGTTGTTACTTTAAGCGATCTGGAAGCTGGAATGAAGCATTGAGTAAGGAATTGTCCTTACTCTTTTTTATAGGTTGGGTAAAATAAACAGTACTGGAAGGCGGTAAGCTTTATGAATCTAAAATCGAAAGACCTGCTCGGGCTCAAGGATATTTCCGCTGAGGAAATAGAGTATATACTGGATACTGCCAAAGCCATGAAATACGTGGTTCTGTCAAATAGTAAAAAAACCCCGCACCTGCAGGGAAAATCGATAATCACGCTATTTTACGAAAACAGTACGAGAACGCGCCTCTCCTTCGAGCTTGCCTCCAAATACATGAGCGCTTGCGCCGCCAATATTTCAGCGTCGGCAAGCAGCGTTTCGAAGGGCGAGACGCTGATCGATACCGGCAGGACGATCGACAGGATGGGGACCGACGTGATCATCATCAGGCACCCACAGTCCGGGGCGCCGCACCTTCTGGCCCAAAATGTAAAAGCGAGCGTTATCAACGCGGGAGACGGTATGAACGAACACCCGACGCAGGCGCTCCTGGACATGTTCACGATGAGGGAGAAGAAAGGCACACTGAAGGGCCTTAAGGTTGCCATACTCGGCGACATCTACCACAGCCGCGTTGCCAGGAGCAACATATGGGGCCTTACTAAAATGGGAGCAGAGGTTTCACTGGCGGGACCCGCGACGCTGATGCCTCCCGATATAGAACTAACCGGCGCAAAGGTTTTCAACACCATACACGAAGCGCTGATAGACGCAGACGTTGTAATGGCATTGAGGCTGCAGCTCGAAAGGCAGAAAAAGGCGCTGTTTCCGACAGTCAGGGAATACTCAAGATTCTTCGGGCTTGACGAAAATCGCCTGCAGCTGGCTAAAAAGGACGCGCTTATAATGCACCCCGGCCCGATAAACCGCGGGGTCGAGCTTACCAGCGCAGTGGCGGGCGATGAAAACTCTGTGATAGATGAGCAGGTAACGAATGGCGTGGCGATCAGAATGGCGCTGCTGTATCTTTTGACCAGGAGGAATGGCAATGAAGCTTCTAATTAAAAACGGACATATAGTCGATCCCAAAACAGGAACTGACGGGGTATACGATCTGCTTGCCGTAGACGGCAAAATAGCGGAAATAGCGAAGAGCCTCGATGAAGAAGGCTGTGAGATCATAGACGCAACAGGAAAGCATGTGCTCCCGGGGCTTATCGACGCGCACTGCCACCTGAGGGATCCGGGCTTCGAATACAAGGAAGACATCGAAAGCGGTACAAGAAGCGCGGCGATGGGGGGCTTCACCTCAGTTGCCTGCATGCCCAATACGAACCCCGTGGCTGACAACGAAGCCGTTATAAAGTATATCATCAACAAGGCGAAGCAGGAGGGCTATGTGAACGTGTACCCGATTGGCGCCATTTCGAAGGGCCAGAAGGGCGAAGAGCTTGCGGAGATAGGCGAGCTGAAATTCGCCGGTGCCGTAGCGGTCTCGGACGACGGGAAGCCGGTCAGAAGCCCGTCGTTGATGAAAAAAGCGCTGCAGTATGCTTCAATGTTCGATATTACGGTGATCTCGCACTGCGAGGATCTGGACCTGGCTGAGGAAGGCGTAATGAATGAAGGCTATATGTCGACCATCCTGGGCTTAAAGGGGATACCTGCCGCGGCTGAGGAAACGATGGTGGCAAGGGAGCTGATACTGTCCGAATATACGGGCGTACCGATCCATATAGCGCATGTAAGTACCGCGTTGTCGGTGGAACTGATCCGAAACGCAAAAAAACGCGGCGTAAAAGTCACATGTGAGACCTGCCCGCATTATTTCTCTCTGACGGAGAATGCCTGCGAAGGCTACAATACTAATGCAAAGGTCAATCCTCCGCTTAGGACGGCGGAGGATGTAAAGGCGATCATTGAGGGCATTGCCGACGATACGATCGATATAATCGCGACGGATCACGCGCCGCATCACAGGGATGAAAAGACAGTCGAGTTCAGTCTTGCCGCCAGCGGGCTGGTAGGCTTTGAGACGGCACTGCCACTAGCGCTCACGTACCTTGTAAAGCCTGGGATAATAAGCATTTCAAAGCTGGTTGAGAAAATGAGCCTCAATCCGGCGAAGATACTCAGTATATACAAGGGCACACTGGAGGTCGGAAGCGCCGCGGACATTACGATTGCAGACCTTGAGGACGAATACACGGTAGATATTTCAAAATTCCAGTCGAAGTCCAAAAACTCTCCGTTCGACGGTATGAGGCTGAGCGGCTCCGTCTGGGGGACCATAGTGAACGGCAGAGTAATAGTAAGCGACAGGATTATGCTGTAAGACAGTGAGGCAGGATACAGCGCGGATTAAATTCCGACCGGATGAGATCCCCGCCGACAGGTAATGGGAAGGATATTCGGACAGGTCGGACCTGCATCTAATACGGGAAAATGATACGGAGGACAATTATGGCGGAAAAAATGTACATCGACAAGCTCATAGAGGGTATAAGGAAGTGCGGCAACCCAACAGTGGCGGGCCTTGACCCGAAACTCGAGTACGTGCCGTCAGTTATCAGGGAAAAGGCCTTCAAGGAGCATGGAACAGGCTTTACAGGAGCGGCGGCTGCAATCACAGGCTTCAATAAGAAACTGATAGACGCGCTCTGCGACATAGTACCCGCGGTAAAACCACAGCTCGCGTATTATGAAATGTACGGCCTTGAAGGGATAAAGGCGTTTCATGAGACCTGTTCCTATGCGAAGTCGAAAGGGCTGCTAGTCATCGCGGACGGTAAGAGGAACGACATAGGTACGACTGCGGAAGCTTATTCCGCGGCATTCCTTGGCAGGACGAAGATAGAGGACGGAGAATACGCCGCATTCGACGCCGATGCGTTGACTGTCAACCCTTATCTGGGCGTAGACGGGATCAAGCCTTTTACAGACAACTGTTCAAAATATGGCAAAGGGATATTCGTTCTGGTAAAGACCTCGAACAAATCGTCCGGACAGTTTCAGGATCTGGTGCTAGAGGGTGGAAAGCGAGTATATGAGAAAGTAGCCGGTCTTGTGGACGAATGGGGAAGCGAAAGCATCGGGGAATCGGGCTACAGCAGTGTCGGGGCGGTAGTGGGCGCCACCTGGCCCGAACAGGCGAAGGCGCTGAGGGAAATCATGAAAAAGGCATATATACTGGTTCCGGGGTATGGTGCACAGGGAGGTACTGCCAGGGATGTGGTGAATTCCTTCAACAGCGACGGCCTCGGGGCGATAGTGAACGCGTCCCGCAGTATAATGTGCGCGTGGAAATCGGTAAAATGGTCCGACAAATACGGTGAAGAGGCATTCGACCTGGCTGCAAGAGCGGAAGCGATAAGGATGAGGGACGAGATTAACGAAGCGCTTGAAAAACCTCATATATGATTTGAAGGCATTAAATACCAGGATCCAAGCATGATAGCAGCATGAAGTAGAAGAAAAAGAAGCGGTTTATATAGACAGGGGTGACACAATGAAAGCATATTTGGCGCTTGAAGACGGTACGATCCTCGAAGGCAGCAGTTTCGGTGCTGTCGGCGAAGTGATAGGGGAATTTGTTTTCAACACAGGAATGACGGGGTATCAGGAGGTTTTGACCGATCCATCCTACTGCGGACAGATCGTTACGATGACATATCCGCTCATAGGCAATTACGGCGTAAACCTCGAGGATATCGAATCCGCAAGGCCGCAGGTAAAGGGCTTCGTTGTCAGGGAAATGTGCAAGACGCCGAACAACTGGAGATCGCTTGAAACGCTGAGCGAATATCTCGGCAGGAACGGCATTATCGGAATAGAAGGTATTGATACCAGGGCTCTGACAAGGATACTCCGAGATAAGGGCACTATGAAGGGTATAATATCGACAGCTGCCGATTTCAGACTGGAAAACAGGCTTGAACAAATCAGAGAGTATAGTGTCAGCCATCCGGTAGAACAGGTAACTGTCAAGAATATGATCCACCACGAGGGCTCCGGACTGAGAGTGGCGCTTATAGATTACGGAATCAAGCTCAATATAGTCCGGTCTCTGCTCAAAAGGAACTGCGAAGTGTTCCAATTCCCCGCGACGGTGACCGCGGAGGAGATACTTGCTGTCGAGCCCGACGGAATAATGCTGTCGAACGGCCCGGGAGATCCGAAGGACTGCGGGCAGCAAATACGGACGTTGAAAGAACTGATCGGTAAAAAGCCTATCTTCGGAATATGTCTCGGTCATCAGCTCACTGCGCTTGCAATGGGCGGAGATACCGAAAAACTCAAATACGGTCACAGGGGCTGCAACCATCCGGTAAAGGACCTTGAAAGGGATCTTACCTATATAACCTCGCAGAACCACGGTTATACGATTATCGAGGACAGCCTCGACAAATCCGGCATGAAGGTGAGCCACAGGAATATGAACGATGGTACGGTCGAAGGCGTAAGCTACCTGAACGTGCCGGTGTTCACGGTGCAGTTCCATCCGGAGGCTTCGCCGGGACCGGCGGACACGGCTTACCTGTTCGACAGGTTTGTGAAAATGATGGAGGATTGGAAAGGGGTTAAACATGCCAAGACGTAATGATGTCAGTAAAGTAATGGTCATTGGTTCCGGACCGATCATAATAGGGCAGGCGGCGGAATTCGACTATGCCGGAACGCAGGCTTGTCAGGCGCTTCGTGAGGAAGGCGTTGAAGTCGTGCTCGTCAACAGCAATCCCGCCACGATAATGACAGATACGAATATAGCGGATAAAGTTTATATAGAGCCGCTCAACGCGGAGACAGTCAGGAAGATTATCATCAGGGAAAAGCCCGACAGCCTGCTTCCGACGCTTGGAGGTCAGACCGGCCTGAACCTGGCGATGGAGCTTGCGGAATCGGGTTTTCTTGAGGAACAGGGTGTAAAGCTCCTTGGAACTGCGACCGAAGCCATAAAGATGGCTGAAGACAGGCAAGCCTTCAAGGACACGATGGAAAGTATAGGAGAACCCTGCATAGTGAGCAAGGTTGTCACGACGGTTGAGGACGCGCTGGCTTTCGCGGAGGAGATCGGTTATCCGGTCATAGTCAGGCCGGCTTATACTCTAGGAGGCACTGGAGGCGGTATAGCGTCGGACAGGGACCAACTGAACGAGATAGCTACAAACGGCTTGCGGCTCAGCAGAGTCGGACAGGCGCTTATTGAAAAATGCATAGCCGGCTGGAAGGAAATAGAATATGAGGTCATGCGCGACGGGAAAGGCAATGTGATCACTGTCTGCAACATGGAAAACATTGATCCTGTCGGAGTCCATACGGGCGACAGCATCGTAGTAGCACCCTCGCAGACTCTGTCGGACAAGGAATACCAGATGCTGAGATCGGCGTCGCTGAAGATCATTTCGGCTCTTGGCATACAGGGAGGCTGTAACGTTCAGTTCGCACTTCATCCCACGAGCTTCGAATACGCGGTTATCGAAGTGAATCCGAGGGTGAGCCGTTCGTCCGCCCTTGCTTCAAAGGCTACCGGTTACCCGATAGCGAAGGTCGCAACGAAGATAGCGATAGGCTACGGACTCGATGAGATAAAGAACGCCGTTACCGGCAAAACCTACGCTTGCTTCGAGCCGACGCTCGATTATGTCGTCGTGAAAATCCCGAAATGGCCCTTCGACAAGTTTGTAAAGGCAGAGAGAACACTCGGCACGCAAATGAAAGCGACAGGAGAGGTAATGTCGATCAGCAGCTCCTTCGAGGCAGCGCTGATGAAGGCGATCCGCTCGCTCGAGCTCAATATAAACACGCTTGAGCAGGATATTTACAAGTCACTGGATACCGATGCGATCAGAAGAAAACTGAAGGATATAAACGACGAACGTCTGTTCGTGATAGCCGAAGCGTTGCGAAGGGGCGTAGGAATAGAAGAAATAAATGAAATAACTAAAATAGACGACTTTTTCCTCGCAAAAATAAATGAACTTGTAACGATGGAGGAAAAGCTCAAAGGCTTTACAAGGGAGGCGTTGACTCCGGAGTTGCTGAGAAAAGCCAAAAAAATGGGTTTCCCGGACATTGTCATCGCGAAGTATACGGGCAGCGACAGGAAAGCGATAAAGCAATTGAGAAAAAAATTCGGTATTAATGCGGCCTACAAGATGGTAGATACCTGCGCAGCCGAATTTGAAGCTGTTTCACCGTATTATTACTCCACCTACGACCAGTTCAGCGAGGTCAGGAAGAGCGACAGAAGAAAAGTACTCGTCATTGGCTCAGGCCCTATAAGAATAGGCCAGGGCATAGAGTTCGACTACTGTTCGGTACATTCTGTCTGGGCCTTGAAGGAACAGGGCTATGAGACCATCATTGCAAACAATAATCCGGAAACGGTCAGCACCGACTTCGACACCTCGGACAGACTGTACTTCGAGCCGCTGACAATAGAGGACGTTGAAAACATCATAGAGACTGAAAATCCCGAAGGCGTCATAGTGCAGTTCGGAGGCCAGACTGCCATAAAGCTCGTGAACGCTCTGAGCGATTACGGAATAAAGATCTTCGGAACGCAGGCCAAGGATGTGGACGCCGCCGAGGACAGGGAAAAGTTCGACAGGATACTCGAAGAAGTCGGCATACCGCGTCCGAAGGGAAGAACGGTCTATACGCTCGAACAGGCGCTCAAGGCCGCAAACGAACTGATATACCCGGTGCTTGTCCGCCCTTCGTACGTACTTGGCGGTCAGGGAATGGAAATAGCCTACAGCGACAAGGATGTAACCGAGTTCATGGAGATCATAAACCGTGTAAAGCAGGAGCACCCGATACTCGTTGACAAGTACCTGATGGGAAAGGAAATAGAGGTCGATGCCATCTGTGACGGGGAAGACATACTGATACCGGGAATAATGGAGCATCTCGAGCGCGCCGGCGTCCATTCGGGCGACAGCATTTCGGTCTATCCCGCAAATACGCTCAAAAAAGCCGTGGTCGATAAAATAGTAGACTGCTCGTATAAGCTTGCTAAGGCTCTGAATGTAATAGGACTTATAAACATACAGTATGTGCTGTATAATGAAGAACTGTACGTGATCGAAGTAAACCCGAGGTCCAGCCGTACGGTGCCTTATATCAGCAAGGTCACCGGGATACCAATGGTGGACATCGCGACAAAGCTTATGACAGGTAAAAAGCTGAGCGACTTCAAATACGGCTCGGGACTTTACAGGAGTTCGGACTACGTTGCGATAAAAGTGCCGGTATTCTCCTTCGAGAAGCTGCACGACGTTGATACGAGCCTCGGACCCGAAATGAAATCGACGGGCGAGGTACTCGGTATAAGCAGGGATTTCCACGAAGCGCTGTATAAAGGTATCATCGCGTCCGGAATGAAGCTCCCTGAAAAAGGCGGCGGTATACTGATGACGGTAAGGGACTCCGACAAGACTGAGCTTATCAGTATCGCGGAACGTTTCGAAAAACTCGGGTATGCGCTGTACGCTACCGGCAAGACCGCCAATATGCTCAACATGCACGGCATAGCCACCAACGCTGTCAAAAAGCTCGACGAGGGTTCGCCGAACCTACTCGATCTGATAGCATCGGGAAATATCAAACTCGTGATAAACACGCCGACAAAAGGCCGCCAGCCTCAGCGCGACGGCTTCAAGATAAGACGCAAGGCAGTTGAAATGTCGATACCGTGCCTGACCTCTCTCGATACTGCAAAAGCAGTCATAAGCTGCATAGAGATGGAGAGAAGAAGCAAAGGGTTCGAGGTCGTCGATCTGAGTGTTTTCGACTGAGGACGTTTAGCGCCGAACGGCGCGAATTTCCTTTAAAACGTCCATAGGAGGTTAAAATGCCTAAACAATTGACCAACAGGGTACTGCAGATAGACCTGCTCGCAGAGGATATATACAGGATGACGGTCGAATCGGAGTATATATCCTCCCTGGCACAGCCGGGACAGTTTGTGGACATAAAATGCTGCGAAGGAAACGAAGCGCTGCTCCGGCGTCCGATAAGCATATGCTCCGCGGACAGAAGAAACGGCACTTACGATCTGGTCTTTCAGAAAAAGGGCCGCGGCACCGAATTGCTGACAAAGAAAAAGCCCGGAGACAAGCTTGACGTTTTGGGACCTCTCGGAAACAGCTTCGACCTTGACATATGTCACGGCAAAGTAGCGGTTGTCGGAGGAGGCATAGGCATCTTCCCGCTGCTGTTCATACTGAAGGAAAGCAGGGCTGTCGTGAAGAGGGCTTATCTGGGCTTCAGGTCGGCACAGCTCGTCGTCCTGGAAAAGGAATTCAGGGAAAGCTCAGTATCGCTAGAGATAGCAACGGATGATGGAAGCTGCGGCACTCACGGTTTTGTGACCGATCTGCTTAAAAACGACCTGTTATCCGAGCATTACGACATGATCTACGCCTGCGGTCCGACGCCGATGCTCAAAAAAACGGCGCAGATTGCAGAGGAAAACGGCGCGGCCTGCCAGATTTCGATGGAGCAAAGGATGGGCTGCGGCTTTGGGACCTGTCTCGTGTGCGCGTGCAAGACCCGCGCGGCAGAAAGCGGCGGAGAGAAGGATAAGGAAATCGGCTGGCAGTATAGCCATGTGTGTAAGGACGGCCCGGTATTCAACAGCAGGGACGTAATATTTGAATAAATAATCCGGAGGTATGAAGTGAAAGCATTGGATTTGGCCGTAGATATCGGAGGATTGAAACTGAAAAATCCTGTCATCGCCGCTTCCGGAACGTTCGGCTTCGGCAGGGAGCACTCTGTCTTCATGGATCTGAACAGGCTGGGGGGTATCAGCGTCAAAGGCCTCACGCTCGAGCCGCGCCAGGGCAACAAACCGCCGAGAGTGGCGGAGACGCCGGCGGGCATGCTTAACAGCGTAGGTCTGCAGAACCCCGGCGTTAGGGCTTTCATAGAAAAGGAAATACCTTTTTTACGGCAGTTTTCCGCGGCCATAATAGCAAATATCGCGGGCAATACCATAGAGGAATACTGCGAAATGGCGCGAATACTTTCGGAGGCGGATATCGACGCGATAGAACTGAACGTTTCATGTCCGAACGTGAAAGCCGGCTGCGTGGCATTCGGCAATTCCCCTTCAGGAATCGGAGAGATAACATCCCAGGTCAGGAAACACTGTAATAAGCCGCTTATAGTAAAGCTTACCCCCAATGTGGGAAATATAGCGGAAATAGCCGCTGCGGCCGAGGATGCGGGTGCGGACGCGCTTTCGCTTATCAATACGCTGCTTGGAATGGCAATAGATATAGAAACCAGACGCCCGATCCTTGCCAATAATACCGGCGGGCTTTCAGGCCCTGCGGTAAAGCCTGTTGCCGTCAGAATGACCTACGAGGTCTCACGTGCCGTAAAAATACCGGTAATAGGCATGGGAGGAATTTCGAACGGAAACGACGCCGTGGAATTCCTGCTGGCAGGAGCATCCGCAGTGATGGTCGGTACAGCAGGGCTCATTTATCCGGATGCCTGCATAAAAGTATGCAAGGGTATAGAAAAATATATGCAAAGACACGGTTTGCACTGCGTAGGCGATATTACCGGAAAGCTTGTTCTAAATGATTGAGGATATATTGACGAAAAAGGAGTTACAATGAGGACCAGGTTGATTTTTGTGAGGCATGCGGAGGCCGAAGGTAATAAGATCAGGCGGTTCCATGGATGGACGGATTCGGAGTTGACCGAAAAGGGCCATCTTCAGGCCAAACGCGTCGCGGAAAGCCTTAAGGATACGGATATTGACGTCATTTATTCAAGCAGCTTGAAACGCACAATGCAGACGGCTGCTTACATTGCAGGTATTAAAGGGCTTCCTGTCACCACCTCGGAGAACCTCAGGGAAATAAACGGGGGAGACTGGGAGGATCTGACGTGGACGGAGCTTGAAGAGCGTTGGCCCGAGGAATACGATACGTGGGAAAACCGTCCTTATGCGCATAAAATGCCCAATGGTGAATCCATGGAGGAATTCCAGAAAAGATTGCTGGACGAAGTGATGCAGATTATTCATTCGAATGAAGGGAAGAATATCTGTATCGTGACGCATGGCACGGCTATAAGGGCAATGCTGTGCCGTTTCAGGGAATGCACGCTGGAAGGTATGTGCGATATAGCCTGGTGTGACAATACTGCAATCACTTTAATCGACTATGAGAACGGTGTATTCCGTACAGTGACTGAAGGCGATTCCACCCACCTGGGAAACGATCTGGGAACGATCGTAAATCAGGACTGGTGGGAGGAATATATGAGAAAAGTAAAAGCCAGGGAAAATGAAAGACTGAACGGGAACGATAATAATACCGGGCGGTCCTGAGGATCGAAGAGGCCGAAACCGAGGCGGTCCTGAAGGCCGGACATAATGGCCGGTCCGAATAAACAGAGTAACGGAGGAAGCGAACATGACGGATGAGAAACTGGTAAACTGGTTGTTCACAACGAATGCAGTCAGAGTATGTCCCGAGGACAAGCCCTTCTGGTATACGTCGGGGACGATAGGACCATATTACATAAACACTCATTTCCTGTACGGCAGCGAGAAAAAGGCGAATGAACTGCTTGAAAAAATAGACGCTTTAAAATCGGATAAAATGGGCTGTCCGGAAAAGCTGCTGCCGCTGATAGAAAAAAATTACACTTCAGACGAGATATTTAAGGGACTCATCGACACTATGACGGATTTTATCAAAAATAATGTCGATCTGGAATGCATCGATTATATATCGGGCGGAGAACGCCGCGACTGGTTCTTTTCGCTCATAATCGCACAAAAGCTTGGAAAGCCCCATATTACGATCTACAAGGACCTTAGCTCGGTTATCACCGACAAGGGCGAAACTTTCGAGGTCAAGACGATCAACGGAGCAAATGTGCTGCATATAGCCGACCTGATCACGGAAGCCTCAAGCTATGAGAGGGCTTGGATACCCGCAATAAAGAATATCTGCGGGCAGCTGACCTGCAGCGTGGTGGTTGTAGACAGGCTCCAGGGCGGAGCGGAGCTGCTTGAAAAAAACAATGTGTGCTCCTTCGCGATGGTGTCGATAGACAGGAAATTCTTCGACAGGGCTCTTGGAATGGGACTGATAACAAGCGGTCAGCATGATATGCTGCTCAAATATACCGCAAATCCGCGCGAATCCATGAAAACCTTCCTGGACGAACACCCCGGCTTCCTCGAAAATGCGCTTAAAGCCGACGAAAAGACGAGGGAACGCGCGCAGCTGTGTATGGAAAAAAAGATATACGCCTGAGTTAAATAGAATATATTAACATTTCTGAGACTTAACTATAAATTAATCGTATTATATCAATGAACGTACATTTACTGTATGTTCATTTTATTTTGAAAAAATGAGGTAATGCAAGAAATGTCAAAAAAACTTATTGTTATTCTGGCGGCCATATTGATTTTTTGTGCTGCCGCGGGTATGTTTCTTTTTAACCTTCTCAATAGGACAACAGCCTCTCCTGTTATCAGCGAGGGGGATAATGTAAAGAAATGGACCGCCGATTTGAAGTATGTAAAGCGCGAGCTGCCTGCTTTACATAAAAATCTGTTCTTTTATTTATCGAAGGACGAATTTGATAATGAAATGGATCATTTGCTAAGTCAGGTCGACGGGCTGAGCGATATGGAGATAAGGGCCGGACTTGCGAGGATAGTGAATTCGGTAAGGGATAGCCATACCGGCGTAAACATAAGAGGAGATCTGTTATATCCATTCAGCTTTTTTGAGTTTGAAGACGGTATCTATCTGATCAATACAACGGAAGAAAATAAGGAACTGTGGGGCAAAAAGCTCGTCGCAGTTAACGGATACGATATCGATACGCTCCGTGAAAAGCTGAAACCATACATATCCCAGGATAATCAGGCTATATCGAAAAGCCAGTTCTGCAGTATGCTGACATCGCTGAACGCACTGGAAATGTCGGGGGTGGCAACAGAGGAAGCCGTAAGCTTTTCCTTCGAAGGACGGGAGTTGACCGTTAACCCGCTGAATATCAAGAGCGCAGATAACATCAGGTTTATTTCCGATGACAAAGAATTCAGAGCTTTATATCCGCTTCCCAGGCAAAAGGATGATATCTATTGGTACCAGTACGATGAAAAGACCGGTATTGTGTATGTAAAATATAACTCCTGTTCAAATATGAAGGATTACCCTTTCAGTGAGTTTACAAAGGATGTTTTCAAAACCGTGGACAGTAAGAAAGCCAAAGCTCTGGTCGTCGACCTGCGGGACAACGGCGGCGGAAATTCAATGATTTTCAACCCGTTTATCAGTGAGATAAAAAAGCGCAGTGCTTTAAACAACAAGGACAGCCTTTATGTAATAATCGGCAGAAGGACGTTTTCATCCGCGATATTGAATGCAATGGATCTCAAACAGAAAACGAACGCCACCCTGATCGGCGAACCGACCGGAGGCAGACCGAACCACTTCGGAGAGGTAAAGGTGCTGCATTTATCGAATGTTGACCTTGATATCCAATATTCAAGCAATTATTTCAAAACTACCGACGAGGATACCGATTCTCTTTACCCCGACGTCGAAACATCTTTAAAAGCGGCTTCGTATTTTAAAGGACAGGATGATTGCCTGAATTATATTCTCTACGCTCTGAAATGACGTCATGAAATGAACTAAAGTCCGAGCGGTACGTAAAAACAGGAACCGGGTGCTGGAAACGACTGCGCCCGGTTCTTCTGCTTTATGACGGTATAAGACCGGGTTTTCGATATATGTGTCAATTGAGCGGGATAACGGAGGAAATAGTAAATATTTATAGAATACTTATAAGATATTACATAACCAGTTAATGGAGGCGGTGGAAATGGGTGTATTGAGCGTTTTTCGCAAAAAAGAGGACGTATCGGGCCTGTTGAGCCAACTGAAGGACGATTCGATTGAAAAGAGACAGGAAGCACTCGATAAACTGGAGAAGCTTCAGGTTACTATGGAAGATGGCCTGAAGATAATTCAGGCTTCGAAGGACAAATATCCTCCGTTGAAATATGAATGGCAGGATATTCAGGCAAAGCTTATCGATATTTGTTCCAGAAGGCCTTACGCGGAATATGTGGACAAGTTGGACCAAATATTCGATGGACTCGGTCCGCAGGCAAAGCTTTCGGTTTATCAATTCCTGACGACTTATGAGAACGAGCGTGCGCTGATCACTTACCTTAAGCTCCTTGACAAGGAAGGCGGTAAAATGAAGCGCCTGCCGACCGGAAGCCTGTATGACCGGCCGAGGTTTCCGGAAATATTGTTTCCCAGACTTTTAGCTCATGCCCGAAACAAGGACATTTCGGGCGATATTTATCTGGTGCTGCTCAACTATTTAAACAGCCGGATGATCACCGAAAATATGATAAAGGATTACAGGAACAGTATCGCGGAGGATATACTGAACGCCGTGAATGAAGTAAGTCTTTATAAGCAGGAGAAGTTGAAGGGATCCATCTGGGATGATGAGGATTATATGGGTCTTCGTAACAGGGCGGGCGTCCACCTCGATCTTGCAGGCTATATAAGCGATCCCAGGATATTCCTGGCCTTGAGGAATATGAAGGATACCGGGGATATGAGGCTGAAAATGTTTGCAGCGCTATCGCTGCTTCGCCTCGGAGAAGGGATTGAAGCTGAGGACGCCCTTGAAATAGCTGCTGACAGTGAAATGCGCAACTGGTTTTATAATGGGCTTCAAAATATCGGGCAAAAAGGTATTTTTCCCGTGCAGTATGAAAACCAGGCCAGCTTTGCGGAATCAAACATGGTCGATTGGCTGATATATCCGACAGAACTGGGGAGGGTACCCGATCGGATAGAACTTATGAACATGTTTGAAGATAGGGAAGACGAATACTACCTGTTCAGGTTCCGCTGCATCAGCGACGGCAACTGGCGCGAAGAAGGCTGGATGGCAGGCGTATCCGGCCCGTATGCAAAGAAGGAAGAACTGACCACTATGGCAGGAGGCCATACTTTCAGCCGGTTTGAAAAATGGGATAGTAAAACACCGAAGGAGCATTTTACCAGTATTGTGGGCAATGTCAGGGAATTTTGGATGAAAAGGGCGGAAGAGCTTAAATAGCATGGTTGCCAGAAATATTGATTATAAATTTACATTACCTACCTCACAAAGCCGTAAAAGGGTAAAATGGATTTGGATAGATGAAATGTAAATGGGAGGTAACGCATGCTTAAATTGAGATTTCTTTTCAATAATGAAACCCTCGCGGCCATGATCCTTGAAAACTGGAAGCACGATCCCGATTCAGGTGAAATGTTGAAAAACTTCCGCATATCCTCAAACGCAGTATATCCGTTCAAGTCGGACGGCAGAGTCTGCTTTTTGAGATTTGCCCCCGTTTCTGAAAAAGATCCCGGGCAGGTTGCCGGGGAGCTTGAATTCATAGAATATCTGAAACAGTCGGGTTATAACGCTCCGGCTGTCATACCGTCAACAAAAGGCAGCCTGTTGGAAATAGTGAAAACTCCCTGGGGAGAATATGAAGCGGCCGCCTTTAAAGGAGTGCCGGGCAGGCAGCTCGATGGGCTGGAGCCGGATGAAGCGGTCATATGCGGCTATGGCAGGGCTTTGGGCAGGCTGCACAGGCTGTCGGCAGGCTATAGCCCGAAGCTCCATAAACGTTGGAGCTGGCAGGATGCCCTTGCCTGGGTGCTTGACGTGTTGTCGGGCTTCCCGAACGAGGAAGCGGCTGTAAGGGAAGCCGGACTGCTCGAGGAATTCTTTTCAAAATTGCCTGCGGAAGACAAAAACTATGGACTCATCCATTATGATTTC
Organism: Bacillota bacterium; assembly: GCA_023412915.1. Taxonomy (GTDB): domain Bacteria; phylum Bacillota; class Clostridia; order Acetivibrionales; family DTU013; genus JAEYOM01. The sequence goes on from JAEZRE010000004.1 coordinate 122,952, forward strand.
GAAACGGACAACGTCTTTTTCGAAAAGGAAAAGCTCGAATATCACATTATTGACTTTGACGATGCGATGTATCACTGGTACGCGATGGATATAGACCAGGCGCTCGATAGCCTGACTGAGGATATGGAACCCATGGCGGCCGAACATTTCAGAAACAGCTTCATAGAGGGGTATCGTTCACAGTATGATATAACGGACGATATGCTTGCTCTATTACCGGTTTTCAGGCGTTTTGCGAATTTGTACGGCTACGCGCGCATTCTTCGCTCTACATGTGAAGCATGGGAAAACGAGCCCGAATGGATGAGAGACTTGAGAAGACATCTCGATATGCTGCGCGTGAAAAGATCGGCCGGTTTCGGAAAACCTATAGGGGAATCAGGGCAATTGGGGTTATAGGAGCAATAAGGACAATAGGATCGTAACCAAAAATAATATTTACAAATGAATTGCGCAAGAATATAATACAGTAAAATAATCAATGCAATGATAAGGGAAAATAAGTTCGTAATTTACCGGTACAGAGAGCCCTGAAGCTGAGAATGGGAACGGCGGAGCGAACCGAACAGGCCTTTGAGCACTGCACCGAACGGTATTGCCGAGGATACGGATGTATTATTGAAGCATACCAAAGTAGGCTGCAGCGGACGCACCCGTTATAGTGCCGCAGTATAACCGTTTCATATGCGGCGTACTGACTTAAGACCGATACTGCGAAGCATCGGTAAACCGGGGTGGTATCACGAAGCATAGCTCTCGTCCCCAGGACACGTTCCTGGAGGCGGGGGCTTTTTTATTGGCTTCCGGCGATACTGAAAAAAATTCAGGCAACAGGGCAACTTAAATAAATGAAGCGGAGGTACTGTATGAACAGCGAAAATAAAGAAGGAGCAAGGACCGAAAGCTTATCGGGAACGGCTGGAAGACCGGCATTCCCCAAACGTGCGATCATAACGGGCGGAATGCCATACGGCAACAAGGAGCTGCACCTTGGGCACATAGGAGGCGTATTTGTCCATGCAGACACCTATGCCCGCTTTCTGCGGGACCGTATCGGAAAAGAAAACGTAATATTCGTTTCGGGCACGGACTGCTATGGCTCGCCGATTCTGGAGCACTATCGCAAGCTAGTGCAGGAAGGCGGCTTTGAAGGCACGATACAGGATTTTGTAGAATTGAACCATAAACGGCAAAAGGATGTTCTGGAGGCTTACCACATAAGCGTCAACCTTTTTGCGGCTTCCGGGATAGGCCGTGCGGCAGAGCTACACAGGGAGGTTTCCGAAAATTTTATAACGCGCCTTTATGAAAATGGGCATCTACAGAAAATAACCACGTCGCAGTTCTATGATAAAAAGTTTGAAGTTTTCCTGAATGGACGCCAGGTCGTCGGGCAGTGTCCGATTGCGGGCTGCTCTTCCGAAAGGGGTTATGCGGACGAGTGCTCCCTGGGTCACCAGTATATGCCGTCGGAGTTGATAAACCCTAAAAGTACTCTTTCAGGAGAAAAGCCCGAGATGAGGGACGTTACGAACTGGTACTTCAGGCTGGATAAATTTCACGAGCTCATAGGTGAATGGGCTGAAGCGATGGAAAGGAAGCCGGGCACACGCGAGTTTGTAGTAAAGAGCATAAGAGAATTCCTGGAGCCTCCGGTGGTTTTTATAAAACGCGATCAATCCGAGCTGTTCCGCACGGTTTCAGACAAACTGACGCACCATGCAATTATCGATGAGGAAAGAAAACCCTCGTTCTCACTGGTGTTCGATAATCTCGAGGACAGGGAGAAGGCTTGTTCGCTGTTAAGCGCAGGTTCTGTCAGGTATCGCACGGGAAAAACGCTGGTACCGTTCAGGCTGACGGGTAATATAGAATGGGGCGTTCCCGCGCCTGCTATCGAGGATATGGAAAACCTTACGATATGGGTGTGGCCGGAGTCCTTGTGGGCGCCGATATCCTTCACCATGGCCTGCCTCGAAAAGCAGGGCTCGGACAGGGCTTCTTGGAAAGACTGGTGGTGCAGCGGGGACGCACGCGTATATCAATTTATCGGGGAAGACAATGTTTACTTCTATGGGCCTGCCGAGATGGCAATGTTCATGGGGCAGCAGGGTGCAAAGCCGTCGTCGCAGCCGTCTGAAGGGCAGCTCCAGCTACCGTCGCTTATTGTCAACAATCACCTGTTGTTCCTCGACAAAAAGGCAAGCAGCAGCGGCGCCGTAAAGCCCCCGATGGCGGCAGAGCTCCTCGAACACTACACTGCGGAGCAGCTAAGAGCTCATTTTCTCGGACTTGGACTTGGTATCAAAAGCGTTAGCTTCCAACCGAAGCCCTTCAATCCAAAAGCCGGCGAAAAGGACAGCGATCCCGTGCTGAAGGAGGGAAACCTGCTGTCGAACGTGTTCAACCGCGCCGTACGCTCCTGTTTTTATACCGCGCAGAAGTACTTCGACGGAAGGATACCTGTCGGGGAAGTAAACTCAGAGATATTGGAAGAAGCAAAGAAGGTCATATTGGAATATGAAAGGCTGATGTCGGAATTCAAGTTTCATCAGGTGATGAGCCTCATGGATAATTACATCAGGAATATGAACAAATATTGGGCGGGACGCTCAAAACAGGCGGACGAAGCCGATGATGCCGGCCTTCGGGCACAGCTGCTGACAGACATGTTCCATATGGTAAGGACTGCGGCAATACTCATGCATCCTATAGCTCCCGAGGGGACTGAAATGATATGCGAATACCTTGGCTTCGGTGAGGAATTCTGGCGCTGGGACCGCGTTTTCGATACCGTTTACCGCTTTATGAAGGATCCGGCGGCACACGAGCTGAAGTTCCTCGAACCCAGGGTCGACTTCTTCAAAAAGCATCCCAACCAGATACGCCAGGACGGTGAAGTTTGACTTTGAATTTTCACTGGAATATAATTTCATATAAATCGGAAGGATGAATTTACTTGAGAAAATATGGAGTTCTGGTATTGATCATATCGGTCTTAATGATGTTTGCAGGCTGCAATTTGCGGACGGGTGACGGAAACATGCCCGGAACTGCTTTAAACCAGGGCAGCACCGGCGCCGCTGGGAATGAAACTGGCGGAACGCCTGCGGATGAAAGCGGGGAGACGACCGAGGGTCAGTCGACGGAACAGGCTACAACTATACCGGGCGGCCAAACTCCGGGATCACAGCAGCAAACGGGCCAAAGCGGCGAGAATGGGGAGACTGGCGACAACGACCAGACGGGGCAAACCGGCGAAAACGGCTCGGGTGATTCCATCGAAGCCATGGTGGCAAAAACGCTGGGCAGCATGAGCACGGCGGAAAAAATCGGCCAGTTGTTTGTTGTAGGCTTTGACGGCACGGAACCCGGCGCCGATTTAAAAGAAATGATAAAAAACCGGCACGTCGGCGGAGTTATATTATTCCAGAGAAATGTGAAAGATCCCGTGCAGCTGCTCGGACTCAACAATTCCATAAAGGAAATCAATAAGGCCAATAAGGCGCCTCTACTCATATCGGTGGATGAAGAAGGCGGCAGGGTCAGCAGGATGCCCGACCAGCTTAAAGACATGCCTACGGCGCTGTCGGTCGGCAACACCAAAAACAGCGGCTACGCATATGATATCGGCGGGATGCTGGCCAGGGAGACAGCAGCATTCAGCTTCAACATGGATTTTGCCCCGGTGCTCGACATTTGGAGCAATCCTAAAAATACGGTCATCGGCGATCGCGCGTTCGGTAAGGACCCTGAAACCGTAGTCAGCATGGGAATCCCGGTAATGAATGGCATTCGGGACGGCGGGATAATTCCGGTTGTGAAGCATTTTCCCGGACACGGCGATACTGTGACCGATTCACATATAGGCCTGCCCAAAGTGAATTATGGTATGGACAGGCTTGAAAGCTTCGAGCTCGTTCCGTTCAAAAACGCAATTGCCGACGGAGCGGATGCGGTCATGGTTGCGCATATACTGATGAGCGCACTGGATAATAAATACCCGGCTTCTCTTTCAAAAGCTGTCATAACCGATCTTTTACGCGATAAAATGGGTTTCAAAGGCGTCGTAATAACGGACGACATGACAATGGGAGCCATAGCTGAAAACTACAGCATAGGTAAAGCAGCAGTGAGAACGGTACTGGCGGGCGCCGACATAGTACTGGTGTGCCATGGGACAGACAGTCAGAAGCTGGCTATGGATTCGGTGGAGGCTGCCGTCAAGAACGGAACGATACCTGTCGGGAGGATAGACGAGAGCGTCGGCAGGATCCTCAGGCTGAAATACAAGTATGGGCTTTCTGACAAAACCATCGAGTCGGTAAATGTCGAAGAGCTTAACAAAAAAATTGAAGCGGTTTTGACCGAATGATATAATGTATCCGATAGCACTTGTGAAGCGGATACATTATACCGCTCCGCGGGAATTTATACGCCGCCGGTAATTTGCGCCCGGGTGTTTGGGTAGCAAAACGGCGATACGCAATAGTACCATGATAAAGCATGGTACAATAAAGATAGTTTTTACCGGAGGATAGGTTGAAATTGGACAAAAGAGAAAAAACATTCGTTTCCGAAGATGAGATGACACGTCAGGAGGCATTCATGCATTCCGTACGCGAATCGAATCCCGAGGGCTCAAAAAAATATTCGATAAATACGTACGGCTGCCAGATGAACGAGAATGATTCCGAAAAGCTCGCCGGGATGCTTGAAGCTATGGGCTACAGGCAGACCGACCGGCTCGAGGATTGCGACCTGATACTTTTCAACACATGCTGTGTCAGAGAAAATGCCGAATTGAAGGTTTACGGCCACCTGGGGTCGCTGAAGAAGCTTAAGGAGCGCAAACCCGATATGGTCATTGCGCTGTGTGGCTGTATGATGCAACAGGAGGCTATCGTCGACCATATTGTCAGCAAATACAGGCATGTGGACCTCATATTCGGGACGCACAATCTGCACAGGTTCCCGGAACTACTGTATAAAGCACTCAATTCCGAAAAAGCCGTTTCCGACGTCGGCAGTTCGGAGGGCTATATAGCCGAAGGCGTGCCGATAAGGCGTGAGAACGGAATAAAGGCCTGGCTTACAATAATGTACGGCTGCAATAATTTCTGTTCCTACTGCATAGTCCCTTATGTAAGGGGAAGGGAGAGGAGCAGGAGAGAGGGCGATATACTCGATGAGGCAAAAATGCTGGGGCATCAGGGCTACAAGGAGATAACGCTGCTTGGGCAGAACGTCAACTCCTACGGTAAGGACCTCGTGGACGGCAGGAGCTTTGCAGGTCTGCTGAGAAGCCTCGAGGCCGCGGATGGCATAGAAAGGATCAGGTTCATGACGTCCCATCCCAAGGATCTTTCGGAGGAGCTTATCCTGGCGATGAGAGACTGCAAAAAGGTTTGCGAACACCTGCACCTTCCCGTACAGGCTGGAAGTGACGCCATACTGAAGGAAATGAACCGCAAATATACACGCGATCACTATTTCGGGCTTGTCGACAGAATAAGGTCACAGATACCGGAAATATCACTGACAACGGATATAATCGTAGGCTACCCCGGCGAAACAGACGCAGACTTTGAACAGACGCTCGACCTTATTAAAAGGGTAAGATTCGACTATGTCTACACCTTCCTCTATTCGAGACGGACCGGTACACCGGCGGCGAAGAAGGAGGAGCAGGTTGGAGAAGAGGTAATGAAAAAGAGGTTCGACGCGCTGCTCGAGCTCCAGAACGGCATTGGCCGTGAGATTAACGACAGGATGGCCGGCAGCGTTGAGGAAATACTTGTGGAAGGTACGAGCAAGAACAATATAAATATGCTCACCGGAAGGACCAGAACCAATAAAATAGTGAATTTCAGGGGCGGAAACGAGCTGATCGGAAGGTTGGCGGACGTAAGGATAGACAAGGCCGGTACCTGGTCGATGGAAGGCAGTTTGGTGTGACAAAACCGGTACCTGGTGAATGGAAGGCAGTTTGGTAGGCTAAGGCAGGACATATTAAACCTGCCGCGATACAAGAAAACATAGGAGGTTCATATAAATGAGTGTTTTAGAGAAGGCAAGAGAACTGGGAGAGCTTCTGGCGGAGTCAGAACAGCTTAATAGATTGAACAGCGCGCAGGACGCGTTGGAGAACGATGAACGCGGGATGGGATTGCTGGAGGATTACAGGCTTCTGCAGGTAGAAATGGTCAAGGCTGCCCAGGAAGAAGGAAATGAAGAAAAGGTCGGCGACATAAAGAATCTGCTTATGGCTAAACAGAGCGAAATAGACGATTACAAGCTGACTTCCGAATATATCTTCGCCAAGACCGCTTTTGACGAGCTAATGAAGAATGTAAACGACGTTATTACGTTCGCGATAACAGGCGAAGCCTGCTCGCCTTCAAAATGCTCTTCCTGTGGAGGAGGCTGCGGCGCCCATTCATAAGCGTCGGAGCTGCAGTGGCGTATGTCCATACACTGGGGATGTTTTAGGTGCGAACGTCCATATGCACGGGATGTTTTAGTGGCGCATGTCCATACACGCGGGAAACTTTAGGGGCGTACGTCCATACTCATGGTATGCTTTATGGGCGTATTTCCATATGCACGAGACGTTGCAGCTCAAAGCCGAAACAGATATAACGAGTGCTATAAATGCCATCAAATTAAGTGAGGTCGCAAAATGCCCGTTACACCTATGATGCAGCAATACCTGGATATGAAGGAGCAACATAAGGATTGTATCCTTATGTTCAGGCTGGGTGACTTTTTTGAGATGTTTTTCGAGGATGCCGAGATTGCATCGAGAGAGCTTGATATCACACTGACCGGAAGGGATTGCGGACTCGAGGAACGCGCCCCTATGTGCGGAGTGCCTTTCCATGCCGTGGACGGGTACATTTCAAGGCTGATAACCAAGGGCTACAAGGTCGCCATATGTGAACAGATGGAAGACCCGGCGCTTGCGAAGGGTATCGTGAGACGGGAAGTAATACGTGTCGTGACGCCCGGTACTGTTACAGATACCGCAATGCTCGATGAAAAGAAGAACAATTATCTCGTATCTGTCTATTCCAAAGGCTATATGTACGGGTTTGCGGTCGTCGACGTATCTACGGGAGAATTCTCGACAACGAGGATAACCTGGGGAAACACCTTCAATAAGCTTCTCGATGAGATCGCAAAATACGGGCCTGCCGAAATCATTGCAAACAGGGCTTTCTATGATTCTGAGGCGCTTGTTGGCCAGCTTAGGAAACGGTTCAGCGCATATATTTCACCTCTTGAAGACGAGTACTTTGAGGAAGCCAATTCGCATGAAATACTTTTAAACAGGCTTGGAGCCGACGCACTGCCGCAGGACTGGCAGGAGCTTTGCATAAATGCCTGCGGAGCGCTCATGGCTTACCTTGAGCAGACCGAGAAGGCCGGGCTAGAGCACATACAAAAAATAACGCCTTATAAAATAGAAGAATTCATGGTACTGGATATAGCTACAAGGCGAAATCTCGAACTGACCGAAACCATGAGGGAGAAGAACAGGAAAGGCACGCTTTTGTGGGTGCTTGACAGGACGATGACTTCGATGGGCGCGAGGGCGCTTCGAAGATGGGTGGAGCAGCCGCTTGTCAAAACGGGCGACATCGATGAGCGCCTAGAGGCCGTCGACGAATTGAAGGGAAAATTCATGGTGCGAATGGAGCTTCGCGAGCTCTTCAGGAGAGTCCATGATATAGAGAGGCTGATAGGCAAGGTAGTACTGGGCAGCGCAAACTGCAGGGATCTGATAGCGCTCAGGAATTCGCTGCAGCAGCTCCCATACATAAAAGATATATTGAAGTCCTGCTCATCTTCCCTGGTGTCTGCGAACGACTACAATATCGACTCTTTGGAGGATATGGCAGGACTCATAGAGCGTTCGATCGTCGATGAACCCCCTGTTTCGGTTAGGGACGGCGGCATAATAAAGCAAGGCTATGATGAGGAAGTGGACAAGCTCAGGCATGCCACTACCGACGGCAAACAGTGGATCGCTTCGCTGGAAGCGGCCGAAAAGGAAAAGACAGGGATCAAGAGCCTTAAGATAGGCTACACCAAGGTTTTCGGCTATTATCTCGAAGTGACCAAATCATATTACAATCTGGTTCCGCAGGAGTATATAAGGAAGCAGACGCTTGCAAACTGCGAGAGGTTCGTGACGCAGGAGCTCAAGGAGATGGAGGAAACCATACTTGGAGCCGAGGGCAAGGTCGTCGAGCTCGAGTATGCCTTGTTTACGGAAATCAGGGAAAAGATAGCGTCGCAGGTTGGCAGGATTAAAGCGGCTGCAGCCGGAATCGCAGAGCTTGACGTGCTTTGTTCTCTCGCGGAGGTCGCGGACAGGGAAAATTACTGCAGGCCCGCAGTCAATGACGAAGGCTTGATAAATATAACGGGAGGACGGCACCCGGTAGTCGAAAAAATGCTGGAGCAGGGAGAGTTCGTGCCGAACGATACGCTGCTTGACATGGATGAAAACAGGCTCTCAATTATCACCGGACCCAATATGGCCGGTAAATCCACTTATATGAGGCAGGTTGCGCTGATAGTGCTCATGGCGCAGGTGGGAAGCTTCGTACCGGCGGTATCGGCGGTCGTAGGCGTAACTGACAGAATATTTACAAGAGTGGGCGCGTCCGACGACCTGGCTGCGGGTCAGAGCACCTTTATGGTGGAAATGTCCGAGGTCGCGGGCATACTTGAGAATGCCACCCGCAGAAGCCTTCTCGTGCTTGACGAGATAGGCAGGGGAACAAGCACCTTTGACGGCCTTAGCATCGCGTGGTCTGTCATAGAATACATATCCGACAGGGAGAAGGTCGGAAGCAGGACGCTTTTTGCGACGCATTACCATGAACTGACCGAGCTTGAAGGCAAGCTGACAGGCATCAAGAATTACTGTATCGCCGTCAAGGAAAAGGGCGACGATATAATTTTCCTGAGGAAGATTATTCGCGGAGGCGCCGATGGCAGCTACGGCATACAGGTGGCAAAGCTTGCCGGCGTTCCGCAGATAGTGACGGACAGGGCAAAGGAACTGCTGAAGGAGCTTGAAGCCGCAGACATCAGCAAACACAGGGCAAGGCGGAGGATCGTCCCGCTTGACGGGCAGGTGGAGCTTTTCATCCCGAACGATAATGGGGAAAAAGCCGGAAAAGAAGTGCTCGAGGAGCTTAAAGCCGTAGACGTGTCCGAAATGACGCCGCTGGACGCCATGAATGTATTGTACAGGCTGCAGCTCAAAGCGAGGAAGGGTTGAGGATGGGAAAGATAATTGTTCTCGATGAGAATACCGCCAACAAGATCGCAGCCGGCGAGGTCATAGAAAAGCCGGCTTCCGTTATAAAGGAACTGGTAGAGAATTCAATAGACGCCGGCGCCGCGAATATAAGCGTTGAAATCCGGAACGGCGGTATTTCATTCATACGTGTCACCGACAATGGCAGCGGCCTCGAGGAGGATGACGTCGAGATCGCCTTTGAAAGGCATGCCACAAGTAAAATCAGAAGGGCCGACGACCTGGAATCCATAAAGAGCATGGGCTTCAGGGGAGAGGCGCTGGCAAGCATCGCGGCGGTTTCCGACGTTCAGCTTACGACAAGGGTCAAGGATGCCGTACAGGGGGTTTCCATAGATGTAAGGGGCGGCGCCGTTATCGGGCTGAAACCCGCCGGCTGCCCTACCGGTACGTCTATTACAGTGAAGGAACTGTTTTTCAACACTCCGGCCAGATATAAATTCCTTAAGAAGGATTCGACGGAAGCAGCCTATATAGCAGATATCATGAGCAGGATAGCGCTGGGCTACCCGGATATTTCCTTCAAGCTTACGAGCAACGGTACCGCAGTGCTTCACACGCCCGGCAATGGAGATCTGAAGAGCGTGATTTTCAGCATATACGGTTCTGAGACCTCGAAACACCTTCTCAAGGTCGATCACAAGGATGAACATGTCAGAATAACCGGTTACGTCGGAGGGGCGGAGATGGCGCGCTCGAACCGCAGCCAGCAGTTATTCTACATAAACGGCAGGACAATAAGGAGCAAGACGATAACCTCGGCGTTGGATGCAGCTTATGCGACATATTTGATGAAAAACAAATATGCCTTCGCGGTGCTGGACATACGCATAAATCCGGCGTCGGTAGACGTAAATGTGCATCCCTCCAAGATGGAGGTCAAATTCTCCAGTGAACAGGATATTTACAGGGCGGTATACCATGCCGTCAACGGCGCGCTGCTTTCACAATCCTCGGTAAGGACGCTGCCCTCCTCTCTCAGGAGGACTGCAGGGCAGGAAACGTCTGTAACTGCTGCAAGACCCGGGAGCGCCGGAAAGTCGGCATACCACCTGAACGATGAACTAAAGGGCAGTCCGGCATACTCTCAGCAGGATTTCGAGTGGGTGCGAAGGGAACTGGAGCGCAAGAGAACGGAAGCTGTTTCAGGCAGCCAGGGCAAGGAAGTGAACAGAACTCCGGTAAATGAAGGCCGGGATTTGGCGGGCAGTCAGGAAACCGGTTTAGACAGCGCTCAGGAAAGTGAAGGACAGGGTTTGTCCGATGCTTCGGGAAACAATTTAAACATCGCTCCGGAAAATCAAGGCCGGAATTTTGCCGGCAATCATGGAAGTGAAGGCCGGACCTTGTCAGGTGACCCCGGGAAAGGAGGCCGATATCCGGACGGCAGCGCCCAAACTGAAACAGGACCAAAAACTGAACGGGATATCGAAGGTAACGGAGAAGCGGTCCGAAAGACAGCGGTTCTGAAAACGACAGACTGGAAATCGGAGGAACAAGCGACAGACGATACGAAGGCGGGTCGGTCTCAGGAGAGTTACACCTTTGATGAAGACAAAACTCCGCTTGTGGCCGAGGCCGGGTTTCCCGATGCTTTTCAGGCAGCTTCCGCCTTTACTGGTAAGCCGGCTGAAAGAACCAACCACACCAATCTTGATATTTTCAGTAATGCAAGAGTGATCGGTCAGGTATTCTCCACATACATAATACTCGAGGGAACGGATGAGCTTTTTCTGCTCGATCAGCATGCCGCGCACGAACGCATACGGTATGAGGAATTGAAGAAAGCCTGGTCGAATAACGAACAGTTTTCACAGCTGCTTCTTTCAGTAATCAATATCGAACTGTCCGCCGTCGAGTATCAGTTCGCCGTTTCGGAAATACCTTTCTTTACCAGGCTCGGCTTTACGTACGAAAGCTTTGGCAGCAATTCGATAATATTGCGTTCTGTTCCGTTCATGGACCAAAGAGTCAACATTACAGAGCTGTTTATAGAAATACTGGATTTCGTGATGAACGGGAGCAACCCGGATAAAAGCCTGACAGCCGACGAAGCGCTGTACAGGATGGCCTGCAAATCGGCAGTCAAAGCGAATAAGAAGCTTGACGTGAAGGAAATAGACGCATTACTTGAAAGGCTTGCGAGTCTTGAGAACCCCTTTACCTGTCCACACGGGCGTCCCGCAATACTGCGCCTCAGAAGGTATGAACTGGAAAAATTATTCAAAAGGATAGTATAAATATATTACCACTGGGTACAATTGGTAAATAGGAAGGGGGCAGAAATTGATTAAATGGAGCCTGTAATAGTAATAGCAGGCCCGACAGCATCCGGAAAGACAAAGTTGTCGATCGAGCTTGCCAAAAGGATCGGAGGAAGCATAGTTTCCGCGGATTCGATGCAGATCTACCGGCATATGAACATAGGCACTGCAAAACCGGACGCAAATGAAATGTCGGGAATCAGGCATTATATGCTGGACGAAGTCGAGCCAGACGAGAATTTCAGCGTTGCAAGATATCGTGAATGTGCGCTCGGTTATATTTCCGGAATATTGAACGAAGGGAAGCGCCCTATTGTTGCCGGCGGAACAGGTCTTTACATCAATTCCCTGATCTATAACATTAATTTTTCAGAGACGATCTGCGATGAGGACTTGAGGGAAGCGCTCAGGAACGAGGCACAGGAAAAGGGTAACAGGTCTATTTATGAGAAGCTTTTGAGGATAGATCCCGAGGCGGCTTCACGTATCCATGAAAACGATACAAAAAGGATAATCAGGGCGATCGAAGTCTACGAGCATACTAAGAAAACGATTACCGAGCATGTAAAGGAATCCAGGCAGGAGCCGCCGCCGTACAGGTACATAATATTCGGTCTCGATTGGGATAGGGAAAAGCTGTACGCGAGGATAGAAAAACGGATAGACAAAATGTTCGAGGACGGTCTGGTGGATGAAGTAAAAAGACTCGCGGACATGGGTTTCGACAAAGGCGGCACGGCAATGCAGGGAATAGGTTACAAGGAGGTCCTGGATTATCTTAAAGGAAATAGCACCCTTGAAGAGACGGTATATATTCTCAAGCGCGATACACGACACTACGCCAAACGCCAGATGACGTGGTTCCGCAGGATCGAAGGGATCAACTGGCTCAAAGCGGATGAGAACATCGATTTTGGGGAGTTGTCCGAAAAAATTATTCGAGAGTGTATTGCAACATATGGAATAATCTTGTAAAATTAAACTGATTCTTAATTTACTCAAATTGAGAAGAATACTTTAAGGAGGATTATCAAGTGAACAAGGCTAATATCAATTTGCAGGATGTATTTTTGAACCAGGTGAGGAAGGAACATATTGCGGTCACTATTTACCTTACCAATGGTTTTCAACTTAAAGGAATGGTAAAGGGATTTGATAATTTTACTGTTGTACTGGACACGGACGGTAAGCAGCAGTTGGTATATAAACACGCGATCTCGACCATAAGCCCTATGAAAGTGGTTAATTTCATTTTCAACGACAGCGCAAAGGAATAAGAGATAACATAATAACCGAGCAAAAAAAAGAAACTTAGGAAGCAGCAGCATCCTGAGTTTTTTGAATGGGAAAATTTTTTAAGCGAGTATGTTACATCTTCCTGAAAACGCCTATGACTCTGCCGAGGATCGTAAGATTTTCGCGTACGATTATCGGATCCATGTATTGGTTCTGAGGCTGAAGCCTGACATAACCCTTTTCCTTGTAAAAAGTTTTGACAGTTGCTTCGTCATTGATCATAGCCACTACGATATCACCGTTATTAGCGGTCGACTGCTGCCTGACCAGCACCATGTCCTTATCCAGTATCCCTGCCTCCACCATGCTGTCCCCCTGGACCTTCAGCATGAAAGCGGTTGAATTCTGAACGAAATCAACGGGAAGAGGAAACGTGTCTTCAATATTTTCAACCGCCAAAATGGGCTGTCCGGCTGTGACCTTGCCCACGATCGGTATATCTACGAGTTCTTTCCTTGAATAATAATCCTTGGGTTCACTATGCTCCCTGATATAGGTTTTCTTGTTGCTGCCTATGACCCTGAGGGCTCTGGGCTTTGTGGGATCCTTAAGTATGAGCCCGCTTTTTTCCAATTTTTCGAGGTAACCATGAACGGTAGAGGTGGATTTGAAACCTACAGCGCTGCATATTTCACGTACAGACGGCGGATAGCCCTTTTCTTCGACCTGGCTGTTCACAAAATCAAGAATTTGCTGCTGTTTATCATTAAGCTTCTTGTTCATTCGCTACACCCCTTTGTAAAACTGGAACTTCTAATAATTTTTGCTAAATTCATTATATTAAATAAACCTCTAAAAGTCAAACAAATGTTCGAAAATGTGTTGACAAGGGAACACCTGTTCGACTATAATGAATACAGAACAAGTGTTCTGCAGGAGGTTGTATTATGAACAGGAAATACAAACTGGTAAATCGCAGAAGATTCTACATATTCATAATGACGCTCACTATTATCGTAACTTCACTCACGTTTGCAGCTACCGTACAGGGAGCCGATACTGGAGATTCGTACCAGACGGTTGTTGTGGAACAGGGAGATACGCTTTGGGATATTGCAGGTGAATACAACAACGGACATGATCTTCGCGCTTATATAAATGAAGTCAAAAAAGCGAACAATATCGAGGGCAGCGCAATATTTGCGGGTGACGTTCTGAAAATGCCTGTTTGAATAATTGTATAGACCTATTTGGCGGTAGAACTCAATTTGCTTTCTATTTCGTCCAATCGCTTTTTAATATTTGCATTATTTGACTTGTTATTGACCTCGATATATTCCTTATAGTATTTTTGAGCATTATTATAGTCTTTCAAATCATAATATGTATCTGCAACGGCCTTAACGATAAATGAACTGTGTTTATTGAATTCATAACCTTTCAGAAATGCCTGTAATGCATCGTCAGTTCTCCCAAGCTTTTGATAGGCTGAGCCTAGGTTGAATTCAGCATACTCTGATTTTGAATACATCAATGCCCTGTTCGCCTCGGTAATACAATCATCGTAATCCTTCTTCAAAAGGTAGACCTTTGAAAGGTTGGTATGGGCCGTGCTGTTTGCATTGTTCATGGCAATGGCTTTTTTATACTCTATTTCAGCAAGATCAAGATATTCCGTATTCATCTTTTTTTCATCATATGCGTTAAGGTAGCCTGTAGCCAGGGAATTATGGGCCCTGTCGCTTCCGGGGGCCTTTTTTACAGTATCACTCCAGAGGCGTATCGTAGTCCCGTATACGTAGTTTCTGCAGATGGTGAGTCCTATATATACTGGTGTAAGGCATAAAAACATCGCCAGCAGCCACGCCACAGGGTTTTTCAGTATTGTCTTCCTGATTGGCAGGATGTGCCGGGATTTGTGCTTGCGTTCGTATGTTACCATGCCGATGAGAAACATTATAAAACCGGCGATAGGGAAATAAAGCCTGTGTTCGAAATATACATCCTTGATGGATATGAAGCTCGATTCAACGGCAAGACCCATAAAGAACCACATTATTCCGAATGAGACCAGGCGGTTCCTTTTCCATGTATATATTGAAAGGGCAGCTATGAGTAAAAGGACGACCAGCGATATGTAGGATTGATTGTCCCAGAAAGTGACGGATATCGGATAATCGTTGCTATAGTCAAAAACCTGTCCCAGCGGTACGAACAAGAGGCGTATATACAAAAGTATTACATTCAGCTGGGTGTAGAAGTATTGGAACCTGTCCATGGAAGTGCTGGCCTTGAAGCTCACATTCGGGTCGCTCTGACTATGTCCGTGAAACAGTAGATTTGTACCCGGTATTACAGGCACCGTTGCAAAAATCAAGAGAAAGATAAGAAGCCTTTTTTTCCAGGTAGTTTTTTCATCTTTAAGGAAAAACATCACTTCAATAAGCAGGAGAAGGAACGGTATAGTGATCGTATTTTCCTTTGTAAACATGGCAATTACGGTGAACAGTATAGTCAGAAGTAAATGATACCATTTGTTCCTGACTCTATATTCGAGGAAAAATACTATGGCCAGCAGATAAAAAGTCGCTGCAAGCGATGCTGTCCTCTGAATTATGTATGTTACGGCGTTTATCTGCAATGGATGGCTCACGAACAATATCGCGGCAAAGGTGGAAATAACGTTGGAATACCTTGAAATAAGCTTTCCTTTAAAATAGGGAAGAGCAAAAAGCTTTTTCAGGATTGTATAAAAAAGTATCCCGTTAAAAGCGTGAATAATAAGGTTGACCGCATGGTAACCGCCTTCGGCAGTTCCGTGTATGGCGTAATTTATCGATAGTGTGAAGTACAGTACGATTCTGTTGGAATAAAACTGCCACATACCGGCAAAATCGAAAAGCCTGTGTATGGAGTAATTATTTGAAATAGAACCGAAGTCGTCCAGAATAAACGGTACAAAGAAGCTGTCGCAGTATGCGATGCCCGCTGCAAGAATCACTGCGCCATAGACAAATAATTCCCTCTGAAACAGCCTGTTCAGCCAATTCATTATTTTGATCGAAAGATAACCTGCCTTCAACTAATCTTTCTCCATTTCACCAAGTATACTTTGCCAAACATCCATATCAAAGTCTTTACCATTATCGGGTTTGTAATCCGGTATTGTGCCGAGCCGCCATAAAGAAACTCCCTGGATGCCGAAAAGCTTGGCGAGTTCGACCTTCTGCATCACGCTTTCGGAATTTTCATACCATACCGTGTTTTCATAGCCCGTTTTTGTATCGATATATTTAATATACGGATTTTCATAATCCTTTGCATAAAGGTATGTAATTTTTTCATTTGTATTCAATAAATCTATGAAGTTCTGAAGGTTGAAGGTTTGCGGTACCGAATTTACCGTCCTACCGTTCTGTCTCTGCCAGACGGTCCAATCGAAGGATACCTGTAGCATTATCTTGCTTTTGTCCCGAATGCCGGTATTGGGATCGGTTATCTTTTCCAGCGCGAAGTATATATTTTCGATAGGCGTAAGAGGGGTTATATTGAAGCCCTTGGCCATGTCGGCCGACGAAAGTTTTTTGGCATCGTAATCATGCGCCATGAGGATGACTTTATCGGCGTATGTTCCGATTGTCCTGTAGTCATAACCGTCGAAGCAGGATGCGCTGAACTTTTTGTTGATCAGCGGCTGGACAGCGACATAGAGCTTTTTACCATTCTTATCGAGCTCGGCTTTAAGGTTTTTCAGGAACTCATTGAAGGCTTTTTTCATAGCATCGCCTTTTAGTCCCTCAAAATCGATCACTACGCCGTCAAAGCCTCCAGTTTCATCATTCCGTGACAGTTCATTGACTGAAGCTGAAATTTCGAAAATTGTAGAACTACTCTGTTGGGCATTCGTGAGAACATATTCAGGAATGCCTATTTTATCGCCGGTTACGGGGTCGGTCATTTTTGAATCCTGCGTAGCGTTGACCATAAGCAGTGACGTCACCCCAGCTTCTTTGGCAGTCGTAAGACGTTGCGTAAAGCCCTCGGGCAGGTAATAGTCGTTATACCCCAAAGCCTTGTTCGAGGTGTTTACTACCACTTGTTTCTTTTCAGGATCGAAACTCAGTTTGCACCAGCCAAAGCCTACCGATGAAAGCTCTGATAGCTTGTCCTGCTGGGAAGAGGAACTGATGGCATAGAAAGCATTAAGATCCTTTAAGGGTCTGAGACGCGCATCATACATCCTTATCAGCATTTGCGCCGCCTGTTCCTTCAAAAGCTTACCCGAAGGATTCAAATAATTAGTCGGGTCGATTAAACCGAAATCACGGGCCATCGTTATATAACCCAAATTGGTCTTTACATCCTTGTACGGGGTGCCGAGGTAGGAAAGCTTTCCGGCAAGACTTCCCCAGCCAAGTGAATTCACCAACATGACAGTCGCTTCTTCACGCGTTATCGGATCGGACGGTCTAACACGTGCAGCGTTTTTAGTTATGACGCCCTTTGCCAATGCTGTTTCTATTGGAAGGTACCAGGATTTCTTGGTATCCTGGTTGTCTTTGAACGAGCCTTTTTGGGGGCTTGCCTCTTTCCAGTCCATAAGCTTGACCAGCAGGGTCAGAAATTCGCCCCTTGTAATGGTCTTTCCGTAGCCGAAACGATTGCTTCCTATTCCATCAGTTATGCCAAGGCTTCTAAGCTCGGCTATATCCCTGAGATAAGGACTGTTTGCCGGAACATCCGAAAAAGGCTGGTCTGAAGAAACAGGAACACTCTGTGCCAGATATGCCGAGTATGTCGACGCAGATAAACCGAAAATAAAGACAAACAAAACAAAACAGCAGATAACGCTTATATATTTTTTTAGCATTTTTTATCCTCACGTAAAATAATTTCATTACATTACATAATTCATCATAATTCTACCATATTGAAATGAATAACTGCAACAGTAGAGGGGGAATATGGTATAATAGCCTTACGATGTAAGGCTATTATACGCCTCCGTCGGAATTTACGCGCCGCCGATAATTTACCTTGAATATTTTGGCGGCAAAACGGCGATGCGCAATTATACCATGATAAATCATGGTATAATATCATGTAATGCTCAGTGCAGACGACGAGCTGCCCGGTACCTCCGCCTGAAGGAAGCCGGGCCGATAATGATCGGAGCGAAGGTAAATCAAATGCAAATAGAAATATATCTGGACAACAGTGCAACGACAAGACAATATGACGACGTGACAGCATTAATGGCAGAGGTTGCCGCAAACAAGTACGGCAACCCATCGTCTCTTCATACAAAAGGGATAGAAGCAGAAAAGCTTGTTAGCTCGGCAAGAAAGCAAATAGCCGATTCTCTGGGAGCCGAACCGAAGGAGATCTACTTTACTTCCGGCGGCACCGAATCGAACAACCTGGCCATAAGAGGTTACCTTGACGCAAATCCGAGAAAAGGTAGGCACATCATCACTACAAAAGTCGAGCATCCGTCAGTCATGGAGGTATACCGCCATCTCGAAGAGCAGGGTTACCGGGTGGACTATCTAAGCGTCGACGATAAAGGCTCGATCGACCTCCGGGAACTGAGGGACAAAATATCCGCCGAAACTTCGCTGATCAGTTTTATATTGGTCAATAACGAGACAGGAGCAATACAGCCGATAGACAGGATAGCGGCAATACGCGACGAGTTGAATCCGCAAACAGTCATTCATGCGGACGCCGTACAGGCATACGGCAAGCTGAGAATCCTACCCGAAAAATCAGGGATCGGGCTAATGTCGCTGAGCTCCCACAAAATTCATGGGCCGAAGGGCGAGGGAGCATTATACGTATCACGAAGGATCAGGATAAAACCTCTGTTTTACGGAGGCGGGCAGGAAGCGCTTATTCGCTCCGGCACCGAAAATGTGCCCGGCATTGCAGGTTTAGGGCTTGCTGCGGCAATGATTTTTGAAATACTGGAAGCCAACTACGATAAAGCGTGTAATCTTAAGAAGCGTTTCATCGAAATGCTTGCGGTTTCCGGAATAGAGCATCGCGTGAATTCCCCGGAGGACGCCTCTCCCTACGTCATAAACATCTCTTTTGCCGACGTAAGGGCGGAAGTGTTGCTGCACCATCTGGAGCAAAGAGGAATATTCGTGTCCACGGGCTCAGCCTGCTCCTCGCACAAGAACACGAGGAGCCACGTGCTGACGGCTATGGGCGTTCCTGCCGCTTTGACCGACGGTGCCATAAGGTTTAGTCTATCAGGCTTCAATACGCAGGAGGAAATAGAGCAGACTGTCGATGCATTAAAAGAGATAATACCGATGATCGATATTAAGAGGAGATATAAGAAGAAGGGTGTTTAGCGCCGACGTCGCGGATTTCATTTAAAACATCCAAAGGAGGAAGTAATGGATAAGGTAATACTTGTAAGATACGGAGAGATCATATTAAAGGGGCTAAACAGGCCGGTTTTTGAAGAAAAGCTGATGAGCAACATAAAAAAGTCTTTATATGGTCTCGGCAAAGCCGATATTAAGCGTTCGCAGGCAAGGATCTACATCGAGCCCCACGAAGACGACTTTGATTACAACGAAGCGATTACAAGGCTCGTCAAGGTATTCGGGATCGTATCGCTCAGCATCGCGCAAAAGCTCCCATCGGATTTCAACGAAATTACAAAGCGTTCGCTTGAACTGGCAAGGGACTATGTGGATTCCATGAGAAAGAAGGGCATGTCCGAGACGATCGCGTTCAAGGTCGAAGCGAAGAGGGGAGACAAGCATTTTCCGATGCAGTCCCCGGAGATCAGCGCCGAGCTCGGAGGCTACCTGCTCGAGAACATTCCTGTGCTCAAGGTCGACGTACACCATCCCGACTTCATTTTTTATGTCGAGGTTCGCGAAAGCACATATATTTATTGCGAGATCATACCCTCGAATGGCGGTCTTCCCACAGGGACTAACGGAAAAGGGGTGCTGCTGCTTTCGGGAGGAATAGACAGTCCCGTGGCTGGCTGGATGATGGCGAAACGTGGAATGGAACTGGAGGCTGTCCATTTTTACAGTTATCCTTATACGAGCGAGCGGGCAAAAGACAAGGTAATCGAGCTTGCAAAGATACTGTCGCGGTATTGTTACCGCATAAAGCTCCATATTGTTCCGTTTACTGAGATACAACTAGAAATAAATGACAAATGTCCAGAAGACCACCTTACCATTATAATGCGCAGAGTCATGATGAAGATCGCGGAAAAAATTGCCGTAAAGAGCGGTGCTTTGGCGCTGATAACGGGCGAAAGCCTTGGACAGGTGGCGAGCCAGACACTCCACAGCCTGGCCGTCACAAATGCGGTATGCGAGCTGCCTGTATTCAGGCCCTTGATCGGTATGGACAAGAATGAAGTAATAGAGATCGCAAGGAAGATAGATACGTTCGAAACCTCGATATTGCCGTATGAGGACTGCTGCACGGTGTTTGTGGCAAAACATCCGAAGACGAGGCCAAAGCTCGGGGAAGTTGAAAAATATGAAGAAGTTCTCCAGCTTGAGGAAATGATGGAGAAAGCTATCAATGATACCGAAACTATACTTGTGAACGAGTAATTACCATACATGTAATACAGGCACTCCAGACAACAATATAATAAATTAGAATATTGCTGAAAGAGGTTGTTGCTGGTGTCTGATTCAATGAAAAAAGGCCTTAAAGGCCTTGTCATCGGTTTGGCAATCGTTGCTGCCCTATGTGCCGCGGGTTTACTCATACTTTCGAACATATACACGGGCGAAACGATCAGGAAGGGCGTACGAATAGGACAAACAGACGTATCGTGGATGACTGCGGAGGACGCCAGACAGATGCTGGCGGAGGAGCATGACAAGAACGGCGGCGACCGCCATATCGAGCTAACATACGGCGACCACGTATGGACGATATCTCCTGAAGATATAGGATACCACTACGATATAGATGAAGCTGTTCAGCAGGCATATTATATTGCCAGAGAAGGCAGCGTATTCAGTAAGATATACAATTCGCTGCTTTTAGCAAACGGAGGGCATCGGATAGACATAGGAGAAGGTTATGACAGTG
This sequence comes from Bacillota bacterium, assembly GCA_023412915.1. Taxonomy (GTDB): domain Bacteria; phylum Bacillota; class Clostridia; order Acetivibrionales; family DTU013; genus JAEYOM01. Next base: position 143,880 of record JAEZRE010000004.1, read on the forward strand.
ACCGGCTTTTATCGATTTTTCACGAAATAAAAAAGCAGATAGATTCGAAACCCAAAGATGCCACATTTGCCTACAAGGCGGGGAAAATCAGTATTACAAGGGAATCTGACTACAGGAACCTGGATATTGACAGAAATATCGAATTGGTGGAAAATCAATTAGGTAAGGGTATTTTCGGAACTATCGAACTGCAGGTGGACGAGCGTAAACCTCGGCTCACCTATGCTGAACTGAGTGCGGTCAACGGAATTATATCGAGCTTCAGTACCCAATTCAACAGAAACGATGTAAACAGGACCGATAATATCAAGCTGGCTTGCAGCAGGATCGACAACAAAATTTTGCTTCCCGGGGAGTCGTTTTCGATGAATTCGGCTTTGGGGCCAAGAACGCGGGACAACGGTTACAAGGAAGCCCCGATCATTTTCAAGAACGAACTGGTTCCGGGGACGGGCGGAGGCGTCTGTCAGGTATCGTCGACGCTGTATAACACTGTGCTGCTGGCAGGCCTCGACGTGATCGAACGTACGCACCATTCGATGCCGCTGACCTATATCAGCGCCGGAAGGGATGCCACGATCAACGAAGGCTCTATAGATTTCAGGTTTGTAAATGATTCCAAATATCCCGTCGTCCTGGACGCGTATGTAAGCGGAAGCAGGTTGTATATAAGCCTGTTGGGTAATAAACGGGAGGATGGACTGGTAATAAGACTGAAAACTCAGACCATAGGAGTTTATAAGCCCAAACCGGACAAGGTAGTACTGGATTACACGCTGCCGTCCGGACAGCGGGTAGTTGAACGCAAAGCATCCAAGGGAGTCAGGGTCGTAGTTTACAGGGAAGCTTACAAAAACGGCAGTCTCGAATGGAGAGAAAAGCTTTCGGAAGATTATTACAAGCCGATACAGGGGATAATCAGGGTCAGCAGCGACCAGTACCAGTCGAGTTAGTCAAGTATCAGCAGCTGATACGATTATATAGACGACATTAGAAAATGAGGGGTCGAAATGAACGAAAATCTTTACAATAAAGAGATCGTCTGTCCGGTCTGTATGCAAAAATTTGACGTTACGAAGGTAAAGACAAGGGGTTGTAAAGTTAAAAGCAGGGATACGGACTTTTGCATTTTTTACGAAGATCTTAATCCGATTTTCTATGATGCCTGGGTATGTGAGAACTGCGGGTATGCGGCTCAGTCGGAGAAATTCCTCGATATACCCCCGAAAGATGTAAGTACTGTCAAGGCTAAGATAACACCAAAATGGAAAAAGAGGTCCTTCAGCGGTGAAAGATCCGTAGAAATGGCGTTGGAAGCCTTCAAGCTCGTGCTGATAAACCATCAGGCACGCGGGGCAAAAGCGAGCGAGCTTGCAAAGATATGCATGAGGATCGCATGGCTTTATAGAATTAAGAAGGATGAAAAAGAGCACGAATTTGTCAAATATGCTCTCAGATATTATACTGAAACCTACGAGAAGGAAAGATTTCCGGCGGACAAGCTCGATGAGAATACCTGCATGTATATGATAGGAGAACTGAATTTCAGGGCCGGCAATCTCGAAGAGTCCGTTAAATGGTTCAGCAGGCTGATAAGTTCTCCGGACGCAAGAAAGATACCGACACTGATAGAAGCCGCAAGGGATGAGTTCCAGCTCGTAAAGGATAAGCTGGGCAGCGCGGGCGAAACCGCAGGTGGGGCGTGATCGATGAAAAAACCGATGAAAACAGGCAAATTGCCTAACGATATGCTTGAAAAGATTGTGATCGGAAAGCTGCGTAATATCAGAAACGAGGTACTCGTACGTCCCGGCATCGGTATGGATTGTTCCGCTGTGGATTTCGGAGAGTACGCCTGCGTGCTTTCGAGCGATCCAATAACAGGAACGGCCAAAGAAATCGGCAGGCTTGCCGTACATGTGAGCTGCAACGATATCGCTTCCTGCGGCGTCGAGCCGCTGGGCCTGATGACGACGATACTTTGCCCTCCCGGTTCTACCGAAAAAGAGCTTGAACATATAATGGACCAATTGGCGAATGCCGCAGCCTCGATAAACGTCGATCTGCTCGGCGGGCATACGGAAGTGACGACGGCAGTTACGCGTTTCGTCATCTCCTGCACCGCTGTAGGACGCTGTGCAAGAGAAAGCATGGTCGTCGCCGCGGGCGCAAAGGACGGGGACGAGCTCATCTTAACGAAACACGCCGGCCTTGAAGGCGCGTCCATTATTGCGCATGAAAAGGAAACGGAGCTGCAGCCGGTTTTGGGCGCACAGGCAATAGAGGAAGCCAAGGCTTTCATGAACAATATAAGCGTGGTAAAGGACGGGCTTGCAGCGGCAAAATACGGAGCGCATGCGATGCACGACGTAACGGAAGGCGGGATACTGGGGGCTGTATGGGAAATTTGCGAGGCCTCGGGTAAGGGCGCTGAAGTTTACATAGAACATATACCAGTTATGTTATCAACTCAAAGAATATGTGAATACTATAATATAGATCCGTACAGATTAATCTCGAGCGGCTGCATGCTGATAGCCGCCCGTAACGGAGAGGAACTGGCCGGCCGGCTTAGAAAGGAAGGGATAGACGCGGCCGTCATAGGCAGGTTGAACGGAACAGGAGAAAGGTTCACGATTAAAGACGGCAGAAAGGAACCGATCGCGCCACCGGACGCTGATGAATTATACAAAGTTTTGTAATAACTTGACATACTTTTTTTGAATGTTTATAATCAATACGATGAAAATAAATATAGCGCGGACGATCGTTATGGAAGATCCCTTTGGGTCGACTGTAACGGGACGCACCTCTGGAGAGACCGTCATGGCGCCGAAGGGGCAAATTTCCGTTCACAGCGGGAATCATCTCTCAGGCAAAAGGACAGAGTACGGGTATATTGAATAAAATCAATATTAGTTTTCAGAGGTCAAATCGAGAGATTTGGCCTTTAATATTTATATAACACATAAGAGATTACGGAGGTAGAAAGATGTATCAGATTGATTTGATAAAGAAAATTGATCCGGAAGTTGCTGAAAGTATCGAAAACGAAGTAAACAGGCAGAGGAATAAGCTTGAGATGATAGCTTCGGAGAACTTTGTCAGCGAAGCGGTCCTTCAGGCTCTTGGTACGCCCCTTACCAATAAATATGCGGAAGGCTACCCTGGCAAACGCTATTACGGAGGATGTGAATTTGTTGACGTAGTGGAACAGCTGGCAATAGACAGGGCGAAGGAGCTGTTCGGAGCGGACCATGTCAACGTGCAGCCGCACTCCGGCGCTCAGGCGAATTCAGCCGTTTACTTTGCAATGCTGGATCCGGGCGATACGATACTCGGTTTGGATCTCGCGCACGGCGGGCATCTGAGCCACGGTATGAAAAAGAATATTTCGGGAAAGTACTATAAATCCGAATTCTACCAGGTCAGGGAAGACAACTGCTATATAGACTACGACGCGCTTTTGCGCAAGGCCAGGGAAGTCCGGCCCAAGATAATTGTTGCCGGCGCGAGCGCTTACCCAAGGATCATCGATTTCAAGGCTTTCAGCGAGATAGCCAAGGAAGCCGGTTCGTACCTGATGGTAGACATGGCGCACATCGCGGGTCTCGTTGCGGCCGGTCTGCACCCAAGCCCCGTGCCGTATGCCGATTTCGTCACGACTACTACTCATAAGACGCTCAGAGGTCCGAGGGGCGGTATGATAATGTGCAAAGAGGAATTCGCAAAAGCTGTCGATTCAGCCGTATTCCCGGGGACACAGGGCGGACCGCTCATGCACGTTATAGCCGCAAAGGCGGTAAGCTTCAAGGAAGCGTTGAGCGACGAATTCAAAACCTACCAACAGCAGATAGTCAAAAACGCGAAGGCTCTTGCCGAGGCAATGCTGGATGAAGGCTTCGATCTCGTATCGGGCGGCACCGACAACCACCTGATGCTGGTTGACCTGACAAATACCAACGTCACGGGCAAACAGGCACAGCTCTGGCTCGACGACGTTGGCATCACCGTAAACAAGAACGCAATACCCTTCGACAAGCAAAAGCCTTCGATTACCAGCGGTATAAGGATCGGTACTCCCGCGCTGACGACCAGGGGCATGAAGGAAGCCGACATGAAGGAGATAGCCGGACTGATCAGGCTGACGCTCACGGATTACGAAAACTCGGCTGAGAAAGTAAGGAACAGTGTTGCGGTCCTTTGCAGCAAGTATCCTCTGTATTGATAGCTGCCGCTTGTGACGACATCCGCAGCTTCATGGCTGCTTCATGCGCTGCTTTCACTTTAAAGTTTGGCCGGTCATACAAGCTTTGCAGACGAATCGTTTTATAGTAAAATAAGTATAGATGTTAAATATTATACAGACAGGGTGCCGATCCTGAGGAATGGCGTCTTGTCTGTATATTGTTCATCGGAACATGGAATTTTGTCGACTGCCGCGCAGTAAAGCAATGTAGCTTATTGCTTCGCAATTAGTGTTTGACTGCCGCGCAGCAAAGAAATGTAGCTTATTGCTTCGCAATTAGTGTTCGACTGCCGTGCAGCAAAACAATGTAGATTATTGTTCGCAATAATCTTTGGAGGATTTATGCCTGAGAGGAAGGAACCGCTCGCTTACAGGATGAGCCCGCGGACAATAGAAGAATTCGTCGGGCAGGAGCATATAACGGGCAAGGGTAAAATGCTTTACAGGATGATCAAGGCGGACAGGATATCCTCGATCATACTTTATGGACCTCCCGGAACTGGAAAGACGTCGCTGGCAAGGATCATAGCCGCTACCACCGCGTCCAGCTTCGAAAAATTGAATGCCGTAACCGCTGGCGTGGCCGATATTAAGAGGATAGTGGCCGATACGCAAAACCTTATGCTCAACCCAAGCGGCAGGACCGTACTGTTCATTGACGAAATACATCGTTTCAATAAAGCGCAGCAGGACGCGCTGCTGCCTTTTGTCGAGAACGGTACGATAGTGCTTATAGGGGCAACTACGGAAAATCCGTATTTTGAAGTCAATAAGGCTTTGATTTCGCGGTCGTCCGTTTTCATGCTGAAGCCTCTCAACAAGGCCGATATAGATAAGATCATACGGTCGGCGCTTTCAGACAGGGAACGTGGATTGGGCGCGTATGACCTCATAACTGACGATAACGCGGTTTCCTACCTGGCGGAGGTTGCGAACGGCGACGCGAGAATCGCATTGAATGCAATAGAACTCGCGGCGGAAACCTCGGAATTGGAAAGTGACGGCCATATCCATATAGCTATAAACACGATAGAGGAATGTGTGCAGAGGAAAGCGATCACCTTTGATAAATCCGGGGAAGCTCATTACGACAATATAAGCGCTTTTATTAAATCGATGAGGGGCAGTAATCCCGACGCGGCTCTGTTTTATCTTGCAAGGGCTCTGTACGCGGGAGAAGACCCCGAATTCCTGATCCGCAGGATCATCATATGCGCCTCCGAGGATGTGGGAATGGCTAATCCGACGGCACTGCAGGTGGCTGTTGCCGCCGCCGAGGGAATACATATGATAGGCATGCCCGAAGCCAGACTGCTGCTTGCGCACGCAGCTGTAATGGTTGCGACGAGTCCCAAGTCCAATTCCTGCTACAAGGCGCTCGGAAAGGCCTTGCAGGATGTAGAAACAAAGCGTACGGGCGAAGTGCCGATGCATCTTAGGAATGCGCCGGTCAAAGGTATGGCGGATCAAGGCTACGGCGTTGGTTACAAGTATGCGCACGATTATCCCGGAAATATAGTGAAGCAGGAATTTTTCCCGGATGAAATGAAGGGTACAATATATTACGAGCCTACCTCAAACGGATATGAAAGCAAGATCAGAGAATGGCTCGAAAGGTTCAGAAACAGCTGAAAGGAAGTGCGTGATGTTGAAGAGAGTTCTGGCGTGGATCATTTTGATCGGTTTCGTATTGCTATTATTGAATATAGCGATATTCCATTTTTACTGGCAGGTATGCACAGCGGTTTATGTAGTAATAATCATTTTCTTCGTGCTTTCCAACGGGAAAATCGTGCCTGCGCAAACGGAGGCCGGGCATGCTCAGGCCAACAGCGGCAATGACGCCGATGAACCGGATATTGACGGAGACGGAAGAAATGCCGACGAAGACGAAAATGGCAGCGAAAAAGGCAGTGAAAAGGGTAAACACCAATAACAGGCTGACGGCATTTAGTAACGATACACGATTCGAAGGCTAGTGCAGGCGATTTGGGCATGCAGCAAGACCAAGCGGGAAGACCAAGCGGGAAGACAAACAGCAATACCAAGCATGAAGAAGCATTTTTAACGGAGGTATGCTATGCATTTCAAATATGGTTTTGGAAAAAGCTTCAGGGAGTTTGACATCGACGACAAAAACATTATGGCGGAGCTTAGCCAGAACAGCGTGGAAACCGGACTTACAGATGCGGATGAAGTCGTCCGCGCGCTGAAGGAACCTATCGGGACCGGAAGGCTGTCTACAATCGTCAAACCCCGCGAGAAGATAGTCATAATCACGAGCGATATCACAAGGCCGATGCCGAGCAGGATCGTGCTTCCTCCGCTTATGGAAGAGCTTGGGCAGGCGGGGGTCAGGAATGACGATGTAACTGTGGTGTTTGCGCTTGGAAGCCATAGAAAGCATACCGAAGACGAAAAAAAATACCTTGTCGGAGAAGAAATCTATAATAAAGTCAGATGCGTCGACAGTGATGTAAAACACTGCAAGCTGCTCGGCAAGACTTCATCAGGCACCCCGGTCGAGATATTCGAAGAAGTGACCGGCGCCGACAGGATAATATGTCTGGGAAACATTGAGTATCATTATTTCGCGGGATACAGCGGCGGCGCAAAGGCAATTATGCCTGGCGTTTCCACGAGGGCGGCGATACAGGCGAACCACAGCGGAATGGTAAAGGATGCGGCAAGGGCCGGCGCTATAGACGACAATCCCGTAAGGCAGGACATAGAAGAGGTGGCAAAATTCGTTCCTATAGATTTCATTCTAAATGTCGTATTGGATGAAAACAAGAGGATTATTAAAGCGGTCGCAGGACACCATGTTGAGGCGCACAGGGTCGGCTGCCGTTTCCTTGACGGACTCTACAAGGTCAAGATACCGCAAAAGGCGGATATAGTCATAACTACTCCGGGAGGTTTCCCGAAGGACATCAACCTTTACCAGGCGCAGAAGGCTCTCGATAACGCCAAGCATGCCGTGAGGGACGGAGGCATCATAATACTGCTGGCCGCCTGTACCGAAGGCTACGGGGAATCAGTCTTCGAAAGATGGATCAGGGAATCTTCTTCCCCGGATGAGCTGGTAACGAAGATCAGGGAAAACTTTGAACTTGGGGGCCACAAGGCCGCGGCAATTGCTCTTGTCGAGAAAAAGGCGAAGTTATTTATGGTGTCGGATATGCCTGAGGAAATGTCACGGAAGCTCTACATGGAGCCGTTCAGCAGCATGGAGGCTGCTCTTTCGAAGGCTTTCGCCGAGCTCGGGCCGGACGCCCGCGTTTTGCTGATGCCTCATGGAGGCTCGACGCTGCCTGTACTGGAGTAACTGCGATTTTTTCTTATTTGAAATTTAATTAATTATATAACATATCAGTACAATAGTTCGCAATTAAATACCTTATGAGATATAGGGACAGGGAATATGTCCGATTATGCCTATAAATGGCACAAAGTCCCTATCCCCATGTCCCCCAGTGAAACAAAAGAACCGTCCCTGCGTTTCGTTCGTCCAGATGTTTTAGATGAATAATTCTGTTGACAACTACAAATCATAGTGATATCTTTATATTTGAAAACCAAGTAAAATACTCGGATATAATCCAAAGCAAATCAGTTGGAAATTAGCCTGATGTGGAGGCGATGGAATGAAATTTTCGACAAAGGGCAGATATGGATTGAAAGCTATGCTCGACCTGGCTGTTCACAACAGTGAAGGGCAGGTGGTATTGAAAAGCATAGCGGAAAGACAGGGCCTGTCGGAAAATTACCTTGAACAGTTGTTTGCAGTTTTGAAAAAAGCGAAGCTTGTTAAAAGCGTGCGGGGCTCCCAGGGAGGTTATACCCTGGCGGAAGAACCCGAAAAAATCACTGTCGGCGATATATTGCGCGCGCTCGAGGGACCGATGGTAGCTAACGAATGTGCGGCCGAACACGGGGAATGCTGCAGCAGCAGCTATAACTGCTGCATCACCAAAAGCGTCTGGCAGAAAATACAGGAAAGTATCGACAATGTGACCGACAGCATTTCACTTAAAGAGCTTGCCGATGATTTCAACAAAAGCAAAAGCCACGAAGACAGTATGTTTTATATATGAGCGGCCTGTAGTACGGTTTAAAAGACCTTGAAAAGGGAAAAGAATAAAAAATGAATGCACTGTTTCGACAGTGTACAGAAAATAAAGGAGTTGTGAACATGAGCGACAGAATGATTTATTTGGATCACGCAGCGACTACGCCGACAAGGTCAGAGGTAGTGGAGACAATGCTGCCATATTTCACTCAGAAATACGGAAATCCTTCTTCTATATATTCCGTTGGCCGTGAAAGCAAAAAAGCCATCGAGGAAGCCAGGGAGACCGTCGCAAAAGTGATAGGTGCGCAGCCCAGGGAGATCTTTTTTACGGGTTCAGGCACCGAAGCCGATAACTGGGCGATAAAGGGCGTTGCATATGCAAACAGGCAAAAGGGCAAGCATATTATTACGACAGCCATTGAGCATCATGCCGTGCTGCACACCTGCCAGTACCTTGAAAGCGAAGGGTTTGAGGTGACTTACCTGCCTGTGGATCCGGACGGACTGGTTACGGCGGAACAGGTCAGAGAGGCAATAAGGCCTGACACCATCCTCATATCGATCATGTTTGCAAACAACGAAATAGGCACGATACAGCCAATTGCCGAAATCGGCAAAATCGCAAAGGAGAAGGGCATAAATTTCCATACCGACGCGGTACAGGCTATGGGAAACGTAAACATAAATGTTGAAGAATTGAACGTGGACCTGCTTTCGATGTCAGCTCACAAATTCTATGGACCAAAGGGTATAGGCGCACTTTATGTAAGAAAGGGAGTCAAAATGACTTCGTTCATGCACGGAGGGGCGCAGGAAAGAGGCAGGAGGGCAAGCACGGAAAACGTGGCCGCCATCGTTGGCCTCGCAAAGGCTCTTGAAATAGCCTCCGAAAACATGGAGCAGTACAACAGGAAGCTAATTTCCTTAAGGGACAGGACCATAGAGGAGATACAAAAAAAGGTGCCGTTCATTAAGCTCAACGGGCACAGGACAAAGAGGCTTCCGGGCAACGTAAATTTCTCATTCGAATTCATCGAAGGTGAATCGCTGCTGCTCATGCTGGACATGAAAGGCATCGCAGCCTCGAGTGGCTCGGCCTGCACCTCGGGTTCACTCGACCCGTCGCATGTACTGCTCGCAATCGGGCTCCCGCACGAGATAGCCCACGGTTCGCTGAGAATTACCTTTGGAGAGGACAACTCCGACGCGGACGTGGATTACCTGATGGAGGTACTGCCGCCCATAGTTCAGAGACTAAGGGAGATGTCACCGCTATATGAGGCATTTTGCAAGAGAAAATAATGAGAAGAAACAGATAAAGCATTTAACGAAGGAAGTCAAACGTACAGGTGAGGCTGAAAGCCTTGGAAAGAGGGATAATCATGTATAGCGAAAAAGTAATGGATCATTTCAGCAATCCAAGAAATGTTGGAGAAATCAACGACGCAGACGGAGTAGGGCAGGTCGGTAATCCGAAATGCGGAGATATAATGAAGATGTATCTTAAAATAGAAGATAACGTCATTGTCGACGCCAAGTTCAAAACCTTCGGATGCGGCGCGGCAGTTGCAACAAGCAGCATGGCTACCGAGCTCGTGAAGGGAAAGACCGTCGACGAAGCGTTGAAGATAACCAACAAGGCTGTCGCGGAAGCGCTTGACGGACTGCCGCCAGTGAAAATGCACTGTTCCAACCTCGCCGAGGAAGCGATTAGGGCTGCGATCGACGATTACAAAAAGAAGAACGGACTGCTGGAAGAAGGCAGCGAATGCGGCGGCTGCTGCAACAAGTGCGAAGACATACACCGAATATATGATGACGAGGAATAGGTGAGGCATGCCGAAAAAAAGCGTTATGCTTGGTATGAGCGGTGGCGTTGATAGTTCCGTCGCCGCTGCCGTTTTAAAGGAGAAGGGTTTCGACGTAGTGGGAGTGACCCTTCAGATATGGCCCGATATGGAGGAGGAGCGAAAACAGACCGAAGGCGGCTGTTGTTCGCTCTCTGCCGTTAATGATGCCAGACGTGTCGCGGACAAGCTTGGAATTAAATATTATGTGCTCAATTTTAAGGATATTTTTCAGGAAAAGGTCATTGATTATTTTAATAAAGAATATCTGAAGGGCAGGACTCCGAATCCCTGCATAGCCTGCAACCGTTTTGTCAAGTTTGAAGCGATGCTCCAGAAGGCCGTTTCGATGGGTATGGATTATGTCGCGACTGGCCATTACGCCAGAATTGGTTATAGTGACGATACGGGAAGATTCCAGCTCGAGAAATCGGTAACGGCGGCCAAGGATCAGACCTATGCCCTTTATACGCTTACGCAGGAGCAGCTGTCCAGGACCTTGTTCCCGATAGGCGATTTCGAAAAGGATAAAGTAAGGCTGATAGCCAGAGAATTGGAGCTGCCGGTGGCAAACAAGCCGGACAGCCAGGAGATATGCTTTGTCGAAGACAACGATTACGGGCGTTATATCAGCGAGAATACCGACGCCGAGATAAGGCCGGGCTGGTTTGTCGACAGGAACGGTAAAAAGCTCGGGAAGCACAAGGGAATAATCCATTACACCGTTGGACAGAGGAAAGGTCTTGGAATTTCTTTCGGCAAGCCTATGTTTGTTGTCGCTATCAACCCGGAGGACGATACGGTGGTCCTCGGCGACGAGGCGGAAGTATTTTCGGAGGGCCTTACGGCGGCGGATTTGAATTTTATCTCCATACCAGGGCTTAATGGGGAGATGAAAGTTACTGCAAAAATAAGATATTCGGCAAAAGAAGCGCCTGCCGTCATCAGTCCCTTGCCGGACGGGAGGGTCAAAGTACTGTTCGACGAACCTCAGCGCGCGGTCACACCGGGCCAGTCGGTTGTTTTCTACGACGGCAATGCGGTTGTAGGCGGCGGTGTCATTGAGGATCCGACTAAATAAATAAGATACGAATATATAAGATATGACTATATAAGATTTGCTAAAAGCTGCCTGAGTGGCAGCTTCTGCTTTTGTTTTGACTGTATTATTCAGACCGCATTTATCTCGACTTACATATACTTCATAGCTTATTGAAAATGGGTTTTCTTCCTTCAAAATGCACTGTATATCTGAACCCGGTGTCACGCAGCATTTGCGCGTAATGCTCGAATCGCATCGCTATGTGTTCGGTTCTGTGGGCATCGGAACTCAGGCAAATCAATTCGCCTCCGAGGCTTCTATAGCGTTTGAGCACTTCAATGTCGTATTCGACATCGGAAGCTGCGTTCCTGTAGGTGCCCGTGTTCAACTCGAAGCCGCGTCCGCTGACGATCAGTTCTCTCATTATCGCGTCGAAGGTATCCGAGTGTTCGGCATATCTTAACGTCCTGTCAGGATAACCGGCACAACGTATTACATATTCAAAGTGTCCTACCATGTCAAACGAGCGGAAATTCCTGATCATGAACAGGATTTCCTGAAGGTAGCGTTCGTAGGCTTCCAACTTGGTCTTGTTCGTGTAATAGTCTCCCTTGTAAGGATCGAGCCTGTCAATTATATGAATTGAAGCAAGCACATAGTCGAAAGGATGGCTTTCGACTACATCAAGCGATTCGGCAAGGACATGCGGCTGAATGCCAACTTCAACAGCGGTCATCACCTTCAATTTATTCCGGTAGCGTTCCCGAACAGCGGTTATATGGGAAAAATATTCGTCGAAATCGATATTGAAAGATTCGTCCGGATAATCGAAATCCAGATGGTCTGTAAAAGCGATCCCGTCAAGGCCAATTCCTATAGCGGTTTCACAGGCGGCGTCGGCTTCCATTACACTGTCGGTCGAAAATTTTGTATGCATATGGCAATCGAACATGAAACATCCTCCTTAAACAAATACATATTAACATTCAAAAATGATGAAATCAACAATATGTGATTCGGTAGCTATCCGGGTCATATTGTAATTGGATCGGTTTAAGAAGCAAATATTGGTTTATAAAAAGAAATTTAAGGTATATAATAAAAAGGTTCGGTAAATCAGCAGGTATTGGCATTATAAAAGTCCAAACATCTATATACAGGAGGATTCCAAGATGAGTGAAACAAAGACGGAAGGACAGAAGCTGCAGGAACAGCTATCCTTCAAACAAAAGACTGTCTGGGAGAAGACATCGGAAGCTGAGATCAAAAAGGGCTTTGATTTTTGTGAGGATTACAAGAATTTTCTAAACAGTTCGAAGACTGAAAGAGAATTCGCCGCAAATGCCGAAAAGGCTGCAGTTGCAGCAGGCTTTGTCAAGCTTGAAGACCTGATCGGTAAGAAAACCAAACTGAAACCGGGAATGAAGGTTTATCATATAAACCGTAAAAAATCGGCGGTGTTCGCAGTGATAGGAAACCGTCCAATGACGGAAGGCACGAACATACTGGGCTCCCACATAGATTCACCGCGTCTCGACCTCAAGCAGAACCCACTTTTTGAGGATACCGAGCTCGTTTACTTCAAAACACACTATTACGGCGGCATCAAGAAATACCAGTGGCTCACGCTGCCCATGGCGTTGCATGGCACAGTCGTAAAAGGCGACGGGACTTCCGTTGACATCGTGATAGGCGAGTCCGACGACGATCCGGTATTTACGATAACCGACCTGCTGCCGCACCTTGCAAAGGAACAGATGCAAAAGAAGATGAGCGAAGCTATTTCAGGCGAAGGAATGAATTTGCTGCTCGGATCCATGCCTTACAACAATGACGATAAGCTGAAGGAAAGAGTAAAGCTGAACATCCTGAATATTCTCAACAAGCGGTACGGTATCGTAGAAGAGGATTTCCAGTCGGCTGAGCTCGAGATAGTGCCTGCGCATAAAGCCAGAGACGTCGGCTTCGACAAGAGCCTTGTCGGAGGTTACGGCCAGGATGACCGCGTTTGTGCTTACCCTGCGCTGAAGGCTGTCATGGAACTCGGCATTCCTGAACGTACATCCTTGTGCCTGCTGACCGACAAGGAAGAGATAGGAAGCATGGGGAACACTGGAGCGCAATCGAGTCTGCTGCCTGATTTCCTCGCAAATCTGATCGATCTGACAGAAGGAAATTATTCCGATCTTAAGCTCCGCGCCTGCCTTAACGGTTCAAAAATGCTGTCCGCTGACGTTAATGCGGCCGTAGACCCGAACTTCGACAGCGTTTACGAAAAGAAAAACGCAACGTATCTGGGACGCGGCATAGTTCTCCAGAAGTACACTGGCTCAAGGGGCAAATATGACGCCAGCGATGCCAGCGCCGAATTCGTAGGAGAAGTCCGCAAGCTGTTCAACGACAATAATATCGTCTGGCAGACAGGAGAGCTTGGCAAGGTGGATGAAGGCGGGGGAGGAACGATCGCGCAATATGCCGCCAACCTCGGCATCGACGTTATCGATTGCGGGATTGCCGTATTGTCGATGCATGCACCCTTCGAAATCACCAGCAAGATGGATATCTACGTTACCTATAACGCTTACAAGGTATTCTGCGGCATAAAATAATACAGCATTTGCCTTGCGTTAAATGATGAAGACATGATAAAAGGCTCTGCCGGTTCAAGGCGGAGCCTTTGCTATTTTAATGTTTAAATTTTTGAGCATTGCGGCCAGTTTAGTGCGCTCCGGCCCGTTTACGGATCCTTATCGGAGCCTTTAATGGAGGTTTCGTCGTTGGATGCAGGTTTAGTTGTACTCTTTGACGGCGTTGACTTCTTAGGCTCGTCTGCCAGTGTTCTGCTGTTGGCGTAAGCTTTGGCCAGGTCTCTGTCGATTTCCACAAAACTGTCCTTGCCGATGAAGCTTTCTTCCATTATTTTTCTCGTAGCAGGTATATCGCACAGCCAGTACCAGGGCGAACCGTCGTAGGTGGTACCCGGCATCGGGATGAAGCTGAGATTTTCGGTCTTGAATTTTCCTATATAGCCGGTCATTTTTATCACTTCATTAAGCGAAAGATTAGTCTCGATATTTGCAAATACAGTGTTTATGACGCTGGTCAGCTTCGGCAGATATTGAATGTTGAGCTTTTGGCGCATAATTTCCTTGATGAAATTCTGCTGTGCCTCGGTTCTCTTCAAGTCGCTTCCGTCATAATATTCCTTTAATTCCTTCGTCCACTTGTTGGGCTTGCGGAAACGTACAAATTGTTCGGCCTCGGAACCGTTCAATGTCTGCTGGCCCTTTTTCAGGTGAATATGGAGGTTCTGGGTGGGATCGTCATAGTTGAGATTCGCCGGTACATAGATATTCACTCCTCCAAGCAGATCGATGATATCTCTGAAAGCAGTCGTATCGACGAAGATATAATATTTGATGTTCACGTCAAGCAGTTCCGAAACCGTTTGTACGGCCAACTCGGTACCTCCGTGCGGGAAGGCAAAATTAATCTTGCGGATCTGGCCTTCGATTTTGACCTTGGTATCGCGCGGGATGGACATTATATTGATCTTACAGGTAACGGGATCAAAGTTGAGCAGCATTATGGTATCGGAATTTTTATTGACCTTGTCGCCGCCCATCAGCAATACGTTAAAGGGATCCTTGCTCTGGAGCAGCGGTTGGAGGATGTTGTTCACGGAATTGCCAGACGCTGCGACCGTGTTGCTGTTCTTGTAGTAGTTATTTACATAATATAATATGCCTATACCGGAAATGAATAATACTATCGAAACGACGATAGTCATGTTGAAGTAAAATTTTCTCGAGTCCATTTATAATAACCTCATAATCTCAATTCATCAAAATACACATGATATTTGACTGCGACAGGAGCGCCGAGGTTCCTGAATTAAAGCCCGAAAGGCCGCAAGTCAAAAATATCAATAACTATATCATTATAATTAACTTTTTAATATAAGTAAATATTGGATTTTTGGATTATGTTACCTAATTTCACCTGAATTATCGGCCTCTTTTACATCCTTGCTGAAATTTGCAAGGGGATTGCTGTCCACGGCGTTTCTCAGCTGTTTGCTGTCGAGGTGGGTATAGATCTGCGTGGTTGAGATGCTTTCATGCCCGAGAAGCTCCTGGAGCGAACGTATATCGACGTTTCCATACTTATACATCAATGTGGCCGCCGTATGTCTCAGTTTGTGCGTGGAGTAGCGTTCCGGATCGAGACCGGCCGCCCGGATATACTTCTTTACGATCTTTTGTACGGATTCCTTGCTGATCCGCTGTCTGCGTTCGCTTATAAACAGGGCGTTACGGTCCTTCAACGCGTTTGCCGGCCTCACCTTCATATAAGCCTCCAACGCGCTGATGCAAGCCTGGTTCAGAGGTATGCTGCGTTCCTTGTCGCCTTTTCCAATAACCGTCAGTGTCGTACTTTTTATATTATTGAGATTGATACCAACAAGTTCGGATAAACGCAAGCCGCAGTTGAGGAAAATAGTGATGATCGCATAATCGCGCTCTGTAAACTGTCCGTCTACAGCATTCAACAACTGCTTGCTTTCCTCTATATTCAGGTATCTCGGCAGACGCTTAAGAATTTTAGGCGATTCCAACTCGGCCGCGGGATTTGTGTCCAGCAGCTTAGCTTTAAAAGTGAGGTATTTGAAAAACGATTTGAGGCTTGCGACTTTTCTAGCTCTCGCATACGAAGAATTGTCGCGGTTGTTGCTGACATAAGCCATATAAGCGTAAAGATCGCTCAACGTAACAGTTTTAATGAATGGGAGGTCCACATCGGTTATCTGTATAGCTTCGAAGTCTGTTTTTTTATCTACTAGATTTCTTTGAAGCTTCATGAAGCGCATAAAAACACGCAGGTCGTAAAAATAGACCTGAACGGTATTCAAGGACTTACCTTTAATAGTTTGCATATAGCTCAGGAAATCTTTCAATACGGGAGGCATCTCGAACTCATTTATATTTTTCATATATAAAACCTCTGTAAAATGATCGTCATTTATAATTATACCTTTTTCAATTAAAACGGTAAATGCTGCATTATTTTATAAAACTACTCTCAATTAAAGTCGGGCTGTATGGATTAAATCCCTGAAACGCACGCCAAAATAGGTTTGCACGGTACAGTATCAAAATGTATGCATCAAATCAAAACTGATAATTGTAATCAAAATAGATGCAATTATAATCAAATTATAGATATCCGGCATACAAAAGTTTCCAGAACACGATATAAAAAAATAATGGTGGAAAAAGGAGATCGCAATATGCATGACTCTGTAGTTACTTCTGCGCCTTTTTCAGGTCTGAGCAGGCAAACAAAAGGAAGGAAGCTTTTACAGTATATAAAAAATAATTGGATGCTATATTTATTACTGTTGCTTCCCTTTGCGTACTTTGCAGTTTTTAAGTATGCGCCTATGTATGGGGTACTCATTGCTTTTAAAAACTATAATATATTTGACGGAGTATGGGCCAGTCCATGGAATAACTTCGATACCTTTAAAGAAATCTTCGCGATGCCTGATTTCTGGAATGCATTGAGAAATACCTTCGTATTGAATGCGCTTGACCTGGTCGTCGGTTTTCCGGCGCCGATAATTCTGGCGATAATACTGGGTGAAATCAGGCTTATGTGGTTCAAACGAACTACCCAGACGATTCTATACCTTCCTCATTTCTTATCCTGGGTCATTATAGGCAGTATGGCCCTGCAGCTTTTCGCACCTGAGTCGGGGCTTGTCAATATGGCGCTTAACAAAATCGGGATTTCTTCAATTCCGTTTTTAAATGACAAGTACATGTGGATCGTCACTTATGTTGTTCTGGGATTATGGCAGAGTATCGGCTGGAACACTATCCTTTATCTCGCGGCTATAACGGGTATCAACCCGGAATTGTATGAAGCAGCGGAAATGGACGGCGCAGGAAGGCTCCGCAGGATATGGCACGTCACGCTTCCGGGCATCAGATCAACGATTGTCATACTGCTGATACTGGCTGTAGGAAGGATGACACAGATAAGTTTCGACAGGCCGTACGTATTGTCCAACTTTTTTGTCATGGAAACGGCTGATGTTATAAGTACTTTTGTTTACAGATTGGGCATACAGAATTTCCAATACTCCATAGCAACTGCCGTAGGGCTGTTCCAGTCGGTTGTAGGCTTGATATTCCTGCTGGCTACCAATTATATAGCAGATAAGTTCGGAGAGCAGGGAATATGGTAAAAGTCCATACAAATATCGACTAAAATGGAGGGGGTAACAAAATGGTAATCGGTAAAAAAGATAAGGCTTTTGATGGTTTATTAATATTTACTATTTCTTTCCTATCGGTATTATGCATCTTGCCCTTGATCTATCTTATAGCTGTATCGCTCAGTTCCAGCGAGGCAGTATTGACCAGAAGCGTGTTCCTGTTTCCCGTGGATGCTAATCTGGGCGCATACAAGGCCGTGTTCGGAGACAAGGGAATAGTAAATTCTATGATATTTACAGTGTGGCTGACTATTCTCTGTGCTGCCGGCAGTATCCTGATCACAATTTTTGCGGCATATCCTCTTACAAAGAAGAAACTCAAGGGAAGAAACTTCTTTCTGGTGATGATCGTTATCACGATGTATTTCAGCGGGGGTATGATCCCGGAATATCTGCTCGTCAAGAATATTGGGCTCACAGATAAAGTTCCTGCGTTAA
The DNA here is from genome assembly GCA_023412915.1 of Bacillota bacterium. GTDB lineage: Bacteria > Bacillota > Clostridia > Acetivibrionales > DTU013 > JAEYOM01. The sequence continues at coordinate 161,814 of JAEZRE010000004.1, forward strand.
TTATCCCGTATATGCTGAGCGCATTCAACCTGATCGTACTCAAGAGCTTTTTCAGCAGTATTCCCGATAGCTTTGAAGAATCCGCATACCTTGACGGTGCTAATCATATTACGATTCTTTTTAAAATAATTTTACCTCTGTCAAAAGCTGCCATAGCCACACTGACACTATTTTATGCAGTCGGCCGCTGGAATGGTTTTCAGGATGCTCTTATGTTTATAAGCAAACCTAATCTGTATCCATTGCAACTTAAGCTGTATATGCTGGTTTACAATAACCAGATGTCGGAGGTGGCAATCGTGGAAGGCTCGTCATCCGCGGCAATTCCGTCGGAAAACCTGAAAGCCGCGGCCGTAATGCTGGCAACAATCCCGATAGTATGCGTATATCCGTTTTTGCAGCGATATTTCATATCAGGCGTCACAATAGGTGCAATTAAAGGTTAAGTAATTATTTAAAATTGACATAATGAAAAGGAGAATTTTTATGAAAGCAAAAAGAGTTTTGAGCATATGTCTGGCTGCCACGGTTATAATTTTTTCATTTACCGCCTGCGGACAAAGTTCGTCGGAGGTGATAGCACTCGATGAACAATCTGCAGAAAAGCAGGCTGATACGATGCCTGTAAAGGAAGTGGTTACACAGGAACTGGCCGTACAGGATACAAATGCAGTTGCTGCCGATTTGACAGGCAACTGGACGGACACATCCGACGACTCCAGGTATGTCACTATAACGCAAGACGGTGATAAATACTTTTATGAGGATAACGAGGGCAAACTGCCGGCCGAATACAAGGATGGGGCGCTGGAAGTAAAGATATCCGATTCAGAAACCGCTAAGGTATATCTCGATAAATCGACAGGTCATCTGACGCTGGTATATCAAGACAATATCTCCGAATTTAAAAAGAAATAAGGGATGCAATCAAATTTGAGCAGCTTTCCAGGTATTTAACCGGAATAGTATTTCATCAATGGATCGGGAGGGGGTGTACGGTTGGTTGTGAGAGATTTTCCGCAAGTACTGGAGAGCGGCCTGGTAATAAAGTAAAAATAATTTAACAGGAGGTTTGAAATGAAGAAGATTGTTTCTCTGATATTATGCATTGGTATCATTTTATCAATGGGCATATCCGCAATGGCAATCTCGTCTGTCAAAATCACCGGCATCAAAGTTGACAAGACCAACCTCTCATTGGAGGTTGGAGGCTCGCATACTTTGAAAATCACATACTCTCCGGCAAATACGACGCAAAAGTTCCTGACCTTTACTACAAGCAATGCGAATGTTGCGTCCATAAACAAGGATGGCAAGATCGTTGCAGTAGGAGCAGGAAAAGCCGTTATAACCGTTACGAGCAATAGTAACAGCGGCATTTCGGCGAAGGTTAACGTAACAGTAACAAGGGCAAAACCTGTAACATTGAGAATTGAAGTATATGACAGGGGAAACGCGGGCGGTACTCCTCCTGACAATAATTACTGGACAAAATGGATCCAGGCTAATTATGGTGATAAAAACAATGTCACCATTAAGTTTGAAACATCCCCGAGGTTCGACAACAATGCTAAGCTTCAGATGTGGATGGCTGCCGGAACATCTCCCGATCTCTGCTATACTAACGAGCTCGAACCCGTAAACAATTTCATCAATACCGGAGGACTTGCACCTCTCGATGATGCGTTGAACAAGTACGGAGCACAGCTTAAGGAATTCCTCGGTCCGGATATTCTTGCAAAGGGAATAAGCGTTAAAGACGGAAAGCGTTATGTAATCAGAGCAAAAAGAGCTGTTGACGCCAATGAAGCAAGCTGGATAAGGAAGGATTGGCTTGACAAGCTTGGTCTGCCGATGCCCGATACCACTACCGAGTGGTACGACGCCATGAAGGCTTTCAAGGAAAAGAATCCAGACCGTGTAGGCCAGGTAGTACCTTTTGTAATGAACTATGACGTGGGCTGGAGAGCCAACAATCTCATCGAATCCTTCAAGACCGACAAGTCCGATATATCTCGTTATGTATATAACGGAAGGTACCTGCAGGTGTTTGCTCCGGGTGTCAAGGATGCTATAAAGTTCCTCAACAAGATGTATAATGAAGGTCTGATAAGCAAGGAATTCCCCTTGGATCAGGGAGAAAACGGCATATGGACTTCTGATATGATCAACGGTTACGGCGGATTTATCATCCACAACTACGATTATCCGCTAAGAGGACCCATACCGGGAATTGTCACAAACCTGAAGGCCAAGTACCCCAAGGCGCAGTTGGTTCCGTGCGATCCTTTCACGGACAAGGACGGGAAACATACAAAAAGACTTCAGGATATAGCAGGTATACAGATGTTCGTACCGAGAACAAGTGCAAACAAGGTCAACGATGTAATCAAGTATCTAAACTGGATGTCCGATCCTGATGTTCTGTTCTTCCTGCAATACGGAGAAGAAGGAAAGAACCATACGATGGAAAACGGCATTCCGAAGGTTGTCGTAGCAACTGGTGAAACCGTAATGAACTCTGCAAACAATATCGACTATACCATGATAGTCAACCAGGTTGTCGGCAAAACCAAGGAAGATACAATGAAACGCAATTCCCTCACATATCCCGGGGATTTCCAGCAGCTCTTTATCGATGCTTGGAAACTCGGTATATCCGATGCCTATATGCCGCCAGAAAACTCACTACCTGATAACGAAAGACCGGAAGCGGATGCAAAATATGGAAATGCAATAGCCAATAAAACCAATACCTTCTATGCCATGACAATAACCTGCAAACCTGCGGATTTTGACAGGGTATGGCAGGAACAGTCCAGATCTCTTCTAAGGGCAGGCGCCAACCAGATGATAACTGAGAGAAGAGCTTTGTGGCTGAGATTACACCCGAATCAGAAATAATTTCAGCCAGGCATTGTTGCAGTTTAATTTGTCCAATTACAAACAACAAAAATACCCTCTTGTTGATTGTTTGGGAAAGGGAAAACGAAGGACTTCAAGTCCTTCGTTTTCCCAATATTTACTGTTATAATTAAGATAAGCCAATATACGTAAATATGATTAACTGAAGGGGCACTATGAAAAATAAATCCTTGTTTTTCAAATTGTTTATATTGCTTATACTTTTTATCACTGTTCCGGTAATAATTATTTCAAGCATCATCAACTATCGCATGACCAATTATTCGGTGGATGCGATCGGCAAAACTGCCGTGAGCAAATTAAAGGCTATGGAAAAACTGACGATAATGACATCTGACAGTTTGGCACAACGTGCGCTTGAATTGACAACGGATGATGCAATGGATAGCCTTACCGGAATAGGTAAATATGACGAAGTGACTTCAAATCCGGATGATATAGTTAAACTGCTCGAGATCCAGAATAAGCTTAATAATCTGGCAGGCTCTATAGCGTCGCTTCATTCGGTTTATCTGTATATAGACAATTCGGACATTATCATGACTTCAAATATGGGAACCATGGACATTGGCCGTTTTGCGGATACTTTATGGATGAATGCCTATAACAATTTCAAGAATAATAATACCTCAACGAACTGGATGCCTACCAGGACTATAAAGCTTTCCAAGAACTCGGACGAGCAATTCGGGATCTCCAATAATGTAATAACCTTTTTCTATGTTTTTACACCGTATACGACCTCAGTCAAAGGAGTCCTGGTTTTCAACATATATGAATCCTATGTCAGGAAGATGGTCAACGACGGAAGCCTGCTGGACAACGGACACGTAAAGATAGTCAGTTCGGACGGCTTTGTGGTGTCTGATGAAGATGAAGCTGCGATTGGCGACAATATTGCATTTGATGATTATTTCATGAGAATAAGTCTGAACCCGTCGAACGAGGGCTATCTTTTCAGAAACAGCGGTGGGGAAAGGCAGCTGATATCATATTACAAATCCGGGTACAACAACTGGTTCTATCTGGGAGTATTCCAGGCAGACAGCCTTTTGTCCCAGTTCAACCAGAACAGGACCTACGTTATTTTTATCTGTATATCTCTGATCATAGCCGGTATTTTGTTTTCCTATTTCATTTCAAAAAGGATCTACAATCCTTTGAATAAACTTATTAGAGATATAAGAGAAAAGAAAGGTATCGACATAACAAGCAGCGACAGTGAGATGGCCATCCTGGCAAAAGCTTACGAGAACCTGTCGAAGGACAGGGAAAGGCTTTCTCTCATAGCGGAACGAAAGGAAAGCAATAAAAATATTTATCTTCTAAACCTGCTTTCGGGCAAGAATGAGGAGTTCCTCGACAAAGAACTGACGGGGATCGATTTCGTCCACCCCGCGTATTTATGCGCTGTCATTGCCATAGACAGATTTTCGGATTTTGAAGCCACGTATTCCAAAGAACAGCGCGAATATATGCGGATGTTCATTCTAAAGATATCCGAAGAGCTTCTGAACAACGACAATTTAAAATGCGCAGGTATGACTTATGAAAAAAATAAGATCGCCTTGATCGTCAATTATAAGCAAACTCCGGAAGATGAGCCTATTCCTGTTCTTATGGATATTTTTACACAAATCCGGAATGAAACCGCCAAGATCACCGATAATACCATTTCTGTCGGAATAGGCGGCTGCCAGGACTCGGTCGAGGGGATCGGCAGATCATTCGGCCAGGCGCAGGAGGCTCTCCTTTATAAGCTGATAAACGGTTATGGCAGCATCAACCTCTATAGTGAGAAACAAAATGTCACCTATTATTATCCTTTTGTCCAGGAAAAATACATACTGAATATTCTGAACGCAGGTACGAAGGAACGGATCAGGGAAGTTATCGTGGAGTTGATACAGTATGTAAGGGACATCAACGGAATAGAATACGATAACGTTATCCATATTTTCAACCAGCTGATCGGGAATACGATCAAGTATTTGCTGGAGGAACAGTGCAGCATCAGCATGATTTTCGGAAATAACTACAATATTTATACCGAGCTTTCGACCAAGGAGACGATAGATGACGTGAAAGTCTGGCTGATCGGCATTTATTCGGAGATAGTCGATTATCTTGCGAGGAAACGCGACCAGACGAAAAACAGCTTCGAGTGCGCATTGGAGTATATACACAAGAATTACAGGCAGGAGATCGATCTGAACAAAATGGCCGAATACGCCTGCGTCAGCTATTCATATTTAAGGAAAATATTCAGGAACGAGACGGGCGAAAACATCATCAACTACATAAATAGTCTCAGGATCAACGAATCCAAGCGTCTTCTGCGTTCGACCAGCATGACTATCAAAGAAATATCGACGTCTCTGGGCTATAACAATATCCTGAGCTACGTCAGGTTCTTCAAGAAATACGAAGGCGTGACCCCCGGCGAATACCGGACCTCCAGCAAGCAGCTGTGAACAGGCCGGGTGATTCTGAATGTGGGGGAGTTGGGCTGTCTGTGCTATTATTTGAATAAGGTACACATATGCCGACTCACTTGACTATTGCGGTTACATAATATACCATTAATGGTGTTGTATGAACAGTAACTAATTCTCTGTTATATGAAAACTTACGAATTTATTTAATAATCAAATCGGGGGTTATGGATTTGAAGATTCAGGATGTTCCGTTCAATATGATCGATTGGAGTAAAATAGAGAATACAAAACATCCCGGAGTGACGGGAGAAGCCTTGTGGCGCACATTTGAGATGGGGAACATACGCGTCCGGATGGTCGAGTATACACCAGGTTATCTGGCAGACCACTGGTGCAGCAAGGGACATGTGCTGCTGGTGCTCGAAGGCGAGCTGGTAACGGAACTGAGCGACGGAAGGAAATTCACCCTGACGCCTGGAGTAAGCTATCAGGTGGCGGACGAAGCAAATCCCCACCGTTCATATACCGAAAAAGGCGCCAAACTTTTTATTGTTGATTGATGGGGGAGAAGAATGAGAAAAATTTTATTGACCTCAGCCGGTTTTGAAAATAAGGCCATAAAAAAAATATTCCTTGAGCTCATCGGAAGGAAACCTGAAGAAATAAAAGCCCTGTTCATACCTACGGCTGCGGTTTATCCTGATGCAATAGCCGTGCTTCAAAAATGTATGGACGATTTGCTGAAAGCAGGCGTATTGCCAAAGAACATAACTGTATTCGACCTGCATTGCGGAATGAATTATGAAGAACTGAGTAAATATGATACCGTTTATTTCTGCGGCGGAGATCCGCAATATCTTCTAAATAGAATAAATGATACTCATTTTAATAAAACACTGAAACAGTTCGTCGATAATGGCGGAGTTTATGTCGGCGTCAGTGCCGGAAGCATTGTTGCAACACAGGATTTACCTGATAATCTAGGGTATATTAATTGCACCTTAAGCGTACATGTCTCGCAAGGCTCAAAAGCAGGTATGATCGATACGTCGTCATGTCCCCATGTTGAATTGACAAACGACCAGGCGATATTGATTGATGGGGACAATTGCAGCGTAGTAGAATGAGATCTTATTGATACTGAAATAAGGTCTTGCTTGCTATAGGGTTTTGTTATAGGGCCTTGCTTTACCTAGTTTTTAAGGAGTTTTTATGCTAAAAAGAAGTATTGCTTTTATAGCAATACTTTTGAGTTCTTTTATAATGCTTACAGCATGTCTAAAAAATATTAGAAAACCTGGTGTAATTCCATCATTTGAAGGTTTTTCCAGTCAAGAAATCGCTCAACTGGCCCAGTATGGAAATATTTCCATTTTGAAAGAAACTAATTTTGATACCATTGATACGACGAAATATAAAATAATCTACATTGAAGTATCACAAAATGATAAATCCAAAATAATATCAAGCATATTGAAGTATTTCAATAAGGCTGATTATCAGGTTTTTTACACTTCATTAAGTATAGATAATTCATTAGAAAAAGTTTGCTTATTGAAATCAAAGGATAAATATGATGTATTAAGAGCGTTTAAAACAAATGGCACAAATTATGATATTGATACTGATACGTTGATCGAAAAGCTGAAGGTTTGGGATGGTAAATATAGCATTACGATTAATGGTGTAGATGGCGATTGGATCGATATTAGTTTTGAGAATTTACCAGACAATATAGATGAATTTGCCAATGAAATATATAATTTTTGTCCGGATTCAGTAGATCAAGGAATTGGTGATATAAATGAATTGGTTAATGTAATTAGAAATGACAAAGAAATCGTTCTTTGGTGGGATTAATATTGTTTTTATCTCCTTCTCATTACGCGAAATTTATATTTCGCGTAATCAAATAAAAATGATAATAATGCTCCTCTACTCAGTATTTATCCTTAAATCAAAATGAACGTATTGAACGCTCATAAAACCCTAGAAATTTTATGTAGCATATGGCCTTGTATTTACAAAGCCATATATGCTAGCTTAGAAGCCAAACGGTTGGCCACCGAATGGTTGGCCAAAACCAAACGGCCTACCAAATGGATGGAAAAAGTGATGATGCATGTGAATATGGTGGTGGAAAATATGTCGACGTCCAAATTGATCAAAATCTCCAAACTCACCAAACTCACCAAACGGCGTCATACCGTCAAAACCGCCTTCGAACCCTCCAAAAGGCATTATTGGCGGATCGTTGGCAGATGCCGGCATCGTTGCTGTTGGCATTACAGATGTGGGCAGTGGAATTCCGCATGGATAAGTGGCCATTGATACGGGCGATACTGCGGGCTTTGCATTGTTATCAGGAAAATCAGGCATATGTGAAGCCTCCTTATCAATTCTCCTGATTTATAATATGCCCCCGCTAAGAAACAGTTACATATAATTATATTATGTATACAAAAAAGAATTCCCGTTATTAAATTGATATACTGTCGACCTTGCATTTGATCAAGCTTATCAGGTCAGCCGGCGACATTTCTATCTGATGTCCTATCTTGCCTGCACTGAAGATCATTGTGTCAAGCTTCTCACAGGAACTGTCGAGCACCGTGGCATAGTCCTTTTTCATACCTATCGGCGAACAGCCGCCACGGATATAACCCGTAACCTTGTTAATATCCGCAACCTTGATCATTTCTACGGACTTCTCGCCCACTGCTCTGGCAGCAGCCTTAAGATCGAGTTCACACGCGACCGGTATGACGAAAACAAAATAATTCCTGCTATGCCCCTGAGTGACCAACGTTTTATAAACCTTTTCAACGGGCTGACCAAGCTTACCGGCTACGGAGATTCCGTCTATCTGCCCGTCGACGACGTCATAGGTATGTGTATCGTACTTTAACCCGGCTTTATCAAGTGCGCGCATTGCGTTGGTTTTTACTTTTTCCATACTATCCTCTTTTGAATTTTTAACTTGTATTTTATATTATTAAGCCTATCAAATCAGGCTTAGAAAGTAAACAGCCATCAGTTCAAACCGGAGATATTCTTGCTCCGAAGGGCACAAGACCGAGCATCGCAAGCTTGAAATGCTGCAATCCGAACGGTATGCCGATTATGGTAACACACAGCAGTATACCGAACGCCAGGTGTGATATGGCAAATTCCCAGCCGAAAAGAATAATCCATATAATGTTCATTATAAAGCCGCCGACTCCGAAATTACCGGGGTCGATATTCCTGCCGAACGGCCAGAATACGAATCCGGCTATTTTGAAACACTGTATTCCGAAGGGTATACCTATTATCGTAACACAAAGCACCAAACCGGATACCGCCCAAAGTACAGACATTACAATTCCGCCCAGAATCAGCCATAAAACGTTTCCAATAAAACTCATATCCTACCCCCGAAAATAATAAATTGCCTTTCAATTAATATTACGATATTCGGAGTCATTTGTTTTTACGTTAAGTAAATATTTTTCAGCGCATTGGATTCGGGTAGGTATAAATATCTCCCAGATAATTTCTCAGGACCGCCTGCTTATCGTCGAGACTTACCAGGTATTCAGGATTTATAGGCGTCTTCCCTCCCCCTCCCGGTGCGTCGATAACGAAGGTCGGTACGGCATAGCCCGATATATAGCCTCTGATATTTTTCATTATCTCGATCCCATGTTTGACGGGAGTCCTGAAGTGCCCAAGTCCCTGCGCTACATCGCACTGGTAAAGGTAATAGGGTCTTACTCTTATTTTGACCAGCTTCTTGAATAAATCCTTCAGGATTTCGGCGTTATCATTTACGCCGCGCAACAGGACGCTTTGATTGCCAAGTGGTATGCCGGCGTCCGCAATACGTTCGCAGGCTGCTGCAGCTTCGGGAGTTATTTCGTCTGGATGGTTGAAATGGGTGTTTATCCAGATGGGATGATATTTTTTGAGCATGCCGAGAAGCTCATCGGTTATACGCATCGGCAAAACAACGGGAGTTCTCGTACCTATACGGATTATCTCGACATGCGGTATCCTGCGCAGCCGCTGGATTATCTCCTCGAGCTTTTCATCCGACAGTATGAAGGGATCGCCGCCGGATAAAAGCACATCCCTGACTTCGGGAGTGTTCTCTATATATTTCACGGCTTTGTCAAGCTTATCCTTTGTTATGGAATAATCCTCGCAGCCCACTACCCTTCTCCTCGTGCAATGCCTGCAATACATCGAGCATTTATGCGTCAGCAGGAAAAGCACCCGGTCGGGATAGCGGTGAACTATTCCTTCTACCGGCGAGAACTTCTCTTCACTGAGAGGGTCGATCATGTCGCATTCGTCGAGCTGCAGCTCAGCTATTGTTGGTACGGACTGCTTCCTTATAGGACTTGCGGGGTCGTCCGGGTCTATAAGCGAAGCATAATAAGGTGTGATGGCCATTCTGAAACGCTCGAGGCACCGGTTGATTTCAGCCTTTTCATTGTCCTTCAAATGTATTATCCCAGCCAATTGCTCACAGGAGGTGATCCTGTTCCCAACCTGCCATTTCCAGTCATTCCACTGCTCACGGGATACATTTCTCCACTGCTTTACATTTCTGTAGTCATTCAAAGTGATCCGCCTCGATTCAAAGCGACCTTATTCAGTCCATACCTTTCAAGAGCACTGTTCAATACGCTAAGTACCAGGGTCTGATAATCCATTCCGCAGAATTCCGCCATCATCGGATAATCACTGTAGCCTGGAGCCAGTCCCGGCAGAGGATTGATTTCGATAAAGCAGATCTGGCCGGCTTCCGACAATCTGAAATCGACCCTCGAAAAATCCTTGCATTCCAATGCATTATAGATATCCGAGGTTATTTCCTTCATTCTTTCGATTGTTTCAACGGGAAGATGCGGCGGACAACTATATTCTATATATTTTGTGAAATTCCTTTTGACATTGTAGCTATAGATCCTGTTTTCCCTGCCTTCTTTCAGGTAGCATATCTCAAGCGGCTCGAAAACTCTTGTATTCTTGCCGTTGCCGAGGACGCCCACCGTAAATTCCCGGCCCTTGACATACTCCTCGACCAGCATGGTCTGACCGTACATCATGAAATTCTTTTCTACTAAAGAACGCAGCTGTTGTTCGTCATCGACGATGGCAAGGTCTGAAATTCCTTTGCTGGAGCCTTCTGAGTTAGGTTTTACGATGAGCGGAAAAACAAGGGATGGATCCAGTGTAAATGAGGGATCTTTGACTAACTGATATGACGGCGTTTTAATGCCGAAAGTGGAAAGATATCTTTTTGTCAATGCTTTATCGAGTGCGAGACATAATGTAGTCTCGTCGGAACCGGAATAAGGTATGCCGAGAAAGCTCAGTATTGCGGGAACCTGTGCCTCTCTTCCCCGCCCGGACTTACCTTCGGCTATGTTGAAAACGATTTCGACAGGCTGTCTCTGCAATTTATCGATGAAATCAGCGTCGGCTTCCAATAGAACAACTTCTGCTCCGGCAGCTTCAAACGCATCCTTGATGGCTGTTATTGTATCAAAAGAATCATACTCGGCTTCGATGTCCTCAACTTCAGAAACAATGCCTTTTTTCAGGTTATACGCAATACCAACTCTCAATAAGGGAGGTACGCTTTCGTTTTCCATAAAATCACTCTCTTTCGTTAATTAAACATGGTAACTTTATTCACACTTTTTTCATTATAGTTAATGACTTGATTAAAATAAAAGTCAGAAATGACCGGTTTTAGGTAAACCTAATATAAGGAGGACTCCGTGGTAAAATTACATTCATTTATTTAAAATTATTGCAATTAATCTATTGCTGACTTCCATTATTTAATTATTCTAAAAATGGAATATAGTAATGTTCATTATTATAAATTGGCATCACTCCAAAACAAGCAAATAAATAAAAGGGGCCGCCCGGCCATCAAGCCTGGCGAACCCCTTTTCCGGCGGCCATCAGGCGATGGCCACCTCCGTTTCAATCTTCAATTTAAGACCACTCCTTTCTACAAAAGAGTCGGCTCCGGAAGCCGCATGTACATAATATCGTGTACAGTCTGATTATAACGCTCTATGAGAGCCGGCTGCCAGTTATTAAATGATTATAGCAATACTTTCTCCTTTGCCTCCGCAACCCTGGCCGAGAGGTTTTTACCGGCAAGGCAGACATAACTGCACAAACCGCACTTGATACATCTCTCCGGCTGATACTGTTTTATTTCATCAAATTTACCGAGTTCGGTCAATTCAGCTATCCGATTGACTGCCAGGCCTTTGGGGCAATTTGTCCTGCAGGAACCGCAGTTTGAACAGAAAGGAGACTCCTTATACCTGGGCATCGATGAAACTGTTATGAAATTGGTGTTTTTCCCTACCGGTTCATCGTCTTCGGCAAGGTGCGACTGCATAATGCCTCCGCCTGTAAATACAGGATAGCTGCCGGGATAGACGCTCTCGATAGTATCGGCAACGCGCGAGCCCAAAGTGACGCGCACTGTCTTAGCAGTACCGTTTTTAAGGTCGGATACCGTAATATATTTGCTGTCGGCTTTCTTATCCATTGATACTGCTTCGTAGACTGCAAGAAGCGTCTGGATATTGATAACGAGTATACCCAGCCGCGAAGGTATGGAACCGTCGGCAACATCTATTCCGAGCACGCTTTGTATCAATGATTTTTCATAACCCGCAGGGTAAAAGTTCTTTACCCCGGATATTTTTACCCCGGATGCTTCCATATCGCCTGGGCACTTGAATTCAAGGCCTGCTTTGACAGCGATGTATTTATCTTCGAAGCCAATGCAGCGCGAGATAAGCTCGATTCCTTTGAATACTTCTTCCTGACGGTTTCTCAGTATCCATTTATCGTGGATAAGCCCCGGATCGCACTCTGCGGCATTCACTACAAGGTATTTCTTTTCAGCGTCGGAAGAAATGACGTCGGCCAGCTTTGCGGCAGTCGGGAATGCTCCCCCGCCCATTCCGTAGACTTCATTGCGCTCAATGCGTTCGAGGATGAAATCGAAAGTATATTTCTCATCTGTAAAGCCGGTATTTGCCGATCCTTCGACGGCCTTATCCGCACCGGAAGGTTTGGCGCCAACAGACTTTATGAAAGTCTTATCCGCACCGGACGATTCGGCACCGGTGGGTTCGACATCGGTGGTTTCCGCGCCGGCAGGTCCAGTGCCGGTAAGCTCGGTTCCTGTGGGTTCGGCTGCAGCGCACACTTCAAAATCGCCGAACCTCCCATACCCTGAAAGCTCTATTGCGGGGCTTGCGTAATCGATGTCCTTATATAGGCTCTTAAAGGTAATACCGGAAAAGCCGCGATTCTCGTGAGGCTTGACTGAATATTTCTCAGCCAGGTATGAAAAGAGGTTGAATGCCAAAACAACCAGAGAAAAGAACAGCATGCGGTTCGGGGTGAAAAAAGGCAACAGCGCGGCCGCAAAGCCCCCAACAATTCCCGGAAGCTTCAGCGGTGTGACGGTAACTGGGTCCGTGAGCACTATACTGCCAAAAAACACGTAGAAGGCGGCAGTAGTAGCAGACATTGCCATACCGCCAATCCAGAAGGCTGCTGTAACACCAACGAAATAGCTCAGCGCGGCAAATGGCCTGAACAGTATGAATGGAACGGACAGTATCATTGCGGGTATCAGTAAGAAAGTCGCTTCGATACTCACAGCGCTTGTGTTGAAAAACATCGATATCAGAAAATATCCGAGTATAGCCGGATTTATTATGTTTTTACCCGTTCCGCCCCATAGCTGCTTACCAAGGATTATGGCGGCAAAAACTCCGATCAGCCTACCCCAAAGGGGAACTCCGGGCGTGAGTATCTGGAGTATGCCCGCCGTTACGGCGGCGGATACTGAACAGACCGGCCTTTTATATCTGAGAAAACCACAAATAGCATCAAGCAGCAGAGAAAAAGCGAGTACTGCCAAAAATTCCGCAATACCGCCCGGCTTGCCGACCCAGAAGGGCAGCAGGTATATCAGCAGCACGACAAACAAAGCCGCCATTATATGCTCATTGGACCAGCGGACACGAATCAACGGATATGTATTATTCATTTCGCAATGCTCCTGTTATTTTACTCCCGCAAAGAAAGCATGCAATTTATGAAGACCGGAGCCGAATATCATCATCGGGCAGGCTACTGCCGTTTCAATGCCGGCCGCGGCGCATTCGTCAATCAGAGCCTTGTCTGCGGTTTTGCCGATATGGAACAGAATTTTTTTGACGCCGCTGTTTTTCAACTGTTTCACAGCTTCTCCGGCGTTCTTATTACTCGTTAGTACATAAGCGGTGGTTGGAATTTTCGGCAACTCGCTCAGACTGTTGTAGACTTTTATGTCGTATTTGCCGTCCAGCTTGGGGTTTACAGGATAGACCTTGTAACCAGCGTTTGTCATTGCTTTGTAGATAGAACCGCTGAATTGGGGATTGCGGCTCGAGTACCCCATGAATATAATTTCCTTGTCCGTGAAAAATTCGTTTCTCAACTTACCCATAATAATTCTCCCTTTCTTTATAGGTATACATTGGATTTAAATATATATACGGGAATTTTATCTACTTGTTTGCTCATTTGCCTCTCCTTCGGTTTTGATCCTCCAGAGGAACCTGTAAAAAGGTACGAGCTCCTTGAAACAATCCTTCACTATATCGGTAAGCTTTGGGCTGAAAAGGAGCTTGTCGGGCTTTTTGGTACACATGTAATAAATGTTTTTCCTCTGGTACCAGTCCAGCAGATCATCAGGCTTCGTGCCGGCATACAGCTTTTTGTATTTTTCTCCCTCCATCACGAACAGTTCCTGATTTTCGTACATCGCCTTAATTTCAGCAAACCCGGGATCGTTATCGTCGATCATCTCCCTCAGTCGCTCTAGCGTGGGCTTTGTTGTCGTATAGAAGCCCATTCCGTAGCGGTACAAGTCGGGAGTCACTTCGAAGAAGAAGGCGGGATCATAGAGCCAGTCCCTCCCCACCCTTCTGAAAGTGATCCAGACAGAGGTCTTGTAGGGCGTTTTGTCCTTTGAAAATCTGGTATCCCTGTATATTCTCGATATTGTCTTGCCTAGCTCGGGCCTTGTTTCGAGGCCGGAATCTACGGAAAGCATAAAAGGTGTCAGCTCTTTTACAAGCAGCTTGAAAGGTTCGGCGACATCGTTCAGATATCTCTGTTTGTTCTCCTCAAACCAGGCCTTGTTGTTGTTGAACTGCAGCTCCATCAAAAACTGCAGCGCGGTTGGCGAAAAACCCTTGAAAAAACTGTTGTCCATAAAAATCAAGCTCCGTTCAAATAGAAGTTATACCTTAAGCAATACTATTATTATCGATGTAAGACTCAGGCATATATTGACCAGGCACAAGAACATGACGGCCTGTTTGGGGTTCAGTCCCGCAGAGATCAGCCTGTAGTGCGCCTGACTCCTGTCGGCCTTGTAAAAAGGCTTTCCCTGTTGAAACCTTTTCAAAACGACAAATAAATTATCCAGTATCGGCACGCCCAGCGCCAGGATCGGAACGAACAGCGACAGCACCGTGGCCTGCTTGAACGCGCCGTCGAGCGCAATTATACCGAGGATGAAGCCCATAAGGCCGGCGCCGGCGTCGCCCATGAATATTTTTGCAGGAGGCCTGTTATATTTAAGATACCCTAGCGCTACGCCTACAAGTATTATCGCCATCAATGCGGATTTTGGCTGGTTCTTCGCAAGTGCCGCTATGAACAGCGTCACGGCGGAGATGGTCGACAGGCTGCCCGCCAGACCGTCCAGCCCGTCTGAGAAATTGATCACGGTAATTACGCCAAAAAGCCAGGTTACGGTCAATATGAACTGCAGCGGCACGGGTAGCGTTATATATGAATGATCGAACGGATTTGAAAAACCTGTGAAGACAACACCCGAAAAATATGCGATCACAGCTGCGGACGACTGTACGAGGAACTTTGGAAAAGCCGGAAAGTCGAGACCGTGAGTCTTGTACCAGTCATCGACTATGCCTATGCCCAGCACGAGTATGCAGCCGAATATTATACCGATGTTTCTTTTGGTGAAACCGCCAGAAAAAATAACGTAGGTACCTACAAAGCCTATAAATATACCTATGCTCGCCAGGTGCGGGGTGGGCTCCTTGTGTATCTTCCTCTCGGTGGGCCGGTCTACAAAGCCTATTTTCAGCGCAAGCTTCCTAAGCGGTGGTATCAGTAAATATACGCACGCAAAAGCGGACGCAAAGGCAAACAGATAGTTCATAATTCTCACCCGTTTCATTTGTTATAGACATTCAAAACGGGACGTTCACTGTAATGTTGGTAATTACTGGACGTCCCGTTTCCTATTATATCACAATATTTATTAATAAAAAGTTAAAACTATTTGCTGTTCTCAAACACGAGCTGGCTCTTGTCAGCGCGGTATTTAGCCACTATATACTCCACAAGCTGGCCGCTTTTGGAATAGAGCAGATTTTCGATCCTGATTAGCGGATGCCCTGTTTGAACTTGCAAGTATTGAGCTTCCGACTGGTCCGTATAAACCACCTCAAGCGTACTGCGCGTTTTTACAGGCAGAAGCGGGTACTTTCCCCTGAGTATGTCATATGAGGGCTTTTTGGCCTTTATGTCTTCAATTATCTCAGGAAACAGCTGAAGCGGTATGTATGAAGTATTGTATGATAAAATACTGTTTCTTTCCGTCGTTATAAATTTGATTTCAGCGAATGCCGTATCCTGGGCACGGCCCTGTAAACCGAATGCATTTTCGAGACAGGGTGCGTCACCAAGCTTGATAGCACGTATTGACAATATGTTGTGCTGACCTGGATCCTGGCTGTCCAGAATGGAATCCGTAAAGCCGCTGAAGTTCTTAATGTCTACTTTGGTCTTCGCCTTGGCGACAAAGGTCCCCTTCCCTTTTTCCTTGTAAAGATAACCATTGTTCGTCAATTCGCTTATGGCCTGGCGCACGGTTGGACGGCTTATGTCGTATTGCTCGCAAAGCTCCTGTTCGGAAGGTATTTTGGACTGTTCGTGAAATTCTCCCGATTCTATCTTCTCAATGATCAGATGCTTAAGCTGGCTATATAAAGGTACGTTGCTGTATTTATTAATCACTGCAAACCTCCACATATTTAGTAAACATAGCAGCACATAATTACATCATTACTAATTCTATATGATAAAATTATGCAATTCAACATAATTCTATATAATTTTGCAACCTTATTTTCGGCAATTTTTACAAAGGAGAATTTGCCGAGCCGCAAAAAAGCAGATTCGAAAGGCTTGGTAACACCCGACGAACCTGCTCGTTAAAGCTCCGAAAATTTTTATATTGTCACACCTTCAGTTCCACATGAACCTCGCCTGTTTTGGCATTCCTTATTTTCGGGCTGACTTCATTCTCGATAAATTCGGTAACCTGTTCAGCGGAGCGCCCAATGTAATTTGAAGGCTCCATAACGTTCAATATCTCTTCCCTGCTCAAACCGAACATCGGATCGTTGGCAATACGGTCCACAAGGTCGTTCTTCAAGCCGTAGACCTTGACCTGTTTGCCAGCCTCCATGGAATGCACGCGGATCCTTTCGTGCAGCTCCTGCCGGTCCCCTCCCCTTTTTACGGCTTCCATCATTATATTCTCGGTTGCCATGAACGGGAGTTCGTCAAGCACATGCTTTTCGATGACCTTCGGATACACTACGAGCCCGCCCGCAATGTTGATATATATGTTCAGAATCGCATCGACGGCGAGAAAGGCTTCCGGTACGCTGATGCGCTTGTTTGCCGAATCGTCGAGCGTACGTTCGAACCATTGGGTAGCGGCGGTTATTGCCGGGTTGAGCGCATCGACTATAACGTATCTGGCCAAAGAGTCAATGCGTTCCGCGCGCATAGGGTTTCTCTTGTATGCCATCGCGGAAGAACCTATCTGCTTTTCCTCAAAAGGCTCCTCGAGTTCCTTCATGCTTTGCAGCAACCGCATGTCGTAACTGAACTTGCTTGCGCTCTGGGCAATGCCGGCCAGTACGTTCAAGACCCTGCTGTCCTGCTTTCTGGTATATGTCTGGCCCGATACCGGGTAAACACTGTCAAAGCCCATTTTTTCGGCAATCAGCTTATCCAGCTTTCTCACTTTCTCGCTGTCGTTGTCGAAAAGCTCCATAAAACTGGCCTGGGTTCCGGTAGTACCTTTGCTTCCGAGCAATTTCATATTTGAAAGGATGTATTCGACGTCGTCGAGGTCTATGAGAAGATCCTGCAACCAGAGACATGCCCTCTTACCCACGGTTACGAGCTGCGCCGGCTGGAAATGCGTAAACCCGAGCGTAGGCAGGCTCCTGTATTTCATTGCGAAATCCGAAAGCTTTTCAATAGCAGCCACGAGCTTCTGTCTGATCAATTCCAGCGCGTCATGCATTATGATAATGTCAGTATTATCGCCTACATAACACGAGGTTGCACCGAGATGGATTATGCCCCTGGCCTTTGGACACTGTTCGCCGTATGCGTGCACGTGAGCCATGACGTCGTGGCGCACTTCTTTTTCCTTTTGTTCCGCCGTTTCATAATTGATATCGTCTTTGAACTGCCGCAGCTCTTCGAGCTGTTCATCGGTAATATTGAGTCCAAGCTCCTTTTCAGCCTCTGCAAGCGCTATCCAGAGCCTTCTCCAGGTCCGGAACTTCCTGTCCGGGGAGAACAGCTCCTGCATTTCGCCACTGGCGTATCTTGCGTTAAAAGGGCTTTCATATGTATTTCTCAACTACAGCACCTCCGGTATCTGCTTCTGTTTACACATTTTTATTATATCTTTCGTATCCTTAAAAATCTACTTTATTCTTCCCGAAAAGCCCGACAAAAAAAGCGCGGGATTTGTGCAATCCCGCCAGATACTTATAAATATGAAGTTTGGTATCATCCCGAAGGATGTCTCACCCAGAATGATTATAATATTGCCAAATCGCCGATGCAAGTGTTTATTGCAGCAGCTTTTTGATAGACACTATCTGAACACAGGTACAAAGCAGTTCCATGGCTGTTTTCAGCTCGGTAAGCGGAGGCAGTGTCGGGGCGATCCTTATGTTCCGGTCCTGCGGATCCTTTCCGTAAGGATAGGTCGAACCTGCCGGAGTGAGGACCACACCTGCGTCAGCAGCCATTTTTATCGTTGCCGCAGCGCAGCCGGGCATAGTGTTGAAGCTGATGAAATAGCCTCCGTTCGGCTTGTTCCAGGTTGCTATGTTCTTGCCGCCAAGCTCTGCTTCAAGCAGATCGAGCACCATGCCGAACTTGGGTCTGAGTATCGCGGCCTGCTTTTTCATTTGAGCATTGATACCGTCAATATTCTTCAGGAAATGAACGTGCCTCAGCTGATTGAGCTTATCCGGACCGATGGTTTTTACAGCCAGCAGCTTCCTGATCTGCGCGAGGTTCTTCTCGCTGGCTGCCATCATCGCAATGCCGGCGCCGGGGAAGGTAATCTTCGAGGTGGATGCAAAAACGAAAACTCTTTCCGGGTTTCCGGCGTTCTTGCAGGCTTCCATCATATTCTTAAGGTGATCGGGGCTGTCTGACAGATGGTGCACGACATAAGCGTTATCCCAGAAGATCCTGAAGTCGTTCGCAGCGGTCTTCATAGAAGCGAGCCTGTCGACAACCTCGTCTGAGTAGGTTATTCCGTCGGGATTGCTGTATTTGGGAGTACACCAGATACCCTTGACGGACTCGTCGCTTGCCGCCAGCTTCTCGACTGCATCCATGTCGGGTCCGTCGCTTTTCATATCAACGGTTATCATTTCTATGCCGAAGAGCTCGGTTATGGCAAAATGCCTGTCATATCCCGGGCTCGGGCAGATAAACCTGACCTTGGGCAGTTTGTTCCAGGGTGTTTTGCTGTCGCAAACGCCGAAATTCATGGCTCTGTCTATAGCGTCATACATCATGCTGAGACTTGAATTGTCGCCTAGTATGATCTCTTTTGGACTCACCTCGAGCAGCTGCGCGAAAAGCTCCTTGGCCTCGGGGATTCCGTCCGTCAGTCCATAATTGCGCGCATCCATACCGTTGGAGAGCTTGCAGCTATCTTCAGGTCCGGGGAATGCAAGCATTTCCATGGATAAATCCAACTGATCCGCTCCAGGCCTTCCCCTGGACATATCCAGTTTTAAATTTTCAGATACAAAACCTGCATATTTTTCATTTAAGGAAACGAGCCTTTTGTTGAGCTCTTCCGTGGTGAGCTTGGTAAAATCTATCATCAAAGCAACCCCCATTATGACTACGTTGTTGTTATTTTAATATATTTATATCGATTTTGCAAGTCATGAGTGCTAAAATTTCAAAAAAAATAATAATAAAATAAATAATAAAAAAATAATGCAGGATACAGACCTGCATTATTCATTTTGTAATAAAATTGTATTCAAGATATGTTAAAAATGATATTAGAAATAAGGCGTGATATTATTTCAGAACGTGCCTCAGCACTCTCATTAAATTCATACCCGCAAACTTTTCTATGAAGCTTTGGCTGTAATTGAGCCGTGCTAACTGTTCAAAAAGCACCGGGAGCAGGTGTGCGCTGTCAAGTCCGTCAGGAGCCGATTCGATACCGTCGTAATCGGTGCCTATGCCGATATGGTCCTCTCCTACGACCGAGCATATATATTCTATATGTCTTAGGACATCATCCATTGTAGCCTTGGGAGAATTGTTGAGGAAATGGGTGTAAAAGTTTATGCCGATTACTCCTCCGTTGTTTTTTATTGCCAGTAACTGCGAATCCCTCAGGTTCCTCGGGTGGTCGCAAACGGCCCTGGCGTTCGAATGAGATGCGATGACGGGCTTGGTGACAAGAGCCATGACGTCGTTGAAGCTGGCCTCGCAAAGGTGCGAAACGTCCACAAGCATGCCGATACGTTCCATTTCGGATACCACCTGCCGTCCGAATTCGGAAAGTCCTCCGCCATTGGTTTCTTCGGCGCCATCGGCCAGCAGGTTCCTATGGTTCCACGCTAGCAGCATGCTTCTGACCCCGAGCCTGTACAATTGCCTCAGGACTGATAATTCACCGTTCAGGCACTCACCGCCTTCTATCGAGAGCAGAGCGGCAATCTTTCCGTCCAAAATAGCCTTGTCAATATCCTGCGCATCAATACATACCTTGATTTTATCGGGGTACTTTTCTTCGGCCAGATAAACCTGGTCGATAATAGATAATACTTTCGTCAATTCAATGTTCCTGAACTGTACGGGATATGCGAAGGCAGCGAAGAATTGCAGCCTGTCACGCGTATCGCAAAGCTTTTTAAGGTTCAGTTGAAATTCATTTTCATAAAAATCGGCGCCGGACTCCTGCACGGATAGCGCCGTATCGCAATGTGCGTCAGCTATAAGCATCAGAAAGCACTCCTTATAAGATTAATATCTTGCAGAACGAACTTGTCATTTACTATTTTACCCATAACTTCAACTATATCAAAGCGCATGTTCTGCTCCCCCAGGTTTCTGGATTTGATATAAGACCACGCGAGAGAGCGTATCTTCTGTCTTTTTGCATATCCGACGGCCTCGGCCGGAGTACCGAAAAGGTTGCCGGTCCTTGTCTTGACCTCGATAAAGCAAATATATTCTTTTTCAGCCGCAATGATGTCTACTTCTCCGAACCTGCCGGATCTGAAATTTCTCTCGAGTATACTGAAGCCGTCCCTGGCCAGGTAATCGGCAGCCAGCTGTTCGCCCACGCCGCCGAATTCTCTTTTATTCATTGCTTTCTCCCCTTGCTTGGAGCCTGCTGTAGGAATCATCAAGGCTGTTTACGAATACGAGGACCTGTGCGATGACCTCGTACAGCTCGCGGGGTATTTCGTCGCCTACGTGCAGGTAATTCAGAGTATGGGCAAGCTTTGAGTCCTCATATAAAGGCACGTCGTTCTCCTTTGCCTTTTGCACGATCCTTTCAGCGACTTCGCCTTTGCCAAGAGCAACTATCTCGGGGGCGCCACCCTTTTCGGGATCATACCTGAGCGCGGCCGCCTCTTTTATTTTTTTTCTGTCCATAATTCAGCACCTGCCCCCTTCGCAATAGTCTTTCAATTAGCTAAATACGGAAATCCACCCTGCCCATATAGCCCTGTTCCATTTCCTTCAGAAGTCTTTCCTGTTTTATGGGAGTAGCAGGTTCATCGATCACTTTGAACCTGATGCCGGTCAGTTTGTAGCCGAGCTCTGAAAGGCCGTTGTAAAGCTCCTTTGTATATTCCTTTATATAATCGTTTATTTCCTGCTTTTCAGTCCTCAATTGTATGCCGATATTCCTGCCCTTCAGATCGATAAGCGTTTCGACCCTCCCGAGGTTTTCGGTGTCCAGCGCTATGAACATAACAGTATTCTGTGGGTCTATCTGCTTTTTGTTTTTATGCTTTTTCATTACGTAAAGCTCGGCAGTCGTGCTGCTGTCCGAGATTTTGACTGGGATCTGATAATACAAAAGGCCGCCTGTGTTTAGCTGATCGATCAGCTTTATGGTATCGCTGAGCATATTTGCCGCGTTGGAAATGATATCCGCTTTTGCTCCCTGCAGTTCTGCCGCATGCACGGCCGCCTTTACGGCGTCGAGCCTTTTGTCGAGGTCTTTGTACAGTTTGTCGACCTCAAGCTCCGATGCGAGCTTGTCCGAATCGGAGC
Source organism: Bacillota bacterium (assembly GCA_023412915.1). Taxonomy (GTDB): domain Bacteria; phylum Bacillota; class Clostridia; order Acetivibrionales; family DTU013; genus JAEYOM01. The sequence goes on from JAEZRE010000004.1 coordinate 183,890, forward strand.
CGACAAATACTCCGTTGACTGCCTCATTCATTTTTGAAAGAGCGTCGGGGGTTGATCGGACTCCTGCCTGACTGTCGAAAGCGTCATCTGAAGACGGAGCGCCGGCTGCCGCATACCGGCCGTTAACCGGGGTTTTCGGGGAAACGCTTTCAGATGATCCTTCAGATATGTTTTCTGCAGATACAATGAATGCCGCTTTGTTTCCCGCGTTTTCTGCATGGCCCGCTTTTCCGGACGCAGCAAGTCTCTCGGTTGAACCGGTAAAGATGTTGCCACCCGAATTGTCAACTCCCTGCGCATATTCCGACGATTTGCCGGAAAGGCCTTTGCCGTGAGTCTGCCCGGGATTGGGTCCAACATTGCCGGTTCGCGTATTTACAGCGTCAGCTAATTGGTCCGAAGCCTCGCCAGGGGCATTCATACCAGCTTTACCGCCGCTGGCTGATGTTTGTTGCGTTTGCGATTTTATATCGACGTCCGATGATTGGCTGCCCGACACTATAACAGCCGGATTTCCGTCAGAATCGGTACGGGCGGCGGACGATCCTGACGCTTGTGATGTTGTTTGATTTGTCGTCCGGCCTGATGTATCGATTGAAGCCTGGCTTGATGCCGGGCCTGGAGTCTGGCTTGAAATCCGGCCTGCTGCCTGGCTGCCGGTTGTTCCGGAATCGCCGGAGGATCGCCCTTGTAAAGCCTGCGGAGCATTATCCGCATTCTTCGAGGCAGCCGCTCCTTCCGAGGCATTGCCCGGAGCTTGTTCGATTGCGTTCCGCAGTTCGACAAGAAGTCTTCCGAGTTTCAGTTCGCCGTTCAGGAGTTTATTGGCTAGGCTTGAATCGAGCTGATTGCCGTCAATATTTTTGGTAGAAAGAAAAACAGCTTTGTCGGCTGTCAGGTCTTTTACTGTCTCCATCAACTTCAAAGCCTTGTCGATAGAATCCCTGGTCACAGGTTGTCCCGTTTTCATCAGTTCGGCGGCGACTTCCATGTTTTTACCGTCAGGTTTGAGCTTTAAGGCTTCAAGGATATTTTTAAGGATGTCGGGCTTTATCTGGAACCTGTTGTTAATGTCCTTTACCGTCTCGAGAATAAGGGTGCCCTCGGACTTTGAGGCAACGCTCAGAGTTATGGTCTGTCCGACTTTTGCGTTGAGCTTTTCAGAAAGCTTTGCCTTCATCACGGTGCCGTCAAAAAGCCTCAGAACGGCTTCGTCGGATGAGAGCTCCAGGACTTTAGCCTTTATCACATCACCCGCGTCGAGCCGGCTCATAAGATCGCCGACATTGGCATTAACAGCTGCACTGCTTTTTGATGCTCCGTCTATTCGCATACGAGGCTCCAAATCATACGGTGAAATTTTTTGTAAAGCTTATTCTATGTATCGGACAAAGTCCGTATTTTTTTATAGCATTTATATGCTCCTCTGTTCCGTAGCCCTTGTGCTTTTTAAAGCCATACAGCGGATAAACGCTGTCGGCCGCATCCAGCATGCGGTCCCTGGTGACTTTTGCGATGATAGACGCCGCCGCGATGGAAATGCTCAACGCATCGCCTTTGATTATCGGCTTTTGTGATATATCGACATCTTCAAGCCTGACTGCGTCTATCAGCAGTATATCCGGCCTTGGTTTCAACTGCTCGACAGCCTGTTTCATGGCAAGCTTTGTCGCATTCAGTATGTTTATATCATCTATGCGTTTTTCATCTACTATACCGACTCCAAAGGAAACGGCTTTTTCAATGATCACGTCGTACAGCTTTTCTCTTTGTGCGGCGCTGAGCTTTTTCGAATCGTTGACGCCTTCTATCAGGCAGCCTTCAGGAAGCATGACACAAGCGGCAACTACCGGCCCTGCAAGCGGACCGCGCCCTGCCTCGTCGATACCTGCGACGAGCCTGAAACCGCTGTTATACGCTTCTGCCTCATATGCGCTCATTGCCTTCAGGCGTTCCAGTTCCTTTTCCCGGGCAATCAGGAGCTTTTCAGCCTTATCTGCTTTCGCTGTCTTTCCGGACTTTCTGCCTTTTCCGGCTTTATCGGCGCTCCCCGAAATATCGATGTTTCCTGACTTATCGACGTTCATGGAAATATCGATGTCCTTTGATTTATCAACGATCTCAGAAATAATACCATTTCCAACTTTATCGACGCTCGCAGAAATTTCGGCCTTCTTAATGCTATTATCACTCTCAGACTTGTTCGCGTGTTTCTCCATTTTTATGCTCCACCTCGCCCCATCGCGGTTTTTCCAGTGAGATTCTGCCAATCTTTCCGCCTCTGAATTCATCCAGCATTATAACGGCGATCCTCCGAAGGTCCACTTCTCCTCCCGGCATCAGGCATCCCCTGTTCCTGCCGGCAGTCTCCAGCAGCTTGTAACCTTTCAAGCCTTTTGTTTCCTGAAGCTTGTAACGCTGTGCAAAGAACGCAGGATATATGACTGAAAGTTTTTCCGCCAATGAGGAAGCTACCTCAACCACATCCATGATATCATCCTTTATCGCTCCTGTGAATGCCAGATTCAGAGCGGTTTCCTGGTCGTCGAATTTCGGCCAGAGTATTCCTGGAGTGTCGAGCATTTCAATCTCCGGATTGAGCCTGATCCACTGTTTGCCTCTTGTAACGCCCGGCTTGTCCCCTGTCACAGCAACAGACTTGCCCGCTATCTTATTTATGAATGTCGACTTACCTACGTTCGGGATACCTACGATCATAGTCCTGACCGGCCTGAAGATCCTGCCCCTTTCCCTGTCCCTCTCGACCCTGTCTTTCATAAGGACTTTTAAAGAATCCTTCAGCTGATTCAGGCCCTTTCCCTTTACAGAGTCAGCGAAGATTACGCTTATGCCCTTGCTCTTGTACCATTTTGCCCATTCCTTCGATACTTCCTCGTCAGCCATATCCGACTTGTTAAGGACTACAAGCCTGGGTTTGTTATGTACTATCGAATCTATCTCGGGATTTTTACTGCTGGAGGGGATCCTGGCGTCGAGCAGCTCTACTACCACGTCCACGAGCTTGAGATTCTCGGCCAGAAGCCGTCTGGTTTTTGCCATATGTCCCGGAAACCATTGAATGTTCATATCACATATCCTTTTTCCAAAAATACAAAAGGGACCATCAGGTCCCCTTTATACTCTTTATTAATCCTTAGCTTCAAGTTTTTCTTTGACTTTGGACGCCTTGCCGACCCTTTCACGAAGGTAGTACAGCTTGGCCCTTCTGATCTTACCTTTTCTGACCACTTCGATCTGGGCGATCTTAGGAGAATGAACCGGAAGAATCCTTTCAACTCCTACTCCGTATGAAACCCTTCTTACTGTAAAAGTTTCCTTGAGGCCTGCGCCTTTCTTGGCAATGACAGTTCCCTCAAAAATCTGAATTCTTTCTCTCGTGCCTTCCTTGACCTTCAGATGCACTTTTACGTAATCACCTATGCTGAGACACGGCAGATCCGTTCTCACTTGTTCCTGCTCGAGTGCTTTAATTATATCCATTTATGTTTCCTCCTCCCTTGCCTAGACGTTCATGATCGCGTCATTCGCATCAGCGGACCGCCCGTATTACACACGCGAAATATTATATCATAGTATTTACAAACTTGTAAACGCCAAAATATAAATTTATTTGTTATTGTAGTCAGTATGCAGATTTTATATAATAAATCCGGGGTGACAATATGATTAGAAAAGCAAACGAAATGGTCAGTGTAATGAAGCAGGAATTGCGCGGCGGAAAAGGCGCAGTAGAAATTACCGATATTTTCAAGCAGGATGAATTGACCGGCAAGGCGAGACTGTGTGCGAGGATAACAATAAATCCGGGCTGTTCAATAGGCCTGCATGAGCATCTTGCCGAAGAAGAAATATTTTATATAATTAACGGAAAAGGTCTGGTAAACGATAACGGAGCTGAAAAGGAAGTTGCAGTCGGAGACGCCATTCTCACGGGAAACGGAGCTTCGCACTCGATCGAAAACATCGGGCAGGAACCGCTGGTGCTTGTTGCCGTAATACTTCTGTTCCAGTAATTCATGAGCTTAAAGCTCACGAAGCCTTTGCAGCACCTGTTGCAAGGGCTTCCATCGTTTTATGGATGCCTGAAGCACTTATATCTGCCGGACACGCTCCAGGTATGGTAGGCAGAAGATATTTAAGCTCGGAAATTATCGCGTTCTGCCGGGTAAGCAAAGCTTCATATTCCTGATGATTTTCGCCTGACCTTGCCAGGCTCTCAGCCCTGGTTTCGAGCTGATGTCCCAGCGCGGCCAGCTTTTCTTTCATGAAACGGTTGTCGATCGTTATCTCGGTTATTTCACCGTTCAGTAATGATATTTTTTTATGAAGTCTCTTTTTTCTAATGAAGAAGGTTACGGGAAAGGTTATCTGGGCCGACTTTTTTTCGTCCTTAATAAATTCGTACCATGAATTTATTGAACTTGTTATATCCTTGTTTATAGCTCTGATCCTATCGAGGTTTTTATGATATTTTTCAATAACGGACTGGAGTTCTTCCTTTCTCTCGTTAAACGCTTGCTCGTAAAACTCCCCGGAGGTGCTTTCGGCGTCGGACTCCGCCTTATCCAGCTGCAGATACAGCCTGTCCAGCTCCCGCAGCAGCGCCTGCGCGAATTCTTTTCTTCTTTCCGTGATCTCATTGCTCATTTATCTCAGCCTTCCTTTTTTTTCAGATAGCGCGATGAAACCCAACCTGTTCTGCCATCCGACGCTTCGACATTGTACCACGTGATCCCCGATTTATCCGTTTCCTGTTTTCCAAGAAATACAACCGTGCTGCCAAATTCGAGCGGATCGCTTCCCACCTTATCGGAGCCGGGGCTTGGCGAAACTCTTATATTCAGCCCGTTTTTTGCATTCACGGTATAAGCCGGACCTTTGGATACAGCGCCGGAATCACCATTTACTGAAACCTGCCCGGAGTTTGCTTTCGAACCGTTGCTATTTTTGTTCCATTCATCCATTCCGGTCAGTCTGTTGAAGCTATCTGAAAGATACGACGTGCACACTTCCAGTTTTTGAAGCGCGACAGTCTGGGTCGTTTTGAGGTCCAATTTGAAATATTTAGCTGTAAAAGCCCTTCCGTAATCGGTATTTGCGAGCAGCAGGTATATCGCCAGCAGCATTGTGAAGGAAGCAAGCATGTGCCGTCTGACGAATCTTATGGGAAAAAACAAGCCGTAGAACATTTGGAATGCCCCCTTCTTTACACAGGAAAAGAAACTTTGTTTTTTGTACAATGCTTTACGCAGGCTGTAATAGCTGTCGGCGGAAGGCTGCGACACATAACGAAGGTTCCCGGGCAACGCAGTACGGTTTTCGGGCATTACAGTATGGTTCTGCCGCATTGTATGACGCCTCCGTGGACTGGTCTGCGATTTTCCCGAATCGGTCCGCATTTTTACCGGCTCGGACGACATACGGCTTTTAATCCGCTTATTTTTTTTACGTTCGGATAAGTGAGTAATGATATTTTTTAGAAATCTGCCTGTTACTGCCGGAACAGCCGAAAACGAGTTCCTTGAGTTTGCGAGGGCGGCTACGGCAAAGGCTTTCAGCCACTGTCCAAAATCGAACGCAGCATCGAAATAAACGTCGCGTTCAAGTACAATATCCTCATTATCGAGACTAAAAGCTTTATATGACGGACTTGAACCGAAATTGAAATTCACAGCTCCCGGTGGTTTATCCGAAACGATTGGAAAAAGCTCTTCATAGCGCTCTGAACCGTTCAAACCTGTGCCATAGCGGCTGCTCATGAATAAAAGCTCGTTCCCGCCTTTCAGCAGAGAATTGAGGATCCACCCGGATATATATTTGTTTCCGGGTGTTTCGGTGGGGCTGTCGAGATGGTCCTTCAGGGTATGAACGGCTTCCTTGGGAGTCAGCTCCCGAAGGCGCAGTATGGCTAGCCTGCGGATGAATTCATCAGGATTCTGCAGATAGTAATCAAGTTCTTTTACAGTTTTCAGTTTTTGAATTGTCTTTTCGGTTTCCCGTTCCATACTGTACCAGTCAGGTACCGGAAAGGGCCGGGGTTCGGTCGCAGGCAACAATGTCTCACCTCATGTACCACACAGCGTTATATTCTATAAATATATGATAGCATGGATATGAGGCTTGATATGTAGTATATGAATCCCGAAATCAGTGGGATGGTGGAATCATTTTTGGCATAGTAAATTTGGTCTATTTACTTTGTTTTGTTCGTGCGGTCAACGCACGCTTATTATGTTCAGCAGGCCGTGGATGCCAGATTCGCTGTTGAAAGACAGAATTGAACAGAATTTTCATCCTGCTTATTCAGTTTTCCGCTCCGCCTCGGCGTCTCTGGCCAGCAGCTTTTTGTCCTCGGGTGTCAACTCTAGCTTTTCAAAAAGGTCCGGGCGCTTCACTTTAGTACGTTTCAATGCCTGTAACCTTCTCCAGGCATTAATGTTGGCATGATGTCCTGACAGCAGTATGTCTGGTACTTTTCTGCCATTGAATTCATACGGACGGGTATACTGCGGATATTCAAGCACGCCGTCCTTATGCGATTCATCGCCATAGGATTCCTCGTTTGACAGAACCCCCGGGATTGCTCTGCTCACAGCGTCTATGAGTACCATTGCGGGTATTTCACCGCCTGTAAGCACATAATCCCCTATCGATATTTCCTCGTCGACAAGCTCCTCGAGAATCCTTTCGTCAACACCTTCGTAATGGCCGCACAGCAGTACGATATGTTCATGCTCCGCCAGCTTCTCTACGAGTTTCTGGTCCATGAGCTTTCCCTGCGGGCTCATATATATAAAGTGAGGCTTGTAATCAAGATTTTCAGTAATAGACTTATAAGCGTCGTAGATAGGCTGAGCAAACATGACCAGACCGTTTCCGCCGCCGTATGGGTAATCGTCGGTCTTTTTATGCTTGTCCAATGTAAAATCGCGTATGTTATGCGCTTTGACCGAAATTATGCCATTCTCCTGGGCGCGCCCTATTATGCTGCTTCCAAGTACTGCGTCAAATATTTCGGGGAAAATGGTCAAAATATCAAACTTCATCATCCAACAATCCTTTCGGAAGCGTAACGTCTATCCTTTGATTTTCAATCGAGATACCTTGCACCACGCTTTTCAACGCAGGTATCAGTATCATCTTCCCTGCCTCGTCCTTCACCTGGTAGACGTCGTTGCTGCCTGTCTGGAGTACATCGTCAAGCTTACCCAGCAGCGTTCCTTTCTCATCGAAAACGCTCAAACCGAGCAAGTCGCATATAAAGTAGGAATCCTCCGGCAGCCTGACTGCATGCTCCCTGTCGACCAGAACAAAGCTGTCCCTGTATTTTTCCGCCGTTTCAACAGTATCGATGCCGGACAATTTAAGAACAACGGAGTTTTTTACATATTTGACTTCAAGTATGTCGTGTTTGGCCATGGACCCGCCTTTTTCAACAAACACCCAATCAAGGTCTTCAAATCTCTGGGGATCGTCGGTCAGCGGTATAAGCTTGACTTCGCCGTGTACTCCGTGTATATTCACGATTTTTCCTATCTGCAGATAATCATACATAAGCTTGCTCCAACTTAATAAGTTTAAATAAATAAGTAAAAGGTGTTGCAAAAACACCTTTTACTGTACGATCTCCACTACAACTCTCACATTTTCCTTGATAGCTGCAGCTTTTATTACAGTTCTGATTGCTTTCGCAATTCTTCCCTGTTTGCCTATTACCTTACCCATGTCCTCTTTGGCAACTCTCAGTTCGAGGACAATGGTCTTATCGCTTTCCACTTCGTTGATGGTTACTTCATCGGGATAATCAACAAGAGATTTTGCGATAGTTTCAAGAAGCTCTTTCATAATAAACTACCTCCCTTGCATAGCAGGGTAAAACGATGTTCTCCGGAATTACTGAATGACACCGTTCTTTTTCAGCAGAGCCTTTACTGTATCCGTAGGCTGTGCGCCGTTTTTGATCCACTGAGCTGCCTTTTCATTGTCGATTTTAACTTCTGCGGGATCAGCCAACGGATTGTAAGTACCCAGTTCCTCGATAAACCTTCCGTCGCGCGGATATCTCGAATCTGCAACTACCACCCTGTAAAAAGGAGCCTTTTTTGCACCGATTCTTTTAAGTCTGATTTTAACTGCCATGTGTGTCACCTCCTCTCAGTATTTGTACTGCAGCTTGACAGTGCAGTACTTGCTTTATAGCGTATATTTTGGCCTGCTATGCCAGCCTGTTATCCTGAATTGTTTGTTCAGATTTTATGCTGTTCAAAATGGCATCCGCATTTTTCCGAGGCCTTTGCCGCCTTTTCTGCCCATATCCGAAACCATTTTCATCATTTTCTTCATTTCTTCAAACTGCTTAAGGACGCTGTTCACTTCCTGGACTGTAGTGCCACTGCCGGCCGCGATCCTTTTCCTGCGGCTTCCGTTCAATATTCCTGGGTCGTGTCGCTCTTTAGCGGTCATTGACTTGATTATCGCTTCGACATGGCCCATTTTTTTCTCATCCACTTCGACGTTCTCAAGCGCCTTTGTGTTCATTCCCGGAAGCATTCCGAGCACCTGGTTCAGAGGTCCCATCTTCTTAACCTGCTGCATCTGGTCAAGAAAATCGTCAAGCGTGAACTGCTGTGATCTGAGCTTCCTTTCCATTTCGAGGGCCTTCTTTTCGTCGAAAGCCTCCTGCGCCTTTTCAATGAGGCTCAGTACGTCGCCCATTCCGAGTATCCTCGACGCCATCCTGTCCGGGAAAAACGGTTCGAGGTCGCTCAGCTTTTCGCCCATTCCGGCAAACTTTATCGGTTTTCCAGTAACAGCCTTTACCGAGAGCGCAGCGCCGCCCCTTGTATCGCCGTCCAGCTTGGTTAGGATAAGCCCGTTGACGCCAAGCTTCTCATTGAAGCTCTCCGCGACGTTTACCGCGTCCTGTCCGGTCATTGAATCGATGACGAGCAGTATTTCCTGCGGATGCACTGAATTCTTGATCCTGTCGAGCTCATCCATCAGCTCCTCGTTGATGTGGAGCCTTCCTGCGGTATCTATGATTACCAGATCATACAGCTTTTGATTTGCATGCTCTAGTGCCTTTTTGGCGATGTAAACGGGATCGGTGTTGCCTTCAATTGCGAAGACCGGAACATTCAGCTGGCCTCCAACGACTTGCAGCTGCTTGACCGCTGCAGGCCTGTAAACGTCGCATGCCACGAGCAGCGGGCTTTTGCCTTGCTTTCTGAGGAGGCTTGCAAGCTTGCCGGAGGTCGTCGTTTTGCCCGAGCCCTGGAGTCCGACCATCATGTAGACCGTCGGCGGTTTATTCGCGTAAGTGAGCTTTGCAGGCTCCCTGCCCATCAACTCGATAAGCTCTTCATTGACTATCTTGATTACCTGCTGGCCCGGAGTGAGGCTTTCGAGCACATCCTGCCCAATTGCCCTCTCTGAAACCTTGTTAATAAAGTCCTTAACCACCTTGAAATTGACGTCAGCCTCAAGCAGCGCAAGCTTTATTTCGCGCATCATTTCCTTGACGTCCTTATCGGTAACCCTTCCCTTGCCGCGGAACTTGTTTAACGTTTCCTGAAGCTTTCCGGACAATCCTTCGAAAAGAGCCATATATTAATCCTCCGCTATACTTCTGATCTCTTGCTTGGCCAGGTCGAGACTTTTTTGGTCCCTGTCGGATAGCCTTGAATTATCGATATCCTCCAGAAGTCTCATTATTCCCGACGCTTTTTCCTTCTGCCTGCCGAATCTGCTCACAAGGCCTAGCTTTTCTTCCATATCGTAAAGCGCTACCTTGCCTCTTTTTATATTATCATATACTCCCTGTCTGCTGATATTCAACTCTTCTGCTATTTCGCCGAACGAATAATCGCCGTTGTAATGCATATCCAGAATTTCATATTGCCTTTTTGTTATCAACTGCCCGTAGAAATCAAGCAGCAGACCGATCGTATACATCTCATCCATAACTTCAGACAACCCTGCTTTCTTTAAAACCACAGGTGTAAAGCAAAATTACTTTACACCTTATTCTAAAGTAAGCAGGGCAGATTGTCAAGGACTCATATGAAATTTGCGCGGTAAGTATACGAAAAGATTTGTTTTAGTTACCCTTTCCCGTTAGTTCGCAATTCAGAAATGTTGTGAGTATTCTTTTCAAGAAAAACCTATCTACTTAATATTTCTCAATAGATACAACCCAAAACCTAGAGTATCTCTCCCCATACTAAAATAAGCATTTCTCCAGTTTCTTATTTTTTGCAGCATCTCTTGGCAATCTTCATCTTCAGTATGGTCATTGCAGTAATTCTCTATAGACATAGAGTAGAGACACTCGTATTCATCCCAATCATCTTCACTTGCAACTGTTGACCACAAGGAAATTAACCCCAATCCCTCAGCTGTTTTTATATTTCCATAGTGTGTATTTAGTTCAGACTCATCTGAATCTAAAGCGCATAGATATTCGTATGAAGGTTTAGCTTTCCAATAGCACTCTCCGACAACTATATAACCGCCATTCTTCACACATTTCTTAAGTTCTTTTATAGTAGACTCAAAACCGCCTAAAACATGTGTCGAGCCAACACAGATCCCCATATCATACTGCTGCGTATAAGTGTTATTTGAAAGGAACTCTTTAGCATCTTCATTTACTAATATAAGACTTTTGCTGTCTATCCTTTGAGAAGCATTTTGGTGTGCTTCATTTACAAACCCTTTGTACAGTTCTATTCCGGTTCCAAAAATATTATATTTTTCAATCAATCTTATTAATATTTCACATTTACCCGAACCTATATCAATTACTTTATCAAGCGGTTTAAGGTTAACGGAATTTAAGATTCTTTCAACTTTAGCTTCGCTTATAGGGTTGTAAAATTTGTGATGTGCATGTCCAATATGTGAAAATTTGTTTCTATCCATAAAGCTCCCCCACATAAATAGATTTTGTTTCTATCGCTCAATAATTATTACATAACGATTGGATATGCAACAAGATAAAGATTTTTTATATTTTCTATATGTCGTGGCACGTAAAAAACAGGCAGCATTCCAATCCCGGTTGGATTAGACTGAGGTAAATAAGACAAAAATATTTGCAATTTCTATTTGTGATAAATTCAAGACAGTCTCTAGAATACCGCAGCTCACATCAAATACTCTTCCGCCAGAGCGTGACCCCGCTGTAACCTCTGTCGTACCCGCATTCGAGCAGTTTGTCATACACGGGCGAATCCTCTATTTTGACTGGTTCCGAATCCTTGCCTTCTTTCCAGTACTCGGTGAAAATATTCTTTTTGCCGACCCACAGGCAGCGGTTCTGAAAAGAACTGACGAAGCAGGCGGCGGCTTTCTCGATAACCTCCTGCCGGTCGGTCAGCGGCTGCAAAGTCGAACCGTATTCCCTGACAAGCAGGACAGGTCTTCCGCTTTCGAAAACCATGGCTGTTCCTGGCTGTTTCGGGAATCTCACGGGTAAAGAAGCTGAAAGTATGTCCCTGTATGGGTTTGCCGGATCACAGCTGCAAAGCGTGACATAGCTCTCAGTTTGCTGCGGCTGATCGAACTGCCTGATCTGCTCCAGGTCGTTGTCCCTGGCGAATTGTATCCCTGAGAGCCCTTCGAGATAGAACCCTCTTTTGATCCCGCTTGTAAACTCATTGTTTTTTAGCCAGTTGTACAACTCTGACCAGCTGTACCTGCTTTTTTCGATACCGGCAATTTCCTTTGAAACAAGTCCGTAACGGTCGAGAAGGCTCTTGATATATACGGGTTTACCGGCGCCGTCGATATCCGCCGCAGACACTGATATTCTGTACCACCTTCCCATATTGGGATAGGTGTTATATTTCGTCCATGGTGAATTCTTACGCTCATTGTCGGAATAATAGCGGATGACGGAGAAAGAATCATTTGCAATGATTCCGCACCATACCAGCCTCTCCATTTTGGCCAGAAGATCGGCCGGCGCTATCGCAAGCTGTTTCGAGATATCCTTCAGAAAACATGCTCCCCGATCATCCAGCAGTCTCAGAAGCTTCTCCTCATATCCGTCCAAAGTGAATTCGAGCCGGGGCTCCACGGGCGGAACATAATCGCCGGTTGTCAATGCGTCAGGACGGAAAGGAACAATTTCCGCAGATATCTCTGTTAATTTTCCGCCGGATGCTGAGTAGGGCTCTCCGTAGGCTTCTCCATAGCCTGCTGCGTCTTCCCTGTTTATCATAAAAGCGGTTTCTCTTGTATTTCCGTTTGTCCTGCAGGTCCACTGCACAGTTCCCGTAGAACAGAGATAGTCGAGCATCCTGGGTTCATACTTTGTGATCCTCGTAGGAAATATGAAATCTTCCCACCAGGATACCGGGAAATAGCGACCCTGCAAAAGCTTGATCACCTCTAACAGCTTATCTTCGGCAGGCAGAACGTTCTCGTTCAACAAATGCCTGTTAAAGTAGTATTGGCAGTATACATCAGGCGATTTGGGCTTCATATCGCTCCGAGCCAGCTGTATGGTCTTCTTTTTGATCCTCTCGTATACCTTTCGATGGCAGTAAATACTTTCTTCCGGGGTTTCCGTCTGCTTTAGCAGCAGTACCTCGCCGGACGCGGATAATGCCTTCAGGGCTGCATTTACAATTTCCGTCTTCATCGAATATCTTGCCGACAGATCGTTTATCGTAAAGGTGCCGCGATAGAGAACATGTCTTCGTATTAGCCTGACCGCGGCTTCATCGGCCTTTGGCGCAAGCTCGAAAATATAGCTGCTCAGCAGCTCTACAGCCGGAGTTTTGCTCTCGCTGCCGGGCAATCCGCATCTGATCATGGACTTCATTGGATCACGGCCGGAGGTCACGCAATAAAGCGGGTAATCCTCTGCGGCGATCCAATATGGTTTAGCATAAGCATCCGCACTATCCTCAGTTCCGCCACCCATACTATCTTCCGAGCTCTTGTCCGTTCTATCCACCGCGCTGTCATCCGCACTATCCCCAGCTTTGCTACCCATACTGAACCGTATAACTCTTCTTTGTTCCTCCAGCTGCCGTAAATAGGCGGCAACAGTGTCGTAATCCGCCTCTTTGAATTGCCTGGAGCCGTATGGCTCGGCTTTGATTTCTCCGAAGGAATAGATGAAATAATAAAGATCGTCGGCGTTTGAGAGCTTCCTGTTGAATTTGTGATTGATGAGTTCACTTTCCACGGCTTTTATCGCGCGCGGGTCAAGCAGCTCGTATTCTCCGTTTTCACCTGCCGCGAGTCTTATAAAATCGCGGTCGTTGACGAGCAACTGATTCCTGCGTTCTGCTACTGGCAGGTCATAGGCGTATTGGTATATCTGCCAGAAGTTGAATATCAGTTCGGCTGAGAAAGGAGAAGGCTTTTCGGTATAGACGTCGAGCACCTTCACCTTCCCGAGGCTTATCTTCTCCACCAGATCGTAAAGGCTCCTCAAGTCAAAAATATCATTGACACATTCGCGGTAAGTCTCGACGACCGCGGGATGATCGGGCTCCTTCAGCACCGCTTCGGCAGTTTCGGCGCATCTTAAACGCTGAATCCACAAGGGAGTCCTTTTGCCGAAGCCCTGCATATCGACAAGCAGAGAACGGGTCAGATTGTACCGCAGATTGATGTTGAACAACGGTGCATCCGGTAGGAGCTCGAGAACTTCGTTTTCAAGCTCTTCGCGGTCGATCAGTGAAAAAATATTTGACAGCCTTCCTGTGTAGCCGAATATGTGAAAAAGTATGCCGTCGTTGTTATAAACATACTCCATCCTGCAATTCAACAGCTTCGTCAGTTTCGCATGGAGCAGGACCGCCAGCGGAGCATGAATTCTTCCGCCGAAGGGCGAATGGATAACTATCCTCCGGTCGCCGGTCTCGTCGCTGAAATGCTCGCAGATGATTCTCCCAGCGCCGGGCAGCAGTTTTGTATCCTCGAGCTGATCGGCTATGTAGTTTCTTAGGTTCTCAGCCGCGGTTCTGTCCAAACTGCATTCAGAAGCCATAAAATCATAAAATTTGTCTGTATTATAATTGCCTTCGACAAGCTGCAGAAAGCTGCTGCGCTTCTTTCCGGTCTCATAGGTCCTCAGTATCTGGTCTCCCATCCAGAAGGGTATTTTAGCGCCGGAAGCATTGGACGGGCTAACTATGACTCGGTCCTTCTCGATCTTCTCGAGCCGCCATACCGAGCTTCCCAGGTAAAACCTGTCTCCGAGCCTGCTTTCGAATACGAACTCCTCCTGCAGCTCTCCGACCTTTACACCTGTGTCCTTCAAATACACGGTGTAATTGCCCTTGTCAGGTATTGTGCCGCCGCTCATCAGGCTCATCCTTCTACCAAGCGGCGTGCTTCTGACAGTTCCCTCACTCTTGTCATAAATGAGCCTTGGCTTTTTGGAGCCCGGATCATCCGTCGGAGAAGGATCCGACAGCATCAGCAGCACGTCCTCGAATTGTTTCCGGGGAAGCTCCCTGTACGGGTACGCCCCTTTTATGCTGCTGTATATGTCTTCTGCCTTCTGCACGCCTTCGCACGCGATCGACGCCAACTGCTGAGCGAGTATGTCAAGGCAGTTCTGCGGTACATGTATGTTCTCTATCTCATAATTTTCTGCCTGGTAGGATACAAATGCCGAGTCGAGCAGATCGCTCCTGGTCTTCGGGATGATAATGCCCTTGCTGACCGCGTCGAGCCTGTGGCCTGACCGCCCGATCCTTTGAAGCACTTGCGATACGGAACCGGGGGAGCTTACCTGAACCACAAGGTCGATGGAACCGATGTCAATGCCCAGTTCAAGAGAGGACGTCGCTACGAGGCAGGTGAGCTCACCTGCCTTCAGCTGCCTTTCAAGCTCCTGCCGGACCTCTTTTGATATGCTTCCGTGGTGCGTCTTGACGAACGGCTCGCCGTTAAGCATGTTAAGACCTGCTGCTACCAATTCTGCGACCCTTCTGTTGTTTACAAATATCAAGGTGGATCTGTGGGCACGTACCAGCGTAAGCAATTCGCCGTATATCGCAGGCCACACGGTATTGCCAGGCAAAACCTTGAGATCCTTGACCGGTAGACTGACAGAAAGATCGAAGCGTCTTTTTTTATCACAATTGATTATTGTAATATCTCTAGGTATTACAGAATTGTTCGGGCCGACTGAATTTCCTGCGAGAAATCCTGCAGCCTCGTCCAGAGGATTGACCGTTGCGGTAAGACCGATACGTTTCAAAGGCTTTCCAGCAATCCTTTCAAGCCTCTCAAGCGTTACGGCAAGATGTACGCCTCTTTTGTTGGCGCAGATCGAATGTATCTCGTCAACGATGAGATATTCAACGGTAGTGAACAATTTGCGGTAGGTTTCGGACGTCAGCATTATATAAAGGGACTCGGGCGTTGTTATAAGTATGTCCGGAGGATATTTGGCCATTCTGGCCCTGTCCTTCTGCGGGGTATCGCCCGTTCGTATGGCTGTCTCCACGTCAGGCAGCTCAATCCCCTCGGCTGATGCCTTTTTCCTGATGCCATCTATAGGCATTTCAAGGTTTCGGTATATATCATTGTTCAGAGCTTTCAACGGTGAAATATAAACTATCCTGATGCCTGTATTCCTGATGCCGGGCTTCTTTTGGGCATATATCCAGTCGAGGCACTTCAGGAAAGCGGCAAACGTCTTGCCAGAGCCGGTAGGCGCACAAATAAGAACATTCCTGTCCGACGCTATCTCAGGCCAGCCCTTGCGCTGCGGTTCGCTAGGTTCACCAACGTTCTCCCTGAACCAGTCCCCGACAATCGGGCTGAAGCTCCCCAACGCATCTGTTTCATCAACTGCGGAACCTGATGTTTTTTTTAAATTGTCCGTATTTATTGAACTTTCCATCGCATTTCCTCACGACAAACAAAGTGTTTTCAATTGATACTGCTACGAGTTGTTTTTGCGCCGGCTGGTTTTATTGCTCGAAGCATAGCTCCAGAAACAAGATCAGCCGGCGCAACTCAGAATGCCTGTACCACATATTGCCTTCAACACTTATCATATCAAACACATGTTCGTTTGTAAAGAATTGCCTCCATATTATCTCAACGAATCGATAAGTTTCCCCAGCTCATCCATCTGCTGCTTCAACAGGTCATATTTATTGATCAGGTCATTGACCTTCTGCTGATCGACGCCCTGGCCTGCATTCTGTCCTGGAGCCGGCGTTATTGCGCCGGGAGTGCTGTTCGAGCCTGGATTATTGCTCGTGTCCTTGTTTGAACCGTCCTGATCCGTCTGTCCGGCAGGTGGTTTGGGCAGCTGCGTTGAGAACAGATCGGCAAGCGCTATGTCTAGATTGGCTCCAACGCCGTACATGAATTCGTCCCCGCTCTGGTACCCTACGACTATCTCCTTCACTTCAGGAGAAGCCGACGTGCTGTTTGCCCTCATATAGATCGGCTCGACGTAAAACACGCTGTTTTCTACCGGTATTACTAGCAGGTTGCCCTTGTATACCTCGGATCCGCCTTGGCCCCACAGAGTCATATCCTCGGATATTTTATCGATCTGGTTGATTTTAACCTCAACCTGATAGGGTCCAAAAATATTTGTACTCTTAGGGAAATTATAAAGGATCATCTGACCATACTGATCGCCCGTATTTCTGACAGCCAACCACGACACCATGTTGTTCTTTTGTGAGCCATAAGGCGTGAACGGTCTCATGAGTATCAGTTCGGCTTTATCCGAAGTATTGCCTGGAAGCTTTATCATATTGTAGAAGGACTCTATTTCCTGAGTTTCAGAAGAGCTATTTCCTGAGGAACGCTTTGCCACATCCCAGAGATCCTGCTGCGAAAAGAAATCCTCTACCTTGTCCGGCATTATGTGATACCTTTTGAGCATCTCAGTCTGCAAATTGAAGAGCATCTCAGGGTACCTGGCATGAGCCATCAGCTCTTCAGGCATGGGTGAATCGGAAAACGCTTCGGGATAAATCTTTTTCAGTGTCTGTATTATTGGATCAGTATTGTCTATGACATAACATTCGACCTTACCGTCGTAGGCATCGATCACGATCTTGGCAGAATTTCTGATATAGTTGATGCTATTGAAATACTGGGCATTCGGAAACCTGTCGCTCGTCGTATACGCATCCAAAACCCACTTGAGACTCCCGTCTGATGCCGGAAGAATATAAGGATCACTGTCAATTGTCAGGAAAGGCAGCGCCATTTTTGCCCGATTAATTATACCGCGGTTCAACAGAAGTTTTGCATTTGTGGAATAGCCTGAGATCAGCATCTGAAAATCGCTATATTTCAGGGAAAACAGCAGTTTATTCAGAAAATTCAGGCGTATGCCGCTCTTACCGTTATATGACGTAGTTTTGCTTCCGTCGTAAGTTATTTCATCCATGCCCTTCGCCTGAACTATGACATGATCCTGCGTCAACTCGCCGTAGTAAATCTCCGGCCTTACCTTCCGCAGTGCCGGGTCCGGCGATTTATGGTCAAGATCGCTTAAAACGAAATCGACCTGGCCTTTGGGTGTGATCTTGTTTATAGGATTCATTACGATACCGTAGCCATGGGTGTAACGATACATCGTATTGACGTAAGAAGTGTTCGGCAGATTATGCTTGTCTATCTCGCGCGCTGTAATAAACACAGGTGTTTCCTGTCCGTTGACGGTATAATTAATTATATCCCCGCCGTTGAACGCATAGAAAGCCGTATTGCTCTGTAACTGCATGTCGCTCTGCAGAGTCGAATTGATATCGACTATGCGTATGTCCCGCATCGTATCGGTATTTCTTGCGAGCAGATCAGGTGTCAGCTGCTGCATCTCAGGGAAATTATAGGTCTGTATCTTGTCGAGGCCGTAAGCTTTACGGGTCTCCGATATATTGGCTGAAAGGTATGACTCTTCATATTGCAGTACGTTCGGCTTGACGAAAAAAGCTTGAGTCATGGCTGCAATTATTCCTACTATAAGCCAGACTGCCGGGTAAACGGCAAACGATATAACGGCCCTTTTGATTTTTCCTCTTTTAATAAAAACCAGTGCGGCGACAACGGCGGCAATTGCCAAAAAAGGCGCCGCAGTGTAATATTTGAGCCAGATGTTGACGTTGACATAGCTCGCGCCCGTGTAATCGACCACTTTTCCGTACAGAATGTCCTGTTTGGCCAGACCGTATGAGGCTGCCTTGACAAAGAAGAACAGAGCTATGTTGATCAGGTTGTGATTCAATATATTCTTATCCTTGAGACTGCTGTAATCCGGGTTTCCGCTGTCGTTTGCCATAAGCAGTATAAGATAGAAGGCGACTGTGTAAATTATAAGAAAAATGACAAGAGAGGATGCAAAGCCGTAGAGAGCCGAATATAGTGGCCTTTGAAAAATATAATAGCCTATATCCTTTGAAAACACCGGGTCTGTTATATTGAAAGACGTAGGATTCAAAAAATAGAGTATTTGCTGGTATACCGCCTCTTTGAAGAAATTAGCACCGATCAGCGCGACAATGGCTGCAATGATCAGGTTCGGGATCTTTCGCTCGGGCAGCTGCATTTTCTTGTAATATGTATTGATGTTCTTTTTAATGAATATGTTTGTGACGGCGATCACTGCAAATATAATGATGAAACCGGCAAGGAACGATAGCGCTTTAACTGCGAGGTTCGTAATATAAACCCCCGAAAAGCCGCCCAGCTCATCCATCTGTATTATGTTCAGATAAATACCCGACACTATAATCACCGCCGCTATGACCATTACGATCAGTACCAACGGCAGGATCCACCTTTTGACGCTCTTTTTGCTTTTTTCCTGATAATAATCATATACCATTGAATTCACCTCAATTATGACTGTTGCTTCTATTATACATTATATTGAAATTAATACGGGACACGGTTCTCCCTGTGTCCCATATACCAGCTCGAATAGTAACAAGTCTGAAACTTCCTTTAGCCCGTCTAGCCTTGCTCGATCGGGACATGGTTTCTGTCACCGTATCCCAAGCTCGTCCGCCTGTGAACGTGCGATACAAAATTTTTGTCACCGTTTCCCATTATGAAAACAGTGCTTCCACGAAGTCCCTTGCGTTGAAAGGCTGCAGGTCATCGATCTGCTCTCCGACGCCTATAAGCTTTACGGGAAGATCCAGTTCGGACTTAATGGAAACGATTATGCCGCCCTTTGCCGTACCGTCTAGCTTTGTCAGCACTATGCCCGAAATGTCCGTGACTTCGCTGAAGGTTTTTGCCTGCGAAACCGCGTTCTGTCCGGTCGTCGCATCCAGTACGAGCAGGTTTTCACGCCTTGCACCGGGGAGCTCCCTGTCGATTATTTTCGATACCTTTCGGAGTTCCTCCATAAGGTTCTTTTTTGTATGCAGTCGGCCTGCTGTATCGCAGATGAGAACATCGGCCTTTCTGGCTCTTGCGGCCTGAATGGCATCATATATGACTGCTGCCGGATCCGAGCCTTCATCCTGCTTTATCAGCTCCACATCCACCCTTTTTGACCAGATCTCGAGCTGGTCTATGGCTGCTGCCCTGAATGTATCGGCGGCTGCCAGGATAACTTTTTTACCGTCCTTTTTGAGCATGTTGGCAATTTTCCCGATAGAGGTAGTTTTCCCAACTCCGTTGACCCCTATTACCATGATTACGGCTGGAGACGGCTCTATATCGAGTTTTTCAGTTTCTTTTCCAAGTATATCCACCAGGGACTCTTTTATTAGCTCCTTGATCTTGAGCGGATCGATTATCTTTTGCTCCTTAACCTTCTTTTTAACGCCGTCGATCACACGTATCGCAGTATCCATACCAAGATCCGCTGTGATCAGCACTTCTTCGAGTTCGTCGAAAAGCTCGTCGTCCACTTTCCCGAAGGAAACGAGTACCTGGTCGATTTTTTCGGTTATTCCCTTTCTTGTTTTGGATAATCCTTCTTTAAGTCTGTCAAAAAAGCCCATGTTAACTCACCTTTTCTCCCATTTTCATTGATACAATCTTGGATACGCCGTGTTCCTGCATTGTAACGCCGTACAGCATGTCAGAGCCTTCCATCGTACCCTTTCTGTGCGTAACGACGATGAACTGCGTCTGTGCGGAATAACGTCTCAGGTACTCCGAGAAACGGTAAACATTTGCTTCGTCAAGCGCCGCCTCGATTTCGTCAAGTACGCAGAACGGCGTAGGTTTCAGCCTCAGTATCGCAAACAGCAGCGCTATCGCCGTAAACGCCCTTTCGCCGCCTGACAGCAGCATCATGTTCTGCAGCTTCTTTCCTGGAGGCTGCGCCTCTATTTCTATACCGCTTTCAAGGACATTTTCCTCATCGACGAGCACGAGACCCGCGCGTCCCCCGCTGAAAAGCTCCTTGAACACTATATCGAAATTCTCGTTGATAAGTCTGAACTGCTCCAAAAACTGCTTCTTCATGATCGAAGTCATCTCATATATCACGCGCAGCAGCTTTTCCCTTGCCTGCTCCATGTCATTTCGCTGGCCTGACATGAATTCATAACGTTCTTTGGTCTTTACATACTCTTCTATCGAAGAAACATTTACAGGACCGAGATCCTTGATTTCGTTCCTCAGTTCCGTAATTTTTTTCTGAGCCTGCGAAAGACTCCCTATATCCTTCCGGAGCTCCTGCGCTCCCGAATACGTGAGCTCGTATTCGTTCCAGATCCTGTTCTGCAGCCCTTCCATCTCGGTCTCGAGCTTTGTCTTTTTGACTTCCACCCTTGAGTATTCCTCCTGGAGCAGAAGAATATTTTTGTTTGCGTCATTTATTTTGTTGACGATGTCATAAAGGTCTTCCTCGAGTATCTTCCTCTCCTCGGTCAGTCTGTCGAGTTCGAAGGTCTTGCCCGATTTCTCCTCGTCGTGCTTCTTGATCCTGTTATTCAGGCCCTGGTTGGATTCCGCCAAACCGGTTATCTCCTGGAGGCATTTCGCCTTTTCGGCTTCTTTTCTCGCTATATTCTTATTGATCGCCTCTTTTTCAGAGGCTATGCGCTCGGAATTTTCCCTGACGCTTTCCATGCTTTCCTGAATCGAGTTAACTGAGATCTTGAAATCGGTAATATCCGCGTGCAGCGCGTCACGTACCGCCTGATCCTCCTTGTGCTTCTCCTGGTGCTCGGCGACCGTTTTTTTGGCTTCCGCTATCTCCTGTTCGATATCGGAATACTCCCGCTGATATTTATCCAATTCACGCGTGATCTCGCCTATCTGCCGCTCGAGCTGGTCCTTCTCCTGCCTTAGCATATCAGTCCTGGCGGATAGCTTGTTTATATTCTCTTCTACCTGCGCAAGATGACTTTCGTCCCTTATCTTTACGAGCTCGTTGTTCTTAATGTCGCCTTCGATGGAGGTTATCTCCGAACCTATCTGTGCAATGTCCCCGGTCAGCTGGTCAATATCCCTCTGAACCGATTTTTCAGATTCCTTCAGCGCCTTCACTTCATCGTCGAGCTCGTTTATCTCCCTGCTTCGGCTCAAAATGCCTGTCCCACGGTTTTCTAGACTGCCGCCCGACATCGAACCGCCGGTGTTGAGCAGGTCGCCTTCAAGCGTGACTATTCTGAAGGAATACCCGAATTTACGAGCCATTGCGATCGCGTTGTCCAGATGATCAACTACTACTACCTTTCCGAGAAGGTTAGCAATAATACCGGCATATTGCGGATCGTATGTAACCAGCTCGGACGCTACGCCGCAAAAGCCTCCGGACGAACTTATCCTACTGAGCGTGCCGGCGTCGAAGCTCTTGCCGTTGACCGAACTGATCGGCAGAAACGTCGCGCGGCCCAGTTTGTTTTTCTTGAGGTATTCTATAGCCTTTTTGGCGTCTTCCTCACTCTGCGAAACTATGTTCTGAAGCGCTCCGCCGAGGGTAATCTCAATAGCGGCCTCGTACTTTTTATCAACCTTAAGCAGCTGAGCAAGCGCTCCATGAATACCCTTGCCAAGCTCAGGAATACTGCGGCAGGCCTGCAGCACTTCGCGGACGCTTCTGTTGTAGCCTTCGAGGTTCTGTTCCATTTCCCTGAGGGTCTTGACCCTTGAGGTTTTGAACTGTATGTCGGATCTCAGCTTGTTCTGCTTTGACTTGAGCTCGCCGAGCATTTTATCGGATTCGGAGCGCTCAGACAGCAGCGATGAGAGCTTTCCCTTCTGCTTTGCTAGCTGTTCCGAAGCATGCCTGATGCTCTCGGTCAGATCTTCCTTTTTCATTTTCTCGCGGTCTTTTTCCGCGATCTGCTGATATACTTCATGATCGATGCTTTTCTGACGCTTCTGCATATTTTCGATATGCGTCTTAACATTGCCTATCTGCAGCTTTTTATCGGACTGTATATCCATTTTGTCCATAATGGCTGTTTTAAGCAGCTCTATATGGCGTTCGTTTTCATCAAGAGTTTTCAGCAGGTCTTCCATTTGCTTTTCATATTCCGAAAGCTTTGTGCTGTAGTCCCTGAGCTGCTTTTCAAGATATTTTAGCTTGTCCTGCTTGCCGGCTTCTTCCTTGTCAAAGCCGTGGAGCCTGGAAACAAGCTCTTCCTTCTCGGTATCGAGGCGCTGTATATTCTGTTCGAGGTTTGCTATTTTCTCGTTATTGAGCTTGATTTCGGAATTGCAGCGTTCAAGTGCGCCGTCAAGCTCATAGAACTGCTGCCTGGCAGTTTCGAGCTTCTCGTCGAAACCCTTTAGTAGGTCGGTTTTGTCCTTATTAGAATTTGTTATCTCTTCGAGCTTTTTATTCTCGGAATCCACCTGTTCCCTGACCGCCTTGTACTGCTCTTCAAGGTCTTTCAGTTTCTCACGGTATTTGTCCATACTGTCGAGATATACGTTTATATCGAGCTCCTTCAGGCTTTCCCTGAGATCGAGATACCTGCGGGCCGTCTCAGACTGCTCCTTCAACGGTACGAGTTGAGTTTCGAGCTCGGTAATTATATCGGTTATACGCTCGAGGTTTTGCCTGGTAAGCTCCAGCTTCTTTTCGGCTTCCTGTTTGCGGACCTTGTATTTCATTATACCGGAGGCTTCCTCGAAAATCTGCCTTCTGTCCTCGGAACGCGTGCTAAGTATCTCATCCACCCTGCCCTGTCCGATGACAGAATAGCCGTCCTTGCCGATACCCGTGTCGAGGAGGAGCTCGGTTATATCCTTAAGTCTGCATGGAGCTTTGTTTATAAGATATTCACTTTCTCCCGAACGGAATACTCTGCGCGTCACGGTTACTTCGCCGAATTCGATAGGAAGCGAGCCGTCAGAATTGTCAAGCGTCATCGAAACCTCGGCAAAGCCCAGGGGCTTCCTGT
Organism: Bacillota bacterium; assembly: GCA_023412915.1. Classification (GTDB taxonomy): domain Bacteria; phylum Bacillota; class Clostridia; order Acetivibrionales; family DTU013; genus JAEYOM01. The sequence continues at coordinate 207,241 of JAEZRE010000004.1, forward strand.
GTTCGGTACCGGCGAAAATGACGTCCTCCATCTTGCTGCCGCGGAGCGTTTTGATGCTCTGCTCGCCAAGCACCCAACGGATAGCGTCTGCAATATTGCTCTTCCCGCTGCCGTTAGGTCCGACGACAGCAGTAATGCCTCCGTTGAAATTGAGGTTTATTTTTTCGGCAAATGATTTAAACCCTTGCATGTCAAGGCGTCTTAAGTACAAATGGAACCCTCCGTTGACAATACGGCAGTATTGCCGCCAGTCTAAAATGAATGCATTACCATTTTAACATAATTGGAGACAGTTTCAACTGAATTTCCTGATTAGTATTATGACTGCATGATAACCCCCTCACTATAGTTATAAGTCCAGCTTATGCAGGTCATAAACAATGCATATTTTACTTATGCCGAATCCCAATTTATAATTTAACCATGAGGACTGTAGAGTTGTGGGGCCTTGCAAATGCGGAACTGTGAAATTGTGATCAATAATGCTTTAGTTCTAACACTGATTTAAGACAATAACGGAGGTTTATATGCTGCCTAAGGCTTTGTTTTTCGATCTTGACGATACTATTATTTCCTTCGACGCCGGAAGTGAGCCTGGCTGGGTCACCGTCTGCGATGAATTCTGCAACAAATACGCTTCCTACGATCCCGGTTTATTGCTCGGCGCTATCAATGACTACAGGAAATGGTACTGGGGCGACAAGGAAAGGCACAGAATCGGCCGCAACAATATGAACGCGGCCAGAAGAGATATCGTTACCGGAGCCTTTGAAAGTCTCGGGATAGATAACCGTGTGCATGCCTTCGAAATAGCGGATAACTATTCACGGCTGCGTCTACAGAACCTCGAGCTTTTCCCGAAGGCAGCCGAAACACTCGAAAGCCTGAGAACGCTTGGTCTGAAGCTTGCTTTGCTGACGAACGGCGATTCCTACAGTCAGAGATACAAAATAGATAAATTCAAGCTTGAGAAATACTGCGACCTGATACTTGTCGAGGGTGAACTGGGCTTCGGCAAGCCTGATCCGAGAGTCTATGAAAAGGCTTTATGCGATTTGTGCCTCCTGCCGATGGATGTCTGGATGATCGGCGACAATCTTGAATGGGACATAGCCTCGCCTCAGAAACTGGGCATTTTCAGCGTGTGGGTGGATTTCAGGCACCAAGGCCTTCCAAAAGGCTCGGAAGTCCGGCCGGACAGGATAATCAATAACATAGCGGAATTACTGGAATAGTTGATATAGGAAAGCTACATTGGTTTCAAATTTAAATTAAGCCTGCTTATTATTTTTTCCAGCCTTCACAATTTTGCATCGTCAGATTTAGCATCAAAATATAGTCCAGTGTAGGTCTTTCTGACAGAAAGTGACATAGCCTTGAAATTGGCAAGTGCCTGTTCATTGCTTTTTAATAGTTCTGTAAGCATTAAAATCTGCTCTTCTGAAATAGGTTCAGGCTTAGGGGCATCCCACATTCCGTTTTGCTTGGCTTCATCAATTTTCATTCGTCCAAAATCAGTCATTAAACCTTTCACTTCAAGCTCTTCAACAAGGTTTTTATTTTTATCCGACCACTTGCTTCCTTTTCTTCTAATCGAAAAATACTTTAAATACTTAGTTTCATCGATACTTTGCATTTGCCCGTCAATCCAGCCAAAACATAGTGCTTCTTCAAGAGCTTCATTAGCTTTAATAGTTTTAAGACTGGAGTTTTTACTGAACACCAACCAGACCCCATTATTTGTTGTGCAATTGTCAGTTAACCAATTTCGAAAATCTGTTCTTGTTTCAAACAAGACTTTCTCCAAATTTATTCACCACAATTATAGTTATTTGATGATACATTACTCACCAAAATTCTTCACTCTATACTTATTTCAGCAGTCCCCGATCCGTCGTCCATCACTTTTATTCTGTCGATATTGTACTTCGACTTGAAATAATCTATATTTGCTCTTCTCTGCCCTACTACATTTGAAATATTCGATGCACCCGTATTGATGAGCAGCGATTTGCTGCCGGCCAATCCCCGTTCCTTGATTAATGCTTCGATACGCCTTCTGGCCAACTCTGATTCGACAAGCTGTCTGAAGGCAGGATGCTCCGGTCCCGCCGCCACATCGGATTCGGCGCCGCTCCGTATATTTTCGGTTGCCTGGAGACCGATTCGTATTACATTTATATCATGCTTTTCGTACAGTTCAAGTAGCTCGGCGCAAAGCTTCACTGCATCCTCAAGTGCCATTGGAGCGTATTTGCCGCCAAGGTAAAGCATTTCGAGCGCCGTTCCCTTGATAACGAGTACAGGATATATCCTCACTATTTCGGGCGATATAGAAATAACCTGTCTGGCAGTGCGGAGAGCTTTTTCCCTCGTATCGCCCGGCAGGCCTGTCATGGTCTGTATGCCCAGCCTGAACCCTTTTCGTTTGATAAGCTCCGACGACTCATAGACACAAGCGGCGTTATGCCCCCTGCAGCTTGCCCTCAATACCTCGTCGTCAAGGCTCTGCACACCGAGTTCGATAGTCCTGACGCCATATTTTTTCAGCATCTCGAGGATATCCTCGTCTATGCAGTCGGGTCTCGTTGAGAGCCGAATCTCCGAAACTCTGCCCGATTTTACATACTCATAAGCCTCTTTGAGGAGGTTTTCCTGCAATGTCCTGTCGATAGCGGTAAAGCTGCCGCCATAAAAAGCAACCTCGACGAACGCACTGTTCTCGATGGTCGCAAGATGAGACTCTATGATCTCCGGTATCATTTCCGGTGTTATTTCTTCCATCTGGCCGCTGATTTTTTTCTGGTTGCAAAAAATGCAGTCGTTCGGACAGCCCTTATGAGGAACGAAAATAGGTATTATCACGTGCCGGCTCTTCATTTGCTCACCTTAAGATTGTCAAGCGCGGCTTTTGCAGCTGACTGCTCGGCCTCTTTCTTGCTCTTTCCCTCACCGGCGCCAAGGGCGTTGTCGCCCACATAGGCTTGAACTACGAATATTTTATCGTGATCGGGGCCTTTCTCTTCAAGGATCCTGTAAGATATCCTGTGATCGCCCTTTTTCTGTACAAGCTCCTGAAATTGCGTCTTATAGTCTTTATATAGCTCGTCCTTCGAAATATCGCGAAACAGCTCGCTCATGATATTGAAAATAAACCCTGATGCCTGCTGCAAGCCGCCGTCAAGATATATCGCGCCTATCAGTGCCTCGAACGCGTCCGATAAAATGGAGGTCCGCGTCCTGCCTCCCGTATTCTCCTCGCCCTTGCCCAACATAAGGTAATTTCCGAGGCCGATCCTGTTTGCGCATTTCATCAGCGAGCCTTCGCAGACTATTGCGGCTCTGGTTTTGGTCAGTTCTCCCTCCGGAAGCGAAGGGAAATTCTTGTAAATATAGTCGCTGGTGACGATATTCAGCACGGCGTCGCCGAGAAATTCCAGCCTTTCATTGCTGCATAAGCCGTCGCTTTTTTTTTCGTTTGCAAAGGAGCTGTGAGTGAGCGCCAGCAGAAGCTTCCTGGTATCGCTGAAGGTATAATGGATAACGCTCTCGAGCTCTTTCAGCCTTTCGTCATTCTTCCCGTCGTAGTAACTGCTCATTTCACCCTCCGATTTTTCTGTATTTCAATGATTATTTTACCACATATATGTATTAATTGTTATTCGGCTTAAAAAACTAAAGACGGGTCAAGTTAACCCGCCTTTAATAATTCTTCACAAAAAATTATTATCTAAACTTATTCTTCGAACTTCTTCAACACCACCGAAGCGTTGTGACCGCCGAATCCAAGGGCATTTGAAAGAGCGTATTTGATATCGGCCTTTCTTCCCTTGTTCGGAACGTAATCTAGATCGCATTCCGGGTCCTGGTTGACCAGATTGATAGTCGGAGGAAGGAAGCCTTCCTGCAGAGCCATTGCGGTGATGATCGCCTCGACTGCTCCGGCAGCGCCCAGCAGGTGACCGGTCATTGACTTGGTCGAGCTTACAGCTAGCTTGTAGGCATGTTCTCCGAAAGCTGCCTTGATGATCTTTGTTTCACCCACGTCGTTCAAGGGAGTAGAGGTTCCGTGTGCATTGATATAGCCGACTTCTTCGGGCTTGATTCCCGCATCCTTCACCGCGAATTCCATGGCTTTTATACCGCCGAGGCCTTCGGGATCAGGAGCAGTGATATGGTAAGCATCGTTAGTGCAGCCATAGCCCACGATTTCCCCGAGTATTTTAGCGCCGCGTTTTTTCGCGTGCTCGTATTCTTCGATCACTAGTATGCCTGCGCCCTCGCCCATTATGAAACCGTCGCGGTCCTTGTCGAAGGGCCTGCAGGCTGTCAGCGGGTCGGGATTCGTCGAGAATGCCTTGTTTGAACAGAAGCCTGCAAACGCCATAGGAGTGATCGCAGCTTCCGCACCGCCTGTAACCATGATATCGGCGGCGCCGCGTCTGATAACGTTTACCGCATCGCCGATGGCATTGTTGCCTGTTGCGCATGCCGTTACTACACACTCGCCGAAGCCGCGCAGGTTGTATTCGATGGCAACCCTACCAACAGCCATGTTTGCTATCATCGAGGTTATGAAAAACGGACTTACCCTGCCGGGTCCCTTCGTTTCAAGTATGTGGTGCTGTTCCTCGAAGGTTTCTATTCCGCCTATCCCAGAACCGATGATGGCTCCTGCCCTGAAAGGATCTTCATTTTCCATGTTCAGGCCGGACATCTCAAAAGCCATTTTGGCGGCTGCCATGGCATACTGGGTGAATACGTCCATTCTTTTTGCTTCTTTTTTGTCAATATAATCGGTCGGTTCGAAATCCTTTATTTCTGCGGCGACCTTTGCATCGAAATTAGTCGTATCGAACTTCGTTAAGAGACTGATACCCGATTTTCCTTCTTTTATTGAACTCCAAAAATTTTCAAGGCCAAGGCCTAATGAGTGTACAACGCCCATGCCTGTTATTACAACTCTCTTATTCATTCTAAACCTCCTAGCGAATCTAGACTTTTAGGATACGAGTTATTATCAGGAAATATATATGAATGATTATTATCAGATGATGTCAGCAAATAGTCTTCAGCCTGGTCTTTCGACCTAAGGGCCACTGAACCTGGAGCAACAGTGTTTCCATAAAAAAAGTCCCTCTTACGGGACTTTTTTTATGTGTTATTTTTAATGTAATCTACGGCATCTCCAACAGTTGCTATTTTTTCAGCTTCACTATCGGGAATCTCGATATCGAACTCTTCTTCGAGAGCCATGATCAATTCAACGATATCAAGTGAATCCGCACCTAAATCATCGATGAAAGAAGATTCCATTGCAACTTCTTCTTCCTCAACACCTAATTGCTCGACTATAATTTTCTTAACCTTTTCGAAAACCATACATTCACCTCCTCCCAAGGGGGGTAATTTATATATAATAATTCCCCGTAGAAGTTATGCCTGTTTCATTATGAATAATTGACAGGCAGAACTTTCACATAAAGATATTATTACATAACAAGCCCGCCGTCAATATCTATTACCTGAGCTGTCACATAGGATGCGTCGTCGGATGCGAGAAATGCGACAACATTTGCCACGTCTTCAGGTGTCCCGAACCTGCCGAGCGGTATGTTCTCAAGATACTTATTTCTCACTTCCTCAGGAAGCGCATCTGTCATTTTGCTTTTAATGGTTCCAGGGGCAACTGCGTTACAGGTTATCCCTCTGGATGCAAATTCTTTTGCTGTCGTCTTTGTCAAGCCTATCAAGCCTGCCTTTGAGGCGGAATAGTTAGCCTGACCTTTGTTGCCATACCTTCCGGCAACAGACGCAAGATTGACTATACGGCCATATTTCTGTTTCATCATCTGTTTTGTCGCGAACTTCGTGCAAAGAAACGCGCCCTTCAGATTTATATCCAGAACTATATCCCAGTCATCCTCAGACATCAGGGCCATAGGCTTGTCGTTAGTAATACCCGCGTTATTGACAAGTATGTCTACACTTCCGAATGCATCGACACCGGCAGCTATCATAGCTTTTACGTCTTCTGAGTTTCTTACGTCGCCTCTTGTTACTACCACTTTATAACCGGCCTTTTTAAACTCCTCCGCCGTTTCGTCAAGCGATTCCGATGACGGTATATCGTTCAAAACGATATTGGCTCCATTTGAAGCAAGCTTCAGTGCGATCGCTTTTCCGAGTCCTCGTGCAGAACCTGTTACTACAGCGGTTTTGCCATCGAATTGCATTTTGTCACTCCTTCCTTTTGGATGTTTTAGAGGAAATCCGCGCCGTTGGCGCTAAACATCCTCTTTGGATGTTTTAGAGGAAATCCGCGCCGTTGGCGCTAAACATCCTCTTTGGATGTTTTAGAGGAAATCCGCGCCGT
>JAEZRE010000021.1 GCA_023412915.1 Bacillota bacterium
TCTGCATAACCTTTGACATCTCGTTCATGGCTTCGGTTATCTCATTGCTCGCATCCCTTGTAGTACGCACGTTGCCGGTAAAGCTTTCGATATTGCTGTCGAGTACTCTGGAGCTTTGATCCAAACCTTCGAACGTTCCTTCAAGCTTCGAAAGCAGTTCCTGCGCCCTTGCCTCCTTTTCGCCGGCAGCATCCACAAGAGCCCTTCCCCATCGGGTCAGGAGGTACAACAGTACTATGACACTGTTGTAAAGTATGAACACACTGGCAAAATCAGTCGTTTGAGTTCCTGCACCAACCAAATTTTCAGGTTTCAGAGCATAAACCGCTATAAACAGCACATCCATAAAAGCTCCATAGGCGATAAGCAGTTCCTTTTTAAAATAAAGAGTGACTATGGCAGCTGAGGCAAAAATAATGTAATGCTTGTCCAGAGTGAACTGTATCAAAAAGAACAGGGCCATTGAGACGGCACCCGGTATCAATCCGAAAAGTAGGCCTTTAATATACTTATTCAAAGGTACGAAATAAACAACCAGTGCAAGTACAAATACGATACCTCCCTTTAAACCGGTATCCAGGGCTTCCGTTATACCTCCCGTAAAGTAGGACTGGATTGTCAGCATTATTACAACTAAAGCAATAATTATTAGGCTGACGTTATTTGCTCTGCGCGTATTGTAATTATCGATCCGCTTCATCAAAATGTCCCCCCTGTTTGTATCGAGAATTTTTTACTTCTACATAATATTCTGTAATTGTATCCAATTTCCTTTATTTTTCGACAAATATTATGAAAGTTGTCCATAAAGCTGATCCAGTTCCTTAAGCAGTCCGTCATATTCGAAGTAGGTGGCAGGAGGGGTCTCGGGACCGAATAAGCTTTCCATTTGCTGCTGTTTCTCTTCAAGCTCTGAGATTCTTGCTTCTATTCTTTCGAGGTCCTTCTTTTTGAGCATTTCAATGCTGTCAGCTCCGGCCGCTGAAATGCCCGCCCCGCCGTGTCTGTTCCCACGCCTGCGTATAACCGGACTCCCGGATCCGTTCAACTCGTTTTCTGCTTCATCCGCTCCACCGTCAGTCCCGGCCGGTTTACCGTTGATTCCGGCCGGTCTGCCGTGATCTCCGGCCGGTTTACTTCCTGCTCCGGGCATACCTGCTCCGGGTTTACTGATGCTTCCCCGTTGTTCAGCCATCCCTGCTGAAGCTTCGGGTCCCCGTTTCTTAAGCCTGTAGGCGTCGTAATTCCCTTCATACGAGTGCAGGGTACCGTCGGAGAACTCCAATATCCTGTTTATACAGCGATTCAGGAAATACCTGTCGTGCGAAACGGCGATTATCGTTCCGCCAAATTCCAGAATAGCTGATTCCAGCGCATTTCTGGCAGGCACGTCAAGGTGGTTCGTAGGTTCGTCCATAATCAGGCAGTCGGGGCTTTCCAGCATCATGCAAGCCAGATACAGCCTGACCTTCTCCCCTCCGCTGAGGACCTCGATATGCTTGTCGACCTCGTCTCCGTAGAACTGGAACCTGGCAAGATAATTCCTTGCATCCCCTATTTCCATATCCTTAGCTGAGAGGAGCTCTTCGAGTATCGTACGTCCCTCGTCCTCGAATTCCACTTCCTGGCCCAGATACCCGTACCTGACCCATTCTCCGAGTCTGGCCCGGCCCATGTAATTTTCATCGTTACCGAGCAGTATGTTGATCAGCGTCGATTTTCCGCAGCCGTTAGGGCCTATGACCCCGACCCTTTCTCCCCCCTTTATCTCAAAGGTGACGTTGGTAAACAGCGGAACCTTCCCGTAACACTTTTCAAGTCTGTCGGCCATGGCAATATCTGCGCTCATGTGCCCGACCTTGTCAAAAGAGATACCCGGCGCCGCGGTGCGGTAAAGATGCTGTTGTTCCCTGGCGCCCTTCAGTGTTACATTGAGCTCGTTCTCAAGCCTTTGAACGGTTTTGAGCCTGCTTTTCCATGCGCTTATCTTCCTCGAACTCTTGAGTTGGTCCGCGATCGAGTTCTCCCTTTTTATTTCCTGCCTGAGTCTGAATTGTTCACGAAGCGCAAATTCCCTGAGCTTCTCCTTCTGTTCCATGAAAGTGGAGTAATTGCCGCTCCTCTCGATGATCGTTCCGTTTTCGAGCTCTGCCACCCTGGTGGCGACCTGATCGAGGAAATACCTGTCGTGCGAGACTACGAGCACTCCTCCGTCAAATCTCTTCAGGAAGCCTTCCAGCCATTCCACTCCCTCGATATCGAGGTGGTTGGTCGGTTCGTCCAACACCAGCAGGTCAGGCTCCTCCAGTAGTATCCTGGCAAGCGCGACCCTCATTTTTTCACCGCCGCTCAGCAGTTCCACCGGAAGTGTGAGAGACTCCTCCTTGAGCCCCAGTCCCAGCAACATGGACTTTATCTTCGATTCCATCGTATAGCCGTCCATTCCCTCGAACCGGGTTACAAGCCTGGAGTATTCCTTCATAACCCTGTCATACCCTTCTTGATCGTTCAACAGCCGGGGCTCCGCCATCGCACTTTCAAGCGACCTTATTTTCTGTTCGAGCCTGCTCACCTCTTCGTGGTAAAGCGCAGTTTCCTTGAATATCCTGCCGCCCGGGTCCATTTCAGCAAGATCCTGGGTCAGATATCCCATCTTTGTGCCGCGTGCCACACTTACACTGCCTGCATCACTGGTCTCAAGTCCCGCCGCTATTCTAAGCAGAGTCGTCTTGCCCGCTCCGTTAGGCCCTACAAGCGCGACTCTCTCGCCTTTTTCAATCCTCAGGCCGGCTCCGTCCAGCACCAGCCTGTTGCGATATTCTTTTACTACGTTGTTAAAAACCAATAAACTCATTTCTTATCACTCCTCCGTACGTTCGTTCCAAATGCGCCTTTTCTGTAAAAAATCACTGTGTTCCCGGGACGGTTAAAATAAAAGGACCGCAGTACGATCCGCGGCCCCCGTTTCAAGCAGGAGATTGACAAGATTTCAATGAAATAATAAAAGCCGCGGAATCAGTGTGCATTCCACAGCTTTAACATACGACCGTTATTGCGTTTTTCGATTTGAATATAATTACCTTACGAAAATAAGCCGGTTTACGAAACCGAAAATATTCAAACGTCTGAAACGTATTTTCCGAGTACAATATAGCTGTAATAAAACCATATCTGCAATTATCGCAGCGTATAGCCGAAAGATCATAACAAATCGCAAGCAGTATATCAAAACAACTGCCTCGACAAGCTTATTCCCGTTCTGGAAAGCTTATTATTAAAATCATCCCGGCATCGGCTACTTGCAGCTTTTAGGCTCCGGACAATGCATCACCGAATATGATATGCACTTAGGTCCCCATGACCTTATGGTCATTGCTCGGAGCTGAGGCCGCGGCCTTTTGCCGGTACATTGAGATAACACCATTCCATGGTTTGCCCCTCCTGTACTGGCTTTCAGTTTTATTACCCGTTAATTATATTATGTACTGTATCAGAAAAGCAATACTATTTTACAAACTCTGCTATTCGTTTACTTTATTGGCGGTCATCCGTCCCGTTTTTCTTCACCGCCTCGATAAATTCCCCGATAGAAAAAATTTCGTGATCGAATTCCATGCCGCCCCCGTACATGCATCCCGTAAAATGCGTATCCGAGCCGCTGGTACGGTAAAGGGAATATTTTCGGGCAAGCTCAAGCGCAAGCCTGTCGAACTTGGGGTTGGTGTGGCTCGCATTGCTCACTTCGACAGCGTCCACATATTCGGGGAAGACCCGTATACCGCTAATATAGCTTGCCTCCCTGAAGGGATGCGCCTGCGAAACGAAGCCTCCGCTCTGCCGGACTGCAGTAAGGTATTTCTCTATAGGCCAGGTAAGCATATCAGGGTTGTCGAGCAGGAAGTCCCTACCCAATCCGTATGTCAAAAATTCTGCACCGCGGTCATTGTATTCCCATCCGAAAAAGACATGGAAATTGAATTTTTCAGCCTCTTTCAGGGCGTTCTGATACCCCAGGCAAAAAGCGTCTATCCGTTTTTCCCAGTTTAAACAGGAAGGGATTGCCGTATTTCCGTTAAAAAAATGGTCTGTAATGATGATACCGGAATACCCCGCAAAGTAATGCGCTCTGACCATTTCGGCGCCGGTGCTCCGAGCGCAGGCGCTGGCTTCCCTCGTATGCAGGTGGGTTTCGTATCTGAACTTTTCAGCCATGCCTGACGTGCTCCATTCCCTGGCTGAAAAGCTGCAGTATGTGGTCGTCGTCAAGCGAATAATATGCCGACTTGCCTTCCTTGCGGTATTTGACCAGCTTCATATTTCTCATCAGCCTGAGCTGGTGCGAGACCGCCGACTGTGTCATTCCGATCGCTTCAGCTATATCGCAGACGCACAGATCGCATTTGGACAACGCAAAAATTATCTTGATTCTCGTCGGGTCCCCCAATACCTTAAAAACCTCCGAAAGCCTGACCGAATCACTGTCGCCTATCATGCACGCCTTGACCCTGCTTACGTTCTCGGGATTTATTTTTGTTTCCACGCAACTGTCACAGCTCTCATCATTCATACGTAACTCCGTAATTTTTATACGCCGGACATTATGTTTAGGCTTAAATCCTGATTAAAACCTCGATATTTGTCCGATACTTTAATTATATTTTTTATATCGACAATAGTCAAACAATTGCCGTTTAAATACCGGTTGCCGAGCACTCCGGTAATTGGTATATTAAGTATATGATTTTACGGGAGATTACATAATGCTTATATTGTTGATTATATTTATAGTATTTGTGCTGATGTATCTGTATATGAGCTTCGAAACCACCTGGCTCAAGATAGAGAGGTTGGATCTTTCGCGCAAGGGCAACGGGCTCAAGATAATGCACCTGTCCGACCTGCACGTATATATGACCAGGATCTCAGCCGCACGGATACGCGAGGTTGTCAAAGCTGAAAACCCGGACGTCATACTCATAACGGGCGATTATATAAACAGGCCTGTCCACGCGGCCGGTTTTCTGCATTATCTGCACGCCTTCTGCAAGGGCTACAGGACCATAATATGCCTTGGCAACCATGATTACAGGGCATTCGGCTCTAACAAGGAAGGCCTTGAAAATTTCATACGCGAAATAGAAGCGCTGAATGTGGAAGTTCTGAGAAACAGGACTGTCATTGTAGAAAAGCAAGGAAAGAAATACAACATCATTGGCATAGACGACCTGAGAAGAGGCAGCCCGGATATAGAAAAGGCCATGATCGGCTGCGTGCCGGGCGCACCGAAGATATCGATCACCCATAACCCGGATATCGCGTTGAAAATCCCCGGTAAAATAGTCGATTACATGTTCGCCGGTCATTTTCACGGAGGGCAGATATGGATGCCCTGCAACATGGAATTCTTCCTGCTTCGTGACGATGAACTCTGCAGGATGGGGATAAAACGCGGCCTCAAAAAAATCAACGACATAAAGGTCTATCTCAACAGAGGCCTGGGCAACGGCGTCGTGCCTCTGCGTTTCCTGTCGCGTCCCGAGATACTTATCTGTACGATACCGTAAAACTCACTCGATCTCTTTTCCGGGCAGCCTGCTTTCCGATATTATGTTCGCAAGGTATACGCCTCCCAGCACCAATACTGTTCCAACGCCTTGCAGCACGGAGAATTGCTCTTTTAGTATGATTATTCCCGCAATCACCGTTACGATCGTTGAAAGGCCTGCAAAGGAGGCCGACCTGTTTGTGCCGATTGCCGAAATCGCGACGTTGTAAAGAAAAAACGCCGCCGCGGAGCAGCCGACCCCAAGGTACAGGAAGCCCGCAAGGTATTCGGTGTTCGAAAACGGCAGCAGAATGAACTCCTTCAACGACCCGGAGCCTGCATTCTCAATGAGGGCTGCCGCGGTAAATACAACCGCGCCCAAGGCGATCATGGCATAGGTCTTCTCCGTATTTGTAAACTCCGCGGCTTTTTGGGAATTGACTGAATACAAGCTGTAGGAAAGCAATGCGAACAGCAGAAGTATATACCCGAGCGGGTTGAAAGACGCCTCGAGTCCCTTCATCAAAACGATCATTACGATACCCCCGGCCGCAGTACCTATCCCAGCTACCTGCTGCCTGGTCGGCGCTTCCTTCAGAACTATTGTCGAAACTACCAGCGCTACTATAGGGTAACAGGCGATTATGACGCCGCTCTCGGAAGCGGTGGTCAGTTTGACTCCGAACGTTTCTCCTATGAAATATATGCCTGGCTGGAAAATCGCTATCGAAAATAGCGGCAGTAAGCGTTTATTCCTGAAATCAACCTTGATCAGACGCGCAAGCACGCATATATTCATTGCCACAAACGCCGTGATGAACCTCCAGCTCAGCAGAGTGAACGGCGATACTGTGCCTGTTATCTTTTTCGTGAAAAGAAAGCTGAAGCCGAACAGTACTTCGCAGATTAATATACTTACTATCCCGACTAATGCCTTTTCTTTTTTCATCCTTGACTTAACCCGCTTTCATGCTAATAACTTGTCAAGTGAGACAATTTTTTAATTATATCATAAAATACAGCGGCGCAGTTTAGGGAAAAAGTGCCCGGCAAACAAATAAAAATCAGCAAACCGGTTATTTAACCCGATCTGCTGATTTAGTAAACATAATTATTGGCTGCTTACCTTGCGTCATGTTAAGGGATTTTACTTCGAAAGTCTCTTTTCGAGTTTTTCCTTCTCCGCTTCATAACCGGGCTTGCCGAGCAGCGCGAACATGTTCTTTTTGTATGCCTCGACGCCGGGCTGGTCGAACGGATTTACGCCCAACAGGTAGCCGCTGATGCCGCAGGCCTTCTCGAAGAAATAGACCGTATGGCCGAACCAGTAGCTGTTCATCTCGGGAATATTGATCACGAGATTGGGAACACCGCCGTCCGTATGCGCCAGTATCGTGCCCTGCATGGCCTTCTTGTTGACGAAGTCGACGTCCTTGCCTGTAAGGAAATTCAGACCGTCTATGTTATCCTTGTCTTCCTTTATGTTCATGTTCTTTCTGGGTTTTTCAACATTGATGACTGTTTCGAATATCACGCGCAGACCTTCCTGTACATACTGCCCCATGGAGTGCAGGTCGGTCGTGAAATCGACTCCCGCCGGTAAAATGCCCTTGTTGTCCTTGCCCTCGCTCTCGCCGTAAAGCTGTTTCCACCACTCGGTAAAGAAATGCATCGAAGGCTCGTAATTCACCATTATCTCAGTCGTCTTGCCCTTCCTGTAAAGCGCGTTTCTGACGGCTGCATACTGATAGCAGGCATTGGATGCAACATCCGGATTATTGTAGAGCTCTCTGGCTTCAGCAGCGCCCGTCATCATGGCGTCTATGTCGATTCCCGCAACCGCGATCGGCAGCAGTCCGACAGCCGTCAGTACGGAATACCTTCCGCCGACGTCGTCGGGTATCACGAAGCTTTCATATTTTTCCTCGGTCGCGAGCTTCTTAAGAGCGCCCCTGGCCTTGTCGGTCGTGGCGTATATCCTCTTCGAAGCCTCCGCCTTGCCGTATTTGGTCTCCATATACTCCCTGAACACCCTGAAAGCAAGCGCAGGTTCGGTCGTCGTACCGGACTTGGAAATAATGTTGACCGAGATATCCTTGTCCTTGAGCAGATCGAACAATTCGGCGATATATGTGGAGCTTATGCTGTTTCCTACGAAATAGATCTCCGGCGTGCCCCTTCCGGACTTCGGGAGCAGGTTGTAAAAAGAATGTGAAAGCGCGTCTATGGCTGCCCTTGCCCCGAGGTAGGAACCTCCGATGCCTATAACCACAAGCGCATCGGAATCCGATTTGATTTTTTCGGCGGCTGCCTTGATCCTTGCGAATTCAGCCTTGTCGTAATCCTTCGGCAGGTCGACCCAACCAACAAAATCATTGCCGGCGCCTGTTTTGTTGTGGAGCATTTCATGCGCAGCCTTAATCATCGGCGCAAAATAGGAAACCTCGCTCTCCTTCATGAAGGTTAAGGCGTTCGAATAGTCGAGACTCAGTTTGTTCATATATGTACCTCCTGTAAATTAACCGGATGTGGTATCAATGCCCTTATGTACTTTATTTTATGTGGTCCGCAATTTGCGTCTATCTGGATCAAAGGTGCATATCACACAGAATATGCCTTTTTAGGTATTATAACAAATCGTTTATTTTTTATCAATGAAGAATGAAGGACTAATCTTCAAATTCTCCAATTATTGCTCAACATAATAAACTTATGTTAGTTTACTATATTCGATACATCACATGCATTATCTTACAGCGTAATATTTGCGAAAACGCTCAAAATATTATTGTGAACCCGGCAGGAAGCCCGGGAATTAAAACAAAAAGAGGTGATTATAATGTCGAGGCCGAAGAACCCGCTGGTAGAGCAGAAACGACCGCAGCTGACACAGTTTAAAATGGAGTGCGCCAAGGAAATAGGGCGTGAGCAGTTTACCAAAGAAAACAATGACCATTACAAGGGAGACGTAAGCGCCGCACAGAACGGACATGAAGGCGGTCCGATAGGCGGACAGATGGTAAAGAAAATGATCGAGTACGCTGAAAAGAAGATGTTCGACTAAATTGCAGGTCCCGGAGATATGGCCATCTTCATTTAGGATTTAAACTATATCTCCAGTAACCGGCCTTTCAGTAAGTATTTATTCCCAAATCAGTCAAAATGCTTGAATTGAGGCAGCCAGCGGCGATTCGCTTCAAACATTTCATCGGTCATTTTCTTGATCTCTTCAAGACTCAGTACCGAGGAAGTGAGCGGATCGAAACAGATCGCATGGAAAACCTTGCGCGGATCGCCGGTAATGGCTGCTTCAACAGCAAGCTCCTCGCAGCGAGCGCTCGTATTGACAAGTATTGCGAGATGCTCGGGCAAAGGACCTACATGAACAGGGTCCATTCCCCTCTTCGACGCCAGTACGGGAACTTCTACACAGCAGCCTTCCGGCAGGTTATCTATAAGGCCGAAGTTGCGGACATTTCCATTGAATTCGAATAAAGTCCCGTCGCCTATGGTCGCGTTGAAAATATATGCCGCATATTCCTTGCCTCTGGCCAGGTCAACCTTTTCCTCCGCAAGCCAGTCCTCTATTTCCTTTTTCCAGGTATCTTCACGTTTAAGATACTCGTCGAGGATGTAGCCGTAATGACCCGGATTCCAACCTGTTCCCGCCGTGCAGTATTTTTCTATCAGGTCGGGCCTCTTCCTGAACCAGGCGTTATATTCGGAATTGTGTCCGCTCGATTCCGTTACGTAATAATCAAGATTCAGGAACATTTCATTTCTGACCTGCTCTTCATTATATATCTCCGGCTTTTCGGTCACAGCCTTGCGTATCAGCGGATATGCGTCCTTTCCGTTCCATTCATACTTGAGGTAAAAGGCCTGGTGGTTGATGCCCGCACAGAGATAGGTTATTTCCTCCATCGGAGCGCCTATCCAGTTGGCCAGCATTTGAGCGGTACCCTGAACGCTGTGGCAAAGGCCCGTTACCTGCACCTTGCTTACCTCCTGCATTGCTCTGCAGAGCATAGCCATAGGATTGGTGTAATTGAGGAAAATTGCGTTGGGACAGTACCGTTCGATATCCCTGCAGATATCGAGCATTACAGGTATGGTGCGAAGCGCCCTGAAAATACCGGAAGGCCCCCTGGTGTCGCCTACGTTTATGTCAACACCGTATTTTTTCGGTATTTCCACGTCGTAACGCCAAACATTCACCGCGCCCGCAAGTATCGTGCAAACAACGCCGTCCGCGTCTCTCAAAGCCTCCGCTCTGTCCGTGGTGGCAATAATTTTCGCCGGATAATTACCTGCTCCGATTATTTTTTCGACTGCCTTTTTAATGGAGGCAAGGCGCTCGGTATCTATGTCCATCAGCGCTATCGTACTGTCCGAAAGCGCCGGGAAGGATAGAATATCTCTTACCAGGCTCCTTGTAAAGCCGAAGCTTCCCGCGCCTATAAACGCTATTTTTTTCAAAATAATCACTCCTTTCGTTGCATGCTTTAATTCTATCCCGTTTTTATGCGATACTAAATGGATACATGCTATGTAAATATGGTATAATGCTGGATGTGTCACAGGTCGATTAGATGCCAAATGTAAAATCCGATTGGACAGGTGTTCGTTTATGGAACAATTTTTACTGATGAACCGGTTAAACCATACCGATTTGAATATGTATCAATGCGGTACACAGAAATGCGAGCCCGGCCATTATTACGGTCCGGCAGTAAGAGACCATTTTCTGATTCACTATATTCATGAAGGGTCCGGTATATACTGCGTGGGAAGTAAAGAATACCGCCTGCGCAAGGGGCAGGGTTTCCTGATATGCCCCGACGTCGTGACCTATTACCAGGCGGATCTCGCTGAACCGTGGAACTACTCCTGGGTTGGCTTCCATGGACTAAAGGCGGAAAGCTACCTCAAAAGCGGCGGTTTGTCGGCGGACAACCCCATATTTACATGTAGCGGCGATTACGTAGAGAACTGCTTCTCACAAATGATGACTGCCAAAAGCCTGCAAAACGGACGTGAAATCCGTCTGTTGGGCTGCCTGTACCTGTTCCTGTCCCATTTGATCGAGCAAAGCGGGATAGAGCGTTTCGGTGACCGGGCGGAAAGCAGGCAGGAATTGTATATTCATAAAGCAGTGGAATACATCGAAATGAATTACTCCCGGAAAATGAGCATCTCAGAACTGGCACATCATATTGGTCTTGACAGGAGCTACCTGGGCAGCATTTTCAAAGGGCAGCTGAATACTTCTCCCCAGGATTTCCTGATACATTACAGGATCAGCAGGGCGTGCGAGCTGATGAAGAATGATGCTCTGTCTATCGGAGACATATCGCGCTCCGTCGGCTATGACGACCCGCTGTTGTTTTCCAAACTGTTCAGAAGAATCAAAGGCCTGCCGCCAAGGGAATACAGAAAAACTTACAACCTGGCTTAGGTCGGAACCCTCTGGAAAAAGCGATGACAGGTTTTAATAACCTGCCATCGCTTAATATCCGCTATATTGAATTTCTCAGTCATATACCCGGTAACTCCAGGCTGATTAACCTTGTTACATTCTGAGCTGCGCGCCGAGCTTTTCGGAAAGTGCTCCAACGATGTCGGCCATAGCCTTGCCCACTTCGTCGTCGGTCAGCGTCCTGTCGGGAGCCCTGAAGGTAATTGAGTAAGCTACGCTCTTCTTCCCATCCGGTACCTGCTTGCCCTTGTAAACGTCGAACAGCTTGATCTCTTCGAAGTATTTGCCAGCCTTTGAGCTTATCAGCTTCTCGATCTGTTTGACCATGATCGCGTCGTCTATGAGCATCGCTATATCCCTCGATACCGCGGGGAATCTCGGCAGAGGCTTATAATCGGGCTTCAGCGAAGCTTCAGCCACCAACGGCTCTAAATCTATGATACCTGCGTAATTCCTTTGCGCCGCTCCGAATTTCTGAGAGACACCGGGATGCACTTCGCCCAGTATTCCACAGGTTCTGCCCTTGATAACCAGCTTTGCCGTCCTTCCGGGATGGAACGACGGATCGTCCGTTACGGGTTCGAGGCCGTATCTTTTGATTCCCAAGGCTGCCATGAGCTCTTCAACCGCCCCGGAAAGGTCGTAGAAATCGACATTGCCGTACATACCCAGCGTAAGCACAGGTTTTTCATAAGGAAGGTCCGTCAGCGGCAGGCTCTCGGGAAGATAAACGTGTGACAGCTCGAACAGCCTGGCCTCGTCGACTCTCCTGTTGTAATTCGTCGCAAGCACCTCCATCATATCGGGAAGCGTTGTAGTCCGCATTATGCTGTAATCCTCACCGAGCGGGTTCTTTATCACGATCGTCTTCCTCAGTTCGCTATCCGCAGGAAGGTTTATCAGGTCGAATACCTTCGGGCTCGTGAAGGAGTACGTATATATTTCGGAAAGGCCGCAAGCCTGCATCGTTTTGCGCACGAGGTCCTCGATCTTCTGCTTCCAGGTCTTGCCGCCAACTGTGGCAGCTTTGCCCTCGAGCAGCGTAGCCTTGATATTGTTGTAATCATAGAACCTCGCGACTTCCTCTGACAGGTCCGCCTCGCATTCGAGGTCGGGTCTGAAGGTCGGAGCTGTCACAGTCCCTGCCGCTTCATTAACTTCTATTTCAAGCTTTTCGAATATTGCCTTCATAGTGTGCGCGCCGATGTCCGTGCCCAGTAAGGCGTTGATCCTGCCGGGGTTGAACGGTATGACCCTTTTGACCGCTTTGACGGGGTAATTGTCGATGATCCCCTTGCAGACGGTGCCCGCACCAAGCATTTCAACGAGCTGTACCGCGCGGTTGATGGCGTCTATGGTGTTTTCAGGATCCAGACCCTTTTCGAAGCGGCCTGACGCCTCGGTCCTCATGCCGAGCTTCTTCGCGGTCAGACGCACCGAGATGCCGTCGAAGGTCGCAGACTCGAACAATATAGTCTTTGTATTGGGTTCGATCTCGCTGTTCGCTCCGCCCATGACGCCTGCAACCGCCACGGCCCTTTCGCCGTCGGCTATTACGAGCATCGAGGAGTCCAGCACTCTGTCCTGATCGTCGAGCGTCTTCATCTTTTCCCCGTCTTCGGCTCTTCTGACGACGATTCTGCCGCCTTTCAGGTTCTCAAGGTCGAATGCGTGCATCGGTTGTCCATATTCGAGCATTACATAATTCGTGATATCTACTATATTGTTGATCGGCCTTACGCCTGCGGCTTTAAGGCGTTCCTGCATCCACCGCGGTGAAGCCTCTATCCTTACATCCTTGACGATCCTCGCACAGTAGCGGGAGCACAGATCCGGCGCCTGTATCTCTACGGAAGCCTGCCCGTCTATCGGATCTCCGAGCTCTTGAAGTTTGATTTCAGGTATTTTGAACGGTTTCCCGAAGGTTGCCGCGGATTCCCTCGCAAGACCGATTATGCTGAAGCAATCAGGCCTGTTGGAGGTTATTTCAAATTCGACAACAGTATCGTTAAGTCCAAGATACTCCTTTATATCGGATCCCAGCGCCGGGTTGCCCTGGAGTATGAAAATGCCGTCTTCAGCAGCATAGGGGAACTCTTCCTTCGTCACCTCCAGCTCCGATATCGAGCACATCATTCCGTTCGAATCCACACCGCGAAGCTTGCCCTTCTTGATCTTCTTACCTCCGGGGAGGCTCGAACCGTCAAGCGCGACCGGTATCAGATCATTAACTTTGATATTGTTGGCGCCGGTCACGATCTGGATCGTTTCGGTACCGATATCCACTTCGGTGACCTGAAGGCGATCTGCGTCGGGGTGTTTTTCTATCTTTGTGATCCTTCCGATTACTACCCTGTCGATCTCCGCGCCGAGCTCCTCATAGCCTTCCACCTTCGAGCCCGACAGAGTAAGGGCGTCCGAGTATTCCTTGGGGCTCGCGTTTATATCTGTATAGTCCTTCAACCATTTCAACGGTAATTTCATATCATCCTTCTCCCTTCAATACTTTCCGAAAATCTGACCGTCTACGATCCGTCCCGTATCCTGCATAACGGCCCTTGATGGGACAAAGTCCCTTTCCCTGTGTTCCGGACCGAATCCTACATTAGAACTGTTTGAGGAAACGCATGTCGTTTTCATACAGGTGCCTCAGGTCATCTATGCTGAAACGCCCCATTGCCGTCCTCTCGACTCCGAGTCCGAACGCAAAGCCGCTGTACTCCTTGGGGTCTATATTGCAGTTCTCGAGCACGTGCGGATGTACCATGCCCGCTCCGAGGATTTCTATCCAGCCTTCGTTCTTGCAGACCCTACAGCCCTTGCCGCCACATGCCCAGCAGGAGACGTCGACCTCTGCGCTCGGTTCGGTGAACTGGAAGTGGTGCGGTCTGAGCCTTATCTTCGTTTTCTCTCCAAAAAGGCTGCGCGCAAACAGCTGAAGCGTTCCGACCAGATCGCCCATCGTCACGCCATGGTCGACCACAAGGACTTCCACCTGAAGGAATATAGGAGAATGCGTAGCGTCCACGGCATCTGAGCGGTAAACCCTGCCGGGGCAGATTATCTTGATAGGAGGCTTCTTCTGCTCCATTACCCTTATCTGCACGGGAGAAGTCTGGCTCCTGAGAAGTATATTGTCGCTGATGTAGAAGGTGTCCTGCGTATCCCTTGCCGGATGGCCCTTGGGAATATTCAGAGCTTCGAAGTTGTAATAGTCGTATTCCACCTCGGGTCCCTCAGCTATTTCGTAACCGAGTGAAATGAATACATCCTTTATTTCGTCAAGCACAATCGTCAGCGGGTGCTTCTTTCCTATATAACGCCTCTTTCCGGGGATCGTTATATCGATCGTCTCCTGCAGCAGCTTCTGCTCCTGTTCCTCTTCCTGCAGCTTCATCTGCGTCTCCTCGAGCTTGCCCTCTATAAAGCTTCTAACGTCGTTGGCCAATTGCCCTATTATCGGTCTTTCATCTGCCGTCAGCGCTCCCATGCCCCTTAAAACCGCCGTCAGTTCGCCCTTTTTACCAAGGTACTGCACACGCAGGTTATCGAGTTCAGGCAGCGTCCTGACTTCATTGAGTTTCTTTTCCGCTTCCAGTTTTATGTTGTTCAACTGGTCTCTCATAATGCATCCTCCTTTGGACGTTTCATACAAAATTCGCGCCTCACGGGCGTTAAACATCCTTCTTTAAACTGCTTCGCTTTACCGGCCGGTCCGACAGGCCGGCGCGCCAAATAAAAAAGCCTTCCATCCCCATATCAGGGACGAAGGCTGTAACTCCGCGGTACCACCCAAATTTCCGCTATGTAAAAGCGGACTACTCATCGCAGCTTCCTTATAAGGCAGAATATTCTGCTCTTTCAGGTTCATTGCGTCCTGTGTTAACGGTCAGGCTCCGGCATCTCCTACTATCATACCGCCGACCGCTGCGAAACCCTGTTCAGGCTTCGTTCCGGCCATAAGGCTACAATTTCAGGATGCAGCTCCGGAGGGAACTTCGCCGGTGTGCGCATTGGAGATGCTTTCAGCCGTGGCAGCTCCTCTCTTTAAAGCTCGTTCCGGTTACTTTCCTCTTTCATGGCTTTGATTAATTTAGTTCGTTTCTAGTTTATTACAAAATATTATACCACAGGTTTTGTTGTCTATACAATAATTAATTTCAATACTTCAATTTCTCCCTGTCGCGGCCGTCATTTGCAAGGTCGCTGACCTGCGCACCTGAACCGTTTACATGAGAGCGCGTCCCGATATCGTCGAAATCGGGCTGTGTTCTGAAATCAGGTTGTGTTCCGAACTCGGACTTCGTTTCGAAATCCGGCTGGACACAAAAAGCCGCCGTCGCCTGCTGAGCGTCGCTGCTTCTCCGATATTGCGGCGCAGTCTGTGAACTTGCGCCAACAACCGATTCTCCGCCGACGCCCGCGGGCGCTCCTGTATTGGCAGCCTTTGCCTGCATTCTGGCTGCTTTCAGCTGTTCATCCGCCATATATTTTTCCATATCAAACTGATTTTTGGCACGTATCTCTTCCTTCCTGAGTTCCGATTCGAGCCTCATCTTTTCTATTTCAAGCTTGAATTTCGTATACCTGTTGAAGAAATATGGGCTGAGCACCGTTAATGTAAAACCGATCACGCAGATCGTGATAAATAACTCCTCCATGGCATCCTCCAGATAGTTTGATAATGTAAGTCCAACAATATTATATATAGAATCCGTAAAATGGTAAATACTTTTCCATCCGGGCAATTTCATTGCCGCCTGCAGGTTTAAGCCTCTATTTGCATTTATATCCTGCAATGGTTTATAATTGAGTGGTTGAAAAACTATTCCTTGAATCTGGAGGTCCGGAATGAACAAAACATTGAGGAATTTACTGGTAGGATTTGTATTGCCGATTGCTGCCATAATTGCGGCATGGTTAGTAAACAAGTGGCTCGGCATACTTGTCATCGTCATATATCTCGCGGTGATAGCTTTTATGTCAAGACCAATGATATATGGCATGAAGGGCGGAAAGGCATACTCGCTCGGGAAAACCGACGAAGCGATAAAATGGTTCGGCAAGGCATATGATACTAAAAAGGCCGGAGTTCGTTCATCGGTATCCTACGCATACATCCTGCTTAAAAGCGGCAATTCCGCAAAGGCTGATGAGATCATGCAACAGGTCATCAAGGAAAGTCAGAAAAGTCCGGAACTTCCCTACATCAAATCGATCATGGCGCTCGTTTTGTGGAAAAAGGGCGAGCTTGACGCCGCTATAGAAATGCTCGAGGAAGTCGTCAAGGTATACAAAACGACTTCCGTTTACGGAAGCCTCGGCTACCTGCTGATATTGAAGGGCGATCTTGAAAAAGCCCTGCAGTTCAACCTGGAGGCATATGATTACAACTCTTCCGACAAGATCATACAGGACAATCTTGGACAGAATTACTACCTGCTTGGAAATTATGAAAAAGCGAAGGAGATCTATAAGCCGCTGCTGGATAAGGCGCCAAGCTTTCCCGAGCCTTACTACGGTTATAGCCTGCTGCTGCTTGCCATGGAGCAGAAGGACGAGGCGCTCGAATACATGAAAAAGGCCCTCGGTTACAAATTCACATACCTGAGCACGATCAGCCGCGAAGAGGTCGAAGCGAAAATAAAGGAAATAGAAGCCGGCATGTGATTCAAAAGCCGCGGTCATATGGGGGCGGATGACAGTAAACTTATGCCCCGGGTTCTATTCCTGCGCAAGCGGCTTGATGAAGAAATGCGAATAAGCCGCGCTCAGCATGAGCGTCAGGCCCGACAGGAGGAAGAGCACCTGCATCCCGCCGATCATGAAGCCCGAAAGGTTCAGCCCCATTCCCTGCATTACTATCAGCAGCCCCGATCCGGCCAATGTGCCGAGGAAACCCATAAGGCCGCCGAGAGCTGCATTGAAGCCTATATACACGGTATTCCCGTCTGCAGGAGAATATATAAACTGGATGTTGAATGTGGAAATGCCAAGTCCCGCCCAGCCTGCTCCGCTCAAAATATGCAGCAAGGGTACCATAATGAATGCAGTCGAACCGTTTACAAAAAACCAGCTGAAGTGGGCTATGCCCAAAGTCAGGATCGAATATGTCAGTACGAAGTTCCAGGACTTTCTGTCGGCGATCCTGCCCCATACCCTTACAAGTATAACATCGACGATCGTAAAAAGCATGCCCATGACCATAATATAGGTATAGTCGAGCTTCAGCCCCGTTACCATGTATACCGAGAAGAACGGGCCGCCTATTTGCAGACCGACGTTGTACAGGATGAAAAATATGATGATTTTCCTGAAGCCCAAATTTTTAAGAGGCATCGTGACGATCTGCCTGAGCTTGAACGTAGTTTTACTTTTAACCCTGTCCGGTTCCTTTATCCTTAGCCAGAAATAACCGTTTGCGAATGAAAGCAGCAAAACTATTATGAACATGATCACAAAGCCGCCGTATTGGTTTCCGCCGGCCTTGTATGAGTCCATGACAGGGCCAAGCACAAGCGTGAAAAGTGTGCCTACCGCAAGAAAATACGATTCCTTTTTGCTGAAATACCTGCCGCGTATGTTCTCCGGCGTCAGGTCTATCTGTATGGCACTTGCGGCCGGATTGCTGAAGGAAATAGCCATATACGCCACAAGATAGAAGACGGTCAAAAGTGCAAGTCTCTCGCTTTTGCCCGACGCTATGAGCGGAATAAGCACCATAAGGCCGAGGATGAACCTGTGCAGGAAGTTCAGAAGAACTACAAGAGGCTTCCTTCTTTCCTTTTTTTCAAAATATAGCGGCGATAAAAGCGACATTACACCTGCAAGTACCGGTATCGCGCCTATCAAACCGTTAAAAGAGTCATCGGCGCCCAGAAAATTGGCATAGCCGGCAAGAAAGGCGCCGCTTGTGAAATTGAATATCGTACGTGCGGTACAGCCCTCGAATATGGACATCCTGCGGCTGTGTTCAAAGTCCTTTTCCGTGGATGGCCTTGCGTTAAAAAGTATATTTACGAGCTTTTTCTCCAAGTTTATATTCATAGTCTTTTCCCATCGATATATTTAAAAACAGCCATATATATTTAATTATACAAGACTATTCACTGTATTGAAATATATTAATGAGATAAGGAAAATATTTAGAAAAATGATAATTGAGAGTTATAATAGCCACGTCTGTATGCTTTTATGATGTCGTCCATCTCGTAGAGCAGGCCGCGTTCACCGCACATACCCGTAAATTTGCCAATAAGCTCGTCCGCCCTTGGCGAGTCGCAGCGGTAGGAATTGCCGAATTGTCTTATATATTTTTGTTTCACGCCCGGAAAAGCTGCGTCGAGCTTCTCGAAGAAATAATCCCTTTGGTTCTGCCTCAGAGTCACGCCGAATGCCGGATATATGAATTTCGCCCCACACCGGACTGCGCAGTCGATTATTCCGCTTATATTTCCGGGGTCATCCTCGATAAAAGGCAAAACAGGCATAAGTAGTATACCTGTGAATATGCCGCGGGATGAGAGCTTCTTTATGGCGGCAAACCGTTCTGATGAAAGCGGGGCGTTCGGCTCAACCTTTTTGCAGAGCGAGTCGTCGCAGGTGGTTACGGTGATTTTGACGAGGACGGGCGAATGGGCGCTTATCCTTTCCAGAATATCGATATCCCGCGAAACAAGGCTGCTCTTTGTGGCAATCGCTATGCCGAACCTGTAGTCGTTTACAAGTTCCAATGCGCCCCGCGTGAGGCGGTATTCCTCCTCGAACCTGTTGTACGGATCGCTCATGGCGCCTGTACCTATAACGCCGGTCCTTCGCTTTGATTTGAGTTCGCGTTCTATCAGTGCAAGAGCGTTCTGCTTTGCCCTCACCTCGTCGAAATTTTCCACGCGGTAGCATTCGCTGCGGCTGTCACAGTAAATACAGCCGTGATGACAACCCTTGTAAATGTTCATGTTGTAATTGCAGCCGAACCAGCCGTTATTGGCCCCATAGCCTGATATGATCGTTTTTGCGGGTATGTATCGCATATTGATCTGCTTTCCCGTTAATCCGGTTTTCCGACCTGAAACCGCAAAACTGTCCTTCGCTTGTCAGGGCTTGTTTTGCGCGGGTCGGTGATATAAATTTCCCTGTGCTTTAGTGACAGGCGCTTGAAACCGCTGTTTTCGCAGAATTGTTCCATAATTGCAAAGCTTGCGGGTTCGTCGTCATAGCTTCCCGTGTGCATCATCTGGCAGCAGAGGCCTTCATCAAAAGTGGCAAATCCCGCGTTTTTCAGGTATGGGTTGGGCTTTTTCTTTACGGTGGAGGCCAAAAAGCGGTCAAACAGTTCGGGAGTCAAAAAATCCGGCTGCCTGACCATAATTTCATACCTGTAATTGCTTTTGACAGTGCTCGGTATTGTATGATCGACAAGATCCCACACGCCCTCCATCGGAAAAACGCGGTATTCGTAGTACCCCTCGGGAACATTCCCGCTTTTGTACGACATTTTGACCGCGTAGGTAAGACTGTAGAGCGCCTGTATTGCCAGTGCAAAATCGGGTCCGTTCGGATCTCCTTCCCCCTTTACCGTTATAAAGCTCATCGGAGGGATTTGGATCAGCCCGGGTACTCCCTTTGGCAAATACAGGTCCTTGAATTCCTTTTTATAATCCGATTTAATAATGCTCACTCCTTCTGTTTACTATGAAACCATTATAGTCCATGCAACATGACAGGAGTATGTCATATTGACAGTTGTCTTTCGAATTATTTGAAAAGCTTCCACGGATAAGTTTCCGGAGGCAATGAATTAAAGGACATGCAGCGTTTCAACGTCGGGTGCTCGAAGCCCACCTCGGCGGACCACAGCGCCAGCTGCATCCCGGGCTTGTTAAGCGGAACTCCGTTCAACGAAGCCCCGTATTTCTGGTCGCCGTAAAGCGGGTGCCCTATGGCAGAAAGCTGAACGCGTATCTGGTGCGGTCTGCCCGTATGCAGTCTGACGGCTATGAGCGACAGACCCTCTTCCGAGCCCTTTACAGTATAATCGAGGACCGCCTTTTTACCTTCGTCAGAAGACTTGACGATGCGGACCGTATTGGTTTCCTCATCCTTGTCGAGGTAATGCGTGAGCGTGCCGGATACAGGCTCAGGGACGCCGTACACCACCGCCATGTATTCTTTGCCGAATTCTCTCCTGCGTATCTGATCGGAAAGCCTTGAGGCAGCTTTCGACGTTTTTGCAAACACCATGGCTCCTCCGACCGGGCGGTCAAGCCTGTGTACCAGGCCCAGATAGACGTTTCCCGGCTTATTGTACCTTACTTTGAGCTCCTCCTTCAATGCGGTGAGAAGATCCTCGTCGCCTGTCCGGTCGCCCTGCGTAAGCATATTCGGAGGCTTGACCACTACCAGCACGTGGTTGTCCTCATATAATATCTCTATTTTTTTAGTCATAATTGAACTCTCATTCCGCAGGCGAATGACCTGTACCCTGCATGATGTTTCGGTGCTGTTCCCGCCGCTGCCAAAATATCTGCCAGATCAGGCCTCCCACCTGCCCGCCGCTCCGCATGGCAGGATAAGCCCCGTTGCAGTCGCGCGAAGCCCGACCTCGTCGGCATTCACCGAACCCGAAAACTTTTTTTGAAGCGAAAGTCTCAGCATATTGCCTATGACTGTAGGCGAAAGGCCTGTAGTATAGGAGTTTACAAGGAAAAACAGAGGCTCGTCGGACAATATGTCGATACACAGGCTTATGAGCCCGTACAATTCATCCTCTATCTTCCATAGCTCGCCATTCGGGCCTCTGCCGTAGGATGGCGGATCCATAATGACGGCGTCATATTTCCGGCCGCGCCTCAGCTCCCGGTTCACGAATTTGACCACATCGTCCACAATGAAACGCACAGGCTTGTCCTCAAGCTTTGAGAGCGCCAGGTTCTCTTTCGCACGCGTCACCATGCCCTTGGCGGCGTCCACGTGACACACCTCGGCTCCGGCATGCGCCGCTGCGACTGTTGCCCCGCCCGTATAAGCAAACAGGTTAAGTACGCTTGTCTTCCTACCCGCGTTCTTTATTTTCTGCTCCATCCAGTTCCAGTTGACGGCCTGCTCCGGGAAGAGACCGGTATGCTTAAAGCCGGTAGGTTCAACATAGAATTCCAGCTCCCCATGGCGAACAGTCCACTGTGGGGGCAGCTTCTTCAGGTATTCCCAGTTTCCGCCCCCGCTGCTGCTCCTGTGGTAATGGGCATCCGCTCTGGTCCAGGCTTTATCATTTCCGGTGATCGGCCATATTGCCTGCGGGTCAGGCCTTCTGAGCGTATATTGTCCCCAGCGTTCGAGTTTTTCCCCTCCGCCCGTATCTATCAGTTCATAATCCTTCCAATCATCTGCAAGCAGCATCTCAAGTCCTCCGGATATATTTTTTCCAGCAGAATGAATTCTATCATAACGTCGTGATAAAAAAAAGGCGGGACTTGACCGGGCATTATTCATTTACCCGTATAAACATCGGAAAATTCAATGGTAGTCGATTTTGCAGTCCTGTTACCCGCAATTTCCTTCAGGCATACGGCATCAGCGGCATCCCCGTCCTGTTCTCTCTCTGCCGTCGTATTCGGAAGAAGCAGACAAAAAGTGCTTCCCTCGCCGACTTTACTTTTTACGGTTATACATCCTCCCAAGGCTTCAGCAAACAGCTTTACTAAAGACAAGCCGATACCGGTACCCTCTGCCTGGCGAGTCAGCGAGCTGTCGACTTGTCCGAAGCGCTCGAAAATCAAATCCTTTTTATCCTCGGGAATACCGACGCCTTCGTCTATTACTTCAATTTTAATATTATTTATGCCTTTCGTGAGCTTCACAACGATTGATTTACCGGCGGGAGTAAATTTTATGGCATTTGAAAGAAGATTCAGCAGGATACGTTCGTATTTTTCTTCATCGATACCGGTCACTAACTGCTCATGGCTGGACAAAATCGATATTTTTATGCCCTTTTGAGTCGAATATACCTGCACGGATTCTATTATGGATTTGGTCAGGCAGACGATATCCGCGTTCCTTCTGTTGATCTTGATATGCCCCGCATTGGCCCGCGTTATGTCCAGAAGGTTGTTTACGAGCCTCAATTGCCGAAAGGAATTCTGCTTGATCTTATCCAGATAACCTTTCAGCCTGTCGCTCATTTCCGCCCCGCAAAAATGCTCGATAGCCTGTATTGCCGAATTTATCACGGTCAATGGAGTTCTGAACTCATGTGATATCGTTGACAGGAATTCGTCCTTCATTTTAATAGAGGCTTCAAGCTCCTTATTGATCAAAAACTCCTTAACATACATTGAATAACTGATACGAGTACAAAGAAAAACAACTATGCCCACTGTTAACGAATTGACAATATTGCCGTTTAGGTTTACTGAATTGTGCTCAACCGCGTATAGACCGAAAATAAATACAACAAGCGAGGATGATATGAAGATCAGGCCCTCGATGTTACTCAACAAAAGAATATAGGATATGCAAAACAAAGCAATGATATATGCCGAGATTTGTCCATGAATAAATTGAGCATTTAAAGAAAGGGCTTCGCCCATGGCGAGGTGGGCTGAAATTATTATATAGTGAAGGATTCTATTGAAGCCAGTTTGTTTGTTTTCGTTTACGAGGTACATAAATCCAATACCTGCGTATATGACAATTCCCACTACATGAATATATAACAAGCTTTTATAAGCAGGCAGCGTACCCCACCTGGATCTGTAAAAAAGCAAATCGACACCCAAATAAAAGAACAGCAGTATTATGACCACATATAAGGAGAGCTTCTCTCTGTATAGATTGACAGCAAGAATCTTTTGATCAAACTCTTGTTTATAGGCAGAAGGAATTCGAATTAAGTAGCGTTCAATCATCTTTTCCTCCCGTATTTAAATGATATAAGATACATTTTATCATATAATTGAGCTAAACCATACGTTTTGTATACTTATTTGTATCTCTTGGAAGGGACTAAAAGATCGCTTTCAAAATCAAACCTATGATTATAAGCCATATAAGAATTATTGGTATTGCGTAATACCACTTTTCAGGCTTGCCATTTTTCCAGAGCTGTTCCGACTCCGCGCGGCATTGAGCTACTATCTCCTCGGGAACAAGCCTTATCGTGGCGGCAGCCAGCAGGGGTAAAATAATTATGTCGTCAAGATATCCGAGGACAGGGATAAAATCAGGGATCAGATCGATAGGAGATAATGCGTATCCAACTGTTAAAACGGCCAGTGCTTTGGCATACCATGGCGTTTCCTTTTTCCCAAGCGCCAGAAAAACGGCTGGAATGTCCTTTTTAAGTTGTTTTGCTCGTTCCTTGATGTTCATTTACGATACCAATTTATCTTTCATTTAATGAGTTCGGTATACCCTGTCATCCGTTCAGTTGAGAAATCCAAGCGATGCGATTTCTTACTTATTACCACATGCACGATTGCTCTTACCACATTTTATCACATCTTCCGGCAACAAATATAATGAAAAAGAGATTAGCTTATATATAAAACAAACTGCCCCCCGGTCTACCTGTCAGGGGGCAGTTTAAAAAGCCTTTTTTAGCTGTTTCAGCTTTTCATCTGTGCGTGCTCAATGCTCAGTCCCCGTATCCTTCGGGGTGATCCTTGTGCCATTTCCACGCAGTTTCAATTATCGTTGAAAGATCGTCGAACTTCGGCTCCCACTTCAATTCGGTCTTGATCCTGTTCGAAGAAGCCACCAGTATAGCGGGATCTCCGGCTCTTCTGGGAGCGATGACTTCCTTGATGTTGACCCCGGTGACCTTTCTGGCAAGGCTCACTACTTCCTTGACCGAGAAGCCCTTGCCGTTGCCTAGGTTGTATATCCTGCTGTCCCCGCCGTTTCTCAGGCTCTTCAGCGCGAGAATGTGCGCCATCGCGAGGTCCGTTACATGGATGTAATCCCTGACACAGCTTCCGTCGGGCGTATCATAATCGTCCCCGAATATCTGTATCGCGTCCCTCTTGCCGAGCGCCGCCTGAAGTACTATCGGGATCAGGTGGCTTTCCGGCTTGTGATCCTCTCCGATGGTACCGCTTATGTGAGCGCCGGCGGCATTGAAGTAACGCAGCGATACATATTTGATACCGTAAGCATTGTCTGCCCATTTCAGCACCTTTTCCACCGAAAGCTTCGTTTCGCCATAGGGATTGGTGGGAAAGGTCCTGTCGGTTTCCAGGATCGGCGTATTTTCAGGCTCCCCATAGGTTGCCGCAGTCGAGGAAAACACGAGCCGCTTCACACCGTATTCCTTCATCTTGTCAAGCAGCCTCAGCGTCGAGACCATGTTGTTGTTATAATACTTCAACGGTTCAGTAACGCTCTCGCCTACGAGCGAATACGCCGCGAAATGAATTACTTCGTCGATATGGTTTTCCTTGAATACACCGTCGAGGAATTCCGCGTCCCTAAGGTCCCCCTTGCAGAACCTGCCGCCTTTTACCGCGCCTCTGTGGCCTTTTTCGAGGTTATCGAGTATGACTACGTCCTCATTGGCTGCGAGAAGCTCCGCAGCCGTATGACTCCCTATGTACCCTGCTCCGCCTGTGACCAATATTGCCATTTTACTCAGCCTCCTTCAATTCCCTGCCGCCGTCGCCAACTTCCGAAACGTAAAACGAAGGCGTCAGGCCTGTTCTTGCCGCATATCCCCTGCCGACCTTATCGATGAATTCATCGACGGCGTCTTCGCGGACTATGCTGACTGTGCAGCCTCCAAAGCCTGCGCCAGTCATCCTTGCGCCCGCCGTGCCCTCGATCTTCAACGCTTCTTCGACCAGCGTATCGAGTTCGACTCCGGTGACTTCGTACAGATCCCTCAACGAATTGTGCGATTCTATCATGTATTTGCCGAAAAGGGCTATATCATCGTTGTTCAGAGCTTCAATAGACTTCAATACCCTGTCGTCTTCGGCAATGATATGCTGCGCTCTTTTCCTTACAGTTTCATCTGCTATCTCGTGCTTGTACCTGTCGAACTGCTCCGGCGATATCTCGCCAAGGCAGGACGCGTTTGGAATATACTTCTTCAGTATATCATAAGCCTGCTCGCACTGGCTCCTTCTTTCATTATATTTTGAATCTGCCAGGCCGCGTTTTTTATTAGTGTTGACGATTACGATCCTGTAGCCTTTCAAATTGAGCGGAACGTGCTTGTAGCTCAAATCCCTGCAATTAAGGAATATCGCGTTGTTTGCCTTGCCCATGGCGGAGGCGAACTGATCCATTATACCGCAATTGACGCCTACATATTTGTTTTCGGCCTTCTGGCTGATGAGCGCCATTTGAATCATGTCAACGGGCTGGTTCAGGCCGTGGGCCGAATTTCCGAGCGAAACCAGCGTTATTGCCGTAGCGACTTCGATAGCGGCCGACGAAGACAGCCCGGCGCCCAGCGGAACCGTATCATGATACAGGAGCTCGCAGCCAGTGAGCATGTACCCGGCTTTTTGCAGTTCGTCCGCGACACCAAGCTGATAATTGCCCCACTTAAGGCCTTTGTATTCTTCAAGCTTGTCAAGAGAGCCTTCCACCTGTATTCCAAGATCCGTTGCAATCAGCCTTACGATCCTGTCCGTTCGCGGTCTCGCGACAATTGTCGAACGCAGTGTCAAAGCCGCGGGAAATACGTAGCCGCCGTTATAATCCGTGTGCTCTCCGATGAGATTGACCCTCCCGGGCGAGAAAAATACCCGGATACCAGCTTCAGAGCCCCCATAGATGTCGATGAACTTCTTTTTCAACTCAGCCGTATTCATATCGCTACCTCCTTATTCACTGAAACGCAGGGACGGTTCTTTTGTTTCATTTTAGCCCCCGCTCTTCTCCAATTTCCCCTTGATAGTGCTTTAAAGCGTTTTTCATACGTTACTTTACACTGTTTTTCTCCAAAAATCTTTTGTGCGCCTCCCGCAGTTCCTCCGCCTTTTCCTCGGGCTTGGTGGGATTGGCGTGCGCCCACGCGCCGGTTTCGCTCGAAGCGTTGAATTTCTGCTTGTTCGAAGCGCGCATCGGCGGGAAAAATTCGATATGGAAATGGTAATACGCGCTTGCGTCTTCGCTATTGACCGGGTCCTGATGCATGCACATCATATATGGGAAAGCGAAGCCGAACAGCGAATCCAGCGTCCCTGTCGTCTCCTTGAGCGCTTTTGCCAGGTTCAGCCTCTCCCTTTCCGTGAACTGGGTCAGGTTCTGTTTGTGGCTCTTGCTGGCGATGTACATCCCGTAAGGATATTCGGTGAAGAAAGGCAGGAAAACCAGGAAATCCTCATTCTCAAAGATCACCCTTTCTCCATACTTTTTCTCGTCTCCCAGCATATCGCAGATAAGGCACGAACCCTTTTCCTCATGGTATTCCCTGCAGGAATCGAGCTCAAGCTGCAGCTTCTTTGGGATGAACGGGTAACCGTATATCTGCCCGTGCGGATGGGGCATGGTAACACCGACTATCTCGCCGCGGTTCTCGAATATAAATATATACTTTATTTTCTCATCCTTTTTAAGCTCTGTAAAACGTTCGGTCCACAAATCTATAATTTTTACTATATGTTCATTTGAAAACTGGTGCAGCGATGATGTGTGCTCGGGCGAATACAGGATCACTTCGCATTTTCCGTAAGCCTCGGACATTTTGTAAAAATCGGTCCTGACGTCGTCCGGTTCGGGTGGGTCCTGCATCAAAGCGGGAAAATCGTTATCATATTTGTACACTTCGTAGCTATCGGGCACCTTTCCGGAACCCGGGCAAAAGGGGCACCAATCCTTGGGCATCTGAGGGCGGTTCTGCCTGTGCGATGCTATCATGACCCAGTCCTTGATCAATGGGTGCCAGCGTAATTCAGCCATGTGAGTACCCTCCTGTAACTGTACTTTTAATATGTTACCTTTTTTTCATAACTTGATTCTATTTTACACCCGGGTGCAGCAAAGCATATGTCATGATGTTAATAAAACATGGTATAATGTTGTTTGGAATTGATGAAATAATTCATATAGAGGTGCACCAATGCTCGAGAAAATATATATCGATGAGCCGAAACACACTGATATGAATATGTACCGGTGTGGTATAGAAGATTGTGACGGCGGTCATTCCTGGGGCCCTGCCGTAAGGGATCATTATATAATCCATTACGTTTTAGGCGGCAAGGGCACCTTTACAGTAAACGGCATCACCTATGAACTGGCAAAGAACGACGGATTTTTGATCTGCCCCGATACGATCGTTCATTACCGCGCTGATACCGACAACCCCTGGAGTTACGGGTGGGTCGGCTTTCACGGCTTGAAAGCCGCTGCTTACCTTCAGCGGGCCGGGCTCGACCTGCACAACCCGGTATTCAGGTATGACCGCGATGATTTTCTCAAGGACTGCCTGATGCGAATGATAAACACCAAGCATCTGACAAAGGGCAGAGAAATAAGGCTTCTCGGACTGCTGTACGAATTTCTCTCGCAGCTCGTCGAGACCTCAGAAAGAAGCCTCTCCGACAAAAGCAACCTCAGGGAGGAATACGTCAAAAAAGCGCTTGAGTATATAAAAATGAACTATTCCAGAAAAACAAGCATTTCGGAGATTGCGCACAACGTCGGTCTTGACAGGAGCTATCTCTATTCACTGTTCAACGAGTTCCTGAATACATCGCCACAGGAGTATCTGATAGGTTACAGGATGGAAAAAGCCTGCGACCTGATGCGCGCGCCTTCGCTCGCAATCGGCGATATCGCCCGCTCCGTGGGCTACGATGACCCATTCATGTTTTCCAAAGCCTTCAAAAAGGTCAAGGGCCTGTCTCCTAGAGAATATCGCGGTCGCAGCCTCTAGACTGCATATTATTCATTTTCCACCTCCACCCTACTACATAGCCTGTATTCCCCCTCCGCTTGCTGATTGCAGCATGTCGATTACCGCATGCCGACTGCCGACAGCTGACTGCCATCCGCTTACCCCTCTGTACTCTACAGCCTTTTTTGCCTTAACTGAAGCTCAAATAAATTTTTCCCCATGACTATTGACATATAATATTATACATCGTATAGTATTATACATAAGATAAACATTAATTAAAGCCAACAAAACAGGAGCGTGAGGAATATGAAATCAATGGTGTTGATAACGGGAGCTGCAGGCGGCCTTGGAAAGGCATTCGCCGTCGAGTGTGCCAGCCGCGGCTGGGATCTGTTTCTGACAGATCTCTCCGAGCAGGCGCTGCAAAGGCTTTCAACGAGTCTTTCGAACACCTATAACATAAACGTGCGTTACCATTGCTGCGACCTTACCGATTTTGAGGCGAGGACGGAGCTTTTCGAACACATTCACAGCAACGGTTACCTCTTTAACCTTCTGGTAAATATAGCAGGCCTCGACTTTGAGGGGCCGTTTTCCGAAAGGACACGCACACAGATACGCACCATACTGCGTCTGAATATCGAAGCCAATCTCGAAATGACCCACGAAATACTGAAGCTGCGAGATCCGGCAAGGACCTTCAGGGTGATCAATGTCGCAAGCCTGGCAGCCTACTACCCCATGCCTGTAAAAGCGATGTATGCGTCGTCGAAACGATTCATACTGGACTTTTCAAGAGCTCTGGGTGAAGAGCTGCGGTCACAGGACGTTACGGTTACAGCCCTCTGCCCCGCCGGAATGCCGACCACGCCCGAATGCATCAAGGCCATCGAAGCACAGGGCTTTGCAGGCAGGATCACTACGCAGAACGTCGGCTATGTGGCCTCCCATACGGTCGACAAGGCGCTGGCCGGGAAGCCGCTGTATATCCCCGGCTTGCTGAACAGATGCCTGAAGACACTGGGATCGCTTGTACCGCAATCGGTAGTCGCACGGGTCATCGGCTCCCGGTGGAACGCGGCACATAGCAAGCGGAAGGGCATACAGCCCATCATCGGGACAAATCCGTTATGATTATGGAGGCATATATGAAAACAGAAATTATGAAAAAATTAAATGATATCAAACATACGGCCGATACAAAAATAGACAAAACCATCGTCCTTACGGGAGCCACATCCGGGATCGGGCTTGCAACTGCCAGGGAACTCGCCGGAAAAGGCGCCTTCCTGATCGGGACAGGACGTTCGAAGGAAAGATGCGATAAAGCCGAAGGAGAAATCAGGGCTCTGTATCCTGACGCGAAAGTAAGCTACCTGACGGCGGATCTTTCATCGCTGGACGAAGTGGCGTCGCTTGCGGCAAGCATCAGGGAAGTGCTTGCGGCGCACGGTTATGACCGTCTCGACGTGCTCATCAATAACGCCGGCACGGTTTCAAGCTGGTATGTCTCGACGGTCGACGGCTTTGAACTGCAGTTTGCCGTCAATCATCTGGCGCCGTTCCGGTTGACCTACGAGCTGCTGCCCCTTCTTTCAAGATCGTCCGAAGGCACTGTGATCGGCCTTAGTTCGGGCTCCCATTACAGGACCAGGATTCACTGGAAGGACGTCATGCTCCGCAAGCATTACAACTGCTTGCTTGCATACAAACAGACCAAGCTTGCCGACGTACTGTTTGCTACGGAGCTGAACCGCAGGCTTTCGTCCGCAAAAAGCGGGATCAGGGCCTTTGCGGTGGATCCCGGCCTCGTAAATACCGATATAGGGCTAAAAGGAACCGACGGTATAGTAAAGAAGGTTTGGAAAATAAGGAGCAGGGGCGGAACACCCGCAACGCAGCCCGCTCATTCCGTCGCCTATCTCGTGGCCGAGACCGGAGCAAGAAAAACAGGCGAGGTATATTGGAAGGACTGCTCTCCCATGAAACCCAGCCGGTACTCCCAGAGATCCGATGTTGCCGGAAGGCTTTGGGAAATGTCTGAAAGGATGTGCCGTATCAGATATGACGACATATTGCAGGCGAAACCATCGTAACGGGACTGAGAGAAAGGTACTTTGTCATGTATATGGGGTTGACAGGGGAAAAAGCGACAGTGACTACGTCCCATATAAAGGGTTGACAGAGAGCCCGGTATGGATAAGAATGTTAGTATGAGCGGAGGTGGTTTTTATTGGATGCCCAGATGAAAAAAGGGCTGCTGGATGCATGTGTCCTCCATATTTTGCTTAAGGGCGACACTTATGGTTACAAGCTTACACAGGATATGTCGGAGATAATGGACGCATCTGAATCCGCACTCTATCCCGTGCTGCGCAGACTCGAAGCTCAGGGGTGCCTTGAAACCTATTCGGCGGAGCATTCCGGACGTCTAAGGCGCTATTACAGGATCACGACCGAAGGAGTCGTGCGCCTTAACGAATATAAGGAAGAATTGACGGAATTGAAAAATATAATCGACTTTATTACAGGCGGTGATGAAAAAAATGGATGAAAGATTGAAAGCCTTTCTGGATAAATTGAACCTTCAGC
The DNA here is from genome assembly GCA_023412915.1 of Bacillota bacterium. Taxonomy (GTDB): domain Bacteria; phylum Bacillota; class Clostridia; order Acetivibrionales; family DTU013; genus JAEYOM01. The sequence continues at coordinate 30,466 of JAEZRE010000021.1, forward strand.
TTTCCGGGCTGCCGGAATTGGATAAAAGGGAGGCGCTTGACTACTATACCGAATATATCAACGACGCTCTGGACGAAGGAGTAACACCGGAAGGAATACTTTCGCGTCTGGATCCTCCGAAAAAAATAGCGGCGATGATCAAGGCTGAAACCAGTATCAAGAGGGCTCAGTCAAGTCCGGGGCTGAAAAATTATGCAAGCGTCGTCAAATATGCCCGTTTTAGCATAACGAGACCTATATCCATATTTTTGTTTTCGATAATCATATTCTGCACCTACAGTATAGCTATTTCTCTGTTCCTGGTAGCGATCGCCGCGACCGTCGGCGCGTGCCTGGCTTTGGCGGTCTGCACATACGAAGCTTTGAAGATGCCGTTCACCTATATTACCGGCATGATCAGCACTATCGGCATCGGGATATTCCTCTCGGGCTTGCTGGTACTGATAGCGTACCTGTTTTTCGTACTATGCAGGCTTTTCATCAGGATGTCCACAGGACTCATCGCGCGCATGCTCAGAAAACCCGGAAGTTCCGTTCCGGATTTCAGCGAGGACTCGTACGAGCGGAAAGCCAACAAACTCAGGGCTTTGAAGGCTGGGCTGTTAATTATAACGGCAGGACTGATCATATCACTTTCAACTGGGCTGCCAGAAAAGTTCTTTATGATATTCAACAGTGCGAAGCCCACCAGTATCACATTGCGCGAATGGAGCTACAACGCCGGCGATATCCGTGAAATAAGCCTGACTACGGCCCATTCGCACATCCGCCTGGAGGAGGGCAAATCCGACAAGATCGAAATAAGCTACGAACAGTCGGACTGGATGGATCCCGAAATATCGGACAGAGATGGAAAGCTGACTTTCTCCGAGAAGTCCAACGGCAGGATACCCTTTTTCCCGCTGGTCACAATGCATGAAAACAACGCCGATCTCACGATCAAATTACCTGCCGGCTACAAAGCCGATGATATAAGGCTTGAAAGCAGAGGAGGCTTTATCTATATCGAAAGCGCCGAATACGCTGCGGAGGTCAAAACTTATACAGGCTCGATCTACCTCCAGCCGGACGCCGGGGAGCCCAAGCCCGCCGTCAAGGCATCCACTTCTACAGGCTTTATAAAGGATGGCGGAAAAACCGTCGGTAAAAAGACTACGAATGAAACAGTATATGAAACCGCTCCCGCAGCAGCCGGCGGGAACAATATGGAGCTGGAAACGGACCGCGGCAGTATATTTATCGATTGAAAAATGCCGCTCGATTTCAAATAAAATCCGCCTGAAAATATAGAGGCTGCAGCAGGAACACACCCTGCTGCAGCCCTGATATTCATTCGGCCGCGCTGCCGACTTAAGGTTACGGTCTATCCATCGCCTTCCTTACCGGGTACTGAATCTCAGTCAGATAATTTTCGGGGTTGCTCTCACACCAGGGACCTTTGTGGCAAACCTGGCGCGAAGGGCCTGCAGGTACGTATCCGTTATTCTCCACCCATTCCGCGAGGGCATTGCATGCGGGTGATATGTTTTCGAAGGGCCCTGCTACCATGAGCGACGCCATCTGTCCGACCGACTCGGTTTCGCGGAACGTAAAGCCGTCCCTGTCTTCCCGGAGCTGCTCGACGCTCATTACCACTTCGACGTCGACATCCTTTTCTTTATACTCCTGATCGTGATAGATCGCGAAGCATATATCTCCGCACTTTAAAGAATTCTTCCCCGCAAACTCGCCAAGTTCGTGCCAGAGCTGTCCCTCCTGGTCATACGCCTGTATTATACCGCGTTTCGAAACTACCTTATAAGAAGGTACTGTCTTTATTGTGACTTCATAATTCATCGACATATTCTCCTTTCCCACTGAATCCATAAAATTCTGCAGTTTAAGGAGCTTTGCGTTTTCACCGGCGATATTCCATCTTAACTGTGCTTCCTTGGAACGTAATATTTTAATCAGACTCACGTCGTCCATGTCCTGCAGCAGCAGCTCTTCGATCTCAGCCGTAAGGAATCCCATGTCTCGCAGCGCTATGATCTTATTCAGCCTTCCGATCTGCCGCGACGAATAGAGTCTGTAGCCGGTAAATCTGTCTACTTCAGCCGGCTTAAGCAATCCGAGTTCATCATAATACCTGAGCATTCTTACAGACACCTGTGTCAGTCTGGAAAAGTCGCCTATTTTGAACATAAGCCCCTCCTGCTTGATAATATAATCGCGATTACAATATTATCCTATATCCTGACACCATGTAAGAGTCAACTGTATATATAAATTATTTAAAGCTATTATTTAAAACCTCAGATCCCTCTCGCCATTCCGGACGCGTTCAAGATATGCCGCGGCCTTTACCCTGCGGTTTGCGTCGGGAATGGTCAGTATTTCGCGGTCGAGCATGCTCCTGCCCATTTCCTTCAGTTCATCGTCGGCATAGTCCTGCAGGTATTCCTCAAACGTGATCAGGGCATTAGGCAGGCAGAAATTGTGGATCTGCCCGGACTTTGCAAACGGCATGAAACGGTCCCCCGTCCTTCCCTCACGGTAGCACGCGGTACAGTAGCTCGGGACATAGCCGTCTTTTACGAGGCCCTTTATGACGTCTATCGGTTTCCTGTGATCTGCAAGGTTGAACTGCGGCTTTTCTTCAATACCGGCCGCATCTGTCGTCTCCCTTGTCGCATAACCGCCGACACCCACGCAGGAACCCGCGCTCATCTGTGAGATACCGATATCCAGTAGCTCCTTCCGAAATTCCACGCTCTCCCTCGTTGAAAGTATCATACCCGTATACGGGACTGCGAGGCGTATGGCTGCCACTACCTTTTTAAAATCCCTGTCGTTTACAAGGTGCGGGAAGCTGCCGTAATCGACGCCTTCAGCAGGCAGAAGTCTGGGGAAGGAGATGGTATGCGGACCTACGCCTGTTACTGCTTCGAGGTGCTCCACATGCATAAGCAGCGCCACGGTCTCATAATGGTAATCGTATAAGCCATAAAGCGGCCCTATCCCCACATCGTCTATTTTTCCTCCCAGCATTGCCCTGTCCATGGCTTCGGTATGCCATTCATAATTTTTCTTAGGCCCGCTGTGCATTTCCAGGTAGGTCTGCTTGTGGTATGTTTCCTGGAACAGTATGTATGTCCCTATTTTAGCGGCTTTCAGCTTTCTGTAATTTTCTTCGGTAGTACCGGCGATGTCGACATTTACCCTGCGGATCGAGCCGTTCTTGAATTTTTCCGAATAGATCGTATCTATACACTCGAGGATGTAATCTATCGGGCATTTCTCATCGTCCTCCCCTGCTTCAAGCAGGAGCCTTTTATGCCCCATGGCCTCAAGCGCCCTTATTTCGGCGCGTACTTCCTCCTGCGTCAGCTGATGCCTGCCTATCTTGTTGGCGCACCTGTAGCCGCAATATTTGCAGTTGTTGACACAGTAGCTCGACAGGTACAATGGAGCGAACAGCACTATCCTTTTGCCGTATATTTTCTCCTTCACTTTCTTTGCCGTCCTGTACATCTTCTCCAGGGTATCGTCGTCATCTATCTCGAGGAGCGCTGCCACCTCCCTGTGCGTAAGGCCCCTGCAGTCTCCCGCCTTGGCCAGGATCCTGTCTATCTCAACCTTGTCAAGCGCAAGTTTTTTTGCCGCTTCGATCGACTCCAACACTTCCGTGTCGTCGATAAATTGGTTTGAATCATGTGATTTTACATTATACATTTGATTACCCCTTTCAATATGTCGCCCCTATTGTTCTTCCAAAGCCCGCAAGGCTTCCGGGAAAGGCTTGAGCGCTCTTGGCAGGATGCCCAGCACATATGCGATCATAACGCCGTAATTCGTAATGCACACTCCCTGTTCACGGGCTAACTCCACGCGATACTGCATCTCTCTCCTGTTCAGCATGCATGCGCCGCAGTGGATGATAACGCTGTAGCCTGATATATCCGCAGGATAACCTGCGCCGGACGCCCATTCAAATTTGACGCCTTCGCCTGCCATCTGCCTGATCCATCGAGGTATCTTTACCGTTCCTATGTCGTCATCCTGGCGGTGGTGAGTGCAGCCTTCGACTATGAGCACCCTGTCGCCGGATACAAGACTTTTGATACGCCTGACGCCTCTGACCATTTCCGCCAGATCTGCCTTTTGCCGTGCAAATAGTATGGAAAACGAAGTCAGAGGAATATTTTCCGGAGTCTCACCAGCTACCTTTTGAAACGCCTGTGAATCGGTAATAACGATTGAAGGCGGCTGCTTCAGCTTTTCAATCGTTTGCTCGAGTTCGAACTCCCTTGTGACGACCGCCATCGCGCCCATCTCTATAATGTCGCGAATCGTCTGCTGCTGCGGAAGTATCAGGCGTCCCTTCGGCGCGGCTGTATCGATGGGCGTCACAAGCACGGCGACATCCCCCGGACGGATAATGCCCGTTACCAGAGCAGGCTCCACGTCATCGTAATTTGAGTTTTCGATGATCAGCTTTTTAACGGAATCAATGCCTGAGCCCGTAAGCGAACTTGCACAGACGAGCGGAATCCCTGCGAGTTTTTCGAGTCCGGCGATCTCCGCTGCATCCGGCATACGTCTGTCGCACTGATTGACTACGCAAATACTTTTTATGCCGCGGCGTTTCAATTCTCTGATAAAATCCGACTCGAAGCTTGTAACGCCATGCTCCGCATCCGTAACGACCACCGCCAGATTGCATTTGCGCAGGACCTCATATGTTTTGTCTATACGAAGCCTGCCCAGATCTCCTATATCGTCGAGCCCTGCCGTATCAATCAACACGACAGGTCCTACCGGCAGCAGCTCCATCGCTTTACGTACCGGGTCCGTAGTCGTTCCCGCCACCTCGGACGTAACGGCGATCGGCTGTCCCGTAATTGCGTTTATCAGCGACGACTTTCCTGTATTTCTCCTCCCGAACAGCCCTATTACAAACCTGTTTGCCGCCGGCGTTTCATTCATGCTGCCCATACTTGCCCCCCATTCTATTGCTGCACGCTTTTTGTGATCATGGACTTTACAGATGCTCCCGAAACCCTTCCGAGCTTTCCGGTCATCGCGCTGATATCGTCGTTGACCCCGTCGACTATCAGCGATATTACCGATACTCCCCTCTCTCTGTAAGGAATGCCCATCCTTCCGACTATAAGCCTCCCGTATTCGTGGAGTACCGCATTTATCTGCTCCACGCAGGAAAGGTCTTCGATCACTATCCCTACTATACCTATCCTTTTATCCATCCTCTCTTCTCCTTTCACCGGGTAATTTAACCGGTATATAAGCTGTATAAAGACTAAATGCTGAAATCAATTGCAGGTATTATACTGCGCGGCAGCCTGGCTATGTTTTATAAATAAAAAACTCCCTTGCCCGCGTATATTGCGGGAAGGGAGCATTATGGCCAGGTAACGGTAAAATACGGGAATATCCCGTATGGAGCCTTAACAAGCCTGTCTCTTCCCGCTCGGAAAACCTTGCGGTCGGTAAACATACCAAATATTCGAAGCCCTCTGTCCCCAGGCGTGCATTTCAGCAGCGCGAGCAGACGGATTGCTTTTATCAGCCTTTACTTTGCAAATAATGTTTTTTCATGCACTCAAAGCTCGTCTCGCTTATATCGTGCTCTATCTTGCAGGAATCCTGATAGGCGGTCGCTTCATCCACGCCGATTGCCATCAGGAAATCCGCGATGATCACATGCCGTTCATACATGCGCTCGGCAATCCTGCTGCCTTTTTCCGTAAGCGATATATAACCGTTTTCGTCCATCTCAATATAGCCGTTTTCCCGGAATTGCTTCATCACTACGCTTACTGTAGGTTTTGAATAGCCCAGCGCATTGCAGATATCGATGGAGCGGATCTGCCCCTTCTTATTCTTTTCCATCAGGATCGTTTCAAGGTAATTTTCCGCCGATTCGTGGATCTCCATATGAGCAGCTCCTTTCCATTGAGATTATACCCGAACTAATTGCATGATAACACATACTTCCAGTGTTTTCAAGAGACGATGGCTACCAGCCTTGGCAAGGACACCTGCGGCGATGGCTTCCGTGACGAAGGCAACCATGACGATGCAACCGCGCCGATGGCTCCCTTGACGAAGGCACCGCGGAGATGGCTTCCAGCCGTGGCTGCCGCCCATGTCGAAGACAGCCGCACAGATGCTGACTTTTTTGTTGACAAAACAAGTTAGGTTGTGCTAACCTATAGTTGGTTAGGCGATCCTAACCCTCCTGCAGAATAGATGAATCACCCAAAGAAAATAGGCTTTTACATAGATAAGGGGGACACATATATGACACTTGACAGACTACCGGTAGGCAAAACAGCAAAGATCAAAAATGTGGGAGGCCAAGGCGCGCTTCGTCTGAGGTTTCTTGATATGGGGCTCATACCGAGGACGAAGGTATGCGTCAAAAAGGTTGCGCCCCTCGGCGATCCAATGGAAATACGGCTCAGGGGCTACGAACTTACCATCCGTTTGGATGACGCTAAAAACATTGAAGTGGAAGGCTATGGTGAGGGAGCATGATATTCGCGCTTGCAGGCAATCAAAACTGTGGTAAAACCACACTTTTCAATGCATTGACGGGATCGAACCAGCATGTCGGCAACTTCCCGGGCGTCACAGTCGACCAAAAGACCGGCGGTATACGCGGAACAAAGGACTGTTACGTCGTGGACCTGCCGGGTATTTATTCCCTGCGGCCGTATTCGGGTGAGGAAATAGTCACGCGCGATTTCATACTGAGAGAAAAGCCGGACGGGATCATAAATATAGTAGATGCGACCAATATCGAACGAAACCTTTATCTCACGCTGCAGCTACTGGAGCTGCACGTACCGATGGTGCTTGCGCTGAATATGATGGACGAGGTCCGGGGAAACGGCGGAACGATCGACATCAAGGGTATGTCCAAGCAGCTCGGCATACCGGTGGTCCCGATCAGCGCCGCAAAAAACGAGGGTATTTCGGAGTTGATCGACAATGCCATTTCAGTTGCCAAACACAGGACATACCCCACAGTGATCGACTTCTGCCCCAGCAGCGCCGTTCACAGGTGTATCCATGCCGTATCCCATCTTATTGAAGACCACGCTCAAAGGCTCGGAGTGCCCGCGCGTTTCGTCGCTACAAAGCTGATCGAAGGGGACGCTGCCCTAACTGAAGAATTGGAGCTTAACGCGAACGAACTGGAAATGATCGAGCACAGCGTGCTGGAAATGGAGCGGGAGAGCGGACTCGACAGGAACGCCGCGCTTGCGGATATGCGATATGCCTTTATTGAAGGTGTCTGCGCGAAAACCGTTATCAAATGCAATGAAAGCAAGGAGCATCTCCGCAGCGTCAAAATCGATAATATACTTACGAACAAGTACCTGGCGCTACCGCTTTTCCTTGGCATCATGTTCCTGGTATTCTGGCTGACCTTCGGCGTCATAGGCAGCTTCCTGAGCGATTTGCTGTCCTCCGGCATAGATCTGCTGACCCGTTTGGTCGACTCGGGGCTTGCCGCATACGGCATAAACCCCGTAGTCCGCAGTCTTGTAATAAGCGGCGTATTTTCAGGCGTCGGCAGCGTATTAAGCTTCCTCCCGATCATTGTGACGCTGTTTTTCTTCCTGTCTATTTTGGAGGATACGGGTTACATGGCGAGAATTGCGTTCGTTATGGATAAGCTGCTTAGAAAGCTCGGGCTGTCCGGCCGAAGCTTCGTCCCCATGCTGGTGGGTTTCGGGTGTTCCGTTCCCGCCGTCATGTCGGCAAGGACGCTTTCTTCGGAACGCGACCGCAAAATGACTATATTTCTCATACCATTTATGAGCTGTTCGGCCAAGATACCGATCTATGCCGTGTTTACCGCTGCATTCTTCAGCAGGCATCAGTCACTTGTCATGATAGGGCTGTATATTTCAGGCATTGTTCTGGCTGTAGTCATGTCGCTTCTGATGAAAAACACGGCTTTCAAGGGAAATCCAATCCCGTTTGTAATGGAGCTTCCGAATTACAGGCTGCCTTCTCCAAAAAGCGTTATGCTGCTTATGTGGGACAAGGCGAGGGATTTCCTGCAGAGAGCCTTTACGGTGATATTTGTGGCAACGTTGGTCGTCTGGTTTTTGCGGACCTTCGATATCAGACTCAATGCCATTACAGACAGCTCCAAAAGCCTGCTTGCAATCATCGGCCAGGCAATAGCTCCTGTTTTCAGCCCGCTGGGGTTCGGCGACTGGAGAGCCGCCACCTCCCTGATCACCGGTTTTACGGCAAAAGAGGCAGTAGTCAGTACTATGGGCGTTTTGATGGGCACTAATGTTTCCGATTTGAAGAATGCGCTCGCTACCCTGTTCACACCGCTGACCGCGCTGAGCTTCCTGGTATTCACTTTGCTGTATACGCCTTGTGTGGCTGCAATTACGACAATAAGGAGAGAGCTTGGTTCGAGGCTGATGACTGTCGGGGTCATAGTCATGCAATGCGCGATCGCCTGGATCGCCGCGTTTGCTGTTTACCAGGCCGGCAGGCTGTTTATCCAGTTATGAATGAATCTATGGAGGTGGGCTTATGAAATTTGCAGATTATGTTTTAATTATAACAGTTGCGATTTGTTTCATCGCTGCTCTGGTCTACACGCTCCGCCGCCGGAAAAGCGGTGGGTGCATGGGCTGCGGTTCGGGCGGTGATTCAGGCAATGTAAGCCGTTCAAATGACGAAATGAATTCTTGCGGCGGCTGTTCTGGCTGCAGTTCGCGCCGCAGCTGCAACAGCTGCGGCAGCTTCAGGCCGGTTAGACGTGATAATTCGCAGGGCTTTTCAAATATAGATTAGATTTCCCGGCTCTCCCGGTTCAAATCTTCAGGCTTGTCAATTCAACATTCAGGTTCTTCAGGTTGGACGCTATGTCTTCGATTGACGAATACGAAGCAGTCAGCTCTTCCATCGTAGCGGCCTGCTCCTGCGTGGCGCTGGCTATGGACTGGATCTCGACAAGGGAGCTTTCGATAAGGTTGCTTATTTTTAAAATGACTTCTGTTAGCTGGCTGCTTTGGGCGGAAGAATTGACAGAAGCCGCTTCTATCTCATCCACCTTCGATTTGAGTATATCCTGATGCCTCTTGAGTTCCTCGAACTTTTCCGCAGTCTGCATGACTCTTTGTATGGAAGTCTTGATCTTATTTGTGCCATCGTCTACAGACTCAAACACCAAGTTGGTATTTTCCCTAAGCTCGGTCACCAGTTTGCTTATATTGGCGGTAGCCTTTCCCGACTGCTCCGCAAGCTTCCTTATCTCATCCGCAACAACTGCAAAGCCCTTGCCTGCCTCGCCCGCCCTTGCTGATTCTATCGAAGCATTGAGCGCCAGGAGGTTGGTCCGGTCCGATATAGCTTTGATTATATCCAGTATGCTGCTGATCTCCTGGGTGGTCTCCATCAGAGAAGCCATCACTTTTCCGGTATCTGCCGTCGATTTCTCAATAACGCTCATGTCCTGCATCGTTACATCCATGTGTTCCTTGCTCTGCTGGGTTGCCGAATAGCTGGATTTGAACACCTCGGACATTTCAGTCGTCTTGTCCGATACCGTAGCAAGATTCTTCGATATTGTCATTATTGAATCGGAGGAGGCCTGGACATAATGCAGGTTATCCTTGCAGCTGTCGACCGCGGAAAGCGCGTTTACCGCAATTTCATTGTTGGCTTTTGTTGTCTGGTCGATGGCGGCCGCAAATTGGTTCACCGAGTCAAACAACACCTGCGATGATTCCTTGGATTTTTCAGATACTGACTCCAGCGTGTCCAAAAGTTGCTTCTGCTGCTCCTTGTCGGCCAATGAGCCGAACATCCTGTTCAGGCGACGTATCAGCAGGTTGAACAGCAGGAACATGGCAAAAAATTCAACCATGTATCCCACGAGATACGGTATATAGGAAGCCAGCATATCAACCGACTGGAGTCTGAAATACTGTGAAATAACCAGATTTAGAATTCCAAGGACGAACGCGGTAATGGTAAGCTTCTTATCGTAATACAGACAGCTTAGGATGGAAGGGAACAGATAAGTCATATATATGCCTATGTGATAATTGGTTGCCAGCATCCCGACGATCAGAGTGCTTAAAACGATATTCAGATATTTTACAAAAACCGGGTTTGCATTTTTTCTGGCCAATATAAAATCTAGTACCACCATGATGAAACTGGCAACTGCGAAAACCAGCAACTGGCTCATTTCTATCTTAAAAAAATTAATAACCGTCAGTATGTACAAAGCCGGAAAGACAACAAGGCATATTATTAGCAGCAGTATCGAAACTAGCTTGTTGACCTCTTTATCATTCGACAGTATAAATGCTCTCTTGTCCATAAAATTTCCCCTCTATATACTTATTTACCGCAACTACGAAATTGCTGCATTTTATGCAAATAATGCTAATTGAGATTATAACACAGTATTGACTTTTTACAACGATTTTTGGAGCATAGTTGTAAGTTTTTTAACCCCTGGAAACCTTCAGCACCCTTACCTTTTTCGATAAGGAAAGTACCGGGAGTTATTGAAGCCGTTTCCGCAATGATAGTTTCCTGTGACACGTGTTTATATATTAATATAGGATCTATTTGTTAATATTTATTACAGCCTGCCGGAGGTCACAGGTATGAGAATCTTCACCTATTTTATGACGCCGTTAGGCAATATGGCCATAAATTTAAAGAAAGCCTTCAAATGCTTGTGCGATATTGTTTTAAGAGCCTCGGTCTCAGTAGGAGTCAGGTTTGCCGGGTATTGGAGAAAACCCGTCGCGCTCGGAGTCAGGTCGATAAGTACGAATTTAAGCGCTTCAGGGACAAAAACAAAAAGGATAGTCATTGCTGCCATGCTTTCCGCTGTTGCTGCGATAATGCAATCAGCCGGCGCTCTGGGGGGTCCTGGGTTCATTGTCAGTTCGCTGGTCACTCTGCCTGTAGCCGTAGCGGCAATTATTTCAATTGCCACAGGCGCAGCGGCGTATTCCGCCACTCTGCTTTTACTGCTGATACTGCAGCCTTCCGAGATAGTCATATTCCCTTTTACAACCGGAATGTTAGGTCTTGGCATCGGCCTTGCGCTCAAGCTATTTAAAACAAGGGCCGCTGTCACGGCATTTGCGGCGCTTTCACTGGCTTTGGGAATATCGTTTCTGCTTTATATACTTAGATTCCCCATACTCGGTCCCGCATCTCCGCAGAAATTCAATCTAAGCGCATTGGTCCTGATATATGCCTTTTCGTACCTGTACAGCTGGCTATGGTGCGAAATAAGCATGCTTGTGTCAAATTTTTTTGACAGAGCTGTTGTCAAAGCCTCATGAGCCCATCATACCGACGTTAGCATACCAGTTTACCTGCGGTATTCTATAGCACCGGGCGACGCCTATCATGCCGCACTTTCCCTGTCTTTCTGCGCCAGCTTGTTCGTGTTGATGGAATTGCGGTAAACGACGAAACGATAGAACAAGAACTCCGTGATAAAATTGATGAGCATTGTCCCAACCAGCACCACATAATCATTCCAGGCACGGTTGGTCAGGTAGTCGCCCCACCAGGTCGAAAGCGGCGTAAACACACAATAATAGGCAGTGATCTTCAGCATGGCAACGGGGATGTTCGCAACGGATTTGAATGTGTATCTCCTGTTTACCGTGAAATTGTACAGGACAGATAGAATAAGAGCGATCAGATAACTCGGCCAGTACGGGAAACGGGTAAGCTCATTCAGCAGCGTAAAGCTTATTGCCTGAACGGCGCCGGCCGAAATAGAAAACAGAGTGAATTTTAAAAATTGTACGGCATTTTGCCTGGTGTTTAACGTTTCATCGGTTTTTTCTGACATATCATCTCTCACCTTTGACAGAAATTTCGTATCACATGTTATTTGCCGCAGGAATTTTCATCTTTAAACGACAAAAGCCCTTGAAATCAAGGGCTTTCGCTGTTCACCTTCGTGAACCTGTATGGTGCGCAATACAGGACTCGAACCTGTGACTTTCACCACGTCAAGATGACACTCTACCAGCTGAGTTAATTGCGCATGTTTCAAAGAGTAATTCTATTTTAAAGCCTTAAAGGCTTATTGTCAATAGTGATATACTGCCATTCGGCACTTTTTTGCAAACGTGAATTGCAAAGTCCGCGCAACGTCCTTGATACTATGATCAATAACATTACCCATGGGTCTGCGCAGACAGAATCCACAGCGTCAAACCGCCGCCGGCTGTTGACTGTGGTTGCAGGCCGAAGGCTGCCGGCCGCAAGCCGTTAACACCCTCACGCCTGCCGCAATCTGCTTTCACCAGAGCTCGAGCCTTACGGTCTTGCACCTCGGACAGCCGAACAGGTAGGCTTCGTCGAGGTTTCCCTCTTCATCCGTGCGGTGAAATGTGTTGATAAGCTTGACAAACGACTCTTTACCATCGCTTACAAGTTTATTTTCCTTTGAGTTTTCATCGGGCTCGTTGTACCTGTAACCGCATACTGCACATTTCATAAGCTTCCCTCCTAAGTTCGTCAAAACAATGGACTGCGGGCTAGAATCATTTTAACGCAAGAAAATCCAAAATGCAACCTCCTTGAACTTTACTGCTGCGTAGTCTATAATCTTTTTGGACCAATGTCTGAATACGGCAGGCAGCATTAAAAAGGGGAGAAACAACTATGAGCGGCACTGAAAAAATTTATGATGTAGCAATTATAGGCTGCGGAACTGCAGGAATATTTGCCGGATATGAGCTGGTGGAAACCATGCCTTCGCTGAATGTGGTCATGATAGACCAGGGAGGCGACATATACGGCAGGAAATGCCCCATTGTCGATAAAAAAGTTCCGAGCTGTATCAACTGCACAAGCTGCGGCATAATGAACGGCTTCGGAGGCGCAGGAGCATACTCCGACGGCAAGTTCAACTTCACTACGGAGTTCGGCGGCTGGCTCAGCGAATACTTATCGGATGCGGCCTGCATGGAGCTGTTTGAATACGTCGACAGCGTGAACGTAAGGTTTGGGGCTACAACGGAACGTTTCAGCACAAAGAGCGAGGAAGCTTCAAGAATAGAAAAGCTGGCGCTTGAGAACGACCTGCACCTGCTGCACGCGGTCGTCAAGCATTTGGGTACGGAGAACAACCTGAAGATACTCATCAGGATCTACGAGTACCTCAAGGAGCGGCTGGAGATACGGTGCAAGACACAGGTAAAGAAAATAGTCCTCGAAGACGGCCTTTACACACTGCAGCTCGGGTCGGGCGAAGCTATCCGATGCAGATTTTTGATAAACGGCCCGGGGCGTTCGGGCGCCGAATGGTTCTCGCAGCAGTGCAGGGAACTCAAACTGAACCTTATAAACAACCAGGTAGACATAGGAGTCCGCGTCGAACTACCGGCAAGGGTGTTCGAGCATATTACGGACGCTGTTTACGAATCGAAGCTGAAATATAGAACTAAGCAGTACGGCGACATTGTGCGGACATTCTGCATGAACCCGTACGGGCATGTCGTTTCAGAAAATGTAGACGGTATAATCACGGTAAACGGGCACAGCTATACCGATCCTTCCCTTAGGAGCGAGAATACGAACTTCGCGCTGCTAGTCAGCAACAGGTTCACACAGCCGTTCACCGAGCCGTACCAATACGGCAAAAGGATCGCATCGCTTTCCAACATGCTTGGCGGAGGAGTGCTCGTACAGAGATTCGGTGACCTGGTCAAGGGCGTCAGGACCAACGATCACCGTCTCGCACAGAGCTTTACGACACCGACGCTGGACGCTACGCCCGGCGACCTGAGTCTTGTCCTTACAAAGAGGCATCTCGACAATATCATAGAAATGATATACGCTCTCGATAAAATAGCGCCCGGTACCGCGAACTACGATACGCTGCTTTACGGCGTCGAAGTAAAATTCTACAGCTCGCGGCTCGAATTGAACAGCGAGCTTGAAACGAAGCTGCCGAACATGTTTGCCATTGGGGACGGAGCCGGTATAACACGCGGTCTTTCCCAGGCTAGCGCCAGCGGAGTGCATGTGGCAAGGGTTATCAGGAGCAGGGTCGAGAACGAACGCTGACCTAAGCCTTAATCTGTTCCGGATCTGGCAGCTTGGCGAATTTCAATATCACAAGCGCCATGACAAGCGTAATTATCAACTCGGGGAGCAGGAACGTGCCGTTGTACAATATCGAATAGATGAGCGGCGACTGCCCCTCGGGAGCGTAGCTTGCGTAGAATACCACTCCTGAGATCGTATGGCATAGAAAACGTCCGACTATGCCGGTAAATATACCGCCGATATATCCCGCGGTCGATTTCCGGAAGAAACCTGCCAGTCCGAGCATTCCGTATGCAAGCGGGTAATCGAGCAGTATCGAGACCGGATGCATTGAATAGAAGCCTCCGATTAACAGGTCCAGGATGCCGTATATTGCTCCAACCAGTATACCTTTTTTACCACCCCACCTGAATGCGAAAATGAACAGGGGCACCATGCCTCCCAAGCTAACTGAACCGCCCATGGGCATTTTGAAAAGCTTTACAAACTCTCCCAGAATAACCGCCAAAGCTAACATCATCCCTGCTTCGGCGAGCATACGGGTATTTTTATTACGCATATCGATAAAACCTCCTGTTGTTTCTGGGCCTTTTCGGGAAAGACGCCCCCGCTTGACTTCGCGTCCGAAATCACACCCGCCGCACTTGCGTTATGTAACGGGCAATTAAAAACCCTCTCATCTGAAACAGATAAGAGGGTATATGATGACTTTGCTACTATACTCCCTCCGCCGGCATTATCCGTCTCAGGTTTGATGGGTCGGAACGATTCAGTTCCCTCTCAGCCGGATTTATCCAGCTCCCCAGATTTTATTTTGTTATGAGTCAATAATAGAGTATTGACCGGACTATGTCAATAGCCGCGCCGCATTATTTTTTGCTTCATTAAACTGCATTCATCAGTTACGTTTTGTTATTACGCAACACTGAAATATTTGTCGATCATATTGGATAAATCATTAAAGCGTAATGGTTTTGCAAGATAATCATCCATACCGGTGTTTATGCACAATTCTCTGTCACCCTTCATCGCATTTGCCGTAAGAGCTATAATTATTACATGCTCTCCGTTCGCTTTTTCTTTTTCCCGAATCGTTGAGGTTGCCTCAAGTCCATCTATTTCCGGCATTTGCATATCCATAAGTATGAGTTGATACTTATTTGACTCTAGCATTTGAAGAAGCATTTTACCATCGTCGGCATAATCGGCTTTAAGGTTTTTCTTAGCCAGAAATAGCTTTATCAACTCTTGATTTACCTTACTATCCTCGGCAACGATAATATTCAGATTGTTATTGGAGTTTGGACTATTGTTTGCAATGCTTTTTCTTGCAGGTTCTTTTGGCGCTTGTGCAAGTTCGAATGGGATCGAGAAAATGAAACTGCTGCCCGCTCCTATTTTACTTTCGACACGAATGTCCCCTTGCATCATTTCTATCAGGTTTTTCACAATCGAAAGCCCCAGACCTGAACCGCCATATTTTCTGGTGGTGGAATTATCCAACTGCTTGAAGCTTTGAAACAATAAATCGATTTTTTCATCCGGAATTCCGATTCCTGTATCGGAAACTATGAATTTGACCTTGGCACACGTATCATTTGTTTCCGTGACCTCGGCGCTGATAGTGATTTGTCCTTCCGCGGTGAATTTTATTGAATTGCTTATTAGATTCGACAAAATTTGTTTTAGTCTTGTAGGGTCGCCGGATACATATTCCGGAAGCAGCCTGTCAAAATGCGTTTGCATTGAAATATTTTTATTCCGCGTATGAATAACAAATGTATCTACCGCCTCTTCCATAAGCTCCTTCAGATGAAATACCGTATGTTCAAGCTCAAGCTTTCCCGCTTCGATTTTAGAATAATCAAGAATATCATTTAGAAGGGAAAGAAGGCTTGTAGCCGAACTCATAAGAATTTTCAGATTCTTTTGCTGTTCTTCGGCAGGCATTTCGGTAGAATAAAGAATATCCGATATTCCTATAATTGCATTCATTGGGGTCCTGATTTCGTGGCTCATGTTGGCAAGAAATCTGCTTTTGGACTGGTTGGCGGCTTCCGCGGCTTTTTGTGAGGATTTTGCCTCGCATAACGCAAGTTCAAGCTCGCTTATATCCTTTAAAACGATAAGAGAACCCGTAAATTTTCCCTTTTTATTAAAAATCGGGTTTTTAAACAAGTAGAAATATTTGGTTTCATCGCCCACATTAATACATACTTTTTCATTTAGAAATTCCTGATCGGAAAGATTGGGTGTAAAATCCTTAATGGCGCCAAAAACATCGATTACGGGCCTTCCGGTATAATCGCCGACGCTGGCGCCGCCAAAGACGCTATTGAAAAGCTTTAACGCCTGTTTATTGATTGCCAGTATAATGTTGCTTTTATCAAGAATAATTACGGAATCCTGCAGACTTTCAAATAGCTCTCCTTTGGCAATGGGAATTACGTCGAACATCCTGAGCCTGAACAGGCAGAAAAAGCTTGAAAGACCTGTTAAACTGAAAGCAAGGGGAGTTATATCAATATTACCCGTACGAACTATATTAAAGTTTGAGATCATACTTAACATAAATGGGATTATCGCGGACAGCAGAAGAAAAATGGTCTGTCTCCTCGATGGAGCGGAATACTTCAATAAATCTGTAAGAAGATATATAACGCCGACAATTGTAAGAAAATAAATGTATATGATATTCAGCCAGAAGCCAATGCCATTTCCCAGAATCAAAATACTCCCCTGTACGGATACCGAGCTGTAAAACAAAAAGTGATATTGGTTCGTGGCCAACAGCAGGAAAAACATAAAAGCTATCGATAATAAAGGCAGAGCCCTTTTCATTTTAAAAAAAGACGATTTCTTGGTATGTTCATATGTAAGCGCAAGAAAAGAGACCGGGATCAGTTCAACTCCAATATACCGAAGGTTTGAAACGAACAATTTGTCGGAAAAGCCCTGAAAGACAAAGACGAGCACTTGAAAAAAAGATGCGATAGCAACAGACAAAAGAAGGATGCCTAAAGGTAGAGCCCCCAAAGCAGGTCTGCGCCTGAAACAGGAAATTGAAGTAATCAGGCACATTGCTATTGAAATACACAGAATTACCGCGTAGATACTTAAACTATCTATTCGCACAACCATGACTTATTAAACCTCTTATCTGTCACTTGATAATATCCAACTCAAGCCGCCCAAAAATACAAAAATCCGCTGTTAATTGCAAATTTTCACTCTCATTATATCAAAGATACTTGGAAATTTACATTTCCAAGTATTTTATTTACAAAAACTCTTATTCATTTCACTTTTCGGTAAAACCCTGCTTTTCCATCTTATTTTTTTCCAAATAACCTTGCCTTTTGCTTTTCAAGCAGCAGTAGCAGAGGGTAGCCAAGCCCGTAGCACGCAATCAGCTCTCCCAGGGCAACAAAGCCCATGGTGGCAAAAAGCGGCGCTTGTATGGAAAAATTGAGCACAAAAGCAACTACGACGGCGTTGACTATGACAGGGGGCAGCGGCGCCAGAAATTTACGCGGCATCTTCCATGTCAGCCAGGCCGCCGTTAGCGTTGCTAGGCTCCCGAACAGTATGTCGTACGGTCCCGCCCCGACGAATATGTTTGCTATGATGCAGCCTGCAAACAAACCCGGGATGGCTGCCGGAGTAAAAAACGCCAGTACCGTGAGCGCTTCGGAGATTCTTACCTGTATTTGCCCCGACCCGCCGGGAATAAGTATTGTAAGCGCTGCGTACATTGCTCCGATGATTGCCGCTTCGGCTATAAACCTTACCGGAGTCCTGCTTTTTCTGATTTCCTTGCCGCTTTTGCTGTTCTGGTCCATTTCAGTATCCTTTCGTTGTTCTCCAACCGCTGAGTCCGCTTGACAAAGCTGCCCTGCCGGGTAGACTGCAAAGACATACCAAATAAAAAAGGAGCTATCGCTCCCGTATGCCTACTTTAAACAGATATGATACCGTCGATCTTCATACAAGACTTATATTCGAACATAAGCCCGTAATCCCGATCGGATGCGGCAATCATAGCCCCGTAGTTTTGTTTACAGACAGGATGGTTTCGAACTGTCCTATTTATTTTTCTACATTATATCAGAATGGGCCGCAGACTGCAACGTTTTGCCGGCAAGCCCACCCTGAACACCTTGATGTACGCGAATTGCCGCAATCCCGGCATTGACGGTATGCTTTTCTGATTCCGAAAGTCTGATTCTCAAAGGCGGCGGCTTTTTCAGACAGGCGGCAGCGTTCAATCGCCGAAATCCATTACCCTGATTGCCATGGTCGGGCATGCCTTGGTACATTCGCCGCAGTTGCTGCATTTGCTGTAATCGATCTTTGCAAGCGAGCCTTCCATACTGATTGCGGAATAGCTGCAAGCCTTGACACATTTTGTGCACCCGATGCAGCCGACTTCGCAGTTGCTTTTGGTCACAGGCCCCTTGTCCTTCGAACGGCACATGACTGAGTATTTCTTGTCCTTCGGTATTATTTCTATCAGCTTCTTCGGACAAGCTGCAACACATTTCCCGCATGCCTTGCACCGGTCTTCTATGACCCTGGCGATTCCGCCGGTCATGTCTATTGCTTCGAACGGGCAGGCTTTTACGCAGTCGCCGTGCCCCAGACAGCCGTATGAACAGGCTTTATGCCCGCCGTAAAGCTGTGCGGCAGCAGAACAGCTGTCTATACCGTTGTACTCGTACTTTTCCTTGCTAACGCTGCAGCGTCCGTTGCACAATATCCTGGCAGCGGCTCTTTTGACTTCCTCGGCTTCGGCGCCCATTATAGCCGCCACTTTTCCGGCGACCTCACTGCCGCCCACAGGACAGCAATTCGTTTCAACGCCCTGCGTCACAACCGCGTCCGCGTAGGAATCGCAGCCCGCATAGCCGCAGCCTCCGCAGTTGGCTCCGGGAAGCGCTTCTCTGATCCTGACCACCCTTTCGTCGACTTTTACTGCAAATACCTTCGACGCGTAGGACAGACCAATGCCGAAAACCAAGCCGAGACCGCTTATCACTAATATCGCAGCAATTATATCACCCATGCTTCAACCCTCCGGTCAAACTTTTCAACTATCTTCAGCAAACAGCCGGTTCGAGACCGGTAACCCACTTCGTTCAATACTTTTACAAAATTACCCGAACTACTTAAGCAGTCCCTGAAAGCCTAAAAATGCAAGCGAAACCAAGGATGCCGAAATCAGCGATATGGGAAAGCCCTGAAGGCATTTCGGCACAATGGCCGTTTCGAGGCGCTCCCTGATACCTGCGAAAAGCACTATTGCCAATGTAAAACCCACTCCTGAAAATGCGCCGTTGAAAACTGAAATAACAAAATTGTTGCCGCTCTCGACATTAAGAAGCGTAACGCCAAGTACGGCGCAGTTGGTCGTAATCAACGGAAGGTAAATGCCCAAAGCCTTGTAAAGTCCCTGGCTAGTTTTTTGCAGCACCATTTCGACTAACTGAACGAGCGCGGCGATTACCAGTATAAAAGCGATCGTCTGCAAATATTCCAGCTTCAGAGGCTTCAGTATGAATTCCTGTACGAGCCAGGCGGCCGCGGACGCCAGCGTCATGACAAATATGACCGCCACGCCCATACCTGCGGCTGTCTTAATTTTCTTGGAGACTCCCAGGAAAGGACATATTCCTAAAAACTTAACTACAACGAAGTTATTTATGAAAACAGCTGATATAAATGTGATCAAAATACTTTGAAGCATTGTTATTCAGCCTCCTTTCCCGTTACCGCCAGGCTGCATTCCGCATGGCAGCCTTGACAGCCTGCGGAATGAGTTCCGCAGCCGGATTTCAAGGTTTGCCTGTTTGTTACGAGATTGACCAGGCCTATTGCAAGACCGAATATCAGGAAGCCTCCCGGAGGAAGGATCATTGCAAGTGCTGGGCTTGCATTAGCCCCGAAAAGCTGTAGTCCGAATATGCTTCCGTTGCCAAGTATCTCTCGGACGCTCCCGATTGCCGTAATCGCCAGGGTAAATCCGACACCCATTCCCAGTCCGTCTACAGCCGAGTCCAGAACAGGGTTCTTCGACGCGTATGATTCTGCCCTGGCCATGATAATGCAATTTACGACGATGAGCGGTATATATATGCCGAGCGACTTGTCAAGCGATGGTACGTAAGCCTTCAGCAGCATCTGCACGATCGTGACGAAGCCTGCTATGACCGTGACGAAAGCCGGCATTCTTACCTTCCCGGGGATGAATTTCCTAAGCAGCGATATGACCGTATTCGAGCCGATCAATACCGCTGTGGTCGAAAGCCCCATGCCTATGCCGTTTATCGCGGAGGTCGTTATTGCAAGTGTCGGACATGCTCCCAGCACAAGGCGGAAAGTAGGATTTTCATTTATGATACCGTTTTTTAGTATATTGAACAGTTTCATTTCGTATCGCCTCCGCCCTGCTCCTGCAGTAATTTTTTTGCCATTTCGGCCGATGCCGTAACAGCGCTCGTCACAGCCTTCGAGCTGATCGTGGCTCCACTTACGGCCTGTATTTCATCATCCGCCCTGGGCGGCACTTTGACTACCTCTATGCTGTTATCAATGCCTTTACCGGTATATTGGTCCGTGAAAAAGTTTTCTGCGGTCTTGCTTCCGAGACCCGGCGTTTCTTCGTTTGCGCCAATTCTAACGCCGGATATCCTGCCGTCGCCGCCGACGCCTACGGTCACCGCTATCTCTCCGCCGTATCCCGATGGGTAGGCGCTGAAGACGTATCCTACAAATTTATCCTGACTGTATGCAGCGTAAGCTTCTCTTATCATAGGGCTGTATTCCACGCCTTCCTGGACTCCAAGCTTTTTGAAGCTGTCAGCCTCGTTCATTACCTGCCTTCTTTGCTCCTCCGCATCCTTCTGAATCCTCTGTGCTATCGTATCTTTTGTGGTGTTATTTACGAATGCAAGGCAAAAGGCTGTAATCAGGCAAATGATAAAAAGCGATATCGAAGGTTTTATCATATCACGCATTTTTCACAGCACCTCCAAAGCTCCTTGGAATCATATACCTGTCTATCAGTGGAACTGTAAGATTCATCAGCAGTATAGCATACGAGACGCCTTCGGGGTAACCTCCGAACAGCCTGATCACCGAGGTCATCAAGCCGCAGCCCAAACCCAGGAGCAGCCGTCCCTTCGATGTTACAGGCGAAGTGGTGTAATCTGTAGCCATGAAAAACGCTCCCAATATGAGGCCGCCTGAGAGGATATTGTATATAAAATCGCCTGTAAAAGGGCGCGCGCCTCCGAATATCCAGCTCATAACCCCTACCGTGCCGATAAACGCGAGCGGTATTTCGAGAGATATCACCCGTTTTGCCACAAGATACGCCGCGCCGAGCAGCAGCGCCAGCGCGGAAGTCTCGCCGAGGGTTCCGCCGATATTTCCGATAAACAGATCCCAATACCCGGGTAGTGCGCCTGTCGCCTCGCTTCCAGCCTTGATCAACGCAAGAGGCGTAGCGGAGCTGACTGCGTCAGCGCTTTGCCCCGGTATTATCCAGTTGGTCATTTGAACTGGCCAGGAGGCCATCATGAATGCTCTGGCAGCAAGCGCAGGGTTTACAAAGTTATGACCCAGGCCGCCGAACAGCTGCTTGACTATGATTATTGCGAAAGCGCCTCCTATGGCGGCTATCCAGAAAGGTACGGCAGGCGAAAGGTTGAAGGCCAGCAGCATACCCGTCACAACAGCGCTGTAGTCCGGGATTGGGTTCGGCTTTTTAGCCAGCCTGCAGTATACGTACTCCGAAACCACACACGAAAGTACCGTTACTATTATAAGCAGGGCAGACCTTAGCCCGAAGAAATACACCGAAGCTGCGGTCGCTGGCAGGAGAGCTATAACTACGTCCAACATCAGACCGCTGGTTTTTATCCCGCTTTTTATATGAGGCGACGAACCCGCCAATAGCTTATTTTCCATTACGGACTTCCCCTCCCTTCACTTCCTGTTTTTGCGGATCAGACGACTTTTCCCGTTCAGTCTGCTTCTGCTGCCCTGGTTGGCTCTGCGGTTCGGGTTGCTTCTCCGACGCCGCTTTCTTCCGGGCCTCGAGCTTTCTTAGCTCCGCCTTGGCATACCGAACGGATTGAACGAGACGTCTCGAAGCAGGACATACAAATGAGCAGCATCCGCACTCGATACAGTCGTTGACATGATATTTGACCGATTCTTCGAAATTTCCGAGGTTCACACAGGAGTTGATATAGAGCGGCAGCAGTGACATCGGGCAGGCAGCTACGCATTTCCCGCAATGTATGCAGACCGATTCGGGCGGCTCTGCCGCTTCCTCTTCAGTCAAGGCCAGCAAAGCATTGTTCTGCTTCAACACGGGCGTATCCAGCGAATATTGCGCTACTCCCATCATCGGCCCGCCCATGATTATCTTGCGCGGATCCTTCTTGAAGCCCCCGCAAAAATCAAAGATCTCTCTGAGAGGAGTACCCACGAGCACCTCGACATTCATCGGCCTGGCAACTGCGCCGCCGTCGACGGTTATTTTCTTTTTAATGAGAGGCATCCCCGTTTTCAGAAACTCTGAGATAAACGCAGCGGTGCCTACATTCTGTACAAGCACGCCGACATCTGAAGGCAGTTTCCCCGAAGGTACCTTCCTGCCGGTCACGGCATAGATCAGCTGTTTTTCGCCTCCCTGAGGATAACGTGTCCGAAGCTGCACGACGCCGATCCTGTCCGAATCGCTCAGCATTCCGGATAGCTTCGATATAGCCTCGGGTTTGTTCGCTTCTATGCAAATATAAGCTTTTTGAGCTCCCGATATTTCCATAATCCTTTTTGTACCTTCGATTATACCTTCGGGATTTTCAACCATTTCCCTGAAGTCCGAAGTTATATACGGTTCGCACTCGGCTCCGTTTATAAGAAGGATATCCAGAGTTTTGCCGGGCGGAGGCACCAGCTTCACGGAGGTGGGGAAACCCGCGCCTCCCAGCCCTACGAGGCCTGCCTCCCTGATACGTTTGGCAAGGCTCTCCCGATCCGTACACTCCGGAGGTACGACACTTTCATGTACCTCCTGGAGCCCATCGGGTTTTATTTCCACCGCCATGACTTCAAGGCCGGCGGATAAAAGCAAGGGCCTGATATCGCTTACAGTCCCCGAAACGCTTGAATGGATAGGAGCGGATATCATTTTGTCGGAATCGCCTATTTTCTGGCCGACCAAAACTCTATCGCCTTTTTTGACTATTGGAGCGCAGGGAGCTCCTACATGCTGGAGCATTGGTATTATAACCTTTGATGGAAGCGGCATGCTGACAGTACCAAGCCCGGATGTGCCTTTATGATGGCCGGGCTTTACCCCGCCCTTGAATGCCTTAAACGCCTTTACCACTCAAAACACCTCACAGACCAGTTTATTTGAATGTATACAAAGAACAATGTTTCAATGCAAAAACCGGTTCTCACTCCTATTATCTTAACACTTTTTAATTGGAACCGCCATAGTGCAAAACGCATGGATATTTTTATGTCAACCATTCTTTAATTATTCATCGCCAGTACCACATTTCCCAAAGATGGCGTGACCCTGCCCAATAACACGGCTATCTGAGCACGGTTTATTATTTCCCCCGGATGGAAGCTGCCGTCGTCGTAACCCTCGAACATGCCGGCAGCCGCCATGCGGTCAATAGCTTCGTAAGACCATGGCGAGGTCTCCGGCGTTACATCCGGAAACATTGGCGCAGCGGTGTCGCCAAGTTTCAAAATACGATCGAGCAGTACGGCCATCTGTTCCCTTGTAAGAGCCTGACCGGGTGCGAATTTGTTTCCGCCGACTCCTTCAAAAAGCCCGTATGCGCTTGCCGCCTGTATATCGTCATAGGCCCAGTGGCCGGCAATGTCCGAATACATAGCTTCGCGCGTTCCTATCGATGCTTTGTCGATGCCGAGTATCCTGACCAGCAGTGTCGCCGCCTGGGCTCTGGTAACCGGCCCATCCGGCATGAAGACGGTCGGAGACATACCCTCCATCCAGCCATTGCTGAGTGCCGTCAATATCTCCGGTTTCGCCCAGTTTCTCTCGATATCGCCGTAATATTTCCCGTCCAGCCACATCGAATAATAATCCCAGGTGCTTGCGCTTTCCTGTCCAAGGCTCCAGCTGCCGGTGCCTTTCAGGTTATATTTTTTTACAAGCTCTAGCTTTCTTTTTAAAGATGTTTCATTCTCGTACCATATATCATATTTACCTGCGTCCAGGGTTTTTCCAAAGACCTTCGGCTTCGGATCTCCGGGTTTTATTGTTATAACAGCCTTCGGAGACTTTTCCGTATAGTCATAGATTATCTTGCCATTGTATTCCTTAATAAGATTTTCCACGGTATTGTTGCTGATGCCGTAGCCGCCGTATGAAGTCCCCTGCTTCCAGATTCTTCCGTAGAACGGTATCCCCAGAACCAGCTTGTCCGCTGGCACCGTTTCTAGCGCAGCCTTAACAGAGCTTTCGACAAACGGGTAACCCGCAACAGGCCCTTCCGGGCCGCCCTGGTACGATTCATCGTACGCCATGAGCAAAAGATAATCGCAGTATCGCGCAAGACCCGCATAATCGTAGGAACCGAACCATAGGTCGGTTGAGTGGTATGGGTTCGGGGCGACTGCGACAGAAACGCTTTTACCCTCCGGAAGCTTCTCCCTGAGGAGTCTCACAAATTCCGTATACAGGTCTTTTTCGGCCGACGTTACGTTCTCGATATCCACATCCACCCCATCGAGGTCATACTGTATAACTGCGTCGGCTATCTGCCTGGATAACTGCTCCCCGTTTCTGAGAGCAGCAATACCGATAGCCTGATTCCAGTGATTGCTGAGAAACGGTGTTACTTTTACATTTCTAGCATGCATATCACGTACAAAGCCCGGGTCCACAGCCATTGTCAGCTTGAGAGTACCGTCGCTGTTGAGGTTAAAATAACTCGGCGCCACAGCATCGAGGGAATTTCCGGTTTCATCGACGAGGTTGGTATATGCGGCCGAGCTCCCGAAGTAAACATAACTCATATTGAACCGTCCCGTTTCATCCTGCCCGCCCGTCTCCGCCGCAACCATACCTGAAGGCATGATCAGAGATATCATGACAAAAAGTAATACAAGGAATTTTGCTACCTTGAACCTCAATAAACACCATCCTCCCGAATAGAAAATAAAATCATCCGCAACGTGCCGTTGCCCGCGCAGGCCGTATAAAGCGTGCATGCGCCTCTTTTAACATACAGTAACGGCTTATTCAAATCAACGAACAATTTATGTAAACCAGATTCAGAAGGAATATCGAGCGAATCGAAACAGAGCTTGGAAAGCCGAATATAATGGGATTTGAACGAATATATCTGGTATATGATGAGAATCGTAGCCTTTTATTATTCTAAAAGAAAAAAAGCGATCATTTTGATCGCTATAATGGTCCCTTTAATATTTTTACTGTTTCTGATATTTTATCATTACTGCTTTGATTGAATGCTTCTGTTCATTTCAAGCCGAGAATGTCCACCACTTCGTCTCTCATGCTCTGCCTGTCGCAAACGCGTTTATGCCGGACTTCCTTGTGTTCGAGGCCTGCAAGCCCTGCCGGGATGCTGAGCCCGCACTGTTCCGAAAGGTACCCGAGCAGTTCGAATTCCGACTTGCCTTCCGCAGCCTTGTCGCCGAATATTGCCCTGACTACGCTCTTATTGAATTTGAACGGACTTGCTGTAGACGCTATCACGGTCTTTGTCAGATCGCCCGTAGAAATGACATATTTGTCGTAAGCGTCGATACCTACCGCAGTGTGCGTATCTACGACATATCCATAATCCTCGTAAACGGTTTTTATGGTATCCATAGTCTCCTGCTCCGTAGTGTAGGCTGCCCAGAAGAGCTCGGAAATCCTGCGTTTTACCTCGCCGTTTACGTTATATCTGCCTTCGCGTGACAATTTACCCATCCATTCCTTTATTTGCTGCCCATCATGACCGCTAAGCTCATAAAGCAGTCTTTCGAGATTGCTCGAGATCAGGATGTCCATGGACGGCGAAATTGTCCGCTTGAACTCTCTTTCGCGGTTGTACAGCCCGGTGCTTATGAATTCGGTCAAAACGTTATTGTCATTGGAAGCGCAAATGAGCCTGTTCACCGGAAGGCCCATGCTCCTGGCATACCAGGCGGCAAGTATGTTTCCAAAGTTGCCCGTAGGCACGGTAAAATTGATCTTTTCCCCCGCTTTTATCTCTCCCGAAGCCAGCAGGTCGGCATAGGCCGAGAAATAGTAAACGATCTGGGGCACCAGCCTCCCCCAGTTGATGGAATTTGCCGATGAGAATTTATAACCGCTGCGAAGTATCGTTTCGCTCAATTCGCCATCGGAGAAGATAGCCTTTACTCCGTTCTGCGTATCGTCGAAATTGCCCTTTACGGCGATTGAGCAGACATTGGCGCCTTCCTGCGTGACCATCTGCATTTTCTGAACCTGGCTGACTCCATCCTCCGGGAAGAATACTATTATCCTTGTCCCTTCAACGTCCCTGAAGCCCTCGAGCGCGGCTTTGCCGGTATCGCCCGAAGTTGCCACGAGTATGACGGTCTCCGTTTTTTCATCCGTCTTAAGATTTGCTTTGACCAGCAGACGCGGCAGAATCTGCAGCGCCACATCCTTGAAAGCGCATGTGGGACCATGCCATAGTTCCACTACATACGCATTATCGCTGAGTTTCTTTACGGGAGCTACAAGATCCTTTTCAAACCTGCCGCTTCCATATGCGCCATTAACGCATTCGGCAAGTTCTTCGGCAGTGTAATCGTCAAGAAAGCGGCTAAGTATGAAAATTGCCCTTTCCCTGTAATTCATTGCAGCAAGCCCATATATCTCATCCGGGGCAAGCTTCACGTCAGTTTGCGGCACAAATAGCCCTCCATCGGGAGCAAGACCCCTTTTTATGGCTTCCGCCGACGTAATATTCCGTGATCCGCCGCGAGTGCTTTCATAAAACATTTTCAATCCCCCTGGCAAATAAATATCTTCAACTCACATTTACATTCGTTTTACTAATAATAATATAAAAGAACTTAAAAATAAAGACCCGCTTCCGGGGCCTTATTTTTAATTTAAGGAACTCTGAGATTTTTATGGAAGTTTTGTAAGCTCATCTATCCTTATTTTTGCATTTCTTGTATAAGTACTATAGGGATAACCCTCCACAAGCTTCTGGAACATTGCAAGAGCGCCCCTGGAGTCCTGCAAGAACTGGCAGCTGCGGCCCATATAGTATAGCGCGGCGTCCATCCTCTTATAACGGGGGTCATAAACCTGCACCTTTTCAAGGCTTTTCAAGGCTTCGTCATATTTCCGCTGGTTATACAGCTTGTAGCCCTGATCGTACACCGATTTAGCAGCCAACGGCATTACTGCCGCAAAAAGCGAATCGTATTTTGCCTTCTCAGCTTCCTTGAATTCGATGGTTTTCATAAGGAGCAACATATCGGCAGCATTCTCGTATTTTCTGTCCTTTACCATACCATCCACTTCGTACAGCTTCAATGCGGCCTTATAATAATCCGCCTGCTGTATGGCAGTCTCCTTGTCGCTCTCCAGCTGGTCGTTCTTTTTCTGCAGCTCACCGATCTGCGACTCATACTGCTGCAAAGCGCTGTCGGTGGTCGTTTCCGTCTGCGCAATATCAGACCCGGGGTCCGGGCTTGCAGTTTTTGGCAGGGCGAAGTACACGATCGCACAAACCAGCAAACCGGCAATAAAACCGGCCCCTATCTTTATGCCATTTGAAACACCGTTACCGTTTAAATTGATTTCTTTGGTTTGGGTTTTTGTCTCCCTTATCCTCTTTAAAGGCTGTTCCGGCTGTTCAAGGGATTTCTTCACCTGTTTGGGCTTTTGCGCCGGCTGGGCTGTCTGGCTTATGTCTCCCATTCCAAGACGCTGCATTATATTCATGGCCAGAACACTGTTGGATTCCGCCTTGATGACCCTGTTAAAGGCCTCCGCGGCTTTTTCACGTTCTCCCATATAACTGTAGCAGATGCCGAGCAGATTGAACGCTTCGTTGAAGCCGGGATTCATCGAGGTAGCTTTTTTGAGGCCAATTACGGCAATATCCTCGCTTCCCGACCTGAGGCTCTCAATGGCCTTGTTGTAAAGCAAAATGGAATTTCGGACGTTGTCCGGAATTTTATCCACTTCAGGTACGATCTCTTCCAGATTGATAGGCCTGAAATTCTCTAGTTCAGCCTTGAGATCCATTGATTACCTCACCCCCGATTTCGATTTCATAATCCGAAAAACTCCCTGACGGCGCCTATATAATACAATGACCCGAATGCGCAGATAACTTCACCCGGTTCAGTCGATTCAAGACTTGTCCTTATAGCATTTTCAATTGTATCACTAACCTGTATATTATTACAATAGCTTCCGGCTGCCCTTGCCAGTTCAGGCGCCGGGAGCGCCCTCGGAGAATTCGATGTAATGGCGATGAGCCGCCTGCAGACGGGCAGTACTGTTTCCATCATGGAAAGGTAATCCTTGTCGCTGAGCACACCCATTATCAAAGTGACCGGCCTGCCGGGAAAGTATTCGTCCAAAGCTTTGCGCAGAACAGCCGCGCCTTCGGGGTTGTGGGCGCCGTCTACCAGGAACACGGGATCACTTCCCAGAACCTCGAGCCGCCCGGGCCATTTGGTATTTGCAAGGCCGCGTCTCAAAGCCTCTTCAGTTATATTAAAGCCCTTCCGTTTCAGTATTTCGGCAGCTCTCACGGCTACTGAGGCATTGTTGATCTGGTGCGCACCCAAAAGGCCGATCTTTAGCCTGTCATGGCCGCCAAAGCTGAATTCCTGCCCATCTATTCCGAACTCATGCCTTTCAATGCCTGAAAAATCTGTTCTGTACAGCCTTGCGCCCCTTTCGGCGCAAGCCTTTTCAAATACCTGTTCGACTTCCCTGCTCTGGCCGTATATCACAACATCCCCGTCGGGCTTGATAATTCCGGCCTTTTCGAACGCTATCTCAGGCAGCGTATTTCCCAGACGTTCCGTATGGTCGTAGCTTATCGTTGTAATAACGGCAAGCTCAGGCACATCTATGATGTTCGTGGAATCGAACCTGCCGCCCAAGCCCACCTCAAGCACTACGATATCGCATTCCTTGCGGTAATAATACTCAAATGCCACAGCCGTAACAATTTCGAATTCTGTAGGATGATTTTCTCCCATCGCAAGCATCCTGTCGATGTTCGTTTTTACATAGGCCGTGATCTCCGCGAGTTCATCCCTCGAGATCTCGTCGTCACCAACGCGGATCCTCTCGGTAAAGCGCTGTATGAAAGGCGAAGTATAAATACCGGTCTTATAACCGGCCTCCATCAGTATATTCGCGATGAACGCCGTAGTGGAGCCCTTCCCGTTCGTACCCGCAACATGGACGAAACGCAGCTTTTTCTGGGGGTCCCCCATAAGTCCGAGCAGCGTGCCTACATTGTGCAGACCGAGCTTGCTTCCAAATTTCAAGGTGTCGTGTATATATTCGATTGCTTCGTCGTATGTCATGTCCATTCCTTCTTACACAATTATGTTAACTCCCGCTGTAATCGGCAGTGCAGCCAACCATGTGACAGGTGTGCTGCACGGCCAAGCGGTTACGAAGTAGCTTATCTTCCCTAGGCCGGTTGCACAGCCGCCTGGATTTTGACTATGGCTGTGCCGTCGATTGAGTTTAGCAAGCCGGTTGTACGGCTGCTTCGATTTGTAATACGCAGGTTGTGCGGTTGCTTGCAATTGCGGAGTTTTGTTCACAGAGCATATAGATTCAGCCCTGGGCGGCAAATTCAAACTCGCTACGCTCAAACATGAATTTGCCCTTGCCTCTGCTTCATCAATATGCTCTAATTCACAAAACTCATGCAATATCAAGCAACCGCACAACCTGCTGTTATAATTCAACCTATCAAGCGTGTTAATATTACTCCGCGTCTGCCAAGCCTGCGCCGCAGCACTTCTTGTACTTCTTGCCGCTGCCGCACGGACACGGATCGTTTCTGCCCACCTTCGCACTGCTGCGCTGAACGGGCTTCTTAGGCTGTTCCTCTTCCCCTCCGTGACTGGCAACTGTCGGCTCCGCAACCTTTTCACGTTTCGGAGCGCCCTGCTCGCGGTTTATGCGCACGCGGAGCAACATTTTGACGGAGTCCTCCTGGATGTTCTTTATCATTTCTTCGAACATCGCAAAGCCTTCGAATTTGTATTCGACAGCAGGATCACGCTGGCCGTATGCCCTCATGCTGACGCCGGAACGGAGCTGATCCATTGCGTCGATATGGTCCATCCACTTTTCATCGACGACTCTGAGAAGTACTATCCTTTCGAGTTCCCTCATCAGTTCGAAGCCGTACTCGGTTTCTTTCTCCCCGTAAGCCTTGGTTAGCATGTCGAGCAGCGTATCGCGGAGGTCATCCTTCGTATAGCGTTCCATTTCGTCCCTGGACGGCTTCAACGTTACCTTCTGCAAAAGCAGGCCTTCCGCCTGCGCATCGATGCTCTCCCAGTCCCAGACATCCGGGTGCGGGCTGTCGGAACAATAAGCTGCCACAAGGTTGTCGACGGTGCCCTCCAGCATCTTCACAAAGGAATCCTTCAGGTTTTCGCCGTTCAGGACCTGCTTGCGCTGACCGTATATGATCTCTCTTTGTTTGTTCATTACGTCGTCGTACTGCAGAACCTGCTTCCTGACGCCGAAGTTCCTGCCTTCCACCCTGTGCTGTGCGTTCTCTATGGCGTTGGAAAGCATCCTGTGCTCGATCGGCTGATCATCCTCGAGGCCAAGCGTGTTAACCACCGCGGTAAGCCTATCCGAACCAAACAGGCGCATCAGGTCATCCTCCAGCGATATATAGAAGCGTGAAGAGCCCGGGTCGCCCTGACGGCCGGAACGTCCGCGCAGCTGATTGTCTATACGTCTGGACTCATGCCGCTCTGTACCTATGATGTGAAGTCCGCCGGCTGAGACGACCTTTTCCCTTTCCGAGCTTATGTGTTCCTTGAACTGGTTATATAACTGCTTGTAAGCGGCTCTGGCGTTCAATATCTCTTCGTTGTCCGTTTCGTTGAAGCTTGTCGATTCATTTATCAATTCCTCAGTGAAGCCCTGCTTCCTGAGCTCTTGTTTCGCCATGAACTCGGCGTTTCCGCCGAGCATTATATCGGTACCACGGCCAGCCATGTTGGTCGCGATCGTAACGGCGCCCAATTTACCCGCCTGAGCTATTATCTCGGCTTCCTTCTCATGGAATTTGGCATTTAGCACCTGATGGATTATGCCCTTCTTTTTCAGCATACCGCTGAGCAATTCCGACTTCTCTATAGAGATCGTACCGATCAGTACGGGCTGGCCTGTTTTATGACGTTCAACGACCTCGTCTATGACTGCGTTGAACTTGCCCACTTCATTCTTGTAAACACAATCGGGATGATCGGCCCTGATCATCGGCATATTCGTAGGAATCTCTATGACGTCCAGCTTGTATATGGTCTGGAATTCCTGTTCCTCCGTCAGCGCCGTACCGGTCATGCCCGCCAGCTTCTCATACATCCTGAAGTAATTCTGGAACGTAATGGTGGCGAGCGTTTTGCTCTCTCTTTCGACCTTGACGTTTTCCTTGGCTTCAATAGCCTGGTGCAGGCCTTCGCTGTATCTTCTGCCGTACATCAGACGGCCGGTGAATTCGTCGACGATTATGATCTCTCCGTCTTTTACAACGTATTCCCTGTCTTTTTTCATCAGTCCGTGAGCCTTCAGCGCCTGGTTAATATGGTGGGAAAGCGTCATATTGTCGGGGTCTGAAAGGTTTTCGACTCCGAAGAACTGCTCGGCCTTTGTTACGCCTCTGGCTGTAAGAGCTGCCGAATGCGCCTTCTCATCCACTATATAGTCCGCGTCTACTTCCTCGTCGCCCTGTTTGTCGTCGGTCTCGGCATAAACCTTAACCTTGAGGCGTTTTGCAAATACGTCGGCCTTTTTGTACAAATCGGTCGATTTGTCTCCGGCACCGGAAATTATGAGCGGCGTCCTGGCTTCATCTATGAGGATGCTGTCGACTTCGTCGACTATGGCGTAATTCAGCTCGCGCTGCACCATATCGCTCTTGTATATGACCATGTTATCTCTGAGGAAGTCGAAACCCAGTTCATTGTTGGTACCGTACGTGATATCACAATTGTAGGCCTTTCTTCTCTCGTCGTTGTCAAGATCGTGTACTATCAGTCCGACGGTAAGGCCGAGGAAGTTGTATATCTTGCCCATCCATTCACTGTCGCGGCGGGCCAGGTAGTCATTCACGGTTACGACGTGCACTCCCTTGCCTGCGAGCGCGTTAAGATACACCGGAAGCGTAGCAACGAGGGTTTTTCCTTCACCTGTTTTCATTTCCGATATGCGTCCCTGGTGGAGTACTATTCCGCCTATCAGCTGAACGCGGAAATGTTTCATTCCGAGCACCCTTACGGACGCTTCCCTTACGACTGCAAAAGCTTCGGGCAGTATATCGTCCAACGTTTCGCCCTCTTCGAGCCTCTTTTTCAGTTCAGGCGTTTTGGCCTTCAGCTGTTCATCTGTCAAGGCCTTTATTTCAGGCTCCAGGCTCTCTATTTCATCCACAATGGGTATAATTCTCTTAAGCTCCCTGTTGCTATAGGAACCAATGACTTTTTCAATAACTGATTTAAACATAATTACCTCCAGTTGGACGTTTTAAATGAAATTCGCGCCCTTGGCGCTAAACGTCCTCCATAAATTGTTAATTGCCCGGAGCAAAGACCCCCGGCAGATTGTTAATGCTAGAGTATAGTATCCCTGGAATATGGAGGCGACAGACCCGAAACATGCGAAAACACACCGCTTCGGCAGTATGCTATCTGAGCGGAGCAGAGCTTGGAAAAAGCTGTTCTGAAGATTGATTTATCTATGGGATCATACCATGTGAAAAGGTTGTTTTTTGAAGATATTGCCCGTAAAGGAAGTATTGCCTTACCGTTTGAAAGGGCGTAAGAGAGTAATGCCCTGTCTGCCGGCGCGGACGAAAGCTCCGCGTTCCTGGCTGTCTGGGACGTTACGCTGTTGAAAAGCTCCAACAGCATGTCTGCCGATATATTTAAATTGACATTGACAATCTGAGCCTCGGCGCCTTTTGAAGTAAGCGCCGAAAAAATCAGAAAGCCTATCAGTAGACTCCTGAGCAAACTTATCTTCCCTTCTTTTCAAGCCTTTCAAGCACCAGCTTGTAACCGTCCTCACCATAATTCAGGCATCGGTTGACTCTGCTGATGGTGGCTGTGCTGGCGCCGGTTTTTTCGCTGATATCCATATAAGTATACCCTGCTTTCAGCATCTTTGCCACTTCCAGTCTCTGGGCCATCGCTTTTATTTCGGACACGGTGCAGATATCCTCGAAGAAATTATAACACTCTTCCGGGTTTTCTAAAAGCAATATTGCCTCGAACAAACCGTCTGTCGATTGATCCTGTATTTTCGAATTCATACGATCCACTCCCCGGTGCGCTGTGAAAATATCCGGACAATATTTCCATTATCAGGATATTCACACTTTAATACTGTAAAATATTAAAATACACTAAATCTACATTATCAGCTTTTTTAACTACAGTCAATATACCTTAATTGCGGGCAAAAAGTCTTGATGTTATAATGATAGGGGACACACCTTCAAGGTGTTGTGCAAGGAATGTCCCCTTTTGACGCTAAAGCAATATTGATATACCGGTATATCGCAGGTGACTAGGAGGATGGCAGATGAAGCCAGACATAAGACCCGTCGAATCCAAAGCAGACATGAAGGAGTTCCTGAAACTCCCCTGGAAAATATACAAAAACGATAAGAACTGGGTGCCGCCGCTTCTGAGCGAGATCAAGGCGTCACTGGATCCGGTGAAAAATCCGGCGCTGAAGAAAATCGTACACCAGCTTTTCCTCGCGCGCGTGGACGGAAAGCCCGTCGGAAGGATCTACGCAGGCATAGATACGAACCTCAACGAGAAAAAGAAAATGAATATGGCCTTCTTTTCCATGTTCGAAACCATAAACGACGACGAAACGGCAGGCGCGCTCCTCGACGCCGCAGCCGGTTGGGCAAAACGCAACGGCGCTGATTTCATCTGCGGTCCCTGCGCAGTCACAGGCACCGACGGCGACGAAAACAAGGGGATGCTGGTGGACTGCTTCGACAAGCCTCCGGTATTGATGAATTCCTACAATCCCTCCTACTATGTAGAGCTTGTCGAGCGTTTTGGATTTACCAAGGATTACGACGTTTTTGCCTATGCTATAGAAAAGGAAACGACGTTTCAGAAGGATCCCGGCAAGGTTCTAGAATACGCCCAGAAGCGCTACGATTTCAGGGTTGACACTCTTAACCTGAAGGATCTGGAGAACGAAGTCAAGGCGATTAAGCAGGTAATGGACAAGGCGATGCCGGATGAATGGCCGGATCTTGTGCCCCCGTCTCTGGAAGAGGTCCGTGATATGGCCAAAAGGCTCGTACCTCTCGCCGCACCTGAAATAATACCAATAGCGCGTCATGGTGACGAAGCGATAGGCTTCGGCATCGCTCTGCCCGATTATAACGAAGTCCTTATCCATCTGAACGGAAGGATTACGCCTCTCGGCGCTTTGAAATATCTATGGTATAAGCGCAGGATCAAAACGGCGCGAATGTTCGTTATGTTCGTCGTACCGGAATTCAGGAGCAAGGGCGTGTCCTACGCGCTTTACTACACCGCCTTCAACAATGCTCTGGAAAAGGGGTTCACGGCCGGAGAAGCTTCGACCATAGGAGAAACCAATCACAGGATGAGGGCGGATATCGAGGGTACGGGCGCCCGGCACTACAAAACCTACAGAATATACAGAAAGGAACTCTGATTTTCAGAGTTCCTTTTTTTCACTGAGTTATATTATTACCCGGCCGCCGGATTTATCAGCTTACTCGCTTTATCAGCCTTTACCTGCCGCCGGTTTTCCACGTCGGTTTTCCATGTCGGTTTTCCATGTCTGGCTTCCATACCGGGTTTCCATTCCGGATTTCCATGCCTATGTCCCGATACTATACCTTTACTTCCTCTTCATTGAGATCTTCGCCTTCATAATCGACTTCTTCGATATAGCCGCCCTTCTTGACTTCATACCGGATGCCCCTCCAGGTAACGTAAGGGTTGCTGATGGAGAATATGAGGTAGAAGGTTGCGAACAAATCGAAAAACAGAGGTGTGACAAAAT
>JAEZRE010000017.1 GCA_023412915.1 Bacillota bacterium
GCAACTCCGGCACTTGCCGTCACTGTCTTTGTTCCGGTCAGAGTCCATGCGCCCGCGTCTTCCTTATCCGCTGTCACAACCGTTGTGTAGTCACTTGTGCAGGTATTTCCATAGGCGTCCTTTATGGTGATTTTCGGCTGCTGCGCAAAGGTTCCCCCATTGCTTGCAGGAGCGGAGACGTCCTGAGTCACAGCCATCGATACGGCTGTACCGTGTAGCGGCGTGATAATCAGGGTATTTGTTGCCGGCGTAATCACCGTCGCAATACTGAAGCCGATGGTTTGTATTTGCGCCTTGTTCAGCTTGAGGTTCGCTTTCGCCACACCATTGGTGAAGGGTACGGAAATTACTTGTCCTCCTCCGGCTGCGCTTGCATCGAGGGCTGTCCCGTTGAAGCTTCCGTATGTACCGTCCGGCGCTGCTTCCACGCCTTTTATCGTAACGTTCTTAGCTCCGTTGAAGTCTGTGTCGGTATTGCCAAGGCTGTTCTTTACCGTTAATGTGATCTCGTCGTCCACGCCAACAACAGGAGCCGGGGCGTCGGCGCCTGCCTCCGCCGTATATGCCCCTTCCACGGTAACTGTAACGTTAACACGATAATACATCACTGTTGTCTCATCCTGTGCCGTTACTTTAATAACAAAGAAGTCACCATCTGAAATTGCCTGGTTTGCATACGCCGCATCACTTTCAAAATTTCCCGTTGGAGCTCCGGACGCATACTTTACAACTTTCACAGTTGCGTGACTCTCAGTTTTGTCAAATAAAGTAATAAAGCCTTCCGTATTGCTCGTATTCGATGCCTGCGTTGTTGTAATCGTCACCGCACCCGCTGTTTCCGAGCCTAATGATGCGTTTGGCGTTCCCAGACTCACAGCCTGTCCCTTTACCGTCGAGCTTGCTTTCAGTGTTGCATCGCTGCTTATAACAACAGGATCGCCGATTACAATATTATTGATACCTCCATAGTTACCATAAGCCCGATCTCCGCCAACCTGGTTCGTCATTCTGATTTCGTCTACGTTTTGAAAAATTTTTGGATCCAGTCCATTAGCCGAAGTATAGGTTGGAACAGGATCCCCACCATAACTAGTCAAAATAACATGACCTGTGCTTTTCCCATCTCTGAATCCTTCAAACTTCACAAAGCTTTCGTTCCCCAAAGTATCTGACAAATAGATGGATAAGAAGCTAAATTCATTACCATCATGACTCTTGATTACAAGAATTTCGGGAGGGTTCCCACCGTCTTCAACACCCGTTGTAGGAGTTAATGGAAAAATTCCGCCAATAGTAGTAGCCGAATACCATTCATCCATGTACAAAAGACTTCCGGTTACTTCCGGATTTTGAGAGTAGACAGTTTCATTTGTGTTGAAAATGTCTAGCTGAATTCCTGAGATATCTGTACATGTAATTTCGTTTACCGCTACTCCATCATTTGCTATTTGCCCAATGTTAACCTTTCCGCTACCGGAAAAAGTTAATATTCCCGATATTGTTTCCGCACTCACCTGCAATGTCGGAACCGTTAGCACACTTATCATCATTGCAAATAGTACAAACACAGCTAAAAATCTTTTCGGATGTAAGGTAAGAATCATATTTTACTCCTCCAGTTTTCATCTTTAGTCATCACACAAAACCGCACGTGCCCTATTAGGGCATATGGCTTTCATGAAATATTCTTCACCCATAGAATAAACTAGTCTTGATCGTTGGTTAAAGCACATGGAAAGATTTCAGCACAAAATAGGACCTCAGCTGTTCCGTTAATATATTTATCATCAGACTCCCCAGGCTCTCAGACCCCTGAAGAGTGTTGCAAATCTCAACAATACGATTTGTTCCATGTTGCCGACTGCGTATGAAGGGCATCGGACTATATTAACAACTTACAAATGGATTCAGAATTCTTCCTCCAGGTGGAAACTTTGAGATTTCGCTCGCTGTTTCACAGCTCGTACAGCAAGCTTATTTTACCATAATTCAGTCTATGATAAAATAGCTTTTGATCTGCCTTTCAAGTTGTCTTGTACTCCAATTTGATCTTGCACCTTCGTCCAAATAAAATTACCGTGCCGCTATATTTTCAGCCTTCAAGAGCATTCAATCCAGTAAACACTCCAGTATCATTGCTTATATTTGCGCTTGAAATTGTTATTAACAGATTAAAAACGGAGGAGCATAATATCGCTTCTACCTCCTCCAGATAAAAATCCAGTTCTTTATAGAAAAATATCTGCGAGAGCCGAAATCCAGATAAACGACAGAGCGAAAGCAGTATTGCTCCTGAAAGACTATTTCATATAGGAGAGCGTTACAAGCGTTGCAACAGGATTATTACCTCAACGTGCCTTGAGTTGGCAAAAAAGACGCCGTACCCCGCTGGGATGCCCTTGGCGATAAATCAGCCTGATCTACAAAACTTATCAATCTTTATGATAGCACATGTACATACTCCGCAGTAAGAGACCCGAGCTTTCCCTCGATTTTATGCCTGTTATGTTCCATTATAAGACTTCAATATCAATAGTCCTATTGTCTGGCTCTTCAATAATCCGGCAAAAATGATTCTGATGAAAAGCTCGCCTAATATAACTTGACATAAAAAATAAAATTTCCAGTTCATTATAAATCTTTTAACTATTTATTATTTGTAGATTCCGGCGCCGTAATATCGAACCATCCTCTAAAGGTTTCTTTTTCAAAGAATTTGAGTGAACCTGGAGGAGCCCCGAGGATACGTTCGATAGCATCAGTAAAAGCATCCAGAATTAACTCGAATTTTTCAAAGCCGGCTTGCGGATATTCATTAGGAAATATCAACTTAAAGATGGAATCTGCCAGACTTAATGTGATTCCTACGATTATTTCGGCAGCCTGCTCAGGGAAGCTTGTTGTGAAGACTTTCTCTTCTATGCCTTGACGTATTATCGGCTCGATAAGCTTTGGCGTACGCCTCATTGTCTCCGAGGTTAATTTATGACGGACTAGAATGTTTTCATCGACGTACCACATACGCATAACATTAATAACAGACTCCCTCTGCATGTTTTTCCAACGGACGGAAGCCTCGAAATAATTGTGAAATTTTTGGAGGGCTGACTGGTTCTGATCTTGCACGATGGGGAGAATTGTTTGCTCAGCTTGTTCCCCCATTCGGTCTACAATAGCTTCAAGAATTGCTTGTTTCGAATTAAAGTAGTGGTAAAGTGCTCCTCTTGAGATTTGAAGACTGGCTAAAATATCCTCAATAGTCATCTGTACATATCCCTTGGAATTAATCAGGGTTAATGCACAATCCAGGATTTGGTTTCGTTTTATGTTATGTTCTTTTTCATTAACAATACGTGCCATATTCACTCCATAGTATAGAGAGACCAATAGATGGTCTCTCTATATATTATCATTTAATACCGCCTTTATCAAAGTCCGTAAATAAGCCCAATTGTCATTAGTACCATGGATATAAACTGAACCACAGCACGAACCTTGTTGGAACTCTGCAGTTTACGGCGTTCCACATTCAAAAGGGCTGTATCACTACTATTAAGGGAAGAAACCCTTTTATAAATCGGAAGGTTAAGACCCTTACTTACTATAGATGCTATTATAAATACAATAAGGCCGCCTGTATACCACCAATTGTTAAAACCATAGAATATAAAGTACGGGAACATGCCGATAAAGGTAAGACTCCCTACAATTATTGCATATGGAGATCTTGTTGCGTTTTTTTCCAGCAGATTAAGAAAACGTTGGAATGTGGCTTCATCCAGTTTATTCATAATGCTCTGAACTACGCCGGCAATAAATAACAAATACCCAGTATAAAGTACTGATGGAATAAGAATTAGTATTTCTGCTACTGTTTTACTCATAAACGTCTCTCCTTATTTTAATAATAAACCGTCAATCGGTCTATTATTAAAATATAACATAAATCAGCTGTTGTCAATATCGGAATTATGCCCCTTCTTTTGCTTTTAAAGCCGCCGTCATATCAGTGAAGACTTCCTCTGCGATAGCGTCAAAGACATCCGTTATTTCATTCAGACCAACGCGGTCACAGGCAATCGCTGTTATAAAAATTACTATTCGGTTCCTGCTTTTAAGGCTTCACTCATAGGAACTGCATTTGCCTTTTTCTTGCAAAACAGTTTGGACAACTCATAGGAAAGCATAACAACGATAAATCCGAAGACGACGTAAAGCGGAGCAATCGTCACGGGCATTGCAAAAGAGAGGCTGTCTTCAAGTGCTTTCAGCAATCCTCTCACTGATGCAAAAGTAAGAAGTAAGCCGAGGATATACCCCACCACAACGACAATCGTTGAGCTGTTTAAAATCAACGAATTGACCTCCTTTTTTCTATACCCGAAAATCTTCATCAGTGAAATCGTGCTCTTGTTTTCTTCCACAATCATAGAGGTTACAACATAGATGATGATCATCCCGATGATAAAAGCTATCGCCGCAATGAAAACGACCATTGCCGCCAGAGGAGCCATAAGGCTTTGTATCGCAGATATCTTATCCTCTATCGAATATACTTTATACTGCTCGTTTTCCGGAATATCCAGAAGTTCATTGCTGAACAGCTCGTTATAGCTTCCTTCAGGCATCCCGAACATCTCGTTATACTCTGCAATCGGCATCATAATAGTCATGTTCAAGGAGTCTGCGATGCTGCCAACCGTCAGAGAAAACTCCTGATAATCCGATTTGCGGACAATGGTGATCGTATCCCCGGGTTTAGCACCCAGCTTTTCAGCAATCGGCTTCGTGATAATTATCTTATCTATGCGGAGCCTGGCGCCGGATTCATCTGTAATCGTAGATATGTTGGAGTCCGGCAGGTAACCGGCAACATGAAAAACTTTATTGTCATTACCCGGGAGGAGAAATTTCGATACCGCGAAAGGCTCGGCGTCAGCCGGCGCCGGCTTGGTTCGCGGGCTGTCAAATACGTATTCGTACCGGTAATTTTGTGCCTTCTCCACTTCAATTTTAAGAAAATAATCCATACCACTTTTCAGGAAAAAACCGAAAAGCAGAAGCAATGTCGCAACCGAGCAGCCGACGAGCAGCAGTACTAGTCTGGACAGGCTCCGGAACTGTTCCCGGATTTTGAATTTCAAAGCGAATTTGAGCTTTTCAAGCTTAAACCTACTCTCCAGAAAATTTACCTTGCTCTTATCTTTATTCCCTTTCATCAGCTCGGCAGGCGAATGCTTAAGTTCTTTACGGATTACAAGGAACCCACTAAACCCAAGGAAAAGAACAGGAAGGAGGAGACTCAGGATGATCACAGCCGGACTAAAATTGATTCCGGTCATGGGTATGTCGAACAGAGTAAAATAAACCGACATCATCGGACGTACGGTAAACAGTCCAAGGACAGTTCCAAGGACGCCTCCAATTGCAGCGACTGCAATCGGGAATTTCAAATAATGGGCATAGAGTTCCCTTCTTTTATAACCTAAAGCATATAAAGCTCCTGCAATCACCGATTCGCGCTTGATCATCCTACCGATAACATTGCCTAGCAAAATAGCGGTCAGCAAAAAGAACGCTGTTGGCATTGCCTTGCCCATAAGACTGGCTGAGCCAAACTTTGCGTCAGCTCCGCTAACCCTGATATTCACACCGATATCTGTCCACTGTGTGATGTCAATGCCATGGCTTTTCAGCAGTTCTGTGAATTTCATAGACCGAGCGCGGTCGTTCTCATCAGAATGGTTGAATTTTACCGCGTAGAAACTGCTTCCCTTCCCAAGTGCAGTAAAATCGTTCTTACCTATAACTGCAATTCCGAAGTCCTTTGGCGAATACAGAAGATCCGTTTCCATTTTCAGCGGATAAATATAATTCGGCAGCGCCATAAAACCAACGATTGTAAACTGTTTATCCAATATGGTCACCACATCGCCGACGTTATAATTCCCGGCAGCGGCAAAAGCGGGATTAAGCAGGATCTCTCCGCTTCCTTTCAATTCGTTGCCTTCGATAATAGCAGGGATATTGATTTTATCGTTCTTAGTGAAAACTCGAAGCGTACTCCCCTCAGGAAGCGCATAATCAAAGCTTTTACCTTCTTCTATGATCGCATCGGAAGCCGACTCCAACTCAGATAAGTTATCCATGCTTTTGTCTGTAGTAAAGGAAGCGTCTTCCTGTACGTAGTTTTTTTCATATACATTCATCAGCCGCGTCAAATTATTGCTTACCAAAACCAGGTTCGTAAACAGAAAGCAGCTTAACATGATCAGTAATACGGCGCCGGTATATTGCGACTTGTTCTCCAAAAAAACACGTTTGATTCGCTTATTGATTACCATCACCATTCAATCCTTTCCGCAGAAACAATTCTCTCATTCACCGATTCTTCCACGATTTCACCGCTCCTGAGCTTGAATACCCGGTTTGCCATAGCGGCAATGGCGGCGTTGTGAGTGATCATCAGAATGGTGGTCCCATATTTTTTATTCACCTCTTGAAGGAGTTTGAGAATACTGCGGGAGGTCTGAAAATCCAACGCGCCGGTCGGCTCGTCACAAAGCAGCAGCTTCGGGTTCTTGACGATTGCCCTGGCAATGGATACCCGCTGCTGCTCACCACCGGAAAGCTCCCTTGGGAAGCGGTGCTTTTTATCTTTCATTCCCACCGCCGTTAAAACTTCATCTGTGTTCAGAGGCGATTTGCTTATATTGGAAACCACTTCTATGTTTTCGCCTACGGTAAGGTTAGGAACCAGGTTATAGAACTGGAAAATGAAACCGATATCTCCGCGCCGATAATCGGTTAGCCTGTTATCGCTCAAATTATTGATCTCAACCCCGTCAACGCAAACCTGTCCGCTGTCGCTGCGGTCAATGCCTCCGAGAATATTCATCAGCGTGGATTTTCCCGAGCCGGACGGCCCAAGGATAACCCCGATTTCTCCCTTATCAAGTTTCATCCCGATTTCTTTCAGGACTTCGGTCTTAACCACACCTGCCGTATAGCTTTTCTTTAAGTTTTTAACCTCAACAAACATATTGATTCCCCTTTTTATCGATACAGGATTTTGCGAAGCATTAGCATATACTCATCAAGTTCTTTTGCCATTTCGTCATAATGCGTCTTGTAGGCATCGATGTCGTCGCCATACCTGAATAAGCTGTCAATCAAGCCATTTGACGTCCATAAAATGATTTTTTGCGCCTTTTCGCTGTCAACGCCTTCCTTGAATAGCGATTGGTCATTATTCGATCTCTGACAGATTTGCTGCATCCCCATATATGACAAATTCAGCAAGTCTCCCGGCAGCCCTTCCGGAAAAACTTCTTTAATTGAAGAAAATGCCTTCACCGTAAACCCGAATATAAGCGGGTATCGAAAAGCCATATCCGCTTTCAGTTTTGATACAAGCCTCATATTTTCAAGAAAATCATATTTATCAGAAATGACCTTTTCATACTCTGTAGTAACAATAACCAGGGCGTATTTCATGAGAAACAGAAAAAGTCCCCTCTTTGAACCGAAATAATGAAATAGCAGCCCTTTCGATATTCCCGCTTCTTTTACGATAACATCCGTATTCGCTGCCATATAACCTTTGCAAAATTCCTTCAATGCCGTATCGATCACACGCTGACGTTTTTCCTCTTCCATTGTCATAAATCTGTGCTCCTTAATGTCATACTCTTTGACAAACCCGGAATCATCAATTCTTCTGGCCAGTTTAATCACCTCGAATAATAAATTATTGACTACAAGTCAATGCATAAGTTTATTATAGCACCCGTTGACTTAAAGTCAATAGGTGCTGTGGTAAACTTATACCCCATTGTATCGCTCTACTCCTGAACGCTCCTGGAAATAGATACCGCCCCCAAAGAAGCCCAATTGCCGGTGTTCTTCAGGGGCGGCATATGCTTGCACTTTTATTACAATTTTACTGTTAATTCCTACCGGTAAAATTATTTACCGCATTCTCAATAAACCTTTGAAGGATAACCGCAACCTCGGCTCTTGTTGCCACTCCCTTCGGAACGAATTTGCCGCCGTCGCGTCCCGAAATAATTCCAGTTTGCCGGCAGTACCTTGCCGCATCTGTCGCCCATGCCGAAATAGCCGAAGCGTCGGGATAGCTTAATTGAGACCCGTCCAAAGCTGTGACTGGAAGGTCTAAAAATTTGGCAAAGCGGTAAAGCATCACAGCCATTTCCTCACGGCTTATCTTTCGATCCGGTTCAAACCCATCTTTACAGACACCTTCAATTATGCTGTTTTCGACCGCCCAAGCCACATATTCTCCATAATATTCATCATAGTCGACATCGGTAAATTTATTCCCGGTATCCGTCGTTGTGATCTTCCCGTATGACCTCTCATACAGCCGCCCAAGAACGGCGACAAACATAGCACGCGTCATTCCGGTATCGGGTGAGAAAGCATTGTTGACGGTTCCAAGGAAAAGTTCCCGTTCTGTAACGAAATCGATATAAGCTTTTGCCCAATGCCCGGAAATATCCTTAAAGGTTTTCGGGTTTTCTTTGAATAATATTGCTTTGTTTTTGGGTGCGATATATTTCATCTCGCCTCCGATATTCGCGGCAAAGCCGATAAATATGTTGCCTCCCCTGCCGTCGGCATAGTATGGCAATCCTTCGACCTTAGCAAATACCGCTTTTATAGTGTGTGCTGAATTTACATTTGTGAAGGTATAGCTTGCAACCGCGCCGACACTTTTTCCGTCTATCAGTACATCAGAAATGAGATAACCTTTATCAGCCTTAATGGTATATTCTTTGTCTGCGCCTTTGAATACGGTAGTGCTGCCGCTGGGACTAATGCTGCCGCCCGGGCCGGCCTCAGAGGTAATCGCAAAGCTCGGTACGGAGCTCGCGCTTGAGTCCGGCGAGGGTGGAGATTGAGGTGTATTGCCGTTGGCATATGCGACGGCATAAGTGCTGAAGTATTTCAAATATGCCGTGACCTGGGTCTTGTCGCCGTTTATTTCAATGTATTCCTCGTTTGCGTTAGCAGTGGTCGTGATCGTATCAACCACAACACCGCTGCCATAATCATGGGCGCGGTATATTGCGTAGCCGGCTTTGCCCTGAAGTGCTGCAGGAAG
Organism: Bacillota bacterium; assembly: GCA_023412915.1. Classification (GTDB taxonomy): domain Bacteria; phylum Bacillota; class Clostridia; order Acetivibrionales; family DTU013; genus JAEYOM01. The sequence continues at coordinate 9,128 of JAEZRE010000017.1, forward strand.
CGGTATGATTATCTTGATAAGGTTGTTTGTTGCAGTGACAGGCGTCTCCTCAGTTACACCGCTGCCCGACGTTGATGTCTTTGTCATATCGATATCGAGTACAATCCCCGCGGTGTATCCGCCGGAGCTCATGGCTGCTTCCACTGTAGCCTTGTTCGCCGAATAGTCGTTTTTCTGTACTGTCAGCTTGATTTCCACCGTACCTCCGCCTGCCACGTTTGTTTCATCGGAGGAATCATAAATTGATGAATCATTGAACACATTATTCAAATTATCCACTACGACATTGGGCGTTTCCGAGCCTACTACATCCAGCTTGGAATTCCTATTGCCTTTTGGCAGTATAATAGAACCCGCGTAGGTGTAATCACTGTTGCTGACTGTAATGCATACCGTAACCTCCTGGCTGTCTTTGGTAACGATCAGGTTATAGGTGCCGTCCGGAATGCCTGCCACGGTGAAGCTGCCGCTTCCATCCGTGATTGCGGTCGTTCCGAACTGAATATTTCCCTGAACAACTTTTACGGACGCGCCGCCGACGGAGGCAGGCACTGTCGCATCGTCCACAACCGTGCCGCTTACGGTGTACGTGTCCGATTCCCACCTGGCATACAGGTTCGTGTCGGCACTGACGACATCTATGTCGAATTTCCATGCGTTTACGCAAGCAGTGTCTTTATACCACCCCATGAACGTATAACCGCTGCGGCTTGGAGCTGAAGGGGCCGTCAGCGTCGAGCCCGGCGTGATACCCGTCTGTGAAGTATACCTTCCACCGCCTGGATAGTTATTATTATATGTCACCGTATAGGTTACGTTAGCCGGCGCTTCCATCCAAACGGCAGTCAGGGTAACATCCCCCGAAATGGTGATGGTCTGCCCGGCCGTATAGGTTGTACCGCCGTTTCTCCATCCGCCAAAGGTATGCCCTGCCTTGGCGAGGCTTCCCGTATTCGCTTTCACTTTTGCCGACGCGCCTGAGACATAATCGTTGGAGTCTACCGGCACACTACCTGAAGTCGCGCCGTTTCCGTCATACTTTACGTTATAGGTCGCAACGGCTTTAGCTGTCCACTTTGCATAGAGAATAGTGTTTTCAATTACCGGATTGTTTTTAAAATTCCATGCGTTGGTGCAGGCGGCCTCCGTATACCAGCCTCCGAAGGTATAGCCGCTTCTTGCAGGCTGTTCCGGCATGGCCGCCCTGCCGCCGTCAAATACGATCTGCTTCTGATAGACTGTCGTATCCGAGCCGTTGTAATTTCTTTTGAAATTAACCGCGTAAACAGACAAAGCCGAATTTACCGTCGTAGACTCACTGTCGTCGTATGCCGCGCCGTTTCCTGCCGCTATTACCGTAAAGGTATATACGCCCGATTCCGTTATCCTTGCGGAGAAGTCATAATTTGTATTGGTGATTCCTGTTACCGCGCTCCCGGCAGCCAACCCGTCCTTATACAGCTGCACCGTATAGCTGGCCGCATTGCTTACGGCTCCCCATATCGCTTTTCCCTTCACCGCGCTATCCCACACAAGTCCGGTTGGAGCATTAAGCTTTACTACCCTGGTGATTGCCACGGCATAGTATTTGACCGTCTCGCCGTTTTCTGACGTTACTTTTATGTAAGCCGTCGTTGTACCGCCCGCTGTCAGGGGAAGAGTATTGCTTCCCGTGATCTCTGCAGTGAAGCCGGGATTGGAATATAACTTCACATTTGCATTCTCTGCCGCCGTAATGTCGCTTAAAGACAAAGCCGACTTTGAGTTATCCACACTTACTTCCCACGTGATCGCGTCAGCGGCATCCGCTCCGTTCTGTGTTCCAGGTGTACTGTCCGTCTTTCCCGCCACACTTGCCAGTGTCGCGCTGCTGTTTCCGCTACTGCCTGCCGGAACCGTTACAGGAATACTGACAGTTAAGGCGGTCGAGTGATTGGTTGTATTTGTCACGATAAAGGTCAGGTTCACTGTGGTAGCTGTAGCCGGAGGAGCAATCGTGCCGTCGGCGGCAATGACATCGGTGTTGCTGGATGTAGCAATAGCTATGGCGTAGCCGTCCGGCACCGTTGGCATGGTCAGGCTGGTGGAACCGGCCTCCGGTGATGTTATCGAGGTGATACCGGCTGCGACCAATGAGGTCGCTGATAGCTTGCCTATTTTATTTGCTCCCCCTTCAGTAAACCACATGTTTCCATCCGGGCCGTAGGCAATCCCCGTCGGGTAACTGCCGGTCGTAGTGGAAAACTCGGTAATTGTGCCATCCATCGTGATCCTGCCGATTTTATCCGCTTCCGGTTCGGTGAACCACATGGCATTATCAGGGCCGGCCGTTATCAAAGAAGGAGAACTGCCGCTGTTGCAGGAATATTCCCTGATTATGCCATTCATTGCGATCCTGCCGATTCTATCCGCTTCCGGTTCGGTGAACCACATGGCACCATCCGGGCCTGCCGTTAAGTCGAGGGTGCTGCCTTCGTCAGAGGGAAGTGAAAACAATGTTACTACACCACTCATAGTAATCCTGCCGATGACGCTATTATTCTCATTAGCGAACCACATTGCGCCATCAGAGCCGGCTGCTATACCAGTCATGGCGCCCTCATATGCCGGTACGGGATACTCGGAGACGGTGCCGTTTGTTGTGATCCTGCCGATTTTACCGGCCTCCGGTTCGGTAAACCACAGTTCGTCGTTTGGACCGGGTGAAATGAAGTAGGCGTTGCCCGGGATCGTATACTCGGTAATAGTACCGTCCATTGTGATCCTGCCGATTTTACTTTCGTCCGGCTCGGTAAACCACATGGCGCCGTCAGGGCCTGTTACTATAATATACGGGCCGGCGCTGACAGCATACTCTTGAAATTCACCGTCTGTAGTGATCCTGCCGATTTTTCCAGTTCCCATTTCAGTGAACCACATGGCGCCGTCCGGTCCCGCCACGATGTCTACAGGACTGCTGCCGGTCGGAACGGAATATTCGGTAATGATGCCCGTATCGACGGCGCCCGGAGTCTCACCAGAACGTGCGGGTACTGTAATCGATACTGTTTTTGTAGCGGTCGCCGAATTTTTAGCTAAATGAAAGGTCACATCGCCTGTAACTATAGTGTTGCCGTATGTAATTGCCCCTCCGGAAGCCGCTATCTGAGTGTTTGAGGAGGAGTCCAGCGTCACTGTAACCCAGTCGTATGATGCATCAACTACTGCCTGCGCCTTTGTAGCTATATTTGTGTCGACACCCTCCACAGGGTTCAACGCCGTTGGAGTCAGCAGCGCCTTGGCGTTCTCAACCGTCTGCGCATCGGATCCTCCGGCGCCGGTTGTGGCCGTTATCCTGCCGATTTTATCAACATTCGACTCGGTGAACCACAGGGCGCCATCCGGGCCTGCTACTATGTTAATTGATGCGCTGTTGCCGGTCGGTATGGGATACTCGGTGATTGTACCGTCCGTAGTTATCCTGCCGATTTTGTTGCCTTGTCGTTCAATAAACCACAGAGCGCCGTCCGGGCCGGCCACTATGCTGTTTAGCCCGCAATTTCCGGTCGGGACGGAATACTCGGTGACCGTGCCGTCCGTGGCAACCCTGCCGATTTTGTTGCCATTCATTTCGATGAACCATAGTGCGCCATCCGGGCCGACCACGATGTTCGCCGGCAAACTGCTGGAGGTCGGAATGGGATACTCGTTGATCGTTCCGTCCTCAGTGATCCTGCCGATTTTGTTACCGTCGAATTCGCTAAACCACATGGCGCCGTCCGGGCCGGCCACTAAGTTTCTCGGCCCACTGCTGCCTGTCGGAATGGGATATTCAGTGACTGTACCGTCCATGGTGACCCTGCCGATTTTACTGGTAAGGTTTTCAGCAAACCATATGGCGCCATCAGGGCCCACTGTGATGTCAACCGCCCCGCTCGAAGGGGACGGGATGGAATACTCGGCGGCTGCACCGGTCGTCGAAATCCTTACGATGTTATTGCCATTGTATTCGGTAAACCACAGTGCGCCGTCCGGGCCTGCCGCTATGCCATTTGGCCGGCTGCTGCCGGTCGGGACAGGGTATTCTGTTACCGTGCCGTCCGTGGTAATCCTGCCGATTTTGTTGCCATTTATTTCGTTGAACCACAATGCGCCGTCCGGGCCTGTCACGATGCTCCCCGGTACACTGTTACCGGTCGGAACGGGATATTCGGTTACCGTACCGTCCGTGGTAATCCTGCCGATTTTGTTGCCATTCATCTCGGTGAACCACAGTGCGCCGTCCGGGCCGGCCACAATGTTTATCATTATACTGTTGCCTGTCGGAATGGTATACTCGTTGATTGTGCCTAAACCGTCGGAAGCTGCCTGTGCAACCGGAGTGACTGATGGAAGCACACTGAAAAGCACTGCAATAACGATCAATAAGCTCAACTGTTTTTTCATATTTTATCTCTCTTTCGTGTTTATTCCATAAACCTGTTGTTTTCTCCGGCCCGCAAATGCGGGTATGAAGCCTTGGATCATAGTTATATTAACTTAATACCATATACCTGTTAACCATGAATTAACAAAGGTATAATTCATGCCGTTTTATATCGGAAAAAGTCATTTCATGTTCAACTATATTTTATAGAATGTTATAATATAAATAATGGTAATGATATTTGTCAATGTTTCAGTAATCTATAAGAGGACAGCGTAGTTTATGGAGCATAAAAAATTCATTCTTTTAATTATACTTCTTCCTTTGTTGCTCCTTTCCGGTTGTCAGACGGCATACTCAAAGCGGCAGGCATACAACGGAGTCCTCGATTTAACAGATTGGGATTTCAGTAAAGACGGCATTGTGAGCCTTGACGGGAAATGGGAATTTTACTGGCAGCAGTTAGTATCTCCCGGCAAAAACCTTTCTGAAGCTTCTCTGACCGGCTGCTATCAAATCCCCGGTTACTGGACAGGCTATAGCGGGCCTCAGCTTTCCCCGAAGGGTTACGCTACCTATCGTTTATCCGTTAAGCTGGATAGACACGGGCAGGTACTCGCAATTTCCGCCCCCGATATTTATACCGAATACAAGCTGTGGGTGAATGATGAGTTAATCGGCAGCAACCTGTCTGAAGAAAATAGAGAACCGGCTTTCCTTTGCCCGAAAACTTATGATTTTTATGCAGCTGGTACTTCATTGGTAATTACTCTTCAGATTAAAAACAGCCTGCATCTCTATTCCGGCATCGGTGAAAGCATTCTGCTGGGTAGTCCCTCCGACATTCACACCAGGCAGTATATCCGGTTTGCACTTGATTTCTTCTTGATTGGGATCTGCATTTTGGCTGGATTGTATCACTTAGTGGTTTTCCTTCTGCGCAAGAAAGGTACTGAAACGCTTTATTTCAGCATCCTATGCCTGTCCGTAGGAATATGGACGATGTTTTTCAACGAGGCCCTGATTATGTTGCTGTTTCCGGACCTACCCTTTTCAGTCGGCTCCAGGCTGGTAACCCTAACCATACCGTTATGTGTTATTTCGGTAACACTTTATACCCAGGCTCTTTACAGTGAGGATACTTCCAATATTGCTGTCGGGATAATTGTCGTTACCAATCTTTTATATACTGTGATAGTTTTTGTATGCAAGCCCTACAATTATCTTCAGTTGTTTATTCCCTATCTGTTCAGTATTGCGTTGGTCTGCCTGTACGGAGTCTATATATCGATCCGGGTTACGATTAAACAAAGGCCGGAAGCTCTATATTACGTCTCGGGTGTGGTAGTTTTAGCAGTCGGATCCTTCTTCAATATCCTGCAATACCTGAGGATAATTGATATTTTTTACTGTCTGCCTTACAGTATGGTTCTGTTTGTTTCTGTGAACTTCTTTCTTCTTGGAAAGCGCTATATGAATGCCGCTCACAGTATCGAACTTCTGTCCTCCAATCTGCAGCGTTCCTTACACAAAATCGAGGATACCGAAACAGCATTCCTGAATGCTCAGATTAAGCCTCATTTTCTGTATAACACGCTCAATACAATTGCGCAGTGCTGTCAGTCCGATCCTGAAGAGGCGGAACAGCTTATCTTGTATTTATCCAAATATCTGAGAGGAACCTTAAGCTTTGAAAATCTGGTCGAGACCATTTCTTTGAGGAAAGAACTTGAATTGGTATCTGCCTATTGCCATATTGAAAAAGCAAGATTCGGGAATATCCAAGTCGAATTTCATGTTGATGAGACATTACTTGACTGCGCTGTTCCTCCAATGGTACTTCAGCCTCTTGTTGAAAATGCGATCAAGCATGGCATACGTAATAAGGACGCAGCCGGACTGATAAAATTGGGCATTGTAAAACATGGAACTGCCATATTATGCTCTGTTGAAGATAATGGTGCGGGTATTGACAAAGAACATTTACCCGGACTGTTGACAAAGCCCGCCAATTTAAAGAGCATTGGGCTTTATAATATCCATACCCGGCTTATCCGGCTTTATGGAAAAGGACTTAACATCCGCAGCACAGTCGGGGTCGGTACTGCGATACAATTTGAGATAACGCGTTAGGGGACTTGTGATATGTATCATATAATAGCAGTTGACGATGAAATAAAAGCGCTGGAACGCTTTAATCGTTTATTGGCCAAAGAGCCGCGCGTCTCCGCTTTGATGCCGTTTACAAATCCGGAGGAGGCGATTGAGTATTGCATGAAAAACAAACCGGATATCGCTTTTCTCGACATCGATATGCCGAAAATACAAGGACTCAGGCTTGCCGGTATGCTCAGGGAATTCAATCCCTTCATTGACATTGTATTCGTCACAGCACATGATCAGTACGCACTTGACGCACTTCACGTACATGCTTATGATTACCTGCTAAAGCCAATTGCAATCAGCGATATGACGGAATTATTCGATCAGCTTGATTTACGGAACAAGCATAAACCGGGCATTACACCAGGCAAAAAACTGTATGTACAATGCTTCGGCTCCTTTATGTGCTGTACCAATCAGGACAAATCCTCGCGTATCCGTTTCAGGACCTCCAAAACGGAGGAACTGTTCGCCCTGCTGATTCAATACAACGGTTTGGCTGCTTCAAAGGAACAGCTCATCAATAAACTATGGCCTGATACCGACCCGGAAAAAGCCTCCAATTATTTTCGAGTAACCTGTACCTATCTTCGTAAGGCTCTTGAGAAAGAAGGCTTTGCAGATATTATCCTGAGAGACAGGGATAGTTACCTGCTCGATATAGATCGTCTGGATTGTGATATGCACAGATTCCTGTCAAAAGTTAAATCGGGTAAGCTTTCTCCTGTCGACTATTCCGCACTGGAGGAGGCAGCAGATCTTTATGCCGCCTCATATTTCGAAGACAGAATTTATGAATGGGCTTTCAAATATAGTATTTGGTTGGAGAACGAGTATAAATATATTCAGAAAATCCTGACTGATGAATATATAAGACAGGAACAATACGACAAAGCCTGCGACAGTATGCGTAAGCTTTTACTCCACGATCAGTTCGACGAGGAGATTGTCATCAGGTTGATTACCACGCTACTGCGGTTAGGAGATACCACCTCTGCCATGATCACATATAATAAGTATAAGGAAAATCTGTGGAAGGAGCTTCATTTATTTCCCTCTGAGGAATTGCGAAAGCTTTTAGTATAATTACATGTTATAAACTCCCATACACATCATCTTTATCATAGTTTATGGAGGTTCGGCGATAGAATAAGGCAGTTGCCAGGACGCCCAGCAACGACAACACTATACTAAGCACAAAGGGTAATATCCTTGAGATATCACTAAGCAAACCGCCTATGTATCCGAACGGTACGCTCACAAGCATAACTGTCGTCTGGAGCAAGGCCATTATTCCAGAGCGCTCCGCAGGATCGACATGAATAGCGACCAGGGATTCTCTGAGCGTGCCTAAAATAGCTCCGGCCAGCGCATCAAACACTAAAGAGACCGCTAATATTACATATCCCAGCACACCGGTGCCTGTAATCGAGATCAACAATATATATCCGGCTATGGAGCTTAAGAAGCCTCCATACAGCGGCCATTTCAGCTTTGTTTGCTTTATATGCGCGATAACGGTGAAGAAAAGGACAATGGAAAGTATGCTCCGGGCCATCGGGAAAATAGGTAATAATGTATCCGGGATACCGATGCGCCTGGAAGCAATTATCTGCCAGAAGGTCATCCCAAGCATAGCTACAATCTCTACCAGGATACTGATGATTATAGCAAATATCGTACCTTGAGATGCGATTATCTTGCGCAACGCACTTTTATATCCGGACAGCATCTCACTCCATGAAATGTTGCGGGACGCCTCGCGCCTTATTTTCCCGGTACCGGTTTCAGTTGAAAATTTATAGAGGATCAATATTTTTGCGGTCATTACAATAAAAGCATTGATATAGAGTATCCGTATGGCGGGCGCCATAGTCAGCTTTGCGACAAGGACTGATGATATTGGTGCAAACAGTGCCGAGAGATTACCTGCGATTATTACCCAGGAATAAATATGGGTTATTTTATCCTTCGGAGCATCCTCTACCAGCAGACAATCCCATGATACCGTGGTTATTTTCATCATACCGTTAAGCAACGCGGCTACGACAAAGAACCAAAAGCCCTGGCTGAATGCCCATATAAGGCAGGGAATACTCCAGGCCAGAAAATCGAATACCGCGGTACTCTTCCTGCGCCCCATTTTATCGATGATAACGCCTGATAAAAATGCAAAGATCATCTGGGAAAACATATAAATTGAAGTGACAATCCCAACCTGTACATCACCCATGCCGAAAGTAAGCATATATACTGTTGCGTATGGCAGGCACAGGTTCATGGAAAGGCCCCACATAGGCTCGGTATAGACACAGGCACGTGGATTGCCGCGCAGTTCAACAAGCGTGCGCAGTAATTTGTGTTTTAATAAAATATTTTTCATTTGAAATTGACCCTCTCCCGATACTCATGTCAATATACTATTTCCTCGGATCTACACGAACGCACAAGGCTATTCCTTTATTTATCCCGTAATATTGTATCAGTAGATTTGCCTTTTGCCAACTCATCAATCAGCTTATCCCCTGACAACGCAAACAACTCCATTTATTGGAGTTGTTTTAGGGTACGGGAGGGGGCTCATTGCATAGATTTGATGCCTGAGCAGTACACCCTCCGTCTGATTTATTATTTACTTTTCCGTAGTTCTATCACAAGTTTTCGAGTTTTATAGTTCCATGGCTTTTCTTCTTCTATAAAACACCAGCGTTAGCAATGCTATAATAGAAGCGATCGCCGCGGTCAAATACACCTGTTTGAAGCCAATGTTCAGCGTCCTCTGGAAGACGCTTTCTATCTTGGGAGACAAACTGTCGATTTCTTTAAGATAATTCTTCCCGGACTCATCAAATGCTTGAGGTACCGCTTCCTTCAACAAAGTCATTTTACCAACCGTATCTTTAATATCCGACTGCGCGCTCTTAATCGCCTCTATTGCCGCAAGCATTTGTTGCTGCTTGCCTTCAGTCTCTTTAATATTTGCAAGTAAATTTTCCCGCTGCTTCTGCAAGTCCTTTACCTTGCTGCCAAGTTCAGTTATAGCCTTGGACAGCTCACCGATTTTGATTTTGAGATCGGCAAGCGACTTGACATTCTTCAGCTGCTCAAGCACTGATGCGGGAATATTGGCTTTCACCTGCGCAGGAATCATATCAACGATACTTATATCAGGTGATGCATCGGAGGTTGATGAACCGGGCATCCCTGGTTGAGCCGCTCCTGCGCCGGGCATCCCCGGTTGAACCGCTCCTGCGCCCGGCATCCCTGGTTGAGCCGCTCCTGCGCCCGGCATCCCTGTTGTTGCCGCTCCTGCGCCGGGCATCCCTGTCGTTGCCGCTCCTGCGCCTGGCATTCCCGGGTGACCCGCTCCTGCGCCGGGCATCCCTGTCGTTGCCGCTCCACGGGCCTTGGTCATGGCATTCATCTGTTCATATAGCTTGTTCATTTGAGTCAGCGCGGCCTTCTGCTGCAAAATGGCGCCGTTCATCCGGCCTATAGCTTGTTCAAGTCCTGCGGCTCCATCCTTCATTCCTTTTATCGCTTCTCCCAAGCCATCATAGCCCTTCTGCAAATCCCCGACGTTCTTTTCCATTTCAGGCAGTCCTGATTGCATACCGTCTATACCCTTTTGCACACCACTGCTTATTTTAGAAATGAGATCGGGAGAAATTTCTGCAAACATTTTTGAAGCAAGAATTTTAACTCTATCAGTAATATTGGTAACATCGGATGTCTTCATCAGTTCAGCCAGATCATCCGGCATTTTGTAATCCCCGTTGCCTTTCATGTCAAACTTGATTTTCGAGGATAAATCAGGAATTTCAACCTCTAAAAGCTTATCCTTCATATTCGGGTCCGCTTTCAGCTTATTCAGCTTTTCGGTCAATTCCTGGACATACGGCAGCTTCGGGGCATCAACCTCCGATGGCAATACGCCTGTTATATTGTCTTGAACGGCGCCTCCCGCGTGTGCCAGGAACCCTACCATTATGGCGGGGGCAATCGTTGTTCCAATGGATCTGATAAGGGAGAGCGTAGCAAGCGCTGAATTGGATTCTTCCTTTTTTGTATTCTCCAGCATCATGTAATTAAGCGGAGCACCCATGGTGAAGCCCAAGCCCAGGCCAATAAGCAGAAGGCTTGCTATTACCTCCAACATCCCCTGGTGCTCGGTTGCCACAAAAACAAGAAAGAGAGAGCCTGCCAGAACTATCGCGAAGCCCATCATCAGGACTTTTTTCGCACTGAACTTATCGACAAGCCGCCCCGATAGAGGCGCCGATATACCGGTAAACACGCCGAGAATGATGACGAAATAGCCTCCGTTTCCTGTAGGTACTTTCAAAGAGTTTTCCGCAAACTGTGGTACAAAAATCATCCCCATCAGGACAACTCCTGAAATAAAACCTACGATAAGCGTTATTACTATTCTGCTTTCAGTAAAATAATGAAGGTTTACAACAGGATCCTCAGCTTTTCTCTCAGCAAGGATAAACAACGGAAGCAATACTATGAAAACAATCAGGTAAGGATAAACCTTTACACTTTGTAAAGTATTTATGAAATCGAAAAAGTCTATGTTTCTCAAACCGTAGAGCAGCGATAATACCATTGTTACCACAAGCAGGATTCCGAGCTTGTCGATCTTCTTTACGTCATTCGCCACGGTATTCGGAAGAAAAATTATTCCGGCAATTACAACGAAAAGCGAGATGGGAATATTAACGTAGAAAATATATTGCCAATTGTCTTTCCCAAAAATATCCAGTATTGCGCTTCCCGCCGAAGACCCAAAAATATTTGCGATGCCGTAGACACCTCCGACAAGGCCAAGCGCCATTCCCCGCTTTTGAACCGGGAAGCTGGTTCCGAATTCTGCAGTGGCTACCGGCATAATCCCTCCGCCGCCTATTGCCTGCACAGCGCGGGCAGCCATGAGAAGTCCGAAGCTGCCGAAATCCTGCGACAGACCGCAGAACAGCGAACCCAGACCGAAGAGAAAAATGCTCGTAAGGTAAACATACTTCCTTCCGTACTTATCTGCAAGCTTTCCCATTACAGGAATACTTGCCGCATATGCAAGCGTATAGATGGTTATCATCCATATTCCGGTCTTTTCATCCACACCAAGACCGTTCTGTATGATAGTTCTCGCCGGTGTGACAATACCGGTGTCAATAGCACCCATAAATATACCGAACAGATATAGTACGATAACCATTCCAAAATTGACTTTTTTTGTTTTTATTACATCCCCCATATGAGTCGCCCCTCCATCAAAGTCTCATGCATACGAACAATTCCTCAAAGCTCATATATCCATTTTTGATACAGTCAAACATGTTGACCAGTATAAAATGTGACAGTTTATCAGATGTAACTTCCGCCTCAATGCCGCCCGTCGTCATCTCGACATCGATCAGCTCCCCCAGTCTCCTGCCGATTTCCTCATAATAATCGACCGGACAGTGTTTAACCTCATCACCGGCTAATTCCCGAAAGACCTTCATATACTGTCCAAGGAACTTTTCAAGCGATTGGTAGATTAGAAAGAGCTTATCCTTGAATGCTATACTCTGATGCTTCAAATCATCGACAAGGCTCAATGTCTTATCCCAGTCATTCATAAAAATCCGGAACGCCAAGTCTTCCTTACTGGAAAAATAGTTGTAAAATGTGCCTAATCCCAGACCGCATTTCATCGCAAGGTTTCTCAAGTTGAATTCGTGGTAATTACCCTCTAGCAGCATCTGCTTTCCGTTCTCGATTATAATTTCCCTGACGTTCTCAATAATTTTGGGCATTTAATCACATCCTTTATATGAACATTGTTCATATCATGTCTCATAATAGCATCCGGGATATTGGCAGTCAATATAAGCATATAAGGAATCTTGAGATATAATACCACTTTTTTAATATTGTGAAACATTATCGTGGCCATTAAGCCGAAGCGTTTAAATCAGCCTGTCTTTGCGGGAGCCTGCCGTAATAAAACGCCATGCGGCCTTTCTGTTTGTCAGCCAGGTAATCAGAACGTCGTTTCGGGTGTTGCGGAGTATTCTTGGTATGAAGAATTTTGCGACTGTTTCAGGTTTGTCGGCCAAAATATTGAATATCTTTCTAAACTTCTCATCGGAGATAACCTCGGACTGTTCGCCATCGGGCGTTTTTGTGATAAAATCCGTCAGCATCATGCCTGGAGATAACCTTCCCGCTATTATTCCCGTGCCTTCCAGTTCCCTGGCGAGCCCTTTCATAAAGTATCTTAGCGCATGCTTGGTGGTTCCATACAGTATTGTCTTAACCTGTATCATGTCGTCGGAGCCCAAACCCTCCATGCTGTATATCGCTCCGTGTCCTTGCTTTAACATTCCCGCCGCAGCAATTTGCGAACCGTATACCATGCCTGTAATATTGGTCTTTATAACGTTTTCAGTATAAGCTTCGCCTGTTTCCCATGCGAACATGTGCTGCGTATTCTGCCCCGCGTTATTGATCCATACATCTACACTGCCCCAACTTTCCACAGAAGCGTCCCACAGGTTCTGCAGGCTTGCTTTTTCCTGGACGTTGCATTGGACATAGGTGTATTTCCCTTTAAAGGGCGCCAGTACAGTTTGAACTTCCTCCGCCAGAGCTTCACCCCTGCCGGATAGCGTAACGTTGCGGCCGGCTCGCAAAAACTCTATTGCCATAGAGAAACCAATACCCCTCGTACTTCCGGTTATCACCACATTTTTCATATACAGTCCTCCTTTACCTTTCGTTCAGCCATTCCAGAACAGGCCCGAGATTTTCCTCTTTTACGCCGTCAAAACCGTTTTCAATGATAGCGATCGATTCTTCTGTTTTTTCATCTTTGTCCTTACGTTTTTTAAGCAGCTTTACAAACATGGACAGCAGGATTTTATCCATACCCTTTAACTCTTTCAGAGGGAAACATCCGCCGCGCATATAAAAAAACGGTATGCCTTCGAGCTTATTCCTCGCGATAACTTCTTCGGTACCGGGCTCGGCGGTTCGCCCCGTACCCGACCCGCAAACCGCTTTGACGTTATAATTCCGCAGTTTATCAAGTCCCTGTATCTTCCCCACTTTCATCCAGCCGAGAAATATGATTTCCTCGTCGTGGTTAACCTTTGAAAGATCTTTAGCCCGCAAAGCCTTCAGTCCCGTCTTGCTTGCGAGCATATCCGCATACCTCTTTGTGAAACCCGTTTTCGATTCATAAACAATTAACATTTATCTCCGGCCTCCATTTAGAACCTAATGCTGCAATTAAACTGTCGTCTGCATGCTTTATCAAAGGACTATTTACCACCATTTTATTGCCCTGTTCTTAAAAATTCAAGCAGCGACTCAAAAATTCAATTATTATCGATAGGTCGTTCAATCCAGGATATTCACAACTCCTTGACCACCGTCGACAAGTACTCTGTCTCCTGTCTTGAGTCGCGCGGCAGCATTGCCGGACGGCAGCGGAGGCAGTGCTTTATATTTTTCGAAAGCTTTTCGTCTGTCAGCAATATGCTTAAGCGCCGATTTGTCTCCGGAAAGCAATTTCATGACTTCCTCCAGCCTTCCCGCTTTCAGAGCAAAAACTACCGGAAATGGCCGAGCTGACGCAGGCAGTCAACTCATAGGCTGACCGCCCAAACCGGCGCTGAAACCTCCTTATATTCATTGAGCGATAATAACGCCGTATGGCTTTATTTGTATAATACCATAGTACTCTTCGCCCGTAAGCAGGTCCCTGGCTGTCTTTTTAAAATTCAGTTCGACACTGCTGTCGGTATAATTCAGGAATATATGGATACGGCTTTCACCATATTTTCTGACAACGGCTTCAATTTCCCTGGGGACATCGGCAAAAGGCAGAACCGGGTCACTGATATCAAGGCTTTCAAGCAGCAGACTCATGTTTTCGACAGTGGGAAAGGTCCCGAAGTAAACGACTTGCCCTTTACCCGCCGGCACGCTTGCCGCGGCTGTTTTTCCCGCGTAGTAGTCGGAAAGGTATGTCGCCAGAATCCTGCCTTCTGGATTTTTGATCTCCAAAACCTCGTTGAATACCGAGGCCGTTGCGGTCTTATCAGTAGCTTCGAATCTGATCGATACGGGGTTGTCTATATCCGCCATTGTAAAATCTGTGACTTCAATCCCGGCCAATTCCCTGATGACGCCTGGGAAAGGAAGCATATGACACTGGTTTCTCCTATCCCTGTAACCGCTTCTAGGTCCGAATATAAGGATGCCTCCCTGTTCCGCATAGGCTTTTAGAAGCTTTACATCGTTATAATCCAGCAGCTGCGCATTGGGTAAGAAAAGCACCTTGTATTTTGATATGCCGTCCAAATCGTTAAGCGATTGAAATGATATGACATCGGTCGGTATATGGCTTTCATTCAATGCCTGATACAGAAATTCTTCGGCTTTCCATTCATCTCCGCCGACATAGCCGTCGATACGACAGTTGCTGGTATTGTCATAATCGTAAACTATCGCCGCCGAAGCCTCACAGGAACTGCTGAGGAGAACCCTGCCGATTTTGGAGATATCGTTCCCGAGCTTTTTTGCTTCGTCCAATCTCCAGTTGGGTTGATTCCCGTAATGGTTCAAGCCATGCCATAACATTTCAGAACCGAACGGGCACGTTCTCCAGCGGAAAAACAACAGGCCGTCCGCCCCATGTGCTATTGACTGCCAGGCCCACAGACTCATCTGGCCCGGTTTCGGCGTATAATGCAGATAATCACTGATTTTTTCATTAAGCGCCGCTCCGGATTGGCCTCCCGGTCCGGACTGCTGCTCCAGCACAATGAATTTGGAGGAATAGCCCCTTACCCGGCTGAGTTTGTGGCTGCATATACGTTCCCTGAACCAGGCAGGCGCGTCTTTTCGCAGCATTACCGGGAATCCGGGGTAGGAATCATAGGACATGAAATCCAGGCTTTCTTCGGTAAGCCTGTAATTGTCTATATTTTCGAAAATGCCGTTATGTGTGATAAACCTGTCGGGGAAATGCTTTTTCAGAATATCATACTGCATTTTGGCAAAGCGGATTGTCATATCGGATGTAAAACGATAAAAATCAAGCAGATGCGACGGATTGTGGTAAGTCGGGGTCGGCCGGGGCAGGCTTACCTGATCCCACGCGGTATAGGTCTGCGCCCAGAAGGCGGTTCCCCAGGCATTGTTTAAAGCCTCAAGCGTTTTATATTTCTCCATGCACCAATTGCGGAATGCTGTGTTATCGCTTTCGGAAAAGCTTACGTCCATGTGGCAGTTCAATTCGTTATCGATCTGCCACCCTATAACCGTCCCATTGTTTTGATAATGCTCTGCCAAAGCGGTGACTATCCTTTTGCAACGCTCGATATATATTGGGCTTGTGTAATTATAATGCCTACGCGAGCCGTGCTGCATGACATTTCCGTAAAAATCGGTGCGCAGTACCTCTGGATAACGGGAAGTTAGCCACGCGGGAGGCGCGTATGTAGGAGTGCCGAGGATAACCTTCAAGCCATGCCTCTCACATAACGAAATTGCTTTATCGAACAACTCGAAGGAGAAAATGCCCTCCTCGGGTTCCCATATATTCCAGGCTGATTCTCCCATACGGACAACGTTCATTCCCATCTCACGCATCCTGCGGAAATCGTCGTCCCACATGGAATCATCCCAATGCTCGGGATAGTAACATACCCCGTAGAGGAAAGAGTTTCCAGCGTATTTCTTGAAGTCCTTGAGCATCGCCATTTTATCCGTCATCCTTTCATTTCGTCGATTGTTACGCCGCAATGGAACCCATATTCAATCCATGGTAACAACATAAATAATATCATTTATATTTTTGGACTGAAAGCACAGAATAAATTCAGACAGATGTGAATGACAATGGCATATTTTGAATGGTATAATTAGTAATGGCAGAATAATCAAGCTCCGATAGACAATCGGCGCATTTGATTTCAATTAAATCCAACAATGGAGCTGACAGATATTATGATTAAAAGAAAACTCGGTAATACAAGCTTTGAGATAACACCTGTGACATATGGCGGTATTATTTCCATGCAGGACGGTCAGGATGCCTCGGATAGATATATGGCCTGGGCGATCGATCGTGGCATCAATTATTTTGATGTTGCCCCTACATATGGCGATGCCCAGGAAAAACTGGGAAATTCGCTTCTGCCCTACCGCAAAGACATATATCTTGCCTGCAAAACGAATCGCAGAATGGGTGCGGATGCCAGAAAAGAGTTCGAAGAATCTTTCAGGCTGCTGCATACAGACTACTTCGACGTTTATCAGCTGCACGGGCTGTCAAGCGTAGAAGAGGTGGATCAGGTATTCGGCGCCGGCGGTACAATGGAAATGATGGTGAAAGCAAAAGAACAAGGCCTGGTCCGTAAATTGGGGATTACATGCCATAGCGAAGCGGCTGCATTGAAAGCGATATCCCTCTTCGATTTTGACACAGTTCTGTTTCCATTGAACTGGCATATGGGCATAGGGTACGGCATGGGAAAACAATTGGCCAAAGCCGCAAAGGAAAAAGGAATGGGCCTCCTGGGAATGAAGCAATTGATAGAACGCCGCTGGATAAGCCCGGACGAGGGCAAAAACTCGCCGTTCCCGAAATCCTGGTGCAAACCGATAGACCGTGAAAACAGGGAACTCCGCATTGCCGCAATGAAATATGCTCTTTCGCTCGGCGTCGACACATTGATACCGCCTGGAAATTTCGAGGATTTCTCATTTGTTGTCGAAAATATAGATGAATGCTTGAGGAACCCTTTATCTGACGATGATATGGCCTTATTAGCGCAATCCTATGAGAAGGTCAAGGACTATCCTTTCTTCACCCCTGACTTATAATACGGTATACTGACGTTACCACTTGCAGGCATCCTGTCCGCAGCTTCCGCTGTCTGCGGATAAGTGCCACAAGTGGTGAATTCGTCGTTTTTGCAGTAGTTATCTGATTTACTGCAGATTTTATTTTAGCTAATTATTTTACATAGTTGACAACATTCTTATTTCTAGCCGTTGGTTCCCGATTGGGGTTTGCATCGTAGCCCATAATCAAACAGGCGATAGTTCGATGTCCTTCCGGAATGCCGATTTCTTTTTTTATTCTGGAACCTGTTTCATGTTCAAAAAAATGGATTGGGGAAAGGAGGTAGCGCGAGCCGAGACCCAATGAGGTCGCTGCGATTGACATGTTTTCAACAGCAATAGCGCAGTCCTGATCGGCATAAAAATAATCCGCCGGTGCTGTTACGACAATTACAGTTGGAGCCTGATACAGAGGATGATAACCCGGCGGGACCGAAGGCATTAATTTAAACGTTTCACTATCAATTTGCTGAAGAATCTCCTTATTTTGGACCGCCGTAAAATGCCTGTTTTGATTATTTCTGGCGGTAGGTGCGGAAATACCTGCCTCCAATATCAAGTTCAGATCCTCATCTCTGATCTGTTCTGCGGAGTAACTCATTGTTCCTTTTCTCTTGAGAATGGTTTCTATAGTTTGATTCATTTAATCCCCTCCTGCTGTAGTGTTTACTTCTGAGATACATGCTCTATTAATATATTATTCCGCTAAAAAGGACTAAAATAACGTATAAATCTATTCCAAGATACAACAATAAATTGGCTGATAGAGTATTGATTATAACTTTGGGCTGCACTATACGTCGATGTATGTATATGCTCCGGCAGCTATTCCAATTTCTCTGAAACACATATTCTGATATTTCTTCGGCGTCATACCGACTCTTTTCTTAAAGATTTCAATAAAGTAGCTCTGATTCGGAAAAGCAAGTATTGTTGCTATTTGAGACGGAAGGTAGCCGGAATATTTCAGCATGTTTTTTGCGGTTTCTATTTTTCTAATTTGAATATACTCGGTGACGGTAACGCCTGTTTCATATCTGAACAATCTTGACAGATAACTTTGATTAAGCCCGGTATATTGCGCAAGCTCCGAAATCAGGATTCTTTTGTGAAGATTATCGTAAATGTATTCAATACATTTCACTATCTGTTTTGAAAAAACACGGACTTTCTGAAGATTCTTCATCCTTTTCGCATAATCCATCGACATTGCTGCATGCAGCTGGGATATCTGCGTGATGGAAGCACACTTGTCGGCCTTCTGGATATACACGTCACTTAAGCTGTACGCCGCCTCATGCTCCATCCCGCCTTCAATGCAGTATCGTGCAATAAGGGCTGCCGTAACGACAAAATGGTATTTCATATTCTGCAGCGGGTTGTCGGATAGCTTTCCGAAGCCGGTTTTGTTTGAAAACTCATCCTTGCACAGCTGTGTAACCTTGTCCAGTTCTCCATTTTTCACAGCGACATAAAAGGCAAATTCCGGACCGAACGGAGCGTGAAAGTCATGGTTTTCACGCAGTATATATTCTCTGTAGCTTACTTCCTTATCCGCCTCCAAGACGGCACACCCCCTTATATCTCCATATCCATATCATGTCATTATTTCGATAAAAAAGCAACCAAAACGGTATATTCGCCGATATGAAAATGATACTGTAAAGTTGCATGGGAGGGTATTCATATGAAGGAATTTACAGGGTACAAAAAGGGGATAAATCTCGGCGGCTGGCTTTCACAGTGCAATCATAGCCGGGAGCATTATGCCTTATTCATAACTGAAAGCGATATAAGACAGATTTCAGAATGGGGACTTGACCACGTACGGCTTCCTGTTGACCATGAGCTTGTCAGATCAGCGGATGGAAGCTTAAACAATGACGGCTTCCAATATATTGACCGATGCCTCGAATGGTGCGAATACTATAATCTGAACATGATTCTGGACCTGCACAAAACAGCCGGGTTTTCTTTCGATGATGAAAAAGCGGACGATTTTTTCAGAAATCCGAGGCTTCAGGACAGTTTTATTGCGTTGTGGGAGGAATTTGCAAGACGCTACGGAAGATATGCCGGCAGGCTTTCGTTCGAACTTTTGAATGAAGTGGTGGACATTAATGTAGCGGATGTATGGAATGACATCGTAAAACGTACAATCGCAGTAATACGAAAATATGCTCCGGTTACAAAGATACTGGTAGGCGGTGTAAGAAACAACAGTGTGCTTTGGATAAGAAGGCTTGATGTCCCATACGATGAAAATGTCGTATATACCTTTCATTATTATGAACCGCTGATTTTTACTCATCAGTCGGCATATTGGGTGGATAAAATGCCATCGGATTACTCTATGGAATATCCAAACGATTTCGACACTGTTGTGAGCGAGACGGAGAGGCATCTTCCGCCCATGTGCCGCGAATTTTACAATACCATATGCACTGACAAAGTTGATAAAAGCTTTATACGGGCCGCATTCGCAGATGCGATTAAAGCGGCGGATGAACGCAATGCCGCCATCTATTGCGGCGAATACGGAGTAATCGACAAAACCGGTCTTACGTCAACGTTGAACTGGTTTTCAGATATGAATGCCGTTTTTGAGGAACATGGCATATCGCGAGCGGTATGGACATACAAGGGCAAGGACTTCGGAATAACGGACGGACATTACCACGGGATCCTGGATAAGTTAATAAAGCTACTTTAATTCATTAGTGAAAGGGAGGATTTTATTATGAGCATTAAGAAAAGCCTATGCTTATTTGTTTCGGTGGTCTTGTTGCTGGGAAGTGTAACAGCCTGCGGCAATACTGCCGGGCAGGCTAATGATGAAGTTACCGTACCGGTGGAAAATTCGGCGACCCCGGCTACTACGGCAGCCTCGGCTACTCCCGATTCTACGGCTGCTCCTGCTTCTACGACTGCTACCGCTTCTCCTTCGGCTATTCCCCAGTTAGACGGATATACTTTGCTATGGAATGACGAATTCGACGGAAGTAACCTCGATATGAACACCTGGAACTACGAACCGCACCAGCCCGGCTGGACGAATAATGAACTGCAGGAGTATACGACCTCTGATAAAAACGTTTTTGTAAAAGACGGACAGCTTGTAATTAAAGCTTTTAAAACTTTGGATGCCGGCGGAAAGGACTATTACACCTCGGGAAAGATTACTACAAAGGACAAAAAGGATTTCACATACGGCAAGGTTGTAGTCCGAGCAAAGGTCCCCGAGGGAAAGGGCCTTTGGCCGGCCATATGGATGATGCCGCAGGACGAAGGCCGTTACGGGCAGTGGCCGAAATGCGGTGAAATCGACATCCTGGAGGTGCTTGGAAACCAGACTGATACTGCGTACGGAACCATACATTACGGGGAACCGCACGCTCAGCAGCAGGGCACCTATGTGCTGACCGACGGCACCTTCGCAAGCGATTTCCACGAGTTCTCAGTTGAGTGGGAACCGGGAGAAATGAGATTTTACATTGACGGCAACTTGTATAAAACCGTGAACGATTGGTTTACCGCGGTAAACGGAGAGGATGAAAAGCCCTATCCCGCCCCGTTCAATCAGCCGTTTTTCGTGCAGCTCAATCTTGCGGTAGGCGGCACCTGGCCGGGTAATCCCGACGCGACGACCAACTTCGACAATGCGGAATTTAAGATCGATTATGTAAGGGTGTACCGCAAGCCGGCGTACGACATGAATGTTCAGAAGCCGAAAAAAATGTTCGCCGAGCCTCTTGAAGACGGAAACTATATACATAACGGTAATTTTTCCGAAGCAGAGGATCTGACGGACGATAACGACTGGAAATTCCTTTTGTTCCAAAGCGGAGAAGGTACTGCTGAAATCAAGGACGGAATGCTGACGATCACCACGAAAAAAGAAGGCGTCGTTGATTATTCCGTACAGCTTGTACAACCCAACCTTCCCATGCTTAAGGGCAAGAAATACAGAGTTGTTTTTGACGCGCGCGCTGATGAAACAAGGGATATCATAGTTTGCGTATCTGCCCCGGACAATAACTGGATACGCTATCTCCCGGATACGACTCTATCCATCTCGAAAAAGTGGAAGACCTACACTTATGAATTTGAAATGAAAGACAAGGACGACCCGAACGGAAGACTCGAGTTCAATCTCGGACACAGAGGTTCAACTGCCACGGTACAAATAACGAAAGTACGCGTGGAGGAAATGAAGTAATAGCTGCTTCAAAATACGGCGACGACATAGAAAGATGGCATTGATACAAACCTTTCAATGCCATCTCTTTTATTTATCCCGAAGTATTGTATAAATAGCTTTGCCTTTGGCCAATAGGGGATATACACTTGCAAAGCTCATTGCATAGATTTGATAACCGATTAAAGCCCGGCCATAAACATATATGTCTTGTCATCGAAGCCAGGCAGCCACTCATGTCCGAAATCGGGATAAACCGCAAGCTGCTTGGGTGAGAGAATCCTGTTGTAAGCAGCAAATTGGGTTGACGGGGGACATACCGTATCCATGAGGCCCACACCCATCAGAACCTCGCCTTTTATCCTCTCCGTGAGGTATTGGAGGTCGATATAGCCGAGTTTGGTGAATATTTCCTCCTCACGCAGGTGAAGCGGGTCAAACTGCCTGAAATATGTCCTGATTTCCTCATATGCATCCTTCGCCAGATCCATCTCCCAAACCCGCTTGTAATCGCAAAGGAAAGGGAATGCGGGAGCCAGTCGTTTTATCCTGGGTTCCAGGCTGGCACAGGCAAGTGTCAATGCGCCGCCCTGTGATCCCCCGAGCGCGCCGACCCTATTTTCGTCCACCTCCGGCATATCCATAACAATGGCAGCAATCTGCGCGGTATCCAGGAAAATATGTCTGAAGAGCATGTTCTCGGGCTTGTCATCCAGTCCCCTGATGATATGGCCTTTATATGTATTACCGATAGTCCCGCCCACATCCTGAGATAATCCTCCCTGGCCGCGGCAATCCAAGGCTGCTACCGAGAATCCCATATTGACGAACTTGAGCTTATCGCTCCAGTCACCCGAATTACCCGTATAGCCATGGAAAATTATCACGGCCGGATGCGGTTCTTTTACGTCCTTTGGACGTAAATATTTGGCATGAATCCGGGCGCCTCTGACGCCCGTAAAATATAAATGGAAGCATTCTGCTCCGGGAGCGGCGAATTCGGAAGGAACAAGCTCGACCTCCGGATTTGTCATGCTCAATTCCCTTTTAGCGTTTTCCCAGTACTCATCATGATCCTTCGGGCACGGGTTGATTCCTCTGTAGTTAAGAAGTTCCTTAAGCGGCATATCTATCAAAGGCATTTTCATTTTCCTCCATTCCCTTTATTATTGAATTATCCCCCGGCTCAATGTTCCATAAAAATCTTTTCACACCGGAATGTCTCAAAAAGTTTTAACCTCAACTATTTCTTCTGCTGTCTGCGCAGTTCGTCAGCCGCCGCCTTCAGCGCCTGTTCCGGTGTCTGGCTCCGATCCTTCAGGACCTTGAACATCACATTTGATTTAACGAGTTCCTGGGCTGCAGAGTTCAAATCACCCATATTCGGGGAAGGAATCTCATCCTTCATGCCCAGCAGAATATTGAAAACCTTTTCGTTGTTGAAATACGGGTCCGGCTTTTGAAGTTCCGGGGAGTCCCAGACCTCCCATCTGATCGGGTCGAATTTGAGCTCCTGCCAGATCCTTATGTTACTTTCAACCGAGAGCTTCGCATACCCAAGGAAATTCACTGCGGCAGCCTGTGCCTTGCTTTGCTTCAATACAGCAGTTCCCGAGCCGCCAATACCGGCAGACCTCATATCTCCGTCTTCCCATACAGGCATCGGGCGGACCATTACCTTCCCCTTCAAATCGGGCATATATGCCAAAAACCTGCTCATATACCACATAGGCATGATAAGAGACGCCATACCGCCATTATTCATAAATGTGAAAAACTCCTCGGAGCCCGTTGTTCCGCCTGGCATGAGAATGGCTATTTTATCTTTGTAAACCATATCCTTCATGGATTGTAATGTCTTTATGTTTATATCGTTGTCAAGGATGACATTGCCGTTCTTGTCCAGGTAATCGGAGCCTCTCTGGATAATCATGGGCCAGAACGGTCTTTGGTCTGTTACCTCAAAAGCAGTCATAGGCTTTCCGGTAGCGGTTACTACTTTCTTTCCCGCCTCTACATAATCCGCCCAGGTCCGTATCATATCCACATTGACATGAGCCTTGTCGATAAGATCCTTATTGTAGTAGACCACGGTAGCCCCACCGTGAAAGTCTATTCCGTAATTTTTTCCGTCTTTGCTGTAGATATCGAACCGGGATTGAACAAACTTATCCTTTTCCCGGTCAATGATACTGTTTAATTCAACCAGCTGAATGTCGCCTTTCAGAAAATTGGAAAAATAATTAATGTTGATATCCGCAATATCAGGCGCACCCACCCCGGATTGGACGGCAATCAGCAGTTTGTTATGCATTTCCGCATTGGGATATACAACAACAGACAGATCGATTGGCGAGTCAGGGTTGGACTGATTCCACAACTCCGCCGTTTTCAGGTAGAAGGGTTTGTGAATATCCTGGAATGTCCACAGGGTCAACTTTACCGGCATCGCCGGTTCCGTTCCGGTCGCAGAACCGATTTCCAGACCCGGCTGGCTATTGGAGCCGCTGCATCCAATTATGACTGAACCCAAAATCAACGGAACTATAAGAAGAACAATTATGGTTTTTCTCATTTTGCTGCTTCTCCTCTAAACAATAAGTCTTAGCCGCTTATTTTCTGCAAACCTGCTCATATTCCAAAGGAGTCATCCCCACAACCTCTTTGAATACTCTGAAGAAGTAGTTATAGTTATTAAAACCCACTTTCGCAACGATTTCCTTGAATTTCAACTCGCCGTTCTCGATAAGGTTCTTCGCATTTTCAACCCTGATGCGGTTCAGATACTCCACAAAACCAATTCCGCAATCTTCCTTGAATATCCTGCTTATATATGAATTGCTTACGCCTAAAAATTCTGCGATTTCACTTTGGGATATATCTTTTTTAAAGTTCTTGTTCACATACTCGATCACCTTTTTTGTAATTTCACTGTATTTATCCCCGAGCTTCATCTTCCGCAATATTGAAATCAATTTTTCATACAACCCCATAATCCATTCCTTGATATCCACTATGGTTTCATACTTCTGCATCATGTTATAGGGTATCTCTTCATTCGTATATATCTGTGAAATCTCCAGTCCGGTCTCTTTAGTAACCTTATTTACTATATTTATAAGCTCGGCACATATCATTTGGGTTGACTTGCTCCCCAAACGATTATTCAGTATTCTGTCGAAAATACCGTCTATGAGCTGCTTTACCTTTTCACAATCCAGTTCCCTTAACGCCGAGGTCAAGTCCCTTTCATCCCTGATGTCAAGACACAGGAAGCCATCTTTGCTTTTCTTGGCGGCGTCTTCTATGAAAATACTGTTCTTCCCTTTATAAAACTT
This sequence comes from Bacillota bacterium, assembly GCA_023412915.1. Taxonomy (GTDB): domain Bacteria; phylum Bacillota; class Clostridia; order Acetivibrionales; family DTU013; genus JAEYOM01. Next base: position 34,140 of record JAEZRE010000017.1, read on the forward strand.
ATCCTTAAGCATTAGGTCGGCTTCCCGGTATGCCTGTGAAAGCTTAGATATATCGTGACAAACCTTACTTGCGCTGAAGCAGGCTGATACATTCAGATATTTTTTAATTCCGGACCTTATCCTTTCGATAACTGTGTAAAGGCTGTTATATATGAACAGCATACTATAAGCGTCCCCCAGAGAGAAAATAATCACGAACCTTCCTTTTGACATATGCTCGATGATCGATTTATTCCAATCGTTCAGTATTTCCCTGGTCATCTCCAGGAAAGTCCTGATCAATACCTCCATTTCCTTGGGGGAATACTTGTCTTCAATGAATGCAAAGTCGTCTATTTCTGCAATGGCAACTACAAGGTTTTTTTTATCGAGACTTATTCCAAGGGTGGAAATGGAGCTTTCTATTTCAACGTTATCCGTCAGATCCCCCGTTACCAGTCTTTGAATAAACTCTTTGATCAATGAGGACTTTCTGTTGGAGAGCTGCTCTGTTATCAGAACATTCTGGCTGCATTTATTTCTATATTCCTCAATAGCTTCCCGGGTCGTTTCCAAAATCTCGAGCAGTGTCGTTGAGTTCAGAAGATGCTTGAGCACATAGTCCACCGCGCCTTTTTTCATACTCTGCCTGACATAGTTGAAATCATCATAGGCACTTAAGGCAATAACCCTTATTTGCGGCCAGTTCTTATTGATATGGTCAATCAATTCAACACCGCTCATAGAGGGCATATGCATATCGGTAATCACGATATCCGGCAATTCTGTCTCGATAAGCTGTATAGCTACAGGTGCGCTGCCCGCCTCCCCCGATATATAGAATCCTGCCTTTTCCCAATCAATTATTGTCTTTAAATCGGTCCTCGAAAAAGCATCATCATCTACTATCAGCACTTTCAGCTGCATCGTTCACCTCTCCTTTCTCAACTACCGGTATGGTTATCTCTACAGCAGTGAACAGGTTTGGTACGCTTTCTATAGTAACCCCGTATTTTTCCCCGAAATAGTGCTTTATCCGTTCATCCACGTTCCAAATGCCTATCCCGCTAAGGGTGCTCTTTTTGCCGGAGGGTTTGTCCTTCATCAGGCTGTCCAGATCGTCAGGAGTAATTCCGATACCGTTATCCTTGATCGTAATATGAAGCTCATTTCCGCTCCTGTATCCTTTCAGTACAATGATTCCCTGCCCACTCATCGGCTCAAGCCCATGAATGATGGAATTTTCTACGATCGGCTGGAGTATGAACCTCATAATTTTAAACTCCATTATATTCTCTTCAATTTCAAAATGTACCTTGAACTTGTCATAATATCTATAGTCCATAATATTCAGGTAATCTTTTACATACTCAACCTCTTCCCTGATGGTTATCAGTTCACTACCCTTTCCCATACAGGCTTGCAGCAATTGTATCAATGATTTGGTGATACTTGATATGTTTTCGGCCTTCTGAATGTTTGCGAGCCATCTGACCGTATTTAGCGTGTTTGAAAGAAAATGCGGATTTATCTGTGCCTGCAGCGCCTTCAATTCGGCGCCCCTTTTCAAATTTTCCTTTTCCTTTACCTCTTCAATCAAATATCGTATTTCGTCCACCATGTTGTTAAAATGAACTGTCATTTCACCAAGCTCATCTCTGGAATCATCCGCCATGCGCACTACGAAATTTCCCTTCTTGACATTGTTCATTGAAATAACCAGCTTGTTCAGCGGTTTTGATATGCTTCTTGACACCAGAAAGGACAGGAGTAATGCAAACAGGAAGGATATGACTCCGAGGATGGCTATATATAGCCCTATTTTCATCGTTTCGGCATTCAGGTACGAAAATGGTATAACGCTAACGACATACCAGTCAGAACTTGGAATGTAGGTATAGGCTACCAAACTCTTCTCGCCCGTTACCGTAGAATTGAAGGAGTATACTCCATTTTTTCGGTTATTTACGAGTGCTTCAATAAGCTCAGGCTTTTCATACGGCTTGGCAACATTTATTCCCTTGCCTCTTCCGGAAATGACTGTTCCGCTGTTGTCCAGTATGAATATGCTTGAACCGCTTCCTATATTAATATCTTTAATGATATTGGCTAAATATTTTTGATCTATTCTTATTAAGATATATCCTAATTCAAAGTCCTGATTCAATGATTTGAAGCTTCTTGCGATCATTATACCGGCCTTCCCGTAATTATTCGCCCTGTACCCGGTATTGTCGGTTTTCTCCTCAACATTGCTGTCCTCAATAGTCCAAAAAGGAACTCCATCCTTAACTTTAATATCTCTAATAAGCCCATTTAGATAACCGGGCTTGAGTCTGAATTTAAAATAGGTATCTCCATATGCTATGATCTTGTCACCTTTTTTAGTATATACCAGAACATCCGAAACGCTGTGGGAAAACGAGAATCTTTTAGCCAGTGTACGTTGAAGCTTGGCTTCCGTATCATTCTTTTCCCATTCGCTCATATTGTCATAATTCGCCATAGCATTTTGTACGAGATCGGAAAAAGCGATATCCACACTGTCATTTTCAAGCTTCATAAGCTCGTTTTTAACATTTTCACTTACCTGGTTGGTAATTTGTATGGAATATGTGCCGATCTTATTTTTAATGGCCTCACTGGATTTATAATAGGCATAGATACCGGTAATCATCACGGGTACAAGCGTCAGCACCGCAAAAGACACAGCCAGCCTGTTCTGAATTTTTGTCCTTCTCAAAAGGCGCGTCAGAAAAGCCAGGGCATGCGGGTATACAAGGCTCCGGCCCAGAAAGGTCTTGGACTTTTTGCATACAATATCCGGCTCAACAAGCATAATTGAACTGACTTCCTTTACTGTGGAATGATATTTGTCTGGAATATTATGCACTTCAAGGTTTACAGTCAGAAAACATTATGGATTCTTATCCATAGTCTATCACACTATCCTATCCATTCATACTGTAAAATCCTGTACGGACGCGTCTGGAGCCTCCATACATCCTCCTCGATAAAAAGGCAAGCACAGGGCTATTGATCGTTCTCAACAGTCCTGTGCAAGGATCGAATTACTTATCCTACCATTTCCTATTTCCCGGTTTCGGGCAATACTCTCCCAAAATCCTGGCCCTTATCTCAACAAGATAACCGCAGTAAAGGCAGGTTGTCCCGAACTCGAGATTCTCACACTCTTTGCAAATATCCATGCGCTTTTTATACTCCACATCATCCGCAACCTCAACATGTCTGGTTTCAATAATGATCTTGAGTATTTTAGAGACTTCTTCCGGAGGTACCCGTACCGTTCCGGAACAATCCGGGCATGGCAGGCTTCCATTCATCTCCTGCCCTCCTCTATTCTATAGCCAGCACTACAACAGACATCGGAGGCAACACAGCATTGAAGCCCTTTCCGCAAATAGAGCAATTTGTGAATTCCATCGGCTTTAACTGTTCGGGGTTCCCGAACGTATTGTACGCATTCATTGCAGAAGACGCAAGTACTTTTCCGGAAATCCTTTCCGCCTTCAATCCTTCCAAATTGCAGTTGACTTCCGCCGCTTCGTTTATGCTTATATTGCAAAGGCTCACATGAATTACTCCCTTTTCATCCACAGATGCCGATGAACTTACCTGCGGCAGTTTTTCGTCCATATACCCGTATTCGTTGGTTTTGATTTCAAGCGGCAAATATGTCGCATCCTGATGCACTTTGAACATATCGAAAACGTGATAGGTGGGCGTAAGCACCATCTTGGCGCCTTCTGTCAGAATAGGCGCCTGGAGCACGTTAATGGTCTGTGCTATATTCGTCATGCGCACGCGGTCACTATGGTTATTGAATATATTAAGGCTGATCGCGGCAGAAACCGCATCCCTTAGAGTATTCTGCTGATATAGGAAGCCCGGGTTCGTTCCCGGCTCTACATCGAACCAGGTTCCCCACTCATCCACTATAAGTGCCACCCTCTTTTCAGGGTCATATCTATCCATGATGGCGGAATGCTTACTTACAAGTTCCTCAGTAAAATAAGCCGCCTTCATGATTGCAAACCATTCGCTTTCATCGAAATCCACCGCCGAGCCTCTTACGGCATTCGGCTTCTTCAAGTATATCTTGTTTCCGTCGGGATTTTCTATAACAATGCTGTGATCCCTGACTCTCGTGTAATAATGAAGCGCAAGGCCATCCATGAAATAGCCCGCTTCCCTCATCATCACATCGGTCCAGTGATAATTGTCGCCTCTGGGTCCGGCTGCTATTTTGTATATGGGGTCGCTGGTATAATCCCTGACATAGAGAGAGTAACGTCTGTATTCATCAGCGTAATATTCCGCCCTCATTCTTCCGCCGCAGCCCCAGTTTTCGTTGCCTATTCCGAAAAACTTTAGCTTCCAGGCCTTGTCCCTTCCATTGGCTCTTCTCAGATTGGCCATGGGGGATTCGCCGTCGAAGGTCATGTATTCCACCCATTCCTGCATCTCATGAACCGTGCCGCTGCCTAAATTGCCGCATATATACGGTTCCGTTCCGAGCAATTCGCACAGGTCGAAAAATTCATGGGTACCGAAATGGTTGTTTTCTACGACTCCGCCCCAATGCGTGTTTATTATTTTCGCCCGATTCTCCTTCGGACCGATTCCGTCTTTCCAGTGATATTCATCTGCAAAGCAGCCTCCCGGCCAACGCAGATTAGGTATTTTTATGTCTTTCAAAGCTTTGACGATGTCATTTCTGATCCCGCGGGTATTTGGAATCGAGGAATCTTCTCCGACCCAGAAGCCGTCGTATATACAGCGTCCCAAATGCTCGGCGAAATGCCCGTATATGTTCCTGTCGATCTTATGGCTTCCACCGCCGGCATTAATGGTTATTTGGGTATTCATCAGATCATGCCTCCCTTATTGGTAAGGACCGAGTCCGATGCAAAACCGAACTCAGTCCTTTCCATCAGCTTAAGTGATATATTGCCTGAACTTTATTGTTTTATTAATGTCCTAATTATTTTGTAAACCTGTCGTAAGCAGCCTGCTTTATTGAAAGCCACTTGGCCTGCCCTGCCTTGTCAAGTTCCTTGAGGTACGAGTCCCATTCGGCGTCAATATTGCCGTTTAAGATCCACTGGCTGGCTTTGCTCTCGATCAGATTAAAGATATCTGTCTGCAGCTTGTTCATTTCGTTGGCCTCTTCGGAGGTGTAGAATACCGGCGGGAAGGGCTCCTTGTCTTTCAGCTGATCCATAAACGTGTTGATGAAATTGACCTTTTCATCGGTTGAAGGCAGCTTAAGCTTGTTTGTATATGCGCTTGCGGGCATTGCCAGTATACCTGCGTTACAGTTGGAGAAACGATCCTCTGCCACGCTCTTGCCCTCCGGCGGCTTGCGTACGGAAAGTGTTCCATCGGGATTTTCAAGTACACGGACTCCGATAGGTCCTTCGATGTGTTCGATAGCATTCTTTTCGTCAAAGAAGTAATCCAACCAACGCATTGCAACTTCGGGGGTCTTGCAGGCTTTGGTGATTTCACCCCAGCCACGGACTGTTCCGGGAAGCACTGCTTTGAAGAATACAGGCGTACGTCCGCCAGGGCCTGTCAATAGCGGCATATATTGGTATGCCTTGTTGTTTGTCGGGTTGGAGACAGCGTCATTTTTATCCCAAAGCTGGCTGTATCCAATTATACCTGGCTCTGCATTGATTTTTGCAACAAAGTCCGCGTTCTTGAGCGTGAAGCCTTCGGAATCTACCAAGCCTTCCTTATAAAGCTTAGCAAACCATGCTATGGCTTCCTTGAACTCAGGCGCAGCGCCCTGGTTGAATACCTTGCCGTCCTTTACGCCCACGTATGCTTCAGTGGGTGAATTTCCGATGGCGAGACCGAAGGATGAGAACAGATAGCTGAGACCGTTGTTCTCGGACAGCGGGGAAGCGCCGTTCGTTATCGAGAAAGTCATCGGAATCTCGTCAGCCTGGCCGTTTTTGTTGGGGTCACCGGTTTTGAAAGCCTTCAGTACGGCTTCGAATTCGTCGATGGTGGTCGGCATCTTGAGTCCAAGATTGTCAAGCCACATCTTGTTTATTATACCGACGCCGTTGGTAGGCATCCACGGACCGGAGTTGATACGTGCGAGGCTGTAAATATTGCCGTCCGGAGCGGTGATATACTTTTCCAGCATGGGTATTTCAGCATAGAGCTTTTTGAAGTTGACACCATAATCTTCTATGAGCTTGTTCAAGGGAATAAACGTACCGTCAGGCCCGTACTTTGTGAGGTCGGAGGACGGTATCGCCGTCTCGATGATGTCCGGCAGGTCGCCGGTGGCGAGCATGAGGTTTTTCTTCTCGTTGAAGGTTGCGCCCATCGCCATTATCCATTCGATTTTAACATTCATAACCTTCGAGTCATTCTGGATAAGCGGCAGATCATTCAAATCCGAGGGCATTTCGGCGCGTGTCTGGGTGAGTACGCGCAGAGTCACCGGCTCATCAGGGCAGATCGGGTAACCTGTCGGGTTGAAGTTTTTGATCTCACCGGAGGCGGTATCGGAACCGGCAGCGGTGGTAGCGGCAGCGGTGGTGGCAGGAGTGTTGGTGGATGTGCCCGACTGACAGCCGGTAAACACCATCACAAGAACGACCATAATCGCAACAGCCTTGGTGATTGATTTTAACATCATTTTTTCCTCCCTTTAAGAGTTTTTATTATTCAAACAGGTTACCCTGTATGAATTCAGCCTTTTATCGCACCGACCATGATGCCGGTAACGAAGTACTTCTGCATAAACGGATATAATATGAGCACCGGAACGCTTGCGACGACTATAACGCCGTATTTAAGCGTCTCGGCCACTCTTTGCCGTTCGAGCAGCGTCTCTACGTCGTCAACCATCGAGGTGGACTGGTTGGATAGCAGTATATCGCGCAGTATAAGCTGCAACGGCATGAGTTTCGGTTTTGTGAGGTAGAGCATCGCATTGAAAAATGCGTTCCAATGGCTGATTGAATAGAAAAGTATCATAACCGAGATAATGGCCGGGGACAGCGGCAGAACTATCCTTCCAAAGAAGCGCAGCGTTCCGCAGCCGTCTATGGACGCGGCATCAAGCAATTCATCCGGTATCGTGCTCTCGAAGAAGGAACGCGTTATCATGAGATTCCATACCTGCACGGCATTTGGAATAACCATCGCCCATATGGTATCGGTCAGTGAAAGACCCCTGACCAACATATAGGTCGGTATCAAACCGCCGCTGAAAAACATGGTAAACGCGATTAATTTAAGCAGGATTCCTCGCCCCGTCATTTCCTTGCGGGAGAGGGCGTAGCCCGCGGTTATCGTGCAGGCGAGATTGATGGATGTACCGAGCACAGTATATAATAACGTGTTTGCGTAGCCCAACCAAATCTTGCTGTATGAGAATATCCTCGCATAACCGTCGAGTGAGAATTCCTTCGGTAAAAGGAGCACCTTGCCCAGGGAGATTTGCATGGGGTTGCTCACCGAGGCTATGAGTATAAAGTACAGCGGATAAGCGCAGGCGATAAGCGTCAGTGTCATTACAAAATAGACAAAACCGTCAAAGATGATGTCGGATGGCGAGCGACGGATATGTCTTACCGGCTTGATTGATATCGTCATATATTACCTCCTTACCACAGACTGGTGTCGGTGAATTTTTTAGAAATTTTGTTAACAAGTATTACAAGCAAACAGTTTATAACAGCGTTGAACAGTCCTATGGCCGTGGCGTAGCTGAATTCGGAATTTTGAAGACCAATGGTGTAAACATAGGTTGAGATGATCTCAGAGGCCTGCTTGTTGAGCGTATTCTGCATTAGGTACGCCTTTTCAAAGCCAAGGGACATTGTACGACCCAGATTGAGCAGCAGCATGGTTATAACCGTGGGCATAATGCCCGGGATATCGATGTGGTAAACCCTCTGCAGCTTGGTCGCGCCATCGACCATCGCAGCCTCGTGCAGCTCCTGGCTGATGCTTGTCAGCGCTGCGATATAGATTATAGCGGCCTGACCGGTACCCTGCCAGACGCCCGACCAGACGTATATATGCTGGAAAAGCTCGGGTTTACCCAGAAAGTATATTCCCTGGCCGCCTGCCAGCTTGATGAATACGTTGATAATACCTGTCTGAGGCGACATGAATACCGAGAGCATACCAACCATTACAACGACCGAAATGAAAAACGGAGCGTAGGAAACTGTCTGTACGAGCTTTTTGTAGCGCTGGGAGGTCAGCTGATTGAGCAACAGCGCGAAAATTATCGGCACAGGAAAGTTTGCGGCAAGACTGTATAGACTCAATGAAAGCGTGTTATTGAAGATATCCCAGAAATTATAGGATTCTATAAACGCCTGAAAATGCTTGAGCCCTACGAACGGACTTCCAAAAAAACCTTTTGTCGGTGAAAAATCCTCAAAGGCAATAATAATGCCGAACATCGGACCGTAAAGAAATACTGCGACATAAATTAGCGTAGGCGCGGCTAGTAGATAAAGTCCCCAGTTCTTCCGAAAGAAATTTCTGAACCTGGTTGTCACGCTCTTATGTTCAGTCACTCCGACAAGAGCATTCATTAAATCACTCCTCCTCTTCGATTACTATTTCTGTAAATGAAAAACCTGGTATTTCAAAAGTGTTCGGGTTAACGGATGAGACCGGGAAATAGGCGTATTCGTACTTTATGTTGCCATGTGAGGCGGCTGTCTCCTGCACACGGCCATCCGAAGCCGACATACGTCTCAACGCCGACTTGACAAACGGTCTGCCCAGAGCGGAAAAATCAAGTGAAACACGGGTACCGTCATCGCATCGGTTGAGAAGGTACACAATAAGCGCGCTGCGATCCTTGTCCCAAGCTGCTTGAATTTCGACATCCTTGCGGCTTGACGCGGAGTAACCGTCGATTTCAAGCGGCCAGGCGGCTCTAGTACGCGACATCTGCTCATAGATAAGCCCGCAGGCTGAAAGTATGACCCCCTCCTTTGGTGTTTCGATGCAGGATTGTCCCGAGGTATTTGTCAGATTATTGAAGCACATGAATTTGACCACACCACCAAGGCGATGGTCCATCATGAGATTCGAAACGAGCGACAGCGCATAGATCCAAGTCCTTCGGGCTTCTCGAACGGTTATGCCGCGCTTTTTATAAAACTCGCCTACAAACGGCGCGGGAGCCGGGTCGCGGTTTTGCAACGCTTCGGTGTCTGCGTAAAAGATCTGATGCTTGTGTGTGGCATTAAACCTGCGCACTGCTGCGAGCTTTTTTGCCAGATTATCGGGCTCACACACTCGATCAGCCAAAAAGTCGACATGTTCACCGCAGATATCGAGCAGTTCATCGATAAAAAACTTATAATAATGATAAGAGCAAAGTCCGATCCTGATAGTGGGGTCGACGGCCTTCATAGCCTGTGAGTACTTGATGACGGTCTTTGCGTATTCCTCTACCGAAAACCAGCGAAAGGTTTCGTTGTCCATCTCCCAGTAACGGACATTATAGGGTTCGGGGTGCCCATTTTCAGCACGAAGCGCACCCATTTTCGTAGTAACCGCACCATTACAATATTCCACCCATTCGGCGGCGCATCGCACTCCGGCGTCGATGTCCGTTATGTGCGGAAGGTCATAACCGTGAGGAGAGTATGCGGCAAAACCAGGCGGATCGATATTGACGTCGCTGGCAAACAGATAACGTTTGTCGGGGTGAAAAAAGTTTACAACCAGCATCGATTCGCAGTCGAGAACTTCGCACAGACGCAGAAACTCGTCGGTACCGACATCGTTATAATTGATGTCGCCCCAGAAGTATGACTGCTCGGGTTTACGGGATTCAGCCGGCCCTATGGCATCGCGCCAGTCATGAAAGGAGGCGAAGCAGCCGCCCGGAAAACGAATGAGCCTTGGGTTTACCCGACGTAAGCTTTCAACTACATCCTCACGCCAGCCTTCGACTGTTTTTTCGGGCATCAGCGAGAAGGCGTCGAGCATCAACTTTGCTCCCGGAGCCAGAAACAGCGCGAAGGTTGCAAAGCCGGTAAAGCTTGTGTTTTTAAAGCTCTTTTCTATTGTACTGCCTTCGACGGTTATTCCGTCGAGCGGGACAACAAAAAGAGGATTTTCCCAGTCAATCTTATCAGCGGTTTCATAAAACCGTATTTCCGCACCGGTGGGAACATCTCCGATATTTTTAAAGTATCCCCGGAAATTGTAGGTTTCCCCGGTTTTTAAGTATTTTCCATTCTGAGCGATACCGCACATACGAACAGACTCAAAATTGTGAACCGTCAGGCAGTGCCGGCCATGGACCCCGCCTTCTGCCTGCTGTATATCGATGCTGTAAAAGGGAGCCTTGGGTATGATGAACGAGCAGTCGGCAGCCATGGACAGTGTGTGGTCCTGCGCCGGGCAGGCATACCAGCGGTTATGCTCATAGCCGGTGTGGTACCACTCCTGCTTTGTCCAATCGTCGCCGACGACATCCCTGCCTCCGAACCAGTCATAAGTCGCGGGGGTCAGCTGTGCGATCTTTTCAAAGCTCCGGTTGAAGAGCATTTCCGACCACATCCCCTCGACCTGGTAGCCGAAGCCGACCTCGATGAAGTTGCTGCAAAGCATGTCGCTGACCTGAGTATCAACCATTTCACGATTAGATACTTTAAAGATTTTCTTTCCGCTTTCAAATTCGCTTATATTTGTCAAATTCGCACCCCTTCGGAAAGTATATATGAATAGTCGATTGATTCTAAATGCGATCTGCTGTTCCGGTTAATAAGGTTCACATATGTCAACCTCGACAATATACATTATAAAAAAAGCAGCCCAGTTAAGGACTGAACAATTTTTTAATCTACTATAAATTTTTGCAGTAAACCTCCCGTAAAACAGAAACAATTATCTTCTTTACAAAAAGGTGGGAATCGAAGGATTACCAGCGGTAACGCAGCCGGTATTTAAATGGGCGATTTTTTTATGTAATGGCACAGCCCGGGCAGCAAAAACTGCCTTGAGGAAATCACAAGGCAGTTCGCGGTCAGGCTCAAGTACACCATTGGACAGGGGTCTACACGATTATTCAATTGCCATGCTCAGTTCAAGGGGAGCTTTCAAACTCCGCGCAAGGTAATTGTAATGGCTGAATTAGTCGAGAAGCTTATATATCAGAATGCTTTCAATCTTTCCAGCCTTTACATGAAATTTCATCCCATCCACATAATTTACAGGCAGATATTGAAAATCATCCTCTTCTCCTGTTGCGCCATTCCCGAGCATATTTCCTTCCGGGTATGCGTCCATCAGCTTCTCAACGCTATCTCCAACTTTGATATTTCTTATTGTGGAATATCTTGAGTCTGTAATCTTGATTTGAAATATTGAAAAGTTCTCGTCCGCAGGCGCCTTTATACTCTTTATTCCAAGTCCTTGAAATTTGTATTGCCTTTCTGTGAAACCGATCAGCGTATCCATGTTTAACCCATCATCGTTGGAATACGTGTGTGATTTGCTTTCCGCAGCTTTTCCCAGAATACTCTCAAGTCTTTCATCATCAACGATATCCGAAATTGCTATTGTTTTGCCATTGTAGACAAAGGCCAGCTCTTTCAAGATAACATTCCCGTCCTTTTGTATTGTGCCCTCTTTGATTACTTCGGAACCGGAATTACTGTCCGTTGACGGATTAGTCGATGTGCCGGCGGAAACATCCGTAGTTTTGCCAACTGTTGACGGATCAGCTGCCGGATCCTTCTGACTTTGCGAACAACCTGCCGCGACCGCCATACAAACTATCAAAAATACAATCATTGCTGTTTTCCTGAATGCTTTCATTGTCGCACCTCCAAAATTTGTTTTATTGAGCTTATGGCATTATTGTATATGAGGCATGTATTATTGTAATAACAGGCTTGTATCAATCCTGTAACATTACGTCAAAGGCAGGATGATTGTAACTGTGGTTCCCACCCCGATCTCACTTTCGAAAAGCAAGTGTCCGTTAAATTTTTCGACAATCTCTTTGCAAATGGATAGTCCAAGTCCCGAGCCCTTTGCGTCATTTACATTCCTCGCCCGGTAGAACCTGTCCTGAACCCGTACAATATCGCTTTGATCGACCCCAATGCCCTGATCGCTTATTTTAATTACAGCCTCAGCCTGCCTTACAAAAGTTTCAATTCGTATATTACCTTTCACATTGGAATACTTGACGGCATTATCCAAAATATTCGCAATAGCATGTGACATCAATATTTTATTTACATTGACGAAAACTGCATTTCCCAGGTTCACTTCCAAAGTTATTTCCTTTTTATCCGCTTTTACTTTCATATCCGAGACCACAACGCGTGTTAATTCGGATAAATCCGTCTTCTCCGTTCCAAGCTCTTCCCGATCCGCCTTGTCAAAGCGGGATAGCAGCAATAATTCATTAATGAGCCTTGTAAGCCGTTCCGATTCATTTACAAGATGAAAGTAGATTTTCTGTAAATCCTTATCCTCATTTTCCCCCTCGTATAAGTATTGGGAGAATCCCTTGATCGCGGCAAGAGGTGTTTTCAGTTCATGAGAAACATTGGAGACAAACTGCTTCTGATACTGTATGTATTCGCTTAATTGAATTCCCATGCGATTTAAACCCGCCGCGAGCATCCCCAGTTCATCCCTTCTGTTCAATTTGACAGGCTCGAATTGTTGTTTTGAAAACCTTTCCACAGCGCCGAGAAGATACAGAACAGGTTTTGTGGTTTTGCGGGCAATGTACAAGCTTGAAAGAATTGTAAGAAAAATAAACCCGCATGCGCCAATGAACAATATTTTCCGTATTCTGTCCATGATATTGTAAAAATAAGATATGTTTTCGACTAGCTCGAAAACATAGGCATTCTGATAATACTTGTCCTGGATCGGGATTGCAAAATAAATCAATTTGTTGTCTGTTACAGTGTAGGAATAGTTCCCCTTCAGCGCATTCTCAATATTCTTCCTGAAAATAAGCCGTGTCCCGCTATGGATTACAATTCCATCCACAGCCAAGCCCAGAAGCTTCATGTTCCGGTCATATATACGCACTTCCCCGGCAGAGGCTTTCAAAGCTTCCAGAGCACGTTCCGGCACATCCGAAGCTGCCCCCCGTGGCACTGTTTCCTCATACTTCGCGAGTATTTCCCGGAAGGATAGCTCACACATATCCGCTCTTTCCATCATTTGCTTTTCGATGATCGTAAAACTGAAGTAATCTATGGCTTTATTCGCTGAGAAAATAATAATGGCGAAGGTTACTACCGAGAAGAATAAATAATTCAAAAGAAGTCTGGTTGCATACTTCAAACGGATTCACCCCCGAGCTGGTAGCCGAATCCGTAGATTGTCTTAATGTATTTCGGGTTTTCAGCATCCTCCTCCAGCTTCTTCCGAAGCCGCATTACCGTCATATCGACACTTCGGCTGTCACCCAGATAATCATAACCCCATACGAGTTCAAGGAGTTCCTCTCTTGTGAATATCTTTTTCGGCCTTTTCAACAGAGTCTCAAGGATCTTGTACTCCTTTGCCGTCAAGGAGACCCTCGCTCCGTTTTTCCGCACTGTTCTTGCTTCCAGATCAAATTCAAGTTCCCCGATTTTTATTTGCTTTGCTTCCCCAGCTTGATCCGGAGGAGATTGTTCCTGTCTTCTTAGGACGACCTTGATCCTGGCTAGCAGCTCTCTATTGTCAAAAGGCTTTGTAATATAGTCTTCCGCACCGAGCTCAAGTCCCAATACCTTATCGATAATTTCATTCTTTGCGGATAGCATTATTACAGGAATCCCTTGTTTTTTTCCGATTTCCCTGCACAACTCATAGCCGGAGCAATCCGGCAGCATCAAATCCAGAAGCACCAGATCCGGCAGGAAAGCATCAAGCTCCACAAGTCCCGTCCTGCCATCCTCTGCCGTTTTCACCTGGTAGTTGTCCCTTTCGAGCACAAACGCGAGGAGATCCCTGATTGCCATCTCATCATCAATCACAAGAATTTTTTTCAAAGGGCACTCCCCTTTCAAAAGCGGCGGAATTCGTTAAATCGTTCCATAGCCAATTGGAATCCTGCTATCATTGTCGATCAAATTCCACAGAATTATACTTCTCAGGAGTTCCATAGCCGCTATCTCACAGAAAGGATTTGCCACATAGAAAGGATTTATTTTTTATATGAACGAACTCCAAATTAATAAAGACGTCCTTGAGTTGGTTAAAACGTGCCGGCACTGCCGGAACCATTTACGACCTTCAGCAGGTCTTTCCCATAAGCCTCCAGCTTCACTTTACCTATTCCGGACACTTCCAAAAGCTCTTCCCTGTTGGACGGCATTCTGCGGCAAATGTCCGCCAGTGTTGCATCGGATAAAATAACAAAGGCGGGAACCTTCTTTTCCTGTGCTATTTTCAGCCGCAGCTCTTTCAGCTTTTTCATCAGCCCCAGGTCCGCCGTTGCATTCCTGCTCCCGCTCCAGGAATCTGATGAGCCTTGCCCGTATGCTTTTCTCCTGGTTTCCGCCGCTTTGACCGGCCTATTGCCCTCTTCGTTCTCTTTTGGCAGCTTCATGGATAATTTAGCATTATCCTGAAGTACCTCCTTTGACCTGGATGCCAGCTTGACAACCGGATACTCCGAATTGGTAACCAGCAAATACTCATGGAGCACTAAATAATGAATGACATCGCGAACCTGCTTTTCCGTCACCCCCGACATACATCCATACGTTTTTAACCGATTCAGGCCAAGCTTTAGCAACTTTTCCGCTTTGCTCCCCCTGAGGGTATCTATCACCGTTTTAATTCCGAAGCGTTCCTTCAGTCCGGCAATACAGGAGAGAATCAATTGAGCTTGTTCCGTTATATCAGTTTCTTCGAAATTGTCATTGCAATTGCTGCAGTTGCCGCAAAATCCAACCGTTATCTCGCCAAAATACTTCAGGATATATTCTCTCAGGCAATCGGAGGTATGGCAATAATAGGTCATCTTCTTAAGCCGTTCGCGCTCTTTCTCCTTCACCATTTCCAGGATTTTGGGGTCCATTTCATCCCGGTCATTTGCGCTGTCAATCAGCAGCTGATTTGTGATTACATCCTGTCCTCCATAAAGCAGGATACATACGGCGGGGGTTCCATCACGGCCGGCCCTCCCTGCCTCCTGATAATAGCTCTCCAGGTTTTTAGGCATGTTGTAGTGAATAACAAAGGCTACATTACTCTTGTCAATTCCCATTCCGAACGCGTTGGTCGCAACCATGACCGCCCTTCTGTCATAGAGAAAATCATCCTGATTTCTTGTGCGTTCTTCTTCCGTCAAACCTGCATGATACCGGGTTGCATTGAAATCATCCCTGATCAGTCTGCTGCATACCTCCTCCACTGTTTTACGGGTGGAGCAATAAATTATTCCGCTTTTATCCGGGTTCTCCTTCAGATAGTTTATCAACGTCCGGTACTTGTCTACCGGCTTCTTTACTTCAAAACGGAGATTTTCACGATCGAAACCCGTAATAAGGACATGAGGTTCCGCCAGATTTAAAAGACGGATGATATCTTCTTTTACTTCACTGGTTGCTGTTGCGGTAAACGCTGAAACAACCGGCCTTTTGGGAAGCTTCTCGATCATATCGCGGATTTTCAGATAACTTGGCCTGAAATTCTGGCCCCATTGTGATACGCAGTGCGCCTCATCCACCGTTACCATTGAAATATCCGCTCTCTGCAAAAACTCCAGAAACTCCGGAAGGTCGAGCCTTTCCGGCGCTACGTAAATAATTTTATATTTGTTGTTTCTGGCATTATCAATCGCTTTCGCCGTTTGTGCAAAGGACAGGGTCGAGTTGATGAAAGCAGCGGGAATACCATTCGCGACAAGCGCTTGCACCTGATCCTTCATAAGGGAGATCAGAGGAGATACGACAAGAGTAATCCCGGGAAACGCAAGGGCAGGAATCTGAAAGCATAGCGATTTTCCAGCCCCGGTCGGCATGATGCCCAGAACATCCTTCCCGCCCAAAATGCTGTCAATTATTTCCGTCTGTCCCTCCCGGAACGTATCGTATCCAAAATATTGCTTCAATATCTCGTTTTTCAGCAACGCATACTCCCCCCTGCTGTGACCGCCAGGCAAACAAATGATTTTCAAAAGTGCCTAAAGCAATTTCTTGTCTTTATCGCTTATTATAATCCTATTTTTACGATATAGGTCAACAATATTCTACAATACACTTCCATAGGGCTTTTGGGGGGAAATCAGAAAACTTTATGTCAGTGTTTCATGTTCTATAGCAGTATTAATATCTCCACATACCCTGGGGGTACACAAAAGATGCCGCCGAACCAGATGGTGCCTTGTCGGTAACTGTCATAATATTTCACTTTTCTTAAAGATCATTTTCTCTCAGCCAATTCAAGATGAAATTTGCAACCTTTTGCCAATCTCTTTCCAGCATCATATTATGAGCCATGTTTTCCATGATCTTCGAATGCGCATTGTATGCTCTTGCAGTTAACTCAACTTCCTTTGGGGAAAATACCCTATCATTTGCCGCGCCTAAAATCAACAATGGTGTACTGGTTTTTTCGGGATGGGGTAAGTTTAGTAGTACCATATCCAGGAATGCAAGGAAAGATTCGTCCTGCAATTGTGAAAAACATTTTTTTAAGATTTCAGTATCGATATCCTCCGAGAAAAACGCTTCACGAACAAGCTTTGTCGTACTTATGAAAGGGTGCAGATTCATAGTCAAACCCGCCCTTAAAAACAACATAGGATGATGCATGAACATCCTGAGGGCGGATCTTGAGAGCCCTCCCACCGGAAGGGATGCTAACAACACAGCTGACGGGGCTGAATGTTTTTCCAGGTATTTCTGTACAATAAGACCTCCCATTGAATGTCCGACAAGTATGGGCTGAGCTGGCAAATCGGCAGCCACTTGAGCAACATCTTTTACATAGTCTGATATTCTTAAAGAGTTTAACTTCTTTTTCACATCGCTGGAGCCATGACCTTGCAGACTTAAAGCATAAGAAGCATATCCCTGTTGCGCAAAATACGGCAGGAAAAACTCATTCCAGCACCACGCTCCATGCCAGGCTCCATGCACAAAAAGAATAGGGGTTTTCCGAGAGTGCCCGGTTGGTATTTTTGCAATAATCTCCAATTGCATTTTAAGCAATTCTGTCCTCACATTCTCCGATTATTAATATTCAGGTTACACCTACAAACAGTAATTCTACGTTAGGAGTGCTTTAGCCAACCCTTCATTCTTACTTCTTTAAAATCGTTATATTTCCTGATGAGGCTTGAAGTGAGACTTTATTGCTCCTATTCCCCAATTGTCCTTCCAGATTTATCTTACTAGTATTCTCCGACTTATTAATTGGAAAATCGGAATTGAACTGTCCGCTTGCAGTAACAATTTTATATATAAATTCAGCGGTACCGGGAAGCTCCAGCGTAACGTTTCCTGAGGTTGTCTTTATATCTATGTTCTGATTGCTAAACTGTTTGCATGTTATCATGACATCTGATGAGGATCCCCTTATCTTTAGTTCCCGGGAATCAAGATCCTTAATATTAAGGTTTCCCGATGTCGAATCAATAGTAATTTTTTCAGCAGTGAGCTTTTCAGCTGCCAATCCTCCTGAAGATGTATTAAAAACGAAAGCTGTTAAATTAATAGAATCCACATTAACAATACCGGAGGTTGTTTTAGTTAACAGATTTTTCCCATAATTCTCAGGAATATAAACATCCAAAAGCACATCTTCAATTGCCGGTCCATCGAGCTTGCGCTTTGCTTGAACAACAACAGTATTGTTAATCATTTCAGTTACGAGTATGATTCCACGCTTTGCTTTACCGTGGAGATGGAATTTTATTGTACCGCCGGCTTCTGTTCGTATAATATGAACTGGTATGCTTGTCATGTCTACATGTATTTCATTTATCCCATCCATAACAAAGCTTTTCTCTTCCTTGATTTCCCTGTACGAAGCTAATGCTCCAAATCCGAAAATACCCATAGTTAGTATCGCTCCAATCAATATTATTCCAATCGGTATCGATTTGGTTTTAGGCTTTTTCACATACTCCACTCTCCTTCAGCTTACTTCCTTAAAACATTCAGTAAAATATCCGGCGTTATCTTTTTTGAAATGGTTTCATCCTGAAAATGAAACAATGCCAAGCCTTGAACAAGAGACAGATATGCAGTAGCCAATGCCAGGGGATCTCCCGGGGCCGCGTCCCCTGAATCCTGCGCCTGCAGTATGACCGGTATCATTTTCTGGAATAGCGCTTCAGAATTCCGATCAATTTTCTCTTGTAGTCCGGGAATGTTTTTTCCTTGCGTCAAGGCTTGCAGCATAACATGAAAAAACAGCGCCGAGTCTCCGGTTAGTGATTCATCCAGCAAGGCGCCGGATAAAAAGGCTAACTTTTCCCAAGCAGTCCCTTTACCATTTAGCGCTTTTTCGAAAACTTCTTGTGTTTTTTCCAGTGCAAGATTCACTAAGTAAGAAAATACTTCTTCTTTAGACGTAAAATAATGGTAGACAAGCCCATAACTCAACTCCGTGGCGTCTGTTATCCTTTTCATTGTTGCTCCATAATATCCGTATTCAGCAAATACCGCTAGAGCTCCTTTTGTTATTTTCTCCAATGCAATATTACGCATTTGGCCATTTTGTTCTTTTCCTCTTGGTGACATAGGATATCCTTTCATTATTTTCATTGATTGATCAGTCAATAATATTATATTTAATTCTTTATTCTGTGTCAAGAGATACTTCATTGTTAGGTCTATATGCAAAACAAAAGCACCGAATTTTTTCTTTTCGATGCCTTTAGGTTTTCATTTATACAATTGGTGTTTCTGAGGGACAATCTTCAAATTCTGAATACCAGCCCTTTAATATGATTATTGCATACTTAATTATCCTTTTTCTTTACCGGAATCCAAATTTCGCTTCTATAATTCGGATTCCCGGTATCCGGGCTCTCATTCCACAAAATTTCAGGTCCTTCAACTGCCTCATAACCTGAAGATGGAAACCACTCGGAATAAATCCTACCCCACACATTTTGGAGTGTTTCCGGAAATGGTCCAATTGCTTCGAATACAACCCAGCTGCCGGCATCAATTTTCAATACATCAAATTCTGCTGTTTCATCACTTGATGTTGCTACACCGATGTAATGATCCAGTTCTCCTTTTTCTTCCATTCTTCCTTCCGAAAAATTAGTAGATGCACTAATGATCCCTGTTGGTTCTACATTTGAAAGTGCCTTTAAATACTTGGCAACCTCAGGGGTTAAAAGTTCAGCCATTTTTGCAATCTCCGGATTGACACCTTCAAAAATAATCGGAACTCTCTTCTTAAAACCTACTAATTTAAATGTCTCCTTCTCAACAACGCGATAATTCATTTCACAGCCTCCTTTTATTGATAATTGAAAGGTCATTCTAGGATAAGCTTTTATCTGTGTATTCTCATTTCTGGCTTCTGAAGGGAGAACACCATGCATGGAATGAAAAGCGCGGGTAAAGGAATCAGCTGAATTGTAACCATATTTAACAGCAATATCAATTATATTAAAATTCTTAGCTTTCAAATCAAGTGCAGCCAATGTTAATTTTCTTCTTCGGATATATTCCGATAAGCTTACTCCCGATAAAAATGAAAACACCCGCTTAAAATGATACTCTGAGCAGTATGCGATTTTAGATATTTCTATATAATCAATTTCCTCTGTTAAGTGCTCTTCAATGTATGCCAACGCATTATTCATACTTCTTAAAGAATCCATTGAACAACCTCCTTTCATCATCAATATTATCAAAGGATGCATTTATCCATCCGACAATCTGTGCAAAATATAGTCGACTTGGCGGAGTAGTAATCTATTGCGGCTGCTTAGTTTCTTCACGTTTCGATACCGAATCGAATCATGGAAAGAAAACTGTTGCGTTCTTCAAGAAAGTCATGAAGATACGTTTCCTCCAAATCAGAATGATTCTCAAAATCTGATAAATACTTCTTATCGAAATAATCCAGCGTGAGCATTACTAATCTGAAGGCCTGTTCACGATCCACGCCTTCTTTCAGAGGAACCTTTTCAAACTTACTCTTCCACCCTTTCTCATCATTGGAAAACAGCTCACCGAATTTAACCTGAATTTCTACTTTTAGTTCATCGGGCGTCGCATAAAAGGCTTCTCTAATAATTCTTGTTAATGAGGGATTATTTTTATAGTAATGGAATTTGACGATAGTGCATTTTTCTTTAGCTTCAAAGAAGCCTTTATTATCCAACAGAGTATCGAAACCCATTTCTATTTTTCCTTTTTCAAAACATCTATCCAAAACGCTAAGATATAATTCTTTTTTGCTTTTAAAATGGTGAAAGATCAGAGCCTTGGATATGCCGGCCGCATCTGCCAGCATTGTGGTCGAGGTATTAGCATATCCATATCGGGCAAACACCTCAAAACTGGTATCCAGAATTTTTTCTTTATCATAAAGCTGCAAAGGCATGGTTTTACCTCCGTATGGTTATGGGTCCTCTTAAAACTATAAATACTTTGAGAAATATGTTTTGAGATGTGACAGTAAATTCACATCTCAAAACACTCTCCGGATATCTCCATCAATTTCATTATATATATCCAATATGGATAAATCTATCGAAAAAAGTATAACGAATTCCATTTGTGTTATATGGAGAATCTCCAAACCGCTCTTCCGGATTCTTCAGTTACAGTTACATTCGGGATATACCCTTTATCAATTAATCCAAGCCAGACGTGACACGCGCAGATGCCTATATCTACGTTTGGGTGCTCCCATTTAAAATGCTTATACCCCACCGGCATCGCAACAGTTATTGTTTTAAATGAATTTTCAAAGCCAAATCTCCACATTTGGGAGTTTGCTGCAGATGGTGCTTTTCTTCCCAGGTCAAGCGCATACAAAATGTCATCGGAAAGCTTGTCATAATCATCGGGATTCCCAAGCAATTCTTTAATTTCCTTACGTTTGAAGCTTGAAGTCCTATTTTGCAATCTGTCCATAAGCCGCAATCCGCCGGTTTCGTAATAGCCGAGCGGCGAGATACATATTGCCCGTCTGCCGGTGGTTACACCTTTTGAGTATCCATAACCGGCGTTTGATTCCTTTATCTGCTCTGGCTTTTGCAAATGAGGCATTAAACGCTCAAGCTCCGATAGTTTATAATGTCCGTACCAACAGGTCGACAGGCCTTTACTCTCCGCAAAGAGGATAAGCAGCTCCCCTATAAAACCGGCCTTTGATATTGAGATAATATCAGTTTCTGCCATAAACGCAATGTTGACCGTTGGTGATGCCATGAGCAAATAAAGAGTTTTTGTCGGGTCAGCATTAAAGAACTTAATCTCAACATTGTGATCAAAAGGAGCTGACAGTGACTTTGCGAAGTCCTTTACAGTATCAAGGACATCCTTTTCAACACCGGTCATTTTGTAGCTGCGTGCCGAGCGCCGCGAATCAATAGTACTTTTAATCGGAAATGGGATGATCATGTTCAATACCTCCTATAAAGTATATTGCCGAAGAAGCCTATAGTAACCATCGGTCAATATAAGTATAGCAGCTTGCTAACCATCGGTCAACATAAAACATCTCCCTTTATATACCTACTTTTATCCATAAATACTCAAAACAGGATTTCTACATTATTCTACTTGGTTAAAACTTACTTTTGCAATAGAGCATATGTTAATTCCGCAAACTGTCCGAATTTTTTTACTTCTTTCAGATAAAATCGCTTTAATGCTTCCTTCTGTGAAAACAATGGTATTCCCATCCCTAATAGCACAGGAGCAATCTGTATTACCAAATTATCGATCATATCATTATCTAATAAGGGAGCTACTATTGTGTTTCCTCCAACAATCCAAACGTTTTTATCCTTTTCAATCCGCTTAACAAATTCCATAATATCACAATTAACAGGTATAAATCCCTTAGCTGATAAGCTTTCAGCGTGTGTAAAAACATAGTTTTTCGTAGTCGGATAAAAACTATCTATATTCTCCATGTTTTCAATTTCGTTAAACGTTCTTTTACCCATGATGGTAATATCCATACTTTTATAGAAACTTTCATATTCGGTTTCTTCTATTGTGCCAGTTTGATAAAGCCAATCCAAATTATGGTTTTTATCAGCAAGGTAGCCATCCATAGTTATACATCCATAAAAAAACACACTCATTTTTAACCCTTTCTAATAGGTACACATGATAACGTAATAAACGACAAATCATCGGCTAATACTCTGAATATGCCATTAAACCATGTTTAATACAATAGACATATAGTTTACCGCCCTTAGTTACGGGAAACCTGCAAGTTGGACTTTGTTCCGGGTACAAGCGATTCAGAAATACTTTGTCGCTTTTAACATAGGCCGCAAAAGAAAGATAGTGTTCTTTGGTCATTGGATGGTCAAAGGTTACGAAGTAATCAGTATCTATTTCCTCTACTGTGATTTTGATAGCAGCAGGTGAATCTATGGGCAATACACGTTCCAATTTTCTTCCACAGCAGAATATAGAGGCACTTCCTGTACTAACCAGAATATTTCTGCATGTAGGGCAGACATAAAAACGCACTTTGTCAATATTTCCACTGTCCGGCTTATTTAGCGTAATTTCGCCCTCCATCATCTGTTTCATATCAACACCCAAAATAGCGGATAGTTCCGGCCACACCGACAGGTCAGGACATCCTAAACCGCATTCCCATTTTGAAACCGTTTTATTTTGAATACCCAGTGCATCTGCAACATTTCTCTGGGTAAGTTTTTTTTCCTTTCGTAGCTTGGCAATCAATTTTCCTATTTTCACACAGTCCATGCCTTCACCTCCATTTCCGCTTTGTACAACCATACTTATAAAAACCTTGCGATTATTTGTACCAACCTTGCCGGAAGCTGCGTCAAGTCGGTTATATCCAATGTATTTTCAGCTCCGTAAAGGTCACGGATAGCCTCTTTATCCTGCCCAATAGCTGCAGCAAGAAATTGGATGCCCTTACGCCTGAATTGCTGTAAAGTATCTTTCATATCATAAGCTGCTTTTTCACCGGTGTAATCAGGCATAGCCATAGGCTGCCCGTCACTGATGCTGATTATTAATTTGGTTTTTTGAGGCGCATTAAGCAATCTATCAGAAATAATACGCAATGTCAAACCATCTCGGTTATTGCTACGAGCCTGAATGTTCATAAGAGTATATTTTTCATCTGCGTCTTTACTTTTAAAGTCTACATATGCATATATAGACATTTGTTCCAGCTTGGATCGGTCTGCTGTATCACCGTAAACCATTATCGGAATACCACACCCGGTACAGAATTCATATAAAGCGACGGCTGCCTGTTTTGCTGCATCCAAGCGGCCAAAGGCCGACATTGACGCTGATTCGTCAATCCTGAGAGCAACTGCAAGAGAGGGTTCTTCCTCAGGAGGACGCTTACGGGCAAATACGCGAAAATCCGGAGTAGCGGCCCGATCTGCACAGAACTTAGTGCCGTAAAGCTGCGATTTAGCGAATTCAGAAGAAGCTTCATGCTCTAAAAGAGGGTTTGTTTTACGGATTAGTTCTCGAATGACCGGTATCAAAGCAGCAGCCATGTTGTGATACTCTTCCATGTTTTGAGCGGTAGCTTCCGGGCGATGGACAATAAGCTTGATTTCTTGATGACAGCTGCCTTGAACACTTTGCCGTGCTTCCCTGTTCAACTGTTTACGAAATTCTTTTCTTTGCAATTCGTCTGTATCGGATTTATCAAGCTCATGATAAAATGGAGTGCCGTTTTCTCCATTGTCGTTGCTTGAAACATCGGTATTTCCATCGCTGCTCCTATCCGAATTCCCCTCGCTTTCTGGCGATTTTCTGAGGCGCGCTGCATTTTTATCAGCTTGATCTGTTTCGGCAGAGAATGCTCCATCCTCAGAAATATTAAGTTCCAAAACTTCCGGGTTCTCTCCATCTGAATGGGTATGACTGATTATATCCAACTCCTGAAGCTTATCTGTCAAGCCATGACTTACTAGTGCCTGTTCTAAAATAGCAAGCTCCTGCGGGTCAGTGGTAATTTTGTAAAGCACCTTATGATATAGGGTATTTTGTACTGATGCACCGCTTTGAACGGCATCAACCCAAAAGATGTAGGATCGCATCCCTGCCACACCTTTAATTGCATTAGCCCGCGCCGTTTCATCAAGCAGCATAATTGTTTCGGCTAAAAGAGAAAGAACATTTTCAGATTGATAACCGGTCTTAGCTATAGCCCGTTCCATCATAACTTCTTTAGGTGGTAAATCCAGTTTTTCCGCATGTTGCACTCTATCACGCAAAGCTTCATTTAGAGGACGGTAGCCATTGTAGCCACGGTTTGTTGTTATAACGGCAATAAAATCAGGATGACGATGTACGATACGAGTTGGTAAGTTTAGACTGCCATCTGGTTCCAGTGCGGAATTTAGAGCCATTAAAACAGCAGCATCCCTAATAACTGTGGGTTCCTGAATCTCCAAGAGCCATCCATTTTCATAGGCGCGGACAATTTCTGAGGGATAATATCGATATTCAACAGTGTCCGATTTATCATTTTTTTCTGACAATACCGGAAGAATAGAACCCAGCACATCGGATTTATCCATATCCGCAAAACAGGTTACTTTCGTGTAGGGTAGGCCGAAATCAGCAGAGAATGCTTTCGCAAGCTGGGTTTTCCCTGAACCTGCATCCCCCTCCAGCAAAATTGTACTGATTTTCATCTCACCGCGGTTCCAATTCCTTACTACCTCTTGATATATGCGCTTTTCTGCTTCACTTTCAATATGTGAAGATGGCTTTTGCCAAACAAGGGACTGCTCCTCTTCCGTCAGCTGTCTTTCAGGCGACAGAATACAAGTCCGTTTCATGCTAATAACACTCCAATTCTTCTAAAATGCGGGTAAGTACCCTTTGGCGTTCTCCAATCAATTCCCCCAAATCACTCAGGCTCTGGGCAAATACTTTAATGTCCTCATTGATATTTTGATTGTCAGTACAAACTTCTACGGGTAATACACCACCTTGCACCCCAATACGTTCCACTGTTGGTTTTTCAGGGTCATATAAAAGAGGAAGACGGTAAGCCTCCTTGAAGTAGAGTAATGTCCTGCTTAAAAAGATTATAAGATCGAATATCTGATGCACAGGCAACTCCTGGGCCAAAACCAATTCACCTTTATTATCATTTTTCCAAATCTGTGCCGCAATCTGCATTTCTTTATTTTCTTCAAGCATCGGCGCACCTAACGTTAAACGTTTGATGTCAGATTGATAAGCATTTCTGCCGTCTATGCGGTCATAACCCTTTGACACCATAACTGTATCTTCATTCATTTCCATATCCTCCTTGCATTCGGATTGTCAGCGAGACACTGCTCTCTCAAACTTTCTAATTTTGCTGTATGATCTTCAAGTGGGTCATCATACTTTAACACTTTAACAACTGATAGTTCAAAGCCTTCGGATCCAAATTTATTCCAGAGTTCCTGTAATAGTTTATTGGGGTGCCAGTTGGCTGACAATTTCATATTAGTACTGTTGAATTCTGATTTTGTATCTTTGGAGATACCCAAAAATACCTCGTCAGTTTCTCTACAACGGTAAGATATTACACCCATTTCAGGATGCCTGTTTTTATATATTTCTAAAAGCTCTTTTTTTCTTTTTACATCCATTGTGTTCACCTCGAATTCATTATATATTTAAACGCTACCGAAAAAAATCCACGCTCCGTAGACTATACGACAAAAGCGTTAAAAAATGAAAAACCGCCAATTAGGAGCTGTTTCCTAAATCGGCGGCAAGTCTTATATCTAATTTTCCATAGCAATTTAATTTCTTCGAATGATGTGCAACCCAAGCTTATCTTGAGTAAAGGATAGTAACACCGTACTACATTGGGCTGCTTCCTCCCAAAAAAGAATCATAGAGACCAACTGAGTTCCATGAGCTGGGGCATGTGCTTTTAGATACACTCTGCTGAAAGCCGAAATATGCCGTTAACTTGTCTACCGTTTGTTGAATTGTTGTGTTATCGTCGCGGACAGCTCTTTCGTCTATATAAGGCCTTCCAGATATTCTACGATATCCCTGGCTTTTGTCGGACAGCCTTTAACACATTTATCAAATCCTGAAGTACATGCACCGATACCTAACCCATCGTACTGCTTATTTTTAAAACTCTGACCTATGTACAGTTTACCTTTTAATTTATTCAAAAGACCTTTTTCATCCAGCCTTTCCAGTGCATAAATAAGGCTTCCGTAGCAAGCTGAGCAAGCACTGTCCTCGACAATTAGCCTTGATAACTCCTGAACTCTTCTTGAAGGTTTTAACTTTCTTGTTCCATTATCTTTATTCAATTCAATAATATCAGCATTTACCAAGTCAGTAGTACCTGCCCCGATGCCTTCAGCCATAGCAATATACGGAACGTCCTCAATACTAAAGCCCATTAAATGAGCCGCATATGTGTCTATCAGCACAGGGTCCTTTCCTGCGATTATCCTGTTCATCTGGACCGGATTACCGCCTTCTTCAAAGTTGAGGTCACCATTCATACCATCAACAATTATGAGACTTTGTTTTATAAGCTTGTTCAAATATGCTATGGGTTTATGTAAACCCATGGTGTGAAATTTCCTTTTCTCTGAATCGGGTATACAGCCTTTCATATTTTTTAAAGCGCAAGTCATGTTAGTCTGGCAGTGTCCTTTGAGGACTGGTATGTTTATTAAGTAATCAACCTTTGAAACATAATCGCAAATGTTTATCCTCAAACCATTTATTTCATATTCCTTATATTTATCTTTTTGAAGATCAATAAGGGGAATATTATATTTCTTGGACAAATTCTCATATCCGCATACTTTAAAGGCTTCTGATGTCCTATCCCCGACCCAGGAGCCTTCCATAATTACTATTTTATCTCGCCCTTTCGATTTTAAATATTCGATGAGCCCTGCCACTATTTCGGGCGAGGTTGTTGCACCTGAGCTCGAAGGTTTTGCTACAACGAGATTTGGTTTTATTCCAATAAGTGCGCTTTTATCTATTTCTTCTTCAGGTTTTATAACTTCAAGTAACTCTTTTACCATTTGCTTGGGATTATCTCCATAAATAATGCGTATCCCATCTCTACCAATCATGTATATCAGCTCCTTCATTTGTTGTATAGAATTATCTCTCCTGATATGAAAAATGTCAAATTGCACTACTTGTAATCATCTCTGTATAAAGCGTAATTCAGTTTTTACTTTACCATCACAGTTATTGGTGTTGCGAGGTTTCTCATTACTTAATAAAGGTCTTTCCAGGTTCACGCTTCAATTCTGGAAAGCTCCCCAAGGTTTGCTTTCTGATCTCCTGCAATACCACCTCCCCTGCCAGCCCAGGAAGCATGAGATCAAGCAATACCAAATCAATTTTATTATTAAAAACCATCAATGCTTCAGTACCTGAGTAAACTGGTCTTGCATTATATCCGTTCTGTTTAAGAAAGTCACAAATCATATTACTTATATCACTATCATCTTCTATAACCAATATTGATAGTCTATTATTCATTTGATCCTACACCTACCTGAATTTATTTATATAGTTTTTCCCATCTTCTATTACCTTGTGTATTTTCTGCTTTCTGTCGTCTGTAAGTTCACCAAGTTCAGCTTAATACTCAATACCAGCATCTGTAGCGACTGCTGTAATTCGGAATAACCCACAAAGGCATCTGTATCGGATGGTCCGGTGTTCCATCGTTTTCTTTATCAATAACCCATGCAAAATAGGTTTTACGCCATAGCCTCAACCCAACAACACTCTTAAACCGGGGCTACTTTTGAACGATAAGAAAAATAAGGTTTCCATCATTCGGTAATTATTACCGAAAGTCTGAAAACCTCTGATTTCAAGCTATTTACATCCTATTTATTTATCTTGGCGTGACATCAATACTACCGTCTCCACGTGTCCCGTCCACGGGAACATGTCCACGGGCTGGGCTTCAACGGCCTTGTAGCTACGGCTGTCGAGGTGTTTCAGGTCGCGCGCCAGGGTGGCCGGATTGCAGGAGACATAGACGATCCTTTCGGGTTGCATTTCGGCAAGTAAAGACAGAAGGGATTCCTCGCAGCCCTTCCTGGGAGGATCCAGCACGACGACGTCGGCTCTGACGCCCCTGCTGTAAAGCTCAGGCACGACCTTTTCAGCCTCGCCCGCAATAAATTCGGTGTTTTTAATTCCATTCAGCGAGGCGTTTTTGCGCGCATCATCTATGGCGGCTTCCACGACTTCAACTCCGTAGACCTTGCGGGCCTTGTCCGACAGGAAAAGCGAAATGGTTCCTATGCCGCAGTAGAGGTCGAATACGGTTTCCGAGCCGGTGAGTCCCGCATATTCGAGGGCTTTGGAGTAAAGTACTTCGGTTTGCACGGGATTGACCTGGAAAAACGAATGCGGCGAGATCATAAAGCTGTATTTACCGATCGAATCGGTAATGGTTTCGCTGCCATAGAGCAGTATGTTTTCCGTTCCGAGTATGACATTGGTTCTTTCTTTGTTTATGTTCAGGTAGATGCTTTTTACGGCAGGCGAGCGAGTACCATGTACGATATTGGCTTCTGCAGTATTCGCGGCATCAATAACCGTCGTATCCGGTGACTCCGGCTTAGCCGGTGTATTCGATGAATCCGGTTTATCCTGCGTTTTAGGCGCGTTTATTATACCCCCGCTCACCGCGGCATCCGTTTTACTCCCCCATCCTTGCGTCAGGTCGGCCCCGGTCAGCCTTTTTACCAGCTCCTCCGCGGCGCCGCCGGGCAGCGCCCCGCCATTGACGACAAGCACGACCATAACCTCGCCCGTATGAAAACCGACGCGTGTGACAATATGGCGAATCAGACCTTTTCCCGTTGCTTCATTATAAACCGGTATACGCTTGTCGATAATAAACTGCCTGACGATCATTCGAATGCTGTTGCTGACGGTATCCTGTATGCCGCACTCTTCCGAATCGATGACATCATGCGAACGGGCGGCATAGAAGCCTGTGACGATGTTTTCGCCCGACACGGCCACGGGATATTGCGCCTTGTTCCTGTAATTCAAGGGATTGCTCATTCCGAGGGTATCATGTACGAGGACATCCTTCAGACCACCCAGCCGCTCCAGATTATCCCGGACCAGCTTCGTCTTGAAGGCAAGCTGCGCGCCATAATCCATATGCTGCAGGCTGCAGCCTCCGCAGCGCTTGTATTCGCTGCAGAAGGGCTCTATCCTTGCAGGCGAGGGATTAATTATGGAAATCAGCTTACCGACGGCATAGGTCTTATTTAACTTGATTATCCTGATCTGTGCACGCTCGCCTTCTATAACACCGTCCGTAAAAACAGCCAGGCCGTCGATCCTGCCCACGCCTTGCCCTTCGTGCGTCATTCCTGTTATATCTATCTCATAATTTTTGTTTTTTTCAACGATTGACATTTGAGTAACCACCTAACATTAATTTGCTTGATTAATTTCATTAAAATACATAGCAATCATCATATCCCGGGCGATAAGCAAAAAAATTGCCCCAGATCCGAGGGGCAGCACAATATATCAGATAGAATCAGTATGCCATATGGTTATTGTTCCATATTCAACCAATTATATTCATTCTTCGGGAAATATGTACCCGTTAACGACACATTTATGCATTGAGGCATGTGGCTTGGCCAACCGCCAATTCTCATTCGGCCCTGCCCAGGCCGCCCATTCATGCCCTGAAGTATTATGCGTTCCCGGAACGCCATGCTACACCTTGAAGCGTTCGAGCAGGCTGTTGAGCGTCCCTGCAACCTCGTCGAGCTTTGCGGTCATCGTTTCCATCTCTTTCATGGTCTTTTGCTGCAAGGCCAGATCTTCATCGATCTCATCGCGCGAAGCGACCGTCTGGCTGGCAGCCTTCGCGAGCGTATCTATCGTCCCGATCAGTTCGGCCGTATTGTCCTGCTTTGCCCTGACCGCGTTTGCAGTTTCCTTCAGAGTCACCACGATATTGTTGATTGTTCCTGTGATCTCGAGTATACTGCCCCTCGCTTCGTTGATCTTGCCTACGCCCTCGTCCACGCTGCTGACGCCATCGCCTATACGGTCCACTGCAAACTGAATCCTGCCCTGTATCTCGCTGATGAGCGCTTTGATCTCATGTGCCGCTTTATTGCTGCCTTCGGAAAGCTTTCTTATCTCATCCGCCAGGACGGTGAAGCCCTTTCCCTGCTGACCTGCCCTGGCCGCTTCTATCGCCGCGTTCAATGCCAGAAGGTTCGTCTTGGACGCTATCTCCGTTATTGTATTTGTGATGACGCCGATCTTGCTCGACGAATCCTCGAGTTCATTGATGGAATCGGCTATCTGCCTTACCGTTTCCGTAACGTTGCGTATTACTTCTTCCGCTTCCTGAACCGATTTCTCACCGGATGCGGCTATTTCGATCGCCTTCATGCCGTCTTCGACCGCTTTACCGGTAGTCAGCGCGAGGCTGTCCGCGTCTTCTGCGGCAGCTGCCTTCCCGGCCCCGGCCGCGGGATGCTTGGCCCCGTTGACGAGGTTGTCCATTATATTCCTTATACCGCTAGAGACCTTTCCTGCATTTTCGCGACTGTGAGCGAACAGGTCTGCAAGAGCCTTCCTCAGAACGCCTATATCGCCCGAGGTACTCTTTACCTGCTCAAGCATTTTCTGCTGGCCGTCAAGTACGATATTGACCCTGGAGCCAAGCTCTCCGAGTTCATCCTTGCGTTTATTCTCAACCCTGTCCGTAAGGTCTCCTCTTCCAGCCTTTTCAAGCAGCTTCGTCATGCTGCGGATAGGACTCAGTATATTCCTCGAAAGCCACAGAGCGGCCAGCATTCCGATCAGCAGTGACAGGAAGGCAATTATCGCAAGCGCTGCTATAAGTTCCTTTTTAAGGTTTCTGGATTTTTCTATATCACTTGCAAGATAGCTTTTATACGCCGACTCCAACGAATCGAGCAGTTGGGTCTGTTGGCTGTAAAGATCGTCGGACTCGCTATAGCTTCCGGCCAACCCGCTATCCTCCGCCGCGGCTCTTGCTGCAGCTGTGGCATCATAAGCCTTTGCGAGCGTACTGCAGGCGGCTGAAGCATCCGCGGCTGCCGGGGCGTTTTTTGCAGTGAGTAACGGCTGGAGCTGCTTTAACAAATCGGAAGCACTTTGAAGCTGTGAGCCGAAATCGCCGGTGGTTCCCCCATCGATGGCAAATGCGGAAACAGCCTTGCTGTAACCATCCCTTGTCTGCTCCAGTGCGGTATCGATAAGCGTCAGTTTTTTAAGGGCCCCTGTGAGAGCCGAGGCCAAAAGCCTGTTCAATATCGTCTGTGCATCTGTGTTACTTCGCAGCGCTCCTTCCAGATACGAACTTACAGTATCGGCCAACGCGCTGTCATAGACGGCCGCCGCCTCCTGTTCCTGCAAAGCTGGAACGTCTGACTGCCGGACTGAATTTCCGTCCGACGACAGAGCCTGACCGGCTTTCAATGAGGATAGTTCCTGACGAAGTTCCGCAACCTGCACCTCGAGTGACTTTTTATCTGAAACGAGCCGAGAATTTGCCGAAGCCGCGTTCTCATATGCTCCAAGCACATTCGCGAGGGCCGCCGCCAGACTATCCAGAGCGGTCCGCTGCTCCGCGCTCAGAGTACCGAGCCCTGCAATATCGGCATGCTGCAGACCGGCAGTCGCATCGACCTGCTCCTGTATCAATTTCCTGAGTTCCAGTTCTTTTGATATCAACTCGTCATACTGCTTGCCGAAATCTGCAAACAGCCGCTCATATTCGGTGCGATCCGATTTTTTGACAGCTTCTGTAATTTTTGTTTTGTATGCCTCGGTATACTGACCGTTAAGTTCCTTCAATTCCTCAAGAACTGCTTTTTCCTTGTTTTCCGACTGATTTGACAGCTCATCGATCAAACCTGCCAGATTTCCGCTGTTTTTTTCGAATTCTTCGGAAGATGACGCGCCAAGGCTGACAACGCTTCCTGCAACCAGCTTCTGCTGTGCAGCCAAAAGGTCCTTGATCCCCCGGACACCGGCAACGCGCGAATTATTGCTGTCCGCTCTCGCAGCGATCCCCGCAACAACAAAAGTATATCCGCCGTATGAAACCGCCAGCGCTAAAATTGAACAGATCAGAACAGTAACAATGAAAGCCAGGATCAATTTTGCCTTAATTTTTATCATGCATTTCATCTCCGCTATTATCTGAAGAGTAGGAATATTCGAGCAGAAAGCATATATCTGTATATAATTCGATATAATAATACAAAATCCTTCTTGCTACAGCAATAATTGATTGACTTTCAGGTTCATATCATTTATAAATAATAAAGTGATAAAATTTTCCGGGAAAAAAGGATTTTTGGTTTTTTTGTAGAATATTATTATAAGCCTTTTTTTCTGGCCATCACTGTACAAAAGATAAATATGAACCAAGTTATCATTGATACAGGACGGTTGGATATGGATAAGGGTAAGGGTAAAGCAAAAAAAAGCGAAAAAAAATATCTTTCGATCGTATTGGTGCCGCATTCGTCCAGTCACGTAAAGGTATTACGGTTCAACGCATTTTATACCAAGCTTGCAGTATCGACTCTTCTGCTAACCGCAATTTTCATTTGCGGCGGCCTTTACATTTCCCGTATGCTTGAAGAAAACAGATCTCTTCGGCAGAACCTCAATGAGCTCTATAGTACGAATACCGAACAGCGCCAGATAATCGAAGAAAAATCGGGTGAAATCGATAAACTCAAAAAAGACAGCGCCGATTTCAATGAGATAGTAAACGACAAAATCGAACAATTTACCGAACAATATAATAAAATAACGGATGATTATATAGCAAAACAGAAAACCAAAAGCAGCCGTTCAGGCGAAAGAACCGAGACCTCCTTCACCAAAGACATGAGCGCGCTGAAGGATACGCTTGATAGTATGAGCGGCGTTTACAGCCGTTCTGGGCTTCCTGTCGCCGACCTTTCCAAAGCCGAGGCTAAAATATCGGCATTCATGGAAACCGTTCCGACACTTTGGCCCGCCATTGGACGGATCACGGATGACTTCGGCTACAGGAAGGATCCTTTTACAAGAAGGACAAAATATCATGAAGGGATCGATATAGGCTCCGATTATGGCTCCAACATCAGAGCCGCCGCCGGTGGAACGGTTACTTTCGCGCAATATACCGGAGGCACCGGACGTACGGTCATAATAAATCATGGCCGCGGTCTTACATCAGTCTACGGACACGCGTCAAAAATATTGGTCAAAGCAGGCCAGGTAGTAAAAAAGGGAGACGTCATAGCGAAGGTCGGCAGCTCAGGCCGAAGCACAGGCCCGCATCTGCATTTCCAGGTGATGCTGTACGGTTCTCCTGTCGATCCGCTGCAATATTTGGATGTAAAATAACAAATATAGTTTTCAAGTGACAAGGGGGAGCGTTATGTTTGGCAAGAATGCAGGTTTCCGTGACGGGGTCGATACAATCATAGGTTCGACTACTATATTTACAGGCAATATAGAGGGCGAGGGCACCGTAAGAGTGGACGGCAGAGTAGTCGGAGACCTGAAGGTATCCGGCGATGTTTACGTAGGCGACAATGCGACGATCAAGGGCAGTATCGAAGCCGCCAATGTTCACCTTTCCGGTTCCGTCGAAGGTAATATAACGGCAAGGGGACTGCTGAAGATCCTCTCCTCGGCAAAGCTCTACGGCGATATTCATGTCAACAGCTTCGTAGCAGACGAGGGCGCTCTCTTCCAGGGAAAGTGCGACATGCTCGATGTAAAGGCAGCTGAAACTACTGCGGAAACTGTCGCCGTAAAGTCCCATAAGAGCTATAAAAAGAGCAATGTGCTAGAAGACGTTTATGATGAAAAGAAATAAGTGAGCAAGTGCAGCAGATCGCTTTGTGAAACCAGGACCGCAATACTGACAAGCAAGGCTGTAATGGCCAGACGGAGCAGCAGACGGAAACGTCTGAGGTTCCGTCTTTTTATGTACCACCATCTTCGGTAGAGAACGCTGTTTCTGAACATGGAAACACCCCCATACTACCTCTGATACCTGTATATTCCGGGAGTGTTCATTTGGTTACAGCTTTAATAAAATATTTTTGAGAGTCAGCTTTGGATTTTGGCCTGTATGAGTATATCCATTGCCATGTACCTTTTCAGAGCCGTTTCCATCTGGATGTATACGTCCTCGAGGAACAGGCTGTACAGCCCCGGGTCTTCTATAAAATATTTGCTTTCAAGCGCTCTGTCAAGCATACTGCAGATTTTCTTCTGCACTTCCTTGTCCTCGAGCACCTTCATATTTCTGTCTTTTGCTATGACCAGCCTGAGCAGCGAGGGTATGCGAAGCGCCGGCGACTCCTGCTCCTGTTCGAGCCCCAGCAGAGTATCCACTTCTATATCGAGCGCCTGTGCGATCTTTAGCATTACTTTAAGATTCGGATTGGCTTTCTTTCCATTTTCGAGCTGGGAAAGGTACCCTGGTGAAATTCCTACCTCCCTGGCAAAATCAACGAGAGATATATTTTTTTCTCCCCTCTTCGCTTTTATGATTTCCCCTGCCTTTATCCTCAAACGGATCCCCCCTTAATGCCGGTCATAATTCCATTGTACAGAATTGTGCGGGTCATTTCAATTATTCCCTTCGTTTTGCAGGGAATCTGCATTTGTGTTATAATTGATAGCATCTTTTGGCATAGGGAACAAAGGGCTGCTTAAAAAAGTCTAATTTCTGTTCAGATAGAACTTAAACAGCGGCCTATAAGCAGGTAAATAAGGAGGACGTAAATGAATTCCGGCACAGGCTCAGTACATAACGGCACAAATAACACAAATAAAAAGAAGGCAT
Source organism: Bacillota bacterium (assembly GCA_023412915.1). Classification (GTDB taxonomy): domain Bacteria; phylum Bacillota; class Clostridia; order Acetivibrionales; family DTU013; genus JAEYOM01. The sequence continues at coordinate 69,186 of JAEZRE010000017.1, forward strand.
CATCTTCCACAAGGAAGTTCATATTTACATCTTTGAAATTCCTGGTAATTTTTATAATAGCTCTGGGGTGTGTTGCGGCAGGGATCACAGGAGGCGCCATACTAGGCTATATAAAGACCGCCGAACCGATCACCGACGAGCAGCTTGCAACAAGAATGTCCGGCGGTACAACTATAATTTATGATTCCAAGGGCAATGTAATACAGAAGCTGACCGGCAGCGACAATATGGATAGTGAACCGGTTTCCGACAAGGATGTACCGCAATACCTCAAAGACGCTTTCATCTCCATAGAGGACGAACGTTTCGAATCGAATGCCGGGATAGATATACAAGGTATGGTCTATGCGGGCATCGGGTTTGTAAAAAGTATCGTTACAGGCAGCAATTCGGGAACCAGAGGCGGCAGCACCATTACGCAGCAGGTGGTCAAAAATATCACCGGCAACACCAAACGTTCCCTGGAACGTAAGGTTCAGGAATGGTACCTGGCGGTTCAACTCACCAACAAACTCGAAAAATGGCAGATCCTTGAGCTTTATATGAATCTGAGCTATTTCGGCAACAGCTGCACAGGAGTACAAGCCGCTTCCAAAAAATACTTCGGCAAACCCGTAAATGAGCTCTCACTTGCACAAAGCGCACTGTTGGCCGGTATTACCAAATATCCCGGTACTTACAATCCTTTTTCGGAATCCGGCCGCGAAGAGGCAAAAAAGAGGCAGGAGGTCATACTTGCAAAAATGCTGGAGCTCGGCAAGATAAATCAGCAGCAGTATGACGAGGCTAAAAATGCTGACCTGCATTATGCGCCTAAGGCTCAATCCCAGGAGGTAATCAGCGTACAGAGCTATTTCGTCGATCAGGTAATAGTCGACGTCAGGAATGCTCTTATGGAACAACAGAATATTTCCAAGACCATGGCCAATTATATGATATACGGCGGAGGCCTCCAGATTTATACAACACTTGATCAGAGCATACAGTCCTACGTGGACTCGGTATTTAATGACGATAAGTACTTCCCGCTCGTCAATAAAAGCGCTGAACAACAGGGCGAACACCCCCAGGCGGCAATGGCCATAATCGATGAGCAAAACGGACAGGTACGGGCGCTCTACGGAGGGTATGGCAAAAAGCTGGCAAGTAATACTTTGAACAGGGCATCCTCTACTTTGATGAAAAGGCAGCCCGGTTCGAGCATCAAACCTTTGGTGGTTTATGCCCCGTCGATAGATCTCAAGCTTATCACGCCGGCGACCATAGTCGACGACGTCCCTGTGTACATGCTGGGCGAAAAGGATTCAGAACGTGAATACCCAAGCAATTATGATAATTCGCACGATGGTCTTACCTCGGTGAGGAACGGTCTGAAAAATTCCGTAAACGTCGTAGCTGCCAAGATATGGCGGGATATACTCGGTCCTGACGAATCGGTGGAATATCTGAAAAAGGTCGGGATCGACAGAACTAATGAAAAATATCTTTCACTCGTAATGGGCGGTCTCGAAACCGGCGTCAATCCTCTGCAAATGGCGGCGGCGTATGTTCCTTTCGCTCACAAGGGGCTTTATTACGAACCTACTACGTTCACCGAAGTAAAAGATGTAAATGGAAAAGAGCTGATAGACAAGAGAGCCGCAAGCTTCAGCGTCGCTTACAGCGAGCAGACCGCTTTCATCATGGCCGACATGATGCAGGAGGTCACTAAAGGCAAGGACTCCCCATACCCACATCCGGGTACGGCGGCGGCAAATGTAAATGAAAAAGTAATCGGCATGCCGGTCGCCGGTAAAACAGGTACTACGAGCAGCAATATAGACAAATGGTTCGTGGGATATACCCCATATTATACGGCTGCAGTATGGTACGGATATGACAATAACGGATCCGAACCGATCAAGCTGACGACCAAGGAATATGACCAGGCCCAGAAGATTTGGGCAGCCGTAATGGCCAAGGTGCATGAAGGCCTGCCCAAAAAGGATTTTTCGAAGCCTTCCGGAATAGTCCAGAAAAAAATATGCATTTATTCCGGCAAGGTGGCAACAGCTCTTTGTGAGAAGGATCCGCGCGGAAACGCCACCAAAATGGAATATTTCATAAAAGGTACGGAGCCCAGGGATGACGATCCCTGCGCCGTCCATGTGGAGGCTCAGGTATGTACCGAAAGCAAGGACGCTCTGGGCCGTAACCTGCTCGCCGGACCCTATTGTCCGCCCGACAAGGTCCTGACGAAGGTTTTCATAAAGAGGCTGACGCCGTATGTACCTACAAAGCCCGGAGAAAAAGCGCCGAAAGATATCAAGTATGAACTGCCTGCAGGAGAATACTGTACGATTCACGGAGCGTCTTCGTCCGTAACGACAGCGGGAGGCATAGGACTTCAGAATCCTCCGATCCCGGGCTCGGGAGCTGTCGACATCGATGCTCTGGAAAGCAGTACCCAGGATGAAGAAGGCACCCTGACAGGCTCAGCGATTGAATTTCATAAAAACTGGTGGAATAGATAAAAGTAACTTACAAAAGCCCTGACATCATATTGAGTCAGGGCTTTTTATTTTATACGGTTTGATGATTTGCGATTCATTTAGCTGACATGTGACAAGGTTCAATCCCCCGGTCCCGCTCAACGTGCCGTAAATAAAGTACCTGCTTCCTGCCCTTCCGTGATATCCATGATGACCCCGGGTTCCGCGCCGCTGGCAAGCACCATGTCTATTTTATTCGTCAAAGCCAGCTTTGCCGCTGAAAGCTTTGTGACCATTCCCCCCGTACCGCGCCTCGAACCTGCTCCTCCCGCGCATTTCTCCAATTCCGGAGTAATCTCGCGTACGATGGAAATCAGGTGGGAGTTGGTGTTTTTTCTTGGATCGTGGTCGTAAAAACCGTCTATGTCAGAGAGTATTATCAAAAGATCCGCATCCACAAGAGCTGCGACAATGGCTGAAAGGGTATCATTATCGCCGAACACACGCTTTTCACCGTATTCTATTTCGTCTATCGACACAGAGTCATTTTCGTTGACTACGGGAACGATGCCATATCTCATCAGCGTTTCGAAAGTATTCACAACATTATGCCTGGTATGCGCTTCTTCGATTACATCCCGCGTCAGCAGTATCTGACCGACGGTATGCCCGTACTCGGAAAAGAATTTGCTGTAAATATGCATCAGCTCGCATTGGCCGACAGCCGCGGCAGCCTGCTTTTCCTGCACGGTTCCCGGCTTCCCCTTGAATTTCATCTTGCCGGAGCCGACTCCTATAGCCCCCGAAGTCACGAGCACGACTTGCTTGTCTTGGTTGAGCAGGTCGGATAATACGCGTGCCAGCTTGTCTATACGGTTAAAATTGACTTTTCCGTTTTCATATGTAAGCGTTGAAGTGCCAACCTTAACAACGATTTTTTTCGCCTGTTTGAGTCTGGCTCTTTCGTTATCCATTGCGTTTTTTCCTCCGGTAAATAAATCGAATCTCTTCCATATTACCACAAAGCTCGACTTTCATACAACCATTTAAGCCGGCAGGTTTACTTTACAGCCGTCGAGTCGGTCATACCGTCAGCCGTTTCGTTTTCTCTTGCTACAGCCTTCCTTGATATACGGTACTCTCCTGGAGAACACTCCTCGTATTTTTTAAAGAATCTCAGGAAGCTCTGTTCATTATTATAACCGAGATTGTGCGCGATCTCCTTTACCGTCATTCCGGTCTGTAAAAGAAGGCGCTTTGATTCTTCGATCCTGATATGGTTTATGTAGTTTATTATATTATCCCCGGTCTCGTCCTTGAATATCTTTCTCAGGTAGGAGTAGCTCAAGCCGACATTTTCTGCTATAGCATTAATGTCTATATCCTTACGGTAATTATCATGTATATATTCGAGCGCACGGTCGAAGTATCCCTTGCTCATGCCTCTTGCGCCGGACATGTACTCGGCGATACACGAAAACATCTCTATCAGCCACTCCTCGATATCGTCGATAGTTTCCTTGCCTGATAGAATATGGTATATATTGTAACTGCTGCCGAATATCATGCCGATGTTCAGGTTCTGGTCCAGCAGAAGCTTTACCGTATTGACGGCAAGCTGGGTAAATATCTGCACTATGTTTTCATAATTCATGCTTTCCTGCAATCGTACTTCCCCGACAAGTTCCTTCACCGTGTCATCGATTTTTTCCGTTATCCCCGAATTTATCAGGTTGAAAAGCTGTTTTTCCCTGGCGTAAGGGTAGAAATAAACAGATTCGGCGTTTTCGACGTTTTTCCAGAGATTGATGCTGCCATAGCCGGTAATCAACTTATATTTGAGAGCGTCGAGAGCATGGTCAAAGGAATCCGCAACGCCGGATTGATTTCTGCAGGTATTTCCGATACCGATAGATACGGTATTATCCAATACCTTCGACAGTTCCTCCTGAATCCTCAAAAATACATTCTTAAGGTCGGCAGTAATATCGGTTTCTTTATTATGATTTACGATGATTGCCATACCCTTTCTTTGATAAAGCAGCCCGGCACATTTGTATTCCCTGCTGATAAGCTGTTCGGATACATCAAGGATGAATGCTTTCATGTATTCCTGCTGTTCGCCGCTGTAAGCCTTGGTAAATCCGCCGTATTTATCGATAGATATAGCCGCGCATGTGAAATTTTCGAAAGGAAAGTCGATCCCTGTAAATTCCTTGTCCGCTTCCTTCGAACATTTACCCTGAAGAAGGTTCATGAGATAAGCGTTACGGTTGTTGTTTCTAGTACTCTCAAGCAGTGAAAAAAGCCTGTCCTCTTCACGTATCATCCTTTCGAATGCTTTTGAAATGATAGCCATTTCACTGTCGTTGCTTTTTATATCTACGCCCCTTTTAATCCTTATATCCTCCACAAGCTTGTCAAGAGGGCTCGACATCTTCTTCGAAAAGATATATGCGGCCAAAATGCCTAAAGCCAGAAAGGCCACGCATATGTATATGGTTCTCATTATCAGTGTGTTAACCTTGCCTGTGAGTACTGTCATGGGGAAGGTTCCGATATATATCCAGTTATTGAAATCGGATTTAAAGTAAGTAACGAGCTGCTGTCCGTTACCCTCCTTGTTGACCAGATAGCCTTCATTACTAGAGCTGCCGCATATCTTCGCGATGTAATCTTCTTTGAGCCTCGTACCGACCAGTTTTTCGTCGACATCCGAGATAACGTCGCCATCCTTGTTGATAATCATGATATAACCTTCATCCATGGAACTATGGCTGTTGATCATATCCCGCAGCTTGTTTTCATATACATTGAAAATCAACGTGCCCTTAACTCCGGTTGTATAAGGAGTGAAGGAATAAAACAGCGTTATGACCTTATATTCGGCGCCTTGCTCATTAAGATCGGAATTTCTTATCGTTCTATTGTGTATGTAAAAATTTCCAGGCTGATATTCCTTGAATTTGTTATAATCATCTATCCAACTCTTGTCTATAAATTTGTCCTTTTCAACGATACCCTGCGTTGAAGTGAGCAGATAATCCGCGCCGTCGGGGTAAAGATATACGGATTGCAGCATTTCATTTGCGCTTGAAAGATTGGTAATGGTGTCATGCAGGCTGTAAGCCTTCATCATCTCATCTGAATCTGAAAACAATTTGTCCATCGATATATTCGACATTCCGTCCATATCGCCGTCCATGCTTAATTTCAAAGCATCCATATATATATCCTGAGCCACGACTTCCGTTATACTGCCGGCAGTCTTCAGCTTACCGATATATATCTTGCTTATTTCGTTCTCCGAATACTGTATCACTTCATAGCTCAATATGGTCGTAATAATTATCATTGGAACTGCAATTAGAAGGGTCAATCCTGTAAAGAATTTAAAAAACAGAGATTTGTTTCTCATTATCATCACCATTACGTCAACGATATTTACATAATAACACAGGCTTACGGGTAATACAATGCAATATTATTAGTTGAGAAATGCCCTGACGTGCACCATACAGAAAGAAGCCGGAGCTATGCTCCGGCTTCTTATCTACTGGCTGATTACGATTTATTTAGCGTGATCCGTGACCCACAGTTTTCTACGCTCTGTAAGAACCTGGTTACCACCGACCTTCATGAATTCGGTGATCATCTTGGACCAGGTAGCGTCAAATTCGGAAGACTTACAAGCTATAGTCTTAGCAAATACTTCTTTCGATTTGTCGGTCAAAGTTGTTGCATATTTGCCCTGCATATCGGACGGAATGGAAACCGTAGGCTCTACATAACCATTCGTTATAGCCATCGTATAGGACTTGATGAAGAGATCCTGTACGTCGCCGTATGCAAGAGAGTTGATCTTTATGTTCTTAGCCATATCGCCGGTATCGATACCGTTGATGATAAGAGTATAATCGATATTGTTAGCCGAGTTGAACTGCTTTTCACCGGTCTTTACAGGCTGGTAAACCGGCAGGCCGTTCTTCATGGTGTAACCAACGCCTTCTTCACCATACTGCAGGAAGAAGATGACATCCTTGTCGGCCATCCAGTTCAGATACCTTATAGCTTCGTTGACTTTCTTTTCGCTGGTCTTCGGAACGAATATTCTGAGACCTGCCTGATCGTAAAGAATCTTGGTCGTTGCGCCATCTTTGTCAGGGAAGCAGTCAATCGGCTGCAGATCGAAGCCGGGGTATTTAGCCCTCAATGTCGGGATATAGCCCGTGCCGGCGGATCTCAGCGGCACATCGTAGCCCTGGATTTCGGAACCAACCTGATTATTTGCCATGTCTGCTTCGAGGATCTTGCCTTCTGTATCGAGTGCGAATTCCTTGCTGACAAGACCTTCATTGTACATCTTGTTAAGGAATCTTACACCTTCCTTGTAACCGGGAGCGGTAAGCTTCATGATGCCGCTTGCCAGATAACGGGACTGATCGTCTTTAGCAGTACAGAAAGATTCGAGGAGAGTCTTTGCCGTCCACTGTACATCGTTTGTCAGACCGAAAGGAACGACTTTTCCGACATGGGCCGGGTTCTTTTCCTTGAAGGTCTTCATTGCATTGTACCATTCATCCCTGGTCGTAGGAGTTGAAAGTCCGACTGCTTTAAGCCAGTCAGTTCTGATCCATGTGGTCTGCTGAGCGTTTATTATTCTCTTTGCAGGAATATTCCACAGTTGACCGTACCACCTTCCCTGTTTGACAAGAGCGGGTCCCATGAATTTTGAAAGATTCTGGCCATAAGCGTTGAACGCTGTATCAAGCTGGGTCAGACCACCCTGTTTGTAGTAATTGTAAACAAGGTCTACAGTGTATGTAAATGCTACGTCAGGAGTCTGATTGGATGCCATCCAGATATTCAGCTTATCGTCTGAAGTCCATCTCGGAGCTGTGACAAACTTGAGATTGATGTCCGGATTGGCTTTGTGGAACTGATCCTGGACCCACTTGGAGTAGAAGTTGTTATCCGGAGGAGTGCCGCCGACATTACCTCTGTCGAATAACATTACACTCAAAGTCGTAACGGCCTTCGCTTTAACAGTTACGGCCACAGTTGCCTTCAAAGCGGCATTACTTACGCTAGTAACAGTAATCGTTGCCTTACCTGCGCCAACTGCTTTTATGGCGCCATCATCGGTTACCGTGGCAACTTTGGCATTATTGGATGCATAAGTCAACATTGTCTGTGTAGTATTCTTCGGCGTGAAAGTCGCGTTCAACTGGCTGGAAGCGCCGACATCCAATGTGATGCTGGTCTTGTCGAGCTTAAAGCCAGTTATCTTGACCGATGATATGGCATACGCTGGTATAACCATAGTCACAACGAGCAAGATGCAAATAACGGTTGCAATTAACTTCTTCATAAATACCCTCCTGTTTTTAATAGATTAACTACTTGTAACTACCTGTTGAATTCCATAACTCTGGCAGTATGGAAACTTCTGCACACACCTCCTCAATTCCGACCTTTAAGCTATTTTTATCATATGTTATATTTATGTGAACAAATTTGATTAACTATATGTCATTACTTTTTAGCAAATTCAGCGATGTTGTCCCCATAGACAAGCACTAAATGTCCCGAAGCCGAATCGATATAAACGTCCGCAAAGTCGTTGGCTGCTACTTCAACCTTCAGTACTGCGTCCTTGAATGTTGCGCTGTATTTTCCGTCATTGTCTTCGTACGAATAATTCTCACCGTCTTTGACTATGTTTGCAAAGCGGGTGGAATCAGTGACATCGACCCAGCTGCCCACCAGATCGTCAACCTTCTTGCTGGTATCCGCTTCCTCAGCAACCTGCGCAGAGGCCATCTGTTCAACCGTCTGAACCGTAGTAGCCGCTTCTGTCGCTGTTCCCGAGGTTTCAGTTGTTCCTGTAGTGGCTTCAGCAGCGGCCGAACTCCCGCTCGACGTAGCTATCGATTGTACAAGCGAACCCTCGTTTGCAGAGGAACCGCCGCCGCATCCGACAAGAGCCAATGACATAACTGCCAACAACATTCCAACAACAAGAAACTTTTTACCTTTCATTTCGATTACCCCTTTTTTTATTAAGTATTTTTTGTATATCTGTAGAAAGTTTACCATAAAAGGTTAACCTTTTATAGCTCCGACCATAACACCGGAAATAAAATATCTTTGCAGCCAGGGATAAACCAGAAGTATCGGTACAGTTGCGAACATGACAGCAGCGGCTTTCAGGCTCTCGGGAGCAAGTTGGGTGATGGAGGAGCCTTCCTGCTGCGCAATTTCCGACATCTGATTATTATAAATCAACTGATAAAGTTTCATCTGAAGCGGGAAATACTCCTGCTTGCTAATATATATAAGAGCGTCCTGGAATCCGTTCCAGCGGCCGACTGCGTAGAAAAGGGCCAGCGTTGCGAGAACCGGTGTTGAAAGCGGAATTACTATCCTGATAAGTATCACCAAGTGCGAAGCTCCGTCAAGATACGCGGATTCCTCGAGGCTTTCAGGCAAATTGGAGAAGAAGGTTTTCAGGATGATCATATTGAAAGCGCTCAGACAGTAAGGAATTATCAGCGCCGTAGGTTTATCGATCATACCGAGCTGCTTGACCAGCAAATATTCCGGTATCATTCCTCCTCCAAAATACATTGTGATGACAATGAGCACCAAAAGGAAATTTCTTCCCTTCAGATTCTTCTTGGTCAAAGGATATGCACACAGAATCGTCATGATAAGACTGAGCGCCGTACCTGCTAAAGTAATCCATATCGTGAAAATCATCGAATTGACCATTGATTTATCGGTCAATACGGCAGAGTATGACTTAACATTGAATTCCACAGGCCAAAGTAATACTTTTCTAGCCGCGATTGCCATGTTGGAACTGAATGAGACCGAAAGTATATAAATCATAGGAAGCAGACAGACGAGCGAAATAAAACCTACTACAGAAACCATCGTCCAATCAAACGCTTTATCGTTCAAACCACGTTTCATTTTTTAGCCCTCCAAGAATAATCAAATAAATTACCAGATGCCCTGTTCTCCGACCTTATCAGCGATGAAATTTGTCGAAAGAAGGAATACCAGGCCGACCACCGACTGGAACAGGCCGACTGCTGTTGCTATGGTGAACTGCATTGATTTAATACCCATTCTGTATGTAAAGGTACTGATAACTTCAGAAAACTGCATAACCATATTGTTACCGATTACGTAGGGCCTGTCGAAGCCTATCGAAAGCATTCTGCCGACCTGCATGATAAGCAGAATGATTATTGTTGACTTCAATCCGGGAAGCGTGATGTGCCAGATTCTCTTCAGCCTTCCTGCGCCATCTACCATGGCCGCCTCATACAGCTCCTGGTTTATGCCCGCGATCGCCGCAAGATATATGATAGTACCCCAGCCTATTCCCTGCCAGACACCTAAAACGGTATATGTAGCAAGCCAAACATAGGGATTGGTCAGGAAAGGCACCGGCTGAACCCCTAATTTACCCAGTGCAATATTGAGCAGGCCGGACTCCGGCGCAAACAACTGAAGCGATATGCTTCCTATAATGACCCATGAAAGGAAGTGGGGGAGGTATAATACTGTCTGCGATGCTTTTTTGTACCATTTGGACTTGATTTCACTAAGTGCGATAGCCAGAATTACAGGCGCCGGGAAACCGAAAATCAGATCAAGAAAGTTTAGTAAAAACGTATTTCGTACTGCCTGGATGAATTGGGGCATCTGAAAGATTTCCTTGAATGCGTCGAGACCTATCCATGGGCTTTTCAAAACACCCTCGAAAATATTATATTCTTTAAAAGCAACCAGAATACCATACATCGGAAAATACTTAAAAATGACAAAATACGCTATGGGGAATAACAAAAACAAATAGAGCATATAATTGTTTCTTAAATAGAGCTTGAATCGTGATAAATTGGTCCCTGACCCGGTACCAGTCGCTGCTGCGGTCTTTAGATTTGACATTTGACATAACCCCTTATCACATCAAAAATAGTTAATTCCTACCCACGCTGCTATTATATGCTTGTAATTTTTATATATCAATAATGACTTTTACTTATTATTATCACTTTTAATTATATGTGGTTTTAATGCACCCGACGAGCTAATATTATTATTTTCGACTTAAAATTAAAATAGATAATCTAAAGATTATTTGTACTATCTAAACAGATAATAGGATATTTACATGAATCTTTTTTATTCTTTAATTTTTACAAATGAACTGCAATTTGTTCTATTGAATAGTCTATATAGAATTATTATTATATAAAATATAAAGGATAACCAACATTTATGAGTGGGTCTTATCTTTGAGAAGCACCGATGGAGCATAGCCTTTACTGTTTCTGAAGACCTTGCTGAAATAGAACAGGTCGTCGAAGCCGCTTTTCATTGCGGCTTCGCTAACAGTGTAGCCTCCTGTCGAAAGCAGGTTTTCGGCATTATTTATACGTATACGCGTTATGTATTGCTTGATACTGCAGCCGTTGGCCTTCTTGAAATAAGCCCCCAGGTAGACAGGGTTCAAGCCGGCAATTGTGGCAAGCTGGTTTAGCTCGATCTTATTCATATAATTATGCAGGATATATTGCTTGACACTTGCTAAACGTTCATCTTCCCGCTGCATTGGCAGTCCTGACGCGACACGGTTGAGCAGTTTATCCAGGATCAGCATGAAAATAGCCCTTGCCCGCATTTTGTAATTATACGATTTTTCTACCCATACGTGGTCAAGTTCGCTATAAAGGCTGATTATGTCGCCCGATATTCCGATTTTCAGCACTCTGTCGAACGGCAATAGGGATTTTTCCCTGATTCCGTCCAGGTTATGGATACGGAAGTTTGCGGCAAACGATTGTATTGGGTCTTCGGGGTAGGTATAGGCTTCGCGTATGTTCCCGTCCGGAATGTAAATGAGGTCTCCCTGCTGGAGTTTGTACTCTTCGCCGTTGATGATGTAAACAGCACGTCCGCCGTATACGTAAGTCAGATCGTGAAAATCTATGGTCGACTTTACGATGCTCCAGCCCGGTGTACTCTTTCTGTTTACAAAGTATTCAATATCAGGGATGAAATCCGTACAGTTAGTTTCCTGCATAATAGTACCATATTCCTTTTATGATGCTAAGCTTTGTAACTATTTTACTACATATGCAGTATATACTGCAAGAAAGGGATAAAATGACAAAAATAAGCGATAGAAAAACTACCGGTTATGACGCTTGGTTGGGATACCCTTCTATTGGTCCGGCCAATTCAAAAAACATTGCCTTTTCAATCAAGGGCATATACTGCACTTCTCCCGATAACCAGCTGGAAACAGCAAAAAGCGAACTTAAAGCCGCATTCAGGTCAATGTTCGGCAAAGTCCTGCACCAGTATGAAACACCCCGTGCAGACAATACAGTTGTACTTGCAACACTGGACGATATAGCCACAAATTCCAGGAAACAAGACGACGCATACTTCCTGGGCCTGATTACGGATGATGAAAAATCCGGAATAGGACAGGAAGGCTATATAATAAAAAATTATAAGCCGGCTTCAGGCACAGGTGTGATAATAGCTGGGAAAACAGTCACAGGCGTGCTTTACGGTGTATTCTCTTTTATTCGCCTTATCCAGAAGGGCAGTTTCGGTGAAAATACCGTTATTATAGACAACCCGTCCGTCGGCCTGCGCATGCTCAACCATTGGGATAATATGAACGGAAGCATCGAAAGAGGTTATTCGGGTAATTCCTTCTATTTTAAAAACGATAGAATAACGGGCGACTATTCGAGGATCCGCGATTTTGCCAGGCTTATGGCATCCGTTGGTATAAACGGTATCGTATTGAACAATGTAAACGTCCACAAGCTCGAAACTTATCTTATAACCGACAGGTTTCTCCCCAAGGTTGCAAAAATCGCCGGGATATTCCGCCGGTATGGAATTAAAACCTTCCTCAGCGCCAATTATTCGAGCTCGATAGATCTTGGAGGCCTTAAAACAGCCGATCCTTTGGATCCCGAAGTACAGGCATGGTGGTCCGCAAAGGCTGACGAAATATATAAGTACATACCCGATTTCGGAGGATTTCTGGTAAAGGCGGATTCGGAATTCAGGCCCGGCCCGTTCACTTACGGGAGGAACCATGCGCAAGGCGCCAATATGCTCGCGAAAGCTTTAAAGCCCCATGGAGGTCTGTTGATCTGGCGCTGCTTCGTCTATAACTGCCAGCAGGACTGGAGGGACAGGGTGACAGACAGGGCGAACGCTGCTTATGATAATTTCATGCCCTTGGACGGGAGCTTCGACGATAACGTACTGCTGCAGATCAAGAACGGGCCGATGGATTTTCAAGTCAGAGAGCCTGTTTCTCCGCTGTTTGGAGGCATCAAAAAAACAAATATCATGCTTGAACTCCAGATAGCACAGGAATATACCGGGCAGCAGAAGGATTTATGCTACCTGGCTCCGATGTGGAAGGATGTGTTGGACTTCGATACCTGCAGCGAAGGCAGGGGTTCAACGGTAAAATCGCTGTTGACGGGAGCAAGAGCGAAGGGGCAACTCTCCGGTATAGCCGCGGTTTCTAATACCGGGAATGATATGAACTGGACAGGACACGATCTGGCACAGGCAAATCTTTATTGCTTCGGCAGGCTTTCCTGGAACCCTGAGCTGAGTTCTGAAGAAATTGCAGAAGAATGGATAAGCAGCACTTTCGGCTCAGATCCGTCCATAAAGAAGACGGTCAGCGGGATGCTGCTGGATTCCTACCACATTTACGAAAACTATACTTCGCCCCTCGGTATCGGCTGGATGATAAACCCCGCAGGCCATTACGGCCCCAATGTCGACGGGTATGAGTACTCGACCTGGGGTACCTACCACCGTTCCGACAGCAGCGGCATGGGTGTCGACAGAACCTGTGCGTCCGGTACCGGTTTTGCCGGGAGATATTTTCCGCCGAATTCCGATATGTATGAAAAGCCGGAAACCTGCCCCGAAGAATTACTATTGTTCTTCCATCATATACCTTATAAGTATAAGTTGAAAACCGGCAAGACAGTGATACAGCACATTTACGATTCACATTTTGAAGGAGCCGGGCAGGCTGCCGAGCTTGTGGAAAAATGGAAGCCGCTAAGAGGAAAGATTGAGCCCAATTGCTTCGAGAGGGTGTTGAAAAGGCTGCAGGAGCAGGCTGCAAATGCTTGTGAATGGCGCGATGTAGTAAACACCTACTTCTTTAGAAAGAGCGGCATACCGGATAAAATGGGACGCAAGATATATTGACATTCTTGTAGTCGCAAACAGCCATGTGAGACTTAATGAGTCGAGGAAATGTTCCTCGACTCATTTTCTTTTGTAGCAGGCGGGTGAGGCAGTACGGATGCAGGATGTAGCTCCAAGCGATACGGGGCTTATGCTCCGCAGTGTTCGGCCGCCTCCAACGGCATGGCTGGTCGCAAATGCCCTGCATTTGCTGCTCGCCCATGCGTCCTGCCTGCCGTATCCGGCTAAATCCGCCATCCATGGCGGATTTGCCTCACTTCATGTTGCATTCGCCGCGTATCGCTAAGTCGCACCCTCATTACATCCGTATTGCCTCACCCGCCTGCCTGATCGTCCCCTTAACTCATTCCAAATACCTTTTGCCTTATGATTCCGCTTCTGATATACTATTGTAAATCAAAACTGCAAATAATAATTTTGCTGCGGCGAGCAGGTCTTAAGCCCAGACGGCTCGACGCATACAACAGTGCAAGCATAATAGAGTATAGTGTAATGAGGTGTTTTAATGGATATATCGCAAACCTGCAAGAAGGTGGAATCTGCCTCGATAATGCTAGCTGCGGCCGGCAGTGAACTGAAGGACAAAGCGCTTCTGAAAATAGCCGACTACCTTGCTGCACATAAAGAGGAAATATTCAAGGCAAACAAGGAGGACCTTAAGAGGAGCGAAGCGGAAAACCTTGCCTCTCCGCTGCTGAAAAGGCTCAAATTCGACGAAGTTAAGCTATCCGATGTCATTGCCGGGATACACAGCCTGGTCGGGCTTGAAGACCCCATAGGCAAGACGCTGCTATCCACGGAACTTGACAGGGATCTGGAGCTTTACAGGGTCACCTGCCCCATAGGCGTTATCGGGATAATATTCGAATCGAGGCCCGATGCGCTTGTGCAGATCTCAACATTATGCCTGAAGAGCGGAAACGGCGTATTGCTGAAGGGAGGTTCCGAAGCGAGGGAAACCAATCGAATATTGTCGGAGCTCATAATATCGGCTACGCAGGCTGCAGGCATACCCGAGGGTTGGTGCGCCCTTCTCGAGACAAGGGCCGATATAAATGAACTCCTGAAGCAGGATAAATACGTTGACCTCATCATCCCGAGGGGCTCGAACGAATTTGTGAAGTATATAATGGACAATACGAGCATCCCGGTCATGGGACACGCGGACGGCATATGCCACTGCTATATAGACGATCCTTCGGACACCGATATGGCCGTACGTATAGCAATAGATTCCAAGACACAGTATGTAGCTGTGTGTAACGCGATGGAGACTCTTCTAGTCCATAAAAATGCGGCCGGGTCCTTCCTGCCGTTGCTCAAAAAGGCCGCCGATGAAAAGAACGTAGATCTGCTGGGCTGCCCTGACACGGTAGCTGTAATACCGGTAAAACCGGCCTGTGAACAGGACTGGAAGACGGAATATCTTGATTATAAGCTGTCAGTCAGGGTCGTAAAGGATATCGACGAGGCCATAGAACATATTAATACTTATGGCTCCGGTCATACCGACGCCATAGTCACCTCCGACAAAGAGCATGCTGCGCGTTTCATGGCTCTCGTCGATTCGGGCAATGTATTCTGGAACTGCTCGACGCGCTTCAGCGACGGGTTCAAGTACGGCTTTGGAGCAGAGGTGGGTATCAGTACGGGAAAGCTCCACGCCAGAGGACCTGTCGGCCTTGAAGGACTTGTCAGCTATAAATACAATCTTATAGGCAACGGACAGATCGTAGCCGATTACGCCGAAAAGAGAAAAAGCTTCACACACCGGAAGCTCGACAAAAAATTCCCGCTATGATCACGGAACAAACGGCGGCGTAGTCGGCTCATCCCCCATTAACCTTTGACTGCGCCTATGGTGAGGCTTTTTATGATCTTGTCGTTAAGGAAGAAATAAACGATCAGGCTCGGTATGACCATTATTACCACAGCCGCCAGCTGAATGGCCCAGCTTGTCGAATACTGGCCCTGGAAACGCGTCAGGCTGACGGGCAGCGTCATCTTGTTCGGATCCGACATGAATATCAGGGCGAACATCAATTCATTCCATGCAGCGACAAAGTTGAAGATCGATATGGTAGCTATGGAGGACTTGGAAAGCGGGAATATCATTCTCCAAAATACCGTGCGCATTTTGCAGCCGTCCATGACCGCTGCTTCCTCTATTTCCTTCGGGAAAGACGCCATGAAGCCTCCCAGTATGAATATCGAGGTCGGCAGCGCGAAGGCGACGTATGGCAGTATAAGCGAGATAAAATGGTTCAGTATGTTCATACTGTTAAAAACCAGAAATAGTGGTATAAGTGTGGAATGTATCGGTATCATGATACCGATCAGGAATATGCCCAATGCAATTCCGGAGAATCTCCATTTGAACCTTTTGATGGAGAATGCCGCCATAGCCGCAATTACTATCGTAATAGCAATGGAACTCACCGAGACTATGACCGAGTTGAAAAAACTGATCCCGATTTTTCCCGAAGTCCACGCAGTGACATAATTGATAAACTGTAAAGACGAAACTATGGACCAGGGATTGTTGAACAGCTCGTTGTCCGTCTTAAGCGAATTGAACAGCAGCCATAAGAGCGGATACAGATAAGCCAGCGATAAAATGCTCAATAATATATAAACTATTGCTCTGGATATGGACATCTTCTTTTCTTGCCTGACCGATCCCGACATTACTTTTATCTCTCCTCCGGTAAGTGAAACTGTAAATACGACATATCTCTAATAAAGCTGCACATCTTCGGATCTGAAAACCCTGTTCAGTATTACGGTGACTAACAGGCACAGCGCGAGAAGAACGACGGCGATTGCGCTTCCGTAGCCATACTGCATATCCCTGAAGGATTTATAGTACATATAAAGAGCAACCACTTCACTCGCGTGGTTCGGGCCGCCGTTGGACATAATGTAGATGAGGTCGAAATAGCGGAGCGAACCGGTGGCGATAAGTACGGTATCAATCCCGATGATGGGCTTTATCAGAGGTAATGTGATATATATCGTCCTCTGCAGGAACGTTGCGCCGTCTATGGTAGAGCTCTCGTTCACGCTTTCGGGGACGTTTTCGATGGCAGCCAGATATAGTATCATATGGTAGCCGATGAATTGCCAGCTTATGACTAACAGTATAGAAGGCAGCACGGTCCTTTCATCTGCAAGAAACAATACCGGCTTGTCGATGATACCGAGGATCGTCATCAATTTATTCAACAGGCCGAATTCGGGATTGTATATGAACGACCACATGAGGCCTATCGCTACGCTGGCCAGGATATTCGGCATAAAATATACGGTTTTGAAGTATCTGCCGCCTTTGATGTTGCTTGAAAGAGCAATTGCGAGCAATATGGCCAAAGGCACCTCAACAACCACGGAGAATACCAGCAGCAGCATCGTATTTCTAAGGCTTCCCTTGAAAATATCGTCGATCGTAAAAAGCTGTATGAAATTTCTGAAGCCCGCGTATCTCTTGATATCTACCAGATTCCACCTGAAAAAACTGTTGTACAGCGTGCTGAACACAGGCAGGGCAACGATCCCTACGTAAATAAAAGCGGCGGGAAACAAAAACAGGAATATAGTCTTTTTATTTCTGAGCATAGCATCCATAGTCAAGTCTCCTTATTATTTGAAGAATATGCCCTAGGGATCAAATTCCGGCAGCCGTCCTGCTACCCACGGCCGCCGGAATAGACCGGCCTGCTTTTGTCACTTGTTTTGTTCCGTAAACTGCTGAAGCTTCTTGAATTCGTCTTCAGGTTTCTTACCGGCTGTGATAGCCTGGATGGTATTGTTGTATTCGTTGCCTATGGTAGCACCGAGGCCTACGTCATAGAAAACGAACAGTTCCTTCATATCCTTCAGGAGGCTTGCGACCTTCAGGGCGATCGGGTTCACCTTGGACTGGTCGGCTGCGGCGTTTGTCGCAATAAGGTTGCCGGCTTCGTTGAGCTTGGTCTGTATGGCGGGATCTGATACTGTTTTGATAAATTCGGCTCCTGCGTCGGGAACCGCAGACTTCGCTGAAATGGCGAAGCTCTGGTCAGGCTGGCCGACCCAGCTGTCGGCATTGCCCTTGCCCCCCGTTACTTCGGGGAACTTGCAGACGTCTAGCTTGTCCTTCATATCGGTATACAGCTGCTGAATAGCCCAGCTTCCCATAAACAGCATCCCGCATTTTCCAGCCCTGAAATCCGCCTGCGCAGGATCGTTGTCCAGCGCATTGAAGCCGGATGGGAACGCTCCCTTATTAGCCAGATCGGCCATGCGCTTGCCGCCGTCGATAAATGCCGGGTCTTCCCAGGTACCGGTGCCGTTGTATACATTATTGAAAGGCGCCGTTCCTCCGACACGGTTGATTATTATCTCGCTGAGCATCGCTCCGACCCACGGAGCCTTGTTGCCCAGTGCAAACGGAGTTACGCCGTTATCCTTGAGGACCTTGACTATGTTCAACAGGTCGTCGTAAGTCTTGGGTTCCGTCAGTTTGTATTTCTGGAATATGTCCTTGTTGTAGAAGAGGCAGGCTACAGTCTGGGTCGTGGGCAAGGCATACACTTTCCCGTCGAATTCCAGCGAGGTATAAACGCCCGGCACGTACCTGTTCTTCCACTCAGTATCGCCATTGAGCTTGCCTGTCAGATCATAGACCTTTCCAGCCTGAACGAACGGCTTAAGGAAGCCTGCAGCCCAGGTATTGAATACATCCGGCACCTGGTTTGCAGCCATTGCAGCGGCGATCTTGGTCTTGTACTGTTCCTGTTCGGTAAAATCGACAGTAGCGGTGGCATTGAGCTTGTTGTTCTGGTTGAACATATTGACCGCTTCCTTGATTATCTGGGAGTTCGGGTCGGTTTCAATACCCCAGCAGGAGATTTTTAAGTTGACTTTTGCCGCGGGAGTAGTCTGGGTCGTAGTACTTCCGGCAGTCGTAGTCTGGTTAGTGGCCGGCGGATTCGCAGGATTATTGGCGCAGCCGGTCAGCATGTATGAGAAAGATAAAATGAAGCAAAGCATAACTGAAAAAAATTTTTTCATTGAAGAATATCCTCCTTCTATTCATAAACTAAGTACTCTGACGTTTAAGCTTATGATTCCCAATAAAACCAAAAGAGATGCCATAAAACGACCTTTTATATAAAAATTTGACTAAATAGCGCTGCCCAGTCGTTTAATATTTTTCTAGAAACATTGGAGCAGATTTTACATAATATGAATTGAGAATTGCGAAACTGGTGATATATATGGATAATCCGATGAACATAGAAAATATAACAAACGCCCTTGTCGTAATGCAAAAGCTAAAACAGCTGCACACCCCCGCCCAGCGGGATGAAAACGGGAGCAGCACCGGCACAGTGCACCCGGACAGACTCACGCTCATGTATGAAATATTCACGGTCATCGAGAACTTTCTGCCACAGGCGAGAGGCGGTTCGTTCGGTCTGGCCTTCCAGCAGGGCAGCAGGTACAGCGGAGCATACAGGGAATTGAAAAGCCATATCAGGACCATGGGCAGGAGCAAACCAGAAATGCAGCACGTTATGAAGACACTTAGGCTGGTCGTTCCTGTACTTGGCAACAGGCAGAAGGTCTATCTGGATAAGTTCATAAAAATCATAGAGATCATACAGTCTTGACTTTCCGGCGCATAAAGAAGGATAATACCTGTATGGGACGGATACATTCTTTTGAAACCTTCGGCACGCTGGACGGGCCGGGTATAAGATTTGTCATTTTCATGCAGGGCTGCCCTCTTCACTGCCTTTACTGCCACAACCGCGATACCTGGGATAAATGCGGCGGACGCGAATATTCGGTGGAACAGGTCATGGCAGAGGTCATGAAATATGTCAGTTATTTCAGGTTTTCCGGAGGGGGCGTCACGGTCTCGGGAGGAGAACCTCTTCTTCAGTACGCTTTTGTGACTGAACTGTTCGCAAGCTGCCGTAAAAACGGCATACATACCGCACTGGACACCAGCGGTTATACCGATCTCGAGGGACTTGACGAGCTGCTCTCCCTTACCGATCTTGTATTGCTTGATATCAAGCATGCCGCCGATGCGGGACACCGAAGGCTAACCGGCGTTGGCCGTGATAAACCTGCCGCCTTCGCACGCTTGCTCTCGGAAAGGAACATCCCGGTTTGGATACGCTACGTACTTGTCCCCGGTTATACCGATTCCGTGGAGGAGCTTTCAGCGGCCGCTGCATTAATTAAAAGTATGAATAATGTGCGGAAGGTCGAAGTTCTGCCCTACCATTCCATGGGCTCTTTCAAATGGGAGGAACTCGGTTTCGAATATCCCCTGCGGGGAGTTCCCGAGCCCGATGATGAAAGTATAAGCAGAGCCCGCAATATACTCGGAGCATAGCCTTCCCCTTAATACCGGCCCCCCCCGCATCCCGGAGTCCGGCGTGCCGGGTTCCGGCGCCTCTTGGCCCTGTCAACCGGCCTGCTACAATCCATATCTGTAATAACGTGCCTGCCTTTATGGCATTTTTGTGATGTCATATCCATACCTTTGTCCGATTTTTCATCATTTTTTTACTTGCTTTCCCCAATAATGATTGACAATAAATTCATATTATGATAATAATGAAATTGCTTTATTAGTTTAGTGATTGTAAACAAAATGTTTATGTATAAATACTGCCTTGAGATGTGAAGAAGGAATGAGATTTTATGAAAATCGGTAACAAAATCAAAATGTTGAGGGTAAAGAACGGACTGACACAGGAAGAGCTGGCGGACAGGAGCGAACTCTCGAAGGGCTTCATATCGCAGATCGAGCGTGATCTTACCTCTCCCTCCATCGCGACGCTCGTAGATCTCCTGCAATGTCTCGGCACCAATCTTAAGGATTTTTTCAATGAGATAGACGATGAAAAAATAGTTTTCAGCAAGGACGATGCATTCGTTAAAGAAAACCCGGAGCTTCACCACGAAATAAGATGGATCGTACCGGACTCGCAGAAAAACCGCATGGAGCCGATATTATTGGAACTGGCTGCAGGCGGAGCTTCCGAGACGGACGATCCTCATGAGGGTGAAGAATTCGGTTACGTTTTGGCAGGCAGTGTTTTCGTAAACCTGGGAGGCAGGAAATACAGGGTCAGGAAGGACGAAAGCTTTTATTTCAAGCCTAACGCCGTACATTTCATATCAAACGCGGGTAAAACGGAAGCAAAGCTTCTGTGGGTTTCAACGCCGCCCAGTTTTTAGTGTTTTGAAGGGAGTCAGACTGTGGGCAAGCATTTAATCGAACTGGTGGAGCTCAAAAAGGAATACGACGGAACGGAAGCGCTGAAATCGGTAAATCTGTATATCCGGCAGAACGAATTCATCACGCTGCTCGGGCCAAGCGGCTGCGGCAAGACTACAACGCTCAGGCTCATCGGCGGCTTTGAAAAGCCGACCTCCGGCGCCGTACTATTCGAGGGAGTCAACATCAATGACGTACCCCCGTATAAAAGAAGGGTGAATACGGTATTTCAGAAGTACGCGCTGTTCCCCCACATGAATGTATATGAAAATATAGCCTTCGGACTGAGGATCAAAAAAACGGATAATGCGGTTATTCGTCAGAAGGTGGCAGCAATGCTTTCCATGGTCAATCTTGAAGGCTTTGAGAAGAGATCTGTCGATTCGCTGAGCGGAGGACAGCAACAAAGGATAGCGATCGCTCGCGCTCTCGTGAATGAACCGGAGGTTCTTCTTCTGGACGAGCCCTTGGGGGCGCTTGACCTGAAACTCCGGAAGGAAATGCAGCTTGAACTGAAAAATATGCAGAAACGCCTCGGCATCACTTTCATCTATGTCACCCATGATCAGGAAGAGGCGCTCACAATGTCCGATACGATAGTTGTCATGCAGCAGGGTACGATCCAGCAGATAGGTACTCCGCAGGATATCTACAACGAACCGAAAAATGCTTTCGTCGCCGACTTCATAGGAGAGAGCAATATTATCGACGGCGTGATGCTCGAGGATTACCGTGTCCAGTTCGCCGGCCATATTTTCGAGTGCGTGGACAGGGATTTCGGCAGAAACGAGAAGGTCGACGTAGTCGTACGGCCCGAGGATATCAAATTGACCAGGGAAAACGGACGTTTGCTTAAAGGACGTGTCGGGTCCGTCATATTCAAGGGGGTACATTACGAAATGAAGGTCTTGGATGAAAACGGCTTTGTATGGATAGTGCACTCCACCTCCATGGAGCCCGTTGACACCGAGGTGGGGCTGATGATCCAGCCCGGCGATATTCAGATAATGAAAAAGGTGCAGACGATATGAAAAAAGGATGGGTCTCATACCCCTACATCTTCTGGATGGTACTTTTTACGCTGGCGCCGATGATACTGGTGCTGTATTACAGCCTGACAACGACTGATACAACGGGTGCTGCAGCATTTACTGCGGGTAGCTTCGAGAAGTTCCTTCAGCCCATTTACATAAAGGTACTTATGAGGTCGATCACACTTGCGCTTGCCAGCACGCTTATCTGCCTGCTGCTGGGCTACCCCGTCGCAATGATACTGTCCGGCAGGGACCTCAGCCGCAGGAATCTCCTGGTACTGCTTTTCGTAATACCGATGTGGATGAATTTCCTGCTCAGGACCTATGCCTGGATGACCCTGCTTGACCGCAAGGGCGTGTTGAATTCACTGCTCGGCATGGCAGGCCTGCCCCAGCTGAATATCCTTTATACCGACGCGGCGGTAATACTCGGCATGGTCTACAACTTTCTTCCTTTCATGGTGCTGCCCATATTCTCCGTACTAAGCAAGATCGACAGGAGCGTTGTCGAAGCGGCCGAAGATTTAGGTTCCGACTCGTTTACCGTATTCCGCAGAATAATATTTCCTCTGAGCCTGCCCGGAGTTGTCTCGGGGATTACGATGGTGTTCATGCCTGCCGTAACGACCTTCATTATATCGAAGCTGCTCGGAGGAAGCCAGTATATGCTGATAGGCAACCTGATCGAGGACCAGTTCACGAGAGTTTATGACTGGAATTTCGGTTCCGCGGTCTCCATAGTAATGATGCTGCTCATATTGGTCAGCATGGGCTTCATGTCCCGTTATGACAAGGAAGACATGGGGGGAGGCCTGTTATGAAAAAAACGGTGAAGAAGCTCTATTTATTCCTGATATACCTGTTTCTTTACGCCCCTGTCTTTACGCTCATAATCTTCTCATTCAACAACTCGAAATCAAGGGCGCACTGGGACGGTTTTACGCTGAAGTGGTACGGAGAGCTTTTCCATGACAGACAGATAATTACGTCGCTGACCTACACGCTGGCTGTTGCGCTGCTTGCGTCGCTTACGGCGACAATAGTCGGTACAGCGGCGGCCGTAGGCATTTTCAATATGAACAGGCTGGCGAAATCGGTGGTAATGAACCTTACCTATCTTCCCGTGTTGAATCCCGACATAGTGACAGGTGTTTCGCTTATGATTCTGTTCATATTCATGAACCTCAAGCTTGGTTTTATAACGCTGCTGCTCGCGCATATTACGTTCAACCTGCCGTATGTCATACTGTCGGTACTTCCGAAGCTGAAGCAGTTGAACAAGCACCTTTACGAGGCTGCGCTGGACCTTGGAGCCGTCCCGCTCCACGCATTCAGGAAGGTCATACTTCCGGAGATAATGCCCGGCGTGATAACCGGTTTCCTGCTTGCTTTTACGCTTTCTCTCGACGATTTCATAATCAGCTTTTTCACGACTGGTTCCGGCGTTTCGACTCTGTCGATAACCGTATACTCGATGGCGAGGCGCGGTGTAAATCCTAAAATAAATGCGCTTTCGACACTGATGTTCATTGTCGTACTCGCGCTTCTGCTGATTATCAATAAACGCACTTCCGGAAGCGAAGCTTCGGGCGGCGCAAAGGAAACTGCCAAGCTCAGCAACCTGATATAAAAATTTGTTTTGTCGAAACAAGCCAATCCCGGACATGAAACGACCTTCTGCAGTGCAAACGAAATAAATCAGCTCTGATTATTGCATAAATTCATCTTAATGGGAGGAAAGTAAAATGAGAAATAACAGGATAATTGCATCGGTACTGGCCGTACTTTCACTGGTCGTGCTGCTCACCGGCTGCGGCGGGACAGGACCGGCGTCCGGAAAGGTGACGCTCAACGTATTCAACTGGGGGGAATATATAGGTGAAACAACTATTGCCGACTTTGAAAAGGCCTATCCTGATATAAAGGTCAACTATGAAAATTTCACAACCAACGAGGATATGTACGTGAAGATAAAAACAGGCGGCTCAGCCTATGATGTCGCCATACCTTCGGATTATATGATTAAACGGATGCTTGATGAAGGCCTGCTCGACAAGATCGATATGAAAAACATACCGAACTACAAGTACATAGACAGCCGTTTCAAAAAATTGTCCTACGATCCCGGCAACGAATACTCCGTACCGTATATGTGGGGCACGGTCGGAATATTATACAATAAGACCATGGTTTCAGATCCCGTAGATAACTGGGGAATACTCTGGAACGAGAAATACAAAAAGCAGATAATCATGCCGGACAGCGAACGCGACAGTATCGGAGTGACCTTGAAGATGCTCGGTTATTCGATGAATACCAAGAACATATCAGAGCTCGAAGAGGCCAAGAAGGCGCTTATAAGGCAGAAGCCGCTGGTCCAGGCCTATGTAGTGGATGAAGTCAGGGACATAATGATAGGTGAGAGCGCCGCTCTTGCGGTGGTTTGGTCCGGAGACGCCTATTACTGCATGTCCGAGAACGAAGACCTGGCGTATGCGATCCCGAAGGAAGGTACAAATTACTGGTTCGATTCCATGGTGATCCCGACTACCAGCAAGCACAGGAAGGAAGCCGAAACCTTCATCAACTTCATGTGCGAGCCCAAAATTGCATTCAACAACGCGGATTATATCGGGTATGCCACTCCGAACACAGAAGTTATGAAAATGCTGGATCCAGCCTTGGTTGCGGACAGAAATGCCTACCCTCTTAAAGAGGACCTCGAAAACTCTGAAATATTCGAATACCCCGGCGATGAGATCAACAAGGAGTACAGCAGGATCTGGACAGAGGTCAAGGCGGACTGATATCGGAGGGCGATCAATAAACAGCGGAGGCGTATAGATGGCAGGCAGAAAATTCAGAGCCGGAAAGCTTTTCAACAAATTCCTCAAGCTGATTATCGGCACTTACATGAAATTATTGTTTACATACAGTATAGAAGCCGACGGTCTGAAAGGGATCGAACCGCCGTTTATAGTCCTCGCCAACCACACGAATTTTTGGGACCCCTTCCTTCTCTCCATGTGTTTCAGGGACCCCGTTTATTTCATAACATCGGACGCTTATTTTAGAAATCCTCTGCTCAAATGGCTGCTCGGACTGGTCGGAGCGATACCGAAAACAAAGCTTGTTTCCGACCCCGGCTCCATCCGCGGAATACACGAGGTCGTTAAAAATGGAGGGATCATCGGGATATTTCCTGAAGGAAAACGCAACTGGGACGGCAGGACCCTGCCTCTTCTGCCCCCTACCGCAAAGCTGATCAAATCGCTTAAGCTCCCTGTCGTTTCAATACTGTTCAAAGGCGCCTGCCTTTCGATGCCACGGTGGTCTAAAACTACAAGAAAAGGCCGCCTCACAATGGAACTTGTCGATATCCTCAAACCGGATGAGATAGGCTCTCTTACGGTTAATGAGCTGTTCGGAAGGATCTCCAAAAACCTGTCGTACGACGAATACTCGCACCAACGCAGCGAAATGCGTTCCTATAACGGAAAAAACCTGGCCGAGAGGCTTGAACTTTTTCTGTTCACATGTCCTGAATGCGGCCGCACGGGAACCCTTTCCTCCCGCGACAGCAGTTTTGGCTGCAGCGAGTGCGGATATGGTGTTATCTATAACAAATATGGTTTCTTTGAAAGCATAGGCTGGACATTGCATTTCGACAACCCTGCCGAATGGAATCAATGGCAGCTTAAAAGGCTTGAAACCGGGATTGCTGAAAGCGCAAAAGCTGACCCTGGCGCTACGCTTATGCAAGAGCCTGAGGTCGTGCTTCGAACCGGTTCAAAGACCGGAGCTTTGGAGGTTCAGTCATATAAAGGCGCGTTGGGATTGTTTCCCGGCAGGCTTGAATATATTACAGCAGAAAAGAAGGTTATAGACTTCCCGATAAAGAAGATATCAGGCGTTAACATACAATACAACAATCAGCTTGAATTCATATTTGAAAACACTTTATACAGGTTCAGCAAGAAAGACGGCCGAATGCCTGCATATAAATTCGTAATGGGCGTCGGAAAGGCAAAACGGCTATTGGAAGAAGCAGATGCGCGGCAAATAGAATAAAGAAGCGGAGGCGGCATATGAGCGAAGGTTGGTCATATATCTGGGATATACTTGTGATTTGTTTGTTTCTCGGTCTTGCCACATACATCAAAAGAAGCTTCAGGTTCTTCGAAAGATTCTTTATTCCAAACGCCATAATTGCAGGCTTTATAGGCCTTCTTCTCGGACCTCAGGTTATTCGGCTCGTAAGTTTCAATTCCGAGCATCTCGGCACCATAATATACCATTTGATGTCCGTAGGTTTCATTGCGCTTGCGTTAAAGGACCGCAGCGGCAATGTTAAAAACAGGGATATCGTAAATACGGGCATCATTATAGTAAACGGCTATGTACTGCAGGGAATCATCGGCTTCGGCTTGTCGCTGCTTATGGCCTATACGTTTTTACCCAAGCTCTTCCCCGTTTTCGGTATGCTGCTGCCTCTAGGCTATGGACAAGGCGCAGGTCAGGCTTATTCCATGGGTAAGCAGTGGGAATCCCTCGGCTTCGTCAACGGCGGCAACATCGGACTCTCGATGGCTGCAATGGGCCTCCTGTGGGCATGTATCGGCGGCATACCCCTGATGAACTATCTTATACGAATCAAAAAAATAAAACCCTCGCACAGCATAAGAGAAGACGATTATTCCGTTAAAGGCGAGATCAAAAAGGAAGATATAGGAGATGCGGAATCGGTAGACGGTTTCACTGTCCAGCTGTTTACCATAGGAATAATATACCTCGCGACTTATCTGGTACTGAAAGGACTTACGGCGGTCCTGGGCAACTTCGGTACATTCGGGAATACACTCTCCACCATGCTCTGGGGCTTCAGTTTTATCGTAGCCTCGCTGCTTGCAATACTGTTCCGCTTCGTATACGATCTCCTAAGAAAGAATAAGGTGATCGTACGCGAATATACGAGCAATTTCCTGCTGGAGAGGATCTCGGGAGGAGCCTTCGATTTTATGATCGCAGCCTCCATAGCAGCCATCTCCATATCGATACTGCGGCAGTATCTGATACCTACTCTTGTAATAAGCACTATCGGAGGTATAATAACAATCGTCTATATCGTGTACACGTGCAAGAGGATCTACAATACCGATGTTCTGGAAAACATACTGGCGCTTTACGGCAATCTGACCGGTGTTATCTCGACTGGACTCGCACTCGTAAAGGAGATCGACCCCAACCTCGAATCTTCAGCCGGCAGGAACCTTGTTCTAGGAAGCGGAGCAGGCCTGTTCGTAGGCTTCCCTCTCATGCTGCTGCTGAATGTGCCGGTGGTCGGTTTCGTTTCAGGCAGACCGGCGTTATACCTGTGGACGTTGGCAGGGCTTGTCGTCTATTTTATCATGCTTTCGACAGTGCTGCACTTCCGGCGCCCCAAATAAGGGTCAGGGAAGTAGGCACATTTCTACACACTGTTTGGGACGGAACCTACTGCGGACATCTGCTTCTTACCTCCCTGAAAGCAAACAGGCAATAATTAATAGCTTCTCTTTTCATATATAAAGAGATATAATAGAAGCAGGAGTATTCGTAACAGTGCACTACGTGCAAAGATACGAGGTTCATATGAAGATAGAAAGAATAAGCGAAAATATTATTAAAGTTACAATATCATATAACGATCTCGAAGAGCGGAACATAGACCTAAATACGCTTAATTACAACACGCCCGCGGCACAGGAGTTTTTCTGGGATCTCATGGAACAGGCAGAGGAACAGCTCGGCTTCAATCTTTCCGATTCACAGCTGATAATCGAACCCATACCGGATTCCAACGACGGCTTTGTTATAACGATCACCAGGATAGATGAAGACGGTGAATTCGAATCGATTCACAAGTATATTAAGAGCAGGATGAAAAAGAGCGATCTTCGCGTCAAGAAAAAAGGCAAAAAGATATGCTCACCCCTTTATATCTATTCCTTCAAAAATATCAACGACGTATGCAGTCTCGCAAACAAGCTCGAAGGACTCTACAGCGGCGATAGTTCGCTTTACAGGTATCGCGAAACCTATTACCTCACTCTCACGAGAAGCGGTCTTGCGCCGGCCAATACAAAGGCATTCGAACTAATGCTCAATGAGTTCGGTACCAAAGTTAACAGCATAAGCTTTTTTGACGGCTATCTTAACGAGTATGGTGAAAAAGTAATCGAATATAATGCTCTGGATGTACTGAAAAAATTCTATTAACAATACAAAGGAACTCTCTATGGGGTATCCAGTTCGGATATAAAAACGAGCTGGATACCTTTTTCATCGAATTCCGGAAGCATTTCAGAGATCGCCGCGGCAGTCACTTTTCCGCCTTCCAGGCCAACGTGTCCTATAGCGACTGCCTTACCCTTTTTGAGCGCTATTTCTGCTGCTTCTGCAAGACGCTTTTTAACAAAGCTTTTAGGCTGCTGTCCGTCCAGGAAAACATCACGTTCGAAGCAAACGACGCCCATTTCAGAGGCTACCTTCATACAAACAGGGTGATACGCCGTTTTGCTGTCAACAAAATACATTTCCCTCTCCCTGACCACACCGAGTATAGCTTGAGCAATATCCTCATTCCCGCTCGCCTTCGAGCCCATATGAATATTTGCCCCCACTGCATAAGGGATATCAGCGAAGGACCTTTCGGCGATGTCCTTAACCCTGTCCGTATCCATTCCCAAAAGAATAGGCTCAGGCCCAAGCCAGCTCATTTTTCCGTGATATGCTTCCAGCGGCAGGTGTACTATGACCTCATAGCCTTTTTCGTGAGCTTTTTCCGCATCACTATGCGAATAATCGAGAAATGGCATCACTGCAAAGGTAATATGCCTGTCGATTGACATCATCTCCTTGACGCCATCCCTGCCCGAACCAAAATCATCGATTATTATGGCCAGCTTGCCTCCATCGATCTTCGATATGCTTCCGGCATCCTCATAATTACCCGACAGATATTTCTCCACTCCTTCGGATATGGCCTTCGCAAGCTGATCCTGGAAAGGTTCCCGGGTAAGCTGACCGCGCTCTTTCGGATTTGATATGAAGGCGGTTTCGGCTATTACTCCGGGAATTTTAGAATGCTTCAGTAAAAAGTAATTGCTGACCTGCGGATCATGTATCGTGCGTTTTACGCCGTCCACGACCATGCTGTTGAAGGAACGCTGAAGAAGGTATGCCAGTTGGCGGTTTTGTGTGAATTTTTCACTGTAAAAAACTATTGATCCATCACTGGCAGGTTTGCTGAGATTGCAGTTTACATGAATGCTTACGAATAATTGTGCATTACTGCCGTTTATTATATCGAGGCGTGCGTTCAGATCCCTCTGATGCCTGCTGCTGCTCGTATCGTTAAGATTATCGAGCGAGACGTCTTTTTCCCTGGTCATTATGACCTTATAAGCCTTTTGTTCCAGATAGGCTCTAAGCTTTTCAGCTATGGCGAGGTTTATATCCTTTTCCAGTATGCCATCCTGGTTCGCTCCTCCGTCCACTCCGCCATGCCCCGGATCTATCACGATGATCCCGCTTTGAGGGTCTGTGAATGAGTTTGCCGGCCTGTTGCTGTTGATGAATAGAGTGCAGGTTGCCAATATTACTATTATAAGAATGGATATGGCCGTAAATATGCTCTTTCTGCCAAAAATAAATACTTTTAATCGCTTCATTGGCCTGTTTCCAATAGAAATCTACTAGTATTTATATTCGCCGGTAAAGCATACTATGTTGTTCTATTTGTTGTCGTTATCAAGATCCGTACCCGGGGCAATCTGAACTATGGACTTTTCCGCTTCGTATTGATCAGTACTGATGAGATCCCCGTTTCTGAGGACATTTATGGTGATGCCGTCCTTGCCGGGATTAAGGACCACCCTTTCACCCGGTTTGAGCGAGCTGTTTTCTACATAATATACTGCCGGAGCAAACTTCTGCACGACTTCCGTGCTTATGGCGAAGTCTTCCGTATTATTCTTCATGCTTCCCGCTATCGCCACTGTAACCGAATTCCCCTCAACACGGGCAAATATAGCCAGTTTGTTGGGGTATGGATTGGAAAGCTTCAGGTCGCCCGAATTGCCGGATATCCAGGAATCGAGCCCCGGCTCTATATAATCAGGCGCCAGCTTATGTTGGTCTCGCACTATCGAAGCCTTTGGTATTCCGGCTGAAAGCATGGCGGCATAAAGCGTAGAAGCAACCTGGTCATACCCCTCGTTATCATTGTCAAAATTCGCATTCCTGACTTTGAGTTTATCCACGAATGAAAACAAATCGTTCTTATAGCCCTTTTGTGAAATTATGGTCCCATCGATCGAATCGACAGCCGTTGAGATGCTTTCGACAAGCTGAGGATCCAGAATTTCAGTGGAATATTGCGCCAGTATCTGCTGAATATCGTCGAAATCCTTCATTGTCACGTCTGCATTTACCGTCTGCAATATATAATTATTGGATTTTGTAAGCTTGACAGGTTCCCATGGATCCTCCCACAGCTGTTTCCTTATTACTTCGGCAGCATTATTGACGTCAAGCTTCAAGCCCGATGTATCGGCTTTCTTTCTTACTACGCCGTCTTCGAAAGTTATCTCGGCATTTTCCGGCTTTATGTAAAGCTTTTCTGAAAGCTCCGCCAATTTAACCCTTAACTTGCTTTCATTGAACTTTATCACAGGATGGACGTCTTTATTTTTGTTACCCAAGCTCAGTTCCAAAAGCTCCGGGATGTTCCCGGCGTTGTTCAATGACTTTAGGTACTGAAGCGTGGAATTGTCGTCAAAAGCCGCATCGATTACCGCATAGGGCACTTCCACCGGTTTACTGCCTTCTACAGCCAATACCAGCGTACCTTTTTTCAATTTTTCGGTACAAGAGGCTTCGATTTTAGAAACCGCATCAGAATACGGCATGCTCCCTATGGAAATGCCGTCGACAGTTACACTCGCAGGTACGTTATCGAGTGATGCGCCGTATAAAACGGCGATCCCTGCTGTAACCGCAAGTGTGCTTTGAATTGCTATGAGTAAGAAAATAAGCGGTGTTTTACGTTTTTTAACCACAAATATCCAACTCCATAAGTCTTTTCTTTTGTTGTAGCTGAACTAAACAAATTAAAAGTATAAAGCGTGAATGCCTTATACTTTTATTTTAGTTTTATGCCCTGTTGTTCATTACGAGTTCTATCAGTTTGTCCTTTGCTTTGGCTTCATCGATTATTGCGTCGTCGATCTGCATCCCTTCGCTGATAATGACACTGCCGGTGTTGTCCACGATCGTCTTGGTGGCGTATCTGCCCTTCAGGTACTGACGCTGGCGCTGTTCAAAAAGTACCGAAGCGTTGTCTTCTTCCGCTGTTGCCGGTTGCGGTTCTGCGGTTGCGGCCGGTTCAGCGTATTCATCAGGCAGTGACGGCGTATAAGCTATATATGAATTATTTTTTTTTTCGAAATCCCCGGTGCCCGGTTCGGAATCCAATTGT
Organism: Bacillota bacterium; assembly: GCA_023412915.1. Classification (GTDB taxonomy): domain Bacteria; phylum Bacillota; class Clostridia; order Acetivibrionales; family DTU013; genus JAEYOM01. The sequence goes on from JAEZRE010000017.1 coordinate 100,782, forward strand.
GCCGCGGTATCAAGAAGCGAAGCTTCCACATCCTCTTTGACTACGGTCAGGTTCTTTCCGAAGGTGATGACCGAGTCGCGCGGTATTAGACGTATCTGTTTCTGTGTTATATCCGCAATGAATTCAAGACCTGTGATCCTGCAGCTGTCATTGTCATCGATATATATATCGCCGATCTCTCCGATCAGGCTGCCTTTTTTGGTAAGCACCTTGGTGCCCTTTACCCTGATATCGTTCTGAAGAAGCTGGATGGCTGCGGGGATCTTGCTGATATCGGTGATGACTCCGCCGTTCTCTATAGTCAGTGCATATTCCCCGATTCCAAGTACATCGTCTGTCGGGATCACCTTGGCGCTGAATATCTGTATGCCGCTATCCACAACGATATAATCAATGGCTCCCCTGTCTGCATTAATGATTATACTTTTTACCCTGCCGACTTCAAGACCGTCGGATATACTTATTATGGGTAATCCAAGTATCTTTTGAGTTTTTTTCATGTAAAAAAACCTCCTTCATTTGGTGCAAATACCTTAAGTCAAGCCTATACTGCAGTCAGGTTCTTCCTGATCTCTTCCTTCACCGAAATATCCATTGTATCGCCATATGTCTCGTAGTAACTGTTCAATATGTCCAGCGCGAGTTCCCGTTGACCCAATGACTTATACATCACACAAATATCAAGTATTATCCAGAAGGTAAGTTCTTTATTGGGCTTTTTATCAAGAGCGTACATATGATGAAGAATCGCGCTCTCGAAATCCCCTGCTCCCTTTAGCCTGAATGCTTCATTGATACATTCCTCTATAGTCAGAGTATTTCTATCATGTACAATGTTTTCTATACCCATTTTATCAATATTTTCATTGCTGTCAACAGAAATTTCTAAGTTATTCTCCATGACTGCTGCATTTTCGTCAATATTCGCCAAAATACCGTCAGTGGCAGGCATTATTGCCTCATTTGCCGCTTTCGCAGGCTCCGACGCGGTTACGCCATCTTCCAGCGCCATTTTGGTCATTTCTGTTATTTCGGTCATTTCTGCCATGCCGGCTGAGTCATACTCTTCACGTGTTTCTATTGCATTAATTTCTGCTGACATTCCGGCTGCAGTGTCTACTTCCGGTAGTTCCACTTCAGAAGCTTCCTCAGCCATTTCTGATGCGGTGGCTTCACTGAAAGCTTCCAATACAGCAGCGCCCGGCGCTTCCTGTGCGGTCGCCGCCGACTCGCCTTCGCCGGCCGTATATGACGCGCTTTGGTATGCGGTGTTTGTATTTGCCGCAGCTTCCATAACGTTTGTCTCCGCTGTTTGAACCGGCATATTTTCATTAACGCCGCTTTGCTCATGCTCTCCTATGAAATTGACAAATATCTGTTCAAGGTAGTTGTCAGCCTCGGCTGACGCTTTATCGGATGCACCGCCTTCAGACGCATCGGACGTTTTCTTTTTTGCTCCCGTCCCGTTTATTATAAACGAAATAACCATGCTCAGTATCGCAACAATCAATAAATAAGCCGCGACCGTTATCAGGAGAGTAACTGTGGAGGAAGCGGAAGCGAAGCTTGCGTCCATACCCGATGAAACCAGGCTGAATAACGAGGGAAGCCCAAGGGCTGTTATAAGCGAGGCCAGTGTTACGGAAAGAAGTGTTCTGAAATTCAATACCTTCATACGATGAAAAATAAGGGATATTACGACCGAACTTACTGCGACTACGCCTATCACAGTTACGACATATGCTGGCATTTCACACCTCCTCGGACCAAGTGAAAATTTGTCGTAAATCGACATATAGATAGCATAATTCGATATTAAACCGCATAATTCCTTTATTTTATGATATTTTTATGAAATGTAACGCAAAGGGACGGTTCTTTTGTTCCATTTCCGCTCGCGGAAGTGGAATAAAAGAACCGTCCCTGCGTTTAAGTCCCTTAAGTTTCACAGCCTTTATTTACATCTGGTGAGTCTGATCTTGCTTCGGCAATACGGCGCCTTCATCGCCGAGCAGCACCGCCTCTTTTTCTTCTTTCGTTTCCGGCGCTACAGCCGCTTGAGTTTTTGAAGCTACGAGAGCCGTTTTCAGAACGATATCCATATCCGAAGCAAACACGAACTTCAGCTTGCTTCTGATATTTTCAGGGATATCGTCGATGTCCTTGCGGTTTTCAGACGGTACGATTATCGTATCGATCCCGGCTCTGTGCGCGGCCAGCACTTTTTCCTTCAGTCCGCCTATCGGAAGCACTCTGCCCCTCAGCGTTATCTCACCCGTCATGGCGACGTTGCGCTTTACCGCGAGCCCTGTCAGAGCCGATACCATGGCCGTTGCAAGCGTTATCCCCGCGGACGGGCCGTCCTTCGGTATTGCGCCCTCAGGCACATGGATGTGTATATCGTATTTACTGTGGAAATCCTTTTCAATGTTAAGCAGCTCGGTCCTTGAACGTATAAAGCTTATCGCAGCTTTGGCCGATTCCTTCATGACATCGCCAAGCTGTCCCGTAAGTTCAAACTTTCCGTTGCCGTTCATCAGATTTACTTCAATCACTAGAGTATCGCCGCCGACAGGAGTCCATGCAAGACCCGTTGCAAGACCGACCTCGTCTTTTTCATTGGCCTTGTCGTAATGAAATCTCTTCGTACCCAGGTACTTTTCTATATTTGACGGCGTTGCGCTCACGGATTTCTTACCGCTCGACACAAGCATCCTTGCCGCTTTTCTGCAAACCGTCGCGATCTCCCTCTCGAGGTTTCTTACGCCCGCTTCCCTGGTGTAGTAATTTATCACGCTTCTGAGCGTATCTTCGCTTACCTTGAGGTGCTTCTTCAACAGTCCGTGCGCCTTCATCTGCTTTCCGAGCAGGTATTTTTCGGCGATATTGACCTTCTCCTCTTCGGTGTAGCCCGAAATACTTATTACTTCCATCCTGTCCAGCAGCGGCCTCGGTATGGTATCGAGGCTGTTGGCAGTCGTCAGGAAAAGCACGTCCGACAGATCTACAGGCAGCTCAAGATAATGATCCCTGAATGAAAAATTCTGCTCGGAGTCCAATACTTCAAGCATCGCCGATGCCGGGTCTCCCCTGAAATCGCTGCTCATCTTGTCGATTTCATCGAGCAGTATCAGCGGGTTTGCAGAACCTGCCTGTTTCAATGCCGTTATTATCCTGCCTGGCATAGCGCCAACATAGGTCCGTCTGTGTCCTCTTATCTCGGCTTCATCCCTTACGCCGCCGAGAGACATGCGTACATAGTTCCTGTTGAGAGCTCTGGCAATAGACTTGGCTATTGAAGTCTTGCCGACTCCGGGAGGTCCTACGAGGCAAAGTATCGGACCCTTGAGATTGTTGGTCAGCTTGAGTACGGCGAGGTATTCTATTATCCTCTCCTTGACCTTCGTCAAGCCGTAATGATCCTCCTCCAGAATGTCTTCGGCCTTTTTCAGGTCGATGACCTCCTCGGTCTTTTTGTTCCACGGAAGATCGAATATCCAGTCCAGATATGTCCTGATAACCGAGCCCTCTGCGGAACCGGAAACCATCTTGAGCATACGGTCGAGTTCCTTGAGGACCTTCTTTTCGACTTCCTCCGGCAAATCCGCTTTTTCAAGCTTTGCCTTGTATTCGTCAACTTCGCCCGCAATGCCTTCCTTGTCTCCGAGCTCGGTTTGAATCGCCTTTATTTGTTCCCTCAGGTAATATTCGCGCTGTGACTTGTCGATCTGTTTGCGCACGCGGAGGCTGATATTCTTTTCCGCCTCAAGTATTTCGATCTCATTCATCAGCAGCTCGAGGATTTTTTCCATCCTTTTTACAGGATCGAACTCATTGAGGATATCCTGTTTCTGTTCCACCTTGAGCAGCATATTCGAAGCAGCCACATCCGAGAGCTGTCCCAGATCCTCTATCCCATTCATGGACGAAATAGTATCCGGTGAGATCTTGCCATTGAGTCTGGCGTAATCGTCGAAAGAACTCAGTACCTTTCTCTTGAGCGCTTCAAATTCAGCTTTGCTGTTTTTGTCATCTGAAACTGTTTTCTCTGCCACTTCTGCAATAAAATAGGGCTCCGTCTGTACGTAATTCTTCACCTCAGCCCTGCTGATGCCTTCCACGAGCACCCTTATGGTGTCGCCCGGCAGCCTCAGCAGCTGCTTTACCTTTGAAATCGTACCTACGCTGTATATATCTTCTTCATCCGGTGAATCTGTCTTTGCGTCCTTCTGGGCTACAAGAAAGATCATCTGATTGTTTATCATCGCCTCGTCCAACGCTTTTATGGACTTTTCTCTTCCCACATCGAAGGTGAGTATCATATAAGGAAATACTGTAAGGCCTCTAAGCGGCAAAAGCGGCAAAGTTTGCTTTCTAATTATCCTTTTTGATTCTGGCATCCGACCATCCCCTTACTAATCTTTGTCTCTTTGCTTTTTCTCTACATTGCCTTCTATACAATGGACTTAATTATATCCTGTGCAATGCTCTTTTTCAATTGTTTTATATGGCATCCCAGCCATATCTTCCATTTGAAGATGTGGCGTTATGGCCATATCTTCCATTAGAAGACGTGGCGTTATGGCCATATCCTCCATTCGAAGATGTGGCGTTACAGCCATTTCTTCCTTTTAAAGAAATATAACATCAACAGCGCCAAAACGGCCATTACTCCAAGCAGCGCAAAGTAACCCCAACGCCACCCGAGTTCGGGCATATTGCTGAAATTCATGCCGTAAATACCCGCGAGAAATGTAAGAGGAATAAAGATTGTAGAAATTATGGTAAGGACCTTCATTATTTCGTTCATCCTGTTGCTTACGCTTGAAAGATAGACGTCCAGCAGACCCGACAATATGTCGCGGTATATCTCGGTAGTGTCAAGAGCCTGCATCACATGGTCGTAAAGGTCGCGCAGATAAATGCGCGTTTCATGGCTAACGAGCATGGATTCGCCGCGTTCAAGGAGGTTTGCCACCTCCCTGAGGGGCCATATGTTTTTATGTATGTAAAGCATATCGTTCTTTGTTTCCAGTATTTTGTTCAGCGTACTTTGGACAGGGCTCAGCACAAGTGTTTCCTCAACTTTCTCTATCATTTCGCCCTGCCTTTCGAGAACATCGAAATAGTTGTCGACGATTGCGTCGAGCAGCGTGTACGCGAGATAATCCGCACCCATCTTCCTTATCCTGACACCACTTTCGAGCCTTTCCCTGATAGGATCGAAAATGCGCGTCCTGCTTTCTCCAGCTGATATTACAAAGCCTTTGCCAAGGATGATATTCTGGTGATTGGTATCGAGCTCCCCTGTGTTTTCATCAATAAATAGCTGCTTAACCGCGATAAAGGTATAATCGCCATAATCCTCTATTTTGGGCCTTTCCTCGGTATTCAGCATATCTTCGAGCACCAGCGGGTGCAGGCCGAAGACGGATCCTATGGCGCCCAGCAGCTTCGTATCATGAAGTCCGTCAATATTTACCCACGAGGTTTTTGAACTATCCCGGTAATGTGCAAGCTCGCCCGGGTCAACCACTTTGATTTGCTGAATTTCCTTTTCGTCATATTCCAGTACGGTTATACTCACATTCTCGGTCTTGCGGCTTCCTACATGAACGAGAGCCCCCGGCGGCAATCCCGTTTTGATGGATCTGCCGCCCACGTATCTCTTAGTGATCTTTCCAGGAGCATGCCCGCTTTCGCCCTTGTTTTTCACCTTACCGTGCCTCTTTCCGCTCATTTCCGTTCATCCCCTCGTTTTTCCGTTAACGTTTGTGTTCCATGGCATCCAGAGCCTTGTTGAAATTCTGTTCGGCTTTGACTTGCATCTCGCGGTCGGGAACAATTTCACCGTAACGTACCTGGTTATATATTGCCGCAAAGGGTGACAGCCCTTCGCTGATATTTTGTGACGCTATATGCGGTGCTCCGGCCTTCCTTGCCAGTTCGGCAGGCGTATCGCTCTTCTCCGTCTGAACTCCCGCTGCAGGCAGCGTTTTAAGAATGACAGAAAACATATATCTGATCCGCAATACCGGGTCTTTTATCTGGCGGAGATCCTTTTTTCCGCGTCCGGCGATTTTTTTAACCGCGGCCGGATAGTTTTGGCTTCTTTCAGGAAGCACTGTTTCAGTTTCGTCCGTATAATCTGAATTTGTATCGGCCTTATCCACTCTTTCAAGCGAAAACAGTTTTTTTATCAGTGCCGCGAGCCTTCGCGATAATTTGGGAATGATCCGGATAACTGCAAGTATCGCCCTATATATTATGTAGTACAGAAAGAAGCTCCGTATGATATTGAAAATGAAATTTCCTACAGGGGATATCGGCTCAATCCCGAAACCGAACAACCCTCCGTTCGAGGGACCGCCCCCCTGCTCGGTTTCATTTAAGGGCAGCAGTTTTTCCGCAAGCCAGATCATAAACTTCATGACCAGCAGGGAGAGCTGCCCGATCAGACGCATCATTGCCATAATCACGGTTTTCAGATTGAACAACAGCAGTATCAGGGCAAATACAACGCTGACGGCAGCGGTATTGAAGCTTCTCAGGTTTTTGGGCAGTATGGACTTCTCAATATGCTTTTTATCAAAAATGTTGGAATCGATATCCTCCTGGTTTCTAACAACAAGAAAGGCAAATATGAAGAAATAGGAGACTCCGAACAGCCAGGGCTTGAGATAACTGACGTCGCTGAAGAATGTGGCCGATATGTTCGCCATTTCCAGTGAAATCACGAGTATGACAAATCCACAGTAGACCGAGGCGTTGCTCATTATCTGAGCGGCTCCGAGTCTTGAATGCTTGAGCGCGACGATGTATGCCACTGTGACCGGCGCCAGTTCGAACAGCGCTCTTGACGCGCCTGAACCGCCGTAAATGAGTATTGTCGCGGCAAGAGGCAATAGAATTATTGTCCAGGCCGAGAAGGCTGCGATAAACTTCTCTCTGTTTCTTACATTCAACATGAATGTAATGAATTTAACGGCGCGTGAACTTGAGATCTCCGAAAGGAACGACGGTGTTCCGCCCAGCAGCAGTCTGCCCGCCGCAAAACCCGAAGCCCCCGTCGCAATAAAGAGCAGCAGCGACTTGCTGCCGCCGTGTGTTCCGAAAAGCAAGGCTCTGAGCGTCAAAAAGCCGGAGTAGACATAGAGGTTGACCCCGACCGTCGCCAATATTCTTAATATTACGGAGCGCCTGACAAGCTTCATTCTTCACCTGCCCCTTCCGTGCCGTTCAACAGCTCTCTGTCCGCCAGCACATAGAGGTCTGCGTTCTGCGGTTTCACCCCGTCTTCGAACACCGTATCAAGCAAGACGATGCTTACGGTATTGCCCGCATCCGAGAGTATATCCGCCTGTTCGCATATCCTTTTGCTGAGGTAGGCCGTCACAATGACGACCTCGGTATTTTCAAGCGATACGGGCGCATCGTCCAGCAGTGCTTCGAAGTCCTTGACATTCTTCATCAGCAGTCTTGCCAGTATCTTGAACAACTCGGAAACGTGATCCTTATCGGCCGCTTCATCTGTGAAAATCGCCTGCCTGGCGTCGGGCACTATACATCCGTTGGTTGCGAATCTTACTGGCGTTCCGTCGCGCAGCGCCCTGTCGAACAGAGTGGCAGCCACCTTGATCCCGAGCTCGGCCAACCTTTTATTTATCGTATCGGTGTATTCATAAAGCTGGGATTGCATATTCAGCAGCACCGTAAGACTGCGTTGCGAGGTATACTCGTTCTTTTTGACCATAAGCCTGCCGGTCCTTGCGGTAAGAGGCCAATGTATGCGGTTGAGCGGATCACCCGGAGCATAGTCCCGCGCTCCGGATACGATGAACGGATCGTCGATTATCCACCTGTTTACCGTCCTGTCGCTCTGAAGAAGGCTTACAGGCACGAACAGCTCATCCAGGTCGATTATCTCCGGATATACCATGAGGCCGGCATTTACGGGGACAGGTATGGAAACAATGCTGAAGTTGAGAAGGTCGCCGCTTACAAGCGTGACATTCTCAGTATTGAAAACGCCTCTTTTAAGGCATTTGAGCTTCCATCTCCTCGTAGTCTTCTGATAGCTTTTTAAAATGAAGCTGCTGGTGACGCGCCTGCTGTCCTGTGCCAGTACAGAACAGGTGCCTGCGAAATCCAGCCAGCGGGAGGAGTGTATATCCACCTTCAGCCAGGGTACCGGCAGGAGTTTACCGTTATATACCGTCTCGACAAGATAAATACTGTCGCCCTCATGAGCCTCTTTTGCGCTGAATTCGCACCTGTAATCGAGACGTCTGAAAACGCAGCCGCTGAACACAAGCATTTGAAGCCAAAGCGCCAAAAGCAGTATTATCACCAGAGCAATTACATCCATAGCGACACCTCAGATCTCTTCCGTAGGTACAGGCACCTTTTTTAACAATTCCCGGATCACATTCTCGGCGTTGCCCGTGCTGTCGGAAATGGCATGGCCTTTCATAATCAGGCGGTGTGAAAGCACCGGTACGGAAACCTTTTTCACGTCGTCGGGCAGCACATAATCACGGTTTTCCAGTACAGCCAGGACCTGCGACGCCCTCATGAGCGCAATACTGCCCCTGGGGCTGACGCCAAGCAGTATTTTCTCCTCATGTCTTGTCGCTTCAATAATATCGACAATATATTGCTCGACCGCTTCCGAGACTTTGACAGAGGTAACCGAAGACTGCGCCTGCGTGATTGCACCGCCCATTGCTATAGTTTCCAGGGCTGCGGCCGGATCGGCGTTCCTGAAGCGCTGGAGTATCTCCTTGCCTTCGCCTGCCGAAGGATAGCCCATTTTTAGCCGCATAAAAAACCTGTCGAGCTGGGCTTCCGGGAGTGGGAAGGTTCCCCGCGTTTCGACGGGGTTTTGTGTCGCTATCACAAAGAATGGCTTGCCAAGCTTCCTGGTTTCACCGTCAACGGTGACTTGTCCCTCTTCCATGCATTCCAGCAGGCTTGACTGCGTTCTCGGGGTAGCCCTGTTTATCTCGTCCGCCAGGACGATATTTGTGAATAGCGGTCCCGGCCTGAAAACGAACTCCCCCTGTTTCTGGTCATAATAATTGATGCCTGTCAGATCGGACGGCAGCAGGTCGGGTGTGAACTGAATCCTCTTGAAATCGCAATCGAGTGATCTGGCAAGGCATTTTGCCAACATTGTCTTGCCAACCCCCGGCACATCCTCCAACAGGACGTGTCCCCCGCAAAACAGCGATATCAGTACAAGATCGATCGTATTCTCACGTCCTACCAGGACCTTCGAAATATTGATCCTGACAGCTTCAGCAAGCTTTCTCACTTCAGATAGTTCCATTAGGCCTACCCCCTATTTCTTTATTGCCCCTATTACGCAATCCTTCAGGAATTGTATCCTCTGCTCGTCATTTATATAAGTCCCGCCCGGATTGGAGGTGATCACGGCAACGATGCCAACGTCCGGAAAAACTGTGATACTCTGACCTCCGTACCCCAAAGCATTGAAGGAATGATAACCTGAGGCGGAATTTATCCACCATTTGTAGCCGTAACCGTTTTCGTTACCCGAAGCTTTTTCTTTATTAAAATCATATTGGACTTCAGTAGACTTGCTGACCCATTCCTTAGGAACAACCTGAGTGTTTCCCCATTTGCCCTGTCTATAGTAAAGCCAGCCGAATTTTGCGAGGTCGTAGGGCGTAAGGTACAGGTTCGCGTAGCCTGTGTAAAAGCCTGACGGATCGGCGCTCCAAGCGGAGCATTTGATACCGAGCGGCCCGAACAGGTATTGGTCGGCAAAATCCCTTGTACTCATGCCCGTCGCCTTGGTTAGTATGACTGAAAGCATATGGCTTGCCGAATTAGCATATTGGAACTTGCTTCCCGGATCATACTTCAAAGGAAGCGAGAAGGTGGCCTGTACCCAGTCTCCGGTGGAGGTCCATTGATCGAGCTCCTCCAGGAAGCCCGGGGTCATAGTGAGAAGGTGCTTTATGGTTATTCGCTTCCAGCGTGGATCGGAAAGATTTTTGAAGTAATCGGGAAGATATTTCTCGACAGTGTCGTTCTCACTTCCTATGTAGCCCTTGTTTATGGCAATTCCAATCAAGGCCGACATGAAGCTTTTTGTAACTGAATAGACATTATTGGCGCCTTTGGCGTCATAATATTTTTCATAGACGATTTTGCCGTTGCGCAGGACTATAAGGCTCATAGCCGAAGTTTTGGACAAAGACCTTGCGCCTTCATCCAAAACGGCCTTGTCCATGCCCTGGTCTTCCGGTCTGGAATATTGAAAATACCCGTCGTCCTTGAGCATTTCCTTCTCAAGCGCCGCAGTTTTCAAATCCCTGGAAAACTGCGGGATGTTCAGGGCAACAGACAGGCTTAAAATGACGACAATGGCAATAATTTCACGCAAAGCCGAGGGTGATAGTTCTTTTAACCCTTTTGCTAGCTTGTTGAAAGCCGTCATAGATTAAAACCCCTTCGTATATACCTGTTACTTAGGTAATACTATCACCCCGTCCCGGCAATGGCAAGTAGACTTTTTTATTCAATATGGAGGGATTCTATAATTGCAGTACTGCGATCATGCTTGATTCTGCTTCATTTGCTGCGCGAAGCCTTCGCCAAAAGCCGTGCACTGGACAAGATCGGCTTCCGACGGGCGGTATCTGACGCCCAGAGGTTCCGCGGCTTTTTTGAAGCCTGAGCTTTCCAGTGAGGCACTTATAGCCTTCGGGGACTCCCCGCTCCATCCGTAGCTGCCGAAGCCTGCTCCAAGCTTGCCCTTGAACTTGTGGCCCTTTATCTCGTCAAGGAGTCCGGCAGTGACACGAAGAACCGTATTATTCACCGTACAGCTGCCGATGATCACGCCTTTCGCCTTGAATACTTCAGTAAGTAGATCACTCTGGTCTGTGGCGGAAACGTTGAACAGCTTGTACTGTACGCCCTGCCTCCTGAGCCCGTCTCCGATAGCTTCCGCCATCGATTTTGTGGCATTATACATCGTATCGTAGATAATGACGGCATGGCCTTCATTGTAATCCTGCGACCATTCATAGTATTTGTCCACAATCTGCATCGGGTCTCTGCGCCATATAATGCCGTGGCTCGGAGCGATCATTTCGATCGGCAGCCCCAGTGACCTTATCTGCTCTATTTTCTTCTTAATTAGAGCACTGAAAGGCGTCAATATATTCGCATAGTATTTCAGAGCCTCTTCAAACAGTTCGCATCCATCCACTTCGCCATTGAACAGCGATATCCCCGCGTAATGCTGTCCGAACGCGTCGTTCGACAGCGCCGTCGCGGCGCCCTTAACATATGTAAGCATGCTGTCTGGCCAGTGGATCATCTGCATTTCAACGAAAACAAGTTCGTATTCTCCTGTACGGAAGGTATCGCCTGTTTTTACAATATTGAGGTTGAGTCCCTCCCGCGGGAAATACCTGCTTATTATGTCCGCACCGTTCTTAGTGCAATATATGGGTATTGACTTATTTGGCAGGCGGTCCAGCAAATGGCCAAGACTTCCGCCGTGATCCGGCTCGGAATGATTTATTACGATCGCGTCTATGCTGCCCAGTCCGATATCCTTGTCAAGCGCGTTTACGAATTCTTCCCTGTAAGGTTCCCAGACAGTATCGACCAGCACGGTTTTTTCGTCCTTTATAAGATATGAATTATAGCTCGAACCTCTGTGCGTAGAGAGCTCGTGCCCATGAAAATGCCGCACCTCCCAGTCCTTTATACCGCACCAGTAAATGTTCTTTTTTATCTCTATCATAGCCGCATCTCCTTCGCAACTTCTAATCATGTACAACCCTATTATTACCCGCAGTTCCCTCTTGTAAAACAAGAAAGCCTGCTATAAAAAAAGAACCGCCTTATTTTCATAAAGCGGCTCCCTCAAGGTCTTAAATTATTCGATTATACCTGTAACAGTTCCGGAACCAACAGTTCTGCCGCCTTCACGGATAGCGAACCTGAGTCCTTCTTCCATAGCTATGGGAGTGATGAGCTTGATGGTCATTTCGATGTGGTCACCAGGCATGCACATTTCTACTCCGGTAGGAAGTTCAGCAACACCGGTAACGTCGGTGGTTCTGAAATAAAACTGGGGTCTGTAGCCATTGAAGAAAGGAGTATGTCTGCCGCCTTCTTCCTTGGTCAGAACGTAAACCTGTCCTTTGAAATGAGTGTGAGGCTTGATGGATCCGGGTTTAGCAAGGACCTGGCCTCTTTCAACTTCATTTCTCTGGATTCCTCTGAGCAGTGCACCGATGTTGTCACCGGCAACAGCCTGGTCAAGGAGCTTCCTGAACATTTCAACGCCTGTAACGACGGTCTTTCTCGGAGCATCCATAAGGCCTACGATTTCAACTTCTTCGCCAACCTTGACTGTTCCTCTTTCAACCCTGCCGGTAGCAACAGTACCACGGCCAGTGATTGTGAATACATCTTCAACAGGCATCAGGAACGGCTTGTCGGTCGGTCTCTGGGGTTCAGGAATATAGCTGTCGACAGCATCCATCAATTTCATGATCGGCTGATATTCCGGAGCGTTCGGATCAGTGGAGGTGCTTTCGAGGGCAACCAGAGCTGAACCCCTGATTATCGGAATATTGTCACCGTCGAATTCATAGGAGCTGAGGAGTTCTCTGAGTTCCATTTCAACGAGCTCGATGAGTTCTTCGTCATCTACCATGTCGCACTTGTTCAGGAATACTACGATATAAGGAACGCCAACCTGACGGGCAAGGAGTATATGCTCCCTGGTCTGGGGCATCGGGCCGTCTGCAGCGGAAACAACGAGGATAGCGCCGTCCATCTGAGCAGCACCGGTGATCATGTTCTTGACATAGTCGGCATGACCGGGGCAGTCAACGTGAGCGTAATGTCTCCTGTCTGTTTCATATTCGACATGTGCGGTTGAGATCGTGATTCCTCTTGCCTTTTCTTCCGGAGCTTTATCGATCTGGTCGTAAGCAGTATAGTTTGCTTTACCGGAAAAACCCAGTACCTTGGTAATAGCTGCTGTCAATGAAGTCTTGCCGTGGTCAACGTGACCGATAGTTCCAATGTTAACGTGGGGTTTGTTTCTTTCAAATTTGGCCTTACCCATTTTTAAATCTCCTCCCTTGTTCAGTTAGTACTGAATAATAATTTGTTTATTTTATACGCTGCAAAAGGCTTCATTTAAGAGTCATTTCTGCAGTATATTAACTTGCGCTCACTCACTTCAGAACAGTTTCCTGAATGTTTTTAGGAACCTCTTCGTAGTGACTGAATTGCATTGTGAAAACGCCCCTTCCCTGGGTCCTGGAGCGAAGCTCCGTAGCATAGCCGAACATGTTTGCAAGCGGTACATTCGAAGTAATAACCTGAGCTCCCGCCCTGTTTTCCATGCCTTCTATCCTTCCCCTTCGGGAATTCAGATCTCCCATTACATCGCCCATGTATACTTCAGGTACGACAACGTCGACCCTCATTATAGGTTCGAGCAGTACCGGATCCGCCTTGCGGCAGCCTTCCTTGAAGCCCATTGAACCGGCGATCTTGAATGCCATTTCGGATGAGTCGACCTCGTGGTATGAACCATCGACCAGGGTAACCTTAATATCAAGTACCTGATAGCCTCCCAGTACACCATTCTGCATGGCGTCCTGTATACCTTCGTCGATCGGTGAGATGTATTCCTTCGGAACAGCGCCTCCGACTATCTTGTTTACAAAGGTATATCCGCTACCGGGTTCCTGAGGTTCGATTTCCAGTACGCAGTGGCCATACTGGCCGCGGCCGCCCGACTGCCTGACAAACTTGCCTTCAGCCTTGACTGCCTTGCGTATCGTCTCTTTATAGGCTACCTGAGGCTGGCCTACATTGGCTTCCACCTTGAATTCCCTCATCATTCTGTCTACGATGATCTCGAGATGAAGCTCTCCCATACCGGAGATGATCGTTTGTCCTGTTTCCTGATCCGTATGCACCTTGAAAGTCGGATCCTCTTCGGAAAGCTTTGCCAAAGCAGTGACCATCTTATCCTGTCCAGCCTTGGTCTTAGGCTCCACAGCGACATGTATGACCGGCTCGGGAAATTCCATGGATTCGAGTACGATCGGAGCGTTCTCCGAGCACAGCGTATCGCCGGTCGTCGTATCCTTGAGACCTACAGCCGCAGCTATATCACCTGAGTAAACAGTATCAATGTCTTCCCTGTGATTGGCATGCATCTGCAGGATCCTTCCGATCCTTTCCTTCTTATCCTTCGTCGAGTTCATTACATATGACCCTGAATTGAGCTTACCCGAGTAAACTCTGAAAAAGCACAGCTTTCCTACGAACGGATCTGCCATTATCTTGAATGCAAGAGCAGAAAACGGACCTTCGTCATCAGCCGGCCTCTCCTCGTCTGTTTCTCCGTCGGTTGAAACGCCTTTGATCGACGGTACGTCGAGCGGTGATGGCATATAGTCCACGACAGCGTCGAGGAGCTGCTGTACGCCTTTATTCCTGTAGGACGAACCACAGGTGACCGGTATCATGCTGACGGCAATAGTTGCCTTCCTGATACCTGCACGTATCTCTTCCTCAGTGAGTTCTTCCCCCTCAAGGTACTTATTCATCAAGTTCTCATCTTGTTCAGCAACAGCTTCGATTAAAATGTTACGATATTTATCAACAATATCGACCATATCTTCCGGAATAGGCTCTTCATCCTGCACCTTTCCCAAATCGTCGAGGTAGAATACAGCCTTCTTCGTGACCAGGTCGATAATTCCCTGGAAATTGTCTTCCTTGCCGATAGGTAACTGAATCGGGACAGCATTTGCTTTAAGCCTGTCCTTCATCATCTGGATGCAGTTAAAAAAGTCTGCACCCATAATATCCATTTTATTAACGTATGCAATACGGGGAACGTTATATTTGTCAGCCTGTCTCCAAACGGTTTCAGACTGGGGTTCTACCCCTCCCTTTGCACAGAAAAGTGTTACTGAACCATCGAGAACCCTGAGGGATCTTTCAACCTCTACTGTAAAGTCAACGTGCCCCGGCGTATCGATAATATTGATTCTGTTGCCCTTCCACTGTGCGGTAGTAGCGGCTGAGGTAATAGTTATACCTCTTTCCTGCTCCTGTTCCATCCAGTCCATCGTAGCGGCGCCTTCATGGACTTCTCCCATTTTATGCAGTTTACCGGTATAAAAGAGGATACGTTCCGTCGTAGTCGTCTTACCAGCGTCAATATGTGCCATAATGCCTATATTTCTGGTGTTTTCCAAACTAAATTGCCTGGGCATAATTGCCTCCTTTCTTCTCGATTAGTTCAAGTTGTTTGTTATGCTGCTTGATTTTTCGTATTACCAGCGATAATGCGCGAAGGCCCTGTTTGCTTCTGCCATCTTGTGCGTGTCTTCTTTTTTCTTGAAGGCGCCACCGGCATTGTTTATAGCATCCAGGATCTCTCCGGCCAGTCTTTCTTTCATAGTCTTTTCGCCTCTGGCGCGGGAATACGCTGTCAACCACCTGAGTCCCAGAGCCTGCCTTCTTTCAGGCCTGACTTCCATAGGAACCTGGTAGGTCGCACCGCCGACCCTTCTAGCTTTGACTTCGAGCACAGGCATGATGTTGTTCATAGCCTGCTCAAATACTTCAAGAGGATCCTTGCCGGTCTTTTCCTTTATAATATCGAATGCATCGTAGCAAATCCTCTGTGCAACACCTTTTTTGCCGTCAAGCATGATGTTGTTTACGAGCTTTGTCACAACTTTGTCATTATAAATAGGATCCGGCAGAACGTCTCTTTTTGGAGTATGTCCTTTTCTTGGCACTTTACTTCCCTCCTTTGATTTGTAATGTGGGAACAATCCCTTCCGGGTGTTTCCCGAGGTACTCGGAACCGTCAAGGTTCTCGTCAGTGCATCCGTACATGTAATATATAAATATTGTTATAATTATTTTACAATATACTCAGCACTACTGATGCGGTCATTTGCAAACGCTTACTTCTTGACTGCGCCTGCCTTCGGCCTCTTTGCCCCGTACTTGGAGCGGCTCTGCATTCTCTTTGCAACACCTGCTGTATCAAGCGTACCTCTTATGATGTGGTACCTGACACCAGGGAGATCCTTTACCCTGCCGCCTCTGATGAGTACAACGCTGTGTTCCTGGAGATTGTGGCCTATTCCGGGAATATAAGCCGTGACTTCGATGCCGTTCGTCAAACGTACCCTTGCAACCTTTCTCAAAGCTGAGTTAGGCTTCTTCGGTGTCGTCGTTCTGACTACGGTGCAAACACCCCTCTTTTGCGGAGCATTGATTTCAACAGGTTTCTTTTTAAGAGTGTTGAAACCTCTCTGAAGTGCCGGTGCGGTTGATTTGTACTCAACCGTTTCCCTTCCCTTTCTGACCATCTGGTTAAATGTTGGCATTCATACACCTCCCTTCGGTATAATAATATATTTTAATTATGATAACCAGCAATAATTATTTGAGCAGGCATACGGCGGATGCCCCGACCTCTATGCCTACAGCCTTTCCAAGCTGTTTCATCGTATCTGTGTATTCAAGTTGGACTGCTTTTGCAAGACAAAGCTCTTTAAGAGGCCCGATGACCTTCTCGTCAGCATCTCTGGCAACAAAAACAATTTTCGCCGAGTTGTTCTCAACAGCTTTCATAGTCTGTTTTATGCCGACGGCCTTATTGCATTTTTTTAAGTCCTCTAACACAAAAACGCACCTTTCCCCTCGTGAATGCGCATAAACGCACTGAAATATTTTATCATCGCAGCCTGACATTTGTCAAGCCGAACAGAATACAGCTGTCTGCAATGCTCCCTACATTTTCAGGGTGACATTGCAGACAGTATGCTTATGCCTTATTCACTGACGGTGCTGATGCTGATATCCTTGTACCTGCTCATTCCGGTTCCGGCAGGTATCAGTTTTCCTATAATTACATTCTCCTTAAGACCTACCAGCGGATCGACCTTGCCCTTTATAGCGGCTTCGGTCAATACTCTCGTGGTTTCCTGGAAGGATGCCGCCGACAGGAATGACTCGGTTGCCAGCGACGCCTTGGTGATACCGAGCAGAGAACGCTTGCCCGTTGCCGGCCTCAGGCCTTCCGCGGTGACTCTTGCGTTTTCTTCCTCAAAGTCGAACATGTCTACGAGCCCGCCCGGCAACATATTCGTATCGCCCGCGTCTTCTATCTTGACCTTCCTCAGCATCTGCCTGATTATAACCTCTATATGCTTGTCGTTGATGTCAACGCCCTGCAGCCTGTAAACCCTCTGGACTTCCTGCAGCAGGTATGACTGAACGCCTTTTATACCCTTGATCTTCAATATGTCATGAGGATTGACGGAACCTTCCGTGATCTCATCGCCGGCCTCCACTACGTCGCCGTCCGATACCTTGATCCTGGAACCATACGGTATCATGTAATTGCGGGCTTCGCCGTCCTCAGTCGTGACTATGACTTCCCTCTTCTTCTTTGTATCGCTTATCTTTACGGTACCTGGGACTTCCGAAATGACGGCAAGTCCTTTCGGCTTCCTGGCTTCGAAAAGTTCCTCGACACGGGGGAGACCTTGCGTGATATCATCACCAGCAACACCGCCCGTATGGAAGGTTCTCATCGTAAGCTGGGTACCGGGTTCGCCTATTGACTGGGCTGCAATTATACCGACCGCTTCACCGATATTGACATCCTCGTTCGTTGCAAGATTGGCGCCGTAACACTTTGCACACACGCCGTATTCGGAATGGCAGGTGAGCATCGTCCTGATCTTTACCTTCTTCAAGCCTGCCTTGACAGCCCTGTCGGCATCAGCGTCATTTATCCTCTTGTCGCCTTCTATCAGCACCTCTCCGGTCTCCGGATGGACGATCGGATCAGCTGTGTATCTGCCTACAAGTCTTTCAGCAAGACCTTCTATAATCTCGCTGCCGTCCTTTATATCGCCGACTTCGATACCCTTCCTGGTACCGCAGTCGATTTCTCTAACGATAACATCCTGGCTGACGTCGACAAGACGGCGTGTCAGATAACCTGAGTCGGCAGTTCTGAGCGCCGTGTCGGCAAGACCTTTTCTGGCGCCATGTGAAGATATGAAGTATTCCAATACGTTCAGGCCTTCACGGAAATTAGCCTTGACCGGTATTTCAAGGGTTCGGCCTGAGGTATCGGCCATAAGTCCTCTCATACCTGACAGCTGCTTGATCTGGCTTATGCTGCCTCGGGCTCCGGACTGGGACATCATGAAGATCGGGTTGAATTGATCCAGAGTCTCCAGCAGCGCCTTCGTCAGGTTTTCACCTGTTTCGGTCCAGGCCTGTATTACGGAGTTGTACCTTTCTTCCTCGGAGATCAGGCCCCTCTTGTACATCTTCGAAATATTGTCTATCTTCTCTTCGGTCTCATCTATATATTTTTTCTTTACATTAGGGATGACCATATCCGATACGCTTACGGTGATGGCGCCCCTTGTGGAATACTTGTAACCCTTGGACTTGATGTTGTCGAGTACGACTGCGGTATCGGTAGTCCCATGGACCTTTATGCACTTTTCGATGATCTTACCGAGTTCCTTCTTGGTAACGATCTTGGTAATTTCCAGCTCGAACAGATTATCCGGATTCGACCTGTCCACGAAGCCCAGATCCTGGGGGATACCTTCATTGAATATGAGTTTCCCGAGCGTAGTGGTAATGATCTTTGAAACCGGTTTCCCATCAATAACCTTGGTCTGCTTGACGCGGATCTTCGCATGCAGTCCAAGGAAGCCTGTGTCATATGCCATCATAGCCTCATCCACATTGCCGAACACCTTGCCTTCGCCGGGTTCGCCATCGCGTTCGATGGTCAGGTAGTAGCTTCCGAGAACCATGTCCTGTGTCGGAACGGTGATCGGCTTGCCATCCTTCGGTGCAAGCAGGTTATTAGCGGACAGCATCAGGAACCTTGCCTCAGCCTGGGCTTCTACTGACAGAGGTACGTGTACAGCCATCTGGTCGCCGTCGAAGTCCGCGTTGTATGCGGTACAAACCAGTGGATGGAGCTTCAGGGCCCTGCCTTCTACCAGGACAGGTTCAAACGCCTGGATACCGAGTCTGTGAAGCGTAGGAGCACGGTTCAGCAGGACAGGATGTTCCTTGATTACTTCTTCAAGCACATCCCATACTTCCGGTCTCAGCCTTTCAACCATCCTCTTGGCGCTCTTTATATTGTGTGCAAGCCCGTCATTGACAAGCTTTTTCATTACAAAAGGCTTGAACAGCTCGATCGCCATTTCTTTAGGCAGACCGCACTGGTATATCTTGAGTTCAGGTCCTACGACGATAACAGAACGTCCCGAATAGTCGACACGTTTACCGAGCAGGTTCTGACGGAAACGTCCCTGTTTGCCCTTCAGCATGTCTGAAAGCGATTTAAGAGGCCTGTTGCCGGGGCCGGTTACGGGTCTTCCTCTTCTGCCGTTGTCTATCAGGGCGTCTACAGCTTCCTGCAGCATCCTCTTTTCGTTTCTTACTATGATATCCGGCGCTCCGAGATCGAGCAGCCTCTTCAGACGGTTGTTCCTGTTGATGACGCGCCTGTAAAGATCGTTGAGATCCGACGTCGCGAACCTGCCGCCGTCGAGCTGTACCATAGGGCGAAGTTCCGGAGGAATGACCGGCACTACGTCGAGTATCATCCATTCGGGCCTGTTGCCGGAAAGCCTGAAAGCTTCGACAACTTCAAGGCGTTTGATCGTACGGATCCTCTTCTGTCCCGAGGCATCCTCAAGGTCGGCTCTGAGTTCCTTTGAGAGCTTTTCAAGATCGAGCTCCATGAGCAGTTCCTTGACTGCTTCAGCGCCCATGGCAGCCTTGAATTTATAACCGAACTTGTCTACGCTGTCCCTGTATTCCTTTTCAGTCAGTATCTGCTTCTTTGAAAGCGGAGTCTGGCCGGGATCGATGACAACATAGGAAGCAAAATACAATATTTTCTCCAGGGCTCTCGGGGACATGTCGAGTATAAGACCCATCCTGCTCGGGATCCCTTTGAAATACCATATATGGGAGACCGGAGCGGCCAGTTCGATGTGACCCATACGTTCCCTTCTGACCTTGGAACGTGTAACTTCGACGCCGCATCTGTCGCAGACGATGCCCTTGTAACGGATCCTCTTATATTTACCGCAGTGGCATTCCCAGTCCTTCTGAGGTCCGAATATCCTTTCGCAGAAAAGACCGTCCCTCTCCGGTTTTAATGTCCTGTAATTTATAGTTTCGGGTTTCTTTACCTCGCCCCTTGACCATTCTCTGATTTTCTCAGGGGAAGCTAAACCAATCTTTATTGCATCAAAATTGTTCATTTCAAACATGGTCCCATCTCCCTTCTAATTAATCCTAACGCATATGCCGGAATAAATCCGTCAAATACTCACGCGGGCTATGCCTGCGTGTCCAGCCTTCGCGCGGCGTTTTAACAACGTCTGCGGAAGACTGGCTACGTTATTAAAAATCCTCATCGTCCAGGTTATCACTGAATTCTTCCTCGTCTGAGAAAAGCTCTTCTCCCAGCGAATCTTCCAGATTGTCTCCGGGATTAGCGATCTCGCCTATATCGAAGTCGTCAATATCCAGATCTTCATCGCCCAGATCTTCTCCGATGTCCTCATAATCGCCCAGCGGAGTTTCATCCTCGCGGCCTTCGATATTGACGTTGAGATCCTCGAGATCGTCCTCGGTTGATTCCTTGATGGCGATTTCTTCTCTCTCCTCGGAGTATACCTTGACGTCCAGCGCAAGGCTCTGCAATTCCTTGATCAAAACCTTGAACGACTCAGGGATGCCCGGCTCAGGCACATTCTCGCCCTTTACTATGGACTCGTATGTCTTGACCCTTCCAACAACGTCGTCCGATTTGACTGTAAGTATCTCCTGCAACGTATATGCAGCGCCGTATGCTTCCAGCGCCCAAACTTCCATTTCTCCGAACCTCTGGCCGCCGAACTGCGCCTTGCCTCCGAGAGGCTGCTGTGTAACGAGCGAGTACGGTCCTGTCGAACGCGCATGGATCTTGTCGTCGACCAGGTGAGCCAGCTTGAGCATATACATGTAGCCGACGGTAACGCGATTTTCAAACGGCGTCCCTGTTCTGCCATCATACAATATGGTCTTTCCGTCTTCGCCCAGATTGGCTTTCTTAAGCGTCTCAACTATGTCATCTTCAGTCGCGCCGTCGAATACAGGCGTGGCGATCTTCCAGCCAAGCGCCTTGGCTGCGTAGCCAAGATGGACTTCGAGCACCTGCCCGATATTCATACGTGACGGAACACCCAGAGGATTGAGGACTATCTCCAGGGGAGTGCCATCGGGGAGGAAGGGCATGTCTTCAGCGGGGAGTATCCTTGAGATAACACCCTTGTTACCGTGTCTTCCTGCCATTTTATCTCCGACAGAGATCTTTCTCTTCTGAGCAATATAGCACCTTACCAGCTGGTTGACTCCCGGAGGCAGCTCATCGCCATTCTCCCTCGTGAATACCTTGACGTCTACGATAATACCTGATTCGCCGTGAGGTACTCTAAGCGAAGTATCCCTGACCTCTCTCGCTTTTTCACCGAAGATGGCTCTCAGGAGTCTTTCCTCGGCTGTAAGCTCGGTTTCTCCCTTCGGAGTGACCTTACCTACCAGAATGTCGCCTGCTCTGACTTCGGCGCCTATCCTGATGATACCTCTGTCGTCGAGGTCCTTGAGGGACTCCTCGCTGACGTTCGGTATATCGCGCGTGATCTCTTCAGGTCCGAGCTTGGTATCTCTGGATTCCGCTTCGTATTCTTCTATGTGAATCGACGTGAAGACATCCTCCATGACGAGCTTTTCGCTTATGAGGATAGCGTCTTCGTAGTTGTAACCTTCCCAGGTCATGAAGCCTATGAGTATGTTCCTGCCCAGTGCGATTTCTCCGAGCTCTGTGGACGGGCCGTCTGCGATGACATCTCCCTTATCCACCACTTCGCCCTTCCTGACGATAGGTCTCTGGTTCGTACAGGTCCCCTGGTTGGAACGTATATATTTCAGTAATCTGTAAGTATCCTTCTTTCCATCCTTGGTGCGGATGACTATATCGCTCGCCGAAACCTTCTCTACAGTACCCGGATTTTTGGCAAGTATGACAGTCCCCGAGTCCTTCGCCGCCTTATATTCAATACCCGTACCGACTATAGGCGATTGGGGCTTGATAAGCGGCACAGCCTGGCGCTGCATGTTCGAACCCATGAGGGCGCGGTTTGCGTCGTCGTTCTCAAGGAACGGTATCATGGCGGTTGCCACCGAAACGAGCTGCTTGGGCGAAACGTCCATGTAATCCACTCGGTTGCTTTCCACCTGCAGTATATCGTCCCTGAACCTCGAAAGCACCTTTTTGTCCTTGAAACTTCCGTCCTCGGCTATCGGCTCGTTCGCCTGGGCAACGATATATTTGTCTTCCTCGTCGGCGGTGAGGTAATCGATCTGTTCCGTGACCTTTCCGGCTGCCTTATCGATCTTCCTGTACGGGGCTTCGATAAAACCGTACTCGTTTATACGCGCATATGTGCTGAGAGAACCGATAAGACCTATGTTAGGACCTTCAGGCGTCTCTATAGGACACATACGTCCATAATGCGAATGGTGAACGTCACGCACTTCGAAGCCCGCTCTCTCCCTGCTCAAACCGCCCGGGCCGAGGGCGCTCAGCCTTCTCTTGTGTGTCAGCTCTGCCAGAGGATTGGTCTGGTCCATGAACTGCGACAGCTGGCTGCTTCCGAAGAATTCCTTGATCGCGGCTGCTACAGGCCTTATGTTGATCAGTGCCTGCGGCGTTACTATATCTATGTCTTGAATGGTCATTCTTTCCCTGACCACTCTCTCCATCCTTGCAAGACCGATTCTGAACTGATTCTGCAGAAGTTCTCCGACGCAGCGCAGCCTTCTGTTGCCCAGATGGTCGATATCATCGTCGGAGCCGACGCCGTAGCTCAAGTGAATAAGGTAATTGATAGACGATATGATATCCTCTACGGTTATATACTTGGGCACCAGTTCATCCACGTTTTCCATAATAGCCTTGTGGAGATCGGCTTCAGAGGTGTTCTCCTGCATCAGCTTCTTGAGCGTCGCAAAACGAACTTTCTCCGTTATACCGGTATCATGTATGTCAAAATCGACAAATGCATCGAGATCTACAGTTCCGTTTCCGATAATGCCTATCTTTTTTCCTTCAATATTGAGATAAACAGTGTTGATACCTGCATTCTGGATCGTCTTCGCCTTTTCCCTGTCGATTAATTCATCCTCATTTGCAAGTATCTCGCCGGTCTCGGGATGCACTATCTTTTCCACCGCTCTGTACCCTGCGATCCTGGAAGCGATCGAAAGCTTCTTGTTGAATTTGAAACGGCCGAATTTGGCGAGGTCATACCTCTTGGGATCGAAAAACAGGCCGTTCATCAGCGTAGTTGCGCTTTCCACCGTCGGCGGCTCTCCAGGTCTCAGCCTCTTGTATATTTCTATAAGACCTTCGTCCTTGGTCTTTGCGTTATCCTTTTGAATAGTGGCAAGGATTCTTTCATCGTCACCGAGCAGTTCGGTGATCTGAAGGTCAGTTCCATAACCGAGCGCGCGAAGCAGTACGGTAATAGGAAGCTTTCTGGTTCTGTCTATCCTGACCCACATCACGTCGTTTGAATCGGTTTCGTATTCGAGCCATGCGCCCCTGTTAGGTATTACAGTCGAGGAAAACAGCTGTTTGCCCGTCCTGTCCACCTTCTTTGCATAATACATTCCGGGGGATCTGACGAGCTGGCTGACTATTACCCTCTCCGCACCGTTGATGATGAATGTTCCGTTATCGGTCATCAGAGGGAAGTCGCCCATGAATATTTCCTGCTCCTTCACCTCGCCGGTTTCCTTATTGATAAGGCGCACCTTAACCTTGAGAGGAGCCGAATATGTAGTATCCCTTTCCTTGCATTCCTCAACGCTGTACTTGGGATTGTCGTCCTCGAGCTTGTAATCGGGAAATTCCAGTATCAGATTGCCCGTATAATCCTGAATAGGCGAGACGTCCCTGAATACTTCGCGCAGCCCTTCCTCAAGAAACCACCTGTAGGAATTCTTCTGCACCTCGATGAGGTTGGGCATTTCCAGAACTTCGTCTATTCTGGAATAGCTCATCCGTGTATTCCGGCCCAGTTGTACGGGATGTACCATTAAAAATCACCTCATAAATTATGACTTGTTGTAAATCGAACATCTCTTTCGGGTATTTTACGGACGCCATAACAAGCAAAAATCCAGAGTACCGCCGCAAAAACCCAGTACATGAAAGGCTTGCATTCATGCAATCTAACCGGATCACCAGCTTGCCAGCAAAGCTGACGCACCGATGTATATTAAAGCTTTTAGTAGTATTATTAAAAGCTTTGGGGGCTAACTCATCATGAAGCGATTTTACATTGTGCAATTTGCATAAAATAGCAGACCGTAAAATTACCTCATTAATTAATTATTAACAATTCTTGTCTTCTTTATTCCCCTGTGCTATAATCATTTTGTCGAACAAGTTCGATTGATTGTCTGAATTAAAAAGTCCAACTTCTGATTATAACGCAGTTTATAATTTTAACATACCGTTGCCAACTTGTCAACGGATTTTTGATGTGCTATTAGCATATTTTTCCAGCTATTTCCTGAACGTTTATTAACCCTTTAACAAAAGGCTCCGACCAAGGAATGAAGGTCAGAGTCTTTTATTATCGGTGCAATCAGAAAAAGAAATCAATTATACTTCTTGCTATATATCCTGTAAAGAAATACTGCCGCTTCGGCTCTTGTTGCAGCGCCGCGCGGATTTATCCTGTCGCCGGAGCCCTCGATAAATCGTTCCTTTACCATAATCGCCATGCTTTCGGCAGCATATTCCGAAATCTCGTTTCTGTCTGAAAATCCTTCAAGAACCGAGGGTTCGGCAGTCTGAGCCAGTTTCAACATTTTGAGTGCGCGGGTTGTCAATACCATCATATCCTGTCTTGTTATCCGACTAGAGGGATTGAACCTGTTATTTCCATCTCCATCGGTCAGCCCGAGCTTCTTTGCGATACCAATTTCTTTATAATAATCCGTGCCGGATTTTATATCGACAAAATTGGTATCGAAGCTCGCTGAAAGGCCTAAGGTCCTAACCAGCATCACAAGGAAATCAGCCCTTGTTATGTCGGTACCCGGTGAAAAAGTATCCTTTCCGGTACCATCGGCGATTCCCTTGGAAGCCAGTATTTCTATCTGATTCTTTGCCCATTTGTACTTGTCTATATCCGAGAAGGTCTTCCGTACATAAGTTACTGCAAAGCAGCTGAAATGGGTTACGGAAAAAGTAACTTCTCCTGTATCCGGGTTGTATCTGCCGTCCGGTATGGATATGACGTTCCCTTTACCGTCGATATACCATACGGTAATGTGTTCAGGATCCTTCAGCTCTTCCGGGGTCGGCTTATATGGTATGGATACGGTCACCGGAGCATCGGAGTTGTTCCAGTAAACAAGCTTGCCATCGAGTTTCAATGAGAATTCCAGAACCGGTCTGCTACCGATCAATTTCCTAACTTCAGTTGGAAGCTTGCCAACATCAGCCTTTTCTATGGAAATTACGGCGGATTTAGCATTGCCGGCCATCTCTGCCGTCAGCATATTGGAAGGAAGTATTAACGAGGCCAGGTCAGTCCTGATTATCTGCGGTTTTCCGGCCATTCCCGAAAGCGATGAAACAGGTATGGTTTTTTCGATAAATGCCGCATCATTCAAATCGGCCCCTTGCGCGCCGCTGTTTACTGTGCCGTGTATCTCAAACGGCAGTTTTACGTTCAGCGGCCGTGAAACATTCTCCGCACTGTCCACTACATAAATCTGCCAGAAGCCTGATTTCAAGCTTGAGGCATTTATCTGTGCTTTTGTCGACGGCTGTTCAAGTTCTATTTTTATGCTTCCGCCTGTTACTTGGTCCAGGGCCGCCTTGCTGGAATAATTTGTTTCACCCTTCGGTACAAAGTATATAGTTCCATATTCTCC
The DNA here is from genome assembly GCA_023412915.1 of Bacillota bacterium. Lineage (GTDB taxonomy): Bacteria > Bacillota > Clostridia > Acetivibrionales > DTU013 > JAEYOM01. Next base: position 126,888 of record JAEZRE010000017.1, read on the forward strand.
AAAGTCATTGCAGCTTACTTCACCTTTCATTCGGTCCAGCGCGTTGAACCGCAATTTAGGCGGAGTATTATCCGTGAGCATTACGGTTCTTATATCATGGCTGGTCGAGTAGATACCCTTTCGTCTGACCGAGGCATAGCCGGGTTTGCTGAACGTAATTTCGTAAGAAGCATCCGTATAGGTAAATAACGCCTGGTACGATCCGTTGCTATCCGTATAACCTTCGGTATCACTGCCTTTTATGGAAACCTTGATCCCTTGAAGCGCCGAACCGGACGTATTTGTCGTAGTGACCCTGAAATAGGACATATTCACACCTGCGTCGTTTTTTAACGTACCCGAATCCGATTCCCCCCACGCTCCATGTCCTATGTGCTGCGCGGCAAATTCATCGAGTTCAACCACGTCGCCTATAGCAGTAATAGCCGGATTATTCGAAATTGTCACATTAGCTCCCGATCCATCCATACCACCGCCTATGCCCGCTGCCGAATTTCCGCCTGTTGCGGTTACAGCGCCTCCGCTGATGTCAACCGTTCCGCCTGCCTTCCCTGTTCCTCCACCGATACCTGCCGCGGAATCGCCGCCGGTTGCTTCTACAGTTCCTCCGCCGATTCCAATCGTTCCGCCTACTCCATTGGATCCTCCACCGATGCCAGCCGCATTACTACCGCCGGTCGCTTCTATGGTCCCTCCGTCGATTCCGATCGTTCCGCCTGCTCTATTGGATCCGCCGCCGATACCTGCTCCACCATACCCGCCGGTCGCTTCTATGGTCCCTCCGCCGATTCCGATCGTTCCACCTGATCCCCCTGAACCACCGCCAATGGCCGCTCCGCCGGACCCGCCGAGTGCGTTGACTGTTCCATTATTAATTGTTATTGTACCGCCCGTCCCATTGTAACCGCCGCCGATGCCTGCTCCAAACATGGCGCCCTTCGCAATTACAGTGCCCGCATTAATGGTTATGGTTCCGCCGTTTCCACCGTCTCCGCCGCCAATGCCTGCTCCATCCTTATTATCCCAACTTCCGTCGCCACTGGTCGCAGTAATGTTTCCGCCATTTATGACAATATTGCCGCCATTTCCATTCAGACCTCCACCTATGCCTGCTCCGTTAGATTTACATATCGCGGTAACGGTTCCGCCGCTTATCGTTATATTTCCGCCATCGTTGCCAACGGTCTGTTCAGTGTCAAGATTACCTCCGCCTATCCCCGCTCCTCCAAAAGCGCTGTAAGCCGTTACTTCCCCATCACTTATGCTTATATTTTCGCCCCGACCGCCGACACCGCCGCCTATACCTGCTCCCTGAACTCCTGCGGTCGCAGTTACCGTGCCCCCGCAGATGCTTATATTACCGCTTGAGCCTCCGCTTCCTCCACCGATACCGGCCGCATATGTACCTCCGAAAACATTTACGTTACCTCCGCCGATGTTGATCGTGCCGCCTGCTTCAGCACCTCCACCGCCTATGCCTGCTCCGGCCCAGTCACCATCAGCCGGTACTGTAACGTCGCCCCCTGTTATGTTTATACTGCCGACTGTTCCCGAACCGCCGCCGCCGATTCCGGCTGCCCCGTTTCCCCGGACAGCAGTAACCGTGCCTCCGCTGATATTTATCGTACCGCCTGTTCCTGCGAATCCATTCCCGATAGCTGCCGCGCCAAAACCGGTTGCGTTGACTGTTCCGCCACTGATGCTTATAATTCCGGCCGAACCGCCCCAGCCTCCTCCGATCGCCGCTCCAGGCCCGCCGGTTGTTGCCGTTACGGTACCGCCGCTTATATTTATTGTACCGCCGTCACCTTCTCCAGGAAGATTCGCGTAGCTTTCGCGCCCTCCTCCGATGCCGGCTCCTCCATACGAACCATTTGTAATTACAGTACCGCCGATTATGTTTATCGTACCGCCGGCGCCTGTCCAACCTCCGCCGATTCCTGCCGCATAGATACCCCCGGATACTGTTACCGTACCGCCGCTTACATTTATATTACCGCCGGATTCTCCGCTATTTCCTCCGATTCCAGCTGCAAAGTCGCCGCCTTTGGCTGTCAGACCGGCTCCCGCATCTTCTGACAGACCCGGAGCCTTATCCACGGTAACGGTTGCTTCTGCAGGCACATGAATGCCCGCTTTTCCTCCGCTCCCCTCGGCGCTGCAATTTCCCTCAATATAGAGTTTATGTTCAAAATTCCCCGCGCTGCCGAAATCGATTCCTGCTTCTCCGTCGGGCGCTTTTATTCTGAAATTCTCAATAGTGAGTTCAAGCGCCTCCGTCCTACCGCCTTCGACAATAACACATGCGCCTGTGGTATTTGCTATCATTTCATCGGTGATACTATCGGAATACGTAATTTTTATTGACTTCACCGTATTTCCAATTGTCAACTCCCCTGAAAATGGCTCGGTAAACTCAACGAGTTCATCGTATGAAGCAAATTCCGCGCCAGCTGCCCCAGGAGGCTCCGTTCCGGCAGTTACCGGCATGCATGGTAGAATAAGCAATAGAAAGGAAAATGCCAGAGTGAGGCTGATCATTTTTTTCATTTTATCCATTCCCTTCAGCAATTCTTATTGAGTTCTATAAGATTTTGTAAAGTTATCCGTTATACTTTACAAAAAGGAATATATACGAGTATAGAATATTATCATTATACCATATTTCAACAGATTTCGCAGAAGGTACTGCCACTACAAAAAAAATACCCCTGGTTGACCCAGAGGCATTTCGTTTTATTGATTCGGTTTTGAAATCGATTACTTGATTTCGACAGTTGCGCCGACTTCTTTGAACTTTGCTTCGATGGAAGCAGCTTCTTCCTTCGGAACGTTTTCCTTGACAGTCTTCGGAGCTCCGTCAACGAGATCCTTTGCTTCCTTCAGGCCAAGACCGGTGATTTCCCTGACAACCTTGATAACCTTGATCTTGTCAGCGCCGACTTCCTTGAGGATTACGTTGAATTCAGTCTTTTCTTCAACTGCAGGAGCTGCCGCTGCGCCTGCTGCAGGAGCTGCTGCTACTGCTACGGGAGCTGCTGCGGATACGCCGAATTCTTCTTCAAGAGCCTTTACGAGTTCGGACAGTTCGAGAACTGTCAATGCCTTTACGTCTTCAATCAACTTTGTAACTTTATCGCTAGCCATTTTAAAAAACCTCCATAATTTTAAATTTAATAATTTTTTAATGATATTTTTCATTGATACACTAAGCATTTGCTTTCTGTTCCGCAATTGCATTCAATGCGACTACCAGACCTCTGATATTTCCATTGAGTACATTTACCAGACCGGATAGCGGAGCATTGAAACCGCCAAGCACTCTTGCTATGAGCACTTCTCTCGGCGGCAGTTCGGCCAGAGCCTTTACGCCGTTTACATCGATGACCTTTCCTTCGACAACGCCGACTTTGATCTCGAGTTTATCATACTTCTTTGCGTATTCGCTCAAAACCTTTGCAGGCGCCACAGCATCAGCACTTGAAGCCATAGCTGTAGGACCGTTCAGGTAGGTATCCAGACCTTCGAGTCCGTTTTCCTTGGCTGCGAACCTGGTCAGAGTATTCTTTACAACCTTGTATTCGACGCCAGCCTTCCTCAGAGCATTTCTGAGTTCGGTGTCCTGTTCCACTGTCAAGCCTCTGTAATCAGCAAAAACCATACCCTTTGCTGCCTTCATCTTGCTGCTGATACCTTCGATAACTTCACGCTTTTGGTTTAGGGTATTTTCCTTAGGCAAATCTTACACCTCCTTTGAATGTTTTAGAGGAAATTCGCGCCTTACGGCGCTAAACATTCGTCCTTAAACAGAATTCCGGGTAAAAACATTAATTAAAAACCCTTGTATATCTACATACAGCAGACACACAAGGGTTAAGCACCTATATTATAAACGCTTTACCTCGGCAGGTCGGCTTTCGCCAGTTACGCTCTTGCGCCTGCTGTCTGCGGCATGTGACATATTCAATTGACTGACCTAAATCATAATACAGTATAATTCCCGGTTTGTAAAGAATTATTTGTATTACTCGGTTACCCTGCCGGGGTTAACCTTTATACCAGGGCCCATGGTCGAGGTTACAACAACGCTCTTCAGGTATTGGCCTTTTGCTGCGACAGGTTTTGCCTTCAGGATAGCATCCATAAGAGTATGGAAGTTGTCCGTCAGTTTTTCGAGGTCGAAGGAAGCCTTTCCAATCGGGCAGTGGATGATATTTGTTTTATCAAGCCTGTACTCGATCTTACCTGCTTTGATCTCGGAAATGGCTCTCGCCACATCCATTGTAACGGTTCCGGCTTTCGGGTTCGGCATGAGGCCTTTAGGACCGAGCACCTTACCGAGTCTACCGACAACACCCATCATGTCAGGGGTTGCAACGACTACATCGAAATCGAACCAGTTTTCGTTCTGTATCTTAGCCACCATATCTTCAGCGCCTACAAAATCAGCGCCGCCCTGTTCGGCTTCCTTGGCTTTGTCGCCCTTTGCGAATACAAGTACTCTTACGACCTTGCCGGTACCGTGCGGAAGAACAACCGCACCCCTGACCTGCTGGTCTGCGTGCCTTGAGTCAACGCCTAGCTTTATATGAGCTTCGACTGTTTCATCGAATTTGGCTTTGGCTGTTTTCTTGACAAGATCCATAGCCTGGCTGGGATCATACAATGCAGCTCTGTCGACGAGTTTGGCACTCTCGTTATATTTCTTTCCTCTCTTCATTACTATCCTCTCCTTCGTGGTAAAATTTTCGGAAACCCAGGTTCCCTCCCACTTTCAGGTCCTGTTATTCTTCTACTACGATACCCATGCTTCTGGCTGTACCTGCGATCATGCTAGTAGCTGATTCGATGCTTGCCGCGTTCAGGTCGGGCATCTTCATTTCGGCGATCTTTCTTACTTCCGCCAATTTGATCGTTGCAACCTTTTCCTTATTCGGCTTACCGGAACCGCTTTCGATCTTGCATGCCTTCTTCAGAAGCACTGCCGCCGGAGGAGTCTTTGTAATGAATGAGAACGATCTGTCCGCATAAATAGTGATGACGACAGGAATTATTAATCCTGCATCCTTTGCAGTTCTCTCATTGAACTCCTTGCAAAATCCCATGATGTTAACACCATGCTGTCCTAAAGCTGGTCCAACCGGTGGAGCCGGAGTTGCCTTCCCCGCAGGAATCTGTAGCTTTACATAACCAGTAATCTTCTTTGCCATGGCTTTAAATCCACCTCCCAATTCTTTATTGCGGAATTCGTTATAAACCTCGCATTACTGTTTTCTAACGCGTTCCTAAACTTTTGCTCTTTATAGTAAGAGGCCTTCCGGCCTGCCAACTATCCGATCATAATTTCTGGATCTGTGTCAATTCCAGTTCTACAGGCGTTTCTCTGCCGAACATGGATACCGCGACACGCACTTTCTTCTTTTCAATATTGATCTCTTCAACTATACCTATGAAGTTTTCAAGAGGTCCGTTTGTGACCCTGACGTTGTCATTCACTTCATAATCGAGCACCGGTGCAAATTCTTCCACGCCCATGATCCTTACTTCTTCATCGGTGAGCGGCACAGGCTTCGATCCCGGTCCGACAAAGCCGGTTACTCCTCTGGTATTTCTTACGACATACCAGGATTCGTCCGTCATCATCATTTTGACCAGCACATAGCCCGGGAATACTTTTCTAAGAGTGGCCTTTTTCTTGCCATCCTTTATCTCGATCTGTTCTTCCATAGGAACGACGATATCGAGAATGTGCTCCTGCATGCTCCTGTTTTCAACTATCTTTTCCAGATTGGCCTTAACCTTGTTCTCATAGCCGGAATAGGTATGCACGACATACCATTTGGCTACTTCAGGCATATCATTGACAATCATCAGATGTCCTCCTTCATTATCTGTTCAGAGTCCATTCGATCACTTTGCCAAGGACTGTATCCGAAGCCCAGATAATGATCCCGATAACAAGGCAAATACCCAGTACTGAAACGGTATTATTTATCAGCTGAGTTCTTGTAGGCCAGATAACCTTCTTCAATTCTGTCCTGATATCTTTTACAAATCTGGATATCCTTTTGCCAAAAGCGGCTAATTTGGATGTGCGTGTATTCTCAGTCATTTTTGTGCACCTCCGCAGATTTATTTCGTTTCCTTGTGTAAAGTGTGCTTATGGCAGAACTTGCAGTATTTTTTCATTTCGATCCTGTCGGGATCATTCTTCTTATTCTTCATGGTGTTGTAATTTCTCTGCTTGCAATCCTGGCATGCCATTACGATTTTGACTCTCATTTATAACACCTCCAGCCCCTGTGTTGTAATTCAGGGTACACTAAGTATTTATTAAAGCGCCCTTTTTCAGTATCCCGTAAATTTACAGCACAAAAAAAAAGGCCTCCGACACGGAGCAATAATAAATTTAACATACAAACGTTTATTTGTCAAGGACAAAAAAGCAGAATGCTTCAGGACGCTTCAGGCGTCGATCAGTTCGTCTATAGGCGCGCCGGGCGGTACTATAGGAAACACCTTGTCGTCCATGCCGATCTCGAAATTGATCAAAACAGGCCTGTCTTTCGAAGACAGCGCCCTCTTGAAAGCCCCGTCGACCTCTTCCGGCCTGGTAACGTTGATACCGACAGCTCCGAAAGCCTCTGCCAGCGCCACGAAGTCGGTGCCCCGGTCTATGGTAGTAGCAGAGAAACGGCCGTCGTAAAACATCTGCTGCCACTGTCTTACCATTCCAAGCACATGATTGTTCAGGATAGCTATAACCACAGGCAGCTTATACTCGACAGCGGTGGCAAGTTCGGTGCAGTTCATGCGGAAACTGCCGTCTCCGGCTATGTTGATAATCTTCTTCTCCGGTCTCCCCAATTGAGCTCCGATGCAGGCGCCGAGCCCATAACCCATGGTACCGAGGCCTCCCGATGAAATGAACTGCCTTGGCGCGGTATATTTATAGAATTGCGCCGCCCAGAGTTGATTCTGTCCGACTTCCGTCGTAATAAGCGCGTCCCCGGCGGTCAGTTCATATAGCCTCTCAATTATATAATGGGGCTTAAGTGTGCCTTCCGTGTCATATTTCAAGGGATATTGCCGCTTCCATGCGCCGACTTTTTTATTCCAGTCCGTTTTATCACGCGACTCCATGCGATCCGTCAACGCCGTGAGTATTTCCCTCATATTGCCGACGAGAGGATAGTGTACTGTTACATTTTTACCGATCTCTGCAGGATCGATATCGATATGCATTATTTTGGCATTTGGAGCAAAGCGCTTTACATTGCTGATGACCCTGTCGCTGAACCTGGCTCCGACCGCTATGAACAGGTCCGCCTCAGAAACAGCCATGTTGGACGTCCTTGTGCCGTGCATCCCGACAAGTCCTGTAAAAAGCTCATGGGTGCTGGGAAAGGAACCAAGCCCCATCATGGTCGTAGTGACCGGGATGCCGGCCTTTTCGGCAAACCTTGCCAGTTCCGGGGCAGCGCCTGCGATCGACACACCCCCACCTGAGAGTATTATCGGCTTTTGCGAAGCATTGATGACTTCTGCAGCCTGATCCAGTTCCCTAGCCGCGACGCCGACAGGCGGGTATTCGATCGCTTCGGGCTTGACAGGCTCATATTCCGCATATGCGGCAGTCACGTCCTTACATATATCTATCAGAACAGGTCCAGGTCGCCCGCTTGCCGCTATCCTGAAGGCGTCCCGCACAATGCCGGCCAGTTTGTCTATGTCCTTTACGATATAATTGTGCTTTGTAACAGGCATGGTTATCCCGGTAATATCGACTTCCTGGAAGGAATCCTTTCCCAGGAGCGCCGTTGAAACCTGACCTGTTATAGCCACCATTGGAACGGAATCCATGTAGGCGGTCGCTATTCCTGTTACCAGGTTCGTAGCGCCTGGTCCCGATGTGGCGATGCATACTCCGGTCTTTCCGGTCGCGCGCGCATATCCGTCGGCAGCGTGGGACGCGCCCTGCTCATGCGAGGTCAGAATGTGCCTTATCTCATTTCTGGCTTTGTAAAGAGCATCATATATGTTGAGCACCGCACCGCCGGGGAATCCGAACACGGTATCGACGCCCTGCTCCTTCAGGCACTCGATCAATATATCCGAACCATTCAGCTTCATGTAAAACCTCCTAAAATACACAAGAACCGTAGAATAGCTTATAACAGCCCCCGCACAGGGAGTTCCATCGCAATTTCACGGTGAAATTGCTTATGTGGAAGTAAAATTCTGCCGACCTGCAAGGAATACCGCTGAGGAAAGTGCTCGATAGCCCTGCCGGGGAGCGTCGACCCCGAGGCATCTTTCCGATGCTATCAGAATTTTACTGGAACAGGACTCCTTGGAGAGGGGGCACATTTCCCACTAGGTCGTGAACCCTTTATTTCAGTACTGCGCCTGTGCTTGCCGAGGTGACAAGCCGTGCGTACCTGCCGAGATACCCGGTAGTGATCCTCGGCTGCGGCGCTTTCCACGAAGCCATCCTGCGCTTCAGTTCCTCGTCAGGCACCTCTACGTTCAGCCTGCCTTCCGGGATATTGATAGCAATGATGTCCCCTTCGCGAACTGCCGCGATCATACCGCCTTCCATGGCCTCCGGCGACACATGTCCGATCGACGCGCCCCTCGAGGCGCCTGAGAATCTGCCGTCCGTGATTAGCGCCACGTCCTTGTCAAGACCCATTCCAGCTATGGCCGACGTCGGCCCCAGCATCTCGCGCATTCCCGGCCCTCCCTTAGGCCCTTCATATCTGATAATAACGACATCGCCCTTTTTGATCTGTCCGCCGTAAATGGCAGCTATCGCATCATCTTCAGAATCGTAGACCCTTGCAGGCCCGTTGTGCACGAGCATTTCCCTGGCAACGGCAGAGCGCTTCACAACAGCGCCGTCAACGGCAATGTTGCCTCTTAATATGGCAATGCCGCCAGTCGTGCTGTAAGGCTCCTCTACGCTTCTTATAACCTCGCTGTCGATGATCACAGCCTTGCTGATATTCTCACCTATTGTTTTTCCTGTCACTGTCATGAGGTCGAGGTGAAGCAGGTCCTTTTTAGACAGTTCCTTCATTACGGCCTGTACCCCTCCCGCAGCGTATAGATCCTGAACATGATGCCCTCCTGCCGGCGCAAGCCTGCAAAGATTGGGCACTCTGCCGCTGAATTCATTGATTATATCCAAGTTTATTACAATGCCAAGTTCATGAGCTATTGCAGGCAGGTGCAATACCGAATTGGTCGAACAGCCGAGCGCCATGTCCACGACAAGCGCATTTTCGAACGCTTTATCAGTCATGATATCCGACGGTCTGATACCCCTTTCGACAAGCTCCATTACCTTCATACCTGCTGTCTTTGCGAGGCGGATCCTTTCAGCATAAACTGCCGGAATTGTGCCGTTACCGGTCAGTCCCATTCCTATGACTTCGGTAAGGCAATTCATCGAATTGGCGGTAAACATGCCGGAACAGGAACCGCAGCCCGGGCAGGCGTTATCCTCGTATTCCGCGACCTCCTCCTCGGACATCAGTCCGGCCTTGCAGGCGCCTACCGCTTCAAACATACTGTTCAGATCGAGCTGTTTACCCTTGTATTTTATAGAGAGCATGGGGCCGCCGCTGATCACTACTGAGGGCACATCGAGCCTTGCCGCGGCCATAAGCATGCCGGGCACTATTTTATCGCAATTCGGTATGAAAACCATGCCGTCGAAGCCGTGAGCGCGTCCCATGGCTTCGCATGAATCCGCAATAAGCTCCCTTGAAGCAAGGGAATACTTCATGCCCTCGTGGCCCATGGCAATCCCGTCACACACGCCGATACTGCCGAATTCGACGGGTGTTCCGCCCGCCATCCTGATCCCGGCTTTCACCGCTTCCGCTATATTATTCAGGTGAATATGTCCCGGCACTATATCGTTCCTAGAGTTGACTACTCCTATGAGCGGCCTTTCGATCTCCTCGTCGGTATATCCCATCGCTTTGAACAACGCCCTGTGTGGAGCCTTTTCAACGCCTTTTTTAACTATATCGCTCTTCATTATATCAACCTGCCTTTCAGAAAAAACAATACCCAGTTGAGATGATAAATCCTCCGCATACTAACCGAATAGCCGGGTAAAACATCTCCCGGCTATTGTTTAAAGCTATTCTACACCTATTTGGCGCGAATTGTCTATAAATAAGTACATAAAAGGTCAAAAGCGTTCATTTTTGAACAACCAAGCATAATATTCATTAACCGTCCCTATGTTTCACTATCACGCTGCCGTGGACGGGAAAAGCCAGTTTATGATGAAATTGTTGTCATAGAAGCCTCCGGCAAACATGGAAGTCCCGAGACTGTTGAATATACCGGCAAACTTGGGGTTCGCATTGAAAAGCACCAGTATGGCGCACAGTATGTATATGGCCAGCACACCCTGAGCCCCTCCCAGTATGAAGCCTCCCAGCTTGTTCACCTGCTTGAAGAGAGGCAGTGCTGAAATCCCTTTGAGAAGCAGGCCAATGAAGCCCGCAGCTATCCGGAGAACGATATAAAGCAGGATAAGGCTGAGAATGGACAGGATCGTCATAGTCAGCTCTTCTCCTATAGCATTTACGATGCTGTCGGTATTGATAAGTTCGGAAGGCGAAGGAAGACCGCCGAGCAGCGACTGTTTCAGGAAGCCGGGCAGCGGAAGCGTGCCCAGCATGGCTTCGGCGCCGGCGGTACCTGTGGTTGTCGTATCGGGCGCAGTCGCTGCCTGATGGCTCAATAGCGGCAGGTTCTTTACAACCGCATTTTTGATAGAGCCATAAATAGGCGTATTTTTCAATAAAGCCGTTACTACAGGCGAAAACTTGATCGAGACGTAAATACAGGCAAAATATGCGACCAGCTTGTAAATTGACAGAATAAAGCCCTTATACATGCCGTAGATCGCAAACGCCGCGATAAGGCCAATCACTAAATAATCGCTCCAGTTCATACTTCCTCCCGCCCGCCGGTCCATTCCGGCTTGTTATTTTTAACATTACATCAGCCAAGGTTTACAACGGCTACCTCATGATCCGTAATTACAGCCGCCTGCTGTCTGCTGAAAAGGTAAACCTGGGAAACGGGGGCCCCTGCGTGATATCTCGCAATATTACGGCACTTTTCATCATAGAAATAGACAGTATCAGCCGTATTCACGGATATGATCCCCTTATAGGCGCCGAGCCCTGCCGGCTTACCCTCGAGGTTTCCCGACGCATATTTCTTTCCGTCCGCATTGAAAATATCGAGTTCATAGCCTTTGTCCCCTTCGGCAGCCACAGCCAGGCGACGGCCGTTGGAAATTCCGGCTCCGGCCACACTGCCGAACTGCTTTTTCCAGAGTACCTTGCCCGAAGTGTCAAAGGCGGCTACCGATCTGTCGCCTGCCGCAAAGATCTTATTTTTATCAAAGAACCAGAAAATGGGGAGAAGCTCCCCTGACGCGTCGAAGGACAGCGCTGAAAGAGCCTTGCCTTTCATATCGTAGAATTTGTAGAGCGAATAGACGCCCGCAGCGCCAGTGCCAATCCCCGAGACCGCAAGGCTGTCCCCGGACGGCGAAATACCCGCCGATACTGTAAAATCGTTTGCGATAACTATTTTGAAGAGCTCCAGTCCATGCGGTTCGATGACTCTTATGATATTGTTGTCCCTTTTGGCCGATGTGACGGCAGTCGCATATCCGTCGCTGCTTATGTCTGCGTTCAGCGAGGGTTCGTCAAGCTTTTCACGGTAACGTATTCCCCTATCGTCCAGCACGCATATTTCCGTAGACCCGAGATCGGCGACCACCAGAAATGACCCGTTCTTTTTTATGACCGGATTATTGAAGGCAATATTCTCAGTGCGTACGACTTCCCCTGTTTTGTCCATGAACCAAACACCGCCGCTGCTGCATTTCACAATATAATCATCGTATACTGCGAACGATGCGTTCTCGTTCTTGTCGTACTCGAATGAGTATTCCTTTTTTGCTTCCTTTATACTGTCGGCATTGGAAAAACTGAATTTATGAAGAATATCCTTCAGGCCTGCGGCAGGATCCAGGCTCTTCTGGTAGGTCATAAAGGCTATCGTCAGGATGCAAAGACACAACAGCAGCGCGGATACCAGCCCGGCCAAACGGCCGCCCGTCTGCGAATTCTCCTGTTGGGGCTGAAGCTTCAATACACCCACCTCAATTTCGTCTTTGGTATAATTGGCATAAAACCCGCCGGAGGCTCATAATAGCCTTACAGCGTAAGGCTATTATACCATATAAATCTATTTCCTGCCATACTGTCTCACCGTGCCCTTACGCAGTTTTACAACCCCCTGCAGCAGTACTACAATTATCATGAAGAGTCCAAGATAACCAAAAACCGGGTAAACGGCGGATATAAGCCTGGAAAACCCAAGGGTGGACAAAGGCACCGCGGCGGCGCATAGCAGCAAGGTTACTATTCTGCGGTCGAATTTTACCATTGAAGCGACACGTTCGGTAAAGCAAAATCCCGAGGTCACGGCTGAAACAAACATGGCCAGCCATAGAATGACGGCGTACAGGCTGCCCGCAGATTCGCTGGAGCTTTTCAGAATTGACAGTATGGGAAGCTCCGCAGCCAGGGCTTCAGGATAGAACAGGAATATCGAGATATTGATGATAAATGCCGTTACACACAGCATCAGGCCTCCCAGAATCCCTCCGGCGATACCTGTCCTGCGCGTTTTGAGATACGGCAGCAGACTGCACATTATGACAATTGCAGGTATGCAGTTATAGCTCACGTAAAGCAGCGACGATACGAACCAGTTGCCGGTTATATGCCTGAGATAGCCTGTGACACTCACAGTTTCGGCCGAGTTGAAAATGATTATATAGATTCCCGCCAGTATAATCCCGATTACGAGGATGGGCGTAGTAACCGTACTGAGCGTCACGATCCCCTTTATTTTAGTCAGGATGAAAACCATACAGACGGCTCCCATGATCAGCGTCGAGTAATTGAACGGTATACCGAGCCTGTCTGTGATCACGTGCCCCGAGCCCGCGAGCATGATGCAGAACATACAGAGCATAAAGACCGTTACGGCTGCTTCGATGATCCAGCCTGCCCACCACCCGAACACCGGGAACAGGAATTCCTCGAAATTCCTAATTCGCTCAGTGCAGATTTTGTCAAGTACAAAACCGCCCACTACCGCAAACAAAATACCCGCAAGCAGTATCCCATAAAAGCCGCCCGATCTGTAAGTGGAAAAGAACTGCAGGATCTCCTGTCCCGACGCGAACCCGGCGCCAATGATGCTTGTAGCGTAAATACACGCCACTTTGACTATGTTTTTGAATTCTACGGTCATGAAAAAACAGCTCCAACATAGATTTATATCATTCTATGTCGGAGCTGTCTGTCAAATTACTATACCGGTTGGTTTTATATGAGGACTAGCTTTAAGTCAAAGCTTATTTACCCTGACTTGCAAGGAAGTCCGTCACTGTCTTGAAGGAATTCTTCATCCCTACGATGCCGTAATCGACTTTATTCTTCTTGACCAGGATACCTGCGTACTGACCGTTCCTGAGAACGTAATAGTAGTTTGCGTCCTTGGAGACGTATTCCACCTTCATCTTTCCGGTCTTGAGCGTATAGTCGATGGTGACGTCGGCCGGTCCGGTGGGTTTCCCGTTCAGGTCGATATCGTCCAGCGTAACGCCTATCAATGCCTGGTAGAAGGTCCTGAACGGCTGGTTGTCATCCTTGTCCTTGCCGGTTGCGTCCACGCCGTTGACGGTGAACTTGTCCTTGTCCGAATCAGTCTTTCCATTCGCATCCTTGTAGGCTTCAATGGTCATATGGTTTGTCTTTCCGTCCATCGTCAGGTCTATAGCCTTAACCTGATCGATGTTCACGATATAGGCGAATACATTAACTATTTCCTTGAGCGGTTTGTCAAGGAAGGTGTATTTGGAAGGATCTATTGTGAAAACTTCGTCGTTATCGGAAAGTTTGGCGTACATTTCGGAACCCTTTACCTTCTCATCTCCCAGTTCGAGCTTGAACGCGCCTGCAGTCGTGGTGTTGAAATCGAACACATACGCGGGCTTGTCAAGACCATACTGTGACAGATCCTTGGGCTTCTCCTCTACAAAATTAACAATATTGGTAGTCGAAATAGCATCAAGCATCGGGGTCAGGGCCGTACCATTCGCACTGCCTTGGATCGGGCTGTTCAATGACCAGTCGGTTTTGTTCGCATCTATGGTTGCGGCGAACAGATTAGTTCCATTCCTGTCCATCGAAAGCGAGGTTATCATATCCGGCGTAACCGTGTACGGAGTTTTAAGTCTCATGCCATTCTTGCCAGTTACCAGATAATCCCCCGCATAGGTGCTCACTGTATAAACGGTGTTCTTGTCGGCAGTTTTTACATAATATGCGCTCCCGGTTGGCGTCAGATCTCCGATCTCAAGAATCGCGGATTTACCGTTCTTATCGGCAATAGTTGCCTTTTTAGGCTTGTCGAGCCCATAAATAGCCAGATCCTTCGGATTCTCCTCGACTACCTTGTCGGCAACCACTGATGACGCGTTGATGACGATACTGCTGAGAAGGCTGGAATCGTATCTGATATCCTTTGGAGAAACCAGCACCCAATCCGAGCCGCTCGGTTCGATCACGAAAGTACCGTCGGGATTATCAAGGGTTACAGACGCTATATCGGTCGAAACATAGTTAGTCAGTTTGATCGTCTCCGTATTGGTCGACGGTTGTTCGGCCGGCTTGTATTTGTTTACCACAAAGTATGCACCGACAAGAAGCGCAACTATTACGACAAGAATAATTGCATTCCTGTACAATTTCATAAATGACGCCTCCTCAGGTATACCATCAGCCCTACGCCCAATATCAGAAGCGGCAGGACAATTACGAGCACGCCGCCCATAACGCTGGACTGGAGCTGAGTGATATTGATCGCATTGGTTTCATAGTTCTTGGTCGGCACGTTAATTTCGTCCTTCTGTCCTATCATCCAGTTCATCGATTGTACGAAGAATGCGGCGCTGTTCATATAGTAGCTTCCAAACACGCTGTCCTGAGCCGTCGCATCGGTAATAAAGGATGCGTTGCCCATTACGAGGAGCTTCGATGCTTTTGCTCCGCCCTGGTTTTCAACTGCTACTGCAATATCGAGTGGTCCCTTCAGATCCTTTCCGCGCGACGGATTGACCATCTGCCCGACTGCGGTGTCAGCTGTGGACATTAATGAAGTTGTCTTGATATATTCCTTTGCATTCTTCAGTATAGTTATGCTCCTGGAATTGTTGAGCACAGTCTGGAGTTCCTGCGGAATAATATCGTTCGACTTGACGTCCAACACCAAAGAGTTCGGATCATTCGGTAAATGCCTGCTCTGATCTGTTTCGTTGACCCTGTCATAATCCACAGCCACGTTGTACTTGCTCAGCAGTTTGTTGAAATTGTCCAAATTCGGATCGTTGGCGAGGTAATCAAACATGAAGATCACATTTCCGCCTTTTGCTATATAACTTTCGAGAAGATCGCTCTCGTTTATGGTTATATCGTTCTTAGGCGCAGCTTCTACGAGCATTGCGGCGTCATCAGGTATTTTGGGCGACGTAAGCAGGTCGAGTGTCTTCACCTGGAAATTGTTGTTTTCCAGATAGGTCTTGAGGTTTGAAAAATTCGAATTAAGTTCGAGTTCTCCCTGTCCCGTGGTGAAATAAACCACAGGAGTTACCTTCGAGGTTACATATTTGATAGCGCCGGTAAAGCCCTGTTCCGCGTTGGAACCGGTCGTATACGGCTGGTATGTGTTCTGGTCGTACTGTACTGCAAAGAGATCGTAATACTGCAGTTTCTTCTTCTTGTCGATACCGTTAGTCTTGCTTCTCACAACGATGTCAGTGCTCTGAAGAGCCATAGTATTGTCAGGATCGAGCTGCTTTATTACCGTCGGGTTCTTGTCGGGATCCACGTATGAAACCTTGATATGCGAATTCTTTGCATACAGGCTCAAAAGATCCGTGACCTGCTTGTATTCATTGTCCGAAGTTATTTTCTGATCATCGAACAAGCCTATTATCTCTACATCCTGCTTAAGGCCTGCCAGTTCATTTTTTGTAACGTCCGTCAGGGAAAACAGCTTGTTGGCCGTAAGGTCAAGCTTGATGTCTGTCATGCCGACAAGAATGTTCGCCAGTATGGCGATAGCTATGACGGCAACTGTCAGAATGACGGCGTTGGACCCATATTTGAAATTCTTGCCTTTGAAAAAGTTTTTAGCACCACTCTTATTTTCCATCTATATCACCCCTGACTCCAGCGTCTTTTTTCTATTACCCTAGTGGTTAGGAACAAAAATACAGCAATAAAGCTGAGGTAGTAAACAACGGGACTCAGACTGAGTATTCCCCTGCTGAAATCATCAAACCTGCTCAACAGAGAGATCCAATTGAGTATTTTTGCAGCGAAGCCTCCTACTACCGAACTCAGCGAGCCTGCCAGATACATTATCAGAAGCGCAACGTAGCTGACAATTACCGAGACCACCTGATTCTCGGAAAGAGAGGAAGCAAACACACCTATTGAAATGAAGGTCATGCCCAGAAGTATGAAGCCTATATATCCCCCTATCAGATCGACACTGAAGGTCCCGCCGAAAGCAAACAGAACAACCGGGTATATGAACGATATTACCGTCATCATCAGGAATACGAAGCAGACTGCCAGGTATTTCCCGATGACCATCGAAGTGATGCTTGCCGGCGAAGTGATCAACAGCACTTCAGTTCCGTTTTTCCTATCCTCCGCAAGGATTCTCATCGTGAGAATCGGTACTATTACCAGCAGTATAAAGCCCATTGTTGAAAGATTATTGGTGAAGGAGCCCTGTGCGTACAACAGGTTCGGAAGAAAAAATATCGATGTTAGCAGCGTAAACAGACCGATGAGTATATAAGCCATCGGTGAGTAAAAATATGATTTGACTTCTTTCCAGAATATTGCCGACATGAATTACTCGACCTCCTTTTCCTGGGTGACTATCTGCAGGAATATATCCTCAAGGCTCAAATTGAGGCTCTTCAATTCGAGTATCGGATATCCAAGCTTAGCCATTGCAAAGAACAACGGTTTCCTGATGTCGATTTCCTTGTCGGATTCAACGATATAGCTGATGGATTCCCTGTCCTTTTCAACGGCTGTTTCAACATATTTGACTCCATAGATCTCTCTGATCGCATTTTCCACAGAGTTCTTGGGGCCGGCAACCGTTATGAGAAGCTTCGACGCTGCACCGAAGCCCTTGGAAAGGTTCTCGGGTGTATCGATCGCGGCAATCTCGCCTTTGTTTATTATGACGACCCGTTCGCAAACTGCACTTACCTCAGGAAGGATGTGGGAGCTCAATATTATAGTGTGTTCCTTTCCCAACGCCTTGATAAGCCTGCGGATCTCGATGATCTGTTTCGGGTCAAGGCCGACGGTAGGCTCGTCCAATATAAGGACATCCGGACTCCCGATAAGCGCCTGTGCCAGACCTACCCTCTGCTTGTAACCTTTGGACAGGTTTTTGATAAGCCTGTTCCTGTGATCTCCGATCTTTACCAGTTCCATGATGTCGCTGATCTGGCTTCTTTTTACCTTTCTGTCCACCGTTTTCAGGTCCGCGACAAAATCAAGGTAATCTTTGACCGTCATGTCCATATATACGGGCGGTTGTTCAGGGAGGTAACCTATACGTTTTTTTACTTCCTTGGGTGATTCCAGGATATCATAGCCACAGACCCTTACCGTGCCTTCGCTGGACGGCAGATAACCTGTTATGATATTCATGGTAGTGGATTTCCCTGCGCCGTTGGGGCCGAGAAAACCCAGAATCTCACCTTTTTCCACAGTAAAATTCAGATTGTTTACAGCTTTTATCTGACCATATCGCTTGGTCAAATTCTGTATTTCTATCATCTCTTTCCCTCCTGCCATTCATGTCGGTTTGACATACAATGCTAACAACATTATGAAAGATACTTTTTAATAAATTGTGAACAATTTGTAAAATCCAAAGCATTTTAACAAGCAAATTATCTTACTTATGTCACAATCCATTTACAGCTAAAAAAGTCTCAGAACTGAGACTTTTTAGCTTCACTTATTATATAGTTTTTTAAATTTCATTTCAAGCTAAATATTAATGCTGCCTGCGGCGCATCGGGAAGAAGCTTGCGATGATGGGGACCAGGAACGACAGGCCTCCCACGATGAACCAGTCGTCCAGTTTGAGCGGCACTGTCTTGAAAATGCCCTGCAGGGTTGGGATATATACGACCCCGAGGATCATAGCCAGCGATATCAGCACTGCAAATACAAGGTAAAGGTTATTGAACAGCGGGATCTGGAATATGCTTTTTGTTTCCGACTTGCACTCGAATACATGAATGAGCTGTATGAGCATCAACGTGACGAAGGCGCCAGTCCTGGCGGCTCCGATATCCGCGGTGAAGTGAAGCATCGTGACATAGACTGCAAGTGTCGTCAAGCCTATCAGGACGCCCCTGGTCAGGATTATCGCGGCAAGTCCATGCGAAAAAATGCTTTCATCCGGTCCCCTCGGCGATCTCTTCATTACGTCCTTTTCGGGCGGATCGAAGCCCAGGGCCACCGCCGGCAGCCCATCCGTTACCAGGTTGACCCAGAGTATCTGTATGGGAAGCAAAGGTACCGGCAAACCCGCCAGCATGCCTATGAACATGTTGAGAACCTCGCCAATATTACACGCGAGCATATACCGGATAAATTTGCGGATGTTGTTATAAATTACCCTGCCTTCCTCTATGGCCGCAATGATCGTGGCAAAATTGTCGTCAAGCAGTACCATGGCGGAGGCTTCCTTGGTGACGTCGGTCCCCGTCTGACCCATAGAGACGCCTATGTCCGCTTCCTTTATAGCCGGAGCGTCGTTTACGCCGTCACCCGTCATAGCCACGATGTTCCCAAGCTTTTTAAGGGCTCTGACAATCATCAGCTTATGCTTGGGCGAGACCCTTGCATATACGCTTACGTCCCCCGCGACCTTCTCGAGGCTTCTGTCGTCCATTTTGTCCAGTTCCGCGCCGGTCAGAACCTTTTCGCCCTCCTGGAAAATATCGAGCTCCTTTGCTATCGCAACTGCCGTAAGCTTATGATCCCCTGTGATCATGACGGGCTTGATGCCTGCCAGTCTACACTTCAATACGGCTTCGGCAGCCTCCGGCCTTGGAGGGTCGAGCATGCCTATCAGGCCTGTAAATACAAGGTCCGATTCCAGCGTTTCCCTGCGGTATCCGCCCGGTTCGAGCTTCTTATATGCAACGGCGATGACCCTGAGCGCTTCCACGGCCATGCCGTCATTTGCCCTGTCAATCTTCGCTCTCATATCGGGAGTCATTGACATCTCGCCTTTTGACTGATATACCTTCTTACAGCTTTTGAGCAGTATGTCGGGAGCGCCTTTGGTAAATACGAAGGTTTCACCTCTTTTATTGCTGCATACAACCGACATGCATTTTCTGTCGGAATCGAAAGGCAGTTCATCCATCCTGCTATAGGCCGACCCGAGTTTTTCGGGTGTGAACCCGGCTTTTGCGGATGCCACCAGCAGTGCGCCCTCGGTCGGATCGCCTTCGAATCCCCATCTGTCTTCTCCTCCGGAGGCCCTCTTCAGTTCGGCGTTATTGCACACCCCGGCTATCTCAAGAGCCAGCCTCAGTATCTGATCACCCTGAGGATCCGCATTCACTCCGCCCGAATAGAAAGCCTTCCTGTCGTCTCTGCTTTCCTTTATCTGATATTGCCTCTCGGCTGTAACGATTTTTCGGACTGTCATTTTATTCTGCGTGAGCGTTCCGGTCTTGTCTGAACAGACGACCCCGGCGCACCCCAGCGTTTCAACCGCCGGCAGTTTTCTTATAAGAGCGTTCCGTTTAAGCATGCGCTGTACGCCAAGCGCAAGCGATATGGTGACAATGGCGGGAAGTCCTTCCGGCACGGCCGCGACAGCCAGGCTTATGCCGGAGAGCAGCATCGAAAATACCTCCTCGCCCCTCAATATCCCCGATACGGCGACTATGGCGCAAATTATGAGGCAGCCTGCGGCAATTATTTTTCCGAGCCTCGCAAGCTTCTTCTGCAGAGGAGTGTCATCCTCTTCTATGTTCTGGATCAAGTCCGCGATACCGCCCATTTCGGTATTCATGCCGGTTGCCGTGACCGATACCCTGGCTCTTCCGCCGGTGATGCTGGTGCCCATGAACACCCTGTTTTTTCTCTCCCAGCGATCCTCGGACGCACCGTGCTCTATCGGATATTTCTCAACCGGCAGGGATTCTCCGGTAAGGAGCGATTCATCTGCCTGAAGGTTTACGCTTTCAAGGAGGACGGCATCGGCAGGAACCCGGTCGCCTGTTTCAAGCAGCACAAGATCTCCAGGTACGACCTGCTCCGCGGGTATGCTCGCCTGCCTGCCGCTGCGCAGCACCTTTGCCACAGGAGCCGCAAGGCTTTTAAGTGCCTCCATCGTCTTTTCGGTTTTGTATTCCTGAACGAAACCGAGCACTGCATTCAATATCACTATAGCTATTATGGTTATCGCTTCCGTGATATCTCCCATAAAAGCTGAAATAACGGTCGACACCATAAGTATTATGACCATTACGTCTGTAAATTGGCCCAGTAAAAGCTTGAACGGCGATATTTTCTTCTTTTCGGAGAGAAGGTTGGGACCGTGTTCAAGCAGTTTCTTCCTGGCATCCTTGTCACTTAGCCCGTTATGCATTTCATGCATGTTATCGGGATTCTTCCGTATCGCGTCCTGTCTGCTCAAATAAGACACCCCTTTATGTCGGAATTATGCAAACCTATCCCTGCATCAGGTTTATGTCCTATTTTTATTCAAAAGCGGCATGGAATAGACCATGCCGCCTTTGTTAAAATTCATTGCCCTGTTATCGATTTTGGCAACCATATTAATTCATATTATTAGAATAAAGCGAAGTAGACTACTGTTCCCCCTTACTCTTATACCCGGAATTTTCCACTAACTAATCAAGCTTGAATAACTCTTTTTCTGTAATAGTTAAATGATGTTTCTACTTCAAATCCGCACTTTTTATATAGCTTGAAAGCGTTTTCATTTGTACTGTCTACTTCGATTGTAATATTTTCTATACCTTTATCTTTTAAATCCACTAGTATCAAATTTAATATTTGTCTTCCAAAACCTTTTCCTTGACATTTTGGTACTACTCCAAGCCCAAATATGGATGCTTCATCATTTTCAATACTAACAGAACCCATCCCAATAAGTTTTTCACCTAACACAGCTATATACTGCATTCTGTTTACTGCTTCAAAAGATTTAGTTACCATGCTTTTAGCATCATCATAATTGTCATTGAATATCTCCTGACTCAAACTGATAATGGCTTCCAAATCCTTCTTTTTTGCTTTATGCAGCTCTATTTCAGAAACTCGACGAACCTCCATATCATTCAAAGAACCCTTATGCCTTAAGAAATACTCTGTAAAATCAAATTCTGCCTCCAGCTTTTTTATTGCTTCTATTCCGTCATTTGATTGCGGTTCACAAACAAATACTAAATCAGATATGTTATACTTGGTTATTTCTTTTGTGGCCTCATCGAGCAGCTTCTTGAAATATCCTTTTCGCCTGTATTCAGGTAGTGTATAGGCTGAGATTTCTGCTTCCTCACCGGTTGGAATAAACATTGATATAAGACTCACTAATTGATTATTTTCGTAAAGTAAGTATAAACTTTTTATTTCAGAATTAAAATTTAAGGATGTATCAAGATATAAACTTCCATTTAACTTATCATACTCTTTACAAATCAATTCAACTTCTCTTATATCCTTAATTATTTCTACACTCGGTTCACTAAATTTCTTAATCAACAACATCTTCCTCCTATATCCTCTATATCCGTGCAATATAAAAGCTCGCCCCATGTTGATTGGCATTACGTGAGTTTTGCGAATTAGAGCCACCAAGCCGAATCTATATGCTCTTTGAACAAAACCCGGTAATGAAAATCAACATGGGGCGAGCCGCTTACTCCTCGTAAACCTTTCCTACGCCGTTCAGTGACTGTATGTCGCTCAGCAGCTGCATGTCCACCGTGCTGCCAGGCATTTTGACAAGGAGCTTTATCATCATTTCATTTTCCTTGCTTTTATACAGCTGGATATTCTTGATCTCGATCCTGTATTTTTCGAACTGGCCCGTAACCTGGCCCACCTGGCCCGGAGCGTTACCGGCTTCGACTACGAAGGTCCTGTAACGGTTCCTGCTGGCAAAATGCTTTTCCGCTTTTTTTAAGGTGATCAGCGTCAGAAAGATAATGATCGTAGCTATTATAGCGCCGCCGTAAAAGCCTATGCCTGCCGCTATGCCGACGCAGGATACGGCCCACAGGCTTGCAGCCGTGGTAAGTCCGCGGACATTGAAGCCGTCGCGGATTATAGTGCCCGCCCCGAGAAAACCGATGCCGCTGATAACCTGAGCGCCGAGTCTCGCAGGATCAAGATTGACCTTCCCGCTGTACATTTCGAAAATGAACTCGGATGTCACCATTACCAACGCCGCTCCGACGCAAACGAGTATATGCGTTCTGAAGCCTGCCGGTCTGTTGGTATGTTCCCTCTCGTAGCCTATCAGTCCGCCCAGGACTCCCGCTAGTACCAGCCGGAGCAGTGTCTCGACCGCAAATTGCATATGTACACCTCAATACTTCCCGATCAAGCCGTAAATATCTTTCTCGGTATGAATACCTTGAAGTTATTCAGCATCCTCTCATCAGGCTCAAAAATTACCAGAGTCTTTTCGCCCTTGTAAGACAAAGTCGCGAAATAGGCGTCGGGGGAATTGATCGAACTCGTTGCGTCGATCCGGTTCTTGATGCTCTGGACCGACTGGCTGAAGCTGTTGCTCGAGACCTTTGCAAGGATTTCAAATTCCTTGCAGCTTGCGCTGAATATCCTTTTTCTCTTCCTCTTCGAAATTATCTTGTCAATATCGAGTTCTCCGTTTGTAACTACGTATTCATACTCGATGTTACGCGCCGAAATAAACCTGTATGTCAGATAAACCAAACCGGCGGCAAGCAGGAGGCTCACCCCCAGCTGATTCAGCAGCGGGATCGAGAGAGACACCAGGACTAATATGACACCGGCCATCAAAATGCCGAAGGTCGCAAGGTTATCGCTGAATGTTCTTCTTTTAGTAACTAATTTTTCCAAGAAAGTGTCCATTAAAAAATCCTCCAAAAACCAACAAAGTGAAAGAACTGTAAAATAGATTTTACCATAACTGCACCGGATAAACAATAATATGGCGCATACAATTGACCGATATATATTGTGTAGTTTCATCCATCCCTATTATTCAGGGATAAACTTCGGAACAACACTTCGGGAGGGTGCAAATATGAGAAGTAGAGCATTAAAGCTGCCGGCAGCAATCCTCCTTTTGCTTTTTATACTTCCGGGGGTATTTTCTGCCGGCGCGGCAACAGCCCCTGCAGCTATTGTCAAGCCAATCGAACTGGTACGGCAATCCGTAAAGCTAACTACCGGAACAAAAACCGTCAACGTAATCAAAGTAAATCCCAAGGATCCAAGCATCCGGTTCGAAGTTGGCCTCCCGGATTCAAGGCTCAATATGACCGAGGATTTTGAAAAAATGGCCGGGGCAAAAGGCGCTATAGCAGCTATAAACGCCAATTTTATCTCTTCCTACGGCCCTGTCAAGGATCCCGTGGGACATGTCATGATAGATGGCAAGCTGGTCTACGGGCAGAGCGGCATCACATCCCTCGGCATAACCAAAAACAAGGATCTCGTGTTCGGTACCCCTGGAATTTTCACAAGGATGTTTGCCGACGGAAAAAGAACAAACGACATGCACATAGGCGGGCTGGCATATTACAATGTCTGGACTGCCTACGAGATCAATACCCGCAATCCCGCGAAAAGCAACACCATCATGTATACGCCCAACAGGGGGGCTTCAATAGAGATCAAGGCGCCCGGCTATGTCGCGACTGTCCGGAACAAGGTGCTTCAAAGCTTCGTAAAGCTGAACCCTCCCCAGACGGTAAGCATCCCGAAGGATGGTTACGTCACCTTTTTCGGTTCGAACGTCGTATCAAGCTGGAAGGGCGATAACGGCCTTTCAAAGGGCAGGAATATCGAGACCGAATACTATCTTTTTAAAAGCAAGGACGCTTCCTACAAGCTCGATGAAATGCAGTGGATGCTTTCCGGCGCTCCCGATCTGGTGACAAATGGGAAGATATCAACGGCAAAGCTGCCTCCCGGATTCACGGACAGCAGGTTTACAACCGTCTCCGCATACCGTACGGCCATAGGTGTCAAAAAGGACGGGCTGCTGCTGTTGGTGAGCGCCAAAAACGTCAGGATAAGTGAGCTAAAGGAAATAATGCTGAAGCTCGGCTGCGTGAATGCGATCAATCTCGACGGCGGAGCCTCCAGCGGGATGTACTATGACGGCAAAGTCATAACCATGCCGGGAAGAAAGCTCGCAACGCTTTTATACGTCTACCGGGATAACCCTATCACCGAATTGAACAGGTCGTCGCCATAACTTGTAATCAGCGGTTCTCCCTCTTTGATATAATATGTGCGGCATCCTTCTTCGCTTCTTTCGGCTCTGAGGAATACGGCTTTTTGAAGCTTCTGCCCGAACATAAGGTGTGCAAACTCGAATAAATGAGTTACCACAAACGTTTTTACATTCAATTCATAAAAGGCTGTTACGACATCCTGAGCGATTTTTGAGCCGTCTCTTTCCGTGGTTGTAGCAAAGGGCTCGTTCATAATTACGAGTGAATTGCGGCAGGCAATACCGACAATCTCGTCAAGCCGCTTCAGCTCTTCCTCCAGTTTGCCGCTATTCATACTTTCATCCTCTTCCCTCGTAAAATACGTGAAGATACCTTCGCTGATATTTGCCCTGAAATATGAAGCTGGGACGTACATTCCGCATTGCATGAGGAGCTGCGCTATGCCTGCGCTTCTCAGGTATGTGGATTTACCGCCCTGGTTTGCCCCCGTAATGATATAAAGGCAGGTATCGCATGCGTTCAGGTCGTTGCTGACAGGATGCTTCCGTTCGCCAATCAGAAGACTAAGGTCGTACAAGCCTTCAAAGCTCAGGTTCCTTTTTTCGGCATCATCCGGAATTGGGAAAGTAACGGCTGCATCAAGTCCCCTAACGGTATTGTACAGGTTTATGCATCCGATATAGAACCCCGTTTCGAATTGCAGTGCCTCAAAAAAGTTCAGGACGCTCTCATTAAACCGGTTTAAAAATCTTAATATGTGGACAAGCGCAGCCTCCTCAACTTCCTTTGCATTATTCGCGATGCTGACATTGTTGAGCGGAATTGTGCCGGACTGGCGTGATTTGTTTTCATTTCTCGAACATTTACGATCTTCACGGTTTGAAATTCTTCTAAGGACATGCTCTGTCCCCTTCAAGCCCTTTCCTAAGGAAGACCCTATGACTATTCTGCCGCCTTCGGAGATAAAGCCGAGATCGCTGATGTGTTTATTTACTTTTGCGAAAAACTCATCGGTAAGAATTGTTTCCTGTTGGCGGCAAAAGGTTGTCAAGCCTTTTGAGTCGAACCTGTCTGCACATCTGCAGGCTGCATTTTTAAGAGTTTCCAGGCCGTTAACAAGGACTGCCGCCAGTCCGGCAGCATTCCGTAGCTTGTAGGACACGGTGACCGCCCTGGAGAAGCTTGGCTGAGTGGACTGCTTGTAAAAAGCCGCTTCTTCAAGGGTGTTTCCGGCAATTTCATAAAGCCTGGCTATCATGACTTGGTTATTCAGGCAATCTTTCAGCACATTCTGACGGTAGCATATGGCGCCGATATCCGAAAGGCTGCTTAAAATAACACGTCTGGCAGTATGGAATATAAAGTCGTCGCTTTGAGACATGGCTCTGAAAACGGCAGCAAGGTTCAGGTCTTCCTCCAAAGCTTTTTCATTAGGCATTTTATGGTACGGATTCTCTTCGTAGTGTTCAAAAAGAAGATAAGGCCTCATGTCCCGATGCGCTCCTTTATTGATTCATATGTCAGAGCATATTTTTCAGCTATCGAATTTGCATAAGCTAAGCCGTCAGCCTGCTTTCTTATTATTCTATAGGTTCGCGCCGCCTTCCTGCCCTTATCTACGGCCGCGACAAGACTTACGGTTTTGAAGTTGATACCGGAAAGCTCATAGATATGCGTAACATAAAGGCAGAAACAGTCGAGATCCGCGAAAAGGTTCAGTATCCTTTTGCCCATATTATAAGCGTCCTTGGAGGTAGTCGATGCAAAAAGCTCATTTATTATGACGAGACTGTTGGTTGTCATATTCTCCAGGATAAATTTAAGCCGCAAAAGCTCTTCCTTAAGCCTTCCGACATTGCCCACAGGATTTTCCTCCGCGGAAAAATGCGTAAAAATATTGTCAAATATGCAAACGTCCGCGGAAGTACATGGTACCGGACATCCCAACGATGCAAAGTATGCGATCTGACCGAGAGCTCTGGCAAAAGTGGTTTTGCCGCCTTGATTCGGTCCGGTCAACACGAATATACGCTCATTGCCGGTTGCCGTAAAATCATTCGGTACGATTACTGCGCCCGAAGCCTTGCATTTCTGTGCCAGAGCCAGATCATATCCGCCCGACAGTCTGAGTTCCTTTCTCAGTGATACCGATGGATATGTAAAATAAAAACCCGCCTTCCCGAGCTTTTTGAAATAATCCCGGACTGAAATGTAGAATTGTATTTCGCGGTCAAATCTCTCCAATGTCCTATCGGTAAAATCCATGTGCACGGCGTGGTATTCTTCAAGCCTTTTGAAGGTTGAAGAATAAATGCTGCTTACGATATCGATTATTTTGCTTTCAAGGGAACACATTTCAACATCGGAGAAAAATCTGATACTATAATCAAAAACAGCGTCGTTAATACGTCTGAAGGCTCCGTTCATCAACTCGCAATAATTGTCACAATTTTGGTCCTCGCCTACTATGACCCTGTCTCCTTCAATTTCCACACTGTACCTGATGCCTGCGAATTCCCTGGAAAGGCTGTCAGTATCGGTATATAGCATTTTGAATTCATCGCCTTCCATATACCCTGTCAACCATTCGCAGAACGAGCGAAGTCCGGCGGAGTCAAAATGCAACGCAGCCAACGAAGTCTGCAGCTTCGCTACCGTTTCGCAATAAAGGCCTGCGGCGTCGAGGAGCCATTTCTTCTTTTGGAGGCTGTTATGCAACATCCGGCTGAAGCCCGCATATTCTCTGATCCGTTTCATACCGGCGGCAAATGCCGTTATGGCATTATATATATCTTCATTCTCGAGATCCCTCATCACATCCAACCTGTAATTTATGGCAGAGACAGCTCTCATGGGATGGAAGAAAAAAGGCTCCAGCCTGTACTCCTCTTTACCCGCAAGAATAGCTGAGATTATCTGATCAAGATTCAAGTCCGGAAAATACTGAGGTGCCCTTGAAACCTCACCGACCGCTTCATATTCGATTGCGTCATGTAAAATACTTTTAAATTCCATATTACAGCCATAGAGCCTCGGAAAGAACGGTCTCCAGTTTCAGGTTTTCCAGGCAGACCAGGCGGGACATTTTATACGCATCCGTCTGCTGTGCACTTCCGTCTTCTTTCACGTCATTTTCTAATGAATGCGAGGCAGCCATCCTCAATTTATCTATATTCTCGATATTGAATCTGGCTATTTCTATCTGGCTCTCCCAATAATCCTTTTTCCTCTCGAGTATTTCAACCAGCTTTCCAGCCTGCATTCCATGATCGACAAGGTGTTTGATATCTATCAGTCTGATACCGACGGACTTTAGTACAAGGATCGTATTCAACTGCTGTATCTGATCCGCAGTGTAGTATCTGTAGCCATTGCTTCCGTCTGTATACCCGGGTGTGAGGAGGCCCATTTTATCATAGAGTCTCAGCGCCCTTATGGAAATATCAAACATTTTTGCGATTTCTCCGATTTTAAGGTGCATCTCCATATTAAACTGCTCCTTGCAAATTATTTGAGGAGTTCCATACACAAAGTGTAAACCATGACGCATGTGCAGAGTCAATAGATAAATAGAGAAATGACGAAATGATGAATCAGGACGACCTACTCCAATACTTCAACTTCGACATCCTGGACGCCGAAAGCCATGGCAAGCCTGTTGACGGTTTTGCTCCCGGTTTTGTCCTCTCCGAAAAACACATCCACCCTGTTGCCTTTTATCAGCCTTCCTGTGTCTTCGGCGATATAGATACCGTCCAGGTAGCTGTATTTTTCGGGAAATGTTATTTTAACCCTGCTCCCGAGCGGTATTACCTCGGGATCGACCGCTATCGTCCTGCCAACGGTGGCTTTCGTCCCGGAAGAAGTTACGCCGTAAGCGGGGTGGCTGCGATCTTTCCCACAGCTTTCAAAAGAAAGGTCATACGCGGTCGCCGTCATCATTAGAACGCCGCTATCGTCATCCATCGGATCCGCCGGTATGACGGCGCTCCCGGGAAGCTCTTCCTGTTCGATTACGGCGATGCCGGTCCTGGAAAGACCCGTATTTTCCGTGGCGTTTATATATAATGCGGAGAAGTAAGACAGCAAAACGGATACCGCTACAAGACCCACGGCGGCAATGGCCTTAAACGCTTTACTTTTAGCCGGTATATACTTCGCTAAAAGAGTCCTGACTGCCAGAGAATCTTTACCCGAATCCGCCGGAACAAACGGGATCGCTGTGCTTTCAGGTTCCTTTAGTTCAACGGCGGCTATTTTACCGCCGCCCAGCACGACTCCACCGGCTGCTTCATTTGCAAACCGTGCTTCGCCGGTACTTTCCTCCGCAAGGTCCATTTCGCCGGCCTTTTTCTCTGTAAGCCTGATTTCGCCGGTACTTTCCTCAGCAAGCCCGATCAGCCGGTCCAGCTCCATTTCCGGAGACTCGTCCATCATTGCATATGCGATCGTAACAAGACTACTGACTTTATCCCTGTCGACAGGTATTTCAAGAGTTTTTTCAAGCCAGTCGCCCAGTACTCCGATAAAAGAATCGTCCGTCAGCCTTAGTCTGATAGCCGACTTGAAGATATCGGAACCATTTATACAGAATACCGTTTTCCCCGCCGCATCACTGAAAAGTATGACCTTGAATTTTTTCAAACTGTCTTCGGACAATCCGGGCATACTATCATTTAGTATCCTGTTTACGGCGTCGGCAAAAACAGCCGCTTTCCTGACCAGCGAAAGCGACGGATATTTTTTCGAAATAAACTCTCTCAGATCCAGTACAGTCTTCGCAGGCAGTATTTCTTCAGCTGCCAGCCTCTCGAGTAAAGTACCCATCATTCACCCTGCAACAGTATTCGATATATTATCCCGTAATAAGGCAAATTACCATTTTATATGATGCCCATAAAGACAGATTTGTAAACTCTTTTGAGATTTTGCAGATAATGCATGGCACAAGAATATTATACCATAAAACTTCACCTCAGGATGCATCAGCTTGAGGCGCTCGAATATTTTTCAAGCTAGACCTGAAGAATACAGCCGAAAGTGAAAACATGAATACAGCAAGGCCCGCGCCGCCTGCCAATGCTGGTATACCCGAGCTACCTGACAGAGCCTGCGCGGGTACCTTGGAGTATTAGTGGAGGGTTTGAGAATGAAAAATCGGGTCAATTGCCTTTAATGTCGATAACAACAACTTCCGGGGGGTCGAAAACCCTCGGCAGTCGGGAGGTGTTCGAGATTCCGCGGCTCACTACCTGGGTCAGGTCTCCGTATTTGTAGACCCCTCCCGCATGCTTAGGGAACCAGCCCTCATCGGGAGCATAGAGACCGTTCAGTATGAACGGAATCCTTACCTGCCCTCCGTGCGCATGGCCCGACACGACAAGGTCGAAATCGTATTGTCCGTATACATCTATCATTTCAGGGCGATGCGCCAACAGTATCTTATAGCCCTGTTCCTCGTCGAGGCGTGAAAACGCTTGATACATCGAGCTTTCCCAGCTAAAGCCGCGGTCATACAATTCAATGTCGGGATCATCCACCCCCGCTATTATAACAGGAGTATTGCCTGCCTTAACTTTGACATAGCTGCTTTCCAACACAGTCACACCATATCTTCGCAAGGTCTTCCTTATAAATCCGTAGCTGCCGGACCATAGCTCATGGTTTCCGGAAACATAATACACAGGCGCTATCTTTGTAACACCAGCTATGAATAGTTCCGCACCTTCGAACGGCGCCTGATCATCGGCGATATCTCCGGCAAGCAGGACGATATCCGGTTTCTGCCGGCTTATCAGCGACAGGAGGTCTTTCTGGTTTTTTCCATATATGTGGCTGTGCAGGTCGGTAATCAGAACCGCCCTTATCGAAACTCCCTGACCTAGCTTATCCGATTCCACCGTATACCTTCTGACCACCAACCCACTGTATAGAGCCGCTACGACCAATGCGACAAAAAGACCTGCACAAATAGCGATAGCTATAGCATATTTTCTTTTCAAAACAGTTCCCCTTATTAATAGTGTACATCAGCGATTATATCTGTTTTCTCACAGTTTTATATTCATCGTTAAGGCGGAAATATGCACAATCATCGTAAGCTTTGGATAAGAACCTCAGCATCTCATCTTCATCGAGGTTCATCTGGCATGTGTAGCATTCGTATTCATCGTCGTATATGTAATTGCTGCAACAGTCGCAATTGCTCTTGCCCTTCATTTCACAGGACCTTTCTCAACAATAAGATTTTATGAAGCTTATTGTTATTATAGCTAAATTCTATTACTGTAATCAAGTTTTGTCCTCCGCACCGTAAATCACATCTTCCCCTGCGGCTTCGACCGGCTTGCCGTCCCTTTTTCGGAAATAAAAAGACTCGGAAGAAGTCCAGTCATACGGCATAATTTCTATTCGCGGCTTACTATAATCCAGGCAAGTATTCCAGCAAAACAAAAAAAGCTGTTACGTAATAGTTTAGATTTAACCGTATCTTAACAAACGATTAATTTGAACTTAAATAAAAGCTTATACACTGAAAACATCAAAAATAAAAACAGGAAAACATGATTTGGAGGTCAAATTTATGAAAAAAAACTCATTTTTGAAGTCGGCGGCAATAATAGCTGCACTGGTTCTGCCCATATCCCTCGCAGCTTGCGGCCAGACGCCGGGAAATACCTCGGACAACCAGACGACATCGACGCAAACCGCCGGGTCCACACAGCCGGCAGCAACCGGCACAGGCGTTTCAGGTTCCGTTACCGCATTGGGTTCAACAGCGCTGCAGCCACTGGTTGAAAAAGCGGCTGAAATGTTCATGAGCGCCAATCCTGACGCAAAGATCCAGGTACAGGGCGGCGGAAGCGGCACAGGACTCACGCAGGTAGCACAGGGCGGCGCCGACATCGGCAATTCGGACGTATTTGCGGAAGAAAAGCTTCCAGCCGATCAGGCAACAGGCCTTGTCGACCACAAGGTATGCGTTGTAGGTTTCGCAACCGTGGTAAATCCCAAGGTTACTGTAGACAATCTCACAGAGCAGCAGCTTATCGACATATTTACCGGAAAGATCACCAACTGGAAAGACATAGGCGGCAGCGACATGAAGATAACCGTGCTCAACAGGCCCGCATCATCCGGTACAAGAGCCACCTTCAAGAAATATGCCCTCAAGGGAAATGATGAAGTAACCGGCCTGGCTCTGACAGAAGACTCATCGGGCACGATCAAGAAGGCTATAGCAGACAACGAGGGCTCCATCTCCTACCTGGCTTTCCCCTACATCGACGATGCGGTGAAGGCATTGAAATTCAACGGAGTCGAACCTAAAGCAGAAAACGTGGTAACCGGTCAATACACCATATGGTCCTATGAGCACATGTACACTAAGGGCGAACCTGCCGGAGCAACAAAGGCATTCCTTGAATACATCGCAGGTGGCGAATTCAAGTCGGCTATAACAGAACTCGGTTATATACCGAATTCGGACATGAAGGTATCGAGGTAAAACAAGCATAACCCCGAATGCAAGGGTCCGGACATCATCGACGATATTCAGGATCCCTTTTACACGCAAGGGAACAATAACCGGTAAATATTAGAACAGCTGGAGTTGGAATTATGTTAAAAAAATTCTCAAAGAAAATAAACCTTTACTATTTGATACATGAATTGAGTGGAAGGTATACAGTCACATTCTTCGGGTTTTTCCTGATCTTTCTGACAGTATGCCTGGTTTTTTTTATAGCGTCCAAAGGAATGGCCACCTTTTTCACAAGTCACCGCTCCCCCGCCGAATTCCTGTTTTCCACCCAGTGGAATCCCGAGAGGGACATTTCACAGGGTGGGCCTGCGATAGGCGCCTTGATATTCATAGTCGGGTCGATCTCGATATCCGTCCTCGCGCTGGCAATAAGCGCACCCTTCGGGGTTTCGACAGCCATATTCATGACGGAGATATCGCCAAAGCTGGGTAAAAAGCTGCTTCAGCCTGCTATTGAAATATTTGTGGGCATACCTTCGGTAGTTTATGGATGGGTAGGCTTGAGCGTACTTGTGCCTTTTATCAAAAAGAGCTTCGGGGGCTTGGGCTTCAGTCTCCTTGCGGGGTCGCTGGTGCTGGCGGTCATGATTTTCCCCACTATTGCAAGTATTGCCGCCGATTCGCTCAGGTCCCTCCCAAGCGATTATAAGGAAGCCTCCTATGCATTGGGCGCCACCCGCTGGCAAACCATACGCAGGGTGATTCTGCCCGCGGCGGCACCAGGAATTTTGACCGGAATAGTGCTTGGCCTGGCACGAGCTTTTGGAGAAGCACTTGCGGTGCAGATGGTAATAGGGAACTCGATAAGACTGCCAAAATCCCTACTCGATCCCACCACCAATCTAACCGGCATAATAACGCTGGACATGGGCAACACGGTGACGGGCACGCCATGGAACAACGCGCTCTGGTCGATGGCTCTGCTGCTTCTGCTTATAACCTTCGCATTCATAATACTGATCCATAAAATCGGTTCAAAGGGGAGTCTTGCAAAATGACTATCAAATCAAAAACCGCCGACAAAATCGCAACGTCGGTTTTCTATACAATTTCGGGGCTCGTCATACTTTTGCTTGTCGCATTTGTGGGATATATCCTCTATAACGGCCGCGAGAGGCTCAACCTGCATTTTATTACCTCGGCTCCGGCTTTTTCGAAGGCAGGAGGCGGCATTGGGCCCCAGCTTTTCAATTCGCTTTACCTGGTGCTCCTATCCATTCTGATAACGGTACCGTCGGGGCTGTCGGCAGGTATTTATATGGCGGAATATGCAAAGCCCAGCCGGTTGACGGGTATTATCAGATTCTGTATAGAAGCCCTTGCCTCGCTGCCTTCCATTGTCATCGGGCTGTTCGGAATGCTTGTCTTCGTCACCCTGACGGGCTGGAAATTTACACTTCTGGGCGGAGCGCTCACTGTATCGATCCTGAACCTCCCTGTAATAGCAAGGATAAGCGAAGACGCAATAAGAGCCGTCCCCCCGTCGGTAAAGGAAGCCAGCCTGGCTCTGGGCGCGACGCATTGGCAGACGATATACAAGATCATCGTACCCTCCGCTTTGCCTAGCCTCATAACCGGAGTCATAGTGACCTCGGGCAGAGTCTTCGGAGAAGCGGCGGCACTCCTTTATACAGCTGGCATGAGCAGCCCTCAGCTTGATTTTTCAAACTTGAATCCGACGAGCTATAAATCGCCGCTGAGCCCTTTGAGGCCTGCGGAAACGCTTGCCGTCTATATTTTCAAGGTGAATTCCGAAGGCCTGGTTCCCGACGCAAGGCAGATAGCCGACGGCGCTTCGGCAGTCCTGCTGATATCGGTGTTCATATTCAACATCGCGGCAAGGTTTGTGGGAAGGCTTTTCAACAGCAGGTTCGCCGGTAAGGGTTCTGCGCAGTGACATGCTGTAAATAGTAAACTCAAAAGCTCTCAAACCCTTTTGGAAATGGCAGGGTTTATTTCTGTTTGT
Source organism: Bacillota bacterium (assembly GCA_023412915.1). GTDB lineage: Bacteria > Bacillota > Clostridia > Acetivibrionales > DTU013 > JAEYOM01. Next base: position 161,067 of record JAEZRE010000017.1, read on the forward strand.
CACTATAGTACGGAGAATAGTTCCAGCTGCCTTCGCGCAAAAAGCTCTCCGCCATATTTTCGGCGCTGTCGACGATTTGATCCGGATAGCCCATTATACGCAGCAGCTTTATCGCATTGCGCGTGGTCGATTTCCCCGGGTGGATCCTGTATTCGAAGAAAATACTGTTCCCTTCGAATCTCTCGTGGAAGTGATAATTATCATACCTGTCCTTCAATATCGCTGCCAGTTCGATATCATGAGTTGCGGCAACAATGATGCAGTTGCTTTCACCAAGATCGCCGAGTATCATGGATGACGCCGCTATCCTCTCGATGGTATTCGTACCTCTCAACACTTCGTCTATCATGCAAAGCAAAGGAAACGGCCCTTTCATATTGTCGATTATCCTTTTGAGGGAATTGATCTCCGTCATATAATAGCTCCTGCCGCTTGCCACGTCATCCTTCAGAGCCATCGATGTAAAAATCGCGAAATAGCTGGACTCATACTCCCTTGCAAGGCAAGTATATATTGTCTGGGCAAAGATCGCGTTTATCGCCGCCATTTTCAGAAACGTGGACTTGCCCGAAGCATTCGAGCCCGTTATGAGTACGGATTTTTTGATGCCGAGAGAATTGACCACGGGATTTTTTATAAGCGGATGGTAAGCATCGATGAATTGCAGCGCTGCAGGCTTTGTAATGCTGCTTTCATACAGGGATGGCGCCGTGAAAAAATCGATCGAATCCCTGTACGAAGCTATTGCCGTAATACTGTCCAAAAAGCCTATATTTTCATATAAATCCCGTATCTCGCCCTTATGCTCGTTCAATACCCTGACCAGCCTGTTGAATGCGATCAAATCCAGAAGAAAAATAGCTTTCAGAGGCTCCAGGAGCACGTCGTTGGTGTTGAAAAACAGCTGATAGAACGAATTTATCGCCAATGACCTGAAATGTCCCGACGAATCACGCAGTTTTCCGGTATACTCGCCGATCTGGCCGATGCCGGCTTTCGATATCCTCCTGGCGCACCTTATAAGCTCTATTATATAGGTGATACGATCCAACAAAGGCTCTCTAGCGCTTTTTACACGGTAATAGATCAGGATATTCGCAAGGAATATACCTGTGATTAAAATGAAGCCAACGGCAACATTGATAAACATGGTAAACGGCGACAGCAGCAAAGCAGCCACAAGCAGCCCGTAATGACTTGTTTTAGGCAAGACTTCGGATTTGCCCAGAAAAAAATCGTATACCCCCGCGTATCGTTTCTTCCCAAGACCCGCCAGTAGCAACTGCAGTTTCTCGCGTTCGGCGGGGTTTTTTCTGAAGTATTCCACAAGCCTGTCCCTCTCGGCAAGTGCAGTTCCTTCAAATACAGGGCTTCTCAGCAGATAATAGAGATACTCCTCCCCGGCGGAAGACTGCGTATTATTGATACGCTTGTAGATATCGTCCATATCCAGGTCATTCCACGTTATATCGTCGATGTGCAAAGCTTTGCCGCTATCCTTGACATTATCATAATAGCCGGCGATTGCTTTCAATTCCCCTTCCTTATAACTGCCCTCCGGCTCTTCACCCCACCGGTCCCTGAGCCTCCGTATCAAATTTTCAACCGCACGTTTTCTTTTGCGGAATATATAGGCTGCAATACCTGTAATCGCTATACTTCCGGCAATTACATAATAAAAAAAGTCGGACATTTCAAAAACTCCTCATGCAAAATCATCCCATTATTATACCTGATATTTACATAATATCAACTATTGGGCATTCGCCACAACTATATACGCTAAATTTCAAGCAAGGTTAACAATAATTTAAATTATTCTCTATACTCCCATTACATAAGTGTGTTACATTATAACAAGAAAGAATCATAGCATTCCGGGGTGGAAATGTATGTCATCATTGCTCGCTTACATCGGACAAAAAGATCTGGCCTGTTTCTATTTTCTAAACAGAAGACTTCACTGCGGCGCGCTGACGGTATTTATGAGGGCGGTAACACAACTTGGGTCCTTTTTGTTTTCGGTTTGCATTTCACTGTTCTTCATCGCGTATGACAGAAAAACCGGCTTCTTTCTTGCGTCGAACCTCATATTGGGGCAAATATTGATCCAAACGCTCAAGAGGGTGGTCAACAGACCCCGCCCCTATAAGACCCTGGACTGGGTAATTGCCAAAAAGCCCCCCAGGTGTGTATACTCCTTTCCTTCAGGGCACTCAAGCTCGGCGCTTTCCATAGCCTTTTCACTTTCAGCGTTTTTTCCGGGTCTGAAGATAGCTTTGCTCTGTCTTGCATTGCTGGTGGGTATCTCAAGGGCGTGCCTGGGTTTCCATTACCCTACCGACATAACAATAGGCTTCCTGATCTCATTTGTGGTATTCGGTTTCCTGGAAACATTGGTTTAATGCAAAACAGCCCCCCATGATAATTTTCTTACCATGGAAAGCTGTCTTTAAAAGCTACTGTTTTGATGTCCGCAGCTGCATCGACCGATTCGACAGCAGCAGCCAATCAGGCCGCCGCTGTTCAATTAGTGCTTCAGGCTGCTCGTAAGCTGGTTGTAAACCTGTTCGGCAGTCAATCCCTTTGCTTCTATCACCGGTATTTTTGATACTATGTCCTGGACGCCGAGGAAATCCTTACTCATGCCTGTAATAACAACGGCGTCATATTTATCGATGTTTTTGGTATATTCTTTGCCAAGGTCTATTTCATCCACCTTGTATCCCTTTTCGGAAAGATATTGCGCGACCGGCGTCAGATTACTTTCAACGGCAATAGTCCTGTTCATAGGCTGATTTCTCCCTCCTGAATCATGTGTTAAATTGCTTGGCCTTTAACTATTGTCTGCATAATCCGGCTTTCTATTCTGTCCAAAATCGCGAATTCGATTTGCAGGCGCCTCAAGAGCCCGTACTTTCACAGTGCTTGATCATCATCACAGCTGGGAACGCCGCCCGAAAACCATGCCGATCCCCTTCGATTAAAATGTACAAAAAATTACAAAGATATTATTTACCTATGTTGCCGAATGCCGCCGCAAAATCATTGGAACAGCCGTAATGAGCGGTGAATAGCTCCTCTATGCCTGTAAGACGTGAAAGCTTTTCTATGGACTTCATTTCCTTTGCGGAATCCATGTTGAAAAACTCATTGAATACCGTCGCTTCCCCGTCTTTCAGCCTGAAGGTATCTCCGGTGAACAGGTACTTGTCATTGATTATGTAGGACATCGAACCCGGCGTATGTCCGGGAGTCAGAACGCACCTGATTTTCAGCCCGGCCAGTTGGATCTCCTGCCCGTCCCTGAGAAGGTCATAATCATAATCGAGCTTGTTTTTAAATATGAGCATATTCCTTACTGTCGTGCCATCGATCATCTGTTCTTCGGCATCCGATATAAAGACCCTTGCATTTTCAAAGAGCCTGATTGATCCTGTATGATCCGAGTCTGTGTGAGTCAGAAGGATAGCCTTGACCTGGCCGGCAGGGATCTGAAGCCTGCCAAGTTCACGCTTTATGGTTGAAGCATTCATTGCCGCATCTACCGCTATGTAGCCGTCAGTGCCCTTAATGACATACATGTCCTGTGAATTGTCTTTGAGCACTGATATTCCGTCTATGATCTCCCCGGTATCGGCGGGCTTCATCACCTTTATCTCATTGGACGCCCTGATTCCATAATACCCGAAAAACGCCGCAAATATGATGACCAGCGCAGTGATAGCGATCGCGATTCTCTTTAAAATTTTCAAAATACCTTCCCCCTTTGCTATATAACAATTGTATTTAAAGCAATGTAAACCTTACCATTATACGCTGTATTTTCTACATTGTATGATAGAATGCGGACGCTGTTCAAGCCTGCGCAAGCAAATGCCGCCTTTATTTTACATTTTATAAGTCCTACTGTATAATTTTTCTTGTAAAATATTATTTCGGGGTGTTGACCATGAAATTAAGAATAACGGCTGTAATCCTTCTGGCACTGTTTCAATTGAATATTCCGGCCTTTGCCATCGTATCCCAAAAGACTGCCGGGGCTTCGCAATTTTCCCAATTGCCCGCAAAATGTAAAATGGTCGCCGCCGGTTTCTTTTCATCAGCAATGCTGCTTGAGGACGGGACCGTATGGTGTTGGGGTGACAATACCTCCGGCCAGCTTGGCGACGGGACGATGGTACGCAGGAAAAGCCCGGTAAAAGTAAATGGGCTGACAGGGATTACGATGATATCGGGCAGTGGCTACGGAAGCCGCCAATCCTCCCACTTTGCGGCGCTCAAGTCCGATGGGACCATTTGGACCTGGGGGGATAACCAGTTCGGCCAGCTGGGCGACGGAACGACGACAAACAGGTCAAAACCTGTGATGGTAAAAGGTCTATCCGGAATCGCGGCTGTATCGGCAGGAGGCGCTCATATGCTGGCATTGCAGCAGGATGGCACGGTCTGGGCATGGGGAAACGGCGATTATGGCCAGCTCGGCAACGGCAGCAAAAGGAACAGCAGCGTGCCTGTAAGAATGAAGGGGGTATCCGGCGTAAGTAAAGTTTACGGCGGACTTGAACACACTCTCCTGCTCAAAAACGACGGATCAGTATTTGCAGTAGGAAACAACCGGCTTGGACAGCTTGGCGACGGGACGAGGACAAATCGGGCGCTGCCGGTAAAAGTAAAGGGACTTTCCGGCGTCGTCTCAATCGCCGCGGGAGAGCACAGCATGGCGCTGAAAAAGGATGGCACAGTATGGTGCTGGGGAGCAAACTATGAAGGACAGCTCGGGAACGGCAGATCTGACGGTTTCAGCGCAACTCCGGTAAAGTCTGCCGGCTTGACCGACATATCCTTCATATCCGCCGGCTTGCCGCATTCAGCTGCAGTCAGCAGCGACGGCAGCGTTTTCTGCTGGGGTGCGAATAATAACGGTGAATTGGGCAACGGCGGCATGGACAATAGTTCGCTGCCTGTTAAAGTCGAGGGGCTGAGCAGTATTAAGGCAGTCTCGGGCGGAGCCGGCCACATCCTTGCGCTTGACAGTTCAGGCACCGTATGGGCATGGGGCAGGAACGAGGATGGTGAACTGGGTGACGGCACAGTCTCCAAGTATCCCACACCTGTAAGGACCGATGCAATTTCCGGTATTGTATCCCTATCTGCATACGACCATACTGTTGCAGTTAAAAAGGACGGTACAGTGTGGTGCTGGGGAAACAACAGCAACGGCCAGCTTGGCAATGGCACACGCGAACCGGGCAGTAAGCCCGCAGAGGTCCATGGAATTGATAATGTCAAATCTGCGGATGCAGGGGGCTTCCATACTGTCGCCCTTAAAAATGACGGAACCGTTTGGTGTTGGGGCAGCAACAATTACGGGCAGCTCGGCGACGGCACGAAAAACGACAGTGTCGAACCGGTCCAGACAAAAGGGCTGGCAGGCATAGTCGCAGTATCCGCGAGCCAGTTCCATACCGTTGCGTTGAAAAACGACGGAACAGTTTGGTGCTGGGGGGATAATTTTGCTGGGCAGCTTGGCGATGGTACCAAAACAGGAAAAAACAAGCCTGTTATGGTCAAAGGCCTCAAAGACGTTATTTCTGTCAAGACCAGCGGTTATCATTCGGTAGCCCTGAAAAAGGACGGGACGGTCTGGTGTTGGGGCTTTAACAATTACGGTCAACTCGGCGATGGGACGAAAAAAGACAGAACGCTGCCTGCGCAGGTAAGGAATATAAATAACGCGAAGGCAATAGCCGCGTCGAAAAGCGGTACTTTCGCAGTAAAAAACGACGGAACCTTCTGGGGCTGGGGTGAATTCAACAACGGTCAGCGGTTCTCCGGCGGTACACCTTTGCAGCTTCCCGGTCTTAAGGATGCCGCAGCCGTGAGTGCGCGCGGTTACGGACTCATGATATTGAAAAAGGATGGGACTGTACTTGCATGCGGATCAAATATGACCGGTAATTCAACCAAAGGTATGGCTGAAGGTGCTCCCGCTCCTGTACCGGGCATCTCCGGAGTCTCTCAAATTACGTCCGGATGGTTTTACTCTCTGGCCTTGAAAACCAACGGAGAGGTGTGGGGCTGGAACGATAACTGTTATGGCCAGCTTAGCCTGCCTGATACGGACAGATTGAGGCCTGTAAAGGTAAAGGGCTTTTAGACGGCTGAGCTATCAGGCGCCTGGGCTTTCAGGCGCATCGGTTTTTTAAGGACATACGCTCATAAAGGCTAGTGTTTTTGGGGGCATGGACTTTATAGGCCTGCGTTTTTGGTTTTTTTATCAGCCTTATCCTTATTGCGTTTGCAGTAGGGAGGATAGCGCTTGTTGTTTTTGTGATGCTCCAGGCATTCGGCGCACTTTCCGTGGCGTATGCAATTTTTCTTTTTGCAGCTGCAGACCTCGAGTCCGTTTTCCAGCATACCTTCCTCCTCCTTAAATATCCGAAACAGGCGTTTTTCCGTTCATCCATGTCAACTCGGTATCGATTGCGAACTGGTTCGGCCATTTGAACCCGTCGGCTTCAAACGGTACGAAGTCCGTAACGCTTTTGTAGAAAGCTTCAACATTAGCCGCATCTTTTGAAGCATAGATATTTTCAATAAGCTTCATGATACCTTCAGGTTTATCTTTCGTTCCCTCGAGCACTTTAAGAAACCATTTATGGTAAGGATACAAGGTCTCGTTGTGAGCGAGCAGCATTCTTCCGCCGAAAAGCACGAGATTTGTGACCGCGAGATCGAGCAGATAGCTGTTGCCGCGTTTCAGAGCTTCGGAGCAATACCATTTCCAGGCTTCGAGCTGTGCGCGGAAACGCTTTATATTTTCAGCTTTCTTTTCCACAGGGTATCGCGTAATCCGGGCGATTAGCTCGCATACCCCGTCGATTCTGGAGAAAACCGGGATGGAGCCCTCGAACGCGAATCTGGCCGGTTCGCTCCCGTATTCGGCCACCTTTTTCATGAAATCCACACAGATATATTTACCGTCGACATAGCCATCCTTGTACGTGCAGCTTTCAGTTTCGAAGTATGTCATTTCACCTGCCTTCAGGCGCGCATCGTAGTTCTCATCCGATATCAGGATCATGATATCCACGTCCGAATTTTCAGCTTCAAAACCGTGTGCTACGGAGCCGGCAACGAGCAGGCCGAGGACATCGTCCCTCTTTTTTAGTTTTTCCGAAATATTTTTTATCGTTTCCTCATGATGCAAATACATATGATTAATCCTTTCATAATCTGAGACTTCTAAATTGCGCTAGTATTGTGAAGGAACAATTTTATTGCTAATCACTATTATAAGCATCTTCTACTGTTGGAATAAAAGGTGATAGGAAAGGGTCTGCCTTCATCTGACATGCATACCGCTCAGATGGCTTGCCTATTTATCAGACTGTCTATCCAGGCATAGCACGAATCCAGTTCCTCATCGCTGACGAGGTCGGAACGGTGTTCAAAAAGCAGTTTGACGTCTCTGGCTTCCCGCCTGATTATTTCAAAATAATTCTTGACATCGGCCCACCCGTCCTCCGGTTTCAAGCCCGGCAAAAGCGGATAATGCGGAAACTCTACGGTATTACCCACCTTTGAGTACGACAGGTGCAGCAGTCCTGTATATCTCGTAAACCGCTTCAAAATATCAATTACATTTAAATCCGGGTCAATTCTATCCTGCACATGAAGTCTTCCTATGTCCAGACATAATTTGACCGCTCTGAAATCAGATAACATTCCTTCCAAAAATGACGTTTCAGTAATATAACCGTTCAGCGCATCTAATTCCAAAACCGGTGTGAAGCTATATTTTATAGCCTTGTCGCTGAGCCATTCGAAAAGTGACTTACTGTAACTAACCAAATCTTCAAACAAGTATTCGTTTTCATAAACATACTCGGAACGGTGGTAAAACCTCCATCTGCTCAAATCGAACGATTCTGTGATTATCACAGGCTTAGGATAGTGGAACAGGACATAACAAGGCCTGATCCTCATTGATCTGATAAATTCAAATTCAGATTCCATATCGCAGAAAGCCCGTTTCCGCACGGCGGGGTCCGGATCGAGGAATAAAGGATCACGGGATGCGTAAACCCCAGCCCGCAGTGGAAAATGTATACCCAGCTCCAGGCCTTTCCGTTTTATTTCGGACAACAACATTGAAATATCATCCGTCGATCTCATCAGGCAGGCTTCTACGCCATACATCCCTTCACGGTAGTCCTTTTGAAATTTGCAGGGATCAAACGAACCGAATTGCCCGATCATAAAAGCATTTATGGCATTATCCCCCCCGTATCAGTATCCAGCGGTATAAACTCCTATACAACAGGGCTTACAGCTTTCTCAATAGTGCATATGAATCCGATACCTTTTCAAAACCTAGCTTCACATACATCTCCTTGGGCGTATCGTCTTCGTCTGTAGTCAAATATATCATGCGTGCTCCCTTTGCAAAAGCGGCGCATATCAGGTGCTTCAGGATGGCAGTTCCGAGGCCCTGATGCCTGTACTTGGACAGAACCGTAAAATCTTCTATTTTGGCCGTGCCGTCATATAAAAACAGATCGCAGTTACCCGCGGGCTCGCCCTGATAATAGCAGATATAGGATTCTATCGAGGCGTTCGACAAATAGACCCGCCCGCGGTATTTCGCCCTGCGGATGCAAAAGTCTTCGCCGCAGACTCCGCTGTACTGTGTCGTGTCCAGGTATACAAGGTCCTCCACCATAGCCGGATCCGCTATTTTACGTATTTCACACTCTGCTTTCAGAGGCCATCCGGGCGGTTCTGCCGGCGTAAATACATACTGGCCGTAATGCTCTATCTGCAGCTTGTCGTCGTACTCTTTCAGGCTTGTTGCATGTTGCATTACGTCCATGGTTATTTTACAAAATCCCAGGTTTTCCTCCCGGTTAAGCTTTATTTCCCCAGCAATTATCCGCAGCAGGTCGTCAAGCGTCGGCGCGCCCTTTATGTGTAAATAGTTGTGATCGTACATATCGCTCATAACTGTATTCCGGTATCTGATGAACCATTCGTTTTCGAAGGGTTCGGAAAAGCATCGGGTATATGCCCTCTCACACCGCCTGATATTATGGAGCATTTCAGACAATGAAGCTGCCGGTATGTTCATTGCTCCATCACTCCCTACAATTCTGCCGTTGCTCCGGTACGAAAATAATGCAGCCTTTCACCCAACTCTTCTTTCAATATTTCAAAGGCGGGATCACCGGTGCAATGACCCGTATAAACATGCTTCACACCCAAAGCTGTGAGCCGCTTTGCCAAGCCTTTGACCTCCTCGGGTTTCCCGCTCATTGAACTTGTACCCTTGAACCCCATCAGATGAAACCCACCGAAGACAGCCGCTACTTCCTTTCCGTCGAAGGCTTCCCTTGCCTCTTTTACGATATTGTCAATGCCGCCGTGGCAGCAGCTGTTAAGGATCACAAGGCCGCTTCCCGCTTCAAACACAAGGCTTTGTTCATGCTCGAAGTCATCGGCAGCAAAGCTTTTTCGCGTTTTTCTGTACATATGGGCTTTCTTGCCTATTGCAGCAAGTCCGGCCGTCTTATGTGAAATAAGCCTGACGCCTTCGTCTATCTGTCGGTCGCCTTCCACGAAAACAAACCTGTCGTCGTAATTATCCAGCAGGCCTTTCGGAATGCCGACATAATGCCTGAACGGACCAATTTTTACATAATACGAGTCGGTAGCCGCATTTTGAATATATACCTTAGCCTTGCCATTCCGTGAGAAGAAACCTTCAAAACCGCCGGAATGGTCATAATGACCGTGCGATAAAAAGGCTGTATCGATATCCGCAAGATTTATCCCCATTTTATCGGCATTACCCAGAAAAAGATCGGATGCTCCCGTATCGAGGAGATACTGTTTCCCGTTATATTCGATATGTATGGCGAGCCCATGCTCCCCGGTCAGACCACCGCCGGCTTTATTCTCTATAAGCGCTGTAAGCTTCATTACATCCCCTCCCATACCTTTTCTTATATGCAGCCTGCCTTTATACCGCACTTCTTCGCGTTAACTTTAAGAACATATATATTCGGCGATACTTCCGATATGCGTGTTATCCGTGCCGCAGCAGCCGCCGACGATCTTCAGAGAGATCAAGTCCGACAGGCTTTGTATGGACCTCGCCAGTTCGTTACAGCCGGAGCATTTTAAATCTTTGGAATTGTCGAGTTCCTCCGGCGGCAGCGGCGAGGTGTTTGCCTGAATACCGCAGAACCTTTGCTTTACCAGGCTTGTCCGGTTGAATTCAAAGGATAACGCCTTATAAAGCACCGTCGGATGCACGCAGTTCGTCATGTAGCAGACTGGCCCGCGCTCAACATATGCGTCCGTCCGAAGGATCGCATCGTGAATGGTGGTTCCGTCGATCAGCCTGCCGTTCTCTCGTATCATGAAGCTTATGACATAGGGCAGCTCCGTTCCTTCCATAGCTTTTGCCATACCGAGAATCTCCGGCAGCGCGGGCATTATTCCCGCAAACAGGAAATCGACTCCCGAACGCTCGAACATCTCAGCCTGCCAGGAATGGAATTCGAACGCCTCCTCCTTTTGCAATATGTCCGTCGCTTTATATGCGTCGCCCTTGCAGCCCATCAGGCCGCCGGCATACATCTCTATGCCCGAAGCATCGCGCAGCTGTCTGAGAAATTGAACATTATCACAAATGATAGCCTCGTCATACCCTGCTTTAAAAACACGTTCCCTGTTTGCCCGCCTCGTCGGAGTCGTTGCAATAAAGGGCATACCAAACGTTCCCGCCGTATCGATGTATTGGTACCATAGCTCTCGCAGAGCCGCCTTGCCGCCCCTGCGGTATAAGATATCCGCAAGCGCAATCGTTTCATGAGGCGCGAGACCATATTCCCGCTTCAATCTTTCACCAATGGCGCCCTCCATCAAAATAGCACGGTTGCTTTCAAAGCACGAAACAAAGGACATATGCCGCTCCTGACAACAAAGAATAGGTGGTACGACAAATATATGGTATATTACGCCGGAGCATTAGTCAAACCCTTGACCCGAATATGCTCTTCAGACTTACTTCCAATCCGTCAAAAATAAATGAGCTGACCTTTCCATTTTTCCTGTACACCGCGCTTTTTGCGAGGTCATTATTTTCAAAAAGGTATACCGTAACTTCTTTGCTAAAGGGATTGACGATCCAGTATTCCCGGACTCCCGTGGACATGTACAGGTCCAGCTTCTTCACCGAATCCCTGCCGCGGGTGCCCTCGGACAGTATCTCCACCAGGAGCTCGGGAACTCCGTCATACTTTTTCTTTTCGTTCAATTTTTGCTCCAGGTCGCAAATAACCATCAGATCAGGCTGAACGACATTTTTATTATCCTCGGTCCTCTTCAGCGTTATGTCAAAGGGCGCCAGCATGGGCCTGCAAGCCTTCCCCATAAACCAGTTGTAAAATATAACATAAAGCTCGCCGAGCGCCTGCTGATGGTCGAAATTCGGCGAAGCCATCATATATAACTCGCCGTCGATATATTCAAACCGGTCGTCGCTGTTTTCCGCGATCTCAAGGAATTCTTCATAAGACACTTTTTTAGGCATTCTGGCGTAAGCCTCGGCCTTTTCTTTCAGGTAGCTCTCGTAAAAAGCTTTTTTGTCGGCATCTTCAAAGGCAACAAGCCTGGCCACCTTACGGCCGTTGCTGGTGATAACGACCTCTTCCCTGGCGGATGCCCTCAGGTATTTCCCGAGATTATTTTTCAGTTCCGTAGCTTTAATGATCACAGAATGTCGCCTCCATCCGATTCGGCTACTTTAGCTAAAGTGGCTATTATGATTATACAATACTATATATCAATTATCAATTTTTGTTTGCTGATTTGTAAATTTGACTCTCTTCAAAACAGGCATACGGGTTTAATATTATTATGCAATCAATATTGTTTTCATATTGACATTATTGTGTGACATACAGTATAATGATCTCGAGGTGGTAAAATGGAATCAATGGATGAACTTGTAAATAGTCTTATAGTGGAACTGAGGAGAGGGACTCTCATACTATCCGTGCTCAGCCAGTTGAACCGTCCCGAATACGGCTATTCTCTCGTACAGAAGCTGGAGGAAAAAAATGCGGTTATCGATGCAGGGACATTGTACCCTCTTTTACGCAGGCTTGAGAAACAGAAGCTTTTGTCAAGCCAGTGGGATACCAGCGAAAGCCGGCCTCGAAAGTTTTACGTCTTGAGCGATGAAGGAAAAATGGTTTATCAGCGCTTAAAGGGTGAATGGAGCGCCCTTTCGAAGCAGCTTGAAGTTTTAATGATGGAGGGCGATAAGAATGAATGAAACGAATTTAATCGAACGTTATTTGAACGCTGTGGCAGAGCATTTGCCGGAAGATACGCGTGAAGATGTTAAAAAGGAACTAAGGGCAAATATTGAAGATATGCTGCCTGAAAATTCTACGGAAGAAGATGTCCGCAGGGTACTCGAACAGCTGGGCAATCCCGTCGGGCTTGCCGAGGAATACCGCCAGACAAAAAGGTATCTGATCGGTCCGAGCCTGTATGACAGCTACATTTCAATATTGAAATTGGTAATAGGGATTGCTGTGATCGTATTCTCATTCATCTGGGTCATTGGAAACACAGCAAAGCCGGCATTCGATATAGCAAAGCCGCCGGTTGACTTTATAACAAATTTCATTTCCGGAATCATAAGCGCGGCGTTCAATGGTTTGCTACAGGCATTTTTGTGGGTGACCGTGGTTTTTGTCGTTCTGGAAAGGGTGGGCCTCAGAGAAGGGCAGCTCCCTTTCGGAAAGAAGGTATGGTCCGTTGACGATCTGCCTGAGGTTACATTGAACGATAAGGGCAGAATAAGCCGCGGAGAGACTGTAGTAGGTTTGATTTTCTCCGTTGCTTTCACAGCGCTGCTTGTTTTCCAGCCTCAGACCTTCGCCTGGTACGGAAAGACGAGCTCCGGCATGATGCTTGTTACGCCGCTTTTTGACATAGAGAGGCTTCGGCCTTTCATCTTCTTCATTGTCGTGCTGGCCATCCTTCAGTTCGTAACGTGCATTTACAAGTTCATTGTAATGCGCTGGAATCTGCCGCTTGCCATTGCCAATACTGCAAATAATATTGCTTCGAGCATATTGGTATTTATTATGTTTAATGGCGGCAATATTATAAATCCTGATTTTCTGGCACGCTTTGCAGGTGTGGTCGGTCAGCCTGCCACCGGGTTCACTGTCTCGTCCCACACTTTCTTTTCGGTATTTGTCACACTATGCATTGTCGGATGCGCTATCGACAGCATTTCAGGCTTTGTAAAAAGCCGCAGGCTCAGTCTTCCTTCGGTAAAATTATAAGTCCCGCTCAGTGATAAACGGGGGACAAAACCGTCCCCCGTTTTATATTTACCCTTTTAAATATCAACATTTGCCATAATTTTTTGTTAGCAATTAACCATAATATAATTTGAATAAATTATGGCGGTGACTTAAGATATAGATACAGCTAATAAGAAATCGGGTGCTATTCAAAAACTATACAACTATTCCGTCTTTTTTGCGGCTTCGCTCTTTTTCGGGTATGTTACCGTTCGCATGTTTTTTCCCGTACTTAAAAGTAAAACTCTCCCGCTGAATGGGCTTACCGCGCTGCTGATATTTGTCTTCGGTTTTCTGATAATATGGGGAATTGACAGAGCCCTCATCAGTAAAATGGGGCGGAGCTCTGCGATAATTGCAATATCCATCCAGCTGGCAACAAACGTCGTATTTCAGGCACTTTGCCTAAAGAATCTAGCGGTCAGACCTTCGTGGGATTTCGGAGTCATCATGAAAGCTGCCGGAGATATTTCCTCAGGACATACAATAGGCTATTGGAAGTACTTTCAGGAATACCCGTACAACCTGTATACCGCAGTCTATGTCGGAGCTTTTAAAACGCTTTTCTCCGGGTATGCCGCAGCCCCATATCTACTGAACATGCTGTCGGTCACGGCTTCGATAACAGGCGCGTGTCTGCTGGCATACAGGCTGTATGGCCGCAGGGCGGCCGTACTGGCTGCGTTTCTATGCCTCGCCGTTACACCGTTTTACCTGAACGTACCAATCGTTTATACAGACACACTGTCAATGCCTTTTGTCATATGGACGGTTTATGTATGGACGTACATACCTTCCGGGAAAGGGAAACTAATATTGTATTGTTTAGTTCTCGGGGCGCTTTCCGCTCTTGGTTTCCTTATCAAGCAGATTGCCGCGTTAGGATTGGTAGCATTTACTGTTGATTATATTTTCGCCGGAAAAGACTACATTATAAAAACATTCTCCGCCAAAAAGCTTTTGCTGAAGAAATTGTCGCATGCGGTGCCTTTAGCTGTTTCTATCGCTGCCTTCGCGGTAATTTTCTATTTGAGCACCCTATATCTGGGCTATATGGACTTCGGTAACAGAACGGTTGTATATAATAAGTTTCCATATACTCACTGGCTTATGATGGGAATGAACAGGAGTTATTCCGAGGGCGGTACTTCATTCGGCTACGGCGGGTTCAGCGCTGAAGACCTGAAATTCACAAGGCTATTTTCTACCACGTCGGCGATGAAGGAAGCCAATATTGCCGTAATCAGAGCAAGGCTCAACCGGTTCGGCATGACCGGCTATGCCAAATTTCTGCTGAAGAAAGCCGAATGGACCTGGACTGACGGCGCCTACTTCGTTCCTGCAAAGCTGGCGCGGTATCCGCTTAAGCGAACGGCTTTACACAAGATAGTTCTGTCAAGCAACGGAAAAATGAACACTCTTTTCAGGATATTCGCACAATTCACGCAGACGCTCATGCTGTCAATGATACTGAGCGGGTGTATTGCGGCCCTTCTGAAAAAACCCAATACTGCGTTCAGGCTGATGGCTTTGATGTGTCTGGGGCTTATGGTCTTTCTTCTTTTCTGGGAGACCAGGTCAAGGTATCTGATATTCATGCTGCCCGTTTTCGTAGTGATGACGGTTCACGGCCTATTGATCGCGTTCAGCGGGCTTGACAGGGCTGCGGCATACTTAAGGCTAAAGGTGACGATTTTAAAGTAAATCAGGAACTCTGGAATCAGGCGGGCGGGGCTGCAATAAAGGCAGCATGTGGAGGAGCGGATACAGGCTGTATATCCGCGGCGAAGCTCGAATGCGGTATCAGGAACGTAGACCGACGGCATGGACGCCGTCGGCGCAAGATCATGAGACATGGACGTCGAATGATCTGCGCCCGCATCCGAGCGAGGCCGGATATTACAGCCTGTCCGTGACGGAGCGAAGCTGCCGTATTGCAGCACCGCCCGCCTGTTATCCCTTGTTTCGATTTGTCCGACTATTATCGACATAAAAAAGGCTCGCAATATGCGAGCCTTCCTATTTTTATTACGTTTCGGTTTAGTACATTCCGCCCATTCCGCCGGGAGCGCCTGCGGGCATCGGGGGTTCCTTCTCGGGCTTGTCGGCGACCACGCTTTCGGTGGTGAGTACCATCGAAGCAACGGAAGCTGCGTTCTGCAGAGCAGATCTGGTGACCTTCGCAGGATCTACGATACCTGCAGCGATCATATCAACATATACTTCCTTCAAAGCGTCAAAGCCTACGCCTGCTTTTTCGTTCTTGACCTTGTCAACTATAACGGAGCCTTCGAGGCCTGCATTTGCAGCTATCTGCCTGATAGGCTCTTCAAGCGCCTTCAGTATGATCTGCACGCCGGTCTTTTCGTCGCCGTGGATATCCTTGAGCAGAGTCGAAACCTTCGGCAGTGCGTTAAGGTATGCCGTGCCGCCGCCTGCTACGATGCCTTCCTCGACAGCTGCCTTGGTAGCTGCGAGAGCGTCCTCTATACGGAGTTTCTTTTCCTTCATTTCAGTTTCGGTAGCCGCGCCGACCTGGATGACAGCTACGCCGCCTGCCAGCTTGGCAAGCCTTTCCTGGAGCTTCTCCCTGTCGAAATCGGAAGTGGTTTCTTCGATCTGAGCTTTGATCGAAGCAATCCTCTTCTTGATCTCTTCCTTGTCGCCTGCACCGTCAACGATGATGGTGTTTTCCTTCTGAACCTTGACCTGCCTTGCGTTACCGAGCTGGCTGATCTTGGTTTCCTTCAGATCGAAACCGAGTTCGTCGGAAATTACCTGACCGCCCGTCAGAGTAGCTATATCACGGAGCATTTCCTTCCTTCTGTCACCGAAGCCCGGAGCTTTGACGGCAACACAGTTGAAGGTTCCGCGGAGTTTGTTGACTATAAGGGTCGTAAGAGCTTCGCCCTCGACATCCTCGGAGATTATGAGCAGCTTCTTGCCGGCCTGAACGATCTGTTCGAGGAGGGGCAGGAGATCCTGGATGTTGCTGAGCTTCTTATCGGTAATGAGAATATATGGATCGTCGAGAACGGCTTCCATCTTCTCGGTATCGGTTACCATGTATGAGGAAACATAGCCCCTGTCGAACTGCATACCTTCGACTACTTCGAGGTTGGTGCCCATCGTCTTTGATTCTTCAACGGTAATAACGCCGTCGTTCGTTACCTTCTCCATTGCGTCTGCAATGAGGGAGCCGATGACTTCATCGTTGGCGGAAATAGAAGCGACTCTTGAAATATCTTCTTTTCCATTGATCTTCCTGCTGTTTTCCTTGATAGCTTCGACAGCTACTTCGACTGCTTTTGCAAGGCCTTTTTTAAGTATCATCGGGTTAGCTCCGGCTGCAACGTTCTTGAGGCCTTCCCTGATGATCGCCTGAGCAAGCAGAGTTGCCGTCGTGGTACCGTCACCTGCTACGTCGTTGGTCTTCGTAGCGACTTCCTTGACGAGCTGCGCACCCATATTTTCAAATTTGTCTTCGAGTTCGATTTCCTTTGCGATCGTAACACCATCGTTAGTGATCAGGGGAGCTCCGAATTTCTTGTCCAGGACAACATTTCTGCCCTTTGGCCCGAGAGTGATCTTAACTGTATCGGCCAGCTGGTTTACGCCGCTTTCCAGCGCGCGCCTGGCTTCTTCACCATATTTGATTTCCTTTGACATATGTTTTATGCCTCCTTGTTAGCATTCAAATTTAAACTAAAGCCACTGCGGAATTAGTCCACTACGGCCAGGATATCGCTCTGCTTCAGGATCGTGTATTCTGTGCCGTCCATTTTGACTTCGGTTCCGGCATATTTGCTGATAAGTACCTTGTCGCCGACCTTAACTTCCATTTTGATCTCTCTTCCCTTATCGTCGAATCCGCCCGGTCCGACTGCCACTATCTCAGCTACCTGTGGCTTCTCCTTGGCGCTTCCCGGAAGAACGATGCCGCTCTTGGTTGTCTCTTCGGTTTCCAACATTTTGATAACAACTCTTTCACCCAACGGTTTTATTTTCATAAAGAGTACCTCCTACAATGTTTTTGCAATTTATTAGCACTCAATAACATTGAGTGCTAATCACATTAATAATATAATATATTATCCAATTTGTAATCAAATATGCGTTTTTGCTAAATTTTGCTGTTTTCGGCTGAATAGAACTGATTATCTGTAGTTTATTGCTTATATCGCTGTTTTTTGGTTTCACTTGCGGTGGTTCAATTCCCTGTAAATATCGCTCCACGACATTCCGCGGTCAGCCAGCAGCACCATCAAATGATACAGCAGATCGGCCGCTTCCGCGCTTATCTCCGAGTTATTGCCGTTCTTTGAGGCAATGATGACCTCTCCGGCTTCCTCGCTAATCTTCTTCAATATCTTGTCGGTACCCTTGCCGAACAGGTAGTTCGTATATGAACCTTCCTTGGGGTGCAGCTTTCTGTCGAGTATGACCCCGAAGACTTCTTCGAGAACTTCAGGACCGACCGGTATCGTATTTTCTACAGCAGATTCATCAGCCCGGTCCCCGCTCGCCGGAGTTTTGGACTGCATACCGTTATCAGCCGGCGACGCTTCTATATCCAACGCATTGCCTACAGCTTCCTCTATAACTGCGTCCGATATCTCAACAGTATTGGCTGCTCCCGCCGCCACGGGCATTCCCATCGTTCCGGCCGTCCCCGTCGTTTCCGCCGCATCGGCCACGTTGACGATACCTTCCTTGAGTTTATCAGCATCAAGGCGCGTAAAGAAGCAGGAACGGTGTCCTGTGTGACATGCGGCTCCTGTCTGGTCCACCTTTATAAGCAGCGTATCGCCGTCGCAATCCACGCTGATCGAGCGAACTGCCTGAAAGTGGCCGGAGGTCTCTCCCTTCAGCCAGAGCTTCTGCCGGCTCCTGCTGTAATAGTGGACCTTGCCGGTTTCGATCGTTTTCCTGAGCGATTCCTCATTCATCCAGGCCAGCATCAGTACCTCGTCGGTCCTGATGTCCTGCGTGACGGCCGGCACCAATCCATCCGCGTTATATTTCACAAGTTCAAGAATGTTAGCCATCTTTAGATCCTCACTTCGATTCCTTTTTCCTTTAAATAACGTTTAACGTCCATTATCTCCATCTCCCTGAAATGGAAGAGCGATGCCGCAAGAACTGCGTCTGCCTTTCCCTCCGTCAAAGCCTCGCTGAAATGCTCCATCGTGCCTGCGCCTCCCGAGGCAATGACGGGTATTTTGACATTTTCCGATACGGTTCGCGTCAGTTCCAGGTCATAACCGTCCTTGGTGCCATCGCAGTCCATGCTCGTCAGCAGTATTTCACCCGCTCCCAGCTTCTCGGCTTCAACTGCCCATTCGAGCGCATCCCTTCCGGTATTGACGCGGCCCCCGTTCAGGTAAACCTCCCAGCCGCTTTTATCCGCACGCCTCTTGGCATCTATTGCTGTAACAACGCACTGGCTTCCGAAACGGTACGCAGCCTCGGAAATCAGTTCCGGCCTTTTCAAAGCGGCAGAGTTTACAGCGACCTTATCGGCTCCGGCTTTGAGTATTTCTCTGAAATCCTCTGCCGTCCTGATGCCCCCTCCTACCGTAAACGGTATGAACACCTGCTCCGCCACGCGCCTTACGACGTCTATCATTATGCTTCTGGCGTCCGAGGACGCCGTGATATCGAGGAAAGTAAGCTCGTCTGCGCCCGCCTTGTCATAAAAGGCCGCGTTCTCGACAGGGTCGCCCGCGTCCCTGATGTTGACAAAATTTATGCCTTTAACGACCCTTCCCCCGTGAACATCCAGACAGGGGATGATACGTTTCGTATACATTTTTCCACCTCATAATCCCATGCTATTTTGCGATCTCTATGGCTTCCTTCAGATCGACATCGCCCGTGTAAAGTGCTTTGCCCACTATTGCTCCCGAAACGCCGATCTCTTTGAGGTTTTTTATATCCTGAATATTAGTAACGCCTCCCGATGCGATGACGTCTATCTTCACCGCCTTGACCATTTCTTCCATGGCCTTCAGGTTCGGTCCCTTAAGCATGCCGTCTCTTGAAATGTCGGTATATATGATCACTTTTGCTCCGAGCTCCTCCATTTTTCTGGCAAAGCCGACGGCCGTGAACGAACTGGTTTTCGCCCAGCCTTCTATTGCCACAAGGCCGTCCTTTGCGTCTATTGCGACCGCAAGGTTGTTGCCGAAGCTCCGCACTGCCTTTTTGACGAGTTCCTGATCGTTAACCGCGGAGGTGCCGAGAATTATCCTTTCAATACCTTTACAAAGGATTATCTCCATCGTTTCAATCGTACGGATTCCCCCGCCTAGCTGTATCGGTATGCCCAGTCTGACAGCCATCTCGCTTGCGACCGCTATGTTCTGGGGCTGACCAAGCCTCGCGCCGTCAAGGTCGACCACGTGGAGGTACTGCGCTCCCATCTGCTCGAATTTTATAGCCATATCGACCGGATGGTCGGAATAGACCGTAACATCGTTGAATTTGCCTTGCACCAGCCTGACGCATCTTCCGTCCTTGATATCTATAGCCGGGTATATAATCATCCAATCACTCCTCGTTAATATATGGTACTTCAGATTTGTATTGTCATATATCAATGAAACAAAAGAACCGTCCCTTTGTTTCGGTCCTTTTGTTTCGCTTTAAATCATGGACGCCCAGTTTTTAAGTATCGCAAGCCCGGTCTCGCCGCTCTTTTCCGGATGGAACTGGGTTGCGAACACCCTCCCGCGTCCGATCGCGGCATCGAACCTGACGCCGTATCCGCAGGTCGCCGCTACGATCGATTTGTCCTGTGCATCGAGATAATATGAATGGACGAAGTAGACATAAGGATTATCAGGCAAGCCTGCAAACAGCGGGCTGTCGCCAACCTGCAGCGAATTCCACCCCATATGGGGCACCTTCAGCCCTTTATCCCGCGGCAGCAATCTGACTGAACCTCTGAACAGTCCCAGACCGTCCACTTTCTCTCCGCCTTCCTCGCTGTAGTCGAACAACATCTGCATGCCGAGGCAGATTCCGAGAAACAGCTTATCCTGCCTGACCGCTTCCTCGACCGCCTGGGTCAAACCGCTCCGTCCGAGGCACTCCATCGCGTTGGAAAACGCCCCTACTCCCGGAAAGACCACAGCGTCCGCGCGCCTGATCTCCGCAGGATCCGATGTGACTACGGCCTCCTGTCCGATATATCGCAGCGCATTTTTTACGCTGCCTAAATTCCCCACCTCATAATCGATGATAGCAATCAAGTAATATAATGCCTCCATTCAACCCTTACATCAGCGGCGTTTCGTTGGCATGTGTCAGCGCCTTGTCATACCAGCCTTTTGCCTGTAATTCTTTCATATGCCTCGACATACTTCGCTTCCGTATTCTTTATAACGCTTTCCGGCAGCTCCGGCGCAGGCGTCTGCTTGTTCCAGCCGACCTCTTCGAGGTATTCCCGTACGAACTGCTTGTCGAAGCTCTTCTGCGGCCTTCCGGGCTGATACTCGGACATATCCCAGAACCTCGAAGAATCGGGGGTAACAGCTTCGTCCGCCAGGACGAGCTTGCCGTCCATTATGCCGAATTCGAACTTCGTATCGGCAAGGATTATACCCTTGCTCTCCGCATGGCGGCTCGCAGCCTGATACAGCGCTATGCTTGCGTCCTTAAGCTGTGTGGCAAGCTCCCTTCCGATCCTGTCCGCCAGGCCTTCGAAGGTGACGTTTATATCGTGTCCTTCCGATTCCTTTGTAGATGGTGTGAAAATAGGCTCCGGCAGCTTGTCGCACTGTTTCAACCCCGCCGGCAGCTTTATCCCGCAGATGCTTCCCGACGCATTGTATTCCTTCAGGCCTGAACCTTCGAGATAGCCTCGCACAATGCATTCCGCATTTGCCATTTTTATTTTGCGGACAAGCATGGACCTGCCCTGCAGCTCTTCCTTGTACTTCGAAAGACCGTCCGGATATTGGCTCACGTCGGTGGTGATCATATGGTTGCCCACTATGCCCGAGGTATAGTTGAACCAGAATTCCGAAATGCTGTTGAGGACTTTGCCCTTATTGGGTATAAGATTGGGGAATACCACGTCAAATGCCGAAATCCTGTCGGTAACGACAATCAGCAGCTTATCGCCGAGGTCGTAGACGTTTCTCACCTTTCCCTTTACAAACAAGGGCTTGTCGATAAAATTAGTATCATTGATCAGCATAATTCAAAAACCTTTCTCTTGTGACTCAAATTTATATTCAAATCCGGCCTTACCGGCCGGCATTGAAAACCTGCCATACCGGCATGAAATACTACAGCATGCCTTTGGTCGACATTACGCCGGTTATTCTCCCATCGGTGCGGGAAGCTTCGTCGAGCGCCCTGCCAAAAGCCTTGAAGATCGCCTCCGCCATATGGTGGTTATTGTTTCCATACTGTACGTTGATATGTAGGTTCATACCCGCGTTCACGGACACAGCGCGGAAAAATTCTTCAACAAGCTCGGTGTCCATATCGCCTACACGTTCGTTTGTAAAACAGACATTGCACACGAGGTACGGCCGTCCGCCCAAATCGAGCGACACGGACGCCAGAGCCTCATCCATAGGCACCGTCGATGTTCCATACCTTTTTATGGACTCCTTGCCGCCTAGCGCCTGCTTCAGCGCTTGACCGAGAACTATGCCTATGTCTTCCACGGTATGGTGGGCATCGACCCTGAGATCGCCGTTGGCTTTGACCTCCAGATCGAACAGACCGTGCTTCGAAAACAGTGTCAGCATATGATCCAGGAAACCGACTCCGGTTTCGACTGAGGAAATCCCGTTCCCATCGATATCCAGCTTCAGCCTGACGGCCGTCTCCGCGGTATTCCTGCTTATTTCAGCTATTCTGGCCATTTTCCACCTCCGAATGTATTTCAGTAATTTCCTTCGCAATTATGATTACACTGCAATAAGTCGATTCATGTTCATGCCGACTTGTTGCAGCAAAATCATTATAACAAAACAAGCCGTTACAATTCCATACCAATTTGATCGCACTGTAAAAGTCGCGGCAAAAACATTTTAATCACACTTCAGGCATCGGCCCGGCGTCTCAATTGCCTTTCAATATTTCATCCAGCGCCCTGATGACCGTATCCATCTCCTCGTCCGTTCCCATGCTGATACGCAGATAGTTTTCTACGATCGGCTTTTTGAAATAGCGAACCAGTATCCCTCTTTCGCGAAGCGCTGTGAAAATATCCCCGCCGCGTATGCTGCAGTGGCTTGCGAACACAAAGTTGGCAGCCGAATCAGCCACGGTGAATCCCCTTTTACGAAGCTCCCGCGTGAACCTCTCTCTCGTTGCAATGACCTTTGCGGTGGTCATGCCGTAATATGCCGAGTCCTTCAAGGCGGCAGTCCCCGCAACTATCGCCAGTCTGTCAAGAGTGTACGAGTTGAAGGAATTTTTGATGCTTTCCAGTGCCTTTATAAGCTCGCTGTCGCCGAAAGCAAAGCCAATCCGCATACCCGCGAGCGCCCGCGACTTGGAAAACGTCTGTATCACCAGCAGGTTGGGATAATCCTTGATAAGGCCCACAGCCGTCTCGCCGCCGTAATCTATATATGCCTCGTCCACTATCACGACGACATCGGGATTTCCCTCGAGCACTTCGCGGATCTTCGAAAGCGGGAGCGCCTTCCCAGTGGGTGCGTTGGGATTGGCAATTATGATTCCGCCGCTGTTTTGCATGAGCTTTTCCGAAGGTATGTTCAATTCGCTGTCAAGCGGCGTAGTTACAAAATCGAGTTTGAAGAGTGAAGCATAGACGGGGTAAAAGGAATAGGTGATGTTGGGAAACACAATCGTCCTTCCGGGGTCGAAGAATGCCATGAACGAGAATGCCAGTACTTCATCCGAGCCGTTTCCTGCAAATATCTGTTCCTTTTTGAGCCCGTAGCTTTCGGCAGCTGCGCTTACAAGCATATCGCATGTAGGGTCCGGGTAAAGCTTGAGGCTGTCGTCCACAGCTTCCCTTAACGCCTTCAGTACCATCGGCGACGGTCCGTACGGGCTCTCGTTCGTATTCAGCTTTATATATTTTCTGTCTCTCGGCTGCTCGCCCGGAACGTAAGGATCGACCCCGGCCGCCAGCCTGCTCCAGTATTTGTTCATATACAACTCTCCCTGATTCATAGTTACGGCAGTCAAAACCGGCATGCTCCGTCTACCGCCGCATGACGCTAAACTAATTAACTGATGACTGCCTGACTGCTTTACCGTTTTTCGCCATTCTCCCTGTCAAAGCGGACCTTGATGGCGTTTGCGTGGCCGTCGAGCTTTTCATACTCCGCGAACCGAATGACATATTCGCTTGCCTTTTCCAGCGCCTGCCTCGTGTAAGAGATCACGCTGGATTTCTTCATATAGTCGGCTACGTTTAGCGGAGAGAAGAATCTGGCGGTCCCTCCAGTCGGCAGCACGTGGTTGGGTCCTGCGAAATAATCCCCCAGCGGCTCGGGCGACCAGTGCCCGAGGAATACCGCGCCCGCATTTTTCACGTACGACAGCTTGCTGAAAGGCTCCTCAATGCACAATTCCAGGTGTTCGGGCGCAATGCGGTTGACTACGTCCATTGCCTCGTCGAGATCGTTGACGATTATGGCAGCGCTGTAATCCGCAAGCGATCTGTCCAGTATGCCCTTCCTCGAAAGCTGTGCATACTGCTTTTCAATCTCTTTTACCACGGCGTTGGCCAACTTCTCGGACGGCGTTATCAGAATTGAAGCCGAAAGCACGTCATGCTCGGCTTGTGAGAGAAGATCGGCCGCCACAAACACGGGATTTGCGGAATCATCCGCCACAACTGTGATCTCGCTGGGGCCGGCAAACATGTCGATGTCGCAGTAGCCGTATACGAGCCTTTTTGCCGTCGATACATAAATGTTGCCGGGGCCGAATATCTTATCCACCTTCGGCACCGTCTCCGTTCCGAATACCATGGCCGCGACCGCCTGCGCGCCTCCCATTTTGTATATCTCATCAACACCCGCTTCCTTTGCGGCTGCCAGCACCGCCGGATCTATCCTTCCGTCGCTGCCGGGAGGCGTTGCCATTATTATTTTCCCTACGCCTGCAACCTTCGCAGGCAGGGTCGTCATGAGGACGGTGGAGGTCAGCACGGCAGTCCCGCCCGGCACATATATGCCGACCACCTCGAGAGGCCGATAAAGCTGCCCCAGAAGTATTCCGTCCTCCCCCGCCGTAAACCAGGAGTTCTCCTTCTGCTTCTCATGAAATGCCGTAATGTTGGCTTTAGACTTCCTTATGACATCGATGAGCTTTGGATCGACCGCGTCGTATGCGGCCTTTATTTCCTCTTCCGATACCTTCATTGAAGAAGAATCGAGCTCTGCCCTGTCGAATTTTTTTGTATATTCAAGAACAGCCTTGTCTCCGTTTTCCCTTACATTCGTCAGGATAGCCTCCACGGCTCCGATAACATCCTGCCGGCCGACCCTGTCGCGTCCCACCAGCTTGTCGAACAACCCGGAGTCCTTCCCCTGCCGCATATCGATAATTTTTATCATAATTACCTCCTTAATTTAGACATCCATAGACAGCTCTGATTTTCTATCGGATATCAGATCCCTGCAGCTGCGCCTTCAACCCGTCTATGATCGCGTTGATCCTCTCGCTCTCCATCTTCATACTGACGCGGTTGACAACCATCCTCGCGCTGATTTCGGAGATCGTATCCAGCACGACCAACCCGTTTTCCTTAAGCGTCCTGCCGCTCTCCACAAGGTCAACGATCACTTCCGAAAGCCCCACGAGCGGCGCCAGTTCGACAGAACCGTTAAGCTTGATTATCTCTATCGATTCCCTGCGTTTATGTTCAAAGTATTCACGCGCTATACGCGGATATTTTGTAGCAACCCTTTTGTTATTCAGGCTGTCGAGCTTCCCCGCCAGTTCGGCAGGTCCCGCGACGACCATCCTGCACGCTGCGAAGCCCAGGTTCAGTACCTCATAAAGATGCCGTCCCTCCTCGAGCAGCGTATCCTTGCCCACGATGCCTATATCGGCAGCGCCGTATTCAACATATGTAGGAACGTCGGCAGGCTTCACAAGAAAAAACTTTATCCTGCTTTTCTCGTCCGTAAATATCAGCTTGCGGGACTCATTCCGGTATTCGGAGCAGTCTATCCCAAGCTTTTCGAGCAGTCCGACGGACAGATCCGTCAGCCGTCCCTTTGACAACGCTATAGTAAGATATCTCAACCTCTTCACCTCTTCAACAATTCACTGAGCTTGACCATGCAAACCTCACCCGACTGGACATAATGTATCTCGACCGTGTCCTCGTCTACAATCCTGAGCACGCCTCCGATATTTCTGGCCGCGGCGTATTTTATAGCTTCCCCGGCAGTGCTGCCCGCGATGTCCAATTCCACGACAAGCCCCTGGTTCCTGAGCTCTGCGCAAAGCTCGATCGCTGTTTTCCTGCCGTGTTCGGCATAGCAGACGAGACTGTCGGTAACAGGTCTCTCCGTATCTATTTTCTGCCTCTGGAGCGCCATGAGTATCATATTGACACCCAGCGAAAAACCGGTGGCCGGACATTCCTTGCCAAATTCTCCGACCAGTTTGTCATATCTGCCGCCTGTCAATATGGGAAAACCTACTCCATAGGTGAAACCCCTGAATATGATTCCTGTATCGTAGGAAAGGCCTCTTAGCATGCCCAGATCGACGGAGACATATTGCCCCAGACCGTAATCCTCCAGTATATTGAGCACCTGACGTATATTTTCCAGTGCATCGCGCGATCTTTTATTCAGTTCAAAGGCTTCAGCCTTCTCTATGACATCGACCGAACCGAAAAAGCCCGGCAGTCCTGAGATCAGCTTTTTAAGCTCCTCACGGATCTCGCTGCGATTCAGGAATTCCTCCAGCCCGACGTAATCCTTGCGGTCTATGAGTGTTCTGACCTGGGCCGTATCCTTCTCGGAAAGCCCTGTTTCCTCCATCAGTCCGTTGAAAAACTCGACCTGGCCTATATCGACCTGGAAGTTCTCGAGTCCGGACGCCTTAAGCGCCTGTATCGCCACTGCTATGACTTCGGCGTCGGACTCGGGCGTGCTGACCCCGAGCACTTCGACGCCTGCCTGTGTGAACTCGTTTTGCTTGCCGCCGCCGTAATCGTTATATCTGAATACGTTCCCGATATATGAGATTCGGACCGGGTAGGCAGCCTCCCTGAATTTTGTGGCGGTTATCCTTGCCACAGGCACTGTTATGTCAGGCCTCAGCACAAGTATCCTGCCCTGCTGGTCGAAAAACTTGAACATATCCTCCTGGGGCATTGCGCCTTCATCGGAGGCAAACACATCGTAAAACTCGATGGACGGCGTTTCGACCTCGTTGAAACCGCAGCTTCTGAACAACGCCCTGAGCTTCTGCTCCAGGCTGCGTTTCAGGCTGCAGTCCTCAAATAATATATCCTGAACTCCATCCGGCGTATAGATTTTCCACTTGGACACTTGAGCGCACCTCACTTGATCAAATTGAACAGAATATTTATGTATATTATAACAAATTTTACGCTATTTTTGTGTTTCATTAATTTATCACTTTAATGTGGTGAATTGATAAATAAATGAATTGCATTAATTATAATTTAGGGTCTATAGTTTTGTCAATGACTTTTTAAATTTATATGTTAAAATGATACTGCCCGCTTGTTACAGTTTTTGTAGTACTGAAGGGAGGAGCGGCAGTGGAATTCAACAACGCAAGAATAATGGAAATTGTGCGCAATCAATTGGCTTTGGATTATAACTGCAAAGCGGAGGATTTTCTATCAAACGGAGTATTTTTTTATGAATCCGTACTGAACGAAGGGCGCAGAATGCTTGAAAGGCAATCGCCTTATATCGAAATCGCAACTATGGGAAAAGGCATAGTAGTTTCAGCCGATGCTGACGATCTGGAGAGAGTAAAACCGATACTGGAGAACAAATTCAGAGATGACCTGTTTTTTGCCCCTTTTTTATTCGGGCATTCTCTTTATTATGTACCGGAGTGCAATTCCATCAGGCGCCTGCCCTGTCCGTCCGGGTTTACGACCCGCGTCGCGGAAGGCAGTGAAATATACGGGCTGTATAACTATAGCGGGTTCATAAATGCATTGCAGTATGATGAAAAAAGTGCCCATCCCGATTATCTGGCTTTATATGCGGTAAAGAACGATGAGATAGCTGGAATAGCCTGTGCATCCATAGACAGCGGTACCATGTGGCAGATAGGTATCGACGTTTTGCCGCGACACAGGAACGCCGGACTCGCTGTATACCTTGTAAGCAATTTGGCACTGATGGTAATGGAACGCGGGATCCTGCCATATTACGGCACGGCTTCTTCAAATATCGCGTCGCAAAAAGTGGCATACCGCAGCGGATTTAATATCGCATGGATGTGTAATTATAAAAATACGCTCGATTGCAAATCGCCGTTTTTAGTATAATAGGTTGTAGTCACATTAAATGATTTATTATAACAGGCACAAAGGAGAATGCACATTATGAAGTATAAGGCGGTAATATTCGATCTTGACGGGACGTTACTCGATACTATAGATGATCTCGGCGATTCCATGAACAGCGTGCTGGAAAGGCACGGCTATCCTGTGCATGACCTCGGGGCTTACAAGTATTTCGTAGGAAACGGCATGCGCAATCTTGTGAAGAGAGCATTGCCTGAAGATAAGCGCGACAGCGCATCAATCGACCAGGGGCTTATGGAAATGCGCGGCGAATATACTAAAAGGTGGGCCGATAAAACCAGGCCGTATCCCGGTATCCCGTCTTTGCTGAATGCATTGACCGAAAAAGGCATAAAGCTGGCCGTTTTATCAAATAAACTGGACAGGTTTTCGAAGGATATAGTGGAAAAGCTGCTTCCCGACTGGAGCTTTTACCCGGTATACGGCGAAAGGGACGGAGTTCCAATAAAGCCAGATCCGGCCGGAGCTCTTGAAATAGTCAAGATATTGGGGTTCAGCCCCGATGAATTCCTGTACCTTGGCGATACCGGCATAGACATGCAGACCGCCGTATCCGCGGGCATGTATGCGATAGGCGTGCTCTGGGGCTTCCGGAATGCGGAGGAGCTTGTGAATAACGGTGCTGATATGGTCATCGAAGACCCGCTGGAGGTTCTAAAGCTGCTGTAACCTGAAATGACAGATCGGCCTTATGTACAAGCCTTTCCACAACACTAATATATCGTCAGTCGAGACGCAGCTCGGAAGCTATACTGTCGAATTGATTTCTGGCACAGCTCCGCCCGTTCCAGTGACTGCAGTCGCTGCAGGAGACGCCGCCGGAGCTTCTTCCCGGTTTCACCGGCTGCCTGTAGCTGAGATGGCTGCAGGACCGGGCTATCGTCGATAGATTATCCTCGTTGTAATCGTATATGTCCATAACTTGCCTCCGAAAAAAGTTTCTTAAATAAAAAAACGGCATATGCTGCAGACCTATTATTCACATTAAGTCTGCAGTATATACCGCATATGTTCCCGCTCTGTATTCAACCGACAGTTACCCGGCTGAGGTTCCGAGCCGACTTGTTTCTATAGCTTCACGAGGTTTGCAAACGCTGCCATCAGTCGCTTCATTCCGTTGCCTTTGAAATTGATCTCCAATACATAGTCGCCTTTATCCAGAATTACTGCTGTTATTTTACCAACGCCGAATTTTTTGTGCACTACATTGTCTCCCACCTTGAAATCGACTGCCGATGCACCCGATGGAGCTCCTGAGCCAGCGGAGCCGCCGGTGGCCCCTGCGGGCGTCCGCGAGGCCGGCTGCTGAGCCGCACCGAAGCCCTTGCTTCTATCCACGCCGAAACCGCCCGTTTGCGCCGCTCCTCCGAATGAACCTCCGCCAAACGAATTGCCTCCTATTACAGAACTTCTGCCGCCAAATGCCTGTCCAGCGTCTCCTCTTCCAAACGACCTGTTTCCATTAGTGCCGCCAACGGCAGAGCCCCCGCCAAACGCAGGTCCCCCGCCGTATCCATCGTCAGCCCCGACGCCGCCGCTCCTGCCGCGCCAGTTAAGGAAGGAATCGGCTGTCTTCTCGCGTCTCCCTCTCATTTCAAGCAGCTCCTCGGGTATTTCCTTCATAAACCTCGAAGACCGGTTGTAGGTGGTATTACCGAAAAGCGTTCTGCTGTATGTGCTTGTCAGGTAAAGCCGCTCCCTGGCACGCGTTATACCGACATAGCACAACCTGCGCTCTTCTTCGAGCTCTTCTTCGCTGTCCATCGAACGCATTCCAGGAAAGATTCCCTCTTCGAAGCCGGGAATGAAAACCACAGGGAATTCAAGCCCTTTTGCGCTATGCAGCGTCATCAGGACTACGTGATCCTTCTCACCCTCGAGGTTGTCGATGTCCGAAACGAGAGAAATATTGGCCAGATAGGCCTCGAGGCCTTTTTCTTCGCTTTGCGACTCGAATTCGATGGCTCCTGAAATAAGTTCCTGCACGTTTTCAACGCGGGTTTTCGCCTCTTCGGTATCCTCGGCCTTCAGCTCGGACAATATGCCCGACTTGTTGATGACGGCGTCTATCAACTCCTGGACGCTTGCGCCTTCAGCCATTATCCTGAAGCTTGCGATCATATCCGCAAATTCCACTAACTTGGAGGCTGATCTTTTAAGCTCCGGCACTTCGGACGCCGATGATATAATGCTGTAAATGCTGCAGCTCCTGCCGACAGCTATGTCTTCGGCAGTCTCGACCGTTGTGTTTCCTATGCCCCTTTTCGGAACATTTATTATCCTCTTCAGCGCTACGTCATCAGAAGGATTCGCAATAAGCCTCAGGTATGCGATGATATCCTTGATTTCCTTGCGGTCATAAAACTTCAGGCCTCCGAAGATCCTGTACGGTATGCCCAATTTCATGAAGGATTCCTCAAGCACACGCGACTGTGCGTTTATGCGGTACAACAGCGCGAAATCCTTGTTTTTCCTGCCTTCGTTCTTTATGAGCCTTTCGATCTCGCCTGCTATAAAGGCTGCTTCCTCATGCTCGTTATTCGCTTCAAAGTAGATGATCCCGTCGCCCTGCGAGTTGTCCGTCCAGAGCGTCTTGCTCTTCCTGCCCGTATTGTTCTTTATTACATTATTTGCCGCATCGAGTATCGTTTTTGTCGAGCGGTAATTCTGCTCGAGCTTGATCACCCTCGCATCCTTGAATTCCTTTTCGAAATCCAGGATATTTCTGATGTTTGCGCCCCTCCAACCATAGATCGACTGGTCATCGTCGCCCACGACGCAAAGATTCCTGAAATGCTTTGCCAGCAAGCTCACCAGCGTATACTGAGCAGTATTCGTATCCTGGTATTCGTCTACGAGTACGTACTTGAATTTTCTCTGGTAATACTCCATTACCGGCGGATGGTCCAGGAACAGCTTTATCGTCATCATTATGATATCGTCGAAATCAAGCGCGTTGTTGTTCCTGAGCTTCTTTTGATAAAGCTCGTAGATTCGGGCAATTTTACTGAGTCTGAAATCTGAGCCCGCCTCCCTGATAAATTCCGGGGGTTCCTTCAGTTCGTCCTTGGCTCTGCCGATCCTCGAAAGCACCTCCCTGACCGGAAAGTTCTTTTCGTTCAGGTTGAGTTCCTTTATGCTGTCCTTGATAAGCGTCTGCTGGTCGGAGGTGTCGAAAATCACAAAATTCCTGCTGTATCCGAGCTTTTCTATATCGCGCCGCAGGATCCTAACGCAGCAGGCATGGAAGGTGCTTACCCAGAGGCCGCCCACGCTCTCTCCCAGGATGCCCTCGAGTCTTAGCTTCATTTCCTTCGCGGCTTTGTTTGTAAACGTTATTGCAAGTATGGACGCCTGGTGGGCCGGATTGCTTTTCATCAGTTCGGTGATCCTCTGAGGAAGCATATCCGATGCGCCTTTTATAGCCGTTCTATCCGGAGTGATGCCTCCGGCGCCCGATTCCCCGGCCTGTGACGATCCTGCGACCCGCGACGGCGCCCCGGCCTGTGACGATCCTATGCCCGCCGAGGATGCTGTGCCCTGTCCGTCAAGAATCCCGCGCATGATTGCCAGATCTTCGGTCGAAAGACCTTCAGGCACATAGCTGCCGTGGTATGCGTTGCCGTACTTGATCATATAAGCGATCCTGTTGACCAATACGGAGGTTTTACCCGAACCTGCTCCCGCCAGTACGAGCAACGGCCCTTCAGTCTGGAATACGGCCTGCCTTTGAGGCGGATTCAACTTTTTATATTCCTTCTCGAGAAGCTTTTTTCTTAATTCAATGAATTCCTGTTTATCTTTTTCTGTTATCATCCGATTCACACCTGTTTAAATAATATGAACGGGCAGGATTGCCCGAAAAATAGTATATCATATATAGGTGTCCTCTGTTATCCAAAATGAAAATATATGGACCAACTACGTCGCCTGAATAAAAAAGGCAGCGCCCGGACATCGCTGTCTGGCCTGCCTTGAATATTTTTTAATCATCTGGACTATGCTCCGTGCTTTGCACCTGTCAATATATCGGCGGCAAGCCGGACTGAGCCGACGAGATGGTTGACCACAGGTACTGTATCATAGCCCAATTAACGATAGCTGTGATTATCAGGAGTACGAGCCCTACGATCCACAGAATAAGAACTGCTCTGGCGAAGCTTCTTGTGTTTTTGTTGAAACCGCCGCTGAAACTCCAGATAAGGACCATTAGCAGATTAATAAGGGGTATGCCGGTAATGATAAGCATACCTACGAATTTCCATGTTTGCAGGGGTTTGATCTTTTCCGGTCTCATACCCGCTTCTGCCGACTGAACCGGCGCATCGGACTGCCGTACATTTTGGGCAGCGGAGGAGTTCTGTGTGTTTTGAGCTGCCGGACCTCTGAAGTTTTGAACCTGGGCAGACTGTTCAGGCTTGATCTGCGGAACCTCGGCCGATGCCCCTGCCTGCGGTTGTATCGGCTGCTGTGCTGTCTGCTGCGGAATTGACTGTACCTGTACAGGTATCTGCGGTGTTATCTGCGGTGCTGTCTGCTGTGCCGGGATTGGCTGTGACGCCACCTGCTGAGGTGCTGTCTGCGGTGCCGGCGCCGGAGCGGACCTGACCGGCTGTTCGGATACAACCTGCGCTTTACTTTCCCGTACGGGCTCCTCCCCGGATATCTCATACTGCACCGTGGCCTGCTGTATGTCCGGTATTTCTGAAGTATCGTTCCCAGCGGCTGCAGGTTCGGCTTCGATCACAGAAGTATCTGCGCTGACGGCGGTCTCCTGAGCGGCGGTCTCCTGCACGGCGGACTCCCGGACTGCCTTATCCGGAACGGTATCCTCAGTTTCGACCTTTACGCCGCAGTTCATGCAAAATTTCGATCCAACGGATAACTTGGTTCCGCAATTCTCACAAAACATATCATTTTCTCCCTTCGATCAATATCATGGAGATTTTTGTGAGAACATTATATAATATTTACCAGAATTTATCAAATCGTCTAAAATAATCTACTCAGCGAAACAGAGGGACGATTCTTTCGTTCCATTTTCCGAGAAAAATGGAACAAAAGAATCGTCCCTCTGTTTCGCTCTGTTTCAAAGCATATGTTACTTGATCAGACTATCTATCGTACCCTGGTCAAAACCCACTATGATTCTGCCGTCTATATCTATTACCGGAACGCCTCTCTGTCCGGATTTCTGAACCATATCGACCGCCGCCGCCCTGTCTCGCGTGACATCTATATCTTCAAACGGAACATTCCTGGATTTGAGATAATTTTTTGCAACGGTGCACCACGGACATGTAGGTGTCGAATATACTTTTACTGTCATACTTTTACCTCCTCGAATTTGTTATCATTTATTATTTCCCGCTTTCGATTTTCTTCACGGGGCATATAATATTATATACCCCCTACGGGTATATAATAACAAAAATAATTTCATTAATCAAGTCCGAATTTTTTAACAGGCAGAACTGGCGTCATGCCGCGTATGACACAGTTTCATATAGCATAAGGAACCGCCGGCCTCAAGCCGCAAACCTCTTTCTCAGGAGAAACGTGGCAAAGAACGCAGCGGCAGCGATCAGTACTATTGTAGCACCCGTCGCGGTGTTCCAGTAATACGAACAGATCAGACCTGCGATGCCAGAGAACATCGAAATGCCGACAGATACTGCATGGTACTGGCGCACGTTATGCGTTATGTTGCGTGAGGCGGCAGCAGGCAGCACAATAAGGGAATTGATTATCAGAAGTCCCACCCATTGTATCGTTATGGTTACGACTACCGCTATCGCAACTGTAAAGAGTATGTCTACCAAAAGAGTATTCACACCTCGGCTCGATGCGAGCGATTGATTTATACTCGTGAGCAGCACCTTGTTGAATATAACGAGCCACAGAACGATAATAGCGACAAAAGCAAGCAGCAGCAGCAATATTTCAAAAGGCGATATGCTGAGGATATCTCCCACCAGATACGAGGAAAATTTATTGAAATCGCCCCCCGCCGACATTATTACAAGGCCTATCGCAACGGCAGTAGACGAGAATACACCGATCACGGTGTCGGTCGAGGTCTTGGTCCTGTTTTTTATAATAGTGATTGTGACAGCGAAGACGACCGAGAACAGTATTGCGCCCCAGATCGGCTGTATACCGCCCAGCAGCGCCCCGAGCGCAACGCCCGTGAAAGCCCCGTGCCCGATTGAATCGGAGAAAAAGGCCATCCTGTTGCTGACAACCATAGTTCCCAACAGCCCGAAAACAGGGGTTAGCAGTAAAACCGCCAACAGGGCGTTTTTCATAAAGTCATGATTTACCCATTCAAACGGGAGAAGGAAGCCTGAAATATTGTACCAAAGCTCCAGCATCATTCCTGCCTCCCCTCTGCATGTCCTTTGCCGACATCCTCCACATCCGCAATAAACCGCGGTATGCCGAAAAGCTTCAGCGTACGTTCATCATTGAATACCTGACCGGGCGTACCGCTGGTGATTACAGTCCTGTTCAACAGGACAATGCGGTCGGCGTATTTCGCAACGAGTTCAAGGTCATGCGATACCAGTATGATAGACAGATCGTAATTGCTTCTCAATTCTGAGACCGTGTTATAGAAAAGCTCGAGTCCTCCCTGGTCGACTCCCGATACGGGTTCGTCGAGCAGCAGCAGGTTCGGGACAGGCTCCAGTGCGAGCGCCAGAAGCACTCGCTGCAGTTCGCCGCCTGATAAAGCGCCCAGCCTCCTGTTTATGAGGTGTTCCGCCTTGACCTTGGACAGTCCCTCTATCGCCCGCTTTTTAATGTTGGATGGTTTGAAAAGCCAGGCAGGCCTCGCAGAACAGCCGGCTATGAAAAGGTCGAGCACGCTTGTGGGGGTGCCGGGATCAAAATCGAGATGCTGCGGCACATAGCCTATAACGGGCATATCGCTCCGTATACCGCCAGAGCCCATGAATTTCAGCTCTCCGGTGTGAGGTATTTCTCCCAGTAACGCCTTCAGCAGCGTACTTTTACCCGCGCCGTTGGGTCCTATTATCGCTGTCATTTCGCCGCAGTGTATATGTATGTTTACGTTTTCGAGTATATCGAGCGTGCCCTTCCTGACTCCGAAGTTCTCGATCTTCGTGCAGCACAGTCCGCCGCACACTCCTTCACACCCTGGATTATTATGGTTTGTCGTCATATAGCCTTCCTTTACTCCAATGCTTCCTTTAATGTCCTGCCATTCTGCCGCATCGTTTCGATGTAGGCGTCAAACGCATCGGGAGCAGAAACGCCGGTTACCGCGGGGTCAAGCGTATATACCTTTGCGCCTGTTTCACGGGCGATGGCGTCCGCAGCCTTCGAGGAATACTGAGGCTCTGCGAACAAAGCTCTGCTGCCGGTCTTCTTTACTATGTCGATTATACTTCCAAGCTCCTTGGGCGACGGTTCGGTGCCGGGCTCCCTCTCCACAACAGCCGCTATGTCCAGATTGAATTCCTGGGCAAAGTACGGAAAGGCCTCGTGGAAAGTGACTATATCCCTGTTCTTCAAGCCGTCCAGTTCCTTATGCATCTCTTCCTTCAACGACTCGAGCTTTTCAACGTATGCGGCCTTATTCTTCGAATACTGCCCGGCATGTGACGGATCGGCCTCGGAAAGCTGAGAGGCGATATTTTCAACACACGCGATCTCATTCGTTATACTGACCCAAACGTGCGGGTTTTCGACTCCGTCGCTGTCCTTGACGAGAGGAATGCCCTCCGCCGCCGTAATGATCCTGAGATCCTTCCGCTGTTTTAAAACATCCTCCAGAAACGCTTCCATTCCTGCTCCGTTTATCACGAAAGCGTCGGCCTGTTCAAGCGTCTTGAGGTCGTCAGGCTTGAGTGAGTAATCATGCAGACACCCTGTCTGGGGTTTTGTCATATTGCTTACCGCAACGCCGGGGATGTCTCTTGTTATATTGATCGTTGCTATATAAACCGGATAGAACGATGTAACGATATTAAAACCTGTTTTTTCCGCAGACATGGTGCCCCCTGTCCTCCCGCAGCCGGCCTGCGTTAACGCCAGTACAAACATGAGCATTGCTGCAATAACTTTTTTCATAAGAATTGGTTCTCCCGCCCGATACGTCAACAACCTGTTCTGAAAAGCGTCAACGATCCTTTCTGAATCGATCGGCCTGTCTTTGCACCTCGGCGACCAGATTGTCCACGCCTGCATCCTTTTGGTCCTTTATAAACGCATCTGCTTTACTTTCGTCATAATCCCCTATGTATACGCTTCGATCCATATCCGAAACCGATATCTGCCTCAAGGTCTTTATCGAGTCGACAGTCGAGTAATCCGGAACGAATCCGTTGAGAGGAGGATATTTTGATTTTTTCTCAATTATATCATAATACTGAGCTATTTCACCTTTCAATCCGGGCGTATTGGCACGCTCGTAGTCGATATTTCTGAAAGGCGCCTTCCATGGCCAGTTAAAGAAGGAATATTCCATGGTTACCCCCTCCGGAGGCTCTATATAATCTTCTTTTTCAACATAATGCTTGCCTTTGACCCCGTACATATATAGATCGTAATTCTCCTGGGAGGCTTCCAGCCAGTCGATGAACAGGAGCACTCTTTCCGCATTTGCGGATTTTGCATTTATCGCTGTGCCGTTTTCCATCGGAGAAATTCTGGCGGAAAAACCATCATTCAACTGATAAGGTTTATAGTTCCATTCGGTTATACCTTGCGTACGCAGTATTGCGTTATAGTTGAAATGATCCCCGAGCCTGCCTATGTAGGAAGACCATCTTCCGCTTGTGAGCATGCCTTGATCGATCTGTGCTATACCTACGTTTCTGCCGTTTTTCATCAGATAGCCGTTATCCTTCCAGCTTCTTATCCTGTTGAGGCAATCCTTGTAGACAGGCGTCTGTTCCCATGCCATTATCTTCACATCAGGATCATCCCATTTGTAGACCAGACCCAATTGATAATCCAGAATCACATACCCGTACGCGTCCGCAAACAGTCCTACTGTCGTATCATAATAATTCATCGGGATAATATCGGGATCTTTTTCTTTTATAGTTTCAAGGTAATTTTCATAATCGGAGTAATTCTTTATTTCCGGTATATTGTACTTCTCCATCAGATCCTGCCTTACTATTGCACAGACCCTGTTCGCAAAAGGTATCCTTGCCGGTATTACGTAAACCTTGCCTTTAACCTTGATAGAGTCGATATCATCCTGCGAAAACTGTCTAAAATAATTGGGAGCGCTCTGCGGGAACAGTTTTGTCAGATCGGCCACGTAGCCCTCGTTTGCCAATGTTTCCATGGAAACCGGGAACCCGTTGAAATATTGGAAGGCGTCGCAAGGCAGACCGGATGCTATGTCCGACTTGATTTTATCGAGATAATATTCCGGTCGCTCGTAAATACATTTAAAATGTATTTCAGTATTAGTTTCCTGCTTGAGCTTGCTGTTGACAGCCTGCAAAACCTCCGTAGCAGTAGGGATTTCCTGTCCTAAAAAATAGAAGGTAAGCTCGGTGAATTTTAGATTTCCGGCGTCTATCTCAAAATCGGAAGCGGTCGGAAGAAATTCATCCTCCCCGCCGTTCCTGTCCCTGAGGAGCAGGAATGCCGCAGTCCCCCCCGCTATAAGCACTATGAGGACAACCGAGATGATAATGATCAGTTTCTTATTCATATCAACAATCCCTCCCAGTACCGGCCATACGCATTACAGGCTGCTGGCAATCACCGGTTATATAAAGTATGCACTCTAATATTACCGTCCCAACCATATTGTGTCAATACAGACTCCTCCGGCACCTCAATGCGCGGCTCTGAACCTTTCGGCCTGCCTTTGTACCTCGGCGATCATATTGTCGACACCCGCATCCTTTTGCTTTTTAATGTAGGCGTCTACTTTACTCTCATCATAATCCCCCAAATATATGTTCCGGTCCATGTCCGCAAATGATATCAGCCTCGAGTCCTTTATCGGACCGACCCCCGAGTAGTCCGGCCTGAATCCGTTGAGAGGAGAATATTTGGTCTTTTCCTTAATTAATTCATAATACTGCGTCATTTCCTCTTTCATTCCAGGCGCGTTTGCACGTTCGTAGTCGATATTCCTGAGAGGCTCTTTCCAGCCCCAATAGAAGAACACATTGATTTTTTCCAAAGGCTCTATATAATCTTCTTTTTCTACGTAATTCTTCCCTTTGATTCCGTACATGTAGAGATCGTAATTGTCCTGCGACGACTCGAGCCAGTCTATGAACATGAGCACCCTCTCCGCGTTTGCGGATTTAGCGTTTATCGCCATGCCTATTTTCAGCGGATTCAGTCTTACGGAATAACCGTCGTGCAGCTGGTAAGCCTTGTAATTCCATTCAGTGATACCGCCTGTACGGAGTAAAGTATTAAAACTGATCTGGTCCCCCGTTTCTCCAATAAAAGACGCCCACTTTCCGCTCGTGATCATATTTACATTAAGCTGGGCTATTCCTACGCTTTTCATCACATAGCCTTTATCGCGCCAGCTTTTTATCCTGTTGAGACAATCCTTGAATACAGGCGTCTGCTCCCATGCCTGTATCTTTACATCCGGGTCGTCCCATTTATAAACAAGGCCCAAGTCATAATCCAGTACCACATAGCCGTACATATCCGCAAACAGTCGTATAGACGTGTCAAAGAAATTCATCGGAAGCATATTGGGTTCTTTTTCTTTTATTGTCTTTAAGTAAAGCTCATAATCATCATAACTTTTAATATCCGGGATATCATATTTCTCCATCAGATCCTGCCTCACTATCGCGCAGTTCCTATGGGCATCAGGTATCCTTTCGGGCACCGCATATACTTTACCGTTTATCCTGGCAGCGTCAATGTCGTCCCGCGAAAACTGCTTGAAATAATTCGGCGCGTATTGGGGGAACAGTTCGGTCAGATCGGCTATATAGCCCTCGTTAGCCAATGTCTCCAGCCCGGTCCCCGACGCGCTGGAGTAGTAGAAGGCGTCGCAGGGCAGCCCGGACGATATGACCGACTTGATTTTTTCAAGATATTTGTCCGGCATAT
Source organism: Bacillota bacterium (assembly GCA_023412915.1). Classification (GTDB taxonomy): domain Bacteria; phylum Bacillota; class Clostridia; order Acetivibrionales; family DTU013; genus JAEYOM01. The sequence continues at coordinate 200,088 of JAEZRE010000017.1, forward strand.
CAAGTATAAACTTGAATTGAATTTCAGTGTTAATATTCCGCTTGAGTTTGCTATTGACTGCCCCCAGAACCTCCTGTGTGACGGGAATCTCCTGCCCGAAAAAATATAGTGTCAGCTTCTCAGCTTCCAAGTTTACCGCATTCACATTAAAATCCGCAGCATCAGAATCCGCAGCGGTCGGAAGAAATTCATCCTCTTCGCCGTTTCTGTCTCCAAGAAGAAGGAATGCCGCTGTTCCCCCCGCTAAAAGCACTATCAGGACGACCGAAATCATAATGATCAATTTCTTTTTCATGTCAACGATCCCTTCCCAATCGCATTCTCCAACCGGCAATTCAAAGCAGAGAGCCGGTCCATACAAATATTTATCCTAATATTAACCTCGTCAGCCATATTGTGTCAACACGGCAATATGGTTCTATCGTCCCATTTAACTCGGGACTGGTAAATGGTATAATTCTTGTATAATCATTATTCTGGAGGTGGTTCCGTGGAAATCAACAACAGTATGCAGCAAAGTATTGGCAGCATACGCCAGGCGATCGGCATCGCCACTCTGAAAAAATCCCTGAGTCAGGACGCTCAATCCATGTCGGCACTGCTCCAGGGTTTTCAAAGTACAAACGCCAGAATCATGGAAAACTCCATTACACCGCATAAGGGCGGAACTATCGACATAAGTGTATAAATGACAGTAGACTTGACAAGTCCCCTCATAAATTTAAACCCGTAAAAAAGAGTGCACTACCGACGCGGCAGTGCACCTTTTTTATTTCAATTTCATTTAAAGGTATCTTATTTAAGAAGCTTGTTAGCCTTTTCCAGGACGTTCTCCACAGTGAAACCGTACTTTTTGAACAACAGTTCCGCAGGAGCGGATTCTCCGAAATGGTCTATGGAGATTATATCGCCCTTCAGGCCTACGTATTTGTGCCATCCGAAGGAAGAAGCCGCTTCTACCGCAAGGCGCTTATCAACGCCGGAGGGAAGTACGGATTCCTTATAGGAGGCATCCTGTTCCTCAAACAGTTCCCAGGAGGGCATACTTACGACTCGTGCTGCTACGCCGCGGTCTATAAGCTGTTTTCCGGCTTCGTATACGAGCTGTACTTCGGATCCGGACGCCATAAGTATTATTTCCGGCTTCTTTCCGGAATCAAGGATCGTATAGGCGCCCTTCATTGCGTTCACACCAGTCATATCAAGCTGCGGAAGGTTCTGCCTTGTAAGGACGAGCGCCATCGGGGAGTGCTTCCTCGACATAGCCGCATACCAGCCTGCAGCAGTTTCCTTTGAATCACACGGTCTGAAAACTACAAAGCCGGGAATGCTCCTAAGAGATGCCAGCTGTTCGATCGGCTGATGCGTAGGCCCGTCTTCTCCAACGCCGATGCTGTCGTGTGTCAGTATATACGTTACGGGCAGCTTCATCAAGGCTGAAAGCCTCATCGAATGCTTCATGTAATCGCAGAATACAAAGAAGGTGGAAACATAGGGCTTGAGCCTGCCGTGTGCGGCTATGCCGTTAGCTATGGCAGCCATTGCGTGCTCGCGTACGCCAAAGTGCAGGTTGGAGCCGCTCTTGTCTTCGGTGGAGAAATCTCCCCTGCCCTTCATATAGGATTTGTTCGAGGGTGCGAGGTCGGCAGATCCGCCTATCAGGTTCGGCACGATAGCCGCCATCCTGTTCAGGGATTCTTCAGAGCACGACCTTGTAGCCTTGGGCTTGCCCTCATATGTCCAGTAAGCGCTGTCTTCCGGCAAAGCCGCGACAAAGTCCCTGTTCTTCCAATCGTCCCACTCGGAAGCAAACTCGGGGAATTCCTTCCTGTATGCTTTCAGCAGGTTGTTCCAGTCATTTTCCTTAACCTCGGCATCCTTGCGGAACTTCTGCATGGAGTCGGCAACCTCTGCTGGCACGTGAAATTCCTCGCTATAATCCCAGCCGAGAAATTCCTTTGTAGCCTTTATGTTGTCTGCTCCGAGCGGTTCGCCGTGAGCGGAGCATTTGCCCTGTTTGGACGGGCAGCCGTAACCGATCTGGTTTTTGACCTTGATCAGCGTAGGCTTGTTATTTTCGGCCTTTGCGGCTTTGATAGCCTTGTCGATCTCATCTATGTTCGTGCCGTCTTCTACGGTAATGGTCTGCCAGCCATAAGCTTCGAAACGCTTGGCGACATCTTCGCGGAAGGCTATGTCGGTAGAACCTTCGATTGTTATATTGTTCGAATCGTAAAGGACGATAAGCTTTCCAAGTCCCAGCGTGCCGGCCAGTGAAGCTGCCTCGGATGCGATGCCCTCCATCATGCAGCCGTCTCCTGCGATAGCGTAAGTGTAATGGTCAACTAAAGTGAAACCCGGCTTGTTGAATTTTTTTGCGAGATAAGCTTCAGCCATGGCCATGCCGACAGCGTTTGCCATGCCCTGGCCCAGAGGTCCGGTAGTTATTTCTACGCCCTTTGTATGTCCGTATTCGGGGTGGCCGGGCGTGAGGCTGCCCGCCTGCCTGAAATTCTTGAGGTCGTCTATACTGAGTCCGTATCCGAAGAGATGCAGAAGCGAATAGATAAGCATGGAACCATGCCCTGCCGACAATATGAATCGGTCGCGGTCATCCCAGTCGGGATCCGCGGGGTTGTGTTTGAGATTTTTTGCCCAAAGTGTATAAGCCATCGGAGCCGCTCCCATAGGAAGGCCCGGATGTCCCGAATTAGCCTTCTGGATCGCTTCCGCAGCCAGCAGCCTCAGAGTATTTACAGTCAATTGATCGGCTTTATTCATAATTACCTCCTGAGTATAGTTATTTATATATTGTTTAATTTTTACAACGTTTTCTGTCATGCCAATTATACTTAAATTGCTATTACTTTGCAATATTGATAGCATTTAAATAAGCGCAAGTAAAATATACCATAAAAGTCCGTTTGGAAACCCACGACACTATCTCGCGGCCACCCCGACCTGCGCCCTGAATACGGTTTTACCGTCGCTTTCACCGACGCCCTCGATGTATACTATGTCGGAATCCATGGCTGAAATGTCCCTGTACATTACCAGAGTGTCCCCGGGGAACGCTTCCTTTATGTAATTTACCTCTATGGCACCGATCCGGTATTGTTTATGGCTTTCCACAGGGAAACAGTCCACCGTATAGTCGATATGCCTTGTATTGTTTACATGCCCGTTGAAATCCACGTCACTGTAGCCAATGACCTTTTTGTAGACTTCTTCCGGCTGTCCTGCCGGCTTGAGCCTGCCCGGCTTGCTGTCCAGCGCATGCTCATCGATGAACGGAGGGTAATCGATATGTATCAGATCAGCGCGTCTGAGCTCGCGCGTATTGATATCCATGAGCGCCCAGTTCGAAACAGCTCTCACTATCGCGTTCCCTGAGGCGTCCCTGACCAGGTAATCTCTCTCGAACTCCAGCCTGCCCGGCCGGTGCGGCCAGGTCTCCACGGTAATCTCTTCATCAATCACGGGGATCCTATCTATAACCGCCTTGATACGCGTCAATATCCAGGCTACCGAATATTTTTCCGAAAGCGTTACTATCCCTGCCCCGAGCTTCTCAGCCGCCGCGCCCGCGGTATCCTGAAAAAATCCGAATAGAGAACTAAGCTTCAGCTCTTTTTTGAAATCGACGTCACTGTATCCGATCTTGTATTTACTCTTGTGTACTATATTAGTTTCCATTGCAAGCATTCCATTCCGATGACAATATTGAGTGGCGTGCGCTGCCAAATCAGCCAGAATGCGCCAGGCTGTCAATCAGCACTTATTATATCTTATTTGCGCTTTGACAACAACCCGGCGATACTGCCGGACGTCCTTTGCGCCTTATTTCCGGTCAAGTTTGACCGACTTGACCGGAAATATCATATTGACCTGAACAGGCTTACGGCAATATAAACAGCGGCTCCCGCTATCAGCGCTCCTGTGAATCCTATGGTCATGGATAAAATGACCGATAATACCGAGCCAACCACTGAAGCTACACCATTTATGCCCCACATTATTGGAACTATTTCTCTCTTGCCGGTTTTGCCGATCAGCTTTAGTCCTCTGGGAAATGGCATGCCCATAAAGAAACCCTGTATCATAACAAGAACCGAAGCTATAATGATCCTGCCTGTGAGTCCAAAATTTGATGTGCTCTGGAAGACGAATCCCAAAGTCAGAATCAGGACAATATTTATAATAGCGACCATAAACGGAGGCAGATAAAGGGCTTTTAATTGTCTGTTAAAGAATCTGGAACTGCTGAAATAACCTCCTATGCCGCCTCCCACAAGCAGGGCTGCAAGTACATAAGTGAATGCAAGCGCAGGATGGCCCAGGTATAATATGAACTTCTGTATCAATGGAACCTCTATCATCATGAAACCGATGCCGAGCAGGCTGAAATACATGGAGGGTTTGGCATTTCCTTCGGTTAATACGAACGGAGTAAACAGTATTATGCTGCCTATAACTATTACTATCAGTATCAATGGAAGAGTATTTGGTATACCTTTTTCGAAGTTATAGAAATAAGGGTTATCATCCGTCGCTGGCGTCACGTTCGTGCTGAAACCGTTGATATAATCGGCCATGGAAATATGCTGCTCCTGTAGATGGTGAAGAACTCCCTGTTCAAACAGAAGAGGCGTATACATCGCATCGTTGCCTGTCTTCTTTGCCGTATCCAGCAGTTGCTGGCTCTCACTTTCTGTAAAGGGACTGTTTTTAACGATAACCACCGGATTATGCACGTGTGTCACGCCAGTCTGTTCCGGCATGTATTTTGTAAAAATCGCCAGATACCTGGGGGCATCCTTTACCGGAACGCCTCTTGATTTCAAAGCTTCTATGGCAGTAGCGACGATTTTGCTTAAGTCATCCTGGTCATGTACCGAAAAAACCAGTCTGCCATTGTTGTTCAAGTGATTAAGATAGTCTTCGACAGCCTCTACGGTATAAATGTAATTCTCGGACAAGGCATAACCCATTCCCTGGGATGTATTTGTCATGACAAGTGACAGGAATATCATATCGAACTTGTCTTTGGTACTTTTGACAAAATTGCGTCCATCCTCTCCGAATACCTTTACTTCCGGTCTATTGTATATATTGCCGTTATACGCACCATAGGCCTTCACTGCGTCGATACTTGAAGTATTGATTTCTACCGCACTGATATCCTTGCTGCCCCCGGCAAGCGCATATAGGACATCCTTACCTCCTCCCGCCCCAATCAAAAGGGTTTTTGCGTTACTCCCTATGGCAAATGGCAGATAAGCAGTGGCCACCTTAAATTTATCAAGGCTTTTAATGTCTCCATTGAATTCATACATAGGAGCATTGGCAGATCCGTCGATAGTCAGAACCATCTCATCAGGCTGGTTCAGCAGTTTGATCAGGTCGGTTCGGGAAAATGCATTCCACTTGGAAAATACAATTTCAGAAGGCATCCCGGATTTCTGCAGGCTCATTATTGTCTTCTCAGGGTTGCTGCTTATTCCTTGAAAGTTTTTTTCGATGGTGTTTATATACTGTGGCGGTAAAAATAAACCTGCAATAAGAACTAACGGAAAGGCATATCCCAAAGACCTGGCAACCCAACCTGAAGCCGGCAGGATCAAGGCAGGGATAAGTGAAATTACACATATGGCTATTACTGTTTTCAGCATACCTGCGTTATTTAGAAGAAGTATAACTGCCGCACTTCCCGCTCCCGAGCCAATGAGATCCGCGAAATACAGTTTCCCGCTTATTTCAGAAAATTCAGTGAACAGTATGGAATATAAATATCCGCCGACAAGAAACGGTATAGTGCCGAGTAAAATATATACGATTGTACTATTGACGAACGGAAGCATGTAATTAACCACAAAAACCACGATGTAGCTTGCTGCAAGGATAATTGAGCCCTTATTTACCTGATGCTTTATATTCATGTTGTCTTTAGGAACAATACCCCGCTTTGCTTTTGCACCGATCTTCTTATTTCGGGATCGCATCCTGTAAGCAAAAATACTTCCTATACCAAGCCCTAAAATAGCAAATGACGTTGTAAGAAATACATAATGGTATGATAAAATCGCTGAATATAATCTTGTGAGCGTTACCTGGTAAACAAACAGTGAAACCGACAATAAAAAGATACTTATCAGTAGTGTGATTCTGCTAACCTTACTTTTGGCATCTGTCACTTCTAATTCCCCCTCGGTCCAAGTCATACTTCAAAGTTACCAAACAAACTTGAAGAACTTGTGTAGAATGGGTCTTTGGAAAATGAACGTACTGTAAACAATCTGTAAACAGGTCTGTAGTCCGAAAAAAAAGGCAGCTGAAGCCGCCCGATAATATCCCTCTTATTTATCCGATTGATAGGCTTTCTGTATCATTGCATTGTGCTTTGCATCCTCCTCGTTCGAGTAATGCGTTCTGCTGTTCAGGAAATACAGATCAAAATGCCCATCCATATCATTCCCTTTGACTTTATCGAAATTGGTCCCCGTCCCAAAACCTCCGCTCCGGTTGCTCACTACTCTGTCCGCAGGTTTATCGTCTCTGCCGGCGTGTGGTCTTGCAGTCATCGACGCGGCAATCCTGTATCCGTCTACCTCCACTATGACAGCCCTTCTGGTCCAGTTCCATTCCCCTCCCGCAATCTTGAGCAGTGTCGCCGTATCCTTGGCGGTCAATGCTTCGACGTCGGCATGGTTTGTAAATATTCCAGACCACGACTACTATATACTTAATAAAATCATCAAAACCGGTAAATAATTCTTATATATTTGTAATAGAAAGGCCTGTACCAATGAACAATTTGCCGTACCAATTTCTTTTTTCGGCTGCAATAGGTACAATGACGGCGCTGTTGGGTACGTCTGCAGGAATTTTTCTGGCATACTCGGTTATAGGAAAAAAGGATAATCTCAAAGGAGTCATCCTGGGAATACTCGGCGGGTTTATGCTTGCACTAGTGATGGTGGATTTCCTGCCGGAATCGTTTAAAAGCGGCAGCCCCATTTCCTCCGTACTCGGACTATCGTCAGGCCTGTTGATTTCCTATCTGTTCAATAAATTGCTTGATAAAACGCATTTAGACCACAGTGCTTCGAGAAAAAACAAATCGCTGCATTCATCCATTATCATGTCTGTGGGCATCGGATTACACAATGTACCCTCGGGCATGGCGCTGGGCGCGCTTTTCGACAGTTCGCTGAGAGCTGGCTTGCTGCTTATGGCCGCCCTTATACTTCACGGAATACCCGAAAGCATTGCTCTCGGAGTGTTTTTCAAAGAATCCGGGCTAAAAAAATCGACTGTTTTCTTGATTTCATTGCTGATATCCGTACCTATGGGAATCGGTTCACTTATAGGCCGGGCCGTTGAAAACCTGATACCGTACGCATTATCCATCAGCATTGCATTCGCGGCTGGCCTCATTGCATATATAATCCTGTCCGAGGTCCTGCCCCATGCCAATAGGTTATGCTCTAAAAAGGCTTTAACATGGGAAGTAGCGGCGGGACTGGTATTAGGCACACTCTTCAGCGTCATCCTTGAAAAGTGATAGTTATATCAATCGCTTTATACTTTGTTATCCAGATTTCCATCTTCTGTCTGCTCCTGCTTCACCAAGGTTGCATTTTCCGTATTGCCAGCGTTTCTACCGCCCTTAAACATCATAGGCAGCATGAACACCATCATCAATGGGCAAAGGAACGGTGCTATCCCCGCTAAAACGCTTGAGACGCCTGTGCCACCTACTTTCGAGATAAATGGTATCAAAAGCAGTATCAGGACCGGTGCACCGCAGCATAACACCATCATCAGCATGTGGGATATGCCTTTATGCCCGTTTCCATGCCCGTTTCCATTACTGTTTCCGTTATTGTGATTACCGTGACAATTCATAAGCTTCATCCTCTCCTATTGCTTGCAGTCTATCGTATTTACGGTTTTTACAACTTCCCGTAAATTGATTATTGCAAACAATTGTGAAGAAGTTATGGAGCTTACCAAAAATAAAAAGCGGATGATCCGTATCAATCCAACTGGAACAAATCTGCAAGACATTCAGCATCTCAAAAAGGCCGGAAGACAGGTTCGAGGAGCTGAGCGCCAGTCAATTTAACAAGGTATTCGCAGCAATCTACCCGATGTTAAAAAACCGGGCGAAGATAATCTCCGCCCGATAATTATACGTCAGACTCTATTCTTCCTCGAAAAGCTTTGTTGACAAATAACGCTCGCCTGTATCCGGAAGCAGAACGACGATGTTCTTTCCCTTATTTTCAGGGCGTTTTGCGAGCTGGGTGGCTGCAAATGCCGCGGCGCCCGAAGATATCCCGACAAGCAGACCCTCTGTCTTTGAAAGGCCTCTGGCCGCTTCAAAGGCTTCATTGGTTTTCACCGTAATAATCTCGTCAAGGATATCCCTGTTCAGCACAGCCGGCACAAAGCCTGCGCCTATGCCTTGCAGTCCGTGCGGTCCCTTGTTTCCGCCGGACAATACGGGCGAATCGAACGGCTCTACTGCAACAATTTTAATACCTGGCTTTTTCTGCTTCAGAGCTTCGCCAACTCCCGTAATAGTACCCCCGGTACCTACGCCGGCAACAAAGATATCGACCTGTCCGTCGGTATCCCTCCAAATCTCTTCAGCAGTAGTCTTTCTGTGAATTTCAGGATTTGCGGGGTTTTCAAACTGCTGGGGTATGAAAGAATTCGGTATCTCGGCCGCAAGCTCCTTTGCCCTCTTGATCGCGCCGGGCATGCCCTCCGCACCGGGCGTCAGCACGAGCTCTGCGCCAAGCGCCTTCATCAGATTCCTTCTTTCTATGCTGAACGTTTCGGGCAGCGTGATTATAAGTCTGTATCCCTTTGAGGCGGCGACGAATGAAAGCGCGATCCCGGTGTTGCCGCTCGTCGGCTCGATAATGACGGTATCCTTGTTGATTACTCCCCTGTCCTCCGCATCCTTTATCATTGCATAGCCTATCCTGTCCTTAACGCTCGAGAGCGGATTGAAATATTCGAGCTTTGCGATAACCCTGGCGTCGAGTCCATTCTTTTTGTTATAGTTGGAAAGCTCCAAAAGGGGCGTATTTCCGATCAATTCAGTCAGACTTTTATATACTTTCGACATTGTGAATCCTCCTTGTTTTTACTCCTGTAAACCCTATCAGGAGTATTGATACCACCTTTTATATTATAATAACTCATTCTTACACTGATTTACATATCCGGCAGGTTAATGCTGCAGGTTCATCAGTCGGGCTTCATACGGCAGCCGCTTTTTTCAAGGCCTGGTCCAGGTCATATATCAGATCGTCCGGGTCTTCAATGCCGATCGAGAGCCTGATCTGGTCGGGCGTAACACCGGCCGCCTTCTGCTCCTCCTCGTTCAGCTGCGAATGGGTGGTTGATGCGGGATGTATCACAAGTGACTTTGCATCAGCCACATTTGCCAGCTGTGAGAATATCTCCAGGCTGTCGATGAATTTGACAGCAGGCTTCAGTCCACCCTTTACACCGAATGTGAATATCGAACCCGCCCCTTTCGGCAGATATTTTTTAGCAAGCTCATGGTACTTATTGCCTTCTATCTCGGGATAATTGATCCAGGATACCTGAGGGTTTCCGCTCAGAAAATTTACTACCTTCCTTGTGTTTGAGACATGCTTATCCACCCTCAGCGACAGTGTCTCCAGTCCCTGAATAAGCAGGAAGGAATTGAACGGGCTTATCGCCGCGCCTGTATCCCTTAGCAGCTGCACTCTGGCTTTAATAATAAATGCTGCCGCGCCTACATCTCTGGTATAACTGATGCCGTGGTAACTCAGGTCGGGTTCCGTAAGGCCCGGGAATTTGCCGCTTGCGGCCCAGTCGAATTTGCCCGAATCGACTATTACACCGCCGATCGATGTTCCATGTCCGCCAATGAATTTAGTCGCAGAGTGAACAACGATGTCCGCTCCGAATTCCATAGGCCTGATAAGATAAGGTGTTCCGAACGTATTATCGATAATCAGCGGGATTCCGTTCTCATGTGCGATTTTAGCGACCGCCTCGATGTCGACAATGTTGATACCCGGGTTTCCGATGGTTTCAATATACAACGCCTTGGTCTTTTCATTAATCGCCTTCCTGAAATTCTCCGGTTCGTCCGGATCGACAAAGGTCGTTTTTATGCCAAGCTTCGGCAGCGTTACGGAGAACAGGTTGTAGGTTCCGCCATACAGCGTGCTTGCGGAAACTATCTCGTCGCCCGCGCCTGCGATATTCAGTACCGAGTAGGTTATCGCCGCCGAACCCGATGCGACTGCAAGCGCCGCAACGCCCCCTTCGAGCACGGCTATCCTCTGTTCGAATACGTCGCTTGTAGGATTCATTATCCTGGTATAGATATTGCCGGGCTCCTTGAGTGAAAAAAGATTTGCGCCATGCTCCGTATCCCTGAATACGTAAGAAGTGGTCTGGTATATCGGAACGGCTCTGGAGCCGGTGGCCGGATCCGGTTTTTGTCCTGCGTGTACCTGTAATGTATCAAAGCCCAATTTTCTCTCGCCCATAAAATATTTCTCCTTTATATGTTTATTTCGCCGATTATCTTCTTTGCTAATTTTTTCAGATTCTTTTAAGTATACATATATATTTAGTAGGCTTTAGAATATATAAGTCAAATAAAATACATTTCATTATTGCCGCCCTCCATCTTTTTATAATTCAGCAGCAGATCCTCCAAGGTGATCGAGTCGACCACACTGTTGAGACTTTCGTTCATCCTGTCCCAGACTTTATCCTTTATGCATCTGATTATAAGATTGCCGGCTGATTTTTCCTTTTCTTCATCCACTACCGCAAGATCTCCCTCAAGCGCCCTGAGAATTGTTCCCACCGTTGTTTTCGAAGGCTGGTTCGCCAGTATATAGCCTCCCTGCGCACCTTTCACGCTTTTTACGAGACCTGCCTTCCTTAATGTCGAAAAGACCTGCTCAAGATAATTCTCGGATACTTCCTGCCGTTCGGCAATATTGTACAGCGAAACATGATCGCCAACTGAGTTGACAGCCAGGTCAAGCATTGCCCTAAGCCCGTATCTTCCTTTTGTAGAGAGCTTCATATTTCATCACCTTTGCAAGCCGTATCAATAATTAATATTACAATTCCTATATGTTATATAGTAATTATATTTTTTAACTTTGTCAATATACAACAATAATTTTCCCTTATCCGAAATTTCAATGTATTCGATATTTTATTATATAGCTATTTGTGCCATATCTGGAAATACTATAAGGTATGATTTAACCGGGCGCAGTAATGTATCGGTAAAAGGAGCCACAGAATAGATGAAGAATAAAAAGGCGATCCTGATAGGCGATAACGGGAAAATGAAATATCATCCGCTTAGCGGTCCGGACAGGGAGCTTTCGGACATACTCGACGAGTTTGAGATGGAGATTACGGAGGATTATGACAGCTTCAAAGAGGAAAGCTTGAAAGCCTTCGATCTCTGCATCTCGTTTACGGACTGCTGGGATGACAAGCTTGGCGATGAACAGGCGGTCGGGCTGTTGTCTTATGTCGCCCATGGAGGAGGACTCCTGTCGATTCACAACGGCATCTCACTATGCGGCCGCTACGAGCTTGCACAGCTGCACGGCGGCAAATTCACCGGACATCCCGAGCAGAAGGTACTAACCTATACTCCGGCCTTTCCAGGTCACGTGATTACGGACGGCATCAAAAGCTTCTCGGTCCTGGAGGAACCTTACATGTTTGATATGGACGATTTTACAGACACGTCCATACTTCTCGAATACGAATCCGAGGGCCGGAAATGGCCGGCCGCATGGGCGCACGTCTACGGTATGGGAAGGGTGGTATACCTGTCTCCAGGGCACAACCTCGAAACCTTCCTCGAGCCTGTGTACAGGAAACTGATCAGCAGAAGCGCAGCGTGGGCGACAGGGTTCAAATAAACTGCGGGAGCTATCTCGGGTTCTGCCCTTTACGTCTGCCGCGCAGCTTGAAATATTTTCTGACGAGCCACAGCGCCGGACGTATAACGCGAGGCTCCATATCGGCCGATACCTCTTTGAGTTTTTCCCTGATCGGAAGATGCTGCGGACATACTTTTTCACATTTCCCGCATTGCTTGCACATGGAGGCATAAGAAGGTCTGCTCCCGTAAAGTCCCCCCGCGAACGCGAGGTACTGGAACTGCGCGCGTTTCGCATTGAAAAAATGCCTGGTATTGTAATAGCTGAAGCAGAACGGTATGTCGACGCCGGCCGGGCAAGGCATACAATAACCGCAGCCCGTACAGCCGACGCGCATGAGAGTGTAAAATTCACGCCTGACTTTATCGTATAATTCCAGCTCTTCCGAAGAAAGAGATCCGGGCAGTACCTCTCCCGCCAGCTTTGTATTTTCTTCTATCTGGGATTCCTCGCTCATTCCCGAAAGCACCACCGAAACACCCGGTTGATTCCAAAGCCAGCGTAATGCCCAATCCGCGGCTGTCCTTTTTGTACCTGCCGTGTCCCATATATTGCGAATCTCCTGCGGCATCCTGCCGGCAAGCTTACCGCCCCTCAAGGGCTCCATTATCACTAAGCCGATTCCTTTGGAGGCAGCGTATTCGAGGCCTTCCCTGCCGGCCTGGAAGCTTTCGTCGATGTAATTGTATTGTATCTGGCACATGTCCCAGGAATAATCGTCGATTATGGCTTTGAAATCCTCTTTGTCGCCATGGTATGAGAAGCCGAACCAACGGATCCTGCCGTCTTTTTTAGCCTGTTCGGCAAATTCCCGCACTCCCAGCCTTTTGAGCCTCTCCCAGCTTCCAATGTCATTTACGGCGTGGAGCAGATAGTAGTCTATGTGATCCGTCCTCAGTTTTTTCAACTGCTTATCAAGGAGCTCCTCCATGTCGCTTTTCGAATTGACCAGGTAAAGCGGCAGCTTGGTTGCTATTCTGACCTTGTCCCTGTAACCTTCGGCTAATATGTCGCCGAGTATCGTTTCACTTCTGCCGCCGTGGTATATCCATGCCGTATCGAAATAGTTCACGCCGCTATCAATTGCCTGGATTATCTGGCGTCGCGTCCGCTCTTCATCTATTTTGCCGTTTATCTGGGGGAAGCGCATGCAGCCATACCCCAGAATCGAAACCTCATCGCCCGTTTTACCCATTTTTCTGTAGAGCATGGATTATTAGCCCCTTTTCCGCAGGTATACTTTTATTCCACCTGTACGATATTTATGCTTTCAGTAGTAACATGCTGGTTGTCCAGTGTCAGGTCGATCTCATAGACCCCCGCTTTAGGGAATTGTATGTTTGCAAGTTCGACAAGTATATTGGCCGACCTGTTGGAGGAGCTAACCTCTATTTCGCCTGTCAGCGGACTTATAATTTCTTTTCCATCATCGTCTATGAAATTAATCCTGAAAGAATGCTTTCCCGTTTCGGAACGATGGAATTCTATATTCGCGACATATGTAAATCTGGGATGCTGGCATGGAAATTTGGCTGAGTTGATATTCCTGAAGATGCCGAGAACATTCAGATTCCCTGTCTGCGATATATTTGCGGCATCACACACGAATGAATACCTGCAATGCATATAACGACCTCCTCCGATACTGCTGTAAAGCTCTTAACTCCATTGTACCAGCAGAGCGGAATAAGTCAACCGGGACAGTCCAGGGTATTGGAGACGATAGCTTCTTCGGGCATCCTTACGGCTGTAAGGACTCCAGTTTCGAAACACCCCGTATCGATATTGATGGTGTTGTTTCTCCAAATTGCTTCGCCGACGATTGAATGGCCATATATGACCGTCTTCTCCCCCCTGTAGGCAGAAGCCCAGTCGAGTCGTTCGGGTTTTCCATCGGGAAGCTTTTTCCCCGTGATGTCTCCGTAGATGGTTAAAGACTTTATCTTACCGAGCCTTTTAGGATCGCGCGTTTCGACGTCCTGGAATTCCTCCTTCAGCCCCGCGTGCGCGATAAGGACACATTCCCCGCAAAGAATTACGTACGGGAGATCTGCGATGAATTTCTTGACTTTGCCAACGAATTCCTCTCCCTCTTTTCGGATCGCATCAAGCGTTTCCATTACCTCCTCTTTTGCGGGCGTGTTTTTAATAAGCTTTTGCAGTATTTTCTCCTCATGGTTCCCGCGCACTGATAATGCAAATCCCGTTTCGACGGCGTCCATTGCAAGTCTCAACACCTTTACAGGCTCCGGTCCCCTGTCGGTAAAGTCGCCGAGAAATACAAGCCTGCGATCTTCGGGAACACCGCTGATCCTTTCCATATCCCGGTCCACGGAATAGCCCAGCTTTACCAAAAGCCCGGCAAGCTCGTTGTAACAGCCGTGTATGTCGCCGATCACATCGAAATGCTTCAGGTCAGTTTTCCGGTATATCTTTGACATCGTTCATCATCCTCTTCGAATCTAAAAAGAGCCTGAAGCCGAACGATTTCCCGTCAATCCGACAGGTTTCAGTTCAATTGGCATTCAGGCTCTTTCCCCAAACCCGGGCTCCGTTTGAGCCTTCGGTACTTGTTTATAATGTACTTACTGTAATGCGCCTTCTGATAAAGTGTTACATGGTAGTGCCCTGACTCTGGGAGCCGCCCTGGCCCTGGGTATTGCCCTGTCCCTGTGACCCTCCCTGCTGATTCGACTGGCCGCCCTGCTTCATGTTCATACCTGATATTATCTGCGGTATCTTGTCGGCAAGCTGGCTGCTTGCGGCAGCGTTGATGGGCAGCAGCGTGACATTGTCCTTCGTCTTGTCTATTACGATGATTGCTTCCGTAAACAGCTTGGCACCGAGGCCAAGTGCGCCGCCTGACATTTTCCCGGCCATGCTGCCGAGTGTTCCACCCGAAGCTCCGGTATCGCCGGGCTGAGCTTTGCTTGCCGAGTTGCCCCCGCCATATCCCAGCGTTACCGATACCACGGGCAGAAAGGTCTTATCCTCATGTACGACAGGCTTTCCGATAACGCCCTCGTTCTGCGTAAAATTCTCCAGATTGCTAAATAGCATGTCTACATTCTGATTCAATGTGTCGGTCGTGTTCTGATCCATTTTTTGCTCCTCCTTTTACTTGGTCGGTTTGTTTACTTATCCTGCCTTTTCATCGCCTGCCTGCCTTCCCCTTCAGGTAATTCAATATCGTATTGCCGATATTGACCTTGGCTGTAGCATCCAGGCAGATATAATCCTCATCGGTTACAAAATCGGGGTTCTGGCTCAATTCAACGAAATCTGCGATTTCCGATACCGCATTGATTGAACCGCAGGTTATACCCGTTACATAAGGATCCCGGAAGCCGTAATCTATATCCATCCGGATATCCGAAGCGCTTGCGGCCTTGATAATACCGGTCCTGCGGCCGGTTTGCCCCTTGGCGGCCATCAGACCGCCATATATCTTCTTTTTAAAAAGATATACGGTCAGCAGAGGAGACATCATGCTTCCCTCCGCAGTGACCTTTATGAAAGGATACAACCAGAACAACACCAGTTTCATATTTTCTTTTCTTGTATCCAGCGTAAATGCAATTTTTAAAGCAGCGGCAAATACAAGCATTATTGCCGCGAGCAAAATCAACAGCAAGATATAAAGAAAGCCCATCAGATACCTCCGAAGTTCTGGTCTCCGATTATTTTAACCGTTCGGAAAGTCATTTATCGTAGGTATTATTTGAGATTTATGGTCGATTGTATTTCATTAACCGTATGAATTTATGTTATTATTTTTTTATAGGTTTAGCTGCTTTAGCATAAAATATGGAGTTAGCCGGTCTAGCATGTCAATCCTGTTGTCGACATGTTAATGCCATATCGGTACGATGTTATTTAAGAAAATGTTAAGATTTACATCAAATTGGATTTAAGAATCCTGCACTAGGATTAGGATAAGGTTCGGGAAGGGGGGTGCGAAATATGGACAAGGCAAGGGTTCTTGTAGTGGATGACGACAGGGAGATATCCAACGCTCTTGAAAAACACCTTTCACGTGAAGGCTATGAGGTTTCAAAAGCATATAACGGGCTGGACGCTCTCGACAAGGTCATGACGGAAAGCATCCAGCTGATACTGCTGGACATAATGATGCCGAAGCTCGACGGTCTTTCCGCCACATTGAAGATCCGGGAAAAGAAGAACATTCCGATAATCATACTGTCGGCAAAATCGGAGGACAGCGATAAAATACTCGGTTTGTCGATGGGGGCCGATGATTACGTTACCAAGCCGTTCAATCCGCAGGAGCTGATGGCGCGTGTCAAAAGCCAGCTGCGTCGTTATATGAAATTCGGTGACATAGACAGCGGCGAGAAGTTGACACGGATACGTGTAGGCGGGCTTTGCCTCGATACGGATACAAAGCAGCTTACAGTGGACGGCGAGCAGGTCAGGCTAACCGCAAAAGAGTACGGAATACTTGAGCTGCTTATGTCGAACGCAGGCATCGTATTTTCGGCGGAAAAAATATACGAAGCCGTCTGGAGCGAGATCGCCTACTCGGTTGAGAACACCGTAATGGTCCATATAAGGCGCATCCGGGAAAAAATTGAGATTAACCCTAAAGAACCTAATTATTTGAAGGTGGTGTGGGGTATTGGATACAAAATTGAGAAGGTTTAGCAGAAATCCGGCAACAAAAGCCATAGCATTCATTCTATTGGTGCTCCTGTTCACAGCGCAGGTGATTTTTGTGCAATATGTTTATTTCCAGGGCTTCGAAATCGATAGCCTGTTTGTGGAGAAATACAAGGACAGCACGAGTTTCGAGCATGAAGCCGAGAAGGCGCTCGCATTCGCAAACGACACTCTGGAAAATAAAGTTTCGCCCGTTGAAAATGTTCCTTTCTTTTACTATATGAGTGACGCCGAAAATACCTGGACAAATGTCCAGAATACAGACAAAGAGTTTTTTGCCCGGTATGATACATCCTACTATGCATACGAAAGCGGCAACTGGTGGTCAGGACAGAATGCAAATCCCCGGCCTGCCCTCAACGCATACGGTATATACGATCTGCCTTCATACTCTACAGTCTACATAGCTTTCCCGAACAGTTTCATGGAGACAAAGCAGAACGACTGGCAGTATACTTCCGACAGGCTGAAGCCTGTTGCAATTGCCTTCGTTGCCGGGTTTATACTTGAGCTGCTGCTTTTTGCATACCTTGCCGCAGTTGCAGGTAGAAAGAACGGCGATAACGAGCTTCACGCCTCCGGTCTCAACGCCGTATACTCGGACTTGCAGATCGCTTTCTTTATTTTAATCCCGTTCATCTGGTCAAAGCTCATCCTCGGAGCGCCCTATATGGATCACGTCAGGCAGGCACAACTGAATACCGCACAAATAGTCTCCATGACTTATGTGGGGCTCGTAACAGCCGGCGCGTTTGCTATCACCGCGTTCCTGCTCCTTTCCCTTGTACGCAAGCTCAAGGCGCACACGTTCCTGAGACATAGTCTCATATACCTCGCAGGCTATTTTGTTTACGATTTTCTAAAAAGCCTGTTCGACGGGAGAAAATTTTCCAATTACCCGCTGACTAAGTCGCTGTTCTACAGGCAGCTCCTCTTTATATGCTCAAGCTTTCTTATGGTACTGGCAACATTCTTATTTTTTGCATCGGGAACCTTCCTTTGCATTGTTCCGCCGCTGCTTGAAGCAGGCCTGGTTTACTGGTTCGTCAAAGGCAGCAGGAAAACCTTCGAGGAGATAAACAAGGGTTTCAACGAAAGCCTGGAAGAGCAGATGAAGTCCGAACGCATGAAAATTGCGCTCATAACCAATGTTTCA
The DNA here is from genome assembly GCA_023412915.1 of Bacillota bacterium. GTDB lineage: Bacteria > Bacillota > Clostridia > Acetivibrionales > DTU013 > JAEYOM01. The sequence goes on from JAEZRE010000017.1 coordinate 217,926, forward strand.
CATGATCTCAAGACGCCTCTTACGTCGATTATCAGTTATGCCGACCTGCTATCCAATGAGGAAGGTCTTTCGGATACGGCAAGGGATTACGTAAAGATACTTGTGGACAAATCCAACCGCCTCAAGCATACCGTGTCGGACCTGTTCGACCTGGCAAAAAGCACAAGCGGAAACATGGCTGTCGAATTTGAAAGAATCGACCTGAAACGGCTGATAGAACAGACTCTTGCAGATATGGGCAGCGATATAGAGAAATCGGGGCTTGCCCTGAAACCCAGATTACCGGAGGCTCCCTGCAATATAACAGCCGACGGAAAAAAACTGTACCGCGTCTTCCAGAATGTTGTCGACAATGCGCTGAAGTATTCTCTGCAGGGCACCAGAGTTTACATAGAGCTAGAAAGCAGAAATGGCGCCGCAGTGGCGACAATTAAAAATACAGCCGGTTATGAAATGGACTTTACTGTGGAAGAAATAATGCAGCGCTTCAACAGGGGCGACAAATCGCGGTCCACGGAAGGCAGCGGTTTGGGACTCTCAATCGCGGACAGCTTTACCCAGGTTTGCGGAGGAGACTTTAAGGTCGATATAGACGGAGACCTTTTCAAGGTCACCATAAAGTTCAAACTAATTCAAAGCTTGGCGCCATCAATAGCCTGAACGGTTTCAAAATACCAAGCTCCCGGGAAAGGCAGGCTGTCTTGACGGCCTGTCTTTCTCAATTCAATCCACTTGGAAAGCTGCCTCCCTCCGGGAAAATTGACGGCAGCCGCTTTCCATCAAAGCTCGCCGATCACTTCCCTGATTATCTCGCTTACGGTGGGATGCGGGAATACCACTTCGTCGATATCCTCCGCGGTCATTCCCTTAGCAAGCATCATAGCGGCGCCATATATGATTTCGGAGGAATAATTGCCGATCATATGGACTCCTATTATCCTTTTACCGTCCTTTTCAACAAGCACCTTGCAAATACCGTCCCCGCCTTCATTCTCGGCTGCGTATCTTCCGCTGTATCCCATGGGAAGCCTGGCCGTCTCAAAAACGATGCCCTTCTCCGCCGCCGTCTCCTCTGTCTCGCCCACACCCGCAACCTCGGGGTTTGTGTAAATGACCGAGGGCACGGCTTCATAACGCATCGAATCCTCCCTGCCCAGAATATTGTTGACACAAACCTCCGCTTCCCTGTAAGCGGTATGCGCAAGCATGGAAATTCCGTTCACATCGCCGGCGGCATATATCCCCGGCACGTTGGTGCGTCCGCATCTGTCCGTGACGATCCTGCCTCTGTCTACGGCAACGCCCGCATTCTCCAGGCCAATGCCGTCAGTGACCGGTTTTCTGCCAACACTGAGCAGCACCTTGTCTGCGCTGACCTCGAAGGACTGTCCGTCCACTTCATAGACAACTGAAGCTTTACGGGGCATATTTGCCGATGCATCCCCGGTTCCGGCCGCTCCTTCTTGCCTGATCCGTGTCACCTTGGCGTTAAGCCGGAAATCGATGCCCTTCTTTGCGTAATTCTTCATCAGTATCGCCGCAATTTCGCGGTCGGTCGGACCGGCAATGTGGTCAAGCATTTCTATTACCGTGACCCTGCTGCCGGCGCTGTTGAAATATGAGGCCATCTCCAGGCCTATGATTCCGCCTCCTATAACTACGAGTTCCTCAGGGACTTCCTTGAGCGCCAGTATGCCGCTGTTGGTCAATACGGTTCCATCGGCGATACCTTCTTCTATTCCAGGTATGGGTGGTATAACAGGCGCCGAGCCTGTCGCTATGAGTATATGACGGCCTTTGAAGCTGTTTTCGCCGACCCTGACGTCAAAAACACCGGAGCTTTTCCCGAGAAGCTCTGCTGCGTCCCCGGCAACTGTAACATTGCTGTTCCTGAGCTGTGCCTTTACACCGGCGGTAAGCGTCCTGACCACTTTATTTTTTCTGCTTAGTACGGTTTCATGGTTCAGTATTGCATTTTCGACCGTTATCCCGTATTTTTCCCCGTGGACCGCACCATCGTATAGCTTTGCGGAGTAGAGCATGGCCTTCGTCGGTATGCAGCCTTCATTGAGGCACACTCCACCAAGTGCCTTTTTTTCAGCCAGTAAAACTGAAAGCCCGGCCTTTCCCGCCCTTTCAGCCGCGTGATAACCCGCCGGACCTCCGCCTATAACTATCAGATCATATTCCATACAAATACCTCCGGAAATTCTTTGTGCCCTTTTTATAAATCGATCGTTATCCCGTTCATATCGGCTTGGCGTGCGCCAGCAGGTACCGTTCGGCTTCCGCCGACCACAGTCCGCCGTTTCTTGCCGTAATATCCGCAAGCTCCGTAAACAAAGGGTCGCTTCTCCCCTTTTCGCTGAAGCTTTCTATAGCCGTCAGCTCCATGTCGATATTGGTGTAAACGAGCTTTTTCCCTCCCGAAAGCTTCGGAAGGCTCAGCACGGTTTCCGCCGCGCAGTTAAGGCCTCCGACGTGTGTGATCATGGAAGCCGGATTGAGCAGGCCCTTCCCCATCATGTCGAGCGCTTCCGCCATGTCGTCGGTATTCCCGCCCGTAGTACCCATTATATGCGTCAAATTGTAATGTACGTTATATAGGTTTACCTCGGCTGAGAACCCGGCATTGCTCGGACCTGAGAAGAAATTGAGACAGCCGTCGCGCGCCAGCAGCCTGTCGCCTGTTTCAGCGACGCTTTTAACCGGGGCGAATACGAGCACATCGTCATAGCCTTTTCCTCCGGTCAGCTCCATCAGATGAGCGAAGCCGCCATCCGGTTCGGACGTATTTGCATAAATCAAGTCCACACCGTTTCTCTTCGCTTCCTCGCGCGAATATATAGCTTCCGCCCTCTCGAGCCTGGCTTTGTCTATATCTGTCACAACCAAACGGCCGGGCTTTCTGTCGCCGTGCAAGGCATAGTCGACAGCTCCGAGGCCCATAGGGCCAGCCCCGGCCAGTATTGCCATATTACCGCCCCGCTTTATGCCCATTTCATGCCCGTAGGCGCCCCGGATATTATGGTACATCGCATGATACGCTCCGATGATGCACGACATGGGTTCGGCAAGTGAGCCACTGAAAAACGCTTCACCTTTGTAAGGCAGCAGGCAGCCCTGTTCCATTACGATACCGGGAAGGATGACATAGGTAGCGCTGCCGCCGACATACCTGAACGAATAGCCGATGACCTTATTCGGATCGTCCTCTATTCCCAATGCGGGCTGGACGGAAAAACGGTCGCCCGCCTTGTAGCTGTTTTTCCACTTGCTGCCGACCGCAACGAGTTCGCCGCAGAATTCATGGCCTATCATAACGGGGTTTTCCTCGATACCGGCAGGCACCTTTTTATGTTCGCTTCCCTGGATAGCGCATTTGTAGGACGACATGCAAACGCTGTCGGATATGATATGCGCGAGTATCTCATCTTCTTTTATTGCAGGCAGCTCGAATTCCTCGAGCCTCAAATCGTTCTTTCCATACAGTCTTACCGCTTTGGTAATCATAGCTTCTCCCTGTCCTCCCTGCGGTAATTATTTTTTTCTTTTGCCTAATTTAAATTATACCTTTTAATCGGTTATCGCCGCAATAAATTTGAATTTTCGGTAATGTTCAGACATAATGGATATATAACGGTATAGAAATATGAAATCCGATTTTTGTGAGGTTATTATGAGATATCTGTTAATAAACGGCAGCCCGCACAAGGGCAATACATGGAAACTGGCCGAGCTGGTGCGGGATTGTCTTAAAGAGCTCTCGCCCGGGTCGACTTTTGAAGAGCTGCACCTTTCCGACCTGAAGCTTCCGTTTTGTCTCGGCTGCAGCCTCTGTTTCAGGAAAGGTCGGGAATATTGTCCACACAACGATATTATGAAGATTGTCACCGATAAGCTCGAAGAATGCGACGGGCTTATCTTTGCCGCTACCACCTTCAATATGATGCCCAATGCATTGACAAAGAATCTCATAGACCACCTTTGTTTCATGATGCACAGGCCGAATTTCTTCAGAAAGAAGGCGATCGTCCTGTCAACGACGGGAGCAGTCGGCTGCAAAAGCGCTGTGAAGTATATTGCCTCGACACTGAACGCCATTGGCTTCAACCGGTGCTACAGGCTGCCGGTATCAGCCTTCAGCTACAACAACTTCAGTCCGGACGAAAAAATAAAGGCAAGGTGTAAAAAGCTTGCCTTGAAATTCGACGAAGACGTTTCTTCCGGCAAAATGCATGCCCCGGGCTTTGGCGCACTGATACCGTATAATCTCTTCCGGGGTATGTGCCGGTATTATGCCGAAGGTACGGAATACGAAACCCACGACGGCACCTTCTGGACCGACCCTGAAAGGGCTGAAAGTACTTACGGCCCGTCGATACCCGTTCCGGTTTATAAAAAGGCGTTCGGAAGCTTATTTTGCCTTTTAGGAAAAACAATGGGAAAACGAATGATCATAACCTATAAAAAATAATCCCTGATTATTCCATTATGTGGAGTGAACTGTTATAATAACACAAAAACCGGTAGCCAGTCCGGTAAAATTCGAGGTTTGCCATGATAAGAATGCTCGCCGTCGACCTTGATGAAACGCTGCTCCATTCAGACAAGACAATTTCCCCATTTACGCAAGAGGTTCTGAGCCAGGCATGCAGCAAAGGGATAAAGATCGTTTTTGCAACTGCAAGACCTTACAGGGTCGTCAGGCAATACTTGAAACAGGTGCAGTGCGCCGCCGTCATCTGCCACAATGGAGCCGTAACTTTCATGAATGATCAAAAAGCCGGCAAATGCCACGGCGTTCCTATCGCCAAAGCAGTCGAAATACTGAGGGCATTGCAGATAAAGCATCCTGACAGGAGACTGTCTGTCGAGATCGACGACAGGATATATGCCAATTTCGACGTAACCGCCGTCTGGGGAAGAACGAAGGAGGACATGGAAGTTTTGAAGGCTTCCACTGTCCGCACAGACTTTTCCGATCTTCCCTATATAGATGCTGATAAGATCCTGGTTGAAATAGGCTCAGAAAAAGAATACGAAGAAATAATATCTTATTTATCTCCCGATTTATATACTTTGCTTTCCGATAACAGAACACTATGTCTGATAATGAATAAAAACGCCACAAAATTCAATGCTATCATGTCCATTGCGGCGCAATGGGATATACCCGTATCAGATGTAGCGGCTTTCGGAGATGATTATAACGATATCGAAATGATAAGTGAATGCGGGATCGGCGTCGCTGTAGCAAATGCGGTCGACGAGGTGCTTGCCGTCGCGGATGCCGTAACTGATACAAACAACAACGACGGGGTCGCCGGATTCATCATGAACGTAATTCTTTCGCCGGACCAGAAAGGACGTGACACATGATCGATGCGCACGTTCATTTATTTCGAGGGAACAGCGGAGAATACTCTATCGACCTGGTCGGCAGATTTATCGAGCATGCCGTGAAGAGAGGTATTACCGAATTGTACCTCCTGGAACATACTCATCAGTTCCATGAGTTTGAAAGAATGTACAGACCCGTCTCGGAATACAACGAATATCAAAGGACGTGGTTATCCGGGAAGATGAAGGCCTCGTTGGAGGACTATGCGGCATTCATTGACAGCATCCGGAACCATGTATTTCCGATAAAGGTCCGGTTCGGTCTGGAAGCCTGCTATATACCTGAAACTGCGGATTTGCTCGTTGATATTATAAAAAAGCATGAATGGGATTTCGTTACCGGCTCGGTCCATTACATAAATAATTGGGGGTTTGACCATAAGGCAGAATTCTGGAATGGGGTCGATGTTGATGAAATGTACCATAGATACTACGAAATAATGCTTGAAATGATAGATACAAAAACGTTCGACGGAGTAGCTCATCCCGATTCCATAAAGTGCTTCGGTTTCTATCCCGGCTACGATCTGGACAACACCTACGAAGCCCTCGCCGGCGCACTCAACCAAGCGGGTATGTATGCTGAACAAAGCGGTGGACTCGCACTCAACTACGGATTTTCGGAGATGGGGATGAACCCTGAAATGCTGTCGATATTCAAAAAAAACGCCGTCCGCGTCCTGACCGCCTCAGACGCACACAGGCCTGAACATGCCGGAATAAACATAGCTGAAATGCTAAAACAGATTATAGAAAAAGCTTAATTCAAATAGGAGTCAATTTCACCTGATAACGGAGCCAAAAAAAGCAGTGACGCCTTTAAAATGAACCGGCACAAATTAAGAAAAATAGGATTATTAAATTGAGACCATACGGATATTCGTATACAATATATTATGTCTTTTAATATCCACATGCAGGTGAAACGGTTGAGCAGTTTGCATGGATATATCTCGGGAAGCGTCATACAAATGGGGCGTATCAGAACGGCGCGTGCATCAATACTGCCAAGCCGACGCATTCCGGGGGTTTCCCGTTTCGGGCGGTCCTGGGCTATTCCCGCCGATGACTAAAAGCCTACTGACCCACGAAAAGAACACACCATAAGGAAGTGACCGCTATGCTGCGTATTGCAATCTGTGACGACCAGCCGAGAGAGCTGGGTATCATCAACAAATACATTAAAGAATACCTCAACACTCATACATTGGAAGCGGGGATTAAGGAATTTTCTCACCCGGATAAATTGCTGACCGCCATTGAAACCGAGAGCTTTCATCTCTACATACTTGATATTGTCATGCCTATGGTCAGCGGACTGGAGTTGGGGCAAAGCATCCGCCGTATCAGCCGGGAGGCACAGATTGTCTACATCACCACCGAGCCGGGCTATGCGCTGGACGCCTATGCGGTCAATCCGCTGCATTATCTGATCAAGCCTGTAGAAAAGCAGGCTCTGTTTTCCGCACTGGAGTTAGCCTTTTCCAAGGTGGATTTCGGCAGAGAAATTACCATTACTGTGAAAATCAAGGAGGGCCTGCGCACCTTACCCGCAGATCAAATTGCCTGCTGCGAGTATAAAAACCACGCTGCGCGCTATACGCTTATCGACGGCGAACAGGTGGAAACGACTACGCTTGCCTGCGGCTTTGCAGAGCATATCATACCCCTCCTGCGTGATGCGCGCTTTCTTTCGCCCCATGTTTCCTTTGTGCTTAATATGAGCCGCGTGGAAAAGCTGACGCGAGAGGGCTTTTATATGCGTGATGGAGACTTTGTGCCTGTTTCCGCCAGACAGTATGCCGCTGTGCGCAATGCTTATTTGAACTACCGCCTGAGCAGGGAGGAGAAATAATGGAAGCGTTTCTTGCAGACCTCTTGCGCGGCATCGTATCCGCCTCCATGAACGTGGTGCTTCTGATTTCGCTCTTGCAGCCAAAATACAGCCGGAAAATTACAAATCTTGTCATGTTTACAATACTTACATTAAATCTATCGACAGCGGTTTTTTGCTATAGCATCGGCAACCTCACCTTGCTTGCAAAGATCGATGTGATCTTGTTCACACTGCTGTGTTTTGCGGTCCGGCCTTTTTTTCGTGACAGCTTCATGCAGTGGCTGTTCTCTTACATGACTGTGATAAACGTAAGCTTTATCGTGGTGTTACTCAGCTTTATTTTTTCAAGGTATTTACCCTACCCTGCATATGCAAACACCGTATTGCGGCTGTTCCTTTTTGCGGCCGTTATTCTGCTGTTTCGCAAGGTTTTGCGGCCCCTCTACCGCCAAGTGGCGGAACATTGGACGGTGTTTTTCTATGTGGCAGGCAGCGCTTTTTTGGCCTTTTCGTGGTTTATGTTCAACAGTGATAATATCGTGCAGACGCTTACAATACAGACCGTGCCGCTGCTTTGGCTCATACTTGTAACGTTGGCGGCGTATGGCTCGGTGTTTCACAGTCTCAAAAGCGTGGGCACAGAATACCGCCTGAAGCAGGATAAGGCCTTATTGGAGCTGTCCGGCGAGACAATGAAACAGCGCCTTTCTCTTATGGATGAAGCGGTAGGGCAAATGCGCGTTGTGCAGCACGATCAGCGTCACCTTAACGCCACCCTTTTGGAGCTGATGCAAAATGGCGATGTGGAAAATGCCGCCGCTTTGCTTCGCCGGCAGATTGCCGCTTTACCGCAAAAACCGGCGCGCTATTGTGATAATATTACTGTAAACGCCGCCGTAAGCTACTACGCCGCCTTTGCCGAGGGGCGGAGAATCCGTTGTGATCTTAGGCTGGATATCCCCGAAAAGCTGCCGTTTTCTGAGTTGGCTCTATCTATGGCGCTTTCCAACCTGATGGAAAATGCCATACACGCCTGTGAAAAACTCGATCCCAAAGCGGAGCGCTTTCTCTGCGTCCGCGCCATCTACACCGGTCAGCTCATTTTGGAGGTGGAGAATCCTTATTCCGGCGAGGTATTGCTGGATGAAGACGGCTATCCCACCGTCCGGGATGAGGGGCATGGCTGGGGGGGCGAGAGCGTCCGAGCCTTTGTACGGGAAAACGGCGGCGAGCTTCTCTACCAGGTGGAGAACGGTATTTTTAATGTGCGATTGCTAATCTAAGTACAGACGGTTTCCTCTGTCAAGAGAAAATTTTGCGTTTATCCTCAAACATCAAGTAGAAAAACAAGTCTTTTAAGTAGAAATTGGTCGCTTCCTTTTGTTTTGTGCTATCCTGCCTTCAGGAAATCACGAAGCAGAAGGGAGCGATTTTTTTATGAGCGAAAAAAACCGACGCAAAGACGATCAGGACCTTTCCGCCCCCAATGCGGAGGGCAACGTATGGCCAAGACAATCCTGCCCTGCCTTTATCCCCCGCATCGGCGCGGTGGAGAAAACCTGCTGGTACTGCGGCTACGCAGATTTTCACCTGAACAAGCCCCGCGCCTTGGACGTGGGCGTGTGCTATTATCCCAAAAAACAATCGAAACAGGAGGAAACGAAGTAATGAAAAAACGATTATTAAGCTTCGCACTGGCACTGTGTATGATGCTGACCCAGCTGACGATTTCGGCTATGGCGGAGGAAGCGGGCTCATCAGGTGCAAGGGTCGAAATTATCGCATTTGCACCGCTTGACGAAACAGAAAAGTCGGTACCAACCGGTACAGCGCTTGAGGTCTTGGGGCTTCCTGAAACCCTGACAGCAACGGTGAGGACAGCCGTAACAGCCGACAGCAGCGTATCGGAGGAACCTGTGCAGGATTCGGGGAACCCGGACGAGGATTCCGTGTCCGGAAACTTGACGGTTGCCACCACCGGTTCCGCCATAGAAGCGGAAACGAGTGAGCCGCAGGAACAGGAAAAAGAGGAAGAAAACGTTCCGCGTTGGGAAGAAGTGATTACGGACATTCCGGTTACATGGGAAGCCACACCGGAATATCAGGGAAATGAAAACGGCGTTTATATTTTCACACCGGTGATTGAAGGCTATACCATAACCAACGACCTGCCGGAAATCACCGTGACGGTGGGTACACAGCCTCTTAGGATGGCGCTGCGGACAGGTACTCCTACCACCTACGGCGACTTCTCGGTTTCCATAGATGAAGATGGCGCTGAACCATCTTTCGCAAATAACACCTTGACCTTCAGTACGGCGGGTGAGTACACCGTCTCCATGGCAAGCGGAAAGACCTCTACTTCCAACGTGATTGCGGTCACCGCTGCGGACGTGACGCTGAATCTTTACGGCGTTGTAATCAACGCACCGAATGGCACAACCATTAGCCGGGCGGGAGCCAACGCAATGACCGCAAGCAATACCGTTCTGAACATCCTTGCTGACAGCTCATTTACTGGGGGCAATGGCTTGAACTTCCTCTCTGTCGACAACAGCGGCAGCGGCATCAGCGGGAATGTCACGGTTACCGGCACGGCGAAGCTCACCGCCACCGGAGGTGAAAGTTGCGACGTCCCCGGTGACAGCAGCGGCAAAGGCGGGGTCGGTATCGATGGCACTCTTACCGTCACAGGCAGTGCCACGGTCAGTTTAGCAGGCGGTGCCAAGCGCAACTTATCAAACGGTTACTCTCTGACTAATTTCGGCAAGGCACTCACCGGCACGCTGACGGCTACCAATCTTATTATCAAAGGCGGCAATATCGCAAATCCAACGGAGGTTATTTCGGCATCCAGCGCCAGCAATAATTATCGCTTTGTCACCGTTGAGCCGGACTCCCCTCCTGCGGCATCTCAAGCCCGATGGGGCGTGGCGGGAAGCGATGGTTCCGCACCGACAGCGTGGACACAAGGAACACTGGCCGACACCATGAGCTACGCAAATAGTTTAGCAAGCGGCACGGCATATATTCAGCTTTTAACAGATATCAGCAAAGACAACCACACCACATGGCCTCTGACATTTGATAATGGTAAATCCACCATCCTTGATTTGAATGGCAAGGATATCAACAGGGGACTGACGGCGGCTACCTCGAACGGCAATGTGATCACTGTAAACGGCACTCTGACCATCAAGGACAGCAGTACAACCGAGGTTTCAAGTCAGGGTCACATCACCGGAGGATATACCGAGGATACCGATACCGGTGGCGGTGTGTATGTGAGCGGTAACTTCACCCTGCAGGGCGGCGATATCACCGGCAACAAGACCAATGTGTGGGGCGGTGGTGTGAGGGTTAAACTCGAGGCTTCGTTTATCATGCAGGGCGGCAGCATTACCGGCAATGAAGCGACCGCTGATGGCGGCGCTGTCTCTGCGCCAGGCGCCACCTTCAACATGACGGGCGGCAGCATTACCGGCAATAAAAGCTCTAATGGTGGCGGTATCTCCATCTACAATATCGGTACTTTTAAAATAGGCGGCACAGCCGTTATCAAAGATAATACGGAGACTGGCGCCGGCACTGTACGCAATGTGTTAGTGTACAGTCCGATTTCCCTTTCGACCGAGACGCCGCTCACCACCGGCGCATCTATCGGGGTGACCGCAATCTCCGTGCCCACAAGCGGCAGCCCGGTCAACGTCACCGGCACAAACTCCGACAACTACAGTGCCTATTTTTTCAGCGATAAAAGCAGCTATATCATTCAAAATGGCGCAGGCAATACCGTGCAGCTTGCGGTATCTCCACCCGTCATCGGCACGCTGGCAATTTCCGGCTCATTTACGGCGGGGCATAACCTCGATCTGAGCGACCTTACAAGCTATAAGCCCACTGTAACGGCTAACGGCACTACCATCACCGCGCAAGGCTGGCAGAACTCCGTTGACTCCAGCGGTTGGACAAATTGGTCGGCTGGAGTCCTACCGCTTGACACCGCAAGCACTTATAAGCTGCGCTATTATGCAACTTATTCGGGCGGTACAATTTACTCCAACGAAGTGATTCTTAACGTAGTCGGCAAAACTACTGCGCTTACGCTAACGGCAACTCCCGATGGTCAGCAAGTTGCGGGGAACTCCGTCACCTTGACCGCAACCCTCACGGGCTTTTTTGCAGGCCCCGGTGTAAGTGGGCAGGCAATTATATTTAAGAACGGAGGGACGGCCCTCGGCGTGGAAAGCCTGAACGCCGCTGGCGTGGCTTCTTATACTTGGACACCCGGCACGGGAACGTATTCCCTAACCGCTGAATATTACGGCTCTCTTTACAACACCGCTGCCACTTCAAGCGCTGTCAGCTACACAGTGATTGATGATCCGGATATCGCAGCGGTCGCCGCGGCGAAAGCTGCTCTGGTTGACGGAAGTGTCAATGTTGCTTTCGGTGCATCACAAGCAGATAAAACAGCCGCCGTGCAAGCCTATGTGAACGGCCTGCTTACAGGGGATGCCACAGGGGTAACCGCAATTGTTACCTATAACAGCGTAACCGGGAAGTATGACGTTGCCATCTCCAAGGGCAGCGTGAACGACACCAAAAGCCTTTCCATGACCGTGAATGTCGCCCCTGACCCGGATATTGCAATCGTCGCTGCGGCGAAAACTGCCGCGCAGAATGCAAGCTATGCCAATATGACCCAAGCGGCGGCGCCCAATGAGAATGCTATCAAAACGG
>JAEZRE010000001.1 GCA_023412915.1 Bacillota bacterium
CGTAGGAGTCCAGTCGAAATAGTTATTTGTTGAATAATCGGAGGATTGCGTTACTAAAGTACTGCCCTTATATATTCTGAAATAATATACGGGGGCTTTACCTCCGGTTATATTGCAGGTCCAGCGGATCTTCGTACCAGTTGACTGCGGGCTTGCCTTGTCGGGCGTCAGGGAGCTTATCGCTATTGGGGCTGCGACAGTATAGTAGCTGGAGTATTTTTCTACCCTGGTTGTATATGAAGCGCCATTTTCCTTTACATATACCAACGCCCTGTAATCAGTACCAGCTACCGTAGGAGTCCAGTCGAAATAGTTATTTGTTGCATAATCGGAGGATTGCGCTACTACAGTACTGCCCTTATATATTCTGAAATAGTATACGGGAGCTTTACCTCCGGTTATATTGCAGGTCCAGCGTATCTTCGTACCAGTTGACTGCGGGCTTGCCTTGTCAGGTACAATGGAGGTTATCGCTATCGGAGCCGGAGTAGAGACGGTATAATAGCTGGAGTATTTTTCCAATCTGGTTGTATATGAAGCGCCATTTTCCTTTACATATACCAACGCCCTGTAATCAGTACCAGCTACCGTAGGAGTCCAGTCGAAATATTTATTTGCTGAATAGTCGGAGGATTGCGCTACTACAGTACTGCCCTTATATATTCTGAAATAATATACGGGAGCTTTACCTCCGGTTATATTGCAGGTCCAGCGTATCTTGGTACCTGTCAGCTGCGGGCTTGCCTTGTCAGGCGTCAGGGAGGTTATTGCTATCGGGGCTGCGACAGTATAGTAGCTGGAGTATTTCTCCAACCTGGTTGTATATGAAGCGGTACTTTCCTTTACATATACCAATGCCCTATAGTCAGTACCAGCTGCCGTAGGAGTCCAGTCGAAATAGTTGTTTGCTGAATAATCGGAGGATTGCGCTACTACAGTACTGCCCTTATATATTTTGTAATAGTATACGGGAGCTTTACCTCCGGTGATCCTGCAGGTCCAACGTATCTTCGTACCAGTTGACTGCGGGCTTGCCTTGTCGGGCGTCAGGGAGGTTATTGCTATTGGGGCTGCGACAGTATAGTAGCTGGAGTATTTCTCCAACCTGGTTGTATATGAAGCGGTACTTTCCTTTACATATACCAACGCCCTGTAATCGGTACCAGCTGCCGTAGGAGTCCAGTCGAAATAGTTATTTGTTGAATAATCGGAGGATTGCGATACTACAGAACTGCCCTTATATATTTTGTAATAATATACGGGAGCGGTTCCTCCGGTGATCCTGCAGGTCCAGCGTATCTTGGTACCTGCCAGCTGCGGGCTTGCCTTGTCAGGCGTCAGGGAGGTTATTGCTATTGGGGCTGAGATAGTATAATAACTGGAGTATTTTGTTACCGCAGTTGAATCTGAAGCGCCGTTTTCCTTTACATATACCAACGCCCTGTAGTCGGTACCAGCTGCTGTAGGAGTCCAGTCGAAGTAGTTGTTTGTTGAATAAGCAGAGGATTGTGATACTACAGTACTGCCCTTATATATTTTGTAATAGTATACGGGAGCATTACCTCCGCTTACGGTAGTGGTCCAGCGTATCTTGGTACCAGCTGGCTGCGGGCTTGCAAGATTGGTTTTAATTGTAGTAATGGTCATCCCGTCCGTAACGCCAACCTGATCGAATGCATTGGCAGCCACCGAATCATAGCCGGCCCCGGGATAAAGTGCTGCGGCACTGCTTATAATAGCCCGTCTCAGTGAAAGAAAAGTTGCCTCGGAAGTTAGTTTATGCATTAAGGCGTAGTAATATATATTTGCGGTTTTGTCATCACCCAGCTGGCTTGCTATAAGATATGCGGCCTTATTCGGGATTCCGCTGTTAGTATGGACTCCGCCGTTGTCTTGAGTTGTAGTGACGTATTCTGACATGTTGTCAGGCTGCCCGTACAGCCCAGGGTTTGACATGCTTCTTTTATAGGAGTCGCTTCCGCCTTTACTCATGTCCTCTCCCATGACCCAGTCGGTGTCTCTCTTATATTTTCTTTCTATTATCTGACCGAACAAATCTGCAAAGCTCTCGTTCATAGCTCCAGATTGATTCTCATAAGTCAATCCACCACTGCCGTTATTATCTATTACGGCATGCGTATACTCGTGCCCCAGCACATCCAAGGCAGCGCTGAATTCATATACTTCATCTTGATATCCCGGAAAGCCGTCACCATCTCCTATTAAAAATATTCCGGCAGCATTTCCGGCCCATGCTGCGTTTGCCCAAGGGTAGCCGTAATATTCCTGGAAGTGAACTATAGATCTGATATTGGCGCCTGCACCATTGTAGCTTACCCTGTTGAACACATCTTTATAGTATTGGTAAGCCTGGGCTAAATAGACGTGAGCGTCGACGCCGGCTCTTTGCGACAGGAACTCCGAGTTGTTTTCACAAAGAGTGCCATTGGTGTCGTACATCAAATAAACATATCCCTCAAGATCCTGAACATTATAATCATATGTAAGTACTGTATTTGTGCTGCCTGATGAATCCCGTGTTATGTCTTTAAAAAAATAATAACCGCTATTTTGATACAGCTTCACTGTTTTGCTATCATTCAGCACACCTCTGCCTGTTTTGGTAACTGCCTCTGTTTTGATGTTTTCCAATTCCTTGACGATTTTGCCGGTTGCTGCATCGATAAAAAGAGTTTTATTTATGAGCTTGGGTTTCATCGAAAAGACGTTTATGCTATATGTAAGAATCTGAGTGTTGTCATTATCCAGCCAGATAAGCTCGGGGTCTCCGACCTCTGAACCTGCCATTGACATTTTGTCATAAGCCTGACTGCTCTGTTTAATTTCAGCCGGCTTTATATCCAAATAGGCGGCAGCTATTCCCTTTACCTTATCCTCACCGATAGTACTGCTCACTACAGCTTTCTTCAAGGATATATTTGAACTGACCATACCTTGGATAGACTGAATTTCCCCACCCTTGACATCTACGATTATTTCCTTGCCATACACAGGTATTCCGTTATACATCTGGGCATATCTCAAGTGCTTGATGCCTAGTTCATCTTTGGTCATTTTCTTATAAGAGAAATCTCCATTTTCGGGCAGCCCGATTGTTTTTGCGTTATCCTTAAGATATTTCGGTATACTGTCGGGAGAGACGTCCCCGCATTTCGGCAATTTGTCTGAGAAAAACGACTCATCGCCATTCATAGTAACGGCCAGTTTTTCTTCACCCGGGTTTGTATCATTTGTAGCGAAAACGGAAAGACTACTTGACAAAACTAAGAGAAGAACCAAAAAGAAACATAATATCTTTTTCATTATTATACCTCCTGATATATTAGCAAGCATTACTTCCAATAATACCATTGTATAGGCGAAAAATCAATATTTAGTAATCGAAACAAATGCAAATACTCGTTTCCTGAACAACAATATTTTTCGGAGAATAGTATACATAAGATAAACCGTAATGAAGGATTCTTTATGCCATACTAACGCAGGCAGTTGAGTTTTCAGGGGGATAAGGCTGTGTAAAATATTTTGTTAAAAGAGGAGCAGGTTGTAACCGAGGCTGAAAAGCTGCTGAACCAGAATGGAATTCAAACTTAAAGCGACGTATCGCTGGAGTGTCGGCAGTTATTCCTCAAAAGAAGGATTTACCAAATAATTTCCTGAATAATTTCCTGAATGCTTCGGATATGGCGCTATACCGTGCAAAGGCAGAAGGGCGCAATTGTTACAGAGTATGCTGCTAGACAAACCTGTAACCTACGCATAGACCGGACCATATACATACCTTCTGGGTGCTCTGCAAATTAAAGGGAAATGCAATCCGGCAAAATAAGTACCAAGTGTATCATTGTAATATTTTTTTAAAGCTTCGAAGTCCTCAACCTCAAGAAGCAGCTGGGCCATCCCGATGCTCCGGTAGGAAACCACGGCCTTGTTCTGCTTTTCGGCCATGTGCAGCAGCGCAATAGCCCTCTTGTAATTGTGCGGAAGGGACCTGATTCCGGAGTCATTGACGCTTATACCGGCATATATCCGGTACTCCTTACCTCCGAAATTACACGCTTCATTCAAATGTTCCATCGTATTTTCCACAAAATCCTGCGGATAACTCTGAAGGATAACAATCAGGTGTTTATCCTGCCGGAAGATATTAAAACGGTCGCTGTGGTTATACAGTATTTTTGCGAGATGCAGCCTGACTGACTTGTCGAATTCATGGAACTTCTCATTGGAAGGCATTTTAAGTGACAAAGCGACAACGCAGAATTCCGCATCGAGGTCAAACTCCTTGCGCTCCAGTACAGAGCTGTTTTCGGGCACTCTCTCCGGAAAGAACAGAACATTTCGGAAAGCTGCTGCGACACTTACTTCATTTTCTTCCGACTTGATGATCTTCCGGCAGAAATCATTTGTTATATCAACTATTCTTGTTTTCCACGGGATCGTAAACAAGGGGAACTGCACTTCTCTGCAGTATGAGATCAGATCTTCAGGTACTGATCGGATATATGGACCGATATTGAGAACCAACCCGCTTGCCTGTCAAGTTCATACCGTAGTTTTCTTTAGCGTATTTGCATAAATTTCTCAAGGATATGGCCATAGCTGTCGCGCCCTTTCCCTCGGTCATATTTTCAGTTTTCATGCTTACAAAGTATCAGAATTGTATAGTTATTACAACATGAAAATTGCGGCGTAGCGGGATAAGGTGTTAGTTCCCCCTTCTGTAACACAATATTTTTTCGGAGAATAGTATACATAAGATAAAACGTAATGAAGGAATCTTTATGCCATACTATTACAGGCAGTGCTTGAATAATCAATACCCATACGTCATACAGCCCGGGGATACGTTCTACAATATAGCTGTGAAGTTTGGAATAAGCCTTGCAAGCATACTTGCGGCAAATCCCGGGGCAGATCCCTATAATCTCCTTATAGGTCAGATAATATGCATACCGTCCGGATGCCCCTCCAATTACAAACAGATAATAACTGCAATGCAGAGTGATATAAATATGCTCAGGGCTGACAGCGAACCCCAGAAGATAGAGGATTCGAATTATGGAAACTCTACACAGACAACACGGGCGTTGAAGGTAACTGAAAACGAATTGCAGTTTGATGCCGCACCGGTGGTTTTTGCGGGAAACTATACCGGGCATTACACCGCAGGGCAGAGTTACCCTTATTACCCGGAAGCGGCTTCGGGTGGTCAGAGGGGAATAACTGTGAAGGATAATTTCGGAGTATGGCACATCTTTGGATATCATGTGCCTATTTCATAAAAAAATAGCCGGGTGAGTGTCACTACCCGGCTATTTCCAATATACCGTTATTACTTTGCCGTATCGGGCGCCGACGGTTCTGCAGCAGGCGGATAAGGGTTGGACTTCAGCAGCTCCAATGCATTATACATCTGCTCGGCTGCTTCTGCGCGGGTCAGTTCAGCCTTCGGATTGAACCTGCCGTCCGCATCCAATTTTACGATTCCGTACTTCAACGCCCTTTGAATTGCTCCGCTGTACTCGACCTTAACCTGATCGGCATCGGCATATTCAAGATACATCATATTGATCATGGGAAGCTGGCCGTATTTCTCGGTTGCCGTCATCAATTGGTATGTATACTCCTCTCTCGTCAGGTTCCTGTTGGGATCGATATCCGCGGGAAAATCCAGACCTCTCACTGCGCCGATGATAAGCGCCTGAGAATACCATGCGTTATCCTTTGCTTTTTTGAAATAATCGGTCGCCTTTGGCTCCTTGATAAATCTGACTGTATCCAGGTTCAGGCCGAATGCGCCGACAAACAGCTGGATGCTTTGTGCAGCGGTTATTTTGCTTTCCGGAGAAAAGACTCCGTCGGACATTCCGCTGACGATTCCTCTATCCTGAAGTGAAACGATCATGTCTTTTGCGGTTACATTATCCAAATCCTTAAAGGGCGTGCCTGCTGCAAATACATTTCCGGTAACCGAGAGTGTCAGCAACGCCGCGGTTGAGAGTGCTGCGATTTTTTTTCTCATTTTCATAGAAATCACCTCGTTGTTTTATTATGAATATTTTCCATATCTATTCGACGCTGCCACATGACAAATTGTTCCTCACAAATATTGTCGCTGAGGCCTCAAGCAAATATGACACACTGATGACTAATTGCTGTGCGTATAATCAATTTGAACAGGAGGGATTTGAATGGATGTATATAAGGCTATTTACACAAGAAGAACAGTGCGGGATTTCAAGGATAACGAAATCGATATGGAAATCGTCAGAAAGCTCCTTGATGCAGGTATGCAGGCGCCATCCAACAACCATATGCGTGAATGGGAGTTTATCGTCATAAATGATAAATCGGCGAGGCTTGAGATCGTCAGCAAGGTAAGCGACAGCGAATCCGAAGAAGACGCCGTAAGGGTAATAGACGACTGGGGGCTGACGGACAAGTATCAGCGTGATATGTATATCGACGCTATCCCGAAACAATACAGGATGCTCCTGAATGCGGGGTGTGTCATCATTCCGTGCTTCCGCCAGGCCAATCTGCTGAAACCGCAGCACTTGTTCTCTCTCAACCCATTTGCATCGATATGGTGCTGTATAGAAAATATCCTTCTCGCCGCCGTGGGGGAGGGGATCTACGGTGTTACAAGGATTCAGTCGGATGAAGAGACTGCATACTTGAAAAAGGTACTTAATGTGCCGGACGATTATGAAATACCATGCTGTATCGCGCTGGGGTATCCAAATGAGGATGTAAACAAAATACCGCAGCATTCTTTCAAGGTTGAGGACAGAATCCATTTAAACAAGTGGTGATGTACAACCGACAGTTGACATTTTTATAATACCGGCTGCTGGAATTACAATACCTTAAGCCGTTCCCATGCCAAAAGGCCAAGTATGCCCACAGTGCCGGCAATTGCAATTATAAAGGTAAGCGGCCAAATATAATTCAATCCTGTCTCCTGGATGAACTTTCCCGCTACGGAGGTACCCAATGCCGCACCTGCGCTCCAGCTAAGCGAGCCCAAGGCGTTGAAACGCGCCCTGAAGTTGCTTGGGCTGTTGTCAGCCATATATACCCCGAAATTTGTAACTACGAGGATCTCTCCCAGTGTCCAGATCACTGTGGAAACTATGAACAGGAAATAGCTGTGGATCAGACCGAGCATCCCGAAACCGACGGCATATACGAGGCCTGCCAGCATTATGTTGGCAAGAGGCTTCAGATGTTTTGTGAGCGAGGTGATTGCCACGGTACAGAATATCACCGTTATAGCGTTTATGCTCATTAAAAAGCCGAACCTGCTCGCTCCGGCGCTGCCAAAAACCGCGTCGGTGGTCAGAGGCAGCGAGAATCTATGCTGCGCGTACACGAAGCAATACAGGATATATATCAGCAAAAATACCGCGATCTGGGGACGTCTCAGTAAAACGGTGAAGATGTTCCCGTCCTCTTTCTTTTCCCTTTCCGTATAAACTGTTTCCTCAAGGTTTTCAGGCTTGATTTCCTTAACGTTTTTCCATATCAGAAACATCGCTATAAACGAGGTAAGCGCATCGCCTATAAACAGCATCGGTAAAAAATTGTTGAAAAGAAAACCGGCTACGATAGGGCCAAGGGCAACTCCTATGTTTATGCCCAGGTATTGGAGCGAGAAGCCCTGCTGCCTTTGCTCGGGCGGCAATATATCTGTTATTATGGCATTCAGCGGCGGTCTCACACCGCCTGAAAAGAAGGTTGAAAGCAAAAGTAAAATAACGATCGGGACAGGATCCCTCAAAAACGCGCAAGGCAGCAATGTTAAAGCCGCACCGCCCTGTGCCACGAGGTAGGTCTTCTTTCTTCCGAACTCGTCCGCGAGCTTGCCTCCTACGAATGACGAAGGAATACCGACAAGTGAGGATATTGTAACGATGATACCTGCGATTTCAAACGAAAGGCCTATCTTTAAAGTGAGATACATCGTTAAAAAAGGCATAACAAAGTCGCCGAACCTATTGATTATGGTGGCTCCAAACATTATATACATGTTTCTGGGAAGGCCGCCGTATGTGCTTGTGAATTTTATAAGACCATCTCGTTTCTTTTCAGATCACCCTGGCGCAAAAATATAATCTGCCGGAAAACATAATCGGGTTATGTTACAGCATAATGTATTTTTCCTCTTAAGACAATAAGTTTGAGAAAATTTTAACGGATGGTCAAATGTCGGGCTGACATCTAAATTTTGGCGGCGGTCAAATTCTGTTTGACAACGCTTTCGGCCATCCTGTCTGAAAGATTGATCCCGAGTGTATTCGCATAGACCTTTACAAGTATTCTCTTGATATCGTTGGAGAAAACCTCTTCATTCAGCCGGCATGCAAAAAGAATAATCAGATCTACCCTGTTCTTGAATTCAACGAAACTCATAATAGCCCCCGTGTTATCGAATTGTACTATATAATTCGGTTGCGGGCGGTAATTTCAGGGATTAAATTTTATGTAAATTATCCCAGACTCACTTCTTCAGCTTGAAATATTAATGACCGGGAAGTACAATCTTAATGCCCGATATAATATGATCGGATTAATTTATATTTCGCACAGGTGTTTATGTATAAGAAGCTTTTATATAAAAAGGCATACAGGCTGCTTGAGCGTTCGACGCCGCTGAAATTCGACTGCGGACTGCTGTGCGGCAGCAAGTGCTGTACAGGGGACAGCGATTCGGGAATGTGCTTGTTTCCCGGAGAAGAGGAGATGCTTGAAAAGCGCGGTGATTTCCTGAAAATTCGAAAGGACAGAATCAAGGATACCGACGTTCTTTTTGCTGTCTGCGGCGGCAGCTGTGACCGCAGCTTCAGGCCCATTGCCTGCAGGATCTTCCCCTACACTCCTTATCTTGACGAACACGGCCGGCTGAACGTTATCGAAGACCCCAGGGCAAAATATCTGTGCCCGCTTTTGGCAAGCCTGCCCCAAGTCAGGATCGACAGGATATTTCGAAGAAGAGTTTTAAATGCGTTTCAACTGCTTATCCGCGATGATGACATAAGAAATCACTTAATTTTACTTTCCGGCGTTCTAAACGAGTATAAGAGGTTTGTTTTGTAACGGCTCGATACCCTTTGCTGACCCGGCCAGCGTCACGGCTCCCAAAAATTCGATGATAATTGTTTGAAAGCCGGGACAAATGTGCCGGTAGTCAGCGGAAACGTCGTTCCGGTAATGAAGGCTGCGGAGTTTTTCATGTCACCGTTCAATAAGATTTGAAACCGGGACCTCCTGCCTGTTTGTGGGCTCGCTCAGCGTGTGTATCATCGCGGTGCCTTTATTGTCGTTCACACTTTCGATGTATATAGGCTTTCCGTTGTAAGTCACATCAACCATCGTGGGCAGGGAAACGATCGTGCTGGCACGTTTTTTATCCATAGCTATACTCTCCTTGAATCAAATAATTATCTTTAGCTTCTCCTGATATGTTATCTGTTATTCCATTTTATTAAAAAATAGGTTGACATAAAGCGGTAATAATTTATAATTATGTGTATATCATAGAACATGGAAATTCCGTAATATATGAGAGCAATTCTTATATCATTTCAAAGAAAAATGGTCTGATAAGGCCATTTTTTAATATCCTGCAAAGACAAAGGAGGGCCGGAAATCAATTCGTACATTTTTGATAAAGCAATAATCTTATTAAGAGCCATGCATTAGAAATTCCCATTAAAAGACGGAGGAGTCTTATGAAAATCAGTACCAGGATATTTTTACTCAGCCTTGTGAATGTATTGATATTGTTGGGTATTACGGCGGCTGTTGTGCTGACGTCGGTTATCCAACTCAGCAGTCAAAGTGTGGAACGGCTTGAAACAACCTTGCGTCAGGATTTCGACAACCTGGCCAGAAACGAAGTACAGACTGCCATAAGTATTATATCGGGGTATAATGCAAAAGCAGAAAGCGGAGCAATTACTACAGATGAGGCAAAAAAAATGGCTGCCGACGCCATCAGAGATCTGAGATACGGCAAGGATGGTTATTTTTGGATAGATACCACCGAGGGTGTAAGCGTTGTGCTGCCGACAGACAAGGATAAAAAGATCGAAGGTACAAACCGTTATGATTCTGTAGACAGTAAAGGCAATTATTATGTACATGACTTTATTGCCAACGGTAAGAAAATAGACGGCGATTATACGGATTACTGGTTCAAGAAGATAGACAGCGACAAGCAGTTCCCCAAGAGAAGCTATACACTGCAGTTCGAGCCATTCGGATGGGTTGTCGGAACCGGCAATTATACCGATTACATAGATGAACAGGTGCTTCAGCAGCAGCAGGTTCTTAAAGGCCACCTGAATTCCAGCATCCTGCTTATAGCAGTTTTACTTCTTGTATCTTTGGCGGCATCCGCCTCGGTATCCATATTATTTGGGAGAAGGATCTCGAAACCGATTAAAGTGGCAGCCGACAACCTTCATATTATATCGACCGGGGACCTGTCCACAATAATGCCTGAGCATTTTAAGAAAGCAAAGGGTGAAATCGGGATATTGTCCAGGGCCGTCGACACAATGCAGGAGTCTGTGAAAAAGTTGATAAAAGGCGTCGTAGACGAGTCTAAAACCGTAGAAGACGTGGTGACTGGCGTATCATCCAATATGGATGAACTGAACCGGCATTTCGAAGAGGTATCTGCAATAACGGAGGAACTGTCGGCAGGTATGGAGGAAACCGCCGCATCGACGCAGGAAATGAACGCGACGGCGTCGGAGATAAACGAAGCGGTGGAATCGATTGCTGTAAAAGCCCAGGAAAGTGCTGCTTCGGCTAATAAAATAAGTAAAAACGCAAGCAATTTGAACGTAAGTTTCAAAGAGGCCCAGAGGAGTTCACTGAACATATTCATCGATGTAAAACAGAAGCTGGAGGCTGCTCTGCTGGAATCAAAGGAAGTGGAGAAGGTAAATGTATTGTCAAATGCAATTCTGCAAATTACAGAACAAACCAATCTGCTTGCTTTAAATGCCGCAATAGAGGCAGCAAGGGCCGGTGAAGCGGGAAAAGGCTTTGCCGTAGTTGCCGAAGAAATAAGGAAGCTTGCCGAGAATTCGAAAAGTACCGCAACGGAGATTAGAAATATAACAAAAACAGTAGTGCAGTCGGTTGATAACCTTTCGACAAATGCCAATAACCTTCTGAATTTTATGTCTACAGATGTTGACGGCGATTACCAGACAATGCTCAAAGCCACTGATGAGTATAAAAAGGATGCGGAGAACATAAGCATGCTGATAAACGATTTTTCCGCGACGGTTGAAGAGGTTTCAGCTTCGATGAAAAATATGGTCAAGGCCATAAATGAAGTTACCGAGGCAGCCGGCGACGGATCGAACGGCACATCAAATATTGCCCAGAAGGCCGCCCTCGTTGTTGAGAAGTCCGGCGAAGTATTGGAGTATATCGGATACTCAAAAGCAAGTGTTGACAAACTCAGAAATATGTCACAGGTATTCAGGATATAGAAATCGTACTCATAACTGAAGGAAATGAACGGGTAAAAAACAGCCCGGTACGGTAAAGTACCGGGCTGTACCTATTTATAGGCATTTTTCATTATCTCTACCGTTTCTTCAAGAGACAGCCTGTAGCGATCCATTGTAAAGAGTCCGCCCATTGTGCTGCGGGAGTTTTCGGCAAGCGCCGGGATTTCTTCCTGCCTGATGCCGTAGTCCGACATTTTTATATCATGGACGCCGCACGCTTTCTGCAGGTCTGTCAGAGCCTTTACGAACGCCTGTGCACGCTTGCCTTCGGGAACCGTGTCCGTATCAACGCCCATGGCTCTGGCCATATCGGCGAGCCTTTCCGGTATTTTTGCGGCAAAGAAGGTGTAGTAGGCTTCAGAGAGCATTATAAGCCCCGCGCCGTGCGGAAGATCATGATGGAAAGCGCTCATGGCGTGTTCCATGGAATGCTCTGAAGTACAACTCGACGTGGATTCGACCATGCCTGCGAGTGTATTTGCGAGTGCGACCTGGGTGCGGGCTTCCAGATTGGAACCGTCTTTAACACAGACCGGGAGGTATTTTGCTATAAGCTCTATGCTCTTCAGGGCAAATATGTCGCTGACCGGAGTTGCGATATTTGCGATATACCCTTCAGTGGAATGGAACAGCGCGTCGAAGCCCTGGTAAGCCGTCAGCTTCTCAGGCACGGTTAGCATCAGTTCGGGGTCTACGACGGACAATACCGGGAAGGTAAACTGGTTGCCGAACCCGATCTTTTCATTGGTGTCTTCCTTTGTGATAACTGTCCAGGGATCGGCCTCGGTGCCTGTGCCGGCAGTTGTAGTTATCGCGACTATCGGCAGAGGTTTAGCGAGCATGGGCATGCCCCCGCCCGTACCGCCACCCACGTAATCCCAATAATCGCCGGGATTGGCGGCCATGAAGGCTATACTTTTTGCAGAGTCGATGCTGCTTCCGCCTCCCAGCCCGATAACGAAGTCGCAGCCCTCGTTCTTCGCCAGCTGCGCTCCTTCCATTACATGCGATTTGACCGGGTTTGGAAGTATTTTATCAAACAGAACGAACCCTACGTTTCTGGATTCCAGGAGCTTTATCAGACGGTCAAGCGTACCGGTCTTCCTCATGGAGTTGCCGGAGGAAATCACAATAAGCGCTTTTTTACCGGGCAGCGGCTCATTTGCGAGGTCGTTCAGCTTTCCCGGCCCGAATAGTACTTTTGCAGGCATGTAATAATCGAATTTCATAATATTCACCTTCTGTTAACTGTTTTTTCCAGATACTATTATATTATAACATTATAAGATAACATTATAAGCAAATTATATATAACGGGCAAAAAATAAAATGTGTTAAAATATGTACATAGAGAATGTGCGGAGGGCTATCATGAAAAAGAAGCTTAAAGCTTTGAGACTGTTCATGACAAAAACTGCAGCTGTCGTACTGATTGCAGTTCTCGCAACTGGTATGGGCTTCAGTTATGCCGAAAACCTGAGTGAGCAGACTACGGATGTTATTAGCCGGTCTGCGGAGGCCGGCACGCTGACTCTTCCAAGGTTGATTGCGCATGCGGGCGGGGAGATCTCCGGGATACGTCTGACTAATTCTCTTCAAGCTTTTTATAATTCTTATGACAGAGGTTTCCGTTTTTTTGAAACGGATATCAGTAAAACTTCGGACGGGGTTCCAGTTCTCGTACATGATTGGGGAAATGCCAACTGGCTGAGGAATATCAAGTATTCGACAAAAGCTGCCACATACGAAGAGTTCAAATCCACCAAAACCATACTCGGCTTGAAGCTGATGGATATCAGTTTACTACTGGAATGGCTTTCAAAACATCCCGACGCGTATGTCATAACCGATATCAAAGAGGATAATATAGGCGTCCTCAGCACCATCAGAGACCTTTACCCCAAAACCGCGGGCCAGATAATACCGCAGATTTATTCCTTCGAAGAATATGACACCGTAAAGGCGCTGGGTTATGAACATATCATACTGACGCTTTATAAACTCGATGCCCCCGCAGACAAGGTCATAAACTTCGTCAACAGCCATGAACTGTTCGCTTTGACAATGTCCGAAGACAGGGCTGCTCCGGATTATGTAAAGCAGTTTGAAAATATCAGAATACCTATATATGTTCATGCCGTCAATGATTTCGACGTTTATCAAAAATTAAGAGACAGCGGTATTTACGGTGTTTATACCGATTACTTCCAGCCATCGGAATGGATCGAGTAATGCATGGGAGCAGAGCTTGCAATTAATTAGAAAAGTTGGTATTATCTTTCTAAAAGAAAGAAGATGATGCAAGATGGACGAGTTCAGAAAATCCTATGATTATTTTGAAGAACAAGGTATAGGCGGATTGCTGCTTGTACTGTTTTTCCTGCTGATTACAGCCGAGCCGCTTGCCGGTATCATGAGCATTTACTTCGGTTTCAGTTCAATGTCCTCTTACGGTTTTTGGGGAATGGTTTTTCAGGCTGCCGCGATAATATACACGGTCCTGTCGGTCTTATCCGGGATCGTTCTTAAGAAGATGTTCAATCTGGCGGTTCCCATGATCAAAGTGTTCCTGGTGTTCAGGATGTTGTTTCTGGCGCCTTATATTTATATAAATATGAGTATGCAGATAGCGGAGATTCCGTTTGAAAAAACGTACGAACTGTACCAACAGATGCACGCTTCCATAGTGTCGTCGTTTGTTTTCAGTATGGCGTACGTCATAGTTTTCAGCGCTCTATGGTATATTTACCTCCTCAGGTCCAGGAGGGTTAAGGAAACCTTCCCCCGCAAGGCTCCCGAGAGCAGCGTAAACGCACAGTAAGAATTCAAGCGGGCTGAAAACAGAATCTCTGTATGAATACTCCCGGAGGAATCTGGAATAATATTGGTGAATGATTCCACAAAAGGGAGTACCGTATGGCGGAGGATAAGAAGCAATTTAAAATGGAATATGCGGCAGCAGGGATCGTAATGGGCATCCTTTGCTGCATTTTATTTTTAAGGCCGATAACCGGAGTCGCCGACAACGGCGATTTTGCGCGCATAATGAACTCGACGGGACTTCAATATATTACTGATTCCTCGTCGGACCGATATTTTGGCTTCGTGAACCGCCTTTATAAATCGGGCTTCATAATGCCTTTCGGAGGAGGCTATATTTCAACGGAACTTCCCCTCGTGCTGCTGGCTGTTCTTGCAAGCAGGCTGGTCCACAATGCCGGACTATTTGATATCCGCTTTCTTGGGGCTATATACGCGCTGGTTTTCACCGCGGCTGTGTTCCTGATAGTAAGGTGCGTACGGAAGCGGTCCGGATTTTCGGGCGTTGTTGCTGCTTTAGCGTTAATATTGGTCTTTTGCGATACGGGTTATATTTCATATTTCAACTCACTCTACGGGGAGCCCGTATCGTCAGTTTTCCTGCTGATGCTGGCAGCGTCCGTACTGCTTCTGGCCTCGCGGGAGAAACCTGCGATTTGGGCGCTGCTGCTTTTCGGGACGAGCGCCGCTTTATTTGCCGGGGCAAAGGTGCAGAATTCCCCGGCGGGCATACTGGCCGCACTGCTGCTCTTAAGAGCTGTCAGGCTCAGGAAGGACGCTCTGTGGAAAAGGGTATCCGTAGTGCTTGCCGCAACTGTAGTCGCAGTTTCCGCACTCTGCTATGTCAGCGTCTCGGGGGACATAAAGGTCTGCAACAAGTACCAGACCGTATTTTACGGCATCCTCAGGGGCTCGCCAGACCCGGAGAGGGACCTCGGGGAACTCGGGCTCGATCCGTCTCTGGCGGTGCTTGCCGGAACAAATTATTTCATGGAGGACTATCCGATCGATATCAGGACACCTGAATTCAAGGAAATGCTATCGTCAAAGGTAAATCATCTCAAAATACTTTCGTTCTACCTAAGGCATCCGCAGCGTCTGCTCCGGAAGCTTGAATACGCCGCGGAGAACGGCTTTAAGCTGAACCAGGGCGTAGGAAATTTCGAAAAGTACCCGGGAATAGAATACAAGCGGGTAACTAAGGCGTTCAGCTTCTGGGGGAGCTTCAAACAAAATGTTCTGCCGCATTCTCTGCTATTCCTCGCGGTGATTTATCTGGCGGCTGCCCTTGCCATTATTTACGAATATGCCAGGAGTCGGAGAGCATCCGGACGTTTTATGACCGAATTGGCCGGTCTCATCCTGCTTACGGGTATGATGCAGTTCGTCCTTCCGGTCATCGGTGACGGCGACGCCGACATAAGCAAGCACCTGTACCTGTTTAATGCAAGCTTCGATCTTCTCGTCGCAGCCGGACTGACCTATATTTCTGCAAAGCTCGCAGCGGCGGTGAGATATGTCAGAGAGAGGAGACTTACGGCAAAACTTCAGACGCAGTAGAGCTGGGGATAACGCCTTTCATGCCGTAGATTATGGAACAGCCTCGGGATATGGAGGCCTTTAAGGCTCTACTTCTGCTTCCTGATGCTTGATGGCGATATGTGGTTGTATTTCTTGTATAATTTGCTGAAATAATAGGCGTCCTCAT
Source organism: Bacillota bacterium (assembly GCA_023412915.1). Taxonomy (GTDB): domain Bacteria; phylum Bacillota; class Clostridia; order Acetivibrionales; family DTU013; genus JAEYOM01. The sequence goes on from JAEZRE010000001.1 coordinate 16,090, forward strand.
AGCCGACCGACCTTGCGACGGATTTGATGGAATGCCTCCCGTCCTGCAGCATTTCGCGTGCCTTGGACAGGCGGAGCTTGATCAGATAGTTGATCGGCGTTTCACCCGTTTCTTCCTTGAAAACCTTGGAGATATAAGTTGGACTAAGGTAAATACTCTTGGATATCGTATCAAGTGAAACGGGGCGCATATAATTCTCATTCAGAAAAGTTATCAAAGTGCTGACAATGACTGACTTTTCATTTGAATCGAAGCTGACGAGAGGGTTTTTGCTCGCGCGCAGCTCCGAACGGGTAGTTTTGAGGAACAGTACGATAAGCCGCATCACCTGAATCTTGAGCATCAGCTCGCAGCCCGGCAGGCTGTTCTCCTGCTCGAGATAGATATCGCTGCAGCATTTTAGGAATTCCTGCTCATGCTCCAGAAGATTGATGACCGGGCAGGTTTCCGGATCTATCAGATTGTTTTTTATCAGCCCTTCTACCTGTATGTTATCGAAGCCGACGTGCAGTTCAAGGATCTCCTCCCCGGGCTTTACAGTTTTGCCGTGGTTCACGCCGGGGTTGAAGACGAGCATGTCGCCCTTTTTTACCTGATAGTGCGCATTGCCTATTCTATAGGAGCAGCCGCCCGAAAGAACATAGACCATTGATATGAAATCATGGCAATGTATCTTCGTCTCATGCGTTTCATCGAATTTGCGTTTGAAGGTGAAGTAAACATGGGGATTGAAGCTTTCAGTATTGACGCCCAGATCGAACATCTGCACACCCAGACCTTTATAAATTTAATGCCTAATCAGAATAAGATTATACATCATAAAATCAAAAATGTACATTTTCTTGTTGTGGTTCATACCGGATAATTAAATATAATGGCATTCCGGCAATATATCGAAAATACTGCGCCGCGAGGCCAAATAACCGTGAAAGCTGGCATATATGGCCGTATTCAAATGGGTTTGGAGTTACATTAAAAAATACAAATACACATTTCTGACCGCAATGTTCCTGGTCATCCTTATGAACCTCCTGAACATGGTCAACCCGATAGTGCAGGGCATACTTGTCGACAAGGTCATAAAGGGAGGAAAGGCGCAGCTCTTCGGGATCGACGTCGACAGGCTCATAAAGGGCGGGCAGTCCGAGGTACTGCTTACACTGGCCGCGATACTGATAGGCACTACGCTGATCAAGTCCGTATTCAGGTACATTTACCTGAATATGTTCGAATACGTGTCGCAGAGCGTTACCTTCAATGCTAGGGAAGCCATATTCAAGCGTGTACAGGAGCTTGACTTCGAATTCTTCGACAACACCAAGACGGGAGACATAATGGCGCGCATGACGGGCGATATGGAAGCTGTCAGGCATTTCACGGCGTATGTCATATATTCGGTATTCATGCACCTTATAACCTTCATTTCGGTCATTGTGATACTGTTCTCTATAAATGCGACTTTTACTTTGACTCTGCTGGCGGTAACGCCTGTTACAGGGATACTGGCCGTCAAACTGGCCGGTACGGTAAAACCGGCATTTATGGCCATAAGGAATCAATTTTCAAAGCTCAACTCGACCGTTCAGGAAAGTATCAGCGGAAACAGGGTCATCAAGGCGTTTGCCAAGGAAGATTACGAGCTGTATAAATTCTCTCGCGAAAACGCGGGTTTTATGGACAGGAACGTGGAAGCCGCGAAGATATGGGAGAAATACCTGCCTGTGCTGGATTCGGTAGCCGGTTTTCTTTCGGTGGTCATTATTTTAGTTGGAGGAATAATGGTCATCCGAGGGAACATCACTCTCGGTCAACTGGTAACCTTCAACAGCTTCATCTGGGCGCTTAACAACCCCATGAGGCAGGTGGGCTGGCTTATAAACGATACGCAGCGGTTTGCGGCGTCGGGCGAAAAAATAATGGCGCTCCTTGACACTGAACCCAGGATAAAGAGCCAGGAAGAGCCGGTCGACGGGGGCAAGGTGGATGGCAGGGTCGAATTCAGGAACGTATGCTTCAGTTACGGCGAAAATGAAGTGCTGGAGGATGTCTGCTTCAAAGCGTATCCCGGACAGACCATCGCGGTCGTCGGTCCAACCGGCTCGGGCAAATCGACTCTTGTAAGCCTTATATCGAGATTTTACGACTGTACGGGGGGAGAGATCCTGATCGATGGCAGGGATATACGCGATTACGATGTGAGAGAGCTGAGGGAGAACATCGCGGTGGCAATGCAGGATGTGTTTCTGTTCTCCGATACGATCGAAGGAAATATAGCGTACGGCACTCCTGAGGTTTCCGCCGAAAAAGTACAGTGGGCTGCCGAAATGGCCGGGGCCAGTGGCTTCATCGAGAGCTTCAGCGATGGCTACGACACTATCATAGGGGAACGCGGGGTTGGACTGTCAGGCGGCCAGAGGCAGAGGATAGCCCTTGCCCGCGCGCTTATAAGGGACCCTTCGATATTGATACTTGACGATACGACGTCGAGCGTCGACATAGAGACCGAGCACGCCATACATAAGTCGCTGGGCGAGTTTTATAAAAACAAGACTGCTTTTGTGATAGCGCACAGGATATCATCGGTAAAAAACGCCGACCTTATACTTGTGCTGGATTCCGGAAAGATAGTTGAAAGAGGCACGCACGCTGAGCTGCTGGCCAGGAAGGGCTACTATTACAGCGTATTTATCAATCAATACGGCGATTTCGACAAGGAATCTGCCGGGGCTGTGTGCTGACTGCATATACAGGGGGTAAATAATGGCGAGGAACAAATTCGACATAGACGAGGAACTGGATACCAGATTCGATTTCAAGCAACTGAAGAGATTGCTGGCATACCTAAAGCCATATAAATGGAAGGTTGTGTCAACGGTACTGCTCATGCTTGCGGCGAGCGGCGCAGCCCTGCTTGGTCCGCTGCTCGTCAAGATAGCGATAGACGACAAGATACCGAACAAGGATTATACGGGACTTGTGACGCTTACGGTCATCTATCTTGCCACGCTCGTTTTCAATACTATCTGCATGAAATACAGGATCAGGACGATGACCTTCATTGGCCAGAGCGTGCTTTACAACATCAGGAAGGATCTGTTCGTACACCTTATGAAGCTGCCGTTCTCCTATTATGACAGCAGGCCGCACGGCAAGATACTCGTAAGGGTCGTCAACTATGTAAATTCGCTGAGCGACCTGCTTTCCAACGGCATAATCAATCTGATTACGGATATGTTCACGCTTGTCGCCATCATATGCTTCCTGCTGGCCCTGAATCTAAGACTGGCGCTGATATGTCTCGCCGGTCTCCCGGTGCTTATCGTGGTCATCATGCTGGTAAGGAATGCCCAGCGCAAGGCCTGGCAGAAGGTCAGCAGGAAACAGGCCAATATGAATGCGTATATACATGAAAGCATATGCGGCATCAAAGTAACGCAGTCCTTTGCCAGGGAAGACGAGAACATGAAGATATTCCTTGGCCAGAGCGAGGATTACAGGAAGTCCTGGCTCGCCGCCGTAAAGACACAGTTTCTTACCTGGCCTTTCATCGATATAATATCCGTGGCGGGCGTGACCGCTGTTTTCGTGGCAGGTGTAAAATGGCTCGGTACCGGAGGCGTGACCGTTGGAATTATCATAGCGTTTATCAGCTATATCTGGCGTTTCTGGGAGCCTGTGAGCAATCTCGGGAACTTCTACAACGCCATAATAAATGCCGTAGCCTACCTTGAAAGAATATTTGAGACCATAGACGAGAAGCCTTTGGTGGCAAACCTGCCCGGAGCTTCGGAAATGCCTCAGATACAGGGAGCCGTTGAGTTTAAGGACGTAGTGTTCTGCTATGAAAAGGATGAAATCATACTGGATCATGTAAGCTTCAGGGTGGAGCCCGGCGAGACCGTCGCGCTGGTTGGCCCCACGGGCGCCGGAAAATCCACAGTAGTCAATCTTGTTAGCCGTTTTTACGACATAGCCTCCGGAAGCGTGGAGATTGACGGACGCGATGTAAGGAGTGTGACTCTTGAATCGCTGAGAAGGCAGATGGGTATTATGCTGCAGGACACATTCATATTTGCGGGAACGATCATGGACAATATTAAATACAGCAGACTCGACGCCACAGACGAAGAAGCGATCGAAGCGGCAAAGGCGGTAAGGGCACATGAATTCATTGCCGCAATGCCTGACGGTTACGCTACGCAGGTCAATGAAAGGGGCTCCAGGCTTTCCGTAGGGCAAAGGCAGCTTATTTCCTTCGCGAGGGCGCTGCTAGCCGATCCGAGGATACTTGTGCTAGATGAAGCCACCTCGAGCATCGATACGAAAACCGAGCTCGCGCTGCAGGAGGGATTGCAAAGGCTTTTGAAGGGACGCACCTCATTTGTAATAGCGCACAGGCTGTCTACGATTAAAAATGCCGATAAGATAATGTATGTGGAAGACGGCAGGATAATAGAACAGGGGACCCACGATGAGCTTATGATGCTGGACGGCGCTTACCGGAAGCTTTACACGGCACAGTACCGTCTGCTTGAAGTAAGCTGAACGAAACATGGGGACGCGAAACATGGGGACGGTTCGCGTCCCACTCTAAATTTTACATTCCGGCAGGAAATATAAAAGGCAGGCTCTTCGGAAAAATTTCAAAAACGGCCTTGTCGGCAAGTACAATCTCACCGTCGCGATTCATCGGGACAGGTTTCCCGACAGTAATTTCAACCCTCCTGGAACGAAGCAGGCGAACGCCCCTTATTGTTCCGTGGAGGCCTTTTATATATTTGGGGAAGAGTCTGAGTATCCTCAGCCTTGACATGCCTTCGGCATAGCAAACGTCAAACAGGCCGTCGTCTATCACTGCGTCAGGCAGCGCCTTCATGCCGCCGCCGTAATATCTGCCGATCCCGGCGGCAATAAGCAGAGTCCTGCCTGAGATGGTTTCGGTATCCGTTTTAAGCTCCATTTGAAGATTATTGCATACGACAATAGTCGTAAGTACACCGAGAATATATGCCAATTTGCCCGATATGAGCGGCAGCTTCTTGAAATGGCCTGTCTCATAGACCACCTTGGCATCGAAACCGAGAGACGAGATATTTACGAAATATTTACCGTTGACCGAAGCATAGTCAATGAGCTTTTCCGTGCCCTCCAGTGTCGCTTTCAGTATATTTTCCGGGATGCTCTCCCCAACTATGCTCCTGATGAAATCGTTTCCGGAGCCGCTTGGGATGACTGCCAGGCTGCTGCCGCTGCCGGCCATTCCGTTCAACACCTCGTTGAGCGTGCCGTCGCCGCCCACCGAGTATATCCTGAGCTGTTCGGCCCTGCTTTGCTCATTCGCAATTATTGTCGCATGTCCCGGGTATTCCGTCACCCTTATCTCATATTCATAGCCGTGACTTTCACAGTATTCCTTTATTTCAGGTATAAGTCTGAGAGTCTTACCCTTGCCTGCCACAGGATTCAAAATAAACAGATGCTTCATTTCAGTCCGCCTTTACCATTAGAATGACATGCCGCAGGGGTTGCGAGTACGAGCTTCTTAACAGAAAATAGTTAGATTTCATTTATATTATAGCAGTTAAATAATACATGGACAATTGTCGTATTTATAATAATTTGATGCAATAAGTTGAACCTATATATAGACTCCTTTGCAGTGCAAGAATACTTACATTATTTTGAGTAAACAGCGGTCCCTGGAGGGGGTTGCGGAGCAGGCTGTGGTCTGGCCCCGGAAACATCCGAGACAAATTATTGCCGCCGCGTTCTGTTCCCGGTCTGCTGCGAATTCTCTGGCAAGGGCCGTATTGTCGAAGGTCCTGACGATAAAACAGCCGACGCAGAAATACTTGGCGGCAAAACTCAAGGATAATGTAAATAGATCCGGGCTTTGAACATCGCTTTCCGGATACGCGATCAGTGCGAAAGCGCTTTCCGTCACCCTTACTTCGCCGGTTATTTTATAAAGCTTCTGCAGCAGTACGGGAGACTTTACCGCCGTAACACTCCAGCGCTCGTTGCTGAACGAGGAAAGGCTTGCGACGGAAAGGTTCAATATTTTCTCCAAAAGACCATCCTCGAATTTGGAGTTGTTTTCGAGAAATGCCATCGAACTGCGTTTCTCGAACAGCTGTCTCATTTCCTGTTTCAGGCTTGACACTTTGGTACCTCCTGTCCGGTATATTCCTTATCGATAGTTTTTCCAGAATGACATGCCCTATGTGTTTTCCCTGCCAAAGCAGGATTTTTTTTATAAATAGCGAATATATTTATGTGAGGTGGGAAAAATGCTGATAGATACAAGTGTGACCATCGCATATAAATGTACTTCCTGCGGGAGCTTTGATTTTTTCAATATCTCGCTGTTTACATTATTACATAAAAGTAATTATAGCTTATCATGCCGTTGTAAGAAATCGTGGATTACAATAAAACAGGAGGGTGAAAACAATTTTTTGATCAGTATTCCCTGCATCGGATGCGGTAGTGAACACACCTACCTATTTACCAAAAAAGGCATCCTGTCGGGAGATCCCATTGCTGTCAACTGCCCTGAGACCGGAACTAAAATATGCTTTGTCGGAAGGGATGAGGCGGTTCGCAAAAAGGTGGACAGCCTCGAGGAAGAGCTCGACGAGTTGATAAATATGTACGGATACGAAAGTTATTTCGACAATACGCAGGTCATGTTCGATACCTTGAACTGCATACACGATATTGCGTTGAAAGGAAACCTTCAGTGCGAATGCGGGAATGACGAAGTCGAACTGGTGCTGCTTTCGGATTGTATCCTGCTGCGGTGCGTTAAATGCGGCGGCAGTAAAAAGATACCGGCTGCAACGAACAAGGATTTAAAGGAAATACTGACGAGAAACCAGATATTGATAACGGAAGAAAACCTTTTGACCAGACAGTCAGGCGATAAATTCGGGAAATAATAATTTCCGGGTTGGACGCGTATAAGCGCGGTTAAGCCTGTTCGGGGTTTTGCATTTGACAATGCGACGCGTCGAATGCTATAATATTCTTTGTAATTGTGATTCATTCTATTGTTTAGATTCCCTGTTTAAACTTAGAAAAAATATTTTTTCGTATAAAGCTGCGGTCGCAGTATGTCTATGATTAGAGGCCGTAGTTTGAACGGACGGTCCGGATTTGTGACTCACAGATATTCATTCGGATTTCTGATTAACAAATTCATTTAATATATTTTAATAGGTGGTGGATTATGGAAGAAGTGAACCTTACTGCGAAATCGTTGGAGGATTTGCAGTACATAGCCAAGATGATGGGCTTGAGAAGTATCAACAGTTATTCCAAGGAAGAACTAATCGAAAAAATTCATAAGGCTGGAGACGGCGGCGCCAAAAAGAAGGGCGGCGACGAAACGGACAGCGCCGAAGCCGGCATTGATGAGTTGGCCGTAAAGTCTAAAAAAGGCAGGAAACCCAAAAAAGCAGAAACTGAAGAAGTTCCGGCAGCTGCAGCCGAAACTTCCGAAAATATAAAAACATCCCGCAGAACCAGAAAATCCAATGCTTCCGATGCTGCTGAAAATAAAGGCGGATCGGAAAAAGCGCCTGAAGAGCAAACCGATATCGTTGAAATTAAAACAACCGACGAAGCAAAGACTGTCGAGCAACAGCCGGAACAGGCCGCTGCGGCAGCGGAGGAACCCGTTGTCCTGAGAAAGTCCAAAAGGGGCAGGCCCAGCAAGACAGCCATGGAAGATAAAAAGGCGGCAAAGGCCGGAGAAATAAAGGCCGAAGAAGCGAAACCAGCAGAAGAAAAGCCCACAGAAGAAAAGCCCACAGAAGAAAAGCCCGCAGGTAAAGTAACCGAAGCTGCTGTTATTCCGTCCGAAGCCGCAAAACCGGTCGACGGACAGCAGCAAAACGAACCTTTGCAAAGAGAAGCGCAGCAGGAAGCCCCTGAATCGTCAAAACCGGCTGCAACAGTAAAAAATGGTACGACTGCAGGCGCTGTAAGAGAAGCAGCTGAAGGAGCCGATACAACTGCAAACAGAGGCGTTTACAAGCCAAGATATGATAGAAACCGCGGCAGGCAATGGCAGCGGGATGAAAGGCAACCATCCTCCGAAGCGCAGGCGGAAAGGCCTGCGGCAACTCAAGTGACAGTCCAGGTAAGGCCTGAGTACGATGATACCGCAAAGCCCGATCCCAACAGACAAGAATACAGGGCCGAACCTTCCAGACAGGAATATAGGCCTGAGAATGGCAGACAGGATACCAGACCAGATAACGGCAGATCTGAATTCCGTCAGGATTACAGACCTGAGAACGGCAACGGAAGACCGGACGAAGCTGTCAGGACTGAAGACAGGCAAATGCAGAGGCCTTATGACCAGCAGCAGAGAAAGGAACCCTGGAACCAGCAGCAGGATAGACAAGTCCAGCAAAACGGGGCTGAAAAAATAGAAAGCGACGATCCGGTGGAAGGTGTACTGGAAGTGCTTCCCGATGGCTACGGCTTCTTAAGGAGCGACAACTTCCTGTCGGGGACCAAGGACGTATACGTTTCCCCATCGCAGATAAGAAGATTCGGCCTCAAAACCGGAGACAAGGTAAAGGGCAAGGGCAGGATACCGAAGGAAGGCGAGAAATTCCAGGCGCTGCTTTACGTGCAGACCGTCAACGGCGATACGCCCGATGTGGCTTCAAAGAGGATATCCTTCGAGTATTTGACGCCGATATTCCCAAATCAGCGCATAACTCTCGAAACCTCTCCGAGGGAGCTCTCGACGAGGCTGATCGACCTGATTGCGCCGATAGGCAGGGGCCAGAGAGGTATGATAGTGTCTCCGCCTAAAGCAGGTAAAACCATACTGCTTAAGAAAATAGCAAACGCCATCACTACCAATTACCCCGAGATAGAACTGATCGTGCTGCTGATCGACGAACGTCCCGAGGAAGTTACCGACATGCAGCGTTCTATTGACGGGGAAATAATTTATTCCACCTTCGACAAGGTGCCCGAGCACCATATAAAAGTTGCTGAAATGGTACTAGAGAGGGCTCAAAGGCTTGTCGAGCACAAAAAGGATGTAGTTATACTCCTTGACAGTATCACAAGGCTCGCGAGGGCATATAACCTTACGATCCCGCCCACGGGCAGAACGCTTTCAGGCGGTCTCGATCCGGGTGCGCTGCATAGCCCCAAGAGGTTCTTCGGATCGGCGCGTAATATTGAATTCGGAGGCAGCCTGACCATTATCGCCACGGCGCTGATCGAAACGGGCAGCCGTATGGACGACGTCATTTTCGAAGAGTTCAAGGGTACGGGTAACATGGAAATCCATCTTGACAGGAAGATGTCGGAAAAACGTATTTTCCCGGCCATCGACATCAATAAGTCCGGTACGAGGAGAGAGGACCTGCTGCTGAACCAGAAGGAAATGGAAAGCATCTGGGCCATAAGGAAGGCCATGAGTAACCTCGGCACCTCGGACGTTACTGAAATGATACTCAACAGGCTGACCCAAACCAAGACCAATGAGGATTTCGTGAACAGCATTAACAAGTCGTTCATTGATAAATAAAAATAATAAGGGGAGTCCTTGTGGGCTCCCCTTATTTTTTCTTAGAATCTGAACGCCACCTTAAAATCTCCGTATTTCCCTGTGGCATATTCGAAAGCGGTTTCCCAATCCTTCAGCTCAAACATTCTGCTGACTATGCCATTCGTTTTAAGTTTGCCGTTGTCGATATTTTCTATTACAAAAGGAAAGCAATAGGGAGATAGATGAGCACCAAGCACATCCAGTTCCTTGCGGTCGCCGATAATGGACCAGTCCAGGGTGGTTGGCCCGGCGAATACGGAGAATTCCACAAATCTGCCCAGCTTTCGGATCATCTGCATACCCTGTATTACAGAGGAGGGATGGCCGGTGGCTTCAATATAGGTATCACAGCCATAGCCGTTGGTCAGCTCCATGATGTTCCGTACCACATCGACTTTGGACGGGTTCCAGACGATATCCGCGCCGAATTCCGCGGCCTTTTCCAGACGTTTGTCCACCATATCCAGAACGATCAACTTTTTGGGGCTGCGCATACTTGCGTAGGTCGTCATACCCAGACCGAGAGTACCTGCGCCTGATAGAACGACGATATCCTCGCTGCCAATCTGCGCACGGTCCACGCAATGCTTTGAGCAGGCGTAGGGCTCGATCAGCAATGCTTTCTCCAGAGGCATGGAAATAGGTACTCTATGGATAACGGAATGCTGGACAGGAATACGGACATATTCTGCCAGGCCCCCGCAATAATCCTTAAAGAAACCGTAGATCCGGTGGGGCTGACACATCCAGTAGTGACCGTCCCTACAGAACCTGCATTCGCCACAGGGGGCAATTTGGTCGACGGCAATGCGTTCGCCCATCTTGAAGCCCTTTGTATTTTTACCGGCATAAGCGATTGTACCGACGAATTCATGGCCGGGGATAAAGGGAGGTTCCACCCAGGAAGGCTGGGTATCGTCACCCCAGAACATAGCGGCGCCATGCCGGCATTTCAGGTCACCGGCGCAGATGCCGCAGCCTTCGGTCCGGATCAGAATATCATCTGGACCGCATTCGGGGACGGGATAGTTTTCTTCAAACCGGAAATCGTCGGCGCTGTATGCAACAAGCGCCTTCATTGTATGGGGAACGGACATCTTGTTTCCTCCTTTACCTCTTTCATAATTCAATAATGCAACCGTCCTTTTTCAATTCCATGCGAAGCTCCTGAACATCAATCTCAGAGGGAAGAACTCCATGCTTATACGCTATCGCCATAGCGGTTCCTGCTGCCTGACTCACCGCCATGCAGGTAGGCATAACGCGTATCATGGCAAAGGCATTCTGGTCGACGGAAATCGTTCTTCCGCTCATAAGAAGTCCTTCAACCGTCTCCGGTACGAGACATTCGAAAGGTATGCCAATTCCGTGCTTTACAGGCATCATGTACATGGCCTCGCTGTCGGGGCTGTGTATGTCCACGTTATACCCTGCGATTGCAACTGTATCATCAGGAATTTCAAGGTTTTTGATATTCTCCAGAGTTAGCTGCTTTTTGCCGACAATGCGCCTGCTCTCTCTTACGCCAAGAAAGGGTATTATAGAAACAAGCTGAGCGTTTTCGAAGCCGGGAATATACTTTTTCATAAACGGCACCAGTTCCTTTACCTGCTTATGGCAGAGAAATTCCGCTTTGATTACACTTTCAAAATCTGTAACGTCCGTATCTATGGACCGTGTGACATTGACAAACGCTTCCCCGCCGATTTGCTTCGAGATGTCGATCATATTGCGTGGAATAGTATATTCTCCCGTTTTTCTTCCTTCTTTCACGATATCACTGAAGCCCATGATTGAGAAACATTTGTTGTTTACAAAAAAGTCAAGATTTTGCTCGATCCCGGGAAAAGTATCAGGTAATTTATATGCTTCCGGGTGCTCGGCAAGATAATGAAGGAATTTGTCATAATCCACATTTCCAAGCTCAAAAGTGATTGTCGGTGGTTGCATCCCTTTTCCATCGGCGTTGCCCTTCTCATACCTTGCGCCGGCTTTATACGCGACACATGCGTCTCCGGTCGCATCTATGATGTAATCGGATTCGTAGAACATTTCTTCTCCGCGACAAAATACGCTTACGCCTTTCACTTTACCGTTATCGACCTTGACACTCTTGAGCTCTGCATAAAGAAGAACGTCAAGATTCTCCTCCTGCTCACACATTTCAAATAGAATGATGCTCATCCATGTGTTTTTTACATGTGTCATGGAGTTGAGGATCGGCGAGCGTATATGCCCGTTCGCTCCACCGACTTCAACGAGCCTGTCGATGATCTCCTGGGCAATGCCCTTTACAACGGTATTTCCTGAGCGGTCAAGGAAAGCAAGAAGCGGGAGACCCGATACCAGCAAACCGCCTATCTGTGCATTTTTCTCAACAAGTAAAACCTTAAGCCCTTTTCTTGCTGCGGCTATAGCTGCAGGAACCCCACCGGAACCGGATCCGACTACAATCAAATCATATTTTTGCCTATACATTTTTTCTCTCCTCTTTATGTGTCGCTATTTAAGCACTTTGACTGGACACCAAATGTTTATTCTTTAACTGCACCTGCAGTTAAGCCGGAAATGAGCATTTTCCCGAGAAATGAAAATACAATGAGGACCGGGATGACCGCAAGAGTTGCGGCGGCTGTCAGCGGGCCCCACTCCCGGCCGAAGTACCCGATATAGTTATATATGGATACCTGTATTGGGTATAATGTCTGGGAATTAACCAGTACCGACGATACGGTATATTCGTTCCATGCACCGATAAAGATCATAAGAGCAGCGCAAGCCAGCGTCGGCTTGCAAATGTTCGGTATGAGGGAAAAAATGATATACCATTTTGACGCACCATCCATCTGGGCCGCCTCCTCGATGGCATAGGGCACGCCCTGCATGCCGCCCAGTACGATCCATACCGCCATCGGAATATTGTATGCGATATAAATGAGTGGAAGGGTATACCATTTGTTATTCATTCCTAAAAAGGAAAACAGCATATAGTTTGGGACCACCATCGCCGCACTCCCCATTGAAAGTGGAATTCCGCAGACAATTAAGTAGAACAGGACCTTTTTCATTTTAAAATGGCAGCGGGTTAGCGCATAGCCCGACAGCATTGCCGAAACAACGCCGATTATCACAGAAGCCAGACTGTATAGGATGCTGTTTATTGCCGCTGCCGAAAAAGAGCCTTTGAGTACTGTGAGATAATGCTCTGTACTTGCGGTGAATCCAATGAATTTGGGCGGAAAAATCATCAGTTCACGGGCTGTTTTAAGAGAAGTGACCCCGCCCCATAAAAACGGTACGAGATTTAAAAAAAGGACCAGGAGAAATGCGACCGTACCGAGTGATATTAAAGTATATTTTGAAATAGTTCTAGATCTCATATTTCACCGCCTTAATATAAATAACCGCCAGCAGGAAATTCAACAGACACAGGATAATGGACAATGCACTGGATTCCCCGAAGTGATAGCTCGAAAAGCTCATACGGTACACTTCGATGGCCACAACCTTTGTGGACGTGCCTGGTCCGCCTGCCAGAAGTGTAAGCGGGACGTTGAGGTTATTTATGTTTGACAATCCGACAATAATCGCTGAAATGGTAAGGGGCGTCTTGAGAAGGGGGAATCGTATGCGCCAGAATAAATTCCACCGGTTTGCACCATCGATAAACCCTGCCTCCTCGTATTCATGAGGGATCGATTTAAGCCCTGCCAGTATCTGTACCATGACATATCCGACAACACGCCATGTCATAACGAAGATCAGCGTGTAAATGGCTATGCTTTTATCCGTTAAAAATCCGACCTTGCCGATACCGATTTGTGAAAGGAGATAATTAAGCAGGCCCGTTTCATCCTGAAATATCCATTTCCATAGCATGGCAGCAACAATCATTGAAGTGACCCACGGAATCAGGATGATAATCTGTAAGGAATACGCCAGCCGGCTGCTCAACGCATTGATCCATAAAGCCAGTCCGACGCCTGCTACCAGGGAGATGGCAAGACTGATCCCGGAAACGTAAAACGATCTTCCGATGGACTTTAGCACCTCTGAATCCGTAAGGATATCGATATAGTTTGAGAACCCCAAAAATCTTGAAAACTGCATGTAGTCGTTGCGGTAAAGGCTGCAGAAGAACGCGAAACCAAGCGGAACGACCAAAAATATGAGTACAAATAGCAGTGTGGGGGACATCAGTAAATAGGGAAATAACCTTTTAGTCCCCTCCTTGAGCAGAGAGTGTAGAAAACTATTCTTATTCTTCATTGCCTTGACCATTGACCAGGCTCCTCCGCTTTCTTATTTTTGCGGGGAATCCTTACATAGGACTCCCCGCGCGCCTTGAAAGACATCTTATCGGTCTACATTCCTATCAGTAAAGTCCTGTGCTGCTTTCTTCAAAGCATCCTCCACGCTGAGCCCGTCGTTGAACGCATAAATCATCGCATTTTGTAGATCAAGCGCGAAGCTGGTTATACCGTAGGAGCCGGAGAATACCAGCGCTGACTTGGTATAAATTTTTTGGGTCGTTGTCATCCAGGAGTTAGCCGGCGTGTTGATGAAATCCGCGGCAGTATCAAACGTTGAATTGAGGACCGGCATCTGGTTGGCTTCCGTTACCCACATCTTATCTGCCTCGGGTGATACCAGATACTCCAGAAATCTTCCCGCTGCTTCCTTGTTCTTGCAACCGGACCAAACTGCCGTGTTCCAGGCATAAGCGTTGGCAATGGAGTTGCCCTGTCCGCTGTTCCATTCAGGATAAGCCATGAAGCCTACATAATTCGGGTCGAAGGAGGTAAGGCTCTTTACGGTGGGCACGCGCACTGATCCGCCGGATATCATTGCAAACTGCCCTGCTTCAAACATGTTGTAAACTTCTTCTGATGTTAGGGCAACGCAGCTTGGAGGCATTACCTTGTATTTATTAATCAGGTCGAGTTGGAACTGAAGGCCTGCTTTTCCAGCCTCACCGGCCCAATTATTCGGGTGGCCGTCTTTTGTAAAAATACCGCCCTCCTGGCTGAATAAAACTGTCGGAAGTACTCCGTGGGGATCGGTTACATCAGTACTATAACCTACGCCGTAGCCGTAAACCTGAAGCTTGTCTTCATTGACATAGGTGAGTTTTTGTGCCGCCTTCACAAGGTCGTTCCAGGTTTTTATATCTTCCGGTTTTATGCCGAATTTATCAAACAGATCTGTTCTGTACATAATACCAAAGGTGCCGGAAAAAAGAGGGATCTCATAATGATATTTTCCGTTATAGCCTGCCCTGAACAGTTCGGTATCTATATCTGTCAGCTGTTCGGGCGTCCATTTGTCGAGGAACATGTTCTCAAGCGGTTCCATACATCCCGATGCAATTGCCTCGCCAAGATTGGCCATATTGATCATGAAAATGTCGGGAGCATTGCCCGCTGCATGTCCGGCTATGACTTTAGCGGACATTGTTGTCCATTCCTGCGTTTCAACATTTACAACAACCCCGGGGTTGTTGGCTTCAAAGCTGTCAATCAGTTTGCCAAGTACCACGGCGCGCGCGTTGGTAGACGCCAGATCAAGGAATGTCCACATGGTTAGATTTGCAGGCTCTGCAGTCTCTTCTGGTTTACCTGTTGTAGAATCGGAAGTGGAAGCTGCTGTGGGCGGTGTGGAATCCGTTGCCTGCTGTGCGGGCTCCGATGAGGAACACCCTGTGAACAAACTCATTAACATCATCAGGAGCAATACGATTGTGGTTACTTTTTTGCCCATTTCTTTTCCTCCTAAAATGTATTTAAAGTATTACCCTCTGCGGCACTGTTGAGTTTCATAATTCGTAACGTTACGATTTTGAGCAAAATAAATCGGCCTTTCTATTATTCCGATTCAGTTAGATTTTTGACAGATTTTCTTTCAACAATGTCGCACGGCAAAAGTATGCCGTCATGCTTTTTTGTAGGATTTTTGAGACGCTCGAGGATTAGACGGCACGCTTCCCGTGACATCAAATCCTTATTCCAGTCGACGCTTGTTAGTGGAGGATTCATATAGGATGATATGACTAGATTCTCATATCCTAAAAGTGAAATATCATCCGGTATACGTATCTTTTTCTCATAAAAAAACTGGCACGCACCCGCTGCAAGAATATCAGCGCCAAATATCACTGCCGTAGGAAATTTATCTTCCGGCAATTCGCATATTTTTTCTGCAACTTCATAACCTTGGGAATACATGAATTTGCATTCGAATAAAAGCGCCCTGTCAAATTCTATTCCGGCTTCTTCCAGACCGGCTTTGTATCCTGCAAGCTTGCGTGGATATGCATACGATACGGAATCACCACTGACGTAGGCTATTCTCCGATGCCCGTTTTTCACAAAATATCGGACGGCCATTAATAGTGACTCTGTATAATCGTTGATTACATAATCGGTAACGTCACTGAAGGTTCCTACTGTAACAATCACATTTATTTCTTTTTTCAACAGTTTAATGAATTCGTTTTTATAAAGCGACCCGACCACCATTACTCCGTCGACACGCTTTTGTTCAATGATTTTTGGAAGCTCCGTGCTACCTTCATCATAAACAAAGCTTTCGATCAGTAAGCCATAGCCTGTTGTTTTTATCACTTCCGCAATTTCGTTAATATAGTCTGTATAGAAAATTTCATTATCGCTATGATAATGGTTTTTTTTTGAACTGCTTCTGTTGTAGACCATTGTAACGAGACCGATGTTTTGCTTTCTGTTTGTGACAAGCTCTCTTGCGGAAATATTCGGAATATACCCAAGCTCGTTTATGGAATTAAGAACTCTTTCCCGAGTGGAGGGCTTTACGCAGTCGAGTCCGTTCACAACGGCTGAAACTGTGGTAGGAGAAACCTTCGCAGCTTTTGCCACATCTTTGATCGATGCCATTTATCCACCAGCCTTAAAAAATCTTAACGTTAAGATCTTATCGTTAAGATTAATATACTATGAATGTGTAAATTTGTCAATATATTATTTCGACTTGTTTTTCTAGCGCCATTTGAAGCCATTTGTTTTGCCGGACTCTGCTTTTCCGGACTATCTAATATCAAAAGTTAAATTCCAACCCCACAGAGATCAGCTATGACCATAACTTTTTCAAAGTCAGCCTTTAAAAAGGTTAAGATGTATGATGTAGTATCACTCAAGGGGGTACACGCAAATATATTTAGGCATTTGCTTAAGATGAGTTGAAAAATAGTGCTTGATTACCAATGCAAGTTATGTTAGAATATTTTTTGCCTTATTTATTTGAGCAAAATGGCACAATCTATTTTGCAGATGGGCGGAGGAGAGTGAAAAGATGAAGGAAAATATCCATCCGAAATACGGAGAAGCGGTTGTAAAATGTGCTTGCGGGAATACTTTTGTGACAGGTTCCACCAAAAAGGAACTGCATGTTGAAATATGCTCAAACTGTCATCCGTTCTTTACGGGAAAACAAAAGCTTGCTGATACAGGCGGACGTGTTGAGAAGTTCAAGAAGAAATATGGTATCGTAGACGAACGCGGTTGATCAATATTTGAAAAATGTATTTAAAGATGTTACACTAAAGGCTGAAGATTGATTCGGCCTTTATTTTTTTAATGGAACATGGCTAAATTGCCGGGCAGCGTAATTAAAGAAGCTTATGTGCTTGCGCAATAAAGCCTTGCGAAGCTTTTAGCAACAGGACGGGAAGTCACCGGGGGTCTGGCCTGGCAGGCGACAGTTCTGCCGGGTTTTTGGAGGGTTGTATGAAAAAAACAACGATAGGCGGGCAGGCATTATTGGAAGGTCTTCTGATGATGGGCCCTGAAAATATAGCGATAGCGGTACGCAAGCCGGATGGCGAGATAGTGCTCGATAAAAAACCGCTGCCAAAGAAAACGCCGATAACGAAGGTTCCTTTCGTCCGCGGAAGCGTGAACCTTTTCAGGCAGATGGTCGTCGGAGTGAAAGCGCTGATGTACTCCGCGGATTTTGTGGAGCTTGAGGACGAGGCGGATAAAAAGCCGTCAAAAATTGATGCGTTTATAGAAAGAACGTTCAAGGACAAGGGAAAGGATGCCGTGATCTATTTTTCCGTTATCATCGCTCTTGCGATGAGCATCGGACTGTTCATCCTTCTGCCCAATGTTCTGGCCGGTTTGGTAAACCTGAAGAAAGAAGGTTCGGGAGTCATACTGTACAATCTTTTTGAGGGCGTCATCCGTATACTGATATTTTTGGCTTACATTTATCTTGCCACTAAGTTGAACGATATCAAGCGCGTATGGATGTACCACGGCGCCGAGCATAAGACCATCCATTGCTACGAAAACGGCGATGAACTGACCGTTGAGAATGTCAGGAAATATTCGACGCATCATCCGAGATGTGGTACATCGTTTCTGTTTCTTGTTATGATCGTGAGTATAATAGTGTTTTCGTTCCTGGGTTGGCATAACGCGCTGTTGAATGCTCTCCTCCGGTTGCTTATGATACCGGTCGTAGCGGGGGTGGCGTATGAAATACTACGTTTTGCCGGCAGGCATACCGACTGGCTTGTCATGAGGATCGTAAACGCACCCGGCATGCTGTTCCAGTACCTGACCACAAGAGAGCCCGACGATTCCATGATCGAGGTTGCCATAGTCGCCATGGAAAATGTTATTGTCAGGGACGATTCGGACAAATGGTAACAGGATGGAAGCAAGCGTGAAAGGAAGTACAAACGTGCCGGCGGGATGCTTTGAGCCGGCGGGAAGAAATATAATGGAGCGACAGAAAAAATGCCGTGAAACGGCGTTAAAAACTGCAGTAGACATTGGGAAGGCAAGATGACTTACAGCGAAGCATTAAAAGCAGGCATACAAATATTGAAAGCCGTGAATAACGAGGCCCCGGCGGCAGATGCCGGGGCTCTGCTATGTGCTGCCGCCAAATGCGGCCGGGTTTTCCTGTATTCACACGGCGACAGCGTTGTGAGGGAAGAGGACCTGCAGAAGTATCTGGCTGCCCTTGAACAACGTGCGCAGGGCTATCCGTTGCAGTACCTGACGGGTACACAGGAATTCATGTCCCTACCCTTCGAGGTTGGTCCGGGAGTACTCATCCCGAGACAGGAAACAGAGCTGTTGGTTGAGACGGTGATCGACTACTGTGAAAAGAGGGCGTCATCGGAAGGTACGGCAGGCGGCAGGCCATTTCGCATCCTCGATATCGGGACGGGCTCGGGCTGTATTGCAATAAGCCTGGCGCGTTACCTTCCGGGCTGTGCGATTATGGCGGTCGATAAAATGGAGGACGCGTTGGCGATTGCCAAAAGAAATGCCGTAAAAAACAGTGTCGACAGCCGAATCACTTTTATAAAAGGTGATTTGTTCCAAAATGTCGTAGGAGAAGCCTTCGATGTTATCGTATCCAATCCTCCGTATATACGCAGCGATGTGATTTCGGGTCTCATGCGCGAGGTCCGGGAATACGAACCGCATACAGCTCTTGACGGTGGAACCGACGGACTTTATTTTTACAGGGAGATAACCTGCAAAGCTCACGCTTACCTTAAAAAGGGTGGGCTGCTTGCTTTCGAAATCGGGTATGATCAGGCTCTTGACGTAGTCTCGCTGATGCCTCCCTATTTTGTTAACATAAAGACTTTCCAAGATTTATCCGGCATGGACAGAGTCGTGTCCGGTACCTGTATAAGCATGTCTTAAATTGTATACAAAGTTCAATCCATAATTTCCTAGCCTGCTCATTTCTAGGCATTATAAGCATTTCGCATTTTAAAAAAAATAAGTTTTTGTGTTGATTGTATACAACAATTATAGTATTATAGTGTGGTTGATTAAAAGAAAGGAGCCTGCTTGTGGAAACGTATTTATTATTAGCTATAGCAATATTACTGCCTGTGCTCTGTGCGGGTCTTTGCTCAATAATCAGGGGCAGGAACGGCCGAAGCGTCATAGTGGCGGCAGCGTTGCTGGTAATGTCAGTTGTTGCGATACTGCTCGTCGGCAAGATCACGGCAGCAGGCGGCAAACTGGTGTTGGGGCTGGAATCGCCGGTCGATTTCAACCTGATCATTGAGATACTTGATATTGCTTTGATCGCTTACATTATTTATATAGGATTTTCTCTGAAGAAAATGCTTATATCCACGCTTGCAGCCATTCAGCTGATTGCGGTACTGCTCTTTGAAATATTCGGATCGGTAAAGGAACCTGAGAAGGTGTTCATGCTCGATTATCTGTCATTGATAATGGTGCTGCTGGTTTCGATCGTCGGTCCTCTGGTGGCGGTTTTTGCGCTCGGTTACATGCACGAGCACGAAGAACACCAGCATATGAAAAAATCGAGGCAGCCGAGGTTTTTCTTCATAATTTTCATATTCCTCGGCGCGATGAACGGACTCGTTGTAACGAACAATCTCATGTGGATGGGCTTTTTCTGGGAAGTTACGACAGTCTGCTCGTTCCTGCTGATATCGCATGACAAGACCGAAGAGGCTGTCAGAAACGGTGCAAGGGCCTTGTGGATAAACCTGGTCGGAGGTATCGCCTTTGTATTGGGTACTATCATGATTTACAACGTAACAGGTACTCTTGCTATCGATGAGATAATCAGCGCAAAGCCGGCGGCCGCATTTGCAGGCTTATTGCCTATCGGGCTCGGTATGCTGTGCCTCGCGGGCTTCACCAAATCGGCGCAGTTCCCGTTCCAGAGCTGGCTGCTCGGCGCAATGGTAGCGCCTACGCCGGTTTCAGGCTTGCTGCATTCAAGCACAATGGTCAAGGCGGGCGTTTATCTGGTCGTCCGTTTTGCACCGGCATTTGCGGGAACCATACTCGGTACGATCGTTGCTATAGTCGGCGGCTTTACCTTCGTGGTGGGGTCGGCGCTGGCAATCAGCCAGAGAAATGCAAAGCGCGTGCTTGCATATTCGACTATCGCAAACCTCGGACTTATTATCTGCTGTGCGGGTATAGGCACTAATATAGCGCTCGGCGCGGCAATGCTGCTTATCGTGTTCCATGCGATCTCCAAAGGATTGCTGTTCCTTTGCGTCGGTACGATCGAGCACGGAATCGGAAGCCGTGATATAGAAGATATGCAGGGCTTGATGAAAAAAATGCCGTTTACGACGGTCATCACGGTTGTCGGTATGATCTCCATGCTGCTGCCGCCTTTCGGAGTATTGATGACAAAATGGCTTTCCATTGAGGCTGCGGTTCATCTGCCTATAGTGCTTGTGCTCATTATCCTGGGCAGTGCGTTTACGGTATTTTTCTGGGCGAAATGGATCGGTATCATACTGACCATGTCATATAAGACCAGTTTGCGGGTGGAAAAGCTTAGAGCGTCTGTAAAGACTGCGCTGACAATCCTCACGCTGTTCGTGCTCTCGGCTAGTATACTGATAGTGCCGCTGTTTAATACGTTTGTTGCTCCGCAGCTTTCGATGGATGCGCTTGGCGATACAACTACGCTGACAAGCGGCAACGGCGGGATATGGCTCGGTAATGGCAACGTTCTCCATATGGGAGGATTCGCGTCGATAGGCTTCTTCATAGTGTTGTTTGCGATAGTTTTGACTATACCGATCTTCATCCGCAGGACAAGGCCCGAGAAGATCAAGCCTCCGTATATGGGCGGCGAGAATGTAAATGACGACATCAGGGGTATAGAATTCATGGGCCCTGCAGATAAAGTGGAGAGCGTCATCGTTCACAATTACTATTTCAAAAACCTGCTCGGTGAGGAGAGGCTGACACTGGTTGTCAACCTGATCGCAGGAGCAATTATTCTGATAATGTTCGGGGTGGTGATATAATGAAATATTTGCCGGAAATAATTACAGCACTGATAACAATAATCGCCGCTCCTATAATTGGCGGACTGCTGACAGGAATCGACAGGAAGCTGACCGCCCGCATGCAGAACAGGATCGGACCGCCGATACTGCAGCCGTTTTATGATTTCATCAAACTGCTCGGCAAGGAAAAAATTACGCTGAACCAGACCCAGATGGTCTATGTACTGTGTTATCTGCTTTTTGCCATAATGTCTTTGATGATGCTGGTGTTCAAACAGGACCTGCTGATGCTGTTGTTCGTACTGACGTTTTCGAACCTCTCGCTGGTCATCGGCGCAACAAGCGTTAGATCGCCCTTCAGCAAGATCGGCGCGCAGAGGGAGATAATCCAGATGGTAGCGTACGAGCCCGTTATCCTGATGATGACGGTCGGTATCTACCTGACTACGAAAAGCTTTATGATCGAAAGTATTTTTCAGCACAATCAGCCTATGATCGCAAATCTGCCTCTGGTTTTTATTGCATTCGTGTTCGTGCTGACGATCAAGCTGAAGAAATCGCCTTTTGACTTCTCCACTTCCCATCATGGGCACCAGGAGCTGGTAAAGGGTATTACGACAGAGTTTTCGGGTCCCCAGCTTGCGTTGATCGAACTGACGGACTGGTATGACCTGGTATTGCTTTTGGGAATGATTTCACTGTTTTTCGCTAAGCCGTTATGGGTAGGAATACTAATAGCCCTCGTGTGTTATTTCCTGGAGATCGTGATAGACAATATCAGCGCCAGGGTCACTTGGAGATGGATGTTGAAAATCGTATGGCTGTTCGGCATAGGGGCTGCGTTGACCAATATCATCTGGCTCTATGCAAGACGCTAATTTTGATGAGTGAAAGCTGGTGTGAATAAATGGGTAATATATTTCAGAATATAATGAGTAAGTCACGTAAAAAATCGCCGTGGATCGTGCATTTCGATTGCAATAGCTGCAACGGCTGCGATATAGAGACACTTGCCTGTCTCACACCCTTGTACGATGTGGAGCGGTTCGGGATCGTGAATGTTGGAAACCCGAAGCATGCCGACGTCCTGGTGGTTACCGGGTCGGTAAACAACAGGAACGTGCGCGCGCTGAAGAACATTTACAATCAGATCCCAGAGCCGAAGGCTGTTGTAGCTGTTGGCGCCTGCGCCTGCTCCGGCGGCGTGTTCAAGGAATGCTACAACGTGTTGGGCGGGATCGACAAGGTACTGCCAGTCGACGCTTACGTACCGGGCTGCTGCCCGAGACCCGAGGCTATTATCGACGGCATCGTTATGGCTGTAGGCAAAATGGATGAAAAGGCTGCGAAAATGAAGGAAAGCCGAAACTTGGAGGCTGTGAATGATTGAGAATGTGAAGGAAATAACCGTTCAGGAATTGCTCGGTGAAGTACAGAAGCTGCATTATGAAGGCTACAGATTTGTTACTGCAACCTGTGTCGACAATAATAACGACACGCTGGATCTGTATTATCACTTCGACCTGGATTACAAGCTGACGAACCTGAAGCTTACGATAAACAAAGGAACCGCGGTTCCGAGCATATCGAAGATCCTTTTCTGCGCGTTGCTCGTGGAGAATGAGATAAAGGAGCTTTTCGGCGTTAATATCGAAAACCTTGTTGTCGACTACGGCGGGCATCTACTGTTGTCGGACGGAGCGCCCGACAATCCGATGCTCAGACAGCAGATCACAATAGTGAAAAAGGGGGAAGATAAAAATGCCTAAGACGGTTATACCATTCGGACCACAGCATCCGGTACTGCCGGAACCCCTTCATCTGAAGCTGGTCATGGAGGACGAAAAGATTGTCGAGGCTATTCCTGCAATAGGATATGTACACAGGGGCCTTGAAAAGCTTACCGAATTGAAGGAATTTACACAGAACGTATATGTTGTCGAACGTATTTGCGGCATTTGCAGCTGTATGCACGCTCAGGCATACTGCCAGGGAATAGAGGAACTCATGGGCATACAGGTGCCTGACAGGGGACGTTACCTCAGAGTTATCTGGGCAGAGCTCCACAGGATACACAGTCATCTGCTGTGGCTGGGTCTTCTTGCCGATGCGTTCGGCTTTGAGAGTCTGTTCATGCAGGCATGGAGAGACAGAGAAAAGATAATGGATATAATGGAGGAGACTGCTGGCAGCAGAGTAATAATATCGGTCAACACGATAGGCGGTACAAGGCGTGATATTTCTCCGGAACTGCTGACCAAGACGAAGGTAATACTCGACGACGTCAAGCAGGATCTTGAGAGGCTGGAGCCGGTATTCTTCAACGATTATACAGTGAAACACAGACTTGTGGGCGTCGGAGTGCTGTCGGAGAAGGATGCGCGCAGGCTCGGTACTTGCGGACCGATGGCAAGGGCAAGCGGCATTGTGATGGACCACAGGACTACGGGCTACGCCGCATACAATGAACTGGAATTCGAGCCCATAGTCATGAAGGACGGGGACAGCTATGCGAGAACAGTCGTCAGGCTGAAAGAAGTATATCAGTCTATCGATCTGATCAAACAGGCTATCGACAAGCTTCCCGGCGGTGAGACAGCGGCGCCGTTCAAGGGCTTCCCGACGGGCGAAGTTATATCGAGAGTGGAGCAGCCCAGAGGCGAAGTGCTGTATTATCTCAGGGCAAACGGAACGAAAAATCTTGAAAGAATGAGAGTAAGGACTCCCACATTTGCGAACATACCGGCGCTTCTCAAGATACTCCCGGGCAGTGAGCTTGCAAATGTGCCGATACTTATTCTGACGATAGACCCCTGTATCAGCTGCACAGAGCGCTGAACGGGTCGGCGCCGCAATAACGCGGCTGCGGGACCGGGACGTATGCGGGGGCGTACGAACCCGGATTTGTATGGCGGACAGCGCGATATATGGAGTCGGAATGTAATAGATGGAGGTAAAAAGATATGTTCGATATGATAGGCAATGTTGTTAATAACCTTGTTACGAAGCCCGCCACGCGGAAATATCCGTTTGAAAAAAGGCCTTCGTTCAACAGGACAAGAGGCCACATTGAAATCGAAATAGATAAGTGTATTTTCTGCGGGATGTGCAGCAGGAAATGCCCTTCGAACGCCCTTACGGTCAACAAGGCTGAAAAGAGCTGGGAGATAGACCCCTTCAAGTGCATAATCTGCAATGAATGCGTGGCGGTTTGCCCGAAGAAGTGCATCCTTGGCTGCGAGGACTACAATACCTCGGCACAGGTCAAGGAAAAGAGAAAATACGTGCAGCAGCCAAAGCCTGTTTCGGAGCCTGTTAAGGAACCCGATAAGGAAGAGAAGAAAATTATAGCCTAAAGAGGTATTAGTTGTGCATGAATATGCAGTAACCCGCAATATAGTAGATATTGCGGTAAAGGAAGCCAAGGCGGCGGGCGCCGGCAGGATCCTTGAAATAAGGCTTGTCATAGGCGACCTGTCGTCCATAATTGACGAATCGGTAAGCATGTATTTCGACATCATAAGCAAGGATACAATAGCAGAAGGTGCAAAGCTGGTTTTCAAAAGAATGCCGGCTTTGTTTTTATGCAAGTCCTGCGGAAGGGAATACGAAAAGCCCAGAAGCGGTTTCGACTGCCCGCATTGCGGCGGAGAAGGCAGGCTGACCGACGCGGGCAGGGAATTCTTTATCGAAAGTATGGAGGTTGATTAGATGGAAATAAAAGTGATGCAGAACATAATGGGCGCCAATGAAAAATTGGCCGGGGAGCTGAGGACCTACCTCGACGCTCACGGTATAACTGCTATAAACGTCATGGCGTCCCCGGGCGCGGGTAAGACTTCCGTGATAATGAAGCTGATGGAGCTTTCAAAGCGCCGTTTCAGCGTTATCGAAGGAGATATAGCCTCGAGTATAGACGCGGAAAAGATCGACGGGATTGGAGTCCATGTAGTGCAGATAAATACAGGCGGAGAGTGCCACCTGGATGCGAATATGATCAGGACGGTCATTAATGGCGACGGCGCTTTCGACAACTCCGTGCTTTTTATTGAAAACGTCGGCAACCTTATATGCCCGTCTTCCTTCGACCTTGGAGAAAAAGTGAAACTCGTGATAGCAAGCGTTCCCGAAGGACATGACAAACCTTTCAAGTATACATCCATGTTCAGCGCGGCGGATGTTATAATACTTAATAAGATGGACCTCATGCCCTACATAAAGTTCGACAAGGAGGCCTTTTACAAAGGTATCGCGGCGGTAAACGACAGGGCGAGGATTTTCGAAGTATCCTGCGCTACGGGCGAGGGCTTCGATGAGTTGGTAAAATGGCTCGACGGGGTTAAGTAAATCGGGCATAAATGGAGGTCAGTTTTGATATTCAAGGAATTCGGGGATAAAAACAAGCCGGCCATCATTCTTCTTCACGGCGGCGGATTGTCTTGGTGGTCATTCAAACCGCAGATAGAATCGCTACAAAAGGATTATTTCATTGTAACGCCTATTATCGACGGGCATGGCGATGATTGGAACAATACTTTCATAAATATAGGTAAATCGGCGGAACGGGTTATAGATTATATCAAAGACAATTTCAACGGGAAGGTTCACGCAATCTGCGGTCTTTCCCTCGGCGCTCAGATTGTTACGGAAATCCTGTCGCGAAGCAGCAATATTGCGGATAACGCGGTAATAGAAAGCGCTTTGGTCTATCCTTTAAAATTTGTGACCGGATTAACCGTACCGATGTACAATCTTTGTTACGGTTTGATCAAAAAAAGATGGTATGCTAAATTGCAGACCGGGACCTTGAACGTGCCCGAAGAACTATTCGAAGCCTATTATGAGGATAGTTCAAGGATGACGAAGGAATCTCTGATCAACATTACTAAAAGCAACGGGGATTACTCGATACCTCCGACGTTGGGCAAAACCACGGCGAGGACGCTGATATTGGTTGGCGAGAAGGAATTGCCCGTGATGAAGAGGTCTGCAAAGGCATTGCATGACACTATAAACGCCAGTCATTTAAAAGTCGTTAAGAATGCCGGACATGGTGAGATCAGCCTGCTTCGGACAGAAATGTATTTGGACTTGCTTAAACGCCTTTTTTCCGATTCGCTGGATAAGTAGTAAAATGGCAGTTGAACGGCTGCCGCCGGACCGTCATTTTATCTCGAGCAGCGCCATCGTTACGTCGTCCTGAAGTTCGTTCACACTCTTTATCCCCGCAAAGTGAAACGCGGATTTTTTGACCTCGAGCAGAAGCTTTTTAGGCTTCAGATCGCTGTTCAGCAAAACGTCGAGCAGGCGGTCCTCCCCGAATTGTTCATTTTCCGGATTCTTCATTTCGAGTATCCCGTCGGAATAAAGGAAAAGCTTGTCACCGGATTCCAACCTGACAGATCCGTTTTTGTAATCCGGTTTTTTCATCCAGTTGCTTATCGGTATACCGGGCATTTTAAGCAGTTCGAACTTATTCCTGCCATATACCGCCGGAATCACGTTCAATCCGGCATTTGAATAGAGCAGAGTTTTATCGTCGAGATCCAGAATTGCATAGAATAGTGAAATATATAATTCTTCGTCCAGCTTGCTCTGGTTGAACTCGGCATACAGCTCCTCGAGCGCCTTTGCAGGCGAAAGCAGTTTCTTGTTCAGCGTCGAACGAAGAAACACCGTTAACAGTGATGCAGGAACGCCGTGTCCCGATACGTCGGCAAGGTAAAGACCCAGATGTGAGCCGTCTATGTAAAAAATATCGGCAAAATCCCCTCCAAGTGCTTCGCAGGGCATAAAAATCAAAGAATAATCCAGACGTTTGTCCGACAGGGGGCCGGGGAGCAGGCTGGCCTGCAGCTTTCGGGCCATATCAAGGTTGCCCTTCAGCTTTTTGTTTTGTTCCTGGGTCTTTTTGTACAATTGCTTTAGCTGAGTCGTTTCACGGAGCACTTCGACTGCCGCGATAATATTCCCCTCGGCATTTCTTAACGGTGATGACATTACGGAAAAGTATCTGTCGTTAATCCGTTCTTCCTTTTCAAAGGATTTTCCCTCAAAGACAGCCTTCCTGGAGATACAGTTACTGCAGGGCCTGCTGCGGCCAAGCACTTCATAACATTTCAGGCATTCTGCATTATCGCCGACGCCCTCGGACATGGCCTTGTTCATAAACAGCACTTTATTATCGCTGTCCACGACTCTTACCCAGTCGAACATTCCGTTGACGATGTCCTCGATAAATGCCTGGTTTCTTCTCAACGTTTCCGTACGACCACCTCCAAAATAGATGATATCAAATTAACAACGTTAAGTAAATCACCCGGTCTCATGCTGACAATGATTACAAGATATATGATATTTGGCAGTCTCATGAAACATTAGTAATAAAACTATAAACTTTGGAAATAATATATAAAAAAGGGTGATCAGGAGTTAAGATGCTGATAAAGACAGCCGCCGGACAGCAATATATTAATGTAAACAGCACGACTGCGTTCCAGTGCTTCACGGACGCGCTTCATGCACATATTTCCAAGGCGCTCGGGAATGGACGCAGGTCTCTTGTCTTTGTCTGTATCGGTACCGACAGGTCCACGGGCGACAGTCTAGGTCCGCTCATAGGTCATAAAATATCCGGCCTTAAGGCGAAAGGCCTGTATGTTTACGGCAATCTTGAAAACCCTGTCCACGCAAAAAATCTGGATGAAATAATGAAACGAATCACGAACGACTGCGACAATCCGTTTATAATAGCGATAGACGCATGTCTCGGGAGCATGGAGCACGTTGGCTGGATCGGGATCGGCGACGGCCCTATAAAGCCAGGTTCCGGCGTAAACAAGGAGCTTGCGCCTGTCGGAGACATGTTCGTGACGGGTATAGTCAACTTCGGAGGGTTCATGGACTTTCTGGTCCTGCAGAATACGCGCCTGCATATAGTGATGAAAATAGCCGACCTGATCGCAACCGGTATACGCTATGTCATGTGGAAGCTGGAGAAGGACGGGGAGACCGTACCTTCAGATGAGATATCCTAAACTCCATTTATATTCTGTTTCATATCCGGAACTTATTTGTTCAGACATTTCTCAAATATTTCGTTATAATTATATAGAATGAGATTTGCGCGAGTTATCATTTCACATATAAATTTCGGAGGTATCTTATGAACAGAACAGGAAAGACAATCGGAGGAATATTCATATTAATAGGTATCATGTTCCTCCTCAAAAATTTTCACATATTCGAACCCTTATGGAGCGTATTTGATTTAGGCTTCATTTTATCAAGGTTCTGGGCGGCGATCTTCATTATACTGCCGGGTATAATGTTCCACTCGGGCTTTTTCTCCGGCAACAGAAGGAATCCCGGATTGCTGGTGCCGGGCGGTATTTTGCTCGTAACGGGCGCAGCGCTTCAGATCGGCGCACTTTTCGGAGGCTGGAACATAATCTGGCCGGCATTTATTTTCGCACCTGCCTTTGGACTGTTTGAACTTTACTATTTCGGCAACAGGGAAAAGGGACTGCTGATACCCGTCGGTATACTTACAGGGCTTTCTGCGCTGTTCTTCCTGTCGTTTTCACTGGGCAAGCTTTTAAGCTTCAGCACGAAACCGTTCGTATTGCCGCTTATACTGATAGGAATAGGAGTCGCGGTGCTGAGCAGGGGAAAGAGTAAAAAATACTGAAGATTATCCGTTTATCGCTCCGCTTCCGGGGGAATATAGTTATAGAAAATATTTTGGAAACGGAGATGGTATGTGATGGATAAGTACGTTTGCACAGCTTGCGGTTATGTTTATGATCCTGAGGTGGGGGATCCGGATTCCGGTATCGCTCCCGGCACAAAATTCGAGGATATACCTGAGGATTGGGTTTGCCCGGTTTGCGGAGTAGGAAAGGACATGTTCGAAAAAGAGTAAATATTTGAAAATATGTTATTGATTCAGTAATATTTTATGTTATAATGAAGACAATAAAAACGGGCAAATCTGCTATTAAGAACAAAAGCGTTCTTAAACGGGTCAAATACCAGCTTAAGACGCTTTTTTGATGTAATGCTCTGGAGGTGTTAGAATGCCGAGTTACACTAAGGAAGATATCATAAGCATGGTAAACGAGCAGGACGTGCAATTCATAAGGCTGCAGTTCACCGATATATTCGGTACGCTTAAAAATGTGG
This sequence comes from Bacillota bacterium, assembly GCA_023412915.1. GTDB lineage: Bacteria > Bacillota > Clostridia > Acetivibrionales > DTU013 > JAEYOM01. The sequence goes on from JAEZRE010000001.1 coordinate 45,660, forward strand.
CGATCACCGCGGGCCAGCTTGAGAAGGCTCTTGACAATAAATGCATGTTTGACGGCTCATCCATAGAAGGCTTTGTCAGGATAGAAGAATCCGACATGTACTTAAGGCCCGATATCAACACTTTTGTGATATTCCCATGGAGACCGCAGACCGGTAAAGTCGCAAGGATGATATGCGACGTATACAACCCTGACGGAACGCCTTTCGCAGGCGACCCGAGATACGTACTCAAGAGGACGCTTGAAAAGGCTGAAAGGATGGGCTTCGATACGTTCAACGTGGGACCGGAATGCGAATTCTTCCTCTTCCTCACCGATGCCGAAGGTAACCCGACAACCATAACGCACGATAACGGCGGTTATTTCGATCTAGGTCCCGTGGACCTTGGAGAGAACGCTAGAAGGGATATGTGCATTGCGCTCGAAGAAATGGGCTTTGAGGTGGAGGCTTCGCATCATGAAGTCGCACCGGGACAGCACGAGATAGATTTCAAATATGCCGACGCGTTGACTTCCGCGGACGCCATACTCACCTTCAAACTGGTCGTCAAGACCATTGCGCAGAGGCACGGCCTGCACGCCACCTTCATGCCGAAACCGATATACGGTATCGCAGGCTCCGGAATGCATGCAAATACTTCACTGTTCAAAAAAGGGAAGAACATGTTCTACGATGAAAAGGATCCGCTGCAGCTTAGCCAGGATGCCTATTGGTTCATCGGAGGACTTATGAAAAACATGCGCTCGATGTCAGCCCTGACAAACCCGCTCATCAATTCCTATAAGAGGCTTGTTGCGGGCTATGAAGCGCCTGTATATATCGCCTGGTCCGCCAGGAACAGGAGCCCGCTGATCAGAGTACCTGCAGCCCGCGGAACGGCAACGAGGCTCGAACTGAGGTGCCCGGATCCCAGCTGCAATCCTTATCTTGCACTGGCAGCCGTACTGGCAGCAGGGTTGGACGGTATAGAGAACAAGATCCAACCGCCGGCGCCCTGTAACAAGAACATATTCCATATGACCGCCGAAGAGAGGGTCGCCGACAATATTGGTGAACTGCCGGGCAGCCTTGACGAAGCGATAGCGGAAATGAAGAACAGCAGCTTTATCAAAACGGTTCTGGGCGACCATATTTTCAGCAAGTATATCGAAGCAAAGGAAGAGGAATGCAACGAATACAAGATGAGAATCAGCAAGTGGGAGATAGACAACTACCTTATGAAATATTAGTTTGTAGCTCCGTTTGTTCTGATCCGCCGGCAGATAGCCGGTATTTAAGCATCTTGGAGAGAAGTTATGGCTGATAAATATTGCCTGGGCGATATAGTTGAATTCAAAAAGGACCACCCCTGTGGGAGCAAACAGTGGGAGGTTATGAGGACCGGCGCCGATTTCCGCGTCAAATGCCTCGGCTGTGGGCATCAGGTGATGCTGCCCCGTCCCAAATTCGAAAAAAGTGTAAAAAAGATAATAAAATCAAATCTTCCGAACCCTGAGACCTGACTATTTGTCAGGTCTTTTCATGTCTCTCCATTTTTCGTATGCTTTCCGGCAATGTTGAAATAATAAACATACAGGATGTTTAGCGCCCTTGGCGCGCGAATTTCCACTAAAACATCCGCCGAGGATGTTTAGCGCCCTCAGGGCGCGAATTTCAATTAAAACATCCACAGTGGAAATTACTAAAATATGAGGATGATAAGATGTATAATGACAGGAAGATTTTTGGGAAAATATTGATAACCTCGCTTGCATGTTCGCTGGTAGTTGGTTTGCTCGTTTTCTTCGCAGCGCCGCGGTATATCTCGCTTAACGAACCCGCCGGAGACAGGCAGAGCGGTAACGCCGCGCAGCAACTGCAAGCGCCTGCAGGAAAGACCACTTCGGGAACGGACATGGTAAAAGGACAGCAGCAAGCTTTAAACGGAGGCCCCATTCTTAACGAGCTCGGACTTGCAGCTCCGGTTAGCCAGCTGGTTGCACAAAAAGCGACTTCCGGGGTTGTGGGGATAACGGTCGAAAGGATCACACAGGACGGCGTCTTCAATAAGGACAGGGCAACCGAGATAGGTGTCGGTTCCGGGGCCATTGTAAGCCAGGACGGCTACATTTTAACCAACAACCATGTCGCAGGCGGTAAAAGCAACAGGATAACAGTATCATTCGCCGACGGAAGAAATGAGGACGGCGAAGTGGTCTGGGCGGATCCCGTGATCGACCTTGCCGTCGTCAAGGTAAATCTTACAGGTCTCACGACTCTCAAGCTCGGCGATGCGACCAAGCTCCAGGTAGGGGAGCCTGCCGTTGCGATCGGAAATCCTCTGGGTCTCGAGTTTCAGCGATCGGTTACCTCGGGCATAGTAAGCGCTTTGAACAGGACTATCAGCATCGATACGGACGCGGGCACCAACTACATGGAAGACCTGATACAGACGGATGCAAGCATAAATCCGGGAAACAGCGGCGGACCGCTGCTCAATTCCAAAGGCGAAGTGGTCGGCATCAATACGGTAAAGGTCGAAAGCGCTGAAGGCATGGGATTTGCGATACCTATAAACATAGCCAAGCCGATAGTTTCAAAACTTGTCGGGACGGGAAAATTTGCGGAGCCCTATCTCGGGGTGTTCGCTTATGACCGCGCGGTGTTCCCGTATATAAACGGAGCGCCCGATGTACCGGACGGAGTATTTATCTCGAAAGTTGACAATAACGGTCCCGCATTCAGGGCAGGGATCCGGCAGGGCTGCGTAATAAGCCAGATTGACGGAATAACGATCAATACGATGCTGCAGTTGAGGGAATATCTTTATTCAAAGACTCCCGGAGATACGGTCAAGCTCACGCATCTGAAACAGGGCACGAATAACTGGGCTTCGGCAACCGTTGTGCTTGGTGAAAAAACGAAGGATGGCATGATTACAAGATAATTATATTTTAACGATTCCTAAAAAATCAGGCACAGAAGGTATATTTTGCTTGTCGTTCTGGCAACACTCTGGTAAGGATCCGTTTGCCGGGCAGGCGGACCGGTTGCGTTGCAAACAAACGATATGCGGGGGTTGTGCCGATGGCGGATATAATAAAAAACAGCATGAATTTCGAAAAAATGATGAAGCTTTATCTCAGGCAGGCCAGGCTTAAACTTGATGGCGATCTGACGGGGACAAGGGAAGCGATACGCCTGATAGCGGCCGAAAAAGCAAGAGATTTTGTCGAAGCGATGGATGTAGGCCTGGGCAAGGAGGAAAGGGAATTTCTCAAGATGCTGATCATTACGAGCATGCACCAATCCTTTTGTTATGGATATGGTATCGGTAAAATAGAAGGAAATACCAAAGACAAAATATATTTGTAAGGTTATGTAAATTATAAGCGCAAGAAAGCATAAAAAAGGACAACTTAACAAAGCAATATAAGTGAATAATTTCCTTGACACTGCCTGAGCATGCTGATAGAATATAATACAATTAATTTAAAAAGGCAGCGCAATGAAGGAAAGAAGACAGCTTCCGGGTGCTCAAGAGAGCCGGTGTTTGGTGCGAACCGGTGCATAGGATCTGTGGATGACTCGTTCCGGAGCTTCATTATTGCGATATGTAAAATTGCAGTAATGACGTTGACTACGTTACAGTCAAGTACAAAAGTACTTGCCGAGGATAAGCGAAATGCTTGTCAAATCAGGGTGGTACCACGTTGGAAGTTTCCCTTCGTCCCTGCAGTAATGCAGTTGGCGAGGGGTTTTTTATACCTGTGGAAGGGGGAGATATTATGAAGATCACCGGAGCCGAAGCAATTATCAAAGCGCTTGAAATGGAACATACGGAAGTCGTGTTCGGTTATCCCGGTGCCGCGATCTCTCCGTTTTATGACGCGCTGCTGGGAAGCGGCATCCGTCACATACTCACGAGACACGAGCAGGGAGCGGCCCACGCAGCAAACGGATATGCGCGTGTAACAGGGCGCGCGGGGGTTTGCGTTGCTACCTCGGGGCCTGGCGCAACTAATCTGATAACGGGGATAGCAAACGCATATATGGACAGCATACCGATCGTAGCCATTACGGGACAGGTCTCGGTCGGCATGATAGGCACGGATGCCTTCCAGGAAGCCGATATTACAGGGGCGACCGCCCCGTTCAGCAAACACAATTATCTTGTCAAAAGGGCGGAAGATCTTCCGAGGATCATACGCGAGGCCTTCCATATAGCGTTGACGGGCCGGCCCGGGCCTGTCGTGATAGACGTGCCTGTCGATGTTCAGACAAGTGTTATTGAGTTCAGGTATCCCGATTCGATCGATATAAAGGGTTACAAGCCCACCTACAAAGGACATCCGATGCAGGTCAGAAAGGCCGCGGCAGCTTTGGAAGAGGCTGAGCGTCCGGTAATATGCGCCGGGGGCGGCGTCATTACCGCGAACGCTTTCGAGGAATTGCGCGAACTTGCGGAAAGGCGTAACATACCTGTAACGACGACTTTGATGGGAATAGGCTCCATACCCTCGGACCATCCTTTACATTTCGGCATGATCGGCACACACGGCAGCCGGATGGCTAATTACGCTCTGCACCACGCAGACCTTGTCCTTTTCCTGGGTGCAAGAGTCGGAGACCGCGCCGTGGGAGCGGCCAGCATGCTGGCAAACAAGGCCAGAATCATCCATATAGATATAGATCCCGCGGAAATCGGAAAAAATATAGACACGGCGATCCCTCTTGTGGGCGACGTCAGGCTGATACTGCAGGATATACTCGCACTTGTGAAACCGGGCGGCAAAAAGGAATGGGCCGATACCATGACCGAACAGAGGCGGAATAGGCGGATGAAACCTGAATCCGTCGCGGATTCATCCTTTGTAAGCCCCAAATACCTGCTTTCGATATTGGCAGGGTATCTGCCCGAGAATGCCATTCTGGCTACTGAAGTGGGTCAGAACCAAATCTGGGCAGCAAATAATTATGGCTTTAGCAAGCCGAAGACCTTCATCTCGTCCGGAGGACTCGGTACGATGGGTTACGGTCTGCCCGCGGCGATAGGCGCCAAGCTCGGAAGACCCGAGCTGCCGGTTATCGTAATCAGCGGCGACGGCAGTTTCCAGATGTCCGTGCAGGAACTGGGCACAATGAAACAATACGGTATTGATATTAAAATAATTCTTTTTAACAACTGCCGACTGGGCATGGTACGCGAGCTTCAGCTGTCCAAACACGGAGGCCGCTATTCGCAGGTTTGCCTGGACAGTAATCCGGACTTTGTCAGGCTGGTATCGGCGTATGGCTTCAAAGGCGAGAGGATCACCTGCGACGCTATGGTAAAACCGGCTCTTGAACGGCTGGCCTCATCGGATGGCCCTTACCTTCTGGAATGCGCTGTGGATCCCATGGAAGCTACGCTGTAGCCGACGTATATACGTTCAGTATTAAGTGATTAAGAAAGGGGTTGGAGTAAATGGCCAAATACACATTATCGGTACTGGTTGAGAATCACGCAGGCGTACTCTCAAGGGTATCGGGACTTTTCAGCCGCAGGGGTTTCAACATCGACAGCCTGGCAGTGGGCGTAACGGAGAATCCTGAAATTTCGAGGATGACAATTGTGGTGGACGGCGACGAATATACGGTGGAACAGGTTAGCAAACAGCTTAACAAGCTCATTGACGTTATAAAGCTGAAAAGGCTTGAACAAGCAGAATCCGTGTCGCGCGAGCTCGCTCTTATAAAGGTTGCCGCCAATGCTTCCACCAGGAGCGAGATCGTACAGATAGTGGAGATTTTCAGAGCAAAGATAGTGGACGTCTCGAAAACCACTCTTACCATAGAGGCTGCAGGCGGGAGCGACAAGGTCGCGGCGCTCGAGGATATGCTAAAGCAGTTCGGCATAAAGGAAATTGTGAGAACGGGTACTATTGCTATCGAAAGAGGCAATCGAATCATAAAGGTAACCAATAACGAGGAGGAATAAAGCTATGGCAAAAATGTACTATGACAGTGATTGCAGATTGGATCTGCTTAAAGGAAAAACAGTTGCAATTATCGGCTATGGCAGCCAGGGGCATGCGCATGCGCAGAATCTAATGGAAAGCGGAGTCAACGTGGTGGTCGGACTGAAACCGACCTCGGAAAGAAGAAAACTGGCTGAAGCCGCCGGACTTAAGGTACTTGATACAGCCGAAGCTGCAAAAGCCGGAGACATCATAATGATACTCACGCCTGACGAAACACAGGCGGACATATACGCCCAAAGCGTCGCTCCGAACCTGAAGGAAGGAAATATACTTGCGTTTGCTCACGGTTTCAACATCCATTTCAACCAGATCAAGCCGCCTAAGGACATAGACGTTATCATGATCGCGCCGAAAGGCCCCGGACACACCGTAAGAAGCCAGTACCAGGAAGGAAAGGGCGTGCCGTCGCTGATAGCCGTTTATCAGGACGCGTCCGGCATGGCGAAGGAATATGCTCTTGCTTATGCTTCGGGTATAGGAGCCGGTAGGGCTGGAATACTCGAAACAACGTTCAGGGAAGAGACCGAGACTGACCTTTTCGGCGAACAGGCCGTGCTTTGTGGAGGCGTTACCGAACTGATGAAGGCCGGCTTTGAGACTCTTGTACAAGCTGGTTATCAGCCTGAAAGCGCATATTTTGAGTGCGTTCACGAGATGAAGCTCATAGTGGACCTGATCAACCAGGGCGGCTTTGCCTATATGAGATATTCGATCAGCGATACGGCGGAATACGGCGATTATATGACCGGGAAGCGCATAATCACGGACGAGACTAGGAAGGAAATGAGAAAGGTGCTTTCCGAAATACAGAACGGAACCTTCGCAACAAAGTGGATACAGGAAAACAGGGCCGGGGGCAGGGCGGAATTCCTTGCGACAAGGCGCCGTGAATCGGAGCATCAGCTCGAGAAGGTCGGTGCGGAGCTCAGGAAGATGATGAGCTGGCTGAAGAAATAGAGGAGACAGGCTATAAAAAGGTAAGTTAAAGATTTGAGGCAAGACATGTTCCAGGTTAATTTCAATAGCATCGGAAAGCTGCCTCGGGGTCGACGCTCCCGGGCAGCGCTAGCGGCACTTTCCTCAGAAGTATTGCAGGGAGCAGGTGAAATTTACCTTCCACACGCCTTACCTCGAATAAACCTAAGTGGCTTCAGATAAGCCATAATTTACTTCAGCCGGGTGGGTTTGTAAAAAATAGACAGAGAGGCGGGTTGTGCCGCCGGATACTTACAAATATGAGGGATTGCCGGCTTTCCTTAAACCGGCGCGAGGTATAGAAGGAGGTAATCACATGGCATCGCGGATAAAGATATTTGATACGACGCTGAGAGACGGGGAGCAAACTCCCGGAGTCAGTCTGAATATACAGGAAAAACTCGAGATCGCTCGCCAGCTCGTAAGGCTGGGCGTCGACGTCATCGAGGCGGGTTTTGCCATATCGTCGCCGGGCGATTTTCTGGCAGTCAAGACTGTTGCCGAAAATGTAAAGGGAGCGACGATCGCAAGCTTGAGCCGGGCTGTCGAAAAGGACATCGACAGGGCCTGGGAAGCCGTTTCCAACGCGGAGAGCCCGCGGATACACACATTTATCGCTACGTCGGACATCCATATGAAATACAAGCTGAAGATGACCGAGGAAGAGGTGCTTCAAAGGGCTGTCGCAATGGTGAAGCACGCGAAGAAGTATTGCGGTGACGTCGAGTTTTCGGCGGAGGACGCAAGCCGTACAAGAACGGAATTTTTATACAGGATCGTCGAAGAGGTCATCAAAGCGGGAGCGACGGTCGTCAATATACCTGATACCGTGGGTTATGCCTACCCGGAAGAATTCGGACTCCTGATAAGAGGTATCAGGGAAAATGTGCCCAATATCGATAAAGCGGAGATAAGCGTCCATTGTCATAACGACCTTGGCCTTGCCGTCGCCAACTCTTTAGAGGCGCTCAGGAATGGCGCGGTTCAGCTGGAGTGTACCGTTAACGGTCTCGGTGAACGCGCCGGCAATGCCTCGATCGAAGAGATCATAATGGGTGTCCAGACCAGGAAGGATTTTTACGGTGAGCGGATACACAGCATAGATACAAAACAGATATACAGGACCAGCAAGCTGGTAAGCAGCCTGACCGGCATAGACGTGCAGCCGAACAAGGCGATAGTGGGAGCAAATGCTTTTGCCCATGAATCCGGTATTCACCAGCATGGCGTATTGGCCGAGAAAAGCACCTATGAAATAATGACGCCGGAATCCATAGGGCTTTCCCAGAACAGGATGGTGCTCGGCAAGCTTTCAGGGAAACACGCTTTCGAGGAGAGGCTGAAGGAAATGGGCTACAACCTCGATCCGGGTACGGTCGCGACGGCATTTGAAAAATTCAAGGAACTTGCCGATAAAAAGAAGGAAGTACTCGACAGGGATATAGAGGCGCTCGTTGAGGATAAAATGTCCGAGGTCAACGAGGTTTACAAGCTTGACAGCTTCCAGATCAACAGCGGCAATAAGATAATCGCGACTGCAACCGTAAGCCTCCTGAAAAACGGGGAGCTCGTGATGGAAGCGGCAACGGGCGACGGACCTGTAAATGCGGCCTTCAAGGCTGTTGAAAGGACCGTAGGGTTTGAACTGGAACTCCAGGACTACAGCCTCAAAGGCGTTACAGAGGGTACCGACGCTCTTGGCGAAGCCACGGTAAGAGTAATAAAGGATGACAGGATATATGTCGGAAGAGGCGTTAGCACCGACGTCATCGAAGCGAGTGTAAAGGCCTATATCAACGCTATAAACAGGGTAGTCAGCGATCACGGCAAGAAAGCTTCGAACGGGAAGGAGACCATATGAAGAAGATTGTCGTACTCGATTCCACTTTAAGGGACGGCGCACAGGCACAAGGCATCTCCTATACAGTGGAGGATAAGCTGAAGATAGTAAGGCGGCTCGATTCGCTGGGAGTGGATTACATCGAAGCCGGGAACCCCGGCTCAAATCCCAAGGATATTGAGTTTTTTGAGAGAGTCAGGAAAATCAAACTCGCAAACTCCAGGCTTATCGCCTTTGGAAGTACAAGAAGGGTGGGAATTCCTGTCGGAGACGACGCCAATGTAAAATCCCTCCTGGCCGCCGGCACCGAGGCTGTGGTCGTTTTTGGCAAGTCCTGGGATTTCCAGGTGACTGAAATCCTTAAAACCAGCCTTGACGAGAACCTGAAGATGATTTTCGATACGGTAAAATTCTTCAAGGACAATGGAAAAGAAGTCGTATACGATGCGGAACACTTTTTCGACGGTTACGGCTCAAATAAGGAATATGCCATAAAGACTCTCAAGGCGGCGTCTGAAGCGGGCGCCGACAGTATTTGCCTGTGCGACACGAAGGGCGGGTATCTGCCTATGGATATTTTCAATATCACGGCGGAGATGACAGCGCAGTTCGAGGTGCCGATTGGCATACACTGCCATAATGACAACGGGATGGCCGTGGCGGGTACGATAATGGCCGTCCAGGCAGGCGCCACGCAGGTGCAGGGAACGATAAACGGCTTCGGCGAGAGATGCGGGAATGCAAATCTCTGTACCATTATTCCTACGTTACAGCTGAAAATGGACTATAAATGCATACCCGAAGAGAATATGGCCGAAATGACTCCGGTTGCGCGCGCAGTCAGTGAGATTGCAAACGTGGTGCACGACGAAAGGGCGCCTTACGTGGGTAGGGCGGCGTTTGCGCACAAGGCCGGCATGCACGCCGACGCAGTCGTAAAAAATACGGCGGCGTATGAGATATTCGATCCCGAGGTGGTAGGCAACGAGAGGATATTGCTGATGTCCGAGGTGGCCGGACGCAGCGCGGTTCTGAGTGCGATGAACAAGGTGGATCCGACCCTCCGGAAGGATTCTCCCGAGACCGTGAAAGTAATTGAAAAGCTGAAGGAAATGGAGCATAACGGATACCAGTACGAGGGAGCCGAGAGCTCGTTCGAGCTGATAGTAAGAAAAGTGCTGGGCAAGTATCATCCATCCTTTGAACTGAAGGATTTCAAGGTTATAGTCAACGAACCGGCCAAGGCAAACGAATACAATTCCTCGGCTATGATAAAGGTCAAAGTCGGCGATCAGGAGGAGATAACCGCGGCAGAGGGCGACGGACCTGTAAACGCGCTCGATAATGCCGCAAGAAAGGCGCTTTCGAGATTCTACCCGAGTATACATGAAATGAAACTGACGGATTTCAAGGTTAGAGTGCTAGATTCCAATGCAGCCACAGCCGCAAGGGTTAGAGTCCTTATAGAGTCGACGGATGGAAATGAGGTCTGGACAACGATCGGTGTTTCCACCGACATTATCGAGGCCAGCTGGAAGGCGCTTGTGGATTCCATCGAATACAAGCTCGGCTGCTGATACCCCGTTGCAATCTGCTACGCTTTTATGGTACAGTAATCTTGCCTGTCACCAAACGAAAGGTGGTATCGGATTGACATTAAACGGCAAGCTCTATATAGAGGGAAGGCTGGTCAGGGAAGCTTCGTCAGACGACAACGAGGAGGCTCACAGCTTCAGGGACAAACTGGAGAAGTGTCTCATCGACCTATGCGCCGGCATGGAGATCCCTGTTCCGCTTTGGCTTAAAAAAAACACGCGAGAACTCGCCATCTTCAGAAAAACATTTTTTACTTCGGAACAGTTCATTGAAAAGGTCTGGTTCGATAAATTTGAAATACTCCTGCTTGGCAGCGAACTGAGAAAATAATCCATTTTTTTGTTGTCTTTTGAATATTTTTGTTGTTATAATGTAAATGTAAGTGGTTAGGCTTTATTATTACGTTAACTAATGAGAGGTATCATATGCAGAAAAGCAGAAATACCGAAAGCCGCCCAGTCAGTGAAAATAAGCTACACAATGTAAAAATTTCAGCCGAAACGGTACGCATTATAGTCTGCGCCTCTATCTATGTGTTGATGGCTGCGGTTCTACGCATTTCCGGCGAGTCTATCGGAGCTATCAACTTATTCGGCGTCATTGTGCACAATTACGTTTACAGCGGAATTATGGCTCAGATACAGGTCCTTGCTTGTGTATACCTTGTTGTGAACACCATGTACAAGGGCTATGTAGCGGCCACTCTTTTGAATATCTATGGCATCACGTTTTCCGCCGCGGGTATTGTCTTCAGCGGGACTCAGGATCCTATCCCCGGTATAATAGCGTATATCGGCAATATGCTGATCACCACGGCCATATATAAATATAAAAACCGTCTTAACAAATCCATTTTTGAGCTGTCGCAGCAAAAGGAGGAGCTTACCTCCCTGTATGAAGAAATCTCCGTTTCACAGGATAAATTGAGCCATCAGAACGAGCAGCTTATAAAATACAACAGGATAATGGAGGACAACGAAAAACAGCTCGAGCAAATGGCCTATTATGATACGCTGACAGGTCTGCCCAACCGTAAAATGATCATTGAGGAACTGGAAAAACAGATCAGGTCGTCGGGAAACAGCGGAGAAAATTTTGCTTTCGTCTTTATAGACCTGGATAATTTCAAGGAAATAAACGATATGCTGGGGCATTACGTCGGAGATACAATACTGAAGGCCGTGGTAGGACGCTGTGTCCTCAGGCTCCACAAGGACGACCTTATTGGCCGTCTCGGTGGAGATGAGTTCGCTTTGATAATACGGCGCGGTCTGACCCGGGATGATATGCTATCATACGTCGGAGCGATAAAAGATTGCGTATCTGAGGCCGTAATTTACGAAACGAAGGAGATATACATTAATGCAAGCTTCGGCATATCCTTGTATCCCACAGACGGCGACAATACGGTCGATTTACTGAAATGCGCGGATATGGCCATGTATTCGGTCAAATATTCCGGCAAGAACGGGATACGCTTTTTCTGCAAATCGATGCAGGATGCGCTTCTGAGGAGGGTACAGCTTGAAAACGGCCTTAAAGCCGCTCTCGCAAACAATGAGCTGTATCTGGTATTTCAACCGCAATACCATTGCGAGCCGCAGGGAATAAGGGGTTTTGAAACTCTTGCAAGATGGAGGTCGGAAGAGCTTGGCGCGATCGGTCCCGCGGAATTCATACCCATAGCGGAAAAGACGGGCCTTATCATCGAGATCGGCGAATGGATACTCAGGACCGCAATGAAAAGCTTTGCTGGACTGCTGGCTTCGGGCCATCCCGAAATCGTTCTGACCGTCAATATCTCCGTAGTGCAGATAATACAGCCCTCTTTTGTCAGAATGATAAAAAGGGTTCTCGAGGAAACCGGGTTCGACGCCGGAGCGCTGGAGGTTGAAGTCACCGAATCGATACTGATAGCCCACCCTGATAAGGTCACCGACGCCCTTAACCAGCTCAAGGCCATGGGTATCCGTATTGCGTTGGACGACTTCGGAACCGGGTACGCATCCCTGAAATATTTGCAGATATTGCCCATAGATACGCTCAAGATCGATAAATCCTTCATAGAGAAAGTCGGGATTTCCGATATGGAAAACAATATAATAAGCGCTGTGATCACGCTGGCCCATGAACAGCATATAACGGTCCTTGCAGAGGGGGTCGAGAACCCGACGCAGCTTGATTATCTAAAGAAACTCAGGTGCGACAGTGTTCAAGGCTTTCTGCTAAGCAAGCCTCTCGAGTTCAGTCAGCTGGCCTGCCTGCCGGAACTCTCCCGGCAGTAATCCATTGCTGGTATATGTTATAAGTAAGCTTGAGAGAATTGCAGGATTTGTCTATATTTCCTGCAAAAATTAAAAATCTATTGCATTACTAAAATCCATGTGCTAAAATTAGAACAGTATGAAATATAACTTGTATACAGAGACGTATACGAAAATAGCCGGTAGGCATACTCGATGATGAGGATATATTTTCGAGGTATGCCTATTTATTTTTGAAATTTTTGCGACAGAAGACTGCATATTAATTTATGAACTAGAATTATGTAAACATATATGTTATCGCAATAAAAGAGGTGAAAAATTATGAAAGAGAAGTTGATTTTACCTTCCGATTATAAAACCAGTCTTGACATAATGGAAACCGAGGAGGCAATAAAGCTCCTGAAAGACTTCTTTGAAAACAATCTGTCAAAAGCGTTGAACCTGAGGAGAGTTTCGGCGCCTTTATTCGTGAAACCCGAGACGGGGCTCAACGATAACCTGAACGGCATTGAAAGGCCTGTGGCTTTTGACGTTAAAGGCTTCAACGGAGGTACTGTCGAGGTCGTACAATCCCTTGCCAAGTGGAAGCGTATGGCGCTGAAACGCTATGGATTCAGGGTGGGCAGGGGTTTGTGCACCGATATGTATGCCATACGCAGGGACGAAGAACTGGATAACCTGAGTTCCGTCTACGTCGACCAATGGGACTGGGAGAAGGTAATCAGAAAAGAGAATAGAGATACCGAAACCTTGTTAAAAACCGTATCCAGCATATACGATGTCTTCAAAAGGGCCGAGAGCTATATCTGCAGCGTTTATCCAAAGCTTTCGAAAATGCTCCCGGATAAGATCTTTATCATCACCGCGCAGGAGCTTGAAGACCTGTATCCGGGGCTAACGCCAAAACAGAGGGAAGAAGCGATAACGAGGGAGAAGAAAGCCGTATTCCTGATGAAGATAGGCGGGCTGCTCAAATCAGGAATAAAGCATGACGAACGGGCTCCCGACTACGACGATTGGGAGCTGAACGGAGACATAATTTTCTGGTACCCCATATTGAATAAACCATTTGAGATATCTTCCATGGGAATCAGGGTGGATGAGTTTTCACTCGTAAAACAGCTAAAGACAGCAGGCTGTGAGGACCGTTTGAACATGAAATTCCACAGGGACCTGATCGAAGGAAAATTGCCGTATACCATAGGCGGCGGGATCGGCCAGTCCAGATTGTTCATGTTTCTGCTGAACAAGGCTCATATCGGCGAAGTACAGGCTTCGGTGTGGCCGGAGGACGTTGTGGAGGCCTGTGCGGACGCAAATATTGCAATACTTTGACATTTTATCGGGCGATGCATGGAACGGATGCGAGGTAATAGAAGCTATCAAACCGCATATAAATAAGATAGACTAAATGCATAATAAAATGTTATGCATTTTTTAATTTTGCGGGGGTGTGGTTTTGGGCAGGTACAGGCTTGCTGCAATATATTTTCTGGCAATACTGTTTGCGCTGTCTCTGACGCAGATTTTTATTGATTCGCAAACAGGAACTTCAACACATGCCAGTACACAGGCGGTAAAAAGGACGTATACGATATTTGTCGAAATAGAGGATAAAACTTTATATCTGCTCGAAAATGGCAAATGCATAAAGGAATACAGGATAGCGTCCGGAATGTCCGGCTTGCCTTCGCCTTTGGGCTGCTGGAAGATAGTCGAAAAAGGCGACTGGGGCGAAGGCTTTGGGGGCAGATGGATGGGGCTTGACGTACCTTGGGGGACATTCGGTTTTGGAACACTGTTTAGAATCCAGGCTCTTTAAATTTATAACGTATTTCTATTTTCTTATTTTCGTAAATATCAATTCTGTCTATAAGCTTTTGTAAAAGGATTTTATCCGGTTCATCAAGTCTCAGCAATTCCATGGCGAGCTTCCTTAAGCCTTGGCCATCTTTTACCGACTCATTATGCTTCTGTTTTCTGACGGAGAGTTTCGAGAGTTTAGTATTCAGCTGCTCTCTTTCTTCATTATATTCTTTGGACAGATTGATAAAGTCCTGCTCTGCTATGACACCCTTCAGTTTGTCCTCGTAGAGATTCCTGATTATCCTTTTTATTTCGGTCAGCCGGTCGCCTGCGGCTGATATGTCGTTTTCCAATCCTGTACTGTTGTTTTTATGCAGGTGTTTTTCTGCGAGATCAGCAAGTCTGCCTTGATCCAGCGACACCCTGGAGATTCTAATCAAATCTGAAATGACAAGAGCTTCGAGATCCTTTTCCAATACCGCATGCCTTGTACAGACCTTCTGCTTCCTATAACGCTTGTACTTAGAGCAGATAACATAGCCGTATCCCGAAGGAGTTTTTGTGTATGTCATCTTTTCTCCACAATCGGCACAATATAAAAGACCCGAGAGTATATGAGGGTATCGCTTTTCGTATTCCACCATGCGGCCGTTGTTGTGTATCATCTGCTGTACCAGGTCAAAGGTTTCCTGGACCACTATTGCCTCATGGGTATTCGGTACTATTACCCAAGCCTGCCTCGGCATGTTTATCAGCTTATCGACCTTGTAATTGACCTTCTGGCATCTGCGCTGTGTAATGCTCCCGCAATATGTCGGCTTGGTGAGTATATACTTTATCGTGTCACAATTCCACATGCCCAAATGCGATTTGGGATTCCTGTAATTCGTTCTATTGCTTTTGTACACTGCGGGGCTTAAAATGTGCTCACTATTGAGAATATCCGCTATCGCGGAGTATGATTTTCCCTGAAGAAACAGGTCGAAAATCCGCCTTACGACGGCGGAGGTTTCTTCATTGATCTTTAGCTTGTGTTTGTCGTTCGGATCCTTATAATAGCCATATGGAGCGAAGGAGCCGATGAATTCGCCATTTTCCCTCTTTCTGTCGATAACCGATCTGACCTTTTTTGAAATATCCTTTGCATACCAGTCATTCATGATGGATTTGAAAGGCCCAATGTCATTTGAGGGGCAATCCCCGGCATAGGTGTCGATCCCGTCGAGAAGGGCAATAAACCGGATCTTTCGTTCGGGAAAATACTTTTCCAGATAATGCCCTGTGACAATATAATCCCGGCCAAGCCTGCTCAAATCCTTTGTGATAACTGTGTTAATCCTTTTACTTTCAATATCCGCAAGCATTCTCTTGAAATCCGGTCTGTTAAAGTTAGTGCCGCTGTAGCCGTCGTCGGCGTATATTTCGACAAGCTTCCAGCCTTGATCGGCAACATACTTTGTCAACAGCTCTTTTTGGTTCAAGATACTTTCAGAGTTTACATTATCCTTTTCCTCGTCTTCCCTGGACAATCTTAAATAAATACCCACTCTGGAAGTTTGGCTGCCATAAAAGGATGAATAGTTTCCCGAGGCGTAAATCATCTGATTCCTACCTTTTCCCAATTACTTCTCAGCTGTTTGCGTTAAAACAATCTTCAAATATTCTTCAATCAGCTCCTGAAAGGATTTGCCCTCATCGTTGAAAATTGAAATTACGGCGACTTCCGATGTATCTTTATTCGGATGCATAAACAATACCTCGCTGATAATAATTATTCAGATGAAGCTTGTCTATATTACATTTGCATATTTTACATAAGCCGCCATAAAGCTGAATACTATCAAATCAGGGGAAGGCACTTTATTTTTTACGACTTCAATTGCAGCCGGACAAATAAACAGTATTAATTGAAAATACATATATATTAGGATACAATAGGTATTGATTGGCACGGGTCTATCTGTTTTTAAAGCCATTTTCAGGACATAGGGGGTAATTTTGTGTACAAGCTCCTATTGGTCGATGATGAAAACGACGTCAGAGAAGGGATTCTGCAGGAAATTGACTGGAAGGCTAATGGCTTTGAGGTCGTTGGGACAGCGGAAAACGGGAAGGAAGCCTATGACCTGGTAGAGAGGTTTGTCCCTGATATAGTTGTCACCGATATCAAAATGCCATTCATGGATGGGCTTGCCTTGACTGAACTGATCCGCCGGAGATATCCCGCCGTCTGTATCGTCATACTGACCGGCTTTGATGAATTCGAATTCGCACAGAAAGCAATCAGGCTTCATGTAGATGAATATGTACTTAAGCCTTTTTCCTCGCAGGAACTGCTCCAGGTATTGGTAAGGATCAGACAGATGAAGGATGAGGAGGCTGCTGAAAAGAGGAATATCCTGAAGCTCCGGGAGCTCTATAATGAAAGCCTTCCGGTGCTTAAAGCCAACTTTCTCACTCTTTTGATCACTAAAAAGCTGGAGGAAGCGGAAATCCTTGATAAATCGTGCAAACTGGATATTGATCTATGTAAAAAAGGTTTTCTGGTGTCGGTTATCAGGCTTGATCTGATGTGGCTCAATTCGCCTGAAGAGAACCCGGTGGTCGAACAGGGAGAGGGAACCGTTGCGGAAAACCGGGATGAGGACGGGGAGCTGAACCTGTTTGCCGTTCTGAACATTGTTGAGGAGCTTGTGGAAAAACACGCTCTGGGAATTGTTTTCATCCATAACGGCGATATCGTTGTATTAAGCCTGAACGAAGCAGAGGAAAGCGAGGCGTTTATTGCTCTGACCATTAACGCTCTGGAAGAAATCCGCTACTCTGTGGAAAAGTATCTGGGACTGTCAGTAACAGCCGGTGTGGGTACGTTCTGCGATTCTGTTACCGGTATCAGCAATTCTTACAAGGATGCGCGTCTGGCACTTGATTACAAAGTATTGCTGGGAAACAACAGGATAATATTGATCAGCGATCTCGAAGTTCGCAATGCCAAAAAGGCTGTTTTCGATGAATTGAAGGAAGATATCCTCGCCTACTGCATAAAGGTAGGTGCGTTTTCTGAAGTCACGAAACTCATAGATACGGTTTTCAACGACCTTGCCGAAGCCGGTGCTTCCTTCAAGGAATGCCAGCTATATCTGATGGAAATCGTGACGTCTCTCTTGAAAATTGCTAAAAACTCCAACGTTGATATCAATTGTATCATAGATGACAGTTTCAAATTGTTCCCGGAGATCGGCCGCTTTAACAATCTGCAGGAGGCAAGGAACTGGACTCTTGGCGTCTGTAACAGAATAGCGGACATCATCGCCAGCAACAGGCAGGATAATTTCAGACAAATAGTAGCCAATGCGAAGGAGTTTACCAGAAACCATTTCCATGAGAGCGATCTTACGATCAACAAGGTATGCGGGGAGCTGCACATCAGTCCCAGTTACTTCTGTACCATATTCAAAAAAGAGACTAAATCCACCTATCTGGCTTATCTCGTTCAGCTTAGAATGGATACCGCACGGGAGCTGCTGCGGATGACCGACCTTAAATCCTTTGAGATCGCCGAACGGATAGGATTTTCCGACGCGAATTATTTCAGTAACAGCTTTAAGAAATATACGGGGTATTCTCCTTCCGAATTCAGAAATAGAAGTCGAGGTCAAAGTGTTGGGGAAAGAGCATTTTATTAAAACACTGTTAAAACCGTTCCATACGTTGTTTGAATTTCTGAGAGTCAGGAGCATACAGTTCTTCATCTCTTCCTCCATCATGCTCATTACCCTCACCGCGATGCTTTTTGTCGGACTGATGCTGTACAGCAAGTTCAATAAATCGGCGGAACAGAACGCTATCATCAGCACCAGGCAGGTGATCGACCAGGTCAATCTGAATCTGGATTATTATCTTCGCAGCATGATGGAGATATCGGATTCTTTGAACGACCTGATCGGATATAAGCAGGATATCGATGAGAACAGGCTGATCGAGCAGATGAATGTGATCCTCGATACGAGGAAGGATATCGTTTCCCTCGGCATATTTTCCAGAGAAGGCAAGGTTGTAGTCGGCTCGCCCTCATATAAAATGAAGGACGTAAACATCACCATACAGGATTGGTTCAGCGAACCTGTGAACGAACCCGCAAACCTTTATTTTTCTTCACCTCATGTGCAGAATATCTTCGAAAGCCGGCATAACTGGGTGGTTTCTCTCAGCAGGGAAGTCGCCTTCTATAAAAACAATGCAAAGGAACAAGGCGTACTGCTCGTCGATATGAATTTCAGCTCTCTTGACCAGCTCTGCCAGAAGGCAAAGCTTGGTAAAAAGGGGTACATCTATCTTGTGGATTCCAGCGGAAATATCGTGTATCACCCGCAGCAGCAGCTGATCAACGCCGGACTGAAATCGGAAAATGTGGAAGAAGTGATGAATCACATCTCCGGAATCTATTTCGATAAATTCAACGGTCAGAATCGCATGATCACGATCCAAACCGTCAATTTCTGCAGGTGGAGAATCGTTGGTATAGCCTACATGGACGAAATCGTTACAACTAAAAAGGAGATCGGTGTTTTTATCTTTTGGACCTTCCTTTTCGGCACGGTGTTTGTATTCTTCATCTCCGCCTTTCTTTCCGCAAAGATATCCCAGCCGATAAAAGCTCTTGAAAAATCCATGAAAAAGGTGGAAGAGGGCATGCTGGACATCGACTTCGGTGTGAAGGGCGAGACGGAAGTCGCAAAACTGGCAGGTACGTATAAAATGATGCTGACCAGAATCCGGCATCTTATGGACCAGATCGTGGTTGAGCAGGAATCCAAGCGGAACGCGGAATTTGAGGTGCTGCAATCCCAGATAAACCCCCATTTTCTTTATAACACACTGAATTCAGTGGTCCGTATGGTGGAATGCGGAAAGAAGGAGGATGCGATCACCATGATCACTTCTCTTTCCAGACTGTTCCGTATCAGTATCAGCAAAGGCAGAAACATCATCACCATTCAGGAGGAACTGGAGCACGCCAGCCATTACCTGACCATCCAGCAGATCCGATATAAAAACAAGTTCCAGTTTGAGATAAATTCTCAGAAAGCAGTGCTGCAATGCAGAATTATCAAGCTTATTCTTCAGCCAATCATCGAAAACGCCATTTACCATGGAATTGAACATATGGTGGACGACGGGCAAATCAAGGTCACTGCGGAGATATTCAACGGAAAGCTGCTGCTCCAGGTGTCGGATAACGGGGCGGGGATAAGGCGCGAGGTGTTGGAAAACATCCTTGCCGCGCGAATGGAAAACAAAGAGGGCAGGGGAGTAGGCGTAAAAAACGTGCATGATAGGATACAGCTTTATTATGGCAAGGAGTATGGTTTGGAATTCGAAAGCGAGGTTGACGTCGGTACAACCGTTAAAATCTGGCTCCCTTATGTGGGAGAGCTCGCAGCCGGGGGTGCGGAATGAACAAGAAGGGAAAGCTGCTCGTCCTGTTCCTTGTTATTATGATTTTGCCCAGTATTAGCGGCTGTCAGAGGAATCTCAACCTCGAAGGCACCACAAAAAATATTGCGCTCATCGTAAGAATGAATAACGGGTATTACTGGGGTTCCGTAAAACTGGGCGCCGATGCGGCGGCTAACGAATTCAATGTGAATGTGCGTTATACTGCTCCGGAGGACGAGGAGGATGTGGAAGGTCAGATCCGTTTAGTCAACTCGGAGCTGGATCAGAAGGTGGACGCGTTGATCCTTGCGGCAAGCGATTACAACGCGCTTGTCGAAGTGACGGAAAGAGCCGCCGGCATGCATATTCCAGTCATTATCATCGATTCGGAAGTAAATACCGACAAGATCGACAGCTATATCGCCACGGACAATAACGACGCCGGAATCAAGGCAGGCAAGCAGCTTGTCAAGCTTCTTGCAGGAAGCGAAGGGGAGAAAAAGGTAGGCATTATGAACTTCGTAAAGGGTACCAGGAATGCCGAGCAGAGGGAAGAAGGCCTGCTGAAGGCTATATCCGCCTACCCCGGCATCAAGGTAGTAGCGAAGGAATACTGTTCTTCCGATAAAAAGCTGGCGTCCGAGCTGACACAAAAGATGATCCGGGATAACAATGATATCCGCGCCATAGTTGCGTTGAACGCCATATCTTCGGAGGGGGTCGCAGAAGCGGTTTCACAGTTGGACCTGGCTGGAAAGGTGAACATCATCGCTTTTGACAGCACGCCCAATGAGATCGATTATATGGAAAAAGGCGTCATACAGGTATTGATCACTCAGAATCCGTTCAATATGGGATATCTGAGTGTGAAATACGCGGTCGACGCGATGAATGGGGTAAGCATCGGCAAGTACTATGATACGGGGTCGGAAATAATCAATAAGGACAATATGTATCTGCCGGAAAACCAGAGGCTTCTATTCCCGTTCATTAAATAGCATATCAGACATCGGATGTAAAATGTGGCAGAACACAAAGCAGTGCAGGAGGCGCCGAAATGAGGAGAATCCTATCGGTATTTCTAATGGCGTGTTTGCTGGGTTGCGCGGCAGCCGGATGCGGAAGCGGCGCCGGACCCCGCAACGTACGAATTGGCTGTGCGATCTACAAATTTGACGACACGTTCATGACTACTGTGAGAAACTATATATCGGAGGCTGCCGTAGGGAAGGCTGAGGTGGAAATCGTAGACAGCCAGAATTCGCAGCAAATCCAGAACGACAAGATAGATCTGTTCATTGCAAAGAAGGTGAAGGCGCTGGCCATCAACCCGGTGGACCGGACGACGGCGGGCGTTATGCTTGAAAAGGCGAGGAAGGCAAATATCCCCATCGTTTTTTTCAACAAGGAACCGCTGGCTGATGACATGAAGAAATGGGACAAGGTTTTTTATGTGGGGGCCAAGGCTGAAGAATCCGGCGCTATGCAGGGAGAACTGGTGGCGAACTATTGGAAAACCCACCCGGAAGCGGACATAAACAAGGATGGCATCATGCAATATGTCATGCTGAAGGGTGAGCCTGCACATCAGGATGCGGAGCTTCGGACGAAGTATTCGGTACAGACGGTTCAGGACGCCGGCATCGAGGTGGAAAAGCTGGCGGAGGATAACGCCGACTGGGACCGGGTAAAAGGCCAGGAAAAGATGTCGGCATTTCTTGCGACAAATGGTGACAGGATTGAAGTGGTATTTTCCAACAACGATGATATGGCGCTGGGTGCGATCGAAGCGCTCAAAGCGGCGGGATATTTCAGGGACGGCAGATATATTCCGGTTGTAGGGATAGATGCAATCACTCCGGCTCTTCAGGCGATAAAAGAAGGGACGCTTCTGGGAACGGTGTTCAACGACGGTGAAAATCAGGGCCGGGCAACCTTCAATCTCGCGCTTGCCCTGGCTCAGGGGAAACCGGCCAGCAAGGAAACCGTCGGATATGAAATCACGGATGGGAAATATATTTGGGTACCGTACAAAAAAGTAACGAGGAACGATATTCAGTAGGATTTTCAAGATCATCTCGCAGGATTTTATATTCTACATCCCGCAAACCTGAGATATTATGAAAGCACCCCGGTACTATAATAAATTTTGGAGGTGCTTTCTGTGAAAAAGTTCGTTTCCTTTCTTCTTGTAGCACTATTGATGGTAAGCATGTGCGCGGCCTGCACACCGGCAGACGGCGGGAAACCTTCCATCGGCGTAACCATTTACAAATTCGACGACACATTCATGACTTCCGTACGTAACACAATCGCAGCGGAGGGGAAAGACCAGGCAAACGTTGAAATCGCTGACTGTCAGAATTCCCAGCCGACCTGTAATGACAAGGTTGACATGTTTATTACCAAGAAGGTAAAATCTCTTGCCATCAACATGGTCGACCGTACCGCATCAGGCGTTATTATCGACAAAGCCAAGGCCAAGAACATTCCGGTCGTGTTCTTCAACCGGCAGCCGTTGGAAGAAGACATGGCAAAATGGGATAAGGTTTATTATGTAGGCGCCCATGCCGAAGAATCAGGAGTCATGGAAGGCCAGATGCTGGTCGACTATTGGAAGGCACACAAGGAGATGGATGTAAACGGGGATGGCGTGATGCAGTATGTTATGATCAAGGGCGAACCCGGACATCAGGATTCTGAAGCACGTGCCAAATATTCTGTCGAGACCATAGAAAAAGCTGGGATCAAGACGGAAAAACTGGCTGAAGACAATGCAAACTGGGATCGTGTAAAGGGTCAGGAAAAGATGGCTGCATTCCTTACCGCCAACAGCGGTAAAATCGAAGCTGTTATCGCCTGCAACGACGATATGGCCCTCGGCGCCATCGAAGCCTTGAAGGCTGCAGGTTACTTCACCGGCGACAAATACATGCCTGTGGTAGGTGTTGACGCCACAGCTCCCGGCCTCGCGGCAATCAAAGACGGCACGCTCCTTGGAACGGCCTATAATGACGGTATAAACCAGGGTAAAGCAACATATAAGATAGCATACCTTCTTGCCAAAGGCGAAAAGCTTACCAAGGAGAATGTAGGGTATGACATAGTGGACGGCAAGTATGTCTGGGTACCGTATAAGGGTATTACAAAGGCAAACATGAGTGAAGTTCCGCAATAAGAAGCAACAGTCCGGAATCAGAATCCGGTAGCATTTTTGGATAAATCCATGGGGGGTTTTATACCCCCCGGGATTTCTTTTATGACTGAATAAGAGTAGAACACAGGGGGAGCAAGATGGATGAAAATGAGTTTATTTTGGAAATGAATCATATTTCTAAGGAATTTCCCGGTGTGAAAGCTCTCAATGACGTAACTGTCAAACTCCGCGCAGGCACGGTTCATGCACTGATGGGCGAAAATGGAGCTGGGAAATCGACACTGATGAAATGTCTTTTTGGCATCTACATCCAGGATTCAGGCGAAATCATTCTGGATGGGAAAAAGATGGAGATCAATGATTCCAAAACTGCGCTGAAGCTTGGGATTTCCATGATTCATCAGGAGCTTCAGTCCATACCGTACCGCAGCGTTATGGAAAACATATGGCTGGGACGGTTTCCTCTGAAAAGATTTGGCCCGATCAAACTGGTTAATCACAAAAAAATGTACAATGATACGGAAAAGTTACTTAAGGACCTCAACATGGATATCGATCCTGCAGCCATTGTCAACAAGCTTTCCGTTTCAAAGGTACAGTCAATGGAGATTGCAAAGGCGACATCCATGAATGCAAAGGTCATTATCATGGACGAACCGACCTCCTCTCTGACGGAGAATGAAGTCGAACATTTGTTTAGAATCATACGCGATTTGAAAAGACAAGGCGTCGCGATTATTTACATATCGCATAAAATTGAAGAAATCCTGCAGATCTCGGATGAGGTAACGATAATGCGGGATGGAATGTGCGTCGGGACATGGCCGTCCTCGGAGCTGACAATGGACTTGATCATTTCCAGAATGGTAGGGCGTGACCTGATTCACAGATTTCCAGAGCGTTCGAATATACCGTCGGATGTCGTGCTGAAGGTGGAAAATCTGACCTCCCCTTATCCGAAGTGCTTCAGGGATGTTTCCTTCGACCTGCGCAGAGGGGAGATACTTGGCGTCGGAGGACTGGTTGGAGCTCAAAGAACGGAGCTGATAGAGGCGATCTTCGGACTCAGGAGCATTGAGTCCGGGAGGATTCTGCTAAACGGCCGGGAGGTTAAAATCAAATCGCCGCTGGAGGCTATCAAGATGAAAATAGCTCTGCTGACCGAGGAACGCAGGGCCAGCGGTATTTTCCCACTGCTTTCCGTACTGGAGAATACGGTCATCGCGAACCTGGCAGGTTATGTGAAACGGCTGTTTCTGCTCGATGACAGGGGAAGACTGGCCGACACGCTGAAAAGCATAGAAATGCTCCGTATAAAAACTCCCTCCTTCAAGGCGCTTATCAAGGATTTGTCCGGCGGTAACCAGCAAAAGGTCCTCTTTGCCAGATGGTTGCTGACCCAACCGGATATATTGCTGCTTGACGAGCCGACACGCGGAATCGATGTCGGGGCGAAGTTTGAAATCTATACGATTATCGCTAATCTGGCCATGCAAGGCAAGAGCATTATAATGATCTCTTCTGAAATGCCTGAATTGCTCGGCATGTCGGATAGGATCATGGTTATGTGTGAAGGAAGGCTCTCTGGAGTTGTAAACGGAAAGGAAACTAGCCAGGAAGAGATCATGCAGCTTGCGAGTCAATTTATGGCATAGGAAAGGTAGGAATCACGCAATGGACGATTTAAGAACGATGAATGGTTCCAAAAGATTAATAGAGTTAATAAAACAAAACGCGATATTTGTGAGTCTTGTAGTACTGGTCCTGATCATCATAGCGGTAAATCCGGCTTTCTTGAGTTTTACGGTCCTGCGTGACATCCTGATCCAGGTATCGACAAGAATCATTATCGCGCTGGGCGCCGCAATCGTTTTAATCACGGCGGGATGCGATCTTTCAGCCGGACGTATGGTGGGAATCGCCGCGGTATTATCAGGGTCTCTTCTTCAGACACAGGAATATGCCAGAAGGTTTTATCCGAATATGCAGGACCTGCCTATATGGCTTCCGATTGTGATCGGTATCGTAGCGTGTTTGCTTTTTGGCCTTCTGAACGGTTTTTTTGTATCCCGGTTCAGTGTCCCTCCATTTATAGCTACTTTGGCGACCACCTGTATTCTTTACGGTGCAAATTCACTGTATGTCAGCATCAAACCGAACGAATCCCAACCAATTGCCGGGTATCGTCCCGATTTTACCTTTTTGGGGTCCGGGTATGTTTTGGGTATTCCCGTCATCATCATGATTGCTGTTGCCGTCACCCTGATAACATGGGTGCTGCTTAACAAGACCAGGTTTGGAAAGAATATTTATGCAGTAGGCGGTAACGTCACCGCTGCCAAGGTATCGGGAATCAATGTGAATCGTACCTTACTGGGTGTATATGCATATGCCGGAGCACTTTATGGACTTGCCGGCGTTTTGGAATCCGCGAGGACCGGAGGAGCGAACAACAACTACGGTGTGGGCTATGAACTGGATGCCATTGCGGCTTCTGTCGTAGGCGGAGTTTCTCTGATGGGAGGCATCGGCACTGTTCCGGGTATTATAATCGGTGTTCTGATCTTCGGCGTATTGAATTACGGCTTGACCTTTGTAGGAATGAA
The DNA here is from genome assembly GCA_023412915.1 of Bacillota bacterium. GTDB lineage: Bacteria > Bacillota > Clostridia > Acetivibrionales > DTU013 > JAEYOM01. The sequence goes on from JAEZRE010000001.1 coordinate 71,348, forward strand.
TCCATATTGGCAGCAGATCATCAAGGGCGCAATCATTGTTGTTGCTGTTGCATTTGATATACGGAAGTATCTTACGAAAAAATAAAGCGGAGCTGCGCCGGGATCCGGTAATTAGTATGAGCCGGTGGTCTCCGTTTTCGGGCGTGTTCCAAAACGGTATGCAGGGTGGGGTACCTACGGTATCCATGGTACGCTTGCCGACGGCTCGATAGGCTCGGCATCGAGCCACGGCTGCATACGGATGTTCAACGAAGATGTGGCCGAGCTCTACAACCTTGTGCCCATAGGAACGGAGGTTGTCATTGTAAACGGACAGTTCGGGCCTTTTGGCAGGGGTTTTTCAGAGATAAATCCGGGCGATCGGGGCTCTGACGTATATGCCATACAGCAGAGGCTCAGGCAGCTGGGATATTATAGCGGTCCGTTCGACGGAATATATGAGGATGACCTTAAAAAGGCGCTGCACAAATTCCAGAGAGCCAATGGGCTGAAAGCGCAGAACACGATCACATACGAATGCTGGCTGAAGATGGATTTCAAGGAGTTTGAGTAAGGCTCGGGCGGTCCAGGCAGATATAGGTATCCGCCTGGATACCTTCTATCTGTCTGAACCGCCTGTCCCCGACAGGTTTTATAATACATGATCAATATATTATAAAGCCTTGTCCGTAACAATTATTCAAGACATACGTTTTGCTCACGCAACGTTTTGCGGAGCTCCGAAACATCGATTTCCCGTACGCTTACGCTCGCTTTTGCCGCGAGAGCCGCAGCCGTGCCGACAGCCTGGCCCTGAGCCATACAGGAACCTGTATTTCTTGTCGACATGTGGGCTTCCCAGGTTGAAGTGATCAAGCGGCCAGCTACAAGCATGCCATCCAGTCCCTTTGGTATGAATGCGCGGTACGGAATGCCGTAATATCCGGCATCCTTTATCATGATCCTCGGAGCACAGTCGTGGAATCCGTAGAGCATGACTTCATCGTCGAATCTGGCACAGTTGACAATCTCGTCAAGCGTCATTTCATGCTCACATTCAATTATTCTGGTAAGACGTACGCCTACGGATATCGGAGTCCAGTTGACATAAGCGTGCTCAAAACCCGGAACGTGCTTGATAAGCATGGCTGCAAGCTTCATAGCCTGCCTGCGTATTTTGATCTCCGCGTTTGACAGCTCGACCGTATTTGTCGTATCGACGCTTCGCAAATTGCAGGAGTTGATGTACGTGAAATTATTCTCATGCAGTGCAAATCCCAGCGGGCCCCACATGCCGTTAGATTCCATGAACTCTTTGAAAACCGGAAGCTTCTTCAGTTCAAATCCGAGGCGAATTATATCGTCGACCTCACTGCCCTTGTTTCCGCGGATCAGCTGGTTAATCATGCCGTTTTCCTCTAGGAATCTGACGAGTTTCGGCATATCGACGTTGCACATCCCAAAAGGAAAACCTACGTTGGTCTTGTCATGACGTTTTACAAAGCTCGCTCCCGCATATGCGGCAACATCGCCGTCGCCCGTCGTATCGATGACCGTTTTTGCCAGGATGGCTTCGCGGCCTGATTTGCCTTCGATAATGATGCCTTTGACAATATTGCCTTCTTTTATCGCGTCAACGACCATTACGTGGAGAAGTACCTGGACTCCAGCCTCCTCCAGCATCTGAAAGATTACGTCCTTGAATATCTCCCAGTCGATAAGGGTTATTCTTGAATCATAGCTGCCGCCCTTATCCTGTTCAAGATGTCCCAGACAGCCGCCGTTTGCGATCATACGATCGACGATCTCCTCGGGGATACCTTTGATCACTTGCTTTTCCTTAGCTCCCGGGAATGCTTTGTAAAGATTGAAGAAGCTGTGAATCGGTCCTGCGCCGTTAATAAGCGTACCGCCTAAAAAGCCGAAACGATCGGCAAGTATGGTACGAGCCCCGTTTCTGGCGGCAGCTATGGCCGCAACTACGCCCGCTGTACCGCCGCCGGCGATTACGACGTCGCATTCGTAATTGACCGGCGTTTTTCTATTTTCAATAATAAACTTATCGCCCATAATATAACCTCCCTGAGCTAAAGAGGACTAGTCCCGATATATTTCTTTGACCTCTGCCCCCGACATATGATTTTATTAATCTTATCATTGAAGCAATCTGTTTCTAAGTATCTCCATGTATGGGTTGTTAATATTACAGTTGTCAAGTGAAAAGGATTTCATTATCCTTATGATATCATCGTCGCTGCAATCAATGAACTTTGCGGCATATTCGGGCTGCAGCACGCCTGCTGCAAAGCCTGTCAGCAATGCATAGCCCATACACTTCTGGAAGGTTCCGAAGGTGTAGTTGGGAGCTTCGTCGAGCAAGGACATCATATACTTTGTAAAATCCCTGGTCACCGCTTTGCCGGGACACTCGCTGCGCCAGGCCGTGAAGTTTTCGGCTCCAAGAAGGCCTTTCAGCCGCTGGACAGCAGCCACACGCTGCATATATTCGCTTTCGGGATCCAGAGTGACCCAGCCCATGGTGCCGCAATCCTTGAAAGTCCATGTGGTCCAGTTCAGCCCAAGCTCGTTCATAGCTCCAAGCTGGTCGTTCATAGAGGCAAGGCGGTATTTGTTATCTTCCTCGCCAGTGCAGTACTGTGAACCGAATTCGCCGACCCAAAGCGGGACCTGATATTTTTCTGAGAACTGCCAGCCCTCGGACTCCTTTATGTGCTTTATCTGCTGCGCATAGTCCCAATAGCAGCTTTCCTCTATACGGTCGTTATGAAGCATCGCGTAATGGCCGGGATACTCCCCGGGCCCGAAGCTCGATACGATGTAGTCGTGTGACGAATATACGAGGTTATCCGCAAAAGGCGCTTCCATCCCTGCAAAATTGTGACCGTACGAATCGCCCTCGATAAAAATGATATGCTTGGGATCTATTTCCCTGATTCTATCCACAGCGGTATGGATTACGCGGTTGAATCTTTCATAATCAGAGTGGAAATTCTCATACATGTTGAAGGGGTAGTCGCCCGAGCGAGCATTTGAACTGGGCTCATTCAACAGCTCATAGCCTGCCACTGCGGGACAGTCCCTGAAACGGCGTGCGATTTCCTGCAGCAGAGCAAAATAGCGTTTCTGGTAGCAGGCGTCGCGCCAGAACAGTGAGACACCGCGGTCATTATCGCTGTGCCAGTGTGAATTCTGCCAGCCCTGGACGGCATGCATATCGAGTATCACATATACTCCGTATTTTTCACAGACATCCACAATGCTTTTCAGTAATTCAAAGCCTTCTTCCTTATATTCGAAAGGATGTTCATCGTCCTCAAAATGGCGGTAGTTCAAGGCAAGGCGAACACAGGTCGCACCCTGCTCCTTTATGAAACGTATATCGTCTTCGGCAAGGAAATTTGCGAGCATTTCGTTAAAAAACAGTTTGGCCTTGTCTTCGCCGAGTTTTTGGGCAACTTGTTCACGCAGCGAAATCTCTGTGCCGGGAAAACCATTGATAAAGTTCTCCATATTCATCCATCCGCCCACGCAGGTTCCGCGCAGAAACACCTGCCTGCCGGATTCCGTCAGTATCTGTTTGCCTTGTGTATGAAGATATTCCATAGTAATTATCTTCCTTTCATGCGTTTTTTTGTCCGAGCTTTCTGATAATTTCTTATAACCGTAAAAACCGTCAATAACGTGATACTAGCACAAATACCGTAGTTTTTAAATATGGTTTTTTGTCAACATTTTTACCTCTCTTATGAAATGTCGAATTTAATTAACAAATATGTTGATACTTTTTAGTACTAGGCGGACGATTTATGCATGAATATAATTTTATTCGAAATAAAAAATTTGCGGGGGGTTACATTAATGAAAAAGATTAAAGCTCTGAGTTTGATCTTGAGTATGTTTATGCTGGTATCCGTTGCGGCATGTTCGAACTCAGGAACATCGGACGGGGAAGCCTCGGCTTCAACAGCGGCCACAGCAGCCGGAACTACGGGAGGTTCCGCGGCGGCGCCTGCTGTTGATACCATTAACATGTGGTCGAACGATACGCATGACCAATCCGTCTACAACAAGGTAATTGAAGACTTCAACAACACAACCGGCAAGGAAAAAGGAATCGTCGTAAATTACACGGTATACGGAAGCGACTACTACAATGCTCTCGATGTAGCCGTCACCGCAGGTGAAGGCCCGGATATCTTCAAATCCAACAAGGTCGGCAAGTATTCCGAGGCAGGCTATATTATGCCCTGGGAGGATATCCCGGCTCTGAAGACCTTTGTTGACAGGTTTGCCAGCTATAATGCTCCGGGATACGGTGTGTTCGGCGGAAAAACTTACGCTGTTCCGATCCGTGTCACGAATTACGGTCTCGCATTGAATATGGACATATTCAAAAAGAATAACCTTAAGGAACCGACAACCTGGGATGAGATGAGAGAGGCCGCAAAGGTTATCACCAAGAACGGTAAAGGTCAGATATACGGTTACGATCTGGCAATGGGTTACGGCAGCTACAATTACTTCTATGTAAATCTTCCGAGTGCCGCAACTACCGGTGACGAGTATTTCAACCACACAACCGGAAAATACAATTTCGTGGCGCTTGAAGGCTTCTTCAATCATTTGCGCGACATTATAAAAGACGGCAGCATGTTCCCGGGCTTCGAAACAATGGATGGGGACACGGCAAGAGCGCAGTTCTCGGCAGGTAACATCGGTATGGTCGGCGTAATGTCTTCGGACGTCGCTACCTTCAAAAATCAATTCCCTTGCAATTTCGAATGGAAAGTCATACCGTACCCTGTTAAGGACGCAAGCCAGCATTACAAGTACCCGACCGGCGTTTCACTGTCTTACGTGATCAGCTCGGACGTCGCTAAAAAAGGTGTCCAGGATAAGGTTGCCGATTTCCTGAACGTTCTCTATTCTGATCAGACCTTTGTCGATACCTATCAAAACCAGTTCGATATCTCGATCCTCGGTGATGAGATCACAAGCAAGGCCTCTGTCGATAAACTCGATCCGAACTGGATAACCTTCTCGGATATGGATATATTCGCGATAAAGAAGCCTAATCCCGACAGTGACCTCAGCGTAGAAGGCGAGTCGTTCCAGGATGTGTACAACAAGATAATCACAGGCATGGTGGATGCAAAAACTGCGCTTGCGGATCTTGATAAACGTTACAACGCAGCCCTCGACACTGCGGTAAAAGACGGCAAGGTAAAGATTGACGATTATATCGACAAAAATATAAGCGAAAAGATGGCTTGGAAGAAATAAACGTCTGGTTTAAAACGTAAAGTCGAATTCAGCAGTGCCTCTAAATCAAAGAACTCCAAATATAGTCCGTGATTTAGAGGCATTTGCTCTTATTCGTCCCGATTTCTCAATAAAAAGGCGGTGTTCTTATGAAAAAAGGGAAAAATGCTCTGAGCGTAGTCACATCGGACAGGATACAGGAAGTTTTGATGATATCCCCGATGTTTATAGGGTTTTTGCTTTTTTCGATTTATCCCATCATATGGGTTTTAAGATGGGCATTCTTCAAATATAACGGGTATTCGACCCCTGTTTTTATAGGCTTTGACAACTTTGTAAGGGCATTCGCGCGGGACCCCTCATACTGGAGCGCGCTCGGGAACACCTTTATCATAGCGGGACTCAAAATGGTGGTTGAGATACCGTTGGCCCTGATTCTGGCGGTATTTTTAAACAACAAGGTCAGATTCAGCTCCGCCTTCCGTGTCGTATACTTCCTGCCCTCCGTATTCAGCATAGCTGTCGTGGGGTTGATTTTCTCGATAATGTTCAGCTCCTATAACGGCATTATCAACGCGGTTTTGCGGCAATTCAACCTGACAGCCACGAATATAGGCTGGTTCAGCGATAAATGGCATGCCCTTTTTGTAATTATTCTGGTTTCGCTTTGGACTACCTTCGGCTTGAATATGATTTACTTCCTGACCGGACTGCAGAACATTCCGGCGGCGATGTACGAAAGCGCGTCAATCGACGGCGCAAGTGAAACCCAGATGTTTTTTCACATCACCATCCCGCTTGTAGCACCCGTACTGCAGCTTGTCATCATGCTCAGCGTTCTGGGTACGCTTAAAATGACGGATTTGATACTGGTCCTGACCAACGGTGCGCCCGGCGGCTCGACCGAAGTTGTAATGACTGATATTTTCAAGTACTTCTTCTCATACGGAGACAACGCGGCGAGAGATGTACAGTATGGATATGCCTCTGCTCTTGCCGTTATCACAGCCATAATTCTGTGTATTGTAACGGTCATTTATCTGAGGGCCTCCAGAAAAATGCAGGAAGTATAAAGACGAAAGGGGAAAAGCGAAGTGAAAATTACGGGCAGAGCCATAGCAAGGGTTGCCATCTATCTGTTGCTGTTAATAATAACGATTTTTGCGGTTTTTCCGATCATATATATATTGCTGAGTTCTTTCAAGTCTACTCAGGAAATACTTGTGGGCGGCACAAAGCTTATACCGACGCAGTGGCATTTCGACAATTATGCTAAGGCATGGAATCTTGCCAATTTCGGCAGACTGACTTTCAACAGCATTTTTTATGCGTTTTTTATAGTAATCGGTTCAATAGCCGCTTCGATAACCTCCGGCTATGTATTTTCCAGAGGCAGGACCAAGGTAACGAAGTTAATTTACAGAATGGTGCTTGCTTCATTGTTCGTATCGATAGGAACGCTTGCCTTATATCCGCAGCTGAGCCTCGCAAAGGTCTTCGGTCTGAGCGGATCCCTTTGGGGACCTATCATTATCAGGGTGTTTGGAATGAATGCAACCGAGGTTTTTATCGCGACCGGCAATATCAACCAGATACCCAAGGAAATAGATGAGGCTGCTAAAATCGACGGATGCAATTTTTTCAGGATATTCTGGCAGATCATTTTCCCGCTGTGCAAGCCTCTTATTGCCACTGTCGGTTTGATTTCCTTCCGTACGGCCTGGAGCGACTACCTGCTTCCGTACGTGTTCACGATATCCAAAAAATCGATGTGGCCTCTGGTTGTCGGCGTCGTCAGCCTTAAGTCGAACGGCGAGGCCGTGTCGCAGTGGAGCCTGATGCTTGCAGGAATAAGCATATCGATCCTGCCGATGATGATAATTTATCTCCTGCTCAACCGTTACTTTATTGCCGGACTAACGGAAGGGTCGGTAAAAGGCTGAAGCTACAACTATTTACGCATAATTCCGGTTTAACCGCGATCTGACCGTTGTTGAAGGCTAAAGCTGACGCTTTGCTGTGATCATCGGTCTTTTTGCCATTGTAATATTTACCGGGCCAGGGTTTATGGATTTATCCTAGTTATCGGTTTATAATTAAAACAATGTTTTCAGGCGCAGACCGCCTGGTGTTAAGGAACCGGTGCAGCAGATGTTTTATACGATTGGCTTGCTGATGTTGTTTTCGCTGATTCTCATAATATTCGACCACAAGGACCGCTATTGCTACCTTTTCGTAATGATGGCCCTCGGGGCCACGATTGCCTTTTTTTCGATAATATTGCACATCAATATGTTCGGAAGCTACTATTATTACAACAATGACTTTTTCTACAAGCTCGATTACAATATATACAAGCTTATAACCGAAAATGTAAAAATCCCGATATCGATGAATATCAGGCTCATGAATGCCGGCGTAGCTTTGTATCTATTTGCGATGCCCATATTCTATATGGAATTCAGTAAAAGCGCTTTTCGCAGGATCAAATTCAAAATGCTCAACAGAGTATCCGGCTACGCCCTGTTTATAATACCGGTCCTGTCCATGTTGATTTACGATCCGAGAGTCTCGACAAGGGCTTATATAAAATATCATCAAAGCGGAAACAAAGAGTTTTTCTTTAACGCTATAAGCGCTGCCAATACGGTTTACAAGCTGCTAGTCCTGTTTGCCATGCTCCTCCCAATTGCGGTCCTGTTTATTTATACTTCCAAAACCAAGATATTGTACATGAAAAAAAGGATAGCGCTGCTGGCCTCGGGACTGTTTCTGTTCGATGCGATATTCTATATGTTCTTTTACGTAGGCCCTTTCAGCGTATCTGTAGCCAAAGTAAGCAGAAGCGGGTTCTGGATATTTGAAAATTTCCAGATCAAAACCTACAGCCTGTATTTTGTAGCGCCCCTGTTCGCATTCTTCATCATATCCATATGTATGTTCATTCTGCTGAGCTTCAGGATGGATGTTTCGGCAACGCCTTTCTTCGGGAGAAAGCTCCAGAAAAACTTCAACCTTATGAACGACATCCTGAGTGAAACCTTGCATTCACAAAAAAATCTGCTGTTTGCCTTTCAGATACTGGCCAATAAAATAGATGAAAAAGTCGGAGGCGATAAGGGAAAAGATGAAATAGACAGGCTGAAGGCCTTGACCGACAACTCGCTGCGCGATACGGCGGCAATGCTCGACAGCCTGCGTGAAATCAGGTACCACTATATTAACAATAGCATCGTGGGCATAGTTGACGAAGCGGTATCACAGATCTCAGTACCCGATAATATTGCGATCGAATGGGAGGCAGGCGCTTACAAGGGCCAAAAGCTGAACGGCATGTTCGACAGGTATCATTTAAGCAAAGCGTTCGTCAATGTTATAAATAACTCGATAGAGGCTATTGATAAATCGGGCAGGCCGAGTGGAAGAATAACTGTCGAGATAACTTATATTTTCAATTGGATTGTTGTTTCGATCACGGACAATGGAACAGGAATAAAAAGGTCCGCAAAAAACAAAATATTTACTCCGCATTATTCCAGCAAAAGTGGCAAGTTCAACTGGGGGTTGGGTCTGTCTTATACTTACAGGGTAGTAAAAGCGCACCTCGGGCAGATTAAGATAGACAGCAGGTTCGGCAAATATACGTCTGTACTTATTATGCTGCCGTTGAGCAAAGGAGGAAAAGATGGCCAGGATAAAACTGATCATTGCGGATGATAACGAGGAAATAAGGAATCATCTGTGCGAAATGATTGTAAAGGAAGCTGATGATATCGATGTTATCGGTCTTGCAAAAAGCGGACGCGAATCGATTGAACTGACCAGGGAGCTCGTGCCGGACGTAGTTCTTATGGACGTGCAGATGGAGACCCGCACAGCCGGTATAGAAGCCATAGAACAGATAAACGGAATCTATCCCGGAGTAAAGTGTATAATGCTGACCATACATGAAAATGAAGAATACATGTTCAGAGCCTATATGGCCGGCGCTGTCGATTATATAGTAAAAACCGACCCGACCGAGAAAATAATTAAATCCATCCACGATGTAATTGATAACAGGCTGCTGCTGCGCCCGGAGGTTGCACATAAAATCATCAGGGAATACCACCGTATCAAGGAAACGCATGTGCGGATGAGGGAAACTCTGCAGGTGATGATGATGATAAGCACAACGGAGTATGAGATACTGCAGATGGTCTATAACGGGTATACCTATAAGAATATCGCCGAAAAGAGATATGTCGAGGAAACAACGATCAGGTCACAGGTAAACCATATACTGAAAAAGTTCGGCAAGAAAAGGATGAAGGATGTTATCGAGCTATTACAAGAGTTGAAAATCTTCGATAAGGACTGATACAGGCATGGGCTCTCGTGCGATAATAAATAACCGGCGGTATGACTGTCGGTCATCCGCCGGTATAGTACCTCAGACTGCTTCAAAAACTTGAACTACTTCAAAAACTCCAGCGTCGCTTTCTCTATTCCCTTTGCGTCTAGGCCATAGTAAGCGAGCAGCTCGTCGTACGGGCCTGAGCTTGCATAGGTTTTGGGTATCCCCAGACGCTTTACTCTTACGGGATATTTTGAACTGCATACCTCGGAAACCAGAGTTCCCAGGCCACCGTCCGCGTAATGCTCTTCAACGGTGAGGATGCCTTTTGTTTTCATCGCCGATTCGACGACCAGTTCCTCGTCGATAGGGCAAACTGTCGGCATACCAACCAGACGGACTGAGACGCCCTGTTTTGTGAGGTTGTCGGCAGCTTCTATCGCAGCCTTTGTGGTTGAACCTGTGGATATTATGGTTGCGTCGGTGCCTTCCCTTATGATGCGGCCCTTGCCGATTACGAAGGGCTGTTCATCGAACAGTACCGGGATCTTCGGATTGCCTATACGCATATAGACCGGCCCCTCATGCTCCATCATGGCTTTAACCGCCGTCTTTATCTCTGTCGGGTCCTGCGGCGCCAGAACTACAACGCCCGGGATCATCCTTATGATGGCAAAATCCTCGAGGGAATGGTGGGTCGCGCCAAGGTCGGAATAGGATATGCCGCAGTTGCGGCCTACGACCTTGACATTCTGCTTCATATAGCCCAGATCGTTCCTGAACATTTCAAAGGGTCTCGAGGTTACAAAAGGAGCGATAGCGCAGAATACGGGTATCCTGCCCGTTGTTGCAAGACCCGAGGCAACGCCTATAACTCCCTGCTCCATGATTCCGCACTCAAAGTACCTTCCGGGATACTTTTTTACAAAATCTCCGAAGCCGGAGCTTTTCCCGCTGTCTGCGGAAAGAACGACTATTTTTTCATTCTCCCCGGCAAGCTCTGTTACCGCTTTACCGAATTCTTTCCTTGGATCAAGATATTCTCCGATCATCTATTTTCACCTGATTTCTGCTCCAGAGCCAGAGTTTTGTTTTTGATTTCCTTTTCGGCCGCTTCAGCTTCCTCTTTGGAAGGGCTCCAATAATGGAAGGCAGCATCGCCTTCACCCTCGGACAATCCCTTGCACTTGACAGTGTGGGCGATTATTGCCGTAGGCTTGCCCTTTTCCAGAGGTATCGAATCGAGAGTTTCGACTATTTCCTGCATACTGTTGCCGTCTATATTCCTTACAGCCCAGCCGAAAGCTTTGAAGCGCTCGTCTATAGGCGTCATGTTCATGACGTCCTCCACTTTTCCGCTGATCTGAAGACCGTTATTATCAACAAATAAGATTATATTGTCAAGATGATAATGGGATGCCACGGAAGCCGCCTCCCAGTTGGAGCCTTCCGGCAGCTCGCCGTCTCCCATCACGACAAATATCTTTGCATCCGGATTCTTATCCCTTACACCGAGCGCCATACCGCAAGCTATTGATAAACCGTGTCCCAGAGCGCCTGTGTTGGCTTCCACTCCAGGCAGCTTGTGCATGTCCGGATGTCCCGGGATTTTGGAATGCAGGCTTCCGTAGGTATCCAATACCTCCTTGGGGAAATAACCCCTTTCAGCAAGCACTGCGTATTGAGCCAGACATTTGTGGCCGGCCGACAAAATAAAACGGTCTCTGTCCTCTTTTTTGGGGTTCGCGGGATCGACATTCATCGAGTGGAAGTAAACTGCCGTTACTATATCCAGACAGGAGAGCGCCCCGCCGATGTGACCGTGTTCACTGGCCTTGATCATTCGTATGACATTTTCGCGGCATTTTGAAGCCGTCAGTTCCAAAGAAGCTATTTCATTCAAATCTGTCATCAGATCTCACCTTTTTCATAAGAGACTATTCTGTCTACTTTCGATTTAGACCTCGAATTCGGATCGTAGGTCAACCCGAGATATTCCTTTACAAAGCATTTGGCCGATTCTATCCCCGTAACCTGTGCGCCCATTGTTATAATATTGGCGTTATTGCTAAGCTGAGCCCTCTGCGCCTGGTACACATCGGTGACCAGAGCCGCGTAGGCACCTTTGACCTTGTTGGCCGCGATACATACGCCGATGCCTGTTCCGCAGATCAGAACGCCCCTGTCGCATTTGCCTGCGGCAACTTCGGTTGCTACTTTTATTGCCGTGTTTGCGTAGATGGGGTCGTCGCTGCCGTAATCCACGCATTCGTGTCCCAGCGATTCGATATAAGGGATCAATGCCTTCTTAAAATCTGTTGCGTTGGGATCGCATCCGATTGCTATTTTCATATCATTACCTCCATTTTTATAATATCCGGCTTGGATTTCAACTTGTATATACCTGTATAATATAATATGGCTGTTAATTTGTCAATCTCATACTGTGAGTTGTTGATGGCGGCATGTCAAAAAGTGAAACAAAAGAACCGTCCCTGCGTTTCCGTCCCTGCGGTTCTGTTAATCATCTTGACTGCGGATAAGGCCGATGCTAGAATAATGCTGTATATACAGGTAAGTACAGTGGTATATAGTTATAATTTCTGTAATAATAAGTTATTATAAGCTTAAAGACTGAAAAAATATACAGTTTATTTGTTCCAAGCAGGATGTTTGGCGCCCTTGCGGCGCGAATTACCGCTGAAAACATCCATAAAGGAGAGACCGTATGGAAAAGACGCTTCTTCAAAGGCTTGACAACGATATGGACGCGGAGCTGGCCAGACTCATAGGGTTATTCAAGGAGAATAAGGCGCCCGTCTTCAATTCGTATATGAAGGAACACTTCAGGATCGCCAAAAGCAAGCCCGACGCATTTGCAAACCACCCGCCCGTATTGGCGATCTCGCTGGGCGGAACCAATCTCAAGCTTATGATTGCGGGCATGAAAAACGGCACTATGATGGTCGAACATGTCAGGGCGACACAGATCCCCGCACATCCTGTTGAATTCACCGAATTTTTTGACGAGATTCTGGTGCGCGACGAGTATATAAAAAATTATCTAAGCAGAAGTGAAAACACTTTTGTAGGTTTCTCCTTCCCGATGGCGATCTTCGACGGCGTGCCCTTTCACCCCACAAAGGTCCCCAATTTAAAGGGAGTCATCGTGCGGGACATGAAAGACCTGAACCAGGATTTCAATTTCGGGAAAAATTTCGATATTTACCTGAAAGACCGCGGCTTCCACCCGGTCGAGCTGTTTTACCAGTCCGACGGCATAATAGCGCACCACGGCGCAGTAGCGCTGTGCGATACGGAGCTCGAAGACAGCACTACGCTGATCATCTGCGGAACGGGTATGGCGACCGGCGACGAGGAAAATTACATCCAGCTGGGCATAGCAGAAATAACAGATAATGACGAAGAAATATATCCCGCCTCTGAAACGGAGAATCACCAGTACCAATATGCCATGGCGGGCAAGGGGCTGTTCGGATTGATGAGAAGATGCATCGGGATCGCGGCTGAAGAGCCCGGAGCACACCTTGCAGGGCACGATCTGAGCGAGTTTTTTACGGACTCGCAGGGCTCAAAGACTACCGTGCAAATATGGGAAAGCAGCCTTGCAGGCGGTGTGCCGGAGGATGAGGCCAAAACGATAGCGGACAGGGTCGGTCCCGAAGCCTACGCCGAGCTGCAGCAGATAGCGGGAAAAATCGTGGAAAGGGTCATTGGTTCGATCGCGAACAGTGTTGTTTCAACGATCGTAAAGATGGGCCCTGCCGTGAATAAAAAAGGCCATCTGGTATTTTTCGAGGGTAGTGTCGTGAACAATAGAAATATACTGCCGAGGGTAAAGGCCGAAATCGTCCGGAGGATCAATAATGCCGGGCTGTACAGCCGCATGGGGGTACCACAGCCCATACTACCCGATATGGAGAGGACACTGAAGCCTTTGAGAGCCTGCGGCGGGCTTCCCGAAGCATTGCTGGCAGACGTTGATATAACGCTCATAGGAGCGGCGTCATCGGTCATGGCGGAAACCTGCTTGAGGAAACAGGGATAAATGAAGGAAAGCGCCAAAACTGCGCACCGGTATGACGATGCCAGGGCTGACGGCAGCCGGCAGTGGCGTCGGTATTGAATATATTGAATATAAAGCTGTAAAAAAAATACGATAAGCGGGTGACGATATGAAAAAGATTCTGAATAGTAATGAAAGTTTTGTGGACGAAAGTCTGGAAGGTATCCTGACGGCGCACGGAGATATGCTGAAGGCTTGCGGCACCGATATAAGGGCCGTATTCAGGGCGGACGCCCCCGTGAAAAACAAGGTTGCCATAGTAACCGGAGGCGGCTACGGCCACCTGCCCGTTTTTCTGGGGTATGTGGGCAAAGGCCTTGCGGATGGCGTTGCAGTCGGAAATGTATTCACTTCTCCGAGCTGCGATACGATAATAAACGTCACCAAAGAGGTCGACGGCGGAAAAGGTGTGCTTTATCTGTTTGGGAACTATGTGGGTGACGGCATGAATTTCGATATGGCCGGAGAGATCGTAGGGCTTGACGGCATAGAGACGAGGATCGTCAAGGTTTCGGACGATATAGCTTCTGCGCCGCGTGAAAGCTGGCAGCAAAGGCGCGGTGTGGCGGGGCTGTTTTTCGTATATAAGACGGCAGGCGCAAAAGCCGAACAGCTTGCCGACCTCGCAGAAGTGCAGAGAATTGCTGAGAAAACCGCGGAACGCACCGCGACGATGGGCATAGCCATGTCCTCCTGCTGGGTGCCGGGGGCGGGGAGGCCGATATTCGAGATAAGCGAGGAAGACATAGAGGTAGGTATGGGGATCCACGGGGAGCCGGGGGTAGAACGCATCAAGCTGGAGACCTCGAAAGAAATTGCACAGAGGATTGTCCCGAAGCTCGTCGAAGACCTGGGGCTAAGCGACAAGTCCAGGGTTTCGGTGCTTGTCAACGGTCTGGGCTCCACGACCCGTGAAGAGCTCTATATCCTGTACAAGGATGTCGATCAACTGCTAAAAAGCTTCGGAGTCAAGACGGTGAAGGTTTTCGTAGGCGAGTACGCCACGTCGCTGGAGATGGCGGGAGCCTCGGTCTCCATACTGGAGCTTGACGATGAATTGGCCGGGCTTATGGAAGCGCCGGCATGTTCGCCGTTTATCAAATTATAGGGAGTGGGTAAAGTGGCTATAGGAATAGATAAAGTTATCGGGATCTTATTGAAATCGGCGGATATAATAACCGCATCAAAGGATCAGCTTGAACAGCTCGACAGTGCCTCGGGCGACGGGGATCTCGGGATCTCCATGAAAAGAGGGGCGGACGCTATAAAAGCCGTTTTGTCCGCGTCAGCTGGAGAAAGCGATATAGGAAACCTTCTGATAAAATGCGCGATGGCTTTCAACAAGGAAGCTCCCTCAACGCTGGGAACGCTGCTGTCCTCCGCGTTACTGGCGGCGGGGAAGGAAACCAAAGGCAGGAGCGAGCTATCTGAAGGCGACGTTGTCAAACTGGCGGGGATAATGACAAAAAGTATAATGGATCGCGGCAAGGCGGCTCTTGGAGATAAAACCATACTTGACGCCATGATCCCGATGAGCGAGGCTATGAGCAGCAGCTTTGAACAGGGCAAAAGCCTGGCCGAAGCTGTCAAGGCCGCTGCGGCGGCTGCTGCTGCAGGAGCGGAAGCTACGAAGGAGCTTGTTGCAAAGGCAGGCAGGGCCAAATGGATTGGAGAGCGCACGAACGGCTTTCTTGACGGCGGCGCGGTGCTGTGCTCTATTGTTATCAATCACCTGGCAATGGGATAAAAGCGTGGAATATAGTGAAAATTACTGCGCCGCATAATGAAGTAGCTTATGTGCCGGCGCAATAGCCTGTTTGTTCAAAAGTTGCAAGCGCTTGAAGCGCTTGCAATTTTCATATAGTTGGTTGACAGCAGTGTCGATATAGAGTATTATACTTGTATATACAGCTTTAGTCAGGTTAAGACAAATAGCAGGTAAAAGCTTTCAACTGAACCGATTGTAAAAAGGCAAGCCTGTGATCCCGGGATCATGCAACGTTCCTTGATAATTCAATATCGTTGAGAGCCCTGAAGCACGCGATGCGATGTCTATATCGTCAGTAATTATAAAAGTTGACAATATCCGATAAATTAAATATAATTTTCATATATTGGGGAAGGTAAAATTATGCTTGAGCGCTCAAATCCAAAGCCCTTATATCTTCAATTGACCGAGATCATAAGGGAAAAAATTCATAACGGAGAATGGGAAGCAAACAATCCGATACCTTCGGAGAATGAGCTTAGCAAGATGTACGGACTGAGCAGAATGACCGTCAGATCCGTTATCACTCAATTCGTCTCAGAGAGCTTGTTGTACCGTGTACCGGGCAAGGGGACCTTTGTGGCGGAGCCCAAGATTACTGCGAAGTCTTTGTCCTATGCCGGTATAAGGGAACAGCTCGAACAGATGGGATATGCGATATCTACCCGGATATTGAGCACAGAGATAATCGACGCAGCCGGTCAGGTCGCGGAAAACCTGGCTTTGGAAAGCGGCAGCCCCGTATATATCATAAAAAGACTCAGGTATATCGATAAAAATCCTCTCAGCCTGCATGTAAGCTACGTACCCGTGAAAATGTGCAAAGGCTTCGATTCAGGCAAACTTGAGAAGGAGCAGCTTTGCGTCGTACTAAAAAACGATTACGGTCTGTCACGCGGCAAAGTAGTGGAGACTCTCGAATCCTCAATAGCAACTACCACCGAAGCGAAGCTTCTTGAAATAAAGGCGAACCATCCGCTGCTCCTGCTGGAAGATATCATTTATTCCGGCGACGGAGTACCCTTCGAGTATTCGAAAGTCCTTTTCAGAGGCGACAAGATCAAGATCAAAATGGAATTCTGATCGTATTTTCAGCATTAAAATGTTTTCAAATCAAAAATAAATTTATATGCTCTGCCGATAGATTTTCGCAAGTATGTGAGAGTCTTTTCATTCATTTCTTTTTAACAATAATTACAGTTCTGTAACCATTCTTTTATTCACTAAAGGGGGAAATAATATGAGTAACAACTCGCCGTTTTGCCAATTGAATTGCACTTTGGGCTCATTGCTGGGTCCGGCCGACAACAAAGGAAGCGTCGGTATAATAAGCTCTGACGAAGATTATGTCAGGAGGGTACTGGACAAACCTCTCGGGCTTGATGAGTTTGTAAAATTGAAGGATTTTGTAGAATACATCGGCGTAACTCAAAATTTTAAAGAGGTCGTTGATTTCTTCAAAGCTCCGAAGGGAGAGACGCCTGCAGGTTTCCGAGTGGAATATGCGCTGGAGGGGAACGCTCTCAAAGCCGACCTGGTAAGGGACATCGCATATGACCGGAATGGGGTCAAGAGGCCGACGAACCTGCTGTTCTCCGCAGATTCCGCAAACCCGTACGAGGTGGCGCCGATAAGCAACCTCCTGGCAAATCTGACCTGCAACCCCGGCATTATATACGATCTATTCATAAACAACCCGAAAGCCAATATAGGCAATAAGTACAAGACCAGGGACGAGGTCATGGAGGAGATAGGCAGGATCCTTGGACCCGGCGCCGATATAAGCGTCGAACTGAACAATCCCTTCTCCGCCTCAGAGCAGGAGATCCTCGAAGAGGCTGCGAAATTCAAGGAGATGCTCTCTAAATACAGGGTCGTAATAAAAGTGCCGCATACAGGTCCCGTCAACAAGGATAACGTAGGGGAGCTGCTCAGCGGGGATAAGAAATTCCAGAGGCGTTACAGCGACGGCACCACCGGCGATATGTTCAGGGGCCATAATCTTGCGCTCATGCTTCACGAACACGGTTACAGGGTCAACTTCACACTGATGTTCGAGCCTTACCAGACAGCGCTGGCGCTCCAGGCAAGGCCGTATTTCATCAACAGCTTCATAAGGCACAGGGGCACGCACACACATATGATGAAAGGACTCCTGGAAGCTTACAATGCCAGCGGCGAGACGGCTTTCCTGAAACAGCTTCGCAGCTACATGATCGACACCGATTACTTCTCGGCGAAGGAAACAGAAATAGACTTTTTCAAAGTGAAGGAAACCGCCGAGCTTATTGTTGAACAAAGAAATGCGGATACTATTGATGGCGCCGACGGTCTCGACGGAGTGAGGCACAACCTCAGGTGGCTTAGACAGGCCAACCTGCCCGATACAAGGCTCATAATTTGCAGCATGGAAGGCGAAAGGAACTATCCCGATATCGACAGGCTGTTGACAGAAGAGGAATTCAGGGATATGGTAGGTAAAGTAGTTATAACCGCAGAGCCCAGCTACCTCGCAAGATTTACCTCAACTCCGCAGGTAGTGGGTTACCAGAGGAGATTTATGAATGCGGCAAACGGGCAAAAGTAAAAGGAGAATTGTATTAGATGTGGCAACCGGCTATTCCGTTTTCTAATGTTTTTATTGCCGCCCTGATTGCGGCGGTGCCTATAATATGGATATTGTTCGGCATGCTGAAGCTTCAGCTGCCCTCATATAAAACTGGGCTCATAGCACTCGCGGCGGTGGCGCTTTCGGCGCTCCTGATATGGAAAATGCCCGCCGCGCTGCTGGTCCAGTCCGTCGTGGAAGGTGTGATACTTGGCCTTTTCCCCATCATATGGGTCATATTTGCAGCCATATTCACGTATAACCTCCTGGTAAAGAGCGGCGCAATGGATAAGATAAAGCGGATGCTTTCCAGCATTTCGACGGACCCAAGGGCGCAGGTAATAATCATAGCGTTTGCCTTCGGAGGCTTCATGGAGGCAACGGCAGGCTTCGGAACCGCTGTTGCAATCCCTGTGACGATTCTTGTTTCGATGGGCTTTGAGGCTGAGCTTGCAGCTGTATTATGCCTCGTAGCGAATACGGTGCCTGTAGCCTTCGGAGTTGTCGGAATACCGGTCATAACGCTCGCACAGCTGACAGGGCTGCCGCTTGGAGAAGTTTCGCTCAATACCGCGCTGCAGCTGCTGCCATTATCCGTGGTACTTCCTCTGATCCTTGTTGTCATAACTACCGGAAGGATAAGGGATGTAAGGGGAATGCTCCCGGCTATAGCCGTCAGCGGCATCACCTTTGCGGTAGGCCAGACGCTTATCGCATGGGCCGTGGGTCCTGAACTGGCTGCGGTAGTCGGCTCGTTACTTGCTCTGGCGGCTTCCGTATTGTGCGTCAGGCTGCAGAGAAACAAAAAAGCGTGGCAGTTTCCGGGACAGATACGGACTGGGGTGGAAAAAGGCCCGAAAATAGGGCTGGCCGAAGGTCTCAAAGCCTGGAGCCCGTATATATTCATTCTGGTATTCGTACTTGCGACCAGACTTCTGCCCGCTCTGAATTTTCTGAACAAGGCGCCGTTCACTGTAAAGCATCTGTTCTACACCGGTAAGGGCGGATCGCCTATGAGCTTCCAGCTGCTGACCAACCCCGGTACGATCATACTTATAGCGGCTATCCTCGGCGGATTGATCCAAAGGGTCAGCTTCAAGGATATCCTCTCTGTGGGCTGGATGACGCTGAAGCAGATTACGAAGACCACGGTTACCGTGCTGACGATCATACCTCTCTCGAAGGTAATGGGCTACAGCGGCATGATCTCAGTGATTTCGACAGGTCTTACGAACGTCACGGGATCGTTCTTCCCGCTCATTTCACCTTTCATAGGAGCCCTGGGAACGTTCATAACAGGCAGCGATACTTCCGCCAACGCTTTGTTCGGCGAACTGCAGAAGCAGACGGCGCAGCAGATCGGGAGCAGTCCTGCCTGGCTGGCAGCCGCCAATGCGGCGGGCGCAACCATAGGAAAGATGATATCGCCGCAAAGTATAGCAATAGCGGTTTCTGCCCTGGGGCTGCCCGAGCTTGAAGGAAAGATCATGAAAAGGACTCTGAAATATGCAGTTGTTTTTGTAGTGGTCCTTGGAATAATAGTATATGCGGGCAATATTGGTTGACGGTCATCAGCCGGCGTATTGACATGCGCCGGCTGTAAAAGCATAATATTGATTGCGCAGCATTATATGCATGCAAGCCTCGTAATTTCGTCCGGGTTAAGCATGGGGGATATTGAATGATCAAAGTTATGATCGTGGAAGATGTAGACATCATACGCGAGGATGTCAAAGGGCTGATCAACTGGCAGGAACACGGTTTTCAGGTGATAGCCGAAGCCAGAAACGGCGAGATGGGTCTTGAAATGTTCAGGAAGCACAAGCCGGACATCGTCATCACCGATATAAGGATGCCCGTCATGACCGGCCTCGATATGATACAGGAGATACAGAAGACCGACAAGGACACGCAGTTCATTCTCTTAACGGACTACGGCGAGTTTGAGTATGCAAAAAAGGCCATGTATCTGGACGTTCATTCTTATCTGCTGAAATATGAACTGGACGATGACATACTGCTTCGAGAACTCGAAAAAGTGCGCGCAACCGTTGAAAGACAACGTAACATAAACAGGATCACGAAATCGGAATATCTCAAGTATTGGCTAATCCACGGCAAACAGGCAACTGACGATACCCAGAGCTTTTTCGGCTGGTACGGCCACTGCTCCCTGATCGTAGTGGAGGCAAAGGGTTTCGACCGCAAGTCGTCCGAACTGTATAACAGCCTGCGGGAACAGCTGAATTCCGAGACTCAGATTTATGAATTCGAATATATAGAAATGACCCCGCAGGAGCATGTAATATTTTTAAAGGTATCCGAAAGCTTCAGCGAGTTGAAAAGCATGAACTATATCAGGACGTTCGCAAGCCACCTGCAGACAGTGTTCAGAGAGACCTGCTCAGTGGAGACGGCTGTGGCGGTGGGCTCATATATATACGGCACGAGCGATGTAGCCGACGCTTACAGGAAGACAAAAAAACTCTTGCAGCAGAAAGTCTTTTATCCTAAAAGCTGCATTATAGATTCTTCCCCGCAGGAACCTGCGGCTACCCAAAAAGAGGAGGTTGCGCAGCTCTTGAAGGCTATCAGATCCAACATTCAAAGCCTCAATGCCAACGAACTGCACGATCAGATACCCAATCTTTTTACAGGCCTTCTGCGCGGGATCAAAAGTACCGAACTGCTTGAAAACAGCGTCAGGGAACTTACCTTTGCGATCGCCAGCCGCAGCGGGCAGGGAAAAACGGACAACCTGGGCGAAGTGCTCGACGAGATCCTGGACTCCGTCCGCAATTACAACGTTTATGTGCTTGCCGAGCTCTTCGACAAGGCGATAGAAATGCTGGGCGCCGATTTCGGCACACGGTATTCCAAGCGCGTCAATACCATCATAAAATACATTGCCGAGCATTACGGCGATGACATCAGCCTCTATGACCTTTCAAAGGAACTGGATCTCAGCGTGATTTACATCAGCCAGTTATTCAAGAAGGAAGTGGGCATTACCTTCTCCGCATATCTGACAAAGGTCAGGATCGAAAAGGCGATCGAGCTGCTCGGGACCGGACGTTACAAGGTTTACGAAGTGAGCAAAATGGTCGGCTACCAGACGGTCCAGTATTTCAGCAATATATTCAAAAAGGAAACAGGCAAAAAACCGGGTGATTTCTGTTAAGGGTCGGATGAAATATCACTTCCGATTCAAGTTATATTTCAACGATCTCTAAGGGTCGGCTTATTAAGCCGTCGGAAGCGGAGGGCTCTTGCGCAGCCGGCATAGGAGTGCCTCGTATTGACTGAGTCCGGGTGTTGTGCTATATTTTACTGTATATACAAGTAAATACATATATAGAGTTTAATTATTCTATATAGAGTTATAAAAATAAACGGCATGCCAAAAATATAAAAGGTAATGCATCGCTTCAGGAGTACATTTACGGAGGTATAAGATGAAAAATACTGTAATACTCAAAGAAGGATGGTCGATCAGAAAAATTGATCCGGCAGAAAGGCTTGACGAGAAGCAGATAGCGGAATATTCCGCGGGAAGCAACGGCGAGCTGTCTGCCGTGATGCCCGCCCAGGTCCATGAAATATTGCTGCGGTATGGCAAGATAGAAGACCCGATAGTCCTGGGCAATACCGAAAAATGCCTATGGGTGTCCGAATCCGACTGGATATACAAATGCGAATTCAATACGACAAAAGCGGGCAAGAGGCAGTACCTGGACTTCAAAGGACTCGACACGCTGGCGGACATTTATCTGAACGGCAGGCATATCGCCAGCCATAACGATATGTATATTCCGCTCAGGGTGGAGGTGACAGAGACCCTGAAGGATACCAATACGCTTCTCGTCCATTTCCACTCGCCCCAGGAATATCTCAGGCATCACAGCTGTGCTGCGATAGACAGCGGCAAGGTGGCAAAGCATAAATTACTCAGGAAGCCCGTGCATGATTTTATAGATTTCCTTGGTACCAAGCCTTATTTCACCAATATAGGCATATTCGACGACGTCCTTCTCGAGACTGCGGAGGAAAGCGAGCTCGTATATGCCGACATACAGGCGAAGCTCAG
The DNA here is from genome assembly GCA_023412915.1 of Bacillota bacterium. GTDB lineage: Bacteria > Bacillota > Clostridia > Acetivibrionales > DTU013 > JAEYOM01. Next base: position 93,496 of record JAEZRE010000001.1, read on the forward strand.
TGATGATTACAAGAATGGTATTTTGCAGATAACTGCAGACGGTCTGGGCAGGCTCGAAAACGGTTCGTTGGAGATCACTGTCACTGCGCCCGACGGTATGGTTTGCGGCAAGCTGTCGGTGAACCTCGGAAAAACCGGGGCGGACGAATGGTCGAAGAATGCCCGGCTTTCAATTGAGGGACCAGCCCTTTGGTGGCCGCGTACTCTCGGCGGACAGCCTCTCTACAAGGTGGAGGTCGGTTTGACGGACAACGGTGTTCTGACGGATAAGGTTGTAAAGAACATAGGTTTCAGAAAGATAGAAATGGGCGAACCTTTTGATTTCACCATAAACGGGAAGCCTTTAAAGCTCTGGGGGGCGAATTTGGCGCCGACGCAGAGGATAACCAACGTATGGAGCAGCAGGATCGCAAATACTCTTCTGGACATGGTTGAAAACGCCAACATGAATATCGTAAGGGTATGGGGCGAGGGTGTTCCGTATCCCGACGAACTATATGATGAAGCGGACAAGAGAGGTCTCCTGCTCTGGCAGGAATTCTACATGAGTTACGGAATGCATCCCGATGATGAGTGGTACAAGGAGCTGTGCAGGAAGGAAGCCGAATATGTCATAAAGAGACTTAAAAATCGCGCTTCGGTCCTGATGTGGTGCGGTGGCAACGAGACCTCGATGAGCGTGCAATACGACCACCCGGGCGAGAAATGCTACGGTGACGAGATATATCTTGAAGACTATAAGAAAATATGCGAAAGATTGGATCCGGACAGGTACTATCACCCGACTTCACCCTACGGAGGCGCTTTTGCAAACAGTCCGCGCAGCGGCGACACCCATGGGTATACTCATATCTGGTACGTACCGGGAGCCGATTACCCGGTATTCTTATCCGAGAATACAAGGGTCTCGACGCCTGCCCTGAAAAGCATGAAAAGATATATGGGTGATAAACTATGGCCTGACGGCTATACGCCAATGGTGAGAAACCACCAGGAGCCTCCGATGCCTGAAACCTGGATCGAGCGTGCTCCCGGGGGCGTATGGGAACGAACCAAGAATTTTGAGAAGTTCTATGACGCCGATAATCCGGAAGATCTGATATACAGGCTGAGCTCGGCGCACACCCAGCACATAAGGGAAACGGCTGAAAGGTCGAGAAGGGGCAGGCCGGCATACGACGCTTCCAGTGAAAGAATCTGCAAGGGGCATACCGTGTGGAAGCTGAATGAACCGTATCCGGCGTTCTATTCTAGCATGATAGACTATTACCTCGAGCCGAATATGCCGTACTATGCGTTAAGACGGGCAAACGAACCTGTAATGCTGTCATTTGACGTAGGTAACGACATATACCTGTGGATCGTGAATGACAGTGCCGATATGGCGGGAGGAACGGTAGTCTGCGATCTGTTCAATCCGAGGACCAACTCTGTGATAAAGGAAATCAGGAGGGAAGTCACCGTATCGCCCGACGAATCCAAGGTCATTTTCAGGCTCGACGAATTCGGACAGTTCAGGCGTGAGAATTTCCTCTATGCAAGGCTTGAGGATAAAAACGGGAATGTCATCGCCAGAACCAACGATTATGTAGACGGCGAGCGCTATCTGTACTTCCCCGAAGCGGCGCTTGAATTGCGGCAGGAGGGCGAAGAACTCATAATAACATCTGATAAATTCGCAAGGTGCATTGAGCTGTCGGGCAATGATAACGGAGATGAGTTCGGCTGGTTCTTCCAGGACAATTATTTTGACCTGATGCCCTGGGAAACCAAGAGGGTCAAGGTACTTGGAAAACACAGCAAGGGCCTTGTCACGGCCAAAGCCCGGTTTTCTTCGCACAGGGCTGATATACAGTTCAAAAAGTAAGCAGCAGACAAAAGCTGTTGACGGTAAAAGGGGGCAGAAGGCTATGAAGGATTTGATCGCCAGGCTGGGGGTGGATCCCGACAGGGATCTCAAAAGGCTTCTGGAAGCTATAAACAATAACAGGGTCTCTATATTGCCCACCGGCATGGAAAGGCATTTTGAGATAGCCAGACTGAAGCCGGCCGGGTTCAGGGACCACGATACCGTGCTCGGCATTTCGATAGGCGGTTCGAACACGAAGGTAATCCTGGCTTCAATGAAAGCCGGCAGGCTTGTCATCCATCATCTTGCCGCCAGGGCTAATCCCCTGTCGAAGACGCACTATACCGATTACTTCGACCGCCTTTTGTTTGAAGATAAGGTAATCAGGGAATACATGAGTAATTCCAAAGACCTTTGCGTCGGCATATCCGTGGCTGTTCCCGTTATTGACGGAGTCCCGTTCCACAGGAACAAGATACCTACGATAGAAGGCCTGATTGCGCGTGATTATGAAAGAGATGCGGCAACACATAATATAAATGAAAACATGCGTGCATACCTGAAGGCGAGAGGCGTTAGCGTAAGATCGCTGTTCTGCCAGTTCGATTCCATAGTGGCAAACTATGGGGGAGCATCGCTTTGCGAGCTCGGACACGATGAAAAGACGATGCTGCTTGTCTGCGGAACCGGGCTGGCGGCCGCCATAGAACAGCATACGGTCTCTATCGGGATGGCCGACGTATTCGACAAAACTCTCGACGATGATACGCTATTGCCTTATGACCTAACCGAAGGGCACCAATACCAATATTCAATTGCGGGGAAAGGCCTCTATGGCCTTATGGAGAGGGCTGTCAGACTAAGGGCGCGCGAAGCGGCTTCGAAGCTGCAAATGTTCGATCCCGCGGTTTATTTCAAAACGGCCTACGATACCAGGTCGGTAGTAGAGCTGTGGGAAAGTACTCTTGGACACGGGATCCCGGGAAAAACGAAGGAAATATTGGATGAGGCCGGTTCCGGTGCGTTTTTTGAGCTGCAGGAAATTGCGTCCGCAATAGTGGAGCGCGCAGTAACGGGGCTCGCAAACTGTGTGGCGGCGGCGATCCATGCGGATTCCTCCGCCGGCGGAAAACCGCATACCGTGTTTTTCGAAGGAAGTATTGCCTTGAACGAGTATATTCTGCCGAGGATCAAAAACGCGATCATCAAACGGATCGACTCGAGCACTGCGTATACTGAATTGAGTATTCCCAGGCCTCCGGAGCCTTTGCTTTGCAAGACCCCGACGCCCGTTGTTTCAGATAATGCGGGAATTTCGGAAAAGGAACTGCAGCAGGTAGACCTGACTGTAAAGGGCGCCGTAACCTCGGCTATCGCCGAAGATATCCTTAAAGCCTGATCTGTGATTAAAGAGCCAGCCAGATACTGCCGGTACCAAAACCAAGCTTTGTGTGGTACACTATAGGTTAACCCAAGTCCGGGGCGAAAGCTCCGGGCGCCTGCATTGCCGCACATTGTAAAGGTATGGTACCTGCAGTAACTCTATTTATGACCGTATACATAATCTTATTTTTGTTTATGTACAGTTATGGGGGAGATGACGGCAATGCGAAACAGGTTCAAAACAAACAAGGTTTTTCTGAAAATATTTATGGCGACGGCTTTGGCTGTGGTTATATCTGTAACCAGCTGTCTATTGTTCATACTTTCATATTTCAGATCCAATTTTCAGAATCTTCTCTTCGAAAGGACCCAGGATTCCGTCCTGAAAATGACGGATCAGGTGTCTAACAATCTGGAAGAGCTCTCTTCGCTTGGGCAGATAATAGCGTTCGACGATTCTGTACAGAGCACACTGATCAAGACGAATTCTTCAAATGGCGTTTACAATTATTTCTCTACCGTACAGGCAGGCAAGCTGGTGCTGAAAAAATATGCCAATCTGAGGTCCGACATAGTTTACGATGTCGTTCTGGTCAATAAGAACGGGCAAATACTGGAGATGGACAATAATTATAATAACTTGTTCAATTCTTCCAATTATTCTATGCTGAAAACCGACAAAAACGGTTTCATACCCCCTCAGAAATATACTTACAATGTCAATATCGGGTACTGGAACATCGTATCGTATGTAACGAATGTATACAGCAAGCAAGATTATTCTTTTATCGGCAAAATAGTGATAGTGGCCAAGAATGACGCAGTTATAGAAAATCTTCTTACTTTTGAGGAAAATTCGGGTATCAATCTCGCGTTGTATGATCCTAACGGAAAACTATTTTATTCCTCGGACTATTCGCGTGATTTTGAAAATGAATATAAAAACTCGCCTATCAGCCATGATTTTTATTTCAAACAGAATCTTTCTCTTGCTAATTGGTATGTGATCTGCAGTGTTTCGGGCAACATAATCAATAACAATATTAACAATACCTATAGGATGATTTTCTTCATTCTTCTGATGATACTGATTCTCCTGATGGTAATAATATACAGCATGGTGCTGAATATTACAAACCCCCTGTACAAGCTGATAGAAGGTATGAGGCGGGTTTCCAGGGGCGAACGCAGGGTCAGCCTGTCAATAAATACGGGCGACGAAATAGAAGAAGTCTCGCACGTTTTCAACGAGATGGTACAGAACGTCGAAACAAGCACCCGGGAGCTGCTCGAGAGCCAGGTCAAGGAAAACGAAGCCAAGATCAGGATGCTTATATATCAGATAAATCCTCATTTCATTTATAATACCCTGAATTGCGTCATATGCCTTGCCAGAAAAAACGACGACGAAGGCATCATCTCACTTATACGGACCTTCATTACTTTGCTTCGCGGCGTAATAAGCACCGATACGAACAGCTTTGCATTCATAAAGGATGAGATGGAATACATCAATAATTATGTAAATGTACTCAAATATAGTTACAACAATATTCCTACCGTTGAATGGGACGTCGACCAGGATCTCATGGAAGAAAAGATACTGAAGCAGATACTGTACCCGCTCGTTGAAAACAGTATTTTCCATGGTATATTGCCTGTCGAGCATCCAAGTAAGCTGATGGTGTCCATAAAGCACGACGGCGATGTAATAAGGGTCACTGTTGCCGATAATGGGCGAGGAATGAATGAAGATGAACTGGAAAAGCTAAAGGTGGATTTCATGGTGAGTGAAGCTGTTGACGGAAGGCATATAGGACTCCAGAACATCAATAAGCGTCTGATGCTGATATTTGGGCCAATGAGCGCGCTTTCGATAAAAAGCCGCTTCGGTGAGGGCACGGAAATATCGTTCTCATATATAAAAAAGTTATAAATAATAATAGTTTTGTTATGTATAACCCTTAAGAATAAAGCTTTATACTTGCAATATAAAATTAAAGGAGGAAGCACTAAAATGAAAAAGTTAAACAAAGTACTAATTGTTTTGCTTACTCTTGCAATGTTGCTCTCTGTGGCTGCTTGCGGCAATACGGCAAACAATACGGCCGGCGGAACAACCACAGCAAACGCTACCACGGCAACCGCTGAAGCATCTACGGCTCCGGCAGCAACAGCTCCCGCTGGTGACAAGTCAATCACAATCTGGTGCTGGGACAACAGCGACACCCGTAAACAGATGCATGCTGATTTCACCAAGGAAATGGGTATTACTGTAAACCTTACGTCGGTACTCGCTATCGATATGGCCCAGAAGCTGCAGACTACTCTTGCAGCCGGCGGCGAAATGCCTGATATCGCATGGTCTGAAGCTACGTATCGTGGCGCGCTTCTGAACCTCGGTATCTGGGAAGACATCACAAAGGCTCCGTACAGCTTCGACACCTCCAAGGTTCTGGATTACCTCGTACAGCTCGAAACCTCGGTAGATGGTCAGTATATCGGACCTGAATGCCCGTCGGTAGCAGGTATCGCTTACAAGCGTGAACTTGCAAAGCAATACTTCGGAACTGACGACCCGGCAGAGCTTGAAAAGATGTTCCCGACCTGGAACGACTTTATAGCCAAGGGCAAAGAAGTTCAGCAGAAATCCAACGGCAAGGTATTCATGTTCTCAAGCCTTGGAGCACTCGGTCTGATCCTCAAAGGTCAGGGCGCAACTCCGTTTGTAACCGGCGACAAGATAACCTTCACTGATTCAATGAAGCCGATACTCTCACAGGTATCCGAATTTGCAAAAGCAGGCGTTGTCGACGTATATGATTATGATTCCGCTGAAGAAGGCGCATCCTATGCAACAAAGGAAGATATATTCTATCCTTGCGCCAACTGGTCAGTTAAGTTCACTATCGAAACCAACGACAAGAACGGCAACAACAAGTGGGGCTTCATGCTTCCTCCCGGAGGCGGCTTTGCAATGGGCGGTACCGTTATGGCTGTTCCGGCGGCTGCTAAGCATAAAGAAGACGCTGTAACCTATATCAAGTACTTCTTCCAGGATGAAAGAGGAGCAGCTCTCCAGAAGAAATACAAAGGCAACTTCTCGCCTTTCAAACCGCTTTACGAAAAGTCTGAACCTTACTACACTACTCCTGATCCGTTCTTCTCAAATCAGGACGTTATGAAGGACATCCAGACCCGTGTACTCCCGAGCATCAAGAACGTAAGAACTCCCGTACCGTATGATCAGGCTATCACGGATGCTTACAACCTTGCACTCAAGAGCATTAACGCAGCCAAGGGTAATGTAAATGTAGACGATCTTCTCAAGACAATGGCCGATCAGCTTATCACCAACAACCCTGGACTTAGCCGCGAGAACTAATCGCGAGCCGGACCGGTATAAAAGAGATGTTTGATTTGAACGTATGATATGTGGTAAGAGGAGGTTGCGAAAGCTCCTCCTCTTATTATATGCTCCCTAAACGATATCCGAAAGCGCGGTGAATTTATGAAAGCTAAAAGAAGACAGAAATCAATAATTACGCCGTACACGATGATAGCTCCGTTTTTTATCTTATACTTTACCTTCAGCCTTTTTCCAATGCTTTTTTCATTGGGTGTAAGCTTCTTTAACTGGAGTGGTTTTGGACAGGCAAAATTTATTGGTATAGAGAATTATGTGCGGGTATTTCATGATCCCAACTTTTATAAAGCAATAAAAAATACTGTAATAATCTTCTGCTTCTCGATCCCGATAGAACTGGCACTGGGCCTGTTGACGGCGACAGCGCTGAAAGACTTCTTCTCGAAGACGCGCAGCGCATTCCAGCTGTTCAACTTTCTACCGTACATCACGACTCCTGTTGCAGTAGGTATTATTTTCTCGCTGATGTTCGACTGGAAGTCGGGCGCTGTGAACGGACTGTTAGGTGCATTCGGGATTCAATCCGTTTACTGGCTTGGCATACCGTGGGCATCGAGAGCCGTTGTCATAGCAATGATAGTTTGGAAGGGTTATGGCTATAACATGGTTATGTTCCTGGCCGGCCTGTCGACGATCCCGGGCGAGTTATACGAGGCAGCCAAGATCGATGGAGCAAGCTGGTGGCAGGGCTTCAGAAAGATAACTCTACCAATGCTCAGGCCGATCTTCGTATTTGTTGTGACCACAAGTATAATAAACGCATGGAAGCTGTTCGATGAGCCCCAGCTGCTGTTCGCCGGCAATACGCAGCCGATCGGCGGCCCTGAGCGCTCAGTCCTGACGGTTATTATGAGATACTATGAGTCTGCGTTCCGGCAGTTCCAGTTCGGATACGGCTCGGCTATAGCGTATGTACTATTTATAATCATTGCGATTTTCTCGATCGTCAGCGTTAAATCGATGAATCGTGACAACACTATATGAGGAGGTGGGACAAATGGAAGAAAAGAAAAGTTTGTATGCAAAGTTACCGGTCAATATCCTTATCGGATTGCTTTCATTAGTAGCGTTGTTCCCATTCTACCTCATGCTGATAATGGGCACCCACTTGAACGAGGACCTGTATACGGGCATTAAGCTGCTGCCGGGAAATTATTTTTGGGAAAATCTTAAAACGGTAATGGCCATTGATTATCCAAGATATTACCTGAACAGCTTCACGATCGCCATCTGCAATACGGCCGGTGCGATCCTGGTTAGCTCGCTGGGCGGCTATGCTTTTGCGAAATTTAATTTCAAAGGGAAAAAGGGTCTCTTTACCTTTGTTATAGCAACTCTTGCAATACCCATGCAGCTTGGTCTTGTCGGATATGTGCTGGAAATGAAGGCCCTTGGTATAGTCAACACCATCCTGCCTATGATATTCAGCGGTATGGCAAGCGGCTTCGGCACCTTCTTTATGACGCAGTTCATAGGTTCCTCGGTCCCTAACGAGATCCTCGAAAGCGGGCGTATTGACGGTTGCACTGATTACGGCATATTCTTCAAGCTAGTATTCCCGATAATCAGGCCTGCATTCATAACTATCGGACTTCTTCTATTCCTGTGGTCGTGGAACAGCTACATGATTCCACTCGTTATCGTAACGAGGAAGGAATGCTACACAATCCCGCTGTCCATCGCCATGATCAGTACGGAATTCCGTACGGATTACGCGGCACGTATTTTATCACTGGCATTTTCTACTATCCCGATTGTAGGATTATTTGCCTTTGGTTCCAAATATTTGATTCAGGGCTTGACAGCAGGCAGCGTCAAGGGCTGATCGATCCGAGGTGGGTTTAGACATGAAACAGAAAATCATTTTATCAAAAGGATGGACATTGAAGGATTGCGATACTCAAAAAGAGTATGCAATCCCCGCCATGCCGATGCAGGTCCATTCGATACTGCAGGAAAACGGCGCCATCAGCGACGGTTATATTTACGGAGATACTTCCGACTGCCACTGGGTGCAGGAGCATGAATGGACATATACTTCGAACTTCACATGCGAAGATTGCGGCAAAACTGCATTTATAAGCGTCGGTGGTCTCGATACTTTTGCCGACGTCTTCCTGAACGGAGAATTGATCGGAAGCCATGAGGATTTTTACCTTTCCGCCAGGTTCGACGTAACAGGCAAGCTCTGTCCCACAAATACGCTTAGCTTTCTATTCCGTTCCGTTCCCAGGATACTGGAGGAAAGTCAAGCGCAAAATCCGCATCCGGACCGCATAGCGCCGTTCAGAATGATACGCAAGAACTTCCATGATTTCATCACGTATCTGGGCGCGAAACCGGATCTCCTGAGAGTGGGCATTTTTACGGACGTGGTCCTGGAGCTGATAGATACGCTTGAAATAAAGGATTTTGCCGTAGATTATGTTTTGAATGACGCCTTGACGTCCGCAGAGGTAACGGTCAAAACCGAAACCAATGCCGCATGTGATCTGAAAATACATGTGACGGGCAACGGGACCGACCTTTCCTATACTGTCAAAGCAACGGGCAGCGGACCTGCCGCACTCGATTTCAAGCTCGAGGATATTGCACTCTGGTATCCGCGCAATTACGGGGAGCAACCGCTTTATACCTTCAAGGTGGAAGCGCTTTCCGGGGATGGCCGTGTTTGCGACGCTGAGGAAAAAGTAATAGGCTTCCGCAAGGTTGTTATGATAAACAATCTCAATTTTGAGATCAACCAAATGCCAGTCAAGCTCTGGGGAGCAAATCTCACTCCGATAGACGGCAAATCCGCGGTTATCGACCGTGAACGCCTGATGAAGGTGTTTGAGCTTGCATATGACTGTAACGTTAACACAATCCGCGTATGGGGCGAGGGTGAGCGTTACGACGATGAGTTTTACAATGAAGCCGACCGTAAGGGCATAATGATTTGGCAGGAGTTCTTCTCGGGGAATTCGGCTTATCCGACGGACAGCCATACAAGATCGCTTATGCGCCATGAGGCCGAGGAACTTGTACTGCGCTTGCGTCATCATCCGTCGCTGCTCATGTGGTGCGGCGGGAACGAGACCTATCTGAACAGGGATTTCGGATATCCGGGCGAAGAGTATTACGGCTCGGAAATAGTGGAAAAGGATTACCGCGAGGTTTGCGCGGCGCTCGACAACGGACGTTACTACCACGTGACTTCACCGTGCGGCGGATCATACTCGAACGATCCGGCCGTCGGAGATACCCACAGCTATACAAATACCTGGTTTGTTCCAGGCGGAGACTACCCCAATTTTGTAAGTGAAAACCTGAGGGTGGCTTTGCCGGTATCATACAGCCTGATGCGCTATCTGAGGCTTGACAAAAAGCCGGCTGTCACCTCGCTCATGAAGGACGGTTCCGATTATCCATGGCCGAAGGAATGGAACGCTATTACCTCAGCTGATTCATACTACAAGATACCGCCCGTTGAGCAGTTCTACGACGCTAATGATTTCGATTCGCTGGTTTATAGGTTTGGAGCGGCGGCGGGAGCATACCTGCGCGACTCTGTCGAAAGATACCGCCGCGGAAAGCCTGTATGGGATTCCCAGGGACAACGCAGATGTCAGGGCCATTTCGTATGGAAGCTCAACACTACAAGACCGCACATATACAGTTCGGTGATCGACTATTATCTTGAACCGGGCATGCCGTATTATGCCTTGAAGCGGGCTTATGAGACCGTGCTTGTCTCATTTGAGATAAGCGATCATATTTATGCCTGGGTCGTGAATGACAGCAACGAGACAGTAGAAGGCGGTCTTACAATACAACTGTTCAATACGGCGGAAAACAAAGTTGAGAATCAGATTACCGTTCCTGTACGTGTAAGGCCGGGTCAGTCCCAGCTTATTACGAACTTGGACGAATTGGGACAATTCCTGCGTAACAGGCTGATCATCGGAAGACTGGTGAAAAATGATGGCGCTCACATATCAACAGTCAGTATATTTGCAGATATCGAACGCCACCTGTCCTTCCCCGACGCCAGGCTTTCAATGGAAATCGAAGGCGATGAGCTCGTAATAGAGACCGACCGCTTTGCAAGGTGCGTCGAGCTGTCAGGAGAAAAGGACGGAGATCCGTTCGGATTCTATTTCTCAGACAATTATTTCGATCTCATTCCGGGCGAAATAAAGCGTGTAAGAATAAAGACGGCGCATAATGGAGGGAATATAACAGCAAAGGCACATTACGCAAAGTCTAAAACAATACTTCAATTATAAGGAAGAGGTGCACATTATGGTATTAAATTCATTTGGAAAAACAGATCTGAAGGTTTCCGACGTAGGCTTCGGCGCATGGGCAATAGGCGGACTTGGCTGGGGTGAGGGACCGGACGACGCAAATGCTGTAGAAGCGTTGAAAAAGGCATGGGAACTCGGCGTCAATTTCTACGATACATGCGACGCATACGGCAATGGCCACAGCGAAACACTCATTGGCCAATTCCTCAAAGGAAGACGCAATGAAGCCGTTATTGTCACAAAAGGCGGCACGAACTACCGTGTACCCGAACGCAGCAAGAATTTCTCCCACGACTATCTCATGATGTGTCTTGATGAGAGCCTGCAGCGCCTTCAGACGGATTTCGTGGACGTTTACCTGCTCCACGTGCCGAACGCCGAATGGCAGGAAAAGGGCAAGGTATTTGAAACCCTCAAGGAAATGAAGCAATCCGGTAAAGCCCGCTATGTCGGACTCGCAATGTGGCAGGCAGGAGATACGATGCATGCTTACGAGCATGATACCGAGAATGTTATCGACGTACTCGAGGTTCCGTTCAACATACTGAACAAAACTAATATCGAAGTCGTAAGAATAGCTAAGGAACGCAACATCGCGGTACTGACGAGCCAACCCCTTGCGAGCGGCATCCTGACCGGAAAATACGGCAGCGACACCAAGTTCGCGGACGGCGACAACCGTAAGGGCTTCTGGTCTGAAGAACGCTTTGCGTCAGTAATCCCCGACATGAAGATCGTCGAGGAATGTGTAAAGGAAACCGGCCTGACCATGGCTCAGCTCGCACTTGCATACAACCTCAGCTATCCTGGCATCCACAGTGTAATCCCGGGCGCCAAGAATGCCTCGCAGGTCGAGAAGAACGTTTCCGCAAGCGGAAAGCGTCTCAGTGAAGATGTCATGAAAAAGCTGGCTCAGACCAAGGGCTTCATATTCTAAAAAACTCAGAGGGGGATGCCTGGCTGTCATTACGACGCTTGGTATCCCCCTCTGACTAATCTTATTTTGTATGAAGAGAGGGAATTATGAAAACCAGACTTTGCCTTTCTGAAAAATGGGAGCTTTTAAAAATAATACCCGCGGCGGGCATCGACCCTGAGAATCCCATCCCCGAAGCTGGCAGAGAGCCAGCAGGCTGGATCCCCGTGAAGAAGATGCCCTCACAGGTACACGACGTTCTGATCGACGAGGGATATCTGCCCGAGGAAATACGGATAGGCTGGTGTGAGGCCGGCGAATGGGTAGGGGATTATGACTGGGTCTACAGATGCCGTTTCGAAAGGGAGCGTGAAGCAAGCGCCGTACGCCTTTTCTTCGGAGGACTCGACACGATAGCGGATGTTTATGTGAACGGCGTCAAGGTTGGCAGCCACGATAACTTTTATCTGCCGCAGACGATAGATATAACGCAATATATAACTGAACACAACACTCTGGTGATACACTTTCACAATATCGAAGACGAGCTCGACAAGCTCACTCTGCCGAAGGAATGGGAAAAGACCGTTCTGAAATTCAAAATGCTCCGCAAGCCGAAGCACGATTTCCCCGCGGGAGTTACCGAAGGGGCGTCATATCAGGGCGCTGTTCCATATTTCGAACCCATAGGTGTCTTCCAGCCTGTTTATATAGATTACGTCGATGAAGCCGAGTTCACGTGGGATCATATAATACCCTCCATTGCGGCTCCATATACCGAGGGCGGCCTCACCGTTACGCTGAAAGGCGTAAACGGAGATTCGGCCAAAATCATAGTGCGCGATCCTGAGAGTAACATAGTCGCAACCGACGAGAAGCCCGTTTCAGGCACTTGGAGGCAGCCCTTCAAGCTTTCCGTAAAGGCTCCCGAGCTCTGGAACCCGCGTGGTTTCGGAGGCCAGGCCCGTTACTCCGTCGAAATGTTGCTTATGAGCAATGGACAGATCGCGGATAGGCTGGAGAAAAAGATCGGTTTCCGTGAAGTCGTCCAGGATGGCGATCTGGGCTTCAGGATAAATGGCAATACGGTTCGTCTGTGGGGCGGAAGCATGGATCCCTTCCAGGACTATACGCACTGCTGGCAGTCGAAACGCGTGCACCGTATCCTGGACATGTGTGAAAATGCAAACATGAACACACTGCGCATATGGGGCGAGGGCGTCCCGTACGAGGATGAGCTTTACGATGAAGCTGACAGGCGCGGCATATTGATATGGCAGGAATTTTATCTCGGCAACGGAGCATACCCAAACAATCCCGAATACCGCGAAGCCTGCAGACAGGAGGCCATCTACCTGATACTCCGCCTGCGCTGGCGCCCGTCGCTGCTGTTGTGGTGCGGCGGAAACGAAACCATAATGGGCTCCGAATACATTGATCGCGATATGCACGCGTATGGCAGTGAGATGGTGCTCGAGGATTACCCGGCCCTTGTCGACTATTATGACAACGGAAGGTTTTACTTCCCCAATTCACCCTATGGCGGGGAGTGGGCAAACGACCCTCGTCAGGGAGATTTCCACGTTTATGACGGAGTTTGGGCTTATCCTTACGCCGAGTATCCTAACTTCATCGGAGAAGATATACGCTGCGCGCCTCCCGTGATGCACAGCCTGAAACGAATGATAAAGGGCGATATCTGGCCTGAAGGCTATAGCGGAAAGCTGACACACAAGGATAGATTCCCCATGCCCGATAATTGGATGGAACGCAGCCATCATTCCGCGCAAGGCCATATAAAGACCGGACCTTACTGGGAATATTACGACGCCGATACGCCAGAGGATCACTTGTACCGCTTTGCCGCAGCCGCAGGCCAGTCCATGCGCCGCTGCATCGAAAAAGTCCGCCAGGGCAGCAAGGACGGAGACGTCCCGGTCAACAAGCGTATAAAGGGACATTTTGCATGCAAGCTGCTCGATACCTGGCCGAAGGTATATTGCGCAATAATCGACTTCTTCCAGGAGGGCTTCCATTCGTATTATGCCACTGCCGCGGCGCAGCGCCCGATCGCTCTGAGCTTTCAGATGACCCCCAACGATTACCGTCTGTGGCTCGCCAATGACAGCAACATCGATGTAAAGGGCGAGGTCACCTTCGGAATGTTCGATATGGAGAAGAATGAGTTCGTGCTGACGGACAAGGTCGACGCACAGATGCTCCGGGGTCATTCCGGCATCGTGCTGGACCTCAACAAATACAAATTTTTCTGGAAGACGCTGCTTTTATATGCGACTTTCACCGACAAGGAACACGGCATTTATGACCGCGTGAATGATTTCGTAGACGTCGAGCGCCATTACAACTTCCCGGACGCTAAGCTCAAGGTAATGGTGGAGGGCGACGAGCTCGTAATAACCACCGATAAGTTCGCACGCTGCATCGAGATTACCGCCAGGAATGAAGAGACCGAATTCGGATGGCTTTTCTCGGCCAATTACTTCGACCTGCTACCGGGCGAAGTCAAACGCGTCAGGATAGTGGCCGGAGGCAGCGCCGAAATAACCGTGAAGCCGCATTATGCCACGGCAGTAAAGGTTAATTATAAGAAATAATAGCGTTTTTTGCATTTGGATTTATTTCAATAAAATGTTATATTATAAGTAAGACTAAAAATTAGTCCCTGGTATATATATAAAACACCTGATTATTTAAAGGGGATGATGGAATGCAGGGTAAAATGAAAGTAGCAGTAATGACCGCAATCGGTAAGATGGAATTTGTGGAGAGGGATATTCCCCAGGCGAAGCCGGGCGAAGTCCTGGTCAAAATAGAATGCGTAGGAGTCTGCGGCTCGGATCTGCATTATTTTGAATCGGGCAGAATAGGTAATTTCATTGTGAAACCGCCATTCGTACTCGGACATGAGGCGAGCGGAGTCGTAGTCGAAACTGGCGCCGGGGTAACCGGCCTGAAGCCGGGAGACCGTGTGGCGCTCGAACCGGGAAAGACCTGCGGACACTGCGAATATTGCAGAAAAGGCTTATATAACCTTTGCCCGGACGTCGAGTTCTTTGCAACGCCGCCATACGACGGAGTTTTTCAGGAATATGTGGCTCATGAGGCCGATCTGTGCTTCAAGCTCCCGGATAATGTGAGCATGATGTCGGGCGCTTTGATAGAACCGCTGGCCGTCGGTTTCCACGCCGCAAACCAGGGCGGCGCTCACGCCGGACAGACCGCGATGATAACTGGCTCCGGCTGTATCGGGCTTGTTACGATGCTGGCACTTAAGGCGATGGGCATTACCGAGATCTATGTGTCCGATATCGAGCAGAAGAGGCTGGACAAGGCGTTGGAACTCGGTGCGACGAAGGTTATTAACGCCAGGCAGCAGGATCCCGTAAAAACTGTAATGGAATTGACGGGCGGAAGAGGCGTCGATGTGGCGTTCGAGACTGCCGGAACTGAAATAACGGCGGGACAGCTCATCGAAGTAACCCACAAGGGCGGCACGATAGTCTTCGTAGGCTACAGCGGGAAGGGCAGCATCAACCTGCCCATGAACATGGCGCTGGACAAGGAGCTCACGCTCAAGACCATATTCCGCTACAGGCATATATACCCGATGGCAATCCAGGCTGTTGCCGGAGGCAATATAGATCCTGAAAAGATTGTGACAGCCCGGTTCGATTTCGACGATATCCAGAGAGCCATGGACGAGAGTATCAACAACAAGGCGGAGATAGTCAAATCGGTCATACAAATAGCTAAATGACCTCCTTTTTCATAACTGTCTTATTACGAAGAAGCCCGGATCCTTCCTGTTGGAGCCGGGCCTCTTTGTATTGTTTGGACAATCGCCGGCTACGCACGCAGGCAAAAGCGCTTGGGCACCAATGAAATGAAAGCCTGAGACAGCACAAATGCCCCCGCTTACGCGAGGGCATCCATGCTTAGGAGAGGTTGCCATTAAGAATATGGGATTTTGCCGATTAGGGTTTTTTAATCTCAGCTTTCCCGATTTCCTCGTAATAATTCGCTATTGCGCTGTGATCGCACTGGCCGCAGTCATTGGCATGGAGAAATTGAAGCATTTCCATCACGGATGCTGTCAAGGGCAGAGGCGAGCCGACACTGTGGCCGGTTTCCAACGCATTGTTGAGGTCTTTTATGTGAAGGTCTACTTTGAAGCCGGGTTTGAAGTTGCGATCAAGTATCATAGGCACCTTTGCATTCATTACGGTTGAACCGGCAAGGCCGCCTTTTATGGCGTTAAAAACCAACTCAGGGTCCACGCCGGCCTTGGTTGCCAAAAGAAACGCTTCTGAGACTGCCGCAATGTTAACAGCCACTATGATTTGGTTAGCCAGCTTTGTTGTATTGCCCGCGCCTATATCGCCGCAATAAACGGCGCTGCCGCCCATGGCCATAAGGATATTATAAACACGGTCGAAGATATCCTTTTTGCCTCCTACCATTATGGAGAGCGTACCGTCGACCGCTTTGGGCTCTCCGCCTGAAACAGGTGCGTCCAGCATTTCCACACACTTTTCTGTGCATGCCTTGTAAACTTCCTGCGACGCGAGAGGAGCGATGGAGCTCATATCGATAAGAATACTGCCCGGCTTCGCACCTTCCAGAACGCCGTTTTTACCGAGAACGGCCGCCTTGACATGGGGAGAGTTCGGCACCATGGTGATGATTATCTCACTCTGCGCGGCAACGTCCTTCGCGGAATCGGCTGCAGCAGCGCCAAGAGCGGTCAGAGCGTTTATGTTTTCGGCATTTATATCGTAAACAACCAGTTCATAGCCCTTTTTAATCAAATTTTTTGCCATGGGCTTGCCCATGATACCAAGTCCGATAAAACCAATTTTCATAATATCTACCTCCGTTATTTCGCAAGATTGTACATGCTTTCGATTGCAGCCTTTATATTTTGCGTCGTCAGTCCCAGATATTCCAGTATTTCATCATATGAGTGCGCGCTGCATCCAAAATGATCGTGAATACCCATATGCTCCATGGGTCGCCCGAGGTGACGGACAGCGCGTCCGATTGCCGATCCAAGCCCGCCGATCACGCTGTGTTCTTCGGCAGTCACGATAGCTTTGCAGCTTCCGGCCAGGTTGCATATCACCTCATCACTGAGCGGCTTGATGGTGCTCACATTGATCACCTTGACAGAAATGCTGTCTTCGACAAGCCGGGCGGCTTCCAATGCTTTGATGCACATAAAACCAGTAGCAAAGACAGCTACATCGCTGCCTTCCCGAAGCACTGAGGGGACCCCGATCTCAAACGGCGCGTCTTCAGCTGTCACGTTATCGTAGCTGTTACGGTTGAGACGTATATAGCAGGGACCATTGTGCGCCGCCATTGCGCGGACGGCCTTGACGGTTTCGTTTGCGTCGACGGGGCATAAGACCGTCATGTTCGGAATAGCGCTCATTATTGCCATATCCTCCACTGACTGATGCGTCGCGCCGTCTCCGAAATCGGAGCAGCCGGAGGAAGAGCCGCAGATTTTGACATTCAAGCGGCCTATGGCGACTGTCTGACGGATCTGATCATAGGCGCGGCCTGCGGAAAACACCGCAAAGGAGTTGGTAAAGGCAGTTTTACCCGATAGCGCAAGTCCCGCCGCAACTGACGTCATGTTGGCTTCGGCAATGCCCATTTCAAAATAGCGTTCGGGAAAAGCGTTCTGAAACATATAAGACATGGTGGATTTTCCAAGATCGGCTTCGAGCACGACGATATTCGGGTTCTCTTCTCCCAAAGCCACCAGTGTAGAGCCGTAAGCAGTTCTTTGATTATTGCAACTCATTGGTTTCTCCTTTCGCCATCAGGCCAGTTCGCGCAATGCGCGCTCATAGGTTTCCTCAGTCAGTGCGGCGTTATGGAACGCGGCGTTGTTCTCAGCGAAGCTCACACCCCGCCCTTTCACTGTGTGTGCTATGATTACTGTGGGCTGACCTTTAATTTGGCCGGCTTCGTCAAAAGCAGTGAGGATTTGTTCCATATTATGGCCGTCGATATCGATGACATGCCATCCGAAAGCGCTCCATTTCTCATTTAGCGGGTTGGTGTTGAAGCGTTCCACAACAGGGCCTGTCGCCTGGAGATCGTTTTTATCTATGATCGCGATGAGGTTGTCCGCCTTGTAGGCGCTTGCGGCCATCGCGGCCTCCCAGATCTGTCCTTCAGCGATCTCGCCGTCTCCCATCAGTACATATACCTTGCGTGAAATTTTGTTGAGGCGCATACCGAGAGCCATACCGAGTCCAATGGAGAGCCCCTGGCCAAGCGAGCCGGTTCCGGCTTCAATGCCTGGAGTTTTCAGTACGTCAGGATGCCCTTGCAGATGCGAACCGATGGCTTTGGTTGTCTTCAGATCCTCCACGGGGAAGAATCCGGCCTCGGCCAAAGCGGCATATTGCAGGATGGCGACATGCCCCTTGCTGAGAAGAAACCTGTCGCGGTCGGGGTTTTTGGGCTGCGATGGGTCGTAATGCATTTTATGAAAATAGAGTGCCGCGACGATGTCTGCTGCGGAGTTGGAACCGCCGATATGTCCGGCGACCCCCACGCCCATGCTGACTATTACGTTACGTCTAAGCTGCTGCGCTTTCGCAGTCAGGAATTCCAGATGTTGCTTATTGTACATATCTGTCATCTCCTTTCATTTTGTTCGAAGTGATTGGTTTGCTCGAAGTAATTCTTGAGTAGTCTGAGTGTCTCAGGCGCGTCGCTGTTCAGATCCGACGAGTACGCCTCGCAGCTGATACGCCCGTCATATCCCGCCTCGATTATATTGCTGCAAAACTCCCGGTATAGCTTTTCAGATCCGTCGCCTTCACGTGGAAAGACACGTCCCGCCGGGTTTGCAAAATGGATATGGGTAAGGTAAGACCTACCGTATTCGGGAATGTTGGACAGAGGCTCGTTTTCTTCTGCCATATGATAAAGATCGGCCAGAACCCTGACCTGTTTGCCGCCCACATCGCGGGCGAGCTGCACGCCTTCCTCGAAGGTATTGATAATATTGCATTCAGCTTTACGCAAAGGCTCGATTGTTATGGTTGTACCATACCGGGACGCCACGGTGTCCGCATATTTCAAAAGGCGGACGATCTGCGTATAGGCCTCCGATTTGCTGAAGCCCTCCGGATACCTTTTGGCGCCGCCGCTGCCGAAAACGATGTTTTCAGCGCCCAACTTTACAGCCGCAGCGACAGCCTTGTCTACATAGGAGTAAACCGCGCCGAAATCAACCTCCGGCCCCGTTAATCTCATGACGGGAGGGAAAAAGTTGTTGCAGCTTTCACACTTAAGTCCGCTTTCGTTTAAGTCTTCGAGCAGTCGGTTGAAGCTGACCTCAGGCAGTCTCATGATCTCTGCGAGCGGCAGCTCGGCATAGTCATAGCCGAAGCGCCGGAATAGCGCCAGATGTTCCGAGCCGGTACCGTCGGGTGTATTGGACAACATGTTTAAGCAGCAGCCGTATTTCATAAGATAGTAATCCTTTACAATTATTGATTTAGTATATCCAGATGATTGCAATGCATCTTAAAGATTAAATATGTTACGAGTTAAATTGTAATACATATTACATAACACGTCAATGCCTTTTTAACTATAAAAAGTTGACAGACACTAATATTTTAATTAGAATTAGATTGTAATAATATAATACAACTAACGTATATTGGAAGGTAAAATATGCCGGTTCAATCGATTGATCGTCAGAATATATCCGAGATGGTTTTTAAGCAGCTTATGGAGCTCATCTCCTCAGGCGAATGGAAGCAGGGGGAGAAGATTCCCGCGGAAACCGAGCTTGCCGAGACTATGGGGGTCTCGCGCGTTTCCATTCGAGCGGCCCTGCAAAAGCTTTCGAGCCTTGGGCTCATTGAGCGGAAGCAGGGGCACGGTACTATCGTATGCGATCTTTCAAGCGGACAGCAGATCAATGGCCTGGTTCCCATACTGGTGCTTTTGCCGCCCGACATACAATCCATGAATGAATACCGGCTGATCCTCGAATGCGGCGCGGCGGAATTGGCTGCGCTTCGCTGCGATGATAAGATTATAAAAAGACTAGAAGAGAATCTGAACGAGATGGAGCGCTTGAATGCTGAAAAGAAAGACAGCGCGAGCGTTGACGTAGACTTTCATTATATTATTGCCGAAGCGACGAAAAATCCGCTTATCATCAAAACTCACCAGATCATGAGAGAATCCTTCATGGAGTGTATGAGGACATATAAACGGCTGACGGATGTACGCGCGGGCTTCTACTATCACCGCAATCTGATCGAAGCCCTTCGCAACAGGGATTCATTCGGCGCAAGAAGAATTATGGAGGAACACCTCAAGAAGAATCAGATAGATCTGGAACGGGCCATGGAAAAGGCTAAGATTACTGAAGAATAGAATTTCCATATATTAAAAGATACCCGTACACAATGGTGTGCGGGTATCTTTTTGATCTCGTTACATTCTTTGTGCCTAAAAAGTGATATTGACAATTCAGATAAACGCGCTGTAAAATATAATCGAATAATGGGTATTACATATAACGTAATACAAATATATAATTGGAATAAACCATTCTAACGCCTTGATGATTTCAGACTAAATATGGAAAGAGTATATCATGCGGTATAGAGAATAAAAATAAATCCGGAGGTTGGTCAGATATGAAAGCGATCGTATTTCATGCCCCAAAAACGATAAGCATCGAAGAAGTGAAAATACCGGAGTACAAGCAGGATGAAGCGCTGATCAAAGTGATGCAGGTTGGTATCTGCGGCGGGGACGTGCATTTCTATGACGGTTCTCAGCCCTATGCGAATTATCCTCAGATCTATGGCCACGAAATGGTCGGAACGATCGAAGCGCTGCCTGAGGGTATCGAGTCCGGATTTAAGAAAGGCGACCTTGTCGTTTCCGAAATCTTAAGCCCTTGTGGTACATGCTATCCTTGCAGGCACGGCAAGCCGAATTGCTGTGCTGACCTTAAAGTAATCGGCGCGCACACGCAGGGAGCCTTTGCAGAATATGCCGTATATCCGATAAGGAATTTACACAAAGTACCTGAAAACGTCGGTATTGACTCGGCCGTACTTGTGGAACCATACACGATCGGATACCACTGCGTGCAGCGTTCTGAGATCGTTGACGGTGAAACGGCGCTTGTGATAGGAGCCGGCGCAATCGGCCTTACAATAGTGGATATATTGAAGACAAAAGGCGTGCGGGTGATCGTCGCCGATCTGTCCGAATATCGTTTGAACAAGGCTTTAGCAATGGGAGCGGATATTGTGATAAATTCCGGCAGCGAAGATCTTTTGAAACGTGTAATGGAGCTGACGGACGGAGAGGGAGCCGGTGTGGTTTTTGAAGCGACAGGGGTAAGCGCCATTATGAGCCTGACGCAGGATCTGGTCGCGGCGGGCGGCATGATCACTATCGTCGGCCTTACTACCAGGGATGTTTCGTTTCATGGGTTGAATTTCACCAAACGAGAAATGACAATCCATGGGTCGCGTAATTCCGTAGGCGCGTTTGAGCCTGTGCTTAAGCTTATGAGTGAGGGCAGGCTTCATGAAAAAGAGCTGCTTACCAAAAAGATCGCATTTGATGACGCGGTCGAGGGTTTCCGCTATGTTTTGGAGAATTTGGCTTCAGAGGGCAAGGTTGTTATTGAAGTAAATGTTTAATACAAAAGGAGATGCAAACTTATATGAAACCATCGTTATTTGTTGCAACGCCGGAGTTTCCGGCAGATTCCCAGTATGTCCACCTCTACAGAGATCGTGTTGACATCAATATCAAGCGTGCTGCCGAGCAGGGCTTCGAGGCGGTTGAATTTATCATAAACGATCCCGACGAGTGTGATGTGGCATTGCTGGAAAAGGCGATATCCGACAACCATATAGACCTTGCCTGCATCAACACGGGTTATATCGCGTCAGCCATGAAATATACCCTCGTTTCGCCGGACAAGACGGTTATGGATAAAGCCATGAAGAAGCTTAAAAAGTGCATCGATATCGCGGAGAGGATGAATTGCTTCGTAGGTATCGGATTGTTCCGCGGCGCGTGCATTCCTGACAAACCGATCCGTTATTCGCGTGATTTGCTGGTGGAAGTACTTAAAGAAGCAACGGCATATGCCGGCCTGAAAAAGGTTGACCTTTCTTTTGAAGCCACCAACCGCTTTGAGATCAACTTTATCAATAATACGGCTGAAGGACTGGATATTGTCGAACGCGTTGGCGCAGACAATCTGGGGATGACGCTTGATTTGTTCCACATCTATTTGGAAGACCGGAATATGTATGAAGCCATTGCAATGTGCAAAGATCACATTCGCCATATGCATTTCAGTGATTCCGACCGTTGGCCTGCAGGCTTTTCACATGGAGAGATCGATTTCCCCGCACTGATCCAGCTGCTGCACGCGCTCGGCTTCGACGGATATCTTTCTGAAGGGCTGGTTCGCGCAGATAACGCGGATGAATGTGCGCGCGTTACGGCGGCCTATCTCAAAGGCCTGATTAAGAAATATTCGATATAGTGCTTGCGCGGCTTGGTGCCAAAGCTACTGAATACTGTTATATCGTTGTTAAAAAATAAACATATAACGTATGAGGGTTTTCGAGAAGGAGTAATCGATCAAGTCATCATATGTTTTAATATAGTGTCTGATTGAAACGATACAAAAACAGCCATGGAAATTTTTTATGAGGGTGCTTAACGTATTGACAATGCGCACTACATGTGTTTTACTATCCTTAGACGGCAAACACAAATCATATAACGTATGTATAGTGCAGTTATAATCGAAAGCGAGATACATCATATGTTTGCAAGCGAAATTCAAAAAGACAAATGGATAGGTGTTAATGAAGCACCTGAAAAACCCTGTCAATTGCGAGCAGGTAAGCTGAGTTTGGATTTTGTTTCGGGACGTCTTACCAACATCTCAATGGGCGGGAAAAACGTTATCGACGAGGTTTATTTTGCGCTGCGGGATTACAACTGGGGGACCATTCCCTACAGGATGGAGAACCTTGTAATTACACAGCAGGCTGAAACGTTTGTGGTTTCGTTTACCGCAGTCCATGACAAGGATAACATACAGTTCGAGTGGCAGGCGAAGATAACCGGGAGTGCGGATTCTATCGTTTCATACTCATTTCACGGCGTTGCCGGATCAGAATTCATGAGGAACCGTATAGGCTTTTGCGTTTTACATCCGGCCGCATGCAGCGGAGTAGCTTGTGAAGTCATGCATTTCAATTCGGAGAACGAAAAAGGCAGTTTCCCGATGGAGATATCTCCGAACCAGCCTTTCTACGACATAAGGGCCATTACGCACTACCCAGCCAAAGGCGTCGCGGTACGGGTCGACTTTGAGGGCGATGTGTTTGAGATGGAGGACCAGAGAAACTGGACCGACGCGTCTTTTAAAACATATTGTACGCCGCTTTCTCTGCCCTTTCCCGCACAGGTCAAGACAGGCGATAGGTTCCGCCAGACTGTAACGATATCGCTTGAGACAGAGGCCGGTACGGAAGCTGTGAAGGCGTCCGATGACGAAGCTCTTATATCGCTTGACAACGGTGAAGTACGCAAAGGAAGCGACTTTTCTTTGGGAAGCTGCATCACGCGCCCGCTGACCGACCTGCAGCTGCAGCGTATAAAAATGCTGGAACTGTCACATTTGCGTTATGATTATCATTTTAACGATTCATCCGAAAATTCGGATATAATATTCGATCAGGCCAGTGCGCTGGGACTGAAAATTCAACTGGCCGTGTTTTTTACGGAGAACTGGGAGTCTGAGCTTAAGGCGCTTCGCGGTATCCTTGACGAGCATGGTCAGGATATTATGAGCCTTGCCGTATTTCAACAGGACGTAAAGGTAGTTTCGGAGGAGCTTCTCCTGGCAGTACGGGAGTCGCTTGCCGGCTGTGCCGTTCCGATCGGGTCCGGTACGGATGCTTTCTTTACTCAGATCAACCGTCAGCGTTTGCCCGGCGAATTGCTCGATTTTGTTACCTATTCAAGTAATCCGCAGGTTCACGCATTTGACAATGCATCCATTATGTCCACGGTGGAGGGTCAGGCCGCGACCGTTTCAAGCTGCGCGGGAATGTATCCTCACCGGCCGGTATGGATATCTCCGGTAACGCTTAAAATGAGATGGAATCCGGATGCGACCGGCAAGGAGATCATTAAGCAGGGCCAGGCGCCCCGTGATGTGGACGTCCGTCAGATGTCGCTTTTTGCAGCTTCGTGGTTCCTGCGTTCGGCAGCTGTGGTCATCAGCAGCGGCGCGGCAGGCGCCAGTTACTTTGAACTCGTCGGTTGCAAGGGAATCATGGAGGAGGAAGCGCCCAAACGGGATTATCCTTTCCCATCCGTGCCCGATATGTTGTTCCCGCTATATTATGCATTTTTCGCACTGCGCGGCTTAAATACGTTTGATATCACCGCTTCGGTGACATCCCTGGCGACAGTCCTTGTTCTGCGGAATTCGGACAGGACGAGGCTGATACTGGCCAATTGCAAAAGCGAAACGGTCACTTTGAAGCTTGCCGACGCGCCGCCAGTGATACGTGGGGTATTGCTGGACGAGGACAGTGCGGCTGAGCTGTCCCGGAAGAAATTGTTTTCAGCCGGAAACGACTGCTGGAAAACCTACAATCTAAATGGAGAAATACAATTGAAGCCTTACTCCGTTTTCATTGCGGAATTATAATTCACAGTCAAAGGAGAGCGATTGCGATGAAAAAGAAAGTCGTCCTGCTGGGTGCAGGCGGGAAAATGGGGTGCCGTGTAACGGCCAACATTAAGGACGAGCAAGATTATGAAATATCTTATGTAGAAATCAGCGAAGCCGGGAGGAAGCGCCTAAAGGATACCTTCGGTGTTGAAGCGACGGGCAGCAACGAACCGGTCAAAAGCGCTGATACCGTGATTTTCGCGGTTCCTGACATACTCATTCAAAGAGTCTCGAAGGAGATCGTCCCGCTTATGAAAAGCGGCGCTACGGTAATTGGACTGGATCCGGCCGCGCATTACGGGAAGGTTATGGTGGAACGTGAGGATCTCAAATATTTTGTGGTTCATCCCTGCCATCCTCCACTTTTTGCCTTTGAGGAAAACTTGAGCCTGGCGGCGCAGAAAGACTGGTTCGGCGGCGTTGGCGCGGCCGGCATGGATATTGTGTGCGCCATCCATCAGGGTAGTGATGCCGATTATGAAGAGAACGAAGCTTTTGCACGCAAGATGTTCAAACCCATAGCAAAATCCTTCCGTTTGACCATCGATCAGATGATCATGCTTGAGCCCGCACTTGTCGAATCGATCACGGCTCCCCTTGTAAAGGGTATGAGAATGGCTGTCGACGCCTGTGTCGAGCAGGGTGTGCCGAGGGACGCGGTCATGGCGTTTGTGATGGGACACCTCAAAGTGCAGTTTGGCGTTCTGTTTGATTTTGCGGGCTTCCCATTTTCGGACGGAGCCAATCTGGCGTTGAAAAATGCGATGGACGTGATATTTAAGCCTGACTGGATACAAAATATAATGAGCAGGCAGGCAGTTGACAAAAGCGTTTATGAAATCACGCACGAAATCAGTAAGTGAGTGGTGTTGACAATATGAACAAAACTAGAATTGGAATCAGCTCTTACTCATATTCATTTGCGGTGGGATATCCGGGTTTTGAACCCCGAAAACCACTCAACGCTTTCGATCTGGTCGACAAGGCTGCGGCGCTTGAGGTTCCTGTCTTGCAGATTGCAGACAATTGTCCGCTGGACAGGCTGTCATCCTCCGAGCTGACAGAGCTCAATGAGTACGCACGGCAGAATTCGGTCGTACTGGAAGTCGGAACGCGCGGTATTGAAACTGACCATCTTAAAAACTATATAAGAATTACGAAGGCTCTGAACGCCACACTGCTCAGGGTGGTTATCGATACAAAATGGCACAGGCCGGACTTTGATGAGATTATCAAGCTGCTGTCAGCGGCGTTGCCATACCTTGCAGATAACGGTATTGTGCTTGGCATAGAGAACCATGACCGGTTCAAAGCACAAGTATTCGCGGATATCGTGGAGACGCTCGGCAGCCCCTATGTGGGGATCGTGCTTGATACGGTGAATTCCTTCGCCTGCGAAGAGAATACAAGACAGGTTATGGACGTACTTGCAAAGCATACGGTTAATTTTCATGTGAAAGATTTCAAGATTGAGCGGGTTGAAAACAATATGGGACTGTTAGTGACAGGAACCCCCGCCGGCGAAGGGTTTCTCAATATCCCCGAAATGGAAGGACAGCTGCAGGTTCAGGCTCGGGGAGATTACAGTTCTGTATTGGAATTGTGGATGGCGCCGGAATCCGAGTTGGAGGAGACTCTTCAAAAAGAAGATCGCTGGGTGAGGCAGAGCATTGCTTATCTTAAGCAAGCGCTTGATCGTATCCCGGATCGAAAATAAAAAAGGAGGAAAAAAATGACTAAGAAACTGGTGGCTCTCGTAATTACTCTTGCTATGGCTATTAGCTTATTTGCAGGCTGTAGCAACACTCCGGGTGGAGAAACTGCACAAAGCACGACACAGGCTACAAATGAGGCATCGACTTCGAATGAGGTATCGACCCCGGCGCCCGCAGCAAGCACCTCGGAAGCGTCAACTACTTCTGCAACAAACACAATACCGAAAAAGGATTGGGTAATCGGACTGTCCAACTCCTATTACGGAAACACATGGCGCAAGGGGATGGTTAAATCCTTTACCAAGGTTGCCGAGGAAGCCAAAGCGGCAGGTTATATCAAGAATTATGAGATTCAGAACGGCGACGGCTCTGTGAACGCACAGATCTCTCAAATCAACAGCTTCATAATGGAAGGCGTCGATGCGATCTGCGTCGATGCGGCATCCTCGACAGCGCTCAACAGCGTCCTTGATAAAGCGGTTGCAGCCGGCATTCAGGTTATCGTTTTTGACTCCACGGTTGACGACCAGAACGTGTACAACATGGATTTCGACTTCTCCAACTTCTACTATCAGATGGGTGACTATATGGCCAAGCAGAGCGGCTATAAGGGCAATGTAGTTATGGTGCGCGGTGTTGCCGGCTCCGGTCCCGAACAGGTCATGTATGATGCTTATATGAAGGTAGTTAACGAGCATCCTGATATGAAAGTGGTTGCGACGGTTCAAGGCAAAGCTGACTCCACAGTGGCGCAGGAAGAGTTCACAAAGATCCTTCCGAGCCTTCCCAAGGTTGATATGATATTCAACCAGGGAGGAGACACATACGGCATCATTAAGGCATACGAACAGGCTGGCATCCAGGTACCTCTCATGTCCGGCGACAACTCGGCCGAATTCATCAGCTGGTGGCTCAAGCAGGACAAATACGATACACTGAGCATGCGTGCGGCGCCGGCTTGCGGTTCCGCAGCGTTCTGGGCGGCATTGAATGTACTGAACGGTACAGAAGTCCCCAAGAAAATGAATCTTGCACTGTCTGTTATTACCCGTGACCAGGCCGATCAGTTCAAGGACATGGAAGCAGGTTCGATCGCAGGTGCAGACTGGACAAATGATCAGGTAATGGAACAGATTATTATCCCCTCCAGATAATAATGGGTATATGGAATATGCCTGAAGCAAATCGGGCAAGGAACCAATGAGGACATCGGAATGGCGCGCTTGCCGCGCCATTCCCAATCTTCTGCGCTTGGCAGAAATGTAGAAAGAAGAGCTGCATATGGATAATATAAAAAACAGCCCGAAAACGGATAAAAAAGCGTTTCTTGAATTGTCGGATATAGTAAAGGTATACGGCACAACCGTAGCCAATAACCATATCAGCCTGAAGATTAACAAGGGCGATGTTCTAGGGCTCGTTGGAGCAAACGGCGCCGGCAAAAGTACGCTGATGCGTGTTGTCTCCGGTGTCACTACGCCCGATGAAGGCGCTATGTATTTTGATGGGGAGGCTATCGACTATAAAGCATTTTCACCGACAATAGCCAGCAAAAAGGGTATTCGCGTTGCTTATCAGGAATTATCGCTCTGTGAAAACCTAAAGGTCTATGAGAATTTTGTCGTTGAGCTCAGGCATCTTTTCAAAGGGTCGATGCTCTGGAGAAAACAGGCGGCGGCTATTGCAAAAGAACAGCTCGACAAGGTTTTTCCCGGCAATGGTATTGATGTAAAAAAAGAACTGGGCGATCTTTCGATTGCACAGCAGCAGATGGTGGAAATCGCCAGAGCATTTTCAGATCCCGATCTGAAACTTTTGATACTGGACGAACCAACATCTTCTCTGCCCGTGGAGCAGACAAGGCAATTGTTAAGTTATATTGGAAAAAAGGCCGCAGAGGGCATAACCTTCATATATATCACACACAGACTGTTTGAGATCATGGAGATCACGAACAAGGTCTACGTTCTTCGAAACGGAGAAGTGGTATCCGACTACGATACCCGGGAAACCAGCGAAGACATGCTTATCGATATAATGAGCGGCGGCATCAGCGCACAGAAGGTGTGCCAGGAAGATATCGCCGCAGGCTTGACGAATGCAAAAATCAATGAAAAGGTTTATGTGAACTGCGACAATGTTACAAAAGGTGCGCTCAAAAATGTGACCTGCGCGATGAACGGCGGAGAGGTCATAGGCATAGCGGGTCTTGAAGGCAACGGACAGAAGGACCTGCTGCACGCGATTTTCGAGCTGCCTATGAGCCTTCGTAGTAAGATCCGGCGCAATGGCTCCATTGCCTATGTTACCGGCGACAGGAAAGCGGAAGGCAACTTCCCGCTGTGGTCCATAGCGGACAACATCGCAATAACCTCGCTGATGCGTAAAGCGTTGTTTGCCGTGAATTCTCCCAAAAAAATTGTCGAGCAGTCGTCCGAATGGTACGACAAGCTGAAAATCAAGGGAGAAAGCCCAAAAGCTGAAATTGTCAGCCTCAGCGGCGGCAATCAGCAAAAGGTGCTGATTGCCCGTGCGATGATTGCGGATGCGGACATCATCATTCTCGACGATCCGACGCGCGGCGTCGATGTGGAAACCAAGAGGCAGCTCTATGAAGTTTTCCTTGGGGCAGCCGCCCAAGGCAAGCTCATCATCTGGTACAGCTCGGACGACTCGGAGCTAGACAGCTGCACCCGCGTTTTTGTCATGCGCTACGGCACTATCATTGAAACGCTGAAGTGCGGTGATATCAGTAAAGACAGCATCATTGCGGCCTCCTTCAAGGCGGTCGACAATAAGAAGGAAAAACTCGATAAAACAAAGCGCCAGATAAATATGCCGATACTCACGCCCGTATTGGCCATGCTTGCAATTTATATAGCTTGCGGATTGATACAGTCCAAATCGTTCACACTGTTCGGCATAGAGCTGTTGATAAGCGGATCTCTGCCGCTGATACTTGCTTCAATCAGCCAGAGCTATATAATCGGCTTCAGTCATGTCAATCTTAGTATTGGAAATTTCATGGGCTTCATAAGTGTCACGGCGGCCACAGTGCTATATGGATCGCCCTTGCTTGGATTATTCCTCATTCTTGCCGGGTGGATTATTTACGGACTTATGGGCATATTGATCCGACGTCTCAACATACCGGCGGTCATCGTGACATTGGGCTCCTCGTTTGTCTGGTTTGGAGCCGCGCTGGTGCTGCAGACCATCCCCGGGGGACAAGCTCCTCAACTGCTGATCGACATATTCAATAAGGCTTATTTAGGTATTCCGAACGTGCTACCTATTCTTGTGCTAGCTGCAGTTGTGGCAACGCTCATATACCGTTCCAAATACGGCACGGTGCTGCGCGGCTTCGGCAATCGTGAGGAAGCCATGGTTCGCAGCGGCTGGGGGAAATACGCCGCAGTATTCAACGTCTATATGATCTCGGGCTTGTTTGCAGTGCTCGGTGGTCTGTCCTTTACGGCGCTGACATTCTCGGCGGATGCAAGCTCGATGGACTCGTACACGCTTCTCACAGTAGCTTCAGTGGTCCTTGGAGGCGGTGCGCTTAGCGGCGGCAGGGTCAGCCACGTCGGTGCTGTCTTCGGTGCCATTACTCTGTCGCTTGTCACCATACTTCTTGGATTTTTACACGTCAGCTCCGACTTTACGGCAGCTGTACAGGGATTACTGCTGATATTGATTCTATCTCTGAGGCTTCTTAGGAAAGGAGCAAAAGAATGAATAAAATAAATTCTTTGACTAAAAACCATCAATGGTCGTTGGCGGCGGTCGGATCGTTGATAATGTTCATAACGGTCTCATTGATTTCTGGAAGGCTTTCTTACACGAGCTTCACCGCCAATTTCACGGTCGCCAGCTATTTGACGATTTGTGCTCTCGGACAGATGATCGTTATGACAACGGGACGCGGTGCTTTTGACCTTTCGATCCCTAACATGATTACGCTGTCGGCCTTTTTGACCATGGGATTGACAAACGGCCAGGATAAAAATTTCTTTCCCGTGCTGCTGCTCGTCATTGCGGTAGGTGCAGTTGTAGGTCTCGTGAACAGTCTTCTGGTTATTCGTTTGCGTATAACCTCAATGATTGCGACGCTTGCCGTAGGTTATATCCTTTCCACGGCGACCTCCATCTATAACCGGACCTTCAATTGTCTTGAGGTCAGTAACATAATGAACACTTTGACGAATACCAAGCTTCTTGGCCTGCCTGTCGTGACTTACATCGTATTGCTGATCGTTATCGGGATTGCGTTCATGTTCCGTTCGATGACATACGGCCGCGCACTGCTGGCGCTCGGTCAGAATAAACGCGCGGCGCAGCTGGCCGGAATCAAGGTCAACCTGGTTGAAACGCTTGCTTATGTTATAAGCGCGGTGCTTGCGGCTGTTTGCGGATTCTTCATTTCCGGACGCATCGGCGGCGCTTTCCTGGGGATGGGCGACTCATATTTACTTGATACCGTAGGCAGTGTGGTAATCGGCGGTACGCTTGCATCGGGCGGACGCGCGGTAACGGTGGGCACATTGTTCGGAGCGCTGTTTTTGAGCTTTGTAGTGGCGGCAATGCAGGTCGCCAATTTCTCAATCGGTGTACAGAATATTATAAAAGGCGTAATTATTATTTCCGTTTTGGTTCTCAGCGCAAACCGCGGCAAGTCCGATTGATTCTCCGCCACCGAATGAGTTGATTGAAAAAACACTAAGGATATTTTATAATATAGACAGAGTTTACCAGTGGATATTTACGGCAAAAGTACATGATTGTGTTATTCTTGTACTTTTGCCGTAATTTGAAAATTATAAACAAAAATAATGCCAAATCAGAGGAAGTCTTGTGGAGCAGAATATAAAAATGGATGACGAAAAAAAATCTTTATCAGCTGTCGAGCAAATCATAAAGGCCATAAAAAACATGATAATCGAGCAGGATTTGCATGTCGGCGACAAGATCCCAAATGAATTCGAATTGAGTACCATGTTTGGCAAGAGCCGCGGGGTTGTTCGCGAAGCTGTTAAAATTCTGGATTCATACGGTGTGCTGGACGTACGTCGCGGAGACGGCACCTATGTCCGCGGATCTGCGAGCAATGGTTTGTTTGATGCGCAATTTTTTCGTATAATCGCGATGGGGACAAGACTGCCTGATTTGATACAATTAAGGCATATTCTTGAAACGGGAATCATGAACGCTGCGCTTGGCCGGGTCACCGACCAGGATGTAGAGAAATTGCAGGAAACGGAGAACCACCTTCAGAAAGCTGTGGAAGAAGGGGCGTCCATAGATCAGATTGTTCTGGCGGATCTCAACTTTCATTTGGCTTTAGTGGAGATAACCGGCAATGATGTTCTGAAAAATGTTTATATAAATATGATGGATATTTTCGCTCCGTTTATCAGGCATTCGTATGTGCAGCAGCATTCAATGTCCGATTTCTCCGCCATGAAGCATCATGATTTGATTATACGCGCCATGTCCGAGCGGGATTACGATCTGGCGCAGTATGCTGTTCGTAAATCATTAAGGGATTGGGAACACCTCAATAAAAAATACAGAATGGAAGATTGAAAATCGGCATGAAGACACTGCAGGATGAATAAGACGCTGCGCTCAATTCCGTAATGGGGCGCTGCGTCTTTTTTCTAATATACGCGCATTGGTCTCGGGTCCTTCACGCACCCGGTGAAGGCGAGGACTTGCAGTATATTTTTTTACCTGATTCAGGGTGGATGCACAAAATATTGAAATTGTATTGACTAATCCCTTCATTTGTATTAGTATATGAACAATTCCATACATTGCCTTTAGGTCGATGCCAGTCCTAATGAAACTTCCATTGCGGAAGTTTTTACTTTGTATAAGCTTATTCGGGACAAGGGGGAGCAAGCCGTGAAATATGTCATTGAAGAAATCGCCCGGTTGGATGCGCAGGCGTTTGAAAACGAACAGAAAAATAAATCGGCCTTGTTTCAGCAAAGACAGAAATATGAAAATGAAATGGAGAAGTACCGCGAACGTAAAATAAAAGAAGCAAGCGAAAGCGCGAAAGCCTCCTACGATAGTATCATCGACCAGGCTCAGGGCGAATACAGGGAAAAGGAAGCCGAAATGAAGCAAAAGGCGGAGCTCCTGGAGAGACGTTATCTGGAAGTGGAGCAGGAAGTCCTCGATATCGTTTTTGCCAGATTGTTTGCCGTGTAGTCGAACAACAGGCTTTTCTGGGATAGTTCCTGCTGTCCGGGTTATAGACGCAGCGGAGGGAGGAAGCAGAGCATGAATCCTTACATTGCATATGAAGCACTGAACACCAAGCTCATGACCCAGAAAGGCCGTTTACTGGATGAAGACAGCTTTGAGAAAGTAATGGGCTGCAGTACGGTTGAACAAGTGACGGAAATCCTGTTCACCCGATATGATCTCAAGAGGTACGTTGAAAACGTAAAGCTGCAAGATCTGCACAGGGATGACCTCGAGACACTCCTCAACAGGTATAAGGTATCGGTGCTCGAGAATATACTGCATTATTGCTCGGGGCCTTACAGGGATTTTATCCTGGTATTCCTTGTCGAGTACGAGATATACGACATAACGCTGATACTGCGAAAAATTGCCAGGGGTGAGCAGCTTGACGATATTGAATCGCATTTCATCCATTCGGAGAAGTATTCGGTGGTGCAATACGCCAAACTGAAGGCCTCCAGAACGGTTTTGCAGTTCATAGAAAACCTGAAGGGTACGCCCTACTACAATCCCTTGAAAACTGTTACAAATACCGACGCTGTAAAAAGGGAATTCCATATTGAAATGAAACTCCAGCAGCTCTATTACGGGACTTTGATTGCTAAAGCCGAAAAGTTGTCCGCGGAGGACAAAAGGCTCGCCGACGAGCTGATCGGCTTGAAAATAGACTTTTTGAATGTGCAGTGGATATACAGGGCGAAAAAGCTTTTCGAGGTCTCGCCCGAGCAGATGCTGGTATACAGCCTGCAGGGCGGCAGAAGGCTCGGCTTTGACAGGCTCAGGAAGCTGTGCTATTCCAGAACTGCCGATGAAATGAAGACACTGGCCCGGCAATTTCTCAAGTATGATATCCTGACGTCGGACAAAGGCGTCGATATCGAAAGAAACGCAGACCATTACATGTTCGGCTTTATTAAGGATATAAAAAGCAAAGGGACTATCGGGTCCGTACTGGCATATATCTACACTTTGGATGGCGCCGTCAGGGAATTCATCACGGTTACCGAAGGGATACGGTACAAACTGCCGAGGGAACAGCTCAAGCAGTACCTTATCCATCCGGGGGGCAACTAATGCGGTTTTCGCGGTGCAGACAGGTCAACTGAAGCCGGCTTAGGCGGGAAGAGGTGAGGCGGCAAAATGGCTGTTCAAAAGATGGAATACCTTAGAATCGTCGGATCGCTCGAGGATATGCACGAGGTTCTGGAGAAGCTGGTGCTAAGTGAGAAGCTGCATTTTGACTTTGAAGGAACCGCCGAGTATGACAACAGCTATATAATCCATGAATACGAATCCGTCATGACAGGGCCGTCGACCTGTGAGCGGGAGGACTTTGATGCTGTCGAGGCCAAGTGCGGGGATATGGAACAGACTCTCGAGCATCTCGGCAAAGGCTTGGATATCAGGCTTGAAATCAATAAAAACAGTATTACCGGCGCTCCCTACAGCTTACCCGATGCTCAGAACGACCTGAACAAGCTGATGGAGGAGCTGGACCAGCCTGTTGGCGAGATCAACCGTAAGAGAGAGGCGATCCTGAAGTATGAGCAATTCAGGGAAACCCTAAGCGGTATAACCTACAAGGATATAGATTTCAGCAGGGTCGCGGGGCTTAATTATTTTGCATATGAAATAGGCACGTTATCGCAGGAAAACTTAAACCGTCTGAGAAAGAATTACGAGAACATAAGCGCTATTGCGCTGAATATAGGCATGATCAGGGGAGCCTCCGAATATATCGACATCATTCTGTATCCCAAGCAGTTCGCGGAGGAAACGGCCAAACTGCTGAAGTCTCTTAACTGGGTAAGGTTGGACATCCCTGAAAACCTCAGCGGGACGGTCTCAGAGATGATAGGCCAGGTCAGCGACAGGATACGGGACCTCCGCAAAGAAATCGACGAGCGCTCAAAGGTCGTCAACCTTAAGAAGGAAGAGACCGTTCGGCTCCTGAACAGGATATATACGGCGGTCAGGCTGGAAAGAAGGATACTTGAGCTCGAACGCGAAATTACCTACGGCTCGAGCACATTCGTACTGAACGCATGGATCAGGAAGGACGACAAAAAAGAAATACTGAGGGTACTGGAGCCCTTGATCCGGAGAATAAAAATAGAAGAAAAAAACCCAAATGAACTTGGAAGGCAGGTGATGCCGCCGACACAGCTGAAAAACAATTTTTTTTTCCGACCGTTCGAAAAGGTAATTAAACTCTATGGCATGCCGTCCTATGACGAGATTGACCCGACCCCGTTCGTTGCCGTCACTTTCTGTCTTATGTTCGGGATCATGTTCGGGGATATTGGCCAGGGCTTTGTATACTTCCTCGCCGGGCTGCTTATATCGAAAAAGCGCAAAGCGATAGGACAGCTGCTTGCAAGGCTGGGAGCGAGCTCGATGCTTTTTGGTGCGGCTTACGGAAGCCTTTTCGGACTTGAACAGGAGGAGCTGCCATGGCTGTGGAGCCTGACGGGCAGACCCCTCGATCCACGAAACATCCCGGTGATACTGGTTGCGGGCGTTGCCTTTGGAATAGCGGCGCTTACGTCATCCTTCACCTTCAGCGTTATAAATTACATAAGAAAGAAAAACATTGAGGAAGGCATATTCGGTAAAAACGGGCTTGCAGGCTACGTATTTCTGATGAGCCTGGTTCTGGCAATAGTTTCGGTCGTAAAAGCGATAGCCCTTCCCGTTGCAGTCCCGCTTGCCTCGATGTTATTGAGCCTTGCGGCGATGATAGCGAAGGAGCCGCTCTCAAACCTTGTTTCGGCTAAAAAACCGCTCATACACGGAAGTCTCGGTTCCTACCTGACGGAAAGCCTTTTCGAAGGCGTCGAAACCGTGCTCTCCACTCTCAGCAACGCTATTTCCTTCATACGTGTCGGCGCCTTTGCGCTGAATCACGCGGGCTTGTTCCTTGCTTTCCTTGTTATGTCGGATGTGACTTCCAACATGCTTTTGAAAATAATCATACTGCTGCTGGGCAACGTACTGATACTCTCCCTGGAAGGCCTGGTAGTATTCATACAGGGTTTGCGTCTCGAGTATTATGAAATGTTCGGGAAGTACTTTCAGGGCGGCGGAATAGCTTTCAGCCCTGCGAAAATAAATAACTGACGACAGAAAGGTGGGTCATTATGCGGTATATCATTTTACTGGCTCTTGCGCTTATAATAGCGGCGGGTACCGTCTGGTACGGGCGCAGGGCAATGAAGAAAAACAAAAAAGGGAGCGTTAAAAAGGCGGTTTTTGCTTCGGCGTCCATATTCGGGACAATTATGATTGTCATGATATTGATGGCGGTTTCGGGAGTACCGGTATTTGCGGCGACTGAAGCGGCAGCGGCAGATGCGGCCAAAACGGGACTGTCTCTGGGCGATGGGTTCAAGTACCTTGCCGCGGCGCTCAGCACAGGCCTTGCTACGATAGGAACAGGCCTCGCTGTGGGCTCGGTGGGCTCGTCCGCGATAGGGGCTGTTTCGGAAGATCAGTCGATCCTTGGTAAAACGCTTATATACGTGGGAATGGCAGAAGGTATCGCGATATACGGCATGATCATATCGATATTGATTCTGTTCGTTTAGAGGTCTGTATGAAATCCTTTCTGATCAGTGATAACAAAGATACATGGGTCGGCATGAAGCTTGCCGGGATAGACGGTATCATCGTACATACCCGGGACGAAGTGCTCCATGCCGTCAGGAATGCTATTAAGGACGATGAGATAGGGCTGCTGATACTTACTGAAAAGGCGGTCGACCAGATGAGGGAGGAGTTTATGGAGCTGAAGCTCAAGTGCAAAAAGCCCCTCCTGATTGAAATACCCGACAGGCACGGCAGTTCGCGTCCGGACAATATGATAACGAACTATATCCGGGATTCGGTAGGCATCCATATATGAGGTGATTCGGATGGTAACGATCGAACAGAAATTATCGATGTTTTCCAAGCTCCTCCATAGGACGATGAATGAAAAATTCACGGAGGAAATGGAGAAGCTGCGCTCCGAGTATGCCGTTAAGCTTCAGAAAAACAGGGACGAAGCCGGCAGGGAAGCGCAGGAGATACAAAAAAGGTCGGCGAAGAGGGCGGAGGCCGAGAAAACTGAGATATTGAGCAGAGTCAGGATAAATATCAAAAAGGATCAGATGGCTGTAAAGGAACGGTTTTTCGATACGATGATGGGCCATCTTTCGGACAGGATAGGCAGCTTCGTCAGGTCGGAGGAATACCGCGGCTACCTTGCGGCTATGGCGGGGAAACTGGCGGAAGCGGTTCAGTCCAAGGATTCTCTGGCAATTTACATGACGGCGGAGGATATGAAAAAATATGGTGAATGGCTGAAAAAGGAGCTTCACGGGATACCGCCGGAAAAATTGACGCTTGTGGCGGCTAATGACAGTATTATCGGCGGTTTTATCGCAGTCGATCGCGAAAGCGATATACGTATGGATTTTTCGATAAAGACTCTGCTTGAGGACAACCGGTCCTACATGATGCAGACGCTGTTCCAGGCGCTTGAGGCGGAGGGGGCCGATAGCATGGGTCCGGCGGACGGGGCAGACGTAACGGGCGTGCCGGGTAAGGAAGGTATTAAAGCGGAATGATCACGTATAAAACTAGCGGCAGGTAGGGCAGGTGAAGCGGATGGAACAGAATGAAGGAATAGTGCAGGTAATCAACGGGCCTGTGGTCAAAGGTACGAACATGAGCTCGTTCAAATTGAATGAAATGGTCACGGTAGGCGGGCAGAAGCTGATAGGCGAGGTTGTTTCCATAAACGGCGATATCGCTACGGTTCAGGTGTATGAGGAGACCGAGGGCCTTAAGGCCGGAGAAAGGATCCATTATACCGGAAGCCCGCTCTCGGTGACATTGGGTCCGGGGATGCTCGGCAATATATTCGACGGTATCCAGCGGCCGCTGGAGAGGATCAACGACATGTCGGAGAATTTCATACCGGAAGGCATAGGGCTTTTATCTCTCGATACTGAAAAGCTCTGGGAAGTCCATATTACCGTGAAACCGGGGGACGTTCTGCGGGCCGGCATGGTCTACGCCACCATTCCGGAGACATTGAGCATAACACACAAGCTGCTTGTTCCCTGGCGTTCGGGTGGAGTTGTAACGGAAGTCAAGCCCGACGGCAGCTACAATCTGAAGGATACGATAGTCGTATTGGAAAAGCCGGACAAGGAGAGAGTCGAGTTGACTTTGTCGACAAAATGGCCGGTAAGGCAGCCAAGACCTTTCAATAAAAGGATTCCGATTTATAAACCGCTGCTTACCGGTCAGAGGGTCATAGATACATTTTTCCCTGTGGCCAAGGGCGGCACGGTCGGGCTTCCCGGGGGGTTCGGCACCGGAAAGACCGTAACGCAGCACCAGCTGGCGAAATGGAGCGATGCGGACATCATAGTCTATATAGGCTGCGGAGAACGCGGCAACGAGATGACGGACGTTCTCGAGGAATTTCCGAAGCTGATCGATCCGAGGACGGACAGACCGCTCATGGAAAGGACCATCCTGATCGCAAATACCTCCAATATGCCCGTTGCGGCGAGGGAGGCGTCCATATATACCGGCATAACGATGGCCGAATATTACAGGGATATGGGTTATGACGTGGCAATAATGGCCGATTCCACCTCCAGGTGGGCCGAAGCGCTTAGAGAGATTTCAGGCCGCCTTGAGGAAATGCCCGCGGAAGAAGGCTATCCCGCATATCTACCATCTAGGCTCGCGGAATTCTATGAAAGGGCGGGGTGCGTCCAGACGCTCAGCGGACAGGAGGCGTCGGTGACCATCATCGGCGCGGTGTCGCCTCCCGGCGGGGATTTTTCAGAGCCGGTCACCGAAAACACGAAGAGATTCGTTACGACTTTCCTGGCGCTCGATAAAAAGCTCGCCTATGCCCGGCATTATCCCGCCATCAATTATCTGACGAGTTACAGCGGCTACCTTGGCACACTGGAGGACTGGTACGGTGAAAATGCGGCGCCGGATATGCTGGCGCTCAGGGCCAAGATGATGAAGCTTCTGCAGGAGGAGGAAAAGCTCAACGAAATCGTCCAGCTCGTGGGCGAAGACGTGCTTCCCAACGATCAGGCGCTCGTCCTTGAGACGGCGAGGATTATTAAAAAAGGCTTCCTGCAGCAGAATGCGCTTCATAAAAACGATACCTATGTAGTTCTCATGAAGCAGTATAAAATGCTAAAGGTCATAGACACGTTGTATGAAAACGCCCTGAAGTGCGTAAAGATGGGTATTCCGATATCCACCATCAAAAGCCAGGACGTCATGCAGGACGTCCTGAAAATGAAGTATGAGGCGACCAATGAAGATCTGTCGGTACTGGATGACCTGTGCATGAAGATAACCGAGGCATACAGCAAGCTCAGCCAGAGGTATGAATAGAGCGGAGCCGTTGCGCCGGGGGCGCCGGTTGCTTGGAATTGCGTGAGTTTCGTGACGTAGAGCATGTTGATGAGGCATAGTCAAGGGCAAATTCATGTTTGAGCGAAGCAATATGAAATGCTCCGCATTTCGTTTCATCTGTAAGTATTTGCGAAGCAAATACTATTGTTTGAATTTGCCGCAAAGCCGAATCTACATGCTCTAGAAACGTAAACTCGCAATTAAAAGCAACCGGCACCCCCCACAACCTGTAATAGTGAGGTATATAAGTATGAGAAAAGAGTATTTGAAAATCGATAAGGCTGAAGGGCCGCTCATCGTGCTATCCGGCGTAAAGGAGGCGTCCTACGGGGAAATGGTCTCCATAAGGATCGACGGTGAGGAGACCCGTATAGGCAAGATAATAAAAATAGACGGCGGAAATGTGATCGTTCAGGTATTCGAGGGAACGTCGGGCATTTCGACACGCAACGCCGCCGTAAGCTTCAACGGTGAACCGATGTCGATCCCCCTGTCGCCTGAGATCCTGGGAAGGACCTTCAACGGTCTGGGCGAACCCATAGACGGCGCATACCAGATCATTTCGCCGTACAAACAAAACATTAACGGCCGGCCGATCAACCCGGTGGCGCGCAAGTACCCCAGAAACTTCATACAGACAGGAATTTCTTCGATAGATGCGCTGATGACGCTCATAAGAGGCCAGAAGCTGCCGATATTCTCAGGCAACGGCATTGCCCACAACGAGCTTGCCGTTCAGATCGTCAGGCAGGCAAAAATAGAAGGCGCAAACAGCGAGAACTTTGCCGTCGTCTTCGGAGCGATGGGCGTCAGGCATGATGACGCGGATTATTTTATCAAATGCTTCCAGACGTCGGGCGTTCTCGATCATGTGGTCATGTACATCAATACCGCGGACGCCCCGATCGTCGAAAGGATCTCAACGCCCAGGTGCGCCATGACCGCCGCCGAATATCTTGCCTTCAAGCTCGACATGCATGTGCTTGTCATTTTGACGGATATGACAAGCTACGCGGAAGCGCTGCGCGAGATCTCTTCGGCAAAGGAAGAGGTGCCTTCGCGCAAAGGCTACCCGGGTTATCTGTACAGCGACCTTTCGACGATTTATGAGAGAGCCGGCATGCTGAAAGGCAAGGAAGGCTCGATCACGCTCATCCCGATACTGACCATGCCCAATGACGATATAACCCATCCCATCCCGGACCTCACAGGCTTCATCACGGAAGGGCAGATCGTCCTTAACCGTGAATTCAACCAGAAGGGCATTTATCCTCCCATCGACATACTTCCATCGCTCTCGAGACTTATGAAGGACGGGATAGGCGCGGATTACACGAGAGAGGATCATTCGGATCTGTCCAGCCAGCTTTTCGCCTCCTATTCGCGCGTACAGGACGTGCGTTCACTGTCGCAGATAATAGGCGAGGACGATCTTAGCGACCTGGATAAACTCTACCTTAAGTTCGGCCGCGAGCTCGAGGGCAGATTCATTTCACAGGGCGGCGCGGAAAACAGGAGCATCACCGAGACGTTGGAATTGGGCTGGGAGATCCTTTCGGTACTGCCGGAAAACGAGCTCGACCGTGTACAGCCCGAAATGCTGCGAAAATACTATAAGCATGGCGGTGGGAAATAGTATGGCAGAGCAGGTAGCGCCTACAAAATCGAACCTTATGAAGGCCAGGGCTTCATTGGCGCTTTCACAGAGCGGTTATGAGCTGCTGGACAAAAAGAGGAATGTCCTCATCAAGGAAATGCTGGACATGGTCGACAGGGCCAAAAGTATCCAGGAGGAGATCTATTCGGTCATTTCCGAGGCTTACCGCGCGCTGCAGGCCGCGAATATAACAATGGGGATAAAGAACGTGGAGGATATGGCCTACAGTATCCCGAACGACGAAGCTTTCGAGGTATTGCTGAAAAGCGTCATGGGCGTCGACATCCCTGTAATGAAATACAGGAAGCGTGAAATAGTGCCTTCGTACGGCCTTATCAATACCAACATATCTCTCGATACCGCCAGGCAGAAGTTCAACGAAGTCCGCTACAGGATTTACGATCTTGCCGAAGTGGAAAATTCGATATTCAAGCTCGCAAAGGAAATTGAGAAGACGAATAAGAGGACGAACGCCCTCGAACATATACAGATCCCCAAGTACAAGGAACAGGTGAAGTATATACAGGAGGTCCTCGAAGAAAAGGAACGCGAAGACTTCTTCAGGCTCAAGAAGGTAAAGAAGAAAATCAGGCGCGTAGAGTAAGCGCCGTTATGTCAAGCAAGCTGGAACCAGCTTGTTGAATAAGCTCTTAGATCCGCCTGTCAGCCTGCACATCCAATATAAGCAAATCTAAAAATCGCTAACTTCATA
The DNA here is from genome assembly GCA_023412915.1 of Bacillota bacterium. Classification (GTDB taxonomy): domain Bacteria; phylum Bacillota; class Clostridia; order Acetivibrionales; family DTU013; genus JAEYOM01. The sequence continues at coordinate 134,948 of JAEZRE010000001.1, forward strand.
TCTAAAATATATTTAAATTTAGCTAATTTTGTGTTGTACAATAGCACAATTTTAGCTATAATATTGGTGGAAATTGTAAAATCAGGAGGTTTCCCATGGTTATAACGACCACCGATATACAGAACAATTTCGGTAAATACCTCAAACTGGCTGAGTATGAGGATGTTATCATAACGAAGAACGGAAAGAAAAAGGCCAGGCTATCCATTTTCAAGGAGGAAGAGGAGCAGTGGGCCTTCCGTGAACTGGCGCCCGATTATGCCGCCACTAATGTAAAAGTATCATATGAGGAGTTTCTCAAACTGACTGAGGAAAGCGAACACAGGTATGAATTGATCGACGGCGAGGTCTATTTCCTTGCGTCGCCGCTTTACCCGCATCAGAAGGCGGTCAAGGAAATATTGACTGAATTCGTCAGCTGGTTCCGGGACAAGAAATGCGAACCACTGGCTGCGCCATTTGACGTTACTCTTATTAAGAGCGAAAAGAATATCTGTGTTGTACAGCCCGACATACTGGTCATTTGCGACAGGGAGAAGATCGATAAAAAGGGAAAGTATACGGGTGTGCCTTCTCTTGTCGTCGAGGTGCTGTCGGAAGCCACCAACAACAAGGACAACACCGTAAAGCTCCAGCTGTATATGTCTGCGGGAATACAGGAATACTGGCTTGTAAATACAAAAGACAGGGAGATTTATATTTATGTCTTCGAAAATAAGGGGTTCTCACGCATGTTGAGCTTCGGAAAAGGCAAACGCGCCGAGTCGCAGTATTTCAAAGGCTTGGGAGTCGATCTAAAAAGGGTTTTTGCTTGAGGTGCTTTATATAATAGTTTTAACGTGAGAGTATATGTGCAGGCGCCTTCGTGCGGGATTCTTTGCGGGATTCTGCGTACGCGGGCTGCCGCCGGAATATAATGGTTAATATTTGATGACCCTGTGGATGAATCGAAAAATAATAGTATAATATTTGTATGGCTATTTGGTATGGCTATAACGGACGAAATAGCTCCAACACGTATGAATCAAGGAGATGCATGAAAATGGACATATCCTTCAGCTTCTATCCAGGCGGAAAGAAAAAAGCGCTGACTATGAGCTATGACGACGGCCAGATCCACGACAGGAGGCTTGTCGGGATATTCAACAAATACGGCATTAAGGGCACATTCCACCTGAACTCGGGAAAATTTGACCAGGACTCCTTTGTCAAAGCCTCCGAAGTCAAGGAGCTTTACAAGGGACATGAGATCTCTTCACATACATTGACGCATCCTTTTATGACAATGATCACCGGAGAAATGAACATTTCAGAGGTGATAGAGGACAGGAAGCGCCTTGAAGCTATCGCCGGATACCCCGTTCGCGGCATGTCATATCCCTTCGGAGCATATGACGAAGCAGTAATTGGCTTGCTGCCCGCGCTGGGGATCGAATATTCGAGGACCGTTAATTCCCACGGAAGCTTCCGGCTCCCCGATAACTTCCTGACCTGGCATCCCACATGCCATCACGACAACAAGCTGCTCGAGAAATTAAGGGACTTCCAAAACCAGCCCGGATGGTCGCATATGCCGCTGTTCTATGTCTGGGGTCACAGCTATGAATTTGACAGAAATAAAAACTGGGAGCTTATCGAGGAATTCTGCAAAACGGCTTCAGGTGATGAGTCCGTCTGGTATGCGACCAACATTGAAATAATGGATTACATCAAGGCCATGAAGGGCCTGAGGTTCAGCGCCGACAGAAAGCTCGTGGGCAATCCGTCCGCCACAACCGTTTGGATAGGCGTGGATGGCGAGGCTGTTGCAGTCGAACCCGGTACGACAAAAACGTTATGATAGCTTTCGGTATTTTAGGTTCGGGCTGAGACGCGAATTCTATCTGCGCAACGCAAGGGCGATGCTTGGCAGGTTCGCGGTCGGCGGCCTGGTGACAGGAACCGGATTTTTAAGGAAATGTAGTGGTGCTGCCGAATACTGTCTGGTATTATATTTTAAGCATATGAAAATATATCGTGTAAAAACTAAAGTTAAAGTGTTCATAATCACAGGGAGAAACATTTATGGCTGAAAGCAGGATAATGCGCCGGTTATTAAAGACAGCGGCGGTAATAGGAATTTTGGCGGCATATATAGCCGCGGCCGGTTTTATTTCGCCTGCAAAACAACCTTATTCCATCAGCATAGCAGTCCTTTATTCGGGCTCCTCCGGGTCATACCATGCTACGCTGCAGCATTTCAGCCAGCCTGAGCTGATGAATCTTGCCGTTGCCGCTGTGGATGCGGATAAAATGTCCCCGGGCGGACTTAAGGGCTATGATATCGTATACCCCGACGCTTCTGTCAGAAACTCCAAAAACAGCGCGGCCATAAAACAACAGATCATGGAGTACGCGTCTGCCGGCGGCGCAGTCATGTTGGAAAACAGCTTTTACAACTGGTTTCCGAAGAATTTTCTAGGAGCGGCTTCCTTTAAAAAGACGGCCGGCCTTCCGGCAAAGCTCGATCTGCCGGAGGTCAGGTATGATCTGAAAAATGTCCAGAAGCTTATCGGCGATTTTTACACAAACTATAAGAAACTGAGGAATCCCGGAATAATCAAAAGTTATGATTATGGCATGGGAATGGTCGCATCGACTGCTGTACCCATTATCAAATCCGGCGCCGTTTCTTTATATACGCTCAACAATTACGGAAAAGGCCATGTCTTCTTCACGAACCCTCTTTTGCCGAATGCCGCCTATATCACCGGTTTCGACCTTAAAGCCGCGTCAAAGGACCAGAAATATTTCAACAATATGGCCTGTGCTGCGGATCAGATGCTGGGCAGCGAATTCGCCGCTTTCATATCAAAACAGCAATACGGCATTGCAATGAAAAGGGTGTACGGTCCTTACGGCCGGCCGGCAGCGGCTTGGCAGAACCATTTCGAGGTACTCTCGGCCATCCCCGGAGGTTCCTTGCAAAAGTGGACTGAAATAGCGCGGCAATATGACGAGATACCGTCATATTCGATCGCCCGCGGCGCGTATGAGTGGAACGTCAGGTACGAAAGCGTGGTGTACCATTTAAACAGGGATAAAGCGAATGGTTTGAAATATGTCACGGAGGAGAGCGAAGGCTTTTATGAAGCGGGTAGGCATCCGGTAGTCGATGGGACCTGGCTCACTCAGAAAAAGAGCGGCAGCACGAGCACCTTTTTTGTGAACATCGGGGACGTGCCCGACCGTGCGTATCCTTATGTGAAGGATATAGACGGCGACAATGTCGCGGATATCGTGTCGGGCAGTGCCGACGGCACCTTCTATTACTACAGGGGGCAGAGCAAGGGAGAGGATTGGATACTCGGCCAGGCGGAAAAGCTTATGGATCCGGACGGCGGGGTACTTAAGGCAGCGGGCTTTTCAGCGCCGGTAATGTATGATGTGGACGGCGACGGGAGCAGCGATCTGATAACGGGCTGTGAAAATGGCAAAATATATTGGTTTGCAAACAATGGCAGCTTTCATTTCATTCCAAAAGGCGAGCTGGTGAAACCGGCCGTCGGTGCGAGGCTTTCAGCCCCCGAAATAGGCGATATTGACGGAGACCGTATCGCGGACCTCGTTGTCGGCTTAAAAAACGGGAGCTTATACGCTTACAAAGGTAAAATGAACGGAAAACAGTTGGTTTTCGATGCCGGAAAGCAGTTGAAGGACGGGAATGGAAAGACCCTGAGCGCAGGCGCCAACGCGGCTCCGAGACTCGTCGACCTCGACGGTAACGGCGTTGCCGATCTTGCTGTGGGAAACTACGACGGCTATGTAAGAAAATTTATCAAAGCCGGTCAGGCTTTTGAGGATGCGGGCTACTTCGATGAAGACAACCTTAATTACCTGGGCAACAGGCATATCAAAAACGGAAACAATGCTGTGCCCTCATTCATCGATATCAACGGCGACGGCAAGAAGGACATGATAGTGGGAATGCTCGAATTCGGCATGGCCGTGCCCATAGATTCCAAATGGTTTCCCTATAAGAATGAGCTTGCCGATGCGATAAGCTATTTGAAGGAAAACTATGTGAGCATCGAGCCCCACATGTATTCTAACCGCTACAAGGCTTCGGGCATGGAGCAGCGCGACCTTGCGATGCATAAGGACGCCTTCGCGGCTCTGGGCATTTCCTGGGAAAACACAGGCGCGAACCAGCACACCTGGAGGATCAATAACATCGATCCGACCCAGACGCTTTACAATGAATATAAATCCGGGCTCTCCTGGAATTTCGGCTTCGAAGTTCCCAACAGCCTTATGGATCCTTCATACGGCGCTGAAACTGTGTGGAGCATCCCATTCTATATGGTAAGAGGCGGGCAGCAGACAGGGATGATGCTTTTCAGCCCGTCGCCGGCGCTCGAGAGCCTGAAATCGTTATACAGCTATACCGCCGCGTGGGACATGCCCGTGAGCTACTATTTGCACGTTGAATACGACGCCATGCGCAATCCGGGCAAGCTTGAGCAATTGGCACAATTTATGGATGAGTTCAGGGACGCCAACGATTATAACTTCATGACGGAAGAGCAAATGGCAAAGACCTTTGCCGCGGCTCTGAATGCAAAAGTAAAAGTGACGGAGAATCCTTTCAAAAAGCTTCTCAACTCAATAGAAAATCAACTTAGGACACCGCAGCAGCTCGATATCACACTGAACGCCGAGGTTGCAATGGATCAACGGAAGCTGCTGGATGGGCCGTACAGGGATACGGCGGGCATAAAGGTGGAAGTCGGCGAAAAATACCTCATGTCCGGGCTCGAAACGGATGCCGATATCTATATGAGAAGGGGCAACGATCTGTATATCGGTTTGAACAGGCCGGTCAGGCTATTTGCCTCAAAGACCGGGGAGCAAAGGGCTCATGTAGTCCGTGTCAACCTGCCTGTAAATATAGTGGAGTCGGACGGCGGCATGAGGATCAGCTTCCTGGATGGCGGGCTTCAGCAGCTCAAGCTTTACGTGCCGGATAACAAGCTCACGGTAGGAAACAGAGAATGGGATGTTAAAGAAGCCGGAGCGGGCATGTATGTATTGACGCGTTTCGGCGGACCGGCGGAGCTCGAGCTGGGTTTCGGGAAGTAAAGCCATTGGCGTATATGTCGATGGCGGTGATGCCGTCGATATGTCTGTGCTGTCGTTACTGTTGAAGTCTGTGCTATCGGTGTTACCATCGACGTCAGTGCTGCTGTCGTTGCTGCTGATGTAGGTGCCGCCGTCGATGTAAGTGCTGTTGTCGTCGCCAGGGGCCGTTTTAATTGCATTTTAAACTGCTTCGTATTGAACCTGAAAATATAATGGACTATAATTCACGTCATAACAATAGTTTTTGGACAGGGTGCCGGAATGATATTCAATTCGCTTCAATATGCATTATTTTTGTTCCTGGTAGTCATACTCTATTTCGTTCTGCCTCAAAAGGCCAGGTGGGTCTTTTTACTGGCGGCCAGCTATTTCTTCTATATGAGCTGGGATCCTAGGTATGCACTGCTGCTGCTGTTTTCGACCGTTATTACATATTTTGCAGCATTATTGGTGCGCAAGGCGCAAGCTTACAGACAAAAAGTGTTCTGGCTGGTGGCCTGCCTTATAGTCAATCTCGGAATATTATTCGTTTTCAAATATTTCAACTTCTTCAACGAAACGCTGGCGGATGTCATCCGGCTTTTAGGGGTACAGTACCAGCCGCCTGCGCTGTCGCTCGTGCTGCCTGTCGGCATCTCGTTTTACACGTTCCAGACCCTGGGCTACCTGATAGATGTTTATAAGGGGAAATCGGAGCCTGAAAGGAATTTCGGAAAGTACGCGCTGTTTGTTTCCTTTTTTCCGCAGATAGCAGCCGGACCGATAGGACGGTTCGAAAGCCTGAGGCCGCAGCTCGATTCAAAGCACCCGTTCGATACCGGGAGAATCAGGAGCGGGCTTTTGTTGATAGGACAGGGGCTGGTAAAAAAGCTTGTCATCGCGGACCGCCTGGCCGTCCTGGTAAACGCCGTCTATGATTCGCCTGCCGACCATAATGGGATACACTTCGCGATTGCCACTGTTTTTTTCTCCATCCAGATATATTGCGACTTCAGCGGCTATACCGATATTGCCATCGGCAGCGCAAGACTCCTCGGAATAAACCTTATGGAGAACTTCAGAAGGCCGTACCTCGGTACGTCGGTTGCAGGCTTCTGGAAGAGATGGCACATATCGCTCACCTCGTGGTTCAGAGACTATCTGTATATACCCCTTGGCGGTAACAGGAAAAGGCACCTGACAAACATCCTTATAGTGTTTCTTGCCAGCGGTCTTTGGCACGGCGCCAGCCTCACCTTTGTAATATGGGGCTTCCTGAACGGTATTTATCAGGTTCTGGGGATCGTGACAAGGAAATACACGGACAAGGTCAAGTCCCTGCTCAAAATAAGCGACTCATCGGTATTGTTCATCAATTTCAAAAGGCTTACGACCTTCGCGCTGATAGCGTTTTCCTGGATATTCTTCCGGGCCGCCAGCTTCGGTGATCTGAAGCTCATACTGACAAGGCTTTTCACCTGGAACGCCTCGTTCTTTGCAAATTTCAATACAAAAAGGCTCGGCATGCAGAAGTCCGAGCTTGTAGTATCGTTCATAGCCGTTGTCCTTCTGGCGGTTTATGAGCTAATACAGGAAAAGCTCTCTGTCGGCGCAGTATTGAGGCGCAGACCGGTTGTAATAAGGTGGGCCGTCTATTTGGCGGTCATAGCGGTTATTATTTTATTCGGAGTGTACGGTGATGCGAACAGCACGCAATTTATCTACTTCAAATTTTGAAGATAACAATAAAAAATACCGGACAGCCGGCTATTTCGTGCTGTCCGCCATATTCCTCTCACTGGTCCTGGTGATGTTCCTCCTGTTGACGGCTGTAATGCAGACGCCGGGCAGCGCCGTGGACAGGAAGCGGGCCATAGAACAGCGGCCTGACAACAGTATCGATACATTGATAATAGGCAATTCTCATGCCTACTGTACTTTCGATCCAACGGTAATGGAGCAGATCACGGGCAACAGGGTATTCAACGCGGGCATGCCGGACGTGAAGATAGACATCATGTACTACGAGCTGCTGGAAACGCTGAAGACTCAAAAACCTGATACCATCATTATAGAAGGCTTTGTCCTCGGGAAAAGCGACTCGGTTTACCAGGGCTATATTGCCGACATGGACGCAATGGACCCCGGGCTCATCAAGCTGAGGGCATGTTTTGAGATCTATCCCGATAAGTATGATGCGGTCCGCATGTTCATCAGCCTGTACAGGAGTCATAATAACTGGAAGAAGCCCACGATCATAAAAGGCAACCTGAAATACCTACTTGGCATGGATAAGCCGGACAGTGAGTTCAACGGCTTTTATTCACTGGCTTCCAGGATGTCGGACACGACGCTGCAGAAATACAAGGCTGCCGAAAGCATTAAATTCGCCCCTGTCATCGACGATTACACCACGGATTATTTCAGCCGTATAGTGAAGCTGTGCCGTGACCGCGGAATCCGTCTTGTCGTGGCGATGGCGCCTTTTAACGATGTGTATCAGAAAAAGGTTAACTACCCCGCGTTCAATGAAAAGCTGTCGCAGCTCTGTAAGAGCGAAGGCGTTGAGCTTGTCGACTTCAATATGCTTTATAAAGAGGTCGGTATAGAGTACGGCGATTTTGAGGATGCCTTCCATCACGCCCAGCACATGAACAGGTGGGGCGCAGCAAAAGTCAGCAAATACACGGCCGAGTACCTCCAGAGGAAGTGAAACAGGGGGACGGGAGCGGCTGTAAGGATACAGGATGAATGCTCCTAGCGGTCCAAGTGCTCATGCTCTGCTTTATTCGGCCGCCTCCAACGGCATCCCTGCCGTATCCGGCTAAATCCGCCATCCGTGGCGGATTTGCCTCAACTTGATTCTGCATTCGCATGTACCGCTAAGTCGCTTCATCAAGCATCCATACAGCCTCTCCCATCCCCCGGCTAATCCTTGACTTACAATTTAAAAGGGAGCGCGATATTTCGCACTCCCTTTCAACGCTTTGTTTCATAAACCCCGTTATATCCCGTTGTAATTTTAAACTTCACCCTTTACGTGATCACCTTTTAACGCGTGCGTTGCCTTCGTATATACTCCAGACCTGTGCCTCGTCTATTGGCTGCCCGTAATCCTCAGGCAGTGTGACGACCAGCGCACCTGTTGCCCAGCCGAACTGCGGCCATTTCTCAGGCTCCCAGCCCTTGAGTATCGCGTAGAGCAATCCGCCCACAAATGCGTCACCTCCGCCGATACGGTCGTATACCGGGATTTCCCTCGGTTCGATGACATGCCACTCTCCTCCGTTGAGCATGATAGCGCCCCAGAGGTGTGAATTGGCGTTTACGACCTGACGCAGCGTAGTTGCATATACCGAAACATTCGGGTAAGCTGCTTTCACACGTTCGATCATTCCCTTGAAACCGTCGATCTTCTTGGCTATTCCGCTGCCGCCCGCTTCAGGACCTTCTATGCCAAGCGCCAGTTGGAAGTCTTCCTCGTTGCCCACCAGTATGTCCGACAGAGCCGCTATCTGCGAGAATATGTCGCGTAGCTCCTTCTCGCGGTTGACCCAGAAGGACGCCCTGTAATTGAGGTCGAAGCAGATCAGTGTGCCGTTCTTCTTCGCTGCCTTTGCTAGCTCAAGGCAGAATATGCTCGTTTCAGGCGACAATGCCGCTATCAAACCGGATAAGTGAATGATTCCCACGCCTTCCTTTGCAAAGATGCGATCGATGTCGAAATCCTTGACATTCAGCGTGCGCCCGACTTCGCCCGCACGGTCGTTCAGTACGCGCGGTCCGCGCATGCCGAAGCCGCTGTCTGCTATGTTGAACTGATGGCGGTAGCCCCAAGGGCCGCCCTGCGGTACTTCCGGACCTTCAAACTCCAGATTGCGCTTGCGAAGCTCGCTTTTGATAAACTGAGCTATCTCGCTGCCCTTTACGAATGTCGTAAGGACCTTTACGCTCATTCCGAGCGCTGCCGAGATATTTACCACGTTGGATTCCGCGCTAGTAGCCTGCATCGTGTAAAGGCCGCTTGTGTGGACCGGCTGGCGGTTCGCAGGTGTAATCCTGACGCCCATGCTTGTGGGACATACCAGTGCGTATTTATAATCTTTTTTAAGCTGCATATTGAATCCCTCCCTTTGAATGTTTTAAAGGAAATTCGCGCCTGAAGGGCGCTAAGCATTCTATCATACTTCTTTGAATCAATTATATCCTGTTTAAATGCAATATTCTTTGCTATAATTGCTTGTTATTGTGTAAATGTTGCTTTGTGTTCTAATCGCTTGCCAATATTGCTTTACGTAGCGTACTACTACTCCAGCACGTTACATCAGCAGCATACCTCTGCACGTTACTTTACCCCGCATATTGTCGGTAAGCCCGTATACTCCCGCTACCGCAGGCTTTGTTGAAATTCCTTCGGCGTCATGCCGTAAACTTTGATAAAGGACCTGTAGAAGTTCGAGTAATCGCCGAAGCCGCAGGACTGGCAGATGTCCGATATCCTGCTCCCCTCCTTCAGCTGTTCCCTCGAATGGATCAGCCTTTTGTGCAGCGCATATTCGTGCGGCGTGTACCCCGTATATTTTTTGAATTCTCTGAACAGATGATACTTGCTGATATAAAATTTCTTCGCCAGCATATCCAGCGACAGCGGCTCCGCGAGGTTGTTGTTGATGTAGTGGATTATATCGCTTATCTTACGGTTGAAAATGATGTCGTCCTGTATGCTTTCCTTATAAGAGTCGAAATAGGCCATGTTCAGATATGTCAGCAGCTCGATGAGATAGACGTTCCCGAGTATGTCGACCCCGAAACCGCTTATACCTCCGTAGCCGCCCTTGCTTGCGTGGCTTCCTTTATTCCCGAAATCGGTTAAGCTTGCGAGGCTTGAGTCATCTCCCGAGCTTCCGTTGTTTTCATGACTTGCGTTATTCCCAAAGCCTACGTGGCTTGCGTGACTTGCTTTATTCCCGAAGCCTCCGTTGTTTCCATGACTTGCTTTATTCCCGATGCTCCCGCTATTCCCGAAGCCGCTGTTTTCCGCGTTGTCAGTGCAGACCTGCTCGAGCCTGGAAACGGTGCTTCTGATCATTGTCTCAATGTTTGCGTCGGGGCGCAGCAGATTTTGCTTGCTTTTCAGCGTGGAGTCGAAGCAGCTCAAAAGGTTTGTGGTTTCGGTGCTGTTCCTTTTGATGAAATCTGGATCTATCCAGATAACGATCCTCTCGTAGACGCAGCCATACTCCATAACGGGCTTGTGGACTTCGCGGTTGTTTATGAGGAAAATATCCCCGGGCTTAGCAGTGTACGATTTTCCCTCTATTATATAAGTTACTTTTCCCGAAATGAAGAAATAAATCTCATAAAAATCGTGGTTATGGAAACCTATTTCGAGAGGTGGTTCGTCCTTGTAATGAAAAAGCTCGAAATCGTCTCCGCTTTTCATGTACTGTCTGGAAGTGAAGATTTTTTCAAGTCGGCTCATATATCTGCCTCCAGTGCAATGGCAGTTGGCTTTTGCGGTTAAATGCTGCCGATGCTTAATAATAAGTATAGAGCAACATTTACACAATAACAAGCAATTTCAGCAAAGAATATTGCAATAAGATAATATATAATAAATTTGAAAGACTAGTGTGGAAGTGCAAATACAGGCCCTTCGGCGATATATTTCGGGGGTACAGCGGAACTCCATATACAGGCCCTTCGGGATATATTTCGGAGGTACAGTGGGACTCCATATACAGCCCTTCGGAGTATAATTCGGAGATAAAATACCGGACCCGTGCGATTTGCAGTGTTCCGACCAGGCATATGACTTATAAAACCTTATATATACAAACGAAAGGGGAATTAACATGGAATTATTCAGCCTGAAAGGTAAAAAAGCAGCTTTACTCGGCGGTGGAGGAATACTTGGCGCAACGATGGCGATCGGCCTTGCACAGGCGGGGGCGGACGTGGCTGTATGCGACCTGTTCCTGGAGAAAGCGCAGGCAGTTGTTGACGACATACTGAAAGCCACAAACGGCGGAGTCAAAGCCAAAGCATATAAGCTCAACGCGATGGACAAGGACGAGATCATATCGGTGGCTGAGGCCATGAACGAGGAACTCGGCGGCATTGACATCCTTGTGAATGCGGTAGGCGGCAACATGAAGGGGGCCACCACGTCCGACGAGGTATCATTCTTTGATCTGCCAAGCGACGCAATGGAGAAGGTTTTGAACCTGAACCTGATGGGCGGCGCAATACTCCCTTCGCAGGTATTCGGCAAAAAAATGGTGGAAAGCGAAAAAGGCGGAGTTATCGTCAATATTTCTTCAATGAACGCTTTCCGCCCTCTGACGCTGATTCCGGGATATTCTGCAGCAAAGGCGGCAGTCAGCAATTTCACGCAGTGGCTCTCCACCGACCTCTGCAAAAAATACGGCGACAAGATCAGGGTAAACGCTATTGCACCAGGCTTCTTCCTCACAGAGCAGAACCGTTTCCTGCTGACGAGCCCTGAAACAGGTGAGTTTACAAAAAGAGGTAAAACAATCATCGAGCATACTCCCATGGGCAAGCTAGGACAGCCCGAGGATCTCGTGGGTACTCTCGTATGGCTCTGTTCCGATGCTTCGAAATTTGTCACAGGTATAGTTGTTCCCGTAGATGGCGGATTCTCGGCATTTTCGGGAGTATGACGGCGGCGGACGGGACATTTGATCATGCGATTTGAACCGGACTTTTTGGCTGGACCAGGCCGGACGGATGGACGATCACACGATATGGACCGGACATTTTCAGTTCGACCAGGCGGGACGGATGAGCGAGAATGTTCCAGATGCCTGATATGGCAAAAAATGTTATGATAAAACAGTGTGCAAGTTAAAATGTTATAAAGTAAAAGGAGAATGATATATGAGCAAGCAGGATATAGGCGTTATAGGCCTTGCAGTCATGGGAAAGAACCTTGCTTTGAACATAGAGAGCAGGGGCTATTCGGTATCGGTGTATAACCGCTCGAGAGAAAAGACGGACGAAATGCTGACGGAAACTACCGGCAAAAAGGTTGTAGGGACTTTTTCACTCGAAGAATTTGTTAATTCTCTCTCGGTTCCGCGAAAAATGATAATCATGGTCAAAGCCGGCAAACCGGTTGACGATACGATCGAACAATTGAAGCCTTACATTTCGAAGGGTGACATAATAATAGACGCAGGCAACTCCTTCTACGAGGACACGATCAGAAGGAGCAAACAGCTCGAGTCCGAGGGCTACAGGTATATAGGCACCGGTGTTTCGGGCGGCGAGGAAGGCGCGCTGCTGGGACCCGCCATAATGCCAGGCGGAGCCAAGGAAGTCTACGATATGGTGGCGCCGATACTTACCGCCATATCCGCAAAGGTTGACGGCGATCCGTGCTGCACCTACATCGGAACCGACGGAGCCGGCCACTATGTAAAGATGGTCCACAACGGAATAGAATACGGCGACATGCAGCTGATCTGCGAAGCCTACTCGCTCCTTAAAAACGTGCTGGGACTGTCCACGCAGGAAATGCACGAAGTATTCGATGATTGGAACAAGGGTGAGCTCGACAGCTACCTGATCGAAATCACCAGGGATATATTGACGAAATTCGATCCCGAGACCGGAAAGGCCATGGTAGACGTCATACTCGACAAGGCGGGCCAGAAGGGCACCGGTAAATGGACGAGCAAGAGCGCGCTCGACCTTGGTATTGCTATACCTGTCATCACCGAAGCGGTTTTCGCACGTTGCCTGTCAGCCATAAAGGATGAAAGGATTGAAGCCTCGAAGACCTTGAAGGGGCCGTCCGGCGTCAAATTCGAAGGCGATAGAAAGCAGTTTGTGGAATCCATCCGCCGCGCGCTTTATGCGAGCAAGATCTGCTCCTACGCGCAGGGCTTCTCGCTTCTCAGGTCAGCAGCCGCCGAGTTCGGCTGGGATCTCGATTACGGCCGCATCGCAATGATATTCAGGGGCGGCTGCATCATCCGCGCACAGTTCCTGCGCAAGATAAAGGACGCCTACGACAGGGATCCGAAGCTGCCCAACCTGCTTCTGGACACCTATTTCCGCGAAAGCATAGATAAGTACCAGAGCGACTGGAGAAAGGTCATAGCTACCGCAGTAACCATGGGCATCCCGGTTCCGGGATTCGCAGCAGCTCTCTCATATTTTGACAGCTACAGGAGCGAAACGCTGCCTGCAAACCTGCTGCAAGCGCAGAGGGACTATTTCGGAGCGCACACCTATGAACGCACAGACAAACCGCGCGGAGAGTTCTTCCATTACAACTGGACGGAGCACAGCGGTTCGATGGCTTCCTCGACCTATACGGTGTGATCGCCGCCAGACGCTGAACGGGGCAAAGCTTCATAATCGATATTGATTTGGCTTATTCGCACGGTATCACGCACATGTGTGTGGTACCGTGTGATTTAATTTTTATTCCGGGAGGATGAGACATGAAGGAAATCATTTTAAAATCGGAAAGCAACAGCGGCATTTCGGACAACGAATTGCGCCGCGCACTCGCGGAGAGTCTCGGAGAACGGAAATCGGAACTTAAAAAGATACTGCTTATTCCCCCGGATTTTACAAGGATGCACTCCGGCGCGGGCAAGATTACGGCGATGTTCTACAATATGCTGAAAGACAGCTGCCAAATCGACGTAATGCCTGCGCTTGGTACTCACGAGCCGATGACGCCGGACGAAATCCGGGAATTCTTCCTGGGGATCGTCCCAAAGGAAGCGATCATCGTCCATAATTGGAGGACGGATGTCGTAAAGCTTGGGCAGGTACCCGGCGACTTCGTCAGTGAAGTTTCGGAAGGCCTTATGACCGAACCGATAGACGTCGAGCTCAACAGGCACATACTCGACAAATCCTACGACCTCATTATTTCAATGGGCCAGGTAGTGCCTCACGAGGTCGTGGGCATGGCGAATTACAGCAAGAATCTGTTTGTAGGCTGCGGAGGCAGCAATATGATAAACCAGTCCCATATGCTCGGGGCTTTCTACGGCCTTGAACGCATCATGGGGCGCGATCATTCGCCTGTCAGAAAGGTTTTCGATTATGCGGAGGAGCATTTCATAAAGGATGTTCCTCTGCTTTACGTGCTCACGGTTACCACACAGAGCGAGGGGAACGTTTCGATCCACGGTCTGTTCGCGGGCAGGAACCGCAGGCTTTTTGAAGAAGCCGTAAAACTCAGTCAGGAGAAGAATATCATCTTCCTCGACAGGCCGATCAAAAAGGCCGTCGTCTACCTGGACGAGAGGGAATTCAAGAGCACCTGGCTCGGTAACAAGGCGGTATACAGGACCCGCATGGCGATAGCGAACGAAGGGGAACTGCTCGTTATCGCGCCCGGCGTCTGCAAATTCGGAGAGGATGACAGAAACGACGAGCTTATCAGGAAGTACGGGTATGTCGGACGGAAAAAAGTACTTGAGCTCTGCAGGCAGAACGACGACCTCAAAGGCAACCTGTCGGCCGCTGCCCATTTGATACATGGGTCTTCCGACGACCGTTTCTCGATAACCTACGCGCCCGGAAAGCTGACCGGGTCGGAGACGGAAGGAGCCAATTTCCGCTATGCCAGGTTGTCCGAAGTCCTCGAACGTTATGATCCGGGGGTTTTGAAAGACGGCTGGCAGACCATGCCCGACGGAGAGGAGATCTTCTATATCAGCAATCCCGCCCTCGGGCTCTGGGCCTGCCGCAACAGGTTCTAAACGCTGAATCGGCAAGTGGGACAGAGGGACAGGGACCTTGCCCCACTTTGAGTAAGGGATGATTCTTCGATGTGCTTCTTGTGAAAAATGAGTAGCAGAATCGCCCTCCGATCAGGACAGATCCATCCCGAGTAATCCCGGTTCTGTCCAACCTAATAATCTGTCCAACAAATAGAAAGGAGTATTCGACAATGAGAAAATTCATGGACGACAATTTCCTTCTGCAGAATGAAACGGCTATCAGGCTGTATCATGATTATGCCAAGGCTATGCCTATAATAGATTACCATTGCCACCTCAGCCCAAAAGAGATCGCCGAAAACAAAACCTACGGCAATATTTCAGAAGCATGGCTCGGGGGAGATCATTACAAATGGCGCGCAATGCGGGCAAACGGCGTGGAGGAGCAATATATAACGGGCAGTGCTGACGATAGGTCCAAGTTCATGAAATGGGCAGATACAATGCCAAGCTGCATAGGCAACCCGTTATACCACTGGACTCATCTTGAACTGCGCAGGTATTTCGGCATAGACGAGCTGCTGTCGCCCGAAACGGCCGAGGATATATGGAACAAGTGCAATAAAAAGCTGCAGGGCCACGATTTCTCACCCAGAAGCCTGATCGAGCGTTCCAACGTTAAAGCGCTCTGTACGACCGACGATCCCGTGGATACGCTTGAGTACCACGAGGCGATCGCAAAGGACAAGACGTTCGATGTAAGGGTGTTTCCAGCTTTCAGGCCGGACAACGGTATAAATATTGAAAAACCCGGCTTTATCGAATGGATAGGTAAGCTGGCGGGGGCGTCAGGTATGAAAATACGTTCCCTGGACGACCTTAAGGCTGCATTCTTGAAAAGGCTGGAGTTCTTCCACGGGAAGGGCTGCCGCTTGTCGGACCATGGCCTTGAGCCCCTGGTTTACGCGGACTGTACGGAGGCGGAAGCGGACGAGATATTCAAAAAGGCTATAAGCGCTGGCAAGGGATATCAGAACACGGATATGAACGGCTCCGGCAGCGCAGTTACTTCAGGGATAAATCCCGAAGAGGTCAAAAAGTACAAATCCCATATGCTAATTTTCCTCGGTGCGCAGTACAACAGGCTTGGCTGGGTAATGCAGCTGCATATCGGCTGCATCAGGAACGTAAACACCAAACAGTTCAGGCTGCTCGGACCCAATACCGGCTACGATGCGATAGACGACGAGAATTACGCGGGCGCGCTTTGCAGGCTGCTTGACAGGATCAACGATGCGGGTGGGCTTCCGAAAACAATACTGTATTGCCTCAACCCGAGGGATAATGACGTTTTGAGCGCGATCGCGGGAAGCTTCCAGGATGGCGTCACGCCCGGCAAGCTCCAATTCGGCTCAGGCTGGTGGTTCAACGATCAGAAGGACGGCATGCAGAAGCAGCTGACCGCGCTCGCGAGTACGGGCCTGTTGAGCCGCTTTGTAGGAATGCTTACCGACTCGAGAAGTTTTCTTTCCTATACGAGGCATGAATATTTCAGACGCATTTTATGCAATATTATCGGTGAATGGGCTGAAAAAGGCGAGGTGCCTGACGATTTAAAACTTTTAGGTGGCATGGTGCAGGATATCTGTTATAATAATGCGGTAAAATATTTCGGTTTTATGGAGAGGGCTGAACTTTAAAACAGGCAGCTTCCTGCTTGTGTGCGATCCGGACTCGGGAAAGTGCGTGCGGGAAACAGGGACAGGGACTTAGTTTTGCTTGGATTACCGTGCTTTTTGGCATGAGGACAGGGAATTTGCCCTGCTTGGATTACCGTGGGACTCAGGGACAGGGACTTTGTCCCGTTTTGGTTATCCTGACGTTGGACGCGGCAGCGGATGCCTGAGAATTATTTATGGGAGAAATAGAAACAAACAAAAGCAAAAAAACGCTGATACTGATAAATGTTGTACTCGTTACCTTTATGTCAACCTTGCAGGGCAGCATTATCGATGTTGCCCTGCCTACTATGGCGCGCAGCCTCAATGTTACGACAGAAGCTATTTCGTGGGTCGTCACGACATTCCTGATCGCAGTCACATCTACGATACTGGTTTTCGGCAAGCTGGGCGATATTAAAGGCAAGATCAAAATATTCCAGATCGGACTTATCCTTTTTACGCTTGGTTGTCTGTTCTGCAGCATCTCAACCTCCTATATTGCGTTAATATTCTCCAGGATAGTGCAGGCAATAGGTGCGGCCGGCACGATGGCCAACAGTCAGGGCATCATAGCTCAGACTTATCCTAAAAATGAGATGGGAAGGGCGCTCGGCATTTCCGGTTCGTTCGTCGCGCTCGGCAATCTTGTGGGACCGCCGCTGGGCGGCATGATAATAAGCTTTCTCAGCTGGAATTATATATTCCTCGTCAATGTGCCGATAGGTATCATCGTTTATTTGATGGGCATGAAAATACTTCCCCGCGACGAAGACAGGACCGATGAAAAGCTTGATCTCAAGGGTGCAATATTGCTAGTCGCGACGATTGGGATGTTCTTTCTCGCAGTCTCGGTGGGGAGGAATGTCGGGTTTACCAACCCGTTGATACTCGCGGGCTTCGCCGCTGTGGTCATTGCAGCCGTAATTTTCGTCAGGACGGAGCTGCGGCTTGAAAAGCCGATGCTGCAGTTCGGCATATTCAAGAACAGACTGTTTTCGCTGAGCGTATTCTGCTCCTTTACATCCTTTATTGCGCTGAACTGCGTTATCATCATACAGCCCTTCTTTCTGCAGTATGCTTTGAAATATACTCCTGCCGAGACCGGTCTGATAATGATGGTCAGCCCTGTCGTCATGTTCATAGTGGCGCCGCTGAGCGGCCGCCTGTCGGACAGGATCGGCTCAGAGTTCCTTACGTTCCTTGGGCTTTCGATAACCAGCGCGGCCTTGCTTCTTATGTCTACCCTGACGCAATATACTAACCTTACGACACTCGTTGCGGTAATTATGATAATGTCGGGAGGAAACGCGCTGTTCCAGTCGCCAAACACATCGCTCATAATGTCTACAGTGACCCACGACAAGCTTGGTATTGCCGGTAGCATCAATGCGTTCGTCAGGAACCTCGGTATGGTCTTCGGAGCTACAATGGCAACGATCCTGCTATACGATTTCATGAGCCTGAACCTTGGCAAGCATGTGGCTACGCTGATGCCAGGGTATGAAAATGCCTTTATCTTCGGGATGAAGTATGTTTTTATAGTTGCCGCTTCGATCTGCATGATAGGCGCTTTGCTTACCGCGTACAGGCTGTACAGGAGAAGGCTGAAAAAAGCGTAGGGCGGATCTATTCCTGCCTGACTGCCGATCCTTGGGCGAACCCTGACGAAGTATGTTTCTTGAGCCGACGCCATTGCCTTTTTACCTATGCTTTTGTCTGATATGAGCCGATGTCTTCGTGCGGGCCTTCTTGCTATTTGATACTAAAATGGGATAAAATAAGTCCGGATACATTGGTGCGGATTGTATACATAAAGTACGGGAGACATAGATATGATGAAGGAAAAATATGATTTCAACGACTTGCTGCAGGTCATGGAAAGGCTCCGTGCGGAAAACGGCTGCCCATGGGACAGGGAACAGACTCATGAGAGCCTGAAGATCTATATGATCGAGGAGACTTACGAGGTGCTGGAGGCGCTGGACAGCGGCAACATGGGCAAATTCTGCAACGAACTCGGCGACCTGCTGTTACAGATCGTTTTCCATGCTCAGATTGCGAAGGAAAACGGTGTCTTCAATATAAACGACGTTACGACCGAGATCTGTCAGAAGCTTATTTCAAGGCATACGCATATATTCGGGGATGCGAAGGCCGATACCGCCGAACAGGTGATAGAGAACTGGGAGGCAATCAAAAAGAAGGAAAAGCAGCTCAAGAGCCAGACCGGCGTACTCAAGGATGTCCCTTCAAATCTGCCGGCGCTGATGAGGAGCTACAAGGTCCAGCAAAAAGCCGCGCAGGTCGGATTCGACTGGGACGATATAGAAGACGTATTCGGCAAGGTAGACGAGGAAATTCAGGAGCTCCGGGATGTATACAGAAGTAAAAATGTGGAAAGAATAACGGATGAACTGGGAGATGCGTTGTTTGCGCTCGTCAATCTGTCCAGATTCCTCAAGATCCAGCCGGAATTGGCTCTTACCGGAACGGTCAACAAGTTTATCAGAAGGTTTGAGTACATCGAACAGCAGAGCGCCAAGGAAGGCAAAAAACTTGAGGACATGAGTCTGGCTGAAATGGACGTACTGTGGAACGAGGCAAAGTTGAGGCTCCCGAAAAAGTCTAAAGATGAGGTATGAGGTAAGGAGAAGGAGGATTTTTGATGAATAAGGCGGATCTTATCAGCAGCATAGCATCCAAGGGAGAAATTACGAAGGTCGACGCGGAAAAGGCTTTGAACGCTTTTATTGAAAGCGTGGAGGAAGCCCTGGTGAACGGCGACAAGGTCCAGCTGGTCGGCTTCGGATCCTTTGAAGTCCGTGAAAGGGCTGCAAGGAAGGGAAGAAACCCGCAGACCAAAAAGGAAATCACGATAAATGCTTCAAAAGCGCCGGTATTCAAAGTTGGAAAGGCGCTCAAGGATATGGTGAACGAGTAATATATAGATAAAGATAGGGGTCTTAAGGTATGAGGATCGATAAATATCTCAAGGTTTCCAGGCTTATCAAGCGCAGGACGCTTGCGAACGAGGCCTGCGAGACCGGGCATGTGACGATAAACGGCAAAACGGCCAAACCGGGTTCGGAGGTAAAAATCGGGGACGTCATCGAAATAAGGTTCGGCAGCAGCCTGACCACTGTAGAGGTGACATCCATAGCCGAGCATACGGCAAAAGCCGATTCAAAGGAAATGTATTTGATCAAATAGACTGGTACTCGTAGCAGGTCCGATCAAATACCCGTAACTTGTGGCCGGTACCGGCAGGAGGCGTATCCCGCCGGTCGCCATTATACTTGCAAAGGAATAACAGGGAATTGTCCCTGTTATTTTTTTTGGCATTATACCCCTTGTACATGCATATAAATCAACTATGGAATGCTGTGATCCTGCTTGTGACCTGTCGTTTCCGATCTTGCGGGGAGGGATATTGATGACTGACGAAAAAAAAGTACCGAAGCCCAGGGTTTCCAACCTGATCCTTGAAAACAGGGAGAAATTGAGTATTTCCGGGGTAATAGACGTAGAAAGCTTCAACGATGAATGCGTCATCGCAGATACGGAGTTAGGCATATTGGTCGTAAAGGGGGTCGACCTGCATATCAACAAACTGAATATCGACAGCTCGGAGCTGGGTATCGAAGGCGAGATAATAAGCTGCGAATA